>NZ_JASIRT010000008.1 GCF_030063475.1 Roseomonas sp. E05
CGGTCCAGGTCAGCGCCACCACCAGGGATGTTCGTCATCGACGTTGCCTCCGCAAGGCAGCGTCGCACATGATCTCCCAGCACTCAACCGAAATGCCCAGGTAGTGCTAGAGGGTGTTACGCACTGGCGGCGAGATCTGCGGCGCGCCTGAGCAGGAGGATGGTGACGGCGACGAGGTGCAGGCCTGCCAGGGTCTCGGGCAGTCGCTCGTAGTCGCGGGCGAGGCGACGAAAGCGGGCGAACCAGCCGAAGGAGCGTTCCACCACCCAGCGTCGAGGCAGGAGTTTGAAACCGCGCTTGGCCTCGGGAAGTTTGACCACCTCCAGGGTGATGCCATGGGCGGCGGCCGCCTGGGCGGGCCGCTCCCGGTGTAGCCCTGGTCGACATAAGCCAGGTCCACGCTCTCGCCGGTCACGTCCTGGACGGCTTCGGCCAGGGAGGAGACGGCCGAGCGATCGTCGGCGTTGGCGGGGGTTACGTGCAGCGCCAGCAGGTGGCCGAGCGTGTCGACCGTCAAGTGCAACTTGGAGCCCCTGGTCCGCTTATGCCCGTCCCAGGCAGCGCGGGCGCCGCTCTCGGGCGTGGATCGCAAGGTCCGGCTATCGAGCACCGCGGCCGAGGGCTCCTCCGCACGACCCTGGGCCAGTCGCAGCACCGCCGGGAGGTCCTGGGCCAGCATCTCGAAGCATCCCGCCCGCAACCAGCGTTGCGCCTGATCGTAGACCGCGTGCCAGGGCGGAAGATCGTTGGGCATTGCCCGCCAAGCCACGCCGTAGCGCACCAGATACCGCCGCCCGTTGAACGCCTCTCGCAGCGGGTACTCGCGCGGACCGGCCTCCTCGGGCAGCAGTGTCAGATAGGGCGCGACCAGCGTCCACTCCTCGTCAGACACATCGGAAGGGTACGGCTTGCGAGAGGGCATCCATCCAAAACGAGAACCCCGCAGGTCCATGAGCCCTTATAGCACGTTGCAGGCCCAACCGCCGGTAGAGCCGCGAACGGCGGCAAGGTCGCTCGGGGTCGAAAGCAATCATGTGGCATCGGCTTCGGACACGACTTCGACGCCTCGCATGATCTTCTCGAACTGGAACGCATCCCCATCGCCGCCGGGCAGGTCGTCCTGGCCGGGGTGGTTCGGATCGGGATGGTGCTTGTTGAAAAACTCGATGATCTTGAAGCCGCACTTGTTAACGTAGAAGTGGATGTTTCGCTTTTCAAAATATGGGGTGTGCGTCTGCCAAGTGATCGTCTCGGGATACCTCTGCTCGATGGCGAACCAGGCTTTCAGGCCGATACCGCGACCGTGCTCGCCCACCTTCAGGAAGAAAAGGTCGAGCGAGTTATGATGGGTTTTCGTGTCGATGGTGAGCACAGCACCGCCGACCTTCTGACCACCGCGTAGAATGCGCAGTACCACGGAGCGCGGGGCATTGATCGACTTGTTGAGCACTTCGTCGGATGGAATGGGTCCGTCCGGCAGCGATCCGAACTCATCGACTACAGCCACCGCGAAGGCGTCTTGTAGCTCCTTTTTGAAGTCAGCGATGTCACTGTGTTCTGCGACGGCGAGGGTGATCAGATCTTTGGTCATAGGGTGTGTGTATATCGTTATGGATCCCGAAGTTTTAGGGGGCACAAGGTCGGTTACGGATTGATACTGGCGAAAGGGATGAGAAGCCGTCTTCCCGGCCACAACGATCGGTAAGGTCCGTAACACGCGTCAAGGCGTGTTAGACAACCGGTCGAGGGCGGCGGCGAGATAGAGGCCGCCGCTGAAGCTGGTTGCGGCCTTATCGTAGCGGGTGGCGACGGCGCGCCATTCCTTCAGCCGTGCCCAGAGGTTCTCGACGCGATGCCGTCTGCGGTAGACGGCGCGGTCGTAGGGCCGGGCGTTGCGGTGGGTCGGGTTGGCGCGCATGACGGGCCTGGCGCCGGTCTCCTCGACAAGGTGAAGCCAGAGCGCCGAGGCATAGGCGCCGTCGCAGACCACGCGTCCGAGGGGGCCGAGATTCGCGGCGATCAGCAGCCAGGCGGGGGCAACCCGCAGTTCCGACGCCTGACCCGGGATCAGGGCAAAGCCGAGCGCTCGCCCCCTGCCGTCACAGATGGTGCAGGCCTTGGTGCCGTGGCCGCCGCGGGAGCGGCCGAGCGCCTGGGCGGCAGCCCCCCTTTGGCTCCGGCCGCCTTCTGATGCGCCCGCACGCTGGTGCCGTCGAGGAACACTTCGCCAAGCTCGGGCCTGCCGCGCTCGCGCAGCCAGGCGAAGGCCCGCTCCCAGACGCCCTGGCGCGACCAGCGTATGCGCAACTGCGCCGCCTTCCACCAGGATCCAAGTTCGGCCGGTACCGCGCGCCACTTGGCGCCGTTGCGCTGGCGCCAGACCACCGCCTCCACCGTCCGGCGCTCGTCCGGAGAGGGGCGCCTCGTTCCAGACCGCACCGCATCCAGCGCCGCTTTCAGCCGCGCCCATTCAACCTCGCTCAGCACCCGCAGGCCATCACAACCCGCAAGGCCGCCATAGGTTGTCTAACGCGCCTTAGGGGGAAGGGAGAGGCGAGCGGCGCCGATCGCGTTCTGGGCAAGGATCGGTTGAGATGCACCTGCGCCGCGCGCAGCGGGGCCGGCGATTAGGCCTGTGCTGCCCCTGCCAGGCGGCCGGGCAGACGGAGAGATTCACCAATCCACGCTCGCCCGGGAAAACCGGCCTCAAGGGCCGAACAGCACCCCGTCCAGCAGGCTCCGCAGCAGGTTCACGCCCTCCTGCACGCCTTCCAGCCGCAGCGGGCGGCCCTCCGCGCTGCCGCCAGCACGGGGGAAGGCGGCGCGATCCTGGCCCAGTTCGGCGGCGGAGAGCTTGCCGTCGCCGTCATAGTCCAGGCTCTCCATGGCGAAGCGCGCCAGGGCCACGCCGGCCAGAACGCCACCGCCACCCGCCGCCGCCACATTCTCCGGCCCCGCATCGTCGGCGGCCGCCAGCACCCAGGTCATGCCGCGCACCATCCGCGCGATCTCGGCCACGGAGAGCAGGCGGTCGCCGGAGATGTCGCCCTCCGTCACCACGGCGCCGACGCAGTCGCCCACGCTGGCGCCCGGCGCGCCGCAGGTGGCCTCCAGCACCTCCAGCGAGGAGAGAAAGGCCAGCCCCTCGCCGTGCAGGGCGGCGAAGGAGGGCGGCGGCACGGGGCAGCGGTGCCAGCCCTGCACGGGCGTATCGCCGGGGAGCTGGTCATCGCGCAGCTTGGCATCGGGCTCGGCGGTGTCCAGCGTTCCGGCATCGCCGCGCAGCAGCACGCGGGGTGCCTCCGCGCCGCGCCCGGTGCCCATGTGCCACCCTCCCAGCGGGCGCGCCTCGGCGAAGCGGATCAGCCGGGCCGGCCCGTCCGCCGGCAGCCGCGCCAGGGCGCGCGCGGTGAGCTGGAGCATGGCCGTGGGCGCCGTGCATTCGCCGGCGAACCAGGCGCCGCGCAGCGGCGTGGGAATCGGCGGCATTTCGGCCGGCGCGGAGGCAGGCCCCTGGGCCAGCGCGGAGCCGAGCGGCAGCAGCGCCGCCAGCAGGCCGGAAAGCAGGAAGCGCGTCATGGCAGGGCCACCTCGGTGCCGGAGCAAAGGTCGAAGCGCGGCCGGTCGATCTCCTGGCCGTTGCGGAACACCGCGTGCAGATGCCCGGTGCAGCCCACCGCCTCGGGCGGCTGGAAGTCCAGCGTCTCGCCGCGGCCGAGCACGGTGCTGCCGAGCCGGTCGGGGCCGCGCGGCGCGCCCTCCGGGTCCACGTAGAGCTGCACGATCGGCGCCGGGCCGAGATTGCGCAGGCGCACGCTGCCCTCCCGCGGCGGCCCCGGCTCGATCTGGCCGGCGCCCTGGTCGAGCCGTTCCGCCAGCGTCCAGCCGGGCCGCAGCACGATCAGCCCGTTCTCGCAGATGTTGACGCCGCGGCGTTCCTCCGCCCCGCCATTGGCGAAGACGACGCGCAGATCGATGTCGCAGGCGCTGCGGAGCACCAGCTCGGCGCGGCCGCCGCGCTCCAGCGGCGGGTCGCCCAGCCGGTTCTCGCCCCAGTCGGTGTCGTCCACACCCGAGGCATAGACCTCCTGCACCGGGGAGGGCTCGCGGTTGAGCAGGATGAAGCTGCGCTCCGGCTGGCGCGGGATGCCGCTGCCGTCGAACACCACGCGCGGCTGCTTGCAAAGGTCGTTGCCGCTTTTTTCCTCGGCGGTTTCGTCGTCATAGACGGCGCGCAGGTCCACCTGGCAGGCGCGGCTGCGCAGGCGCAGGCGGAAGCGGGCGCCCGGCTCGATCGTGCCCGAGCCGAGCCGGTCGGTGCCCCAGCTTTCCGCGCCGGCCCGCTCGGCGCCGCCGTTGCCGGCATAGAGATTGCGGATCGCATGATCATTGCCATTGACCACCTCCGTCTCCCGCCAGGGAATGGAGGCGTCGCCAAAGGCGACACGGCTGCGGCGGCAGAGATCGACCCGGCGGCGTTCCTGCACCGACTCGTCCTCGAAGACGGCGGTCAGGTCGTAGAGGCAGGCGCGGGCACGGCCGAGACGGAGGGTGACGCTGCCTTCCGCCGCCACCGTCTCGGAGGCGAGCCGGTCGGGGCCGCGCTGCGGCGCGCCGGCGGGCATGGCGTAGAGTTCGCGCATCGCCATGTCGGTGTCGTTCACCACCGTTGCCTCGCGCAGCGGCAGGGAAGGGTCCCCGAAGGTGACGCGGCCGTTGCGGCAGATATCCACGCCGCGCTTCTCCTCCTCGCTGCCATCCGCCAGGACGGCGCGCAGGTCGAACAGGCAGAGGCGCTGGCGGCCCAGCGAGATTCGCAGGGTGGCGCCGTTGGGCAGCGTGTCGCCCTCCAGCCGGTCGCTGCCGGGCTCGACGCTGCCGGCCGGCGTCACGTACAGCTCGCTCAGGCTGAGGCCGAGCTCGTTCGCCACCACCACCTCACGCTCGGCGGGGCGTGGTGGCGCCGCCACGGGTGGGTGGGACCGGGCGGAGGGCTGCTGGGCCTGGGCGGCGGGGAACGGCGCCGCCGGATTCAGGCCTCCCAGCCATGGTGCGGAGAGCAATGAGAGCACCAGGCCCAAGCGTAGTCGCATCCAGAAACAACCCTCTTGCCGCGCCCACAATGCGAGCGGCCATGTTGCAGCGCAAGCGTTGCGCGGGCGGCGGAATCGACATTTGCGATTTGCCGCCCGCCCCATTATCGCGCAATTTCTTGGCGATATAACCGTCCGAGGAGACGAACATGCTGCGCCGTCACGTGTTATCCGCCACCGCTGCCGGCCTGGTGCTGCCCCTGCTGGGCCGCGCGGCCCTGGCGCAGCAGCAGCAGCGCTATGCCACCATGCACGCCTTCATTCCGGCTGGCCCGGGCGGCGGCTGGGACGGGCTCGGTCGCGCCATCGAGCAGGTCGCGCGCCAGGCCGGGATGGTCGGCAGCTTCCAGTTCGAGAATGTCGGCGGCGCCGGCGGCACGGTGGGGCTGCCCCGCTTCGTCGGGCAGCGCCGCGGTGACGCGAACAGCTTCATGGTGGGCGGCGCCATCATGGTGGGCGCGGTGCTCGCCAACAAGTCGCCGGTCGGGCTGAAGGACGTCACGCCCATCGCGCGCATGACCACCGAGCCGGGCGTCATCGTCGTGCCCGGCAGCAGCGACATCAAGACGCTGGAGGACTTCCTCAACGCGCTGAAGAGCAATCCGGGCGGCACCTCGGTGGCGGGCGGCAGTGCCGGCGGCATGGACCACATCCTGCTCGGCCTGCTGCTGAAGTCGCAGGGCCGCTCGGCGAAGGACGCCTCCTACGTCGCCTTCGCGGGTGGCGGGCCGGCCCAGGCGGCGATCCTCGGCGCGCAGGTGAAGGCGGGCATCTCCGGCGTCTCCGAGTTCGCCGAGCAGATCAAGGCCGGCCGCATGCGCGCCCTGGCCACCAGCGGCGAGGAGCGCAGCCTGCCGGACGTGCCGACGCTGAAGGAGAAGGGCGTGGACATCGTCCTCGGCAACTGGCGCGGCGTGTTCGGTCCGCCGGGCATGAAGGCCGACGACAAGAAGAAGATGGTGCAGTTCTTCACCGACCTGCACAACCTGCCGGCCTGGAAGGAGATGCTGGAGCGCCAGGGCTGGGAGGATGCCTTCCTCGCCGGGGAGGAATTCGAGGCCTTCCTCAAGCAGGACGAGAAGGCGACCACCGAGGTGCTGAAGGAAGTCGGGCTGCTTTGATCGGCCCGGAGCGGGGGAAGCCGGAATGGCGCGCGTGAAGTCCGGTGCCGGACCCGACCTGGCGGTCGGAGTGTTCGTGGTGCTGCTCGGTCTGCTCTGCCTGTGGCAGGCGGCGGCGATTCCGGTCACCCCGCTCTATGCGCAGGTGGGGCCGAAATTCATGCCTTACCTGGTGGGCGCGCTGGTCGTCGCCGTCGGGCTCGGCCTGACCGGGGTGGCGCTGCGCGGCGGCTGGTCGCGCGGCCTGGAGGAAGTGGCCGAGGCGCCGCCCACCAACTGGCGTGCCCTCGGCCTGCTGGGCGCCGGGCTGCTGGTCAACCTGCTGCTGATCAGCACGCTCGGCTTCGTTTTCGCGGCCACCGCGCAGTTCGTGCTGGTGGCGGCGGCCTTCGGCAGCCGCCGTCCGGGACGGGACCTGCTGATCGGCCTCGCTGTCACGCTCGGCGCCTTCCTGGCCTTCGACAAGCTGCTCGGCGTCAATATCGGCGCCGGCATCCTGGAAGGGGTTCTCTGAGACCATGGACATCTGGTCCGGCCTCGCGCTCGGCTTCGGCAATGCGCTCTCGGTCACCAATCTGGGCTGGGCGCTGCTGGGTTGTTTTCTCGGCACCGCGATCGGCGTGCTGCCGGGCATCGGCCCGGCGCTGACCATCGCGCTGCTGCTGCCCATCACCTTCCAGGTCAGCGCGACGGGCGCCTTCATCCTGTTCTGCGGCGTGTTCTACGGCGCGATGTATGGCGGCTCGACCACGTCCATCCTGCTCAACACGCCCGGCGAATCCGGCTCCATCATCACCGCGCTGGAAGGCGCCAAGATGGCGCGCAACGGCCGCGCCGGCCCTGCGCTCTTCACCTCGGCGGTCGGCAGCTTCGTCGCCGGCACGATCGGCACGCTCGGCATTTCCTTCCTTGGCCCGATTGTGGTGGAACTGGCGCTGCAGCTTGGCCCGGCCGAGTACTTCTCGCTGATGGTGCTGTGCTTCGTCACCGTCTCCGCGGTGCTGGGCGGCTCGGCCTTGCGCGGCCTCACCTCGCTCGGCTTCGGCCTGCTGATCGGCCTTGTCGGCATCGACCTGCAGACCGGCCAGCCGCGTCTGACCTTCGGCGTCATGGAACTGCTGGACGGCGTGGACGTGGTGCTGGTCGCGGTCGCGCTCTTTGCCGTCGGTGAAACGCTCTTCCTGGCCTGGCGCCATGTCGAGGGCAAGCAGGAGGTGCGCGAGGTCGGCAAGCTGATGATGTCGCGGGAGGACTGGAAGCGCAGCATCGGCCCCTGGCTGCGCGGTGCGCTGCTCGGCTTTCCCTTCGGCGTGATGCCGGCCGGCGGCACCGAGATGCCGACCATGCTGAGCTACTTCACCGAGCGGAAGCTGGTGCGCCCGCAGTACCGCAAGGAGTTCGGCACCACCGGCGCGATCGAGGGCGTCGCCGGACCCGAGGCGGCGAACAACGCCGCCGCCGCCGGCGTGCTGGTGCCGATGCTGACGCTGGGCCTGCCCACCTCGGCCACGGCGGCGATCATGCTCTCCGCCTTCCAGTCCTACGGCATCCAGCCCGGGCCGCTGCTGTTCACCACGCAGGCGGACCTGGTCTGGACGCTGATCGCCTCGCTCTACATCGCCAACATCATGCTGGTGGTGCTGAACCTGCCGCTGGTCGGCCTCTGGGCGCGTATCCTGAAGATCCCGACGCCGCAGCTCTATGCGGGCATCCTGGTCTTCGCCACCATCGGCACCTACGGCATCAGCAACAGCGTGGTGGACCTGGCGCTGCTCTACGGCATCGGCGTCGTCGCCATGTTCATGCGCCGCTTCGACTTCCCGCAGGCGCCGGTGGTGATTGGCATGATCCTGGGCCCGATGGCGGAGCAGGCGATGCGCCAGGCGCTGACCATCAGCCAGGGCGACTGGACCACCTTCATCACGCGGCCGATCTCGCTGTGCATCCTGGTACTGGCGGTGCTGGCACTGCTCGGACCGCCGCTCTGGGCAACCGTCGCGCGACGGGCCTGAAGGCGCCGCGCTTTCGAAAACCCGAAGAAAGAAGATGGGGACCCGGGGGAATTCCTTCCCCCGGACTTCCCCTCAAAGTGCCTGACGAAACGGGTCGGGCGACGTTGTCATGGAAGCGGTAGAACCCCCCGTTCCGGACGATCCCTGGAGGGTGGTTGAGCCGCTGCCGCTTGCCGAGCCACCCATGCCGAAAGGCGGCTGGCCGAGGCTGCCGACCGGGCAGCATTGACCGGCATCATGTTCATCCTGGCCGCTGGCACGCGGTGGAAGCGGCTGCCGGTGGAAATACGCCCCCATCTCGGGAGGAGAACGCCGTGGAAGGAGCGGGGACAGACATCGCCGAGGCCACTTGGATGTATCCTGGGATGATCCGGAATTCGCGGAAAAGACCAGGGTGCGAGGGAAGCTCGTTCTCTCCGGACAGCAAACCGCTGCGGCCTTGATGAGCATGGGGCTCGCTGAAGCGGTTGCCAGCTAAACCCGGAGCCGCTGAACCGCTTTTGCGGAAAGCGGCGGAACGGCACGCTTCCAGCCTTGAAGCCCCGGAGCGCCCTTTCTGGTCGTCATCCTCGCCCTGGGCTGAATGGCGATCGGCCCGTTGGGCCTTGCCTTGGCAGCTTCGGGCAACCCGGCGGCACTCCCGGGCTCTCGCGGCCTGCGCCCGGGGGCATGGCCATGCTGGCGCCGGAGGCCAGCGCCACGGCTGCCGCCGGCACGGGGGTTCCGCAGTGGACCCGACCCGTTTATCCCTATCTGAACCTCGCTGCCTGTGACGGCACGGGCGATCCGGACAGCGCCACCAACGACCGTCGCGGCGAGCCTCTCGCGAAAGTCGATATCCCGGCCTGGACCGGTGCCGACTTCTACCGCGCCTGCACCGTCCTGGAGCAGCAGCCGCAATCTGGAGCCGATAACGATGAGCAACGACACTGTCCTGCACTTCGTCACTCTTCTGGGAAGCCTGCGGAAAGGCTCCTTCAACGCGGCCGTCGCGCGCGCTTTGCCTCGCCTTGCTCCTGAAGGGGTCTCTATCAGCGCACTCGGCTCCATCGCCGACTTCCCGCATTACGACGCGGATGTACAGGCGGCAGGCTTCCCCGCCCCGGTGCTGACGATGGCCGAGCAGATCCAGGCGTCCGATGGCGTGATCATCGTCACGCCGGAATACAATTATTCGGTCCCTGGCGTCCTCAAGAACGCCCTTGACTGGCTGTCCCGCCTCTCGCCGCAGCCCTTCGCCGGGAAGCCCGTGGCGATCCAGACGGCGTCTCCGGGGGCCATCGGTGGCGCGCGCGCGCAATACCACCTCCGGCAAAGCCTGGTCTTCCTGGACGCGACCGTCCTCAACAAGCCGGAGGTGATGATTGGCCAGGTCGCTGGCAAGGTGAATGCCGAGACACTGGAACTGACCGATACGGCAACGCGCGAATTCATCGCCGGCCAGCTCAAGGCCTTCGCGGCCTTGGCCAGGAAGGCGAAAGCATGAACCCAGCCGCGCCGTCGCCCTCGGCATGCGAGCGCAGCGGCCTCAGGATCGGCAAGTTAACGGTGCCCTGAGGCCCTTCCCGCTCCGGCGCCTCAGCGCCCCGGCTGTCCGCCACCCCGCAAGGGCGCAGCGTCCATGTCCCGGAAGCCACCTCGGAGGTCCTCCAGCTCCTGCCGGGCGGTGCCGCGCGCGCGGCTGCCCTCGCCCGGCTGGCCACGCCGCGTGCCATTGTCGCGGAAGCGGGTGGGCTCCTCTGCCCGCGCGCCGCGCGGGTGGAGGTCGAACCCGCCATCCGGCCGGCGGCGCCCTTCCATCACCACCGGCCGCGCGCCGCCGCCCCGGGCTCCTTCCCCGCCGAAACCCGCGATCACCAGCCTCTCCACCTCCGGGCCGAAGCTGGCCGCCGGGTCGGCCGCCAAGAGGTCACGATCCAGTCGAGTGACCCGCAAGGCGCCGTTTTCATAGCGGCCGCGGGCAACAACCGGGCCATAGACAGAGAGGAGCAGCGCCGTTGGCGCCTGCACCGCCAGTCCGCTGATGCGCCTTGCGCCATTCTGCCGGGCCATGGGGCCGCGCACCAGCACCTCCCCCGGCGCGTGGCGATCAATCCGTGTCGCGGCGATGCTGCCATCCGGCTGCCGGAAGCCGCTGACCGCCGTCCATTCGCCCACTCGGGGTGACAGCATGCCCCGCGTATCGGCCAGTACCCGTACCCGCTGGCCTGCGACGGTGAGAAGATGCCCTCCCTCCTCCTGCGCTTCCACCGGCCCCACCACTTCGTAACGGACAGCCAGATGGCGGGCATAGAGGTCGCCGCTGCCGCCGCTGGCCTCGATCACCACGACCTGCCCGGCGCGCAGCTGGTCCGGGCGGCCTTCCTGCTCCTCGACTGCCACAGGCAGGCTGGGGTCGTACTGCACCTCCAGGCCATTGACGCAGATGCTGGCGAAGCCGGTGATGACGCCGACGATTCCAGTGCCGCCGATGCCCCGGTCCCCACCCTCGATGCTCCGCACGCCGGTGCCACCGATGCCGCGGTCGCCGGACGCCACCTGGTGGGGCGGCGGGCCGTCATCGGGACCCAGCCGGCAGACAGGCTGGACAGGTGGGGAGGATGGGAGCGGCGCCTGCCGCTCCACGCCACCGCAGGCGGTTGCCAAGAGGGCCAGGGCGAGTGCCGCCGGGCGCGGGAAGCTCACGGAGCGCCTCCTTGCGGCTCGTTTTCGGAAAACAGGTAGATGCCGAGATGGACCCGCCGGGTGGACGATGGCGCAGGCTTCGCATCCTCGGCTTCCAGCAGTTCCAGGGCGCGGCGGTTCAGCGCCAACAGCATGGCTTGGGCGGCCTCGCGCGCTTCGGCCTCCAGCCGGGCGGCGATGGCGAGGGGGAGCCTGTCATAATGCAGGCCCCGGTCCAGGAAGGGCGGCGCGCCGGCGGTGATGTTGGCGCTGGCGGCCGCGATGTGGTCGTGGAGGTTGCGGCTGAAATAATAGAGCTGCTCCCCGCTGCCGCCGGAAGGCAGGAAGGCTGTCTCCCGCAGCACCACATGGTCCTCGTTGTTCATGGCCACTCGCCCTTGGCTCAGCCAGTCGTCCAGTACGGTGCGGGGGCGCAGGTCGGCTGTGACGGAGGCGACCAGGCTTTCGAAGGAGGGCACGCCCTCCGGTGCGTTGCGGGGCAGGGGGCGCGGCCGCCCTTCGGCATCGGCATAGGGGGCGAGGCCCGTCCAGCGGGCCAGGATCTGACTGCTGAGCGAGACCACCACGGGCACCTCCTCCGTCTCCCCGCCCTCCTCTCGCATGCGGCGGATTTCCTTGCGGTGAACGCCTGTCACAAGAGCCAGCCGGCTGTCCGTCAGGGGCTTGCGGCCCGCCACAATGTGGGCGGCACGCCGCATGTAGAGCTTGCGGAGAAGATCGGTGAAGGCTGGAAAGGGCACGCCGCTGCGGATCAGCAGGTCGACCAGGGGTTCCAGGGCGCGAGCCAGGGGGCGGAGCAGGGCTTGGGGATCGGGTGGGGAAACAGGCACGGGCACCAGCGACGGAGAGGCAGACCGCAGCATAGCGCATATTCTGTGGGAAATATGCCCACAAATTGCTTGTTGTGGGAAATTTTCCCACGTAAAGAGCGGTTAGTCTCCTGAAGCGAGCCGAAGATGCAACTGCTCTCCTATGCCCTTGCACCCGCCCCGGCCGCGCCGGCGCCTGATGCTGTCCGCGACCTCGCGCAGCTCCGTCACCACACCAAGAACGCCTGGCAGCGCGTGCTGTGCGAGATCTGGAAAGCCGGCGAGCGGCACGACTCCCCCGCCTTTCGGCAACTGGCGGCGGAGCTGGAGCAGCGCATCCGCCATGCCACGGCCATTTCCGATGCTTTGTTCGGCTTCACCCGGCAGTTGCAGCCTTTTGAAGCCCGGCTGGGCGAGCTGGCGGAGCATGTCCGGGCCCTGCTTGCGGATGGCAATCAGGCCATTCACCTGGATGTCTCCTGCACGGGGGAATGCCCGGCGCCATTGCAGTCACTCGTGCTCAAGGTGGCGCAGGAAATGGTCTGCAATGCGGTGAAGCATGGGCTCTATGCCCGTGCGCAGGGCTGCATCCGTGTCGAGTTCCGGTTCTCGGCCAGCCACGGGCTCTCGCTCAGAGTGGCCGATGATGGCTGGGGCTTTCCGGAACCGGCGCAGGATGGCGAGGGGCTTCCCATGATGCGGGACCTGGCGGCGCTGTATGGCGGCCGCGTTCGGCTCTCCCGCAACGAAGGCTGGACAGTGGCGGCTCTGACGGTTGCCTGAGGGCACCGTCGCGCAACATCCCTCTCGTCTGCCCTTTCGGCCTCCAGGCCTCGAGAGCGTGATGGCAGGCAAGATCCGCCACGACAGCCTGCAGGAGATCGCAGTCGGCATTCCTCCTCTCGCCTTCCCCATCACCTATTCCGCGGAGGCTTCGCGGCCCGCGGCGCCGGCGTGCTTTCCATGCGGAGAATGGGGCTGGAATTCTGTCCTCTGACGGCAGCGGACTACGGCCGGCCGCGCACCTGCTCCTGAATGTCCGCGGCGCCTGTGGCCGGCAGGTCTCATGCTGGCGCGCTTCATATCCGAAGGGCTGATGCTGCACATCCCGCCCTGCAAGCGCGACCAGGAAGGCGAGGGGGCAACCTCACGCCGACCCGGCGGCTTGCCGGATGGTCTCGACGATCTGGCCGACCTGGTCCAGCGTGATCGGCAGAGGCGGCGACAGCACCAGCGAATCCCCGACCGCCCGGATCAGCACGCCGGCGTCGAAGCAGCCCGCAGCGATGGCGCGCGCCCGGACTGGCCCGCCGCCGGCCTCCGCGCCGAATTCGATCGCGGCCAGCAGGCCGATGTTGCGGATGTCGGTGACGCCGGGGGCGTCGCGCAGGCTGTGCACCGCGTCTTCCCAGGGCTGCGCCATGGCGGCGGCGCGGGCGAACAGCCCTTCCTCCTCATACACCTGCAACGTCGCCAGAGCAGCGGCGGCGGCCAGGGGGTGGCCGGAATAGGTGTAGCCATGCATGAACTCCGTCGCGCCCTCAGGCTGCGACAGCAGGCCCTCGGCGACCCTGTCGTTGATCAGCACGCCGCCCATCGGCACGGCGCCGTTGGTCATGCCCTTGGCGCAGCAGATCAGGTCCGGCATCACGCCGAGTGCCTGGCTGCCGAACGGGGCGCCCAGGCGGCCGAAGCCGGTCACCACCTCATCGAAGATCAGCAGCAGCCCGTGGCGGTCGCAGATCTCGCGCAGCCGCTCCAGGTAGCCCACCGGCGGCACCAGCACCCCGGTCGAGCCCGCCACCGGTTCCACAATCACCGCCGCGATGGTGGAAGGGTCCTGGGCATAGAGGATGCCTTCCAGCGCATCGGCGAAGTCGGTGCCGCCGTGGGTGGGGCGGCCGCGGCTGAAGGCATTGCGGGCGGGGTCGTGCGTGTGGGGCAGGTGGGAAACGCCCGGCAGCAGCGGCCCGAAATGCTTGCGCTGCGTGCCGATACCGGCGACCGAGAGCCCGCCGAAGCCGACACCGTGATAGCTGCGCTGGCGCCCGATCAGCTTCACGCGCTGGCCTTCCCCGCGCACATTGTGGAAGGCCAGGGCCAGCTTCAGCGCCGTGTCCACGGCCTCGGAGCCCGATCCGGCGAAGAAGGCGCGGTTGAAGCCCGGCGGCGCCGCCGCCCTGAGCCGGTTGGCATATTCGAAGGCTGCCGGGTGGCCGAGGCCGAAGGAGGAGGCGAAGTCCAGCTGCCCTGCCTGGCCGCGGATGGCTTCCACGATGCGCGGGTGGCAATGGCCGGCATTGACGCACCACAGCCCTGCGATGGCGTCCAGGATGCGGCGTCCGTCCGGCGTGACGTAGTGCATGCCCTCCGCCCGGCTGACGAAACGCGGGTCCTGCTTCCAGGCCCGGTTGGGCGTGAAGGGCATCCAGAAGGCGTCCAGGGAATTCGGAGCGGTGTCGAAGGCAGGATTGTTCATGATCCGGCGGTCCCGGCAGAAGGGTGGGGGAGGGGCGATGGCGGGCGCGAGGCGGTGGATGGCGCCGCGGCCCGGGCCTGCACGTGATGGGACGGGCACCGGAGGGTGCCGCGAGGAAAATGCACGCTTGGCATCATTCGCCTTGAGCTTTCACGGATGGCGTATCAGGATGCTTGCACTTTGGTTATCCAAAGTCCAGAAAGCCCGATGCCAGCCGGTAGGAAGCAGTGCCCGTGGACCCTTTTCCCCTCATCGAGCTGAGCGGCGGCGCCGAGCAGCGCGGCAAGCTCTACGGCCAGCAGGCCGCCGCACGCATCCGCCGCAGCATCGGCCATTACGGCGAACAGCTGGCGGCCGACGGCCATGGCGCCGAAGCCGTGCGCGGCTGGGCGCGGGAATTCCTGCCGCGGATCGAGGATTTCGAACCCGACTACATCGCCGAGATGCGCGGCATCGCCGCCGGTGCGGGCGTGGAGTTCGAGGATATCGTCCTGATCAACGCCCGGACGGAGGTGCTGCAACTCGGCAAGCGCCGCGCCGAGAGCCGCGAGCCGGATGGCTGCACCGGCGTGGTGGTGCTGCCGGAAGCCTCGGCCGATGGCGCGCTGATCCATGCGCAGAACTGGGACTGGAAGAGCGAATGCGCCGAGACCGGCGTGGTGCTGCGCATCCGCCGCGATGACGGGCCGGATATCCTCACCTTCGTGGAAGCGGGCGGGCTGGCGCGGGCCGGGTTGAACGCGGCCGGCATCGCCATCACCGCGAACTACCTGCAAAGCGACCGGGACTACCGCTCCCTCGGCGTGCCGCTCTCCCTGATCCGCCGCAAGGTGCTGGAGAAGGAGCAGCTCGCCCATGCCTTCCAGTCCGTCTACACCACGGTGAAGTCGGCCTCGAACAACGTCATCGTCAGCCATGCCGGCGGCATCGCCATCAACTTCGAATGCGCGCCGGACGAGACCTTCCAGGTGCATGCGACCAACGGCCTGATCGTGCATGCCAACCACTTCATCAGCCCGGTCGCGCTCTCCAAGCTGAAGGACACCGGCATCGCCACCACGCCGGACAGCCTCTACCGCGACATGCGCGTGCGGCAGTTGCTGGAAGCCCGCCAGGGCAGGCTGGACGTGGCGGCGGTGAAGGAGGCGCTTTTCGACGATTACCAGACCCCCTGGGCGGTCTGCCGGCCGCCGCGGCTGAACTCCGCAGGCAACCTGTCCGCCACGGTGGCCATGCTGGTGATGCAGCCGGCCAAGGGCGTGCTGGAAATCGCGCCGCTGCCTGCGCTGAACCGCCAGTTCACGCGATATGAGCTGTTCTCCAACGCCGAGGCGAGGGCCGCATGAAGACCTCATCCTTCCTGGCAGGCCTGGCCGCCGCCGTGCTGTGCGTGCTGCCCGCGATGGCACAGGAACCGCTGCGCGCCTCGCTGAATTCCGACATCCGCAGCACGCAGCCCGGCGGCAACCGCGACTTCAACACGGATTCCGTGGTGCTGCACATGGTGGAAGGGCTGGTCGCGCTGGACGAGCGCGCGATGCCCGTGCCGATGCTGGCGGAAAAGGTGGATGTCTCGCCGGACGGGCGGACCTACACCTTCACGCTGCGCCAGGGCGTCACCTTCCACAACGGCGTGCCGCTGACCTCGGCCGAGGTGCTCTGGAGCCTGCGCCGCTACATGGACCCGGCGACGCAGTGGCGCTGCCTGCCGGACCTCAATGGCCGCACTGGCCTGGCGAAGGTCACCGAGATGGCGGCGCCGGATGCGCGCACCATGACGGTGACGCTGGAGAAGCCGGCGGCGCTGTTCCTGTCCATCCTCGCGCGCCCGGATTGCGGCGAGACGGGCATCCTGCATCCCAGCTCGGTCGGCGCGGATGGCGCCTGGATCAAGCCGGTGGGCACGGGGCCGTTCATGATGGGCGAGTGGCGTCGGGGCCAGTTCGTCGAGCTGGACCGCTTCGACGGCTACGTCTCGCTGCCGGGCGAGCGGGATGGTTTCGCCGGCGGCAAGCAGGCCCTGGTGCCGAAGGTGCGCTTCGTGGTCATCCCGGATTCCTCCGCCGCCAAGGCGGCACTGCTGGCCGGCAATGTCGATGTCCTGACCGACGTGCCCTCGCCCGAACTGCCGGACCTGCGCGCCAGGGCCGATGTCACGGTGCTGGCCGCCCCCACCATGGGCGTCACCGGCCTGCTGATGCAGACGCGCGACCCGCTGCTGAAGGACGCGCGCATCCGTCAGGCCATCGCCCTGTCGCTGGACGTGCCCGAGCTGGTCTCGGCCATGATCGGGGATGATGCGCCTGCCAATGCCTCGCCCCTGCCCAGCGCCAGCGCCTTCCGCAGCGACGCCCAGACAGGACGGCCGGCGCGGGACATCGCGGCGGCGAAGCGCCTGCTGGCCCAGGCCGGTTATCGCGGCCAGACCATCCGCATGATCACCAACCGCCGCTACCCGAATGTCTATGATGCGGCCGTGGCGACCCAGGCCATGGCGGCCGAGGCCGGCATCAAGATCGAGCTGGAGGTGCTGGACTGGGCGACGCAGCTCGACCGCTATACGCGCGGCGACTACCAGATGATGTCCTTCATCTATTCCCCGCGCCTCGACCCGTCGCTGTCCTACGAGATGCTGTCCGGCCCCAAGGACATGCAGCCGCGCAAGGTGTGGGAGGACCCGCAGGCGCTGGCGCTGATCCAGCAGTCCATGACCGCCACGGATTCCGCCGCGCGGCAGCGCATCTTCGATGAGCTGTACAAGCTCTTCATGACGCAGGTGCCGATGATCGTGCTGTACAACCAGCCGGACTACCTGGCCTTCCGCAAGGGCGTGCGGGGCGCGAAGCCCTGGGCGGCGGGCCAGACGCGGCTGTGGAACGTCTCGCGCGACTGACGACCCATATGACCGCGACCTATGCCCTCAAGCGCCTCGCCATGGCGGTGCCGACCCTGCTGCTGGTGGCCGTGGCCGTCTTCGCCCTGCTGCGGCTGGTGCCGGGAGACCCGGCGCAGCTGATGCTGGGCGACGCCGCGGATGCCGATCAGCTGGCCGCGCTGCGGGAGAGCATGGGGCTGAACCACGCGCTGCCCGTGCAGTTCGCCAACTGGCTCGGCGCGGCGCTGCGCGGCGACCTGGGGCACTCCCTCGCCAACGGCCAGGCGGTGCTGCCGCTGATCCTGGAGCGCTTCCAGGTCACCGCCTCCATCGTGCTGCTGGCGGTCGCGCTGGCGGCGCTGATCGCCATCCCGCTCGGCACGATCGCCGCCTGGAAGCAGAACTCCGCGCTGGACGTGGCGGTGGTGGGCGGCGCGACGCTGCTGCTCTCCATTCCCTCCTTCTGGCTGGGGCTGCTGTTGCTGCTGTTCTTCGGCCTGAAGCTCGGCTGGGTGCCGGTGGTCGGCTATGTCGGCTTCGGGGAAAGCCCGTGGCAGGCGCTGCTCTACATCGTGCTGCCGGTGGTGACGCTGACGCTGATCGAGACCGGCGTGCTGACGCGCATGGCGCGCAGCGCCGCCATCGACGTGCTGCGGCTGGAATATGTCGCCCATGCCCGCTCCAAGGGGCTGCGGGAATCCACCGTGCTGCGGCGGCATGTGCTGCCCAATGCCTTCGCGCCGACGCTGACGCTGCTGGGCATCGTGCTGGGCAACCTGCTCGGCGGCATCGCGGTGATCGAGACGGTGTTCACCATCCCCGGCCTCGGCCGGCTGCTGGTGGATGGCATTTATGCCCGCGATTACCCGGTGGTGCAGGGCACCATGCTGTTCGTCGCCGCCATCTATGTGGTGGTGAACCTGTTGACGGACCTGCTCTACCCCTTCTTCGACCCTCGCGTCGCCGCGGAGTGAGGCCCCCATGCGTCTGCGGATGAATGCCGCCATCGGCGGCACGCTGATGGCCCTGGTGACCGGCACCGCCATCACCTCGGCCTTCTGGACGCCGGAGAACCCGCTGCGCATCGCCATGCGCGCCCGGCTCAACGCGCCTTCCGCCGCCCATTGGCTGGGCACCGACGAGGTGGGGCGGGACGTGGTCAGCCGGCTGATGGCGGGCGCCGGCACCTCCTGCCTGGTCGCGGCGCTGACGGTGCTGGCGGCGGTGGTGCTGGGCAGCCTGATCGGGCTGGTCTCCGGCTTCGCGCGCGGCTGGGTGGACCGGGTGCTGATGCTGGTGAACGACGCACTGCTGGCCTTCCCCGGCATTCTGCTGGCGCTCGGCCTGCTGGCGGTGCTGGGCGCCAGCCAATGGGGCATCGTGGCGGCGCTGGGCCTGGCCTATACGCCCACCGTGGCGCGCATCGTGCGCGGCGCCGTGCTCTCCATCCGGGAGCGGGAGTTCGTCGAGGCCTCGCGTTCCATCGGCAATTCGGCGCTCTACACCATGTGGCGGCACGTGCTGCCCGGCACCGTCTCGCCGCTGACCGTGCTGGCCACCAGCCTGTTCGGCTGGGCCATCCTGGCGGAAAGCGCGCTTTCCTTCCTTGGCCTCGGCGTGCCGCCGCCGGCGCCAACCTGGGGCAACATGCTGGCCGCCGCCCGCCCCTATCTGGAATCCGCCATCTGGCTGGGCGTGGCGCCGGGCGCCTGCATCGCGCTGACCCTGCTCGGCGTGAACCTGCTGGGCGACGCCCTGCGCGACCACCTCGACCCCCGGAGCCGCCCGCAATGAGCATGGCCATGCAACATGACCGCCCCGGCATGCTGGCCGCCCGGGCGGCCCTGCTGTCGGTCGAGGGCCTGCGCGTGGGCGCCGGGCGCTTCAGCGCGGTGGACGGCGTCTCCTTCGACATCGCCCCTGGCGAGATCCTGGCGCTGGTAGGGGAATCCGGCAGTGGCAAGACCGCCACGGGCCGCGCCATCCTGGGCCTGCTGCCGCCGGGGCTGGAGCGCCAGGCCGGCGCCATCCGCCTGGAGGGCGAGGACCTAGCCCGCGTCCCGCCCGCCCGGCTGCGGGAACTGCGCGGCGGCGCCATCGGCATGGTGTTCCAGGAGCCGATGGTCTCGCTGAACCCGGCCATGACCATCGGCGCCCAGCTGGGGGAGGCGCTGGCGCTGCACAGCAGCCTCGGCAAGGAAGCGCAGCGCGCCGCCTGCATCGCCATGCTGAAGCGGGTGCAGATCACTGACCCGGAGGGCTGCCTGCGCGCCTACCCGCATGAATTCTCCGGCGGCATGCGCCAGCGCATCATGCTGGCGGCGGTGATGCTGCCCAAGCCGCGCCTGCTGATCGCCGACGAGCCCACCACGGCGCTGGACAACCTCGCCCAGGCCGAGGTGCTGGACCTCATGGTGGAACTGGCGCACGAAAACGGTACGGCCGTGCTGCTGGTGACGCACAACCTGGGCCTCGTCGCCCGCTATGCCGACCGGGCGCTGGTGATGCAGCGCGGCCGGGTGGTGGAGGAAGGCCCGGCCCGCCAGGTGCTCTCGGCGCCGCGGCACGACTATACGCGCCTGTTGGTCTCCGCCATGCCGCAGCGCCTGCCGCGCCCGCCCCGGCCGCAGGGCGAGGTGCTGCTGGAAGCGCGCGGCCTCACGGTGGACTATCCCGGCCGCAGCCGCCTGTTCCGCCGCCTGCCCGGCAAGCGCGCCGTGAAGGGCGTGGACCTGGAGATCCGGCGTGGCGAGACGGTGGCGCTGGTGGGCGGCAGCGGGTCGGGCAAGACCACGCTGGGCCGTGCCATGCTGCGGCTGGTGCAGCCCAGCGGCGGACAATTGCTGTTCCGCGGGAAGGACGTGACCGCCGGCAGCACCGGCGCCGCGCGGGATTTCCGGCTGGCCTGCCAGATCGTGTTCCAGGACCCCTATTCCTCGCTGGACCCGCGCCAGCGCGTGGGCGAAATCGTGGCCGAGCCGCTGCGGCATGAGGCCGGCATGGACGCCGCCGCGCGCGCCGCCCGCGTGGCCGAGACCTTCCGGGCGGTGGGCCTGCCCGGCATGGACCGCCGCTTTCCGCATCAGCTTTCCGGCGGGCAGCGGCAGCGCGTGGCCATTGCCCGCGCCATTGTGCGCCGCCCCGCCCTGGTGGTGGCGGATGAGCCGGTGAGCGCGCTGGACATGACGGTGCAGAAGCAGATCCTGGCCCTGGTGCGCCAGTTGCAGGAGGAGCGGGGCTTCGCCTGCCTGTTCATCTCCCACGACCTCGGCGCCGTGGCGGAAGTGGCGGACCGTGTGCTGGTGATGCAGGACGGAGCCATTGTGGAACAGGGGTGCCGCGACGCCATCTTCGACGCGCCGCGGCACCCCTATACCCGCGCGCTACTGGACGCGACGCCGCGGCTGGCGCCTTAGCCGAGGTGGGCGGCACGGCCAAGCTTTCCAACCCGTCCCGCGCCGCCTATGCCCCCCTCCACCATGAGCGACACCACCGCCTCGCCGCTGCGCCGCAACCTGGCGCGCAACATCCTGGACCTGCTGCGGGAGCGCGGGGCCGAGCCGGGGGAGCGGCTGAGCCGCCTCGCCCTTGCGGAAGCCCTCGGCGTGTCCCGCACCCCCGTGAATGGCGCCATCGCGCTGCTGGAGGAACTCGGCGCCGTCCGCAGCGAAGGACGGGCGGTGCGCCTGCAGACGCTGGACCTTGACGCGGACCTGCTGCAGCCCGGGGGCGAGGAACGGGGCGTCGCGCGGCTGCTGGTCGCCATCGCGCGCGGCCGGGCGGATGGCCGCGTGCCGGACGAGGTGTCGGAACGGCAACTGGCGCAGCAGTTCGGCGTCGGGCGCGGCGTGGCGGCCCAGGCCCTGGCGCAACTGGCCGAGGCGGGGGTGGCGACCCGCAAGCGGGGCCATGGCTGGCACTTCACCGCCGGCTTCGTCTCCCGCGAGGAGCGCGCGGCGTCCTACCGCTTCCGCCTGCTGATCGAGCCGGCGGCGCTGCTGGAGCCGGGCTTCGCACTGCCACCCGGCTTCGCGACACGCATGCAGCGGGAACACCGCCGCTTCCTGGAGAAGCCGTGGCGGGACGACGATGCGGTGGGCTTCTTCGAGATCAACTCCGAATTCCATGCCGGTCTCGCCGAGGCCTCCGGCAACCGCTTCATCGCCGCCGCCGTGGTGCAGCAGAACCGGCTGCGGACCTTGTCCAACTACTCCTGGCGCATGCCACCGGACCGTGTCGCCGTGAACGTGCGCGAGCACCTGGCGATCCTGGAATCATTGCTGAAAGGCGACAGGGAGCGCGCGGCCCTGCAGATGCGCCTGCACCTGACGGATGCCATGGCGCTGCGGCCGGTTTCGAAGGATTGATCTTCGGCACGCCATAGTACATCCTCGTGGGCATGACACCGTCCGCGACACCTGCTGCCGCACGCTGGCCCGATGGCGCCCGCTGGGTGGTCTGCGTCACCGTGCACATGGATGGCCCGGCCGTGGAGGCAGGGAAGGGGCTGAACCACCTCGGCATTCATTCGCGCGGCCGCTATGCCGCCCGGCGCGGCATCCCGCGCAGCCTGGAGATGCTCGCGCGCCACGGCATTCCCGCCAGCTACTTCATGTGCGGCTACGACGCGGAACTCTACCCCGCGCTGATGCGGGATGTGCATGCGGCGGGGCACGAGATCGCTGCCCATGGCTACCGCCACGAGGGCTGGGAACTGGGCGGGGAGGAAGTGGAGCTGCTGGAGCGAACCCACGCCATCCTGTCCGACTGCGTGGGCGAGGCGCCGGTGGGCTGGTGCTCGCCTTCCGGCCGCAAGAGCGCGGTGACGCTGCCGACGCTGCGCCGCCTCGGCTACATCTACGATTGCAGCGAGAAGGACGAGGACCTGCCCTACCTTGCCGCCATCGATGGTGCCGTGGCCGAGGACTTCGTCATCCTGCCCAACAACACCGTCTCGCTCGACGATGCGCCGCTCTACGTGCAGGGGCAGGCCAGCGCGGCAGAAGCCCTGGCGAACTGGATGCAGGAGCTGCAAGCGATCGCGGAAGGCGACGGCTATCTGCACTTCATCATGCACCCGCGCGCCGGCTACGGCTCCGGCACGCCGGCGCGCATGGCGGCGGTGGACCGTTTCCTGGCGGCGGCCAGGGCGGTGCCGGGGGTGCGCTTTGTCACGCTGCGCGAGCTCGCGGCGCATTGCCTCTCGCAGCCGCAATCCTGGCGGAGCCCGCGGGCATGAGCGCGACCCTCCTCCTGACCGTCAATGTGCAGGGCCTGGGGCCGGAGCGTGCGGAGAGCAACGGCGCCCCGCTATTCGGCCGCTTCGCCCATGGCGGCTATACCGGCCGCGTCGGGCTGGCGCGGCTGCTGGACGCGCTGCGTGACCTGCGCGTGCATGCCACCTTCTTCTGGCCGGCGGCCGAGGCGTGGGCCATGCCGGCGCTGCTGGAACGCTGCCTCGCCGAGGGCCATGAGGTCGCCGCGCATGGCCATGATTTCGAGGACCACATGGCGCTGGACGCGGCACGCGAGGAGGCGCTGCTGGAAGAGGCGCATGCCATCCTGACGCGGCTCTGCGGCGCAGCGCCCACCGGATTCCGCGCGCCGACCGGCACGCTCTCCGCGCAGACGCTGCCGATCCTGTCGCGGCTGGGCTACCGCTACGACAGCAGCTTCGTGGATGACGACGCGCCCTATCCGCTGGCCGAGGACGGCGGCGGCGCGATGGTGGAGCTGCCCTGGAGCGAAGGGCTGGCCGATGCCACGCATTTTCGCCGCCGCCTGACCCAGGACCGCGCGGAGATGATGCTGAACGAGGAGCTGGACGCGCTGCTGCCGGTGGCCGGCTATGCCTGCCTGACGCTGCATCCGCGCGCCGATCTCGGCCTCGCCCGCGCCGCGCGCCTGCCGGTGCTGCGCCGGCTGCTGGAGCGCGCCACCGGGCTGGGCGCCATGCCGCGCCGCTGCTGCGACCTGATCGAACCGCCCTGACGCCAAGCCGCCGCAGAGCGGCCCGGGACGCCAGCCGAACCGAGGAGATCGTGCCCATGAGCTTTCTTCCCCGCGCGCTGGCCTGGTGCCTGCCCCTCGCGGTATCCGTCGCCCTGGCCGCGCCCGCCGCCCGGGCGGAATCGCTGCTGCGCGGCATGATCGGCTCCGACCTCCGGGGCCTGATGCCGGGCGTCAGCCCGGATGTGGCCACCGGCGCCGTGCTGCAGCACATCTATGAGGGGCTGGTGGCCTGGCGCGAGGATGGCAGCGTCAGCCCCATGCTGGCCGAAAGCATCGAGACCAGCGCGGACGGCAGGGCCGTCACCTTCACCCTGCGCGACGGGCTGCGCTTCCACAACGGTGCGCCGGTGACTTCCCGCGAGGTGGCCTGGACCTGGGGCCGCTTCCTCGACCCCAGGATGAACTGGCCCTGCCGCACCAGCTTCGACGGCACCCGGCAGGTGCATGTCACGGCGGTGGAGCCGGTGGATAAGCGGCACGTCATCTTCCGCCTTGCCGAGCCTTCGCCAGTGTTCCTCAGCATGATGGCGCGCTCGGACTGCGACAGCAGCGGCATCGCGCATCCCGACTCCGTGGATGCCGAGGGGCGCTGGACCAAGGCGATCGGAACCGGTCCCTTCATGCTGGAGGAATGGCGGCGCGGGCAATACGTGCAACTCGCCCGCTTCCCCGGTTACGTCTCCCGCACCGAAGCGCCGAACGGTCTGGCCGGCGCAAAGGCGGCCAAGGTGGACAGGATCCGCTTCACCCTGATCCCCGATCCCAGCGCCGCCCGGCTGGCCCTGCAGGCGGGCAATCTGGATGTGTTGCAGGAAGTGGACCCGACGCTGGCCAAGGAGCTGGAAGCCGTGCCCGGCCTGCGGGTAGCGCATTCCCCCACGGCCGGGCTGAACACGGTGCTGATCCGCGCCACCGACCCGGTGCTGGCGGATGCGCGGGTGCGGCAGGCCATCGTCGCGGCGGTGGACGCCGCGGGGATGCGGGAGAGCCTGTATGCCGGGTTCGGCGCCCCGGGCACCTCGCTGGTGCCCACCACCAGCCACTACTACACCGCCGTGCAGCAGCAGGCGATCGGCTTCGATCCCGCCCGCGCGGCGGCGCTGCTGCGCGAGGGCGGCTATCGCGGCCAGCCCGTCACCATCACTTCCAACAGCCAGTTCGGGCTGATGAAGGACACGGCCATCCTGCTGCAGGCGCAGCTGCAGGCCGCCGGCGTGAACGCGAAGGTGGAGATCCTGGAATTCGGCGCGCAGCTGCAGCGGTATTTCCGCGGCGACTACCAGCTGATGGTCTGGAACGTCACGCCCTATCTGGACCCGGTCTTCACCTTCGACCGCTTCATCGGCGCGCCGGACGCAACGCCGGAGAAGGTGTGGCGCAGTGCCGCGGCCAACGGCCTGCTGACGAAGCTCTCCGCCACGCCGGAGGGCGCGGCGCGCCAGCCCATCCTCGATGCACTCCACAAGCAGTTCCTGCAGGATGCGCCACTGCTGGTCTGGACCAATCGGGAAACCATCGCCGGCATGCGCGACACTGTGCAGGGTTTCGCACCCTGGCCCGGGCTCAAGCCGCGCTTCTGGAACGTATCGCTCGGCAAGTAGCCCGGGGCCGCCACCTCCTGCCTGACGCTGGGCCTGGACGCCAGCCGGGCGCAAGATGTGCGGCCGATATGCGGCGACGCTGCTTCCATGCTCCGCCATGGAGGCGGCACGGTTCATGCTTGTGATCGGCGAACGGGACGGCTGCCGCCCCGGCATGGAGGCCCTGATGGATCGACCTGCTCCCCTCTCCCGCCGCAACCTCCTGGCCGGCACGGCCGCCGGCGGCCTGGCGCTCGTCGGCCTGCACGGGGCGCACGCCCAGACTGCCCGCCGCGGTGGCACGCTGCGCATCAGCGTGGAGCAGGCGCCCAGCAAGCTGAACCCACTGCAGCACCGTGTCGGCCCCGAATACCTGCTGGGCGAGATGCTCTACAGCGGGCTGACGCGGCTCGGGCCGGACATGGCGGCGCAGCCGGACCTCGCGACCTCCTGGTCTTCCAACCCGGAACTGACCGAATGGACCTTCAGGCTTCGCCCCCAGGTGGCTTTCCACGACGGCAGCGCGCTTACGGCGCAGGACGTGGTGGCGACGTTCCAGGCCATCCTGGACCCTGCCACCGGCTCCCCCGGGCGCAGCAATATCGGGCCGGTGGACAGCGTCACGGCGGTGGACCCGCTGACCGTGCTGTTCCGGCTGAAGGGTGCCTATGCCGACCTGCCGGTGGCGCTGGCCTACACCAATGCCAGGATCATCCCCGCCGCCGTGCTGAAGGGCGGCATGGCACGGCTGGACCGCGAGGCCCTGGGCACCGGCCCCTTCCGGCTGGTGTCCTATGAACCTTCGCGCCTGACGGTGCTGGAGCGCAACCCGGACTACTACCACCCCGAGCGCCCCTACCTGGACCGGGTGGAGGTCCAGGTCTTCCCCGACGCCACCGCCCGCACCGCCGCGCTGCTGGCCGGCGACAGCGACCTGATGCTCTCGGCCGCGCCGACGGACTTCGCGCGGATGGAAGGCGCCCCCGGCGTGAAGGGGTTGCGCACGCCCTCCGGCCAGTTCCTCAACGTCATCATGGGCTGCAACCAGAAGCCCTTCGACGACGTGCGGGTGCGCCGCGCCCTGGCCCTGACGATCGACCGCGAGGCCATGGTGGAGCTGGCGGCCGAGGGGCTGGGCACGGTGGGCGCGGACACGCCGGTCAACGCCGCCTACCGCTTCAACACGGCGCTGCCGCCGCGCGAGGCGAATATCGCCGAAGCCAAGAAGCTGCTGGCTGAGGCCGGCTATCCGCGCGGGCTGGAGCTGACGCTGGTTGCCTCCGACCGCCCCAACACCCGTGCGCAGCTGGGCGTGGCGCTGCGCGAGATGGCAAAGCCCGCCGGCTTCAACATCAACCTGCAGACCATGGCGCACGCCACCTTCCTGGACCAGGTCTGGCTGAAGGGCCCGTTCTATATCGGCCTCTACAACATGCAGCCGACGACGGACGGCATCTTTTCCCTCCTCTACGCCTCCAGCGCGCCGTGGAACGAGTCGAAATGGAACAACGCCAGCTTCGACAAGCTGGTGGAGGATGCGCGCCGCACGGCGGATGACGCCCGCCGCCGCGAGCTCTACGCCCGAGCGCAGAAAATCATGTATGACGAGGTGCCGACGCTGATCCCCGTCTTCTTCGACCTGCTGGCGGGCATTCGCACCCGGGTGCAGGGCTTCAACCTGCATCCGCGCGGCGCGGTGTACCGGATCGAGGAGGTGTGGCTGGGCGGGGCCTGATTGGGTGTCGGCCTCCTATCTCCTGCGCCGGCTGCTGACGATCCTTCTGACGGTGCTGATCGTCTCCATGCTGGTCTTCGGCATCACGCAGGTGCTGCCGGCGGATGCCGCCGTGATGCTGCTGGGCGAGAATGCGACGCCGGAACAGCTCGTCGCCGTGCGCGCCCGCCTCGGGCTGGACCTGCCGGTGTGGCAGCAATATCTGGGCTGGATCGGCCATGTGCTGCGCGGGGATTTCGGCACCTCGCTGGAAACCGGCCTGCCGGTGGGGGAGGTGATGTTCACCGCCCTCGGCCGTTCGCTGCTGCTGGCCCTGCTCTCCCTGCTGCTGATGCTGGTGGTCGCCATCCCGCTTGGCGTCGTCGCCGCGCTGCGGCGGGGCAGGGCGTCGGATCTCGGCATCGGGCTCGCCTCCTATGTCGGCGTCTCCATGCCGGAATTCGTCACCGCGACGCTGGTGCTGATCACGCTGGGCAATCCGGCCTTCGGGCTGCTGCCCTCCACCGGCTACGTGCCGCTGACGGAGGATTTCCGGGGCGGGCTGGCGCGGTTGGTGCTGCCGGTGCTGACGGTCTCCGTCATCCTGGTGGCGCATGTGGTGCGCATGGTGCGCTCCGAGATGGTGGACGTGCTGGGCACCGACTATGTGCGCGCCGCGCGGATGAAGGGCCTCTCCCGCCCGCGCATCCTGTTCCGCCACGCGCTGCGCAACGCGCTGCTGCCCACCATCACGGTGGTGGCGCTGGATATCGGCTATCTGCTCGGCGGCATCATCGTGGTGGAGGAGATCTTCGCCTTCCCCGGCATCGGCCGTGCGCTGATCGTGGCCATCCAGCAGCGGGACCTGCCCTCCATCCAGGCGGGCGCGCTGATCATGGCCGCCACCTACGCGCTCGCCAACCTTCTGGCCGACCTCGCCTATGCGGCACTGGACAAGCGGATCCGCTATGCCTGACACGCTTCGTCACCTGCTGCGCACGCCGCAGGGCCTGATCGGCGGCGGCATCATCCTGATGGCGCTGCTGGCGGCGATCGGCGGCCCCGCCATCGCGCCCTTCGACCCCGAGGCCTTCCACGTCCGCGCCCGCTTCAGCGGGCCTGGTGCTACCTACTGGCTGGGCACGGACCAGTTCGGGCGCGACATCCTCAGCCGCATCCTGGCCGGCGCGCGCTCCACCCTGTTCCTGGCGGTGGCCGCGACCGCGCTGGGCACGGTGGCAGGGGCGGTGCTCGGCACCCTCTCCGCCTTCATCGGCGGCTGGGTGGACGAGGCGCTGATGCGCATCGTCGATGCCGTCATGGCCATTCCCAACCTGCTGTTCACGCTGCTGATCGTGACGGTGCTGGGCGCCAGTGGCGTCAACGCGCTGATCGCGCTCGGCATCGCCTTCACGCCGGGCATGGCGCGCATCACGCGCTCCGTCGCCCTCGCCGTGCGGCAGCAGGATTTTGTGAACGCCGCCGTGGCGCGGGGGGAAACCGGATCCTTCATCGTCCTGAGAGAAATGCTGCCCAACGTGGTCGGTCCGATCATCGTGGAAGCCACCATCCGCGTCGCCTTCGCGGTGATGGGGCTGGCGACGCTCTCCTTCCTCGGCCTGGGCGCGCAGCCGCCCTCCTCCGAATGGGGGCTGATGGTGGCGGAGGCGCGGCCCTATCTGTTCCGCAACGCCTGGATGATGCTGTTTCCCGGCCTGGCCATCGCGCTGGTGGCGGTCGCCTTCAACCTGTTCGGCGACGGGCTGCGCGACGCGCTGAACCCCCGCGCATGAGCGAGGCACCGGCTGTCCTGTCCGTGGAGGGCTACGACCTGTCCTATGGCCGCTTCGCGGCGCTGCGGGACATCCGCCTCGCCGTGCCGCGCGGCCAGGTGCTGGGGCTGGTGGGAGAGAGCGGGTCGGGCAAGACCTCGCTCGCCTATGCCATCATGCGCCATCTGCCCCACAGCGCGGTGGAAGGCGGCGGCGCCATCCGCCTCTCCGGCCAGGACCTGCGCGCGATGACGGCGCAGCAGATGCGGCACATCCGCGGCTCCCGCCTCGGCATGGTGTTCCAGGACCCCAGCGCCTCGCTGAACCCGACGCTGCGGCTGGGCGAGCATGTCATCGAGGTGCTGCGCCGGCACAAGCGGCTGACCCGGCCCGAGGCGCGGGACCGGACCGAGGCGATGCTGCGCCGCGTCGGGCTGCGGGAGCCGGCGGCGATGATGCGCCGCTACCCCCACGAGGCCTCGGGCGGCGAGAAGCAGCGCGTGGTGATCGCCGCCGCCTTCGCCGCCGAGCCCGAATGCCTGCTGCTGGACGAGCCCACCACGGCGCTGGACGTCATCACCGCCCGCCAGATCCTGGAGCTTTTCACCGAGCTGCAGGCGGAGACGGGGGTGGCGGCGCTCTACATCTCCCACGACCTTGCGCTGGTGTCGCGCATCGCGCAGCGGGTGGCGGTGATCCATCGCGGCCGCGTCGTGGAGAACGACCCGGCCGCCCAGGTCTTCTCCAACCCGCGGGAAGAGTATACCCGCCGCCTCGTCGCCGCCGTGCCGCGCCCGGATCTGCGGCTGGTGCGGGATGCGCCGGCTGAGGCCGCGCCGGTGCTGGCTGTGCAGGGCATGACGGTGCGCTATGGCCGCCAGGGCCTGCTGCAGCGGCTGGCCGGCCGGGCGGCCCCCTTGCCGGCCGGCGCGCGGGAGGTGTCGCTGGAGCTGCGCCCGGGCGAGATCCTGGGCGTGGTGGGGGAGAGCGGCTCCGGCAAGTCCACCATCGCCAAGGCGCTGGTCGGGCTGAACGGTTTCGAAGGCGCGCTGCGCCACGAGGGCCGCAGCATCGCGGGGCCTGCCGCCATGGACCGCGACTACCGCCGCGCCGTGCAGATCGTCTTCCAGCACCCGGATGCCTCGCTGAACCCGCGCCAGAGCATCGGGCAGATCCTGTCTCGCCCGCTGGCGCTCTATGGCACGCCGGACGGGCTCTCCCGCCGCGACGCCGTGGCGGCGCTGCTGGAGGAGGTGCAACTGCCCGCCGATTTCGCGCAGCGATACCCGCACCAGCTCTCAGGCGGGCAGAAGCAGCGCGTGGCCATCGCGCGCGCCTTCGCGGCACGGCCGAAGGTGGTGATCTGCGACGAGATCACCTCCTCCCTCGACGTCTCCATCCAGGCGCAGATCGTGCAGCTCCTGTTGCAGCTGAGGGAACGCTTCGGCACCGGCTACCTGTTCATCACCCACGACCTCAACTTGGTGCGGCAGATCGCCCACCGCATCGCCGTGATGTACCGTGGCGACCTGGTGGAGCTGGCCGACACCGCCGCGCTCGGCGGCCCGCAGAGCCACGCCTATACCCGCGCCCTGCTGGACGCGGTGCCCACGCCGGTGGGCTGAAGGAGAACCCCGTTCCATGGACCGCAAAGCCCTGCTCGCCCGCCTCGATGAGAAGGCCTGCCTGGATTTCCTCGCCGGCATGGCGCGCATCAAGAGCTACACGGAAACCGAGGGCGAGCGCGAATGCGTGCGCTTCATGGTCCGCGCCATGCAGGCCATCGGCATGGAGGCCGAGGAGGCGCCGGTGGAGGGCGCGCGCATCAACGCCATCGGGCGCTGGCGCGGCGCGGGCGGTGGCAGGAGCCTGCTGTTCAACGGCCATGTGGACACCAACCCGGCCACCGAGGGTTGGACCGTGGACCCCTGGGGCGGCAAGGTGGATGACCGGTTCATCTACGGCATCGGCGTCTCCAACATGAAGGCCGGCGACGCCGCCTATTACTGCGCGGTCAGGACGCTGATCGATGCCGGCGTCAAGTTGAAGGGCGACGTCATCCTGACCTTCGTCATCGGCGAGCTGCAGGGCGGCGTCGGCACTGTCGCCTTCATCGACCAGGGACTGCGCGCGGACTATTTCATCAATTCCGAGCCCTCGGATCTGCAGGCGATCACCATGCATGCGGGCGGCGGCGCCTTTTCCATCGAGCTGACCGGCGACACACGCCACCTCTCCAAGCGGGAACAGGCGGTGGACGCACTGGTCGCGGCCTGCGAGCTGGTGCCCACCATCAACGGCATGACCTTCTCCGGCGCGTTGAGCGAGGAGCACCTCTCCATCAACCGCGGCCATGTCGGCGTGCTGCACGCGGCGCTGGGCAAGGACCTGCACGAATGGCGTGCGCCACAGGTGGCGGATTTCGCGCGGCTGAAAGGTTCTCTCCGCTACGCGCCCGGCCAGACCCGGGAAGGCGCCTTCGAGGACCTTCGCCGCGTGCTGACGGAGCTTGAGGCACGCCATCCCGGGCTGAAGGCCGTGCTGATCCCGCGCGAGGACAAGGACCGCCCCTCCATGCCGCCCTTCGAGGTGGCGAAGGATGCGCGGATCACCCGCACCGTCAACGCCGCCTACGCGGCGGTGCGTGGCGAGAAGCAGCCCACCGGCGCCATCACCCCGCCCGGCTTCTACGGCACCGATGCCAGCCACCTGCTGCACCGCGCGGGGATGGAGGGCATCGTCTGCGGCCCCGGCGGCCGCTACAACACCATGCCGGATGAGCGGGTGGATATCGCCGACTATCTCGACGCCATCCGCATCTACATGCTGGCCATTCTCGATATCTGCGAAGTGGCATGAGCACACCGCTGGAAGCCGGCCTCGCCGCCATCGCGGCAGCGGAGGCCACGGTGCTCGCCGACCTTGGCGCCGTGCTGCGGGTGGATACCTCCTATCCGCCCGGGGAGAACTACGCGGAGATCGTGGCCTGGGCCGAGGCGCGGCTGGCACCCCTCGGCTTCCGCTGCCGCCGGGTGGAGGTGCCGGAGGTGCTGTGGAAGGTCCACGGCGCCGGCGCCAGCGGCGCCCGCGTCAATCTGGTGGCCGAGCAGCCCGGCGCCTCCGGCGAAGCTGTCGGCATCTACGCCCATATGGACGTGGTGCCGGCGGCGGAGGGCTGGTCGGTGCCGCCCTTCGCCGCCACCCGGCAGGGGGAATGGGTGCTGGGCCGCGGCGCGGCCGACATGAAGGCCTCCATCGCCGCGCTGATGCTGGCGCTGGAGGCGGCGCATGCCCATGCCGTGCCGCTGCGCTACGCGCCCCGGGTGCTGCTCTGCACCGACGAGGAAGGCGGCGCCTATCCCGGCATCCGCTACCTCGCGGAACAGGGGGAGGTGCCGGACCACCTGCTCTGCCTCGACGGCGGCGCCGCGCCGCGCATCTGGAGCGGTGCCTTCGGCTCGCTGGAACTGCTGCTGGAGGTGGAGGGCATGGCGGGCCATGCCGGGCAGCGCGGCTCCGGCGACAATGCGCTGGAACGCGCCATTCCCATCCTGTCCGGTCTGCTGGCGTTGAAGCCGGTGGTGGAGGCGCGTGTTTCCGCGCTACGGGACCGTGTGGGGGAGGCGTTGCGGCCGATCCTGGCCATCACCGTCGCGCAGGCCGGCGTGAAGGCCAACAGCATCCCCGACCGCTGCCGCATCGCCATGAACCGGCGCACCATGCCGGAAGAGGACGACGCCGCCGTGCTGGCCGAGATCGAGGCCGCCATCGCCGCCGCCGCGCCGCCGGGCACGCGCTGGGCGCTGCACGTCACCGGCCATCTGGCGGCCACGGCGGGCGCCGACGAGGGCCCGCACTGGCCGCGCTGGACCGCCGCCATGGCGGCCAGCTTCGGCTGGGACGCGTCCGAGGCGCGGGCCTATGGCGCCTCCTCCTCCTCCGACATGGGCTGGGTGCAGCGCGCCCGACCGCCCGGCGCGCCGCGCGAGATCCTGCTCGGCGGCGCCATCCGACCCGACAGCCGCGTGCACGGCGTGGACGAGCGCGTGCGCATCACCGACATCCAGGCCCTGGCCGCCGCCATTCTGCGCTACCTCTCCGGAGACTTCGCATGACCCGTCGGATGAAGCTGATCGCCTATCTGAAGACCGGCCCGACCGCCACCATGCCCGGCGGCTGGCGCCACCCGAAGGCACGGCTGCACGACTTCCTCCGGCCCGAATTCTACGAGGACCTGGCGCGCGCGCTGGAGCGCGGCATGTTCGACGGCTGCTTCTTCGCCGACAGCTTCGGCATCCCCGACGTGCACGGGGGCAGCTTCCGCACCTATGTCGAGAAGGGCGGCCAGATCAGCTATCTCGACCCGATGCTGGTGCTGCCGCTGATGGCGCGGGCGACGAGGCACCTGGGTCTCGGCGCGACGCTCTCCACCACCTTCCACCCGCCCTACCTGCTGGCGCGGATGCTGGCCTCGCTGGACCTGATCAGCGAGGGGCGGGCCTGCTGGAACATCGTGACCTCCGCAACCGACATGGAGGCGCGCAACTTCGGCATGGACGGCATCCCGCCGAAGGAGCAGCGCTACGACCAGGCCGACGAGGTGGTGGAGGCCTGCTGCGCCCTGTGGGATTCCTGGGACGAGGATGCGCTGGTGCTGGACCCGGCCTCCGGCATCTTCGCCAACCCGGACAAGGTGCATTACAGCGACTATCGTGGAAAGTACGTCCGCACCCGCGGCCCCCTCGCCATGCCGCGCAGCCCGCAGCGGCGGCCGGTCTTCCTGCAGGCCGGGTCCTCCGACCGCGGCCGCGAATTCGCCGCGCGCTGGGCGGAGGCCGTCTTCGCCTCCAATGCCGGCAAGGCCAACAGCATCGCCTTCTACAACGACCTCAAGGGCCGCATGGCTCGCTACGGGCGGGCACCGGAGGATTGCCGCATCCTGGCCTCCACCGCCATCGTGGTGGGGGAGACGGAAGCCATCGCGCAGGAGAAGGCGGCCGAGCTGATCGCGCTCGCCGATGAGGAACTGACGGTCGCCACCAACTCCGCGATGATGGGCGCCGACCTCAGCAAGGGCATCGACCACACCGGCCTCGGCGCCGCGCGCGGCAACCAGGGCATCGCCGGCTCGACGGATCGCGTGCTGCAGGTGATGCAGGCGGAGAAGATCAGCTTCGCGGAGGCGGCGCGGCGGCCGCGCGGCGGCCTGCTGGTGGGCACGCCCGCCGGCATCGCCGACCAGATGCAGGACCTCTTCGAGGCCGGCGGCTGTGATGGCTGGATCCTGTGGCCCACGGTTTCCCCCTGGATGTACGAGGAGTTCGCCACCCATGTGACGCCGGAGTTGCAGCGCCGCGGCCTGCTGCGAACCGCCTATTCCGGCCGCACCATGCGTGAGAACCTGCTGGACCTCCCGGCGTGACCTCCCGGCGTGACCTCCTGGCGCGGCCTGTGAAGGCCGCGCTCCGCCTGCCCTCCGTGACGGCCGGCACTGTGTGGTGCCCGCCCCACCGGCACCGCCAGGCCGGTGGCCTCTGGCCGGGCGGGCCCGGCCAGCGAGGCGGCGAGGCCTCAGCCCATGACGGCCGCCAGTGACTGGCCGATGGTGTCCGTGATGCGGTCGATATCGGCCTCGGTCGCGATCAGGGCGGGGCTCAGGGTGAGGGTGTTGTTCAGCCCGGGGAGCGAGCGGTTGGTGGCGCCGATGATGACGCCAAGCTCCATGCATTTCGCGACCACCGCCTGGACCTTGGCCTCCGCCAGGGGCTCCCTGGTCTTGCGATCAGCCACCAGCTCCGCGCCGTAGAACAGGCCGCAGCCGCGGACATCGCCGATCACGGCATGGCGCTCCATCAGACCGAGGAGGTTGTCGCGCAGCCGGAGGCCCATTGCCCGGGTGTTCTCCAGCAGGTTCTCCTCCTCGATGATGCGGATGTTCTCCAGGGCGGCGGCGGGGCCGGCAAGGCAGCCGCCAAAGGTCGAGATGTCGCGGAAGTGGCTCATCGGATCGGCGGGATCGTTCTTGAACAGGTCGAAGATCGCCTCGGTCGTCACGGTGCAGGAGATCGCCGCGTAGCCGGAGGCGACCCCCTTGGCCATGGTCACGAAGTCCGGCCGGACGCCGTACTGCTGGTAGCCGAACCAGGTGCCTGTCCGGCCGAGGCCGCAGACGACCTCGTCGATATGCAGCAGCACGGCATACTTCGAGCAGATCTCCTGTACTCGCTGCCAGTAGCCGGCGGGGGGCGTGATGACGCCGCCGCCGGCGGTGATCGGCTCCAGGCAGAGAGCGCCCACCGTGTCCGGCCCCTCGCGCAGGATCACCGCCTCGATCGCATCCGCGGCGGCGCGGCCGTAGTCCTCCGCGTCCGGATACTGGCTGCGGTATTCCAGGCAGTGCGGCACTTCGACGAAGCCGTCGGGGAAGGGCCCGTAATCCGCGTTGCGCTGCGGCTGGCCGCAGGCGGCGAGGGCGCCGAAGGTGGTGCCGTGGTAGTCGCGCTCGCGGAACAGGATCTTCCACTTGCGGCCGCCGTGATGGCGCGCGGCGATCTGCCGCACCATCTTGAAGGCCTTCTCGTTCGCCTCCGAGCCGGAGTTCGAATAGTAGACGCGGGACAGGCCCGGCATCTTCTCGATCAGCTTCTGCGCGAAGCGGGCGCCGGGCTCGCTGCCCTTGGCGCCGGCGAAGTAGTTCAGCTTCACCAGCTGGTCCCGCACCGCATCGGCGATGCTGGCGCGGCCATAGCCGATATTGACGGTCCAGACGCCGCCGGAGGTGGCGTCCAGATACTCCTTCCCCGTCGCATCCCAGATGCGCATGCCCTTGCCCTCGACCATCAGCTGCGGGTCGACGGTCTCGTAGGCCTTGTGCTGGGAGAGATGGTGCCAGACATGCGCGCGGTCGGCTTCGATCAGCGCGGCGATGTCGTTGGTCTTGGGTGCATAATTCATGATAAGGCCTTTGCTGGCTTGCCGGGGCGGGTCGCCGCGGCCGGAGCGGGTGCTTCGGGGAGGCGCGCTTCGCCGGGCCTTGGAGAAGCGCGCCGGAGTTCCTGCCCTTTCAGGTCTTCCGCACGTTCCAGAACACCGGGAAGCCGCGCAGCACCCCTTCGAGATTGCTGCGATAGGCCGCCGCCTGCAGGAACTGTCCGGCCGGGATGTAGGGAATGTCCTGGAAGGCCCGTGCCTGCAGGCGCCGCGCGATCTGCTGCTGCGCTTCCAGCCCCGGCGCGGCGAACCATTCGGCGATCAGCGCTTCCACCGCCGGCAGCTCCGGCCAGCCCGCCATCGCATTGGTGCCGTTGCCGCGCAGGGGTGCGCTCAGCGCCGGATTGGCCATGTCGATGCCGGTCAGCGCCGTCATGTAGCAGCTCCAGCCACCCTTCTCCGTCGGTTCCTTGCTGGAGCGCCGCGCTGTCAGCGTGCCCCAGTCGGAAAGCTGGTAGTCGAGGTTCATGCCGCAGCGGCGCAACATGTCCGCCGCCACCTCGCTGAGCCCGTGGATGAAGGTCGGGTCCGTCGCGCCCAGCAGCACGACCCTCTCACCCTTGTAGCCGGCCGCCGCGAGATCCCGCTTCACCTTGTCGAAGTCGCGCGGGCCCTCGAAGATGGCCATGCCGGCGTCGTTCGCCATCGGTGTGCCCGGCGTGAAGAAGCCGACCGGCGCGTTCCACATCGCGCGGTCCTCGCCGGCCACGGCCATCATGTAGTCGGCCTGGTCGAAGGCCCCGAGAACGGCGCGGCGGATCGCCGGGTTGTCGAAGGGCGGATGCAGGTGGTTCAGGCGCATCAGGCACATCATGCCGGCCTGCTCCTGCACGGCGACCTTGACGTTCCGCGCCCGCTTCAGCAGCGGCAGCATGTCGTTGGCGGCGAATTCCAGCCAGTCCTGCTCGCCGGCCTGCAGCGCGGCGACGGCGGTGGAGGGATCGGGGATGACGGTCCACTCGACGCGGTCCACATGCACCACCTTGGGCCCCGCCGTGCCGGAGGGCGTGCCGGAGGCGCGCGGCACGTAATCCTTGAAGCGCTCATAGGCCACGCGGGCGCCGGAGACCCGCTCGCCCGGCAGGAAGCGGAACGGCCCGGAGCCGACCATCTCCGTCACCTGCGTGTAGGGGTCGGTCATCGCCAGCCGCTCGGGCATCATCACCGGCAGCAGCGGCGGCAACTTGCCGAGCGCGTCCGGCAGCAGCGGGAAGGGGCGCTTCAGGCGGAACTGGATCACCTTGTCATCCGGCGCCGACAGCTCGTCGGTGGCCGCCATCAGGGCTTGGCCGAAGGGGTCCCGCTGGCCCCAGCGGCGGATGCTGGCCACGCAGTCCCGCGCCAGCACCCGCTCCCCGTCATGCCATTTGAGGCCATCGCGCAGGGTCAGGCGCCAGAGGCGGCCGTCCTGCTCCGTGACATGCCCCTCGACCATCTGCGGCGAGGCGCGGAAATCGTTGTCCTGGCCGTAGAGCATGTCGAAGACCATGTAGCCATGGTTCCGGGTCGCGTAGGCCAGGCCGAAGATCGGGTCGAGAATGCTGAGGTCGGTCTGCGGGATGAAGCGCAGCACCTTGTCCTGCTGCGCGAGGCCGAGGGAAGGCGTGGCCAGCGCGGCGGCGCTGGTGGCCAGGAATGTGCGGCGCTTCATGCGATCTGCCTTTCGGGCGCTCGAAGGGTGATGGGGGGCGGATGCGGCCTCAGGCCGCCGGGGCGGCGGGCGCCGCGCGGGCGGTCAGCCAGCCGCCATCGACGACCAGCACCTGTCCGGTCACGAAGGAGGCGTCCTCCGAGGCCAGGAAGGCAACGACCGAGGCGATCTCCTCCGGCCTGCCGGACCGCCGCAGCGGCGTCGGCGCCAGCATGTTGTCGCGGTAGTGCGGGTTCTTCAGGTGATTGACCGTCATCGGCGTCTCGATGACGCCCGGCGCCACGGCGTTGACCAGGATGCCCTCCGGCCCGAGGTCGCAGGCGAGCTGGCGGGTGAGCTGCGCCACGCCCGCCTTGGCCACGGCATAGGCCGCCGTGCCGGGATAGCCGACCAGCCCGAAGATCGAGGAGACGTTGACGATGCGGCCGCCGGGCCGGGCGAGATGCGGCAGACAGTCCCGCGTCACCCGCAGCACCGCCTTCAGGTTGGTGTCCACGAAGCGGTCGATCAGGTCGTCATCGGATTCTGCGAGCGCCTTGCTGCCGCCGATGCCGGCATTGTTGACCAGGATGTCGAGGCGGCCGAAGGCCTCGACCGCCATGGCCGCCAGCCGCGCGCCGGCGTCCTTCGCCGTAATGTCGAGCGCCAGCGCGCGGCCGCCGATCTCGCGCGCCACCGCCTCCACCTCGGCGGAGCGGTCGGATACGAGGACCTTCGCCCCCTCCTCCGCCAGACGGCGTGCCGTCGCGGCACCGATGCCGCCGGCGGCGCCCGTGACGACGGCGACGCGCCCGGACAGGCGGGGTTTCTGGATCATCGCGAAATGCCTGTGCTGAAGCGGGCGCCTGACGAGCCGGGCACCCTGTTGAAAAGGAGGGCCAGGATCAGCGCGCCTGCCGGGCGCGGAATTCCTGCTGCACCTGATCGAGGGTGAGGAACTCGGCGCCCATGCCGGCCAGGCCGTCGATCAGCTTTTCCATCATCAGCATGCGGTGTCCGCGGCCGCTGACATAGGGGTGGAAGGTGTAGACCATCATGCCCCACTCCGTGGTGCGGCGCATGTACTCGAAGTCCGCCAGCCAGTTCTCCAGCACGCCGTTCGCGTTCGCGAGCCCCGGCATCACGCCCGCCTTGGTGCGGAAGAACTCGAAATGCGGATGATCGTCGAGCGACCAGCTGATCGGGATCTCGACCAGGTCCGTCGTCTCGCCGAAGGCCAGCGGCGCGTCCACGGCCACGGTGTCGCCGCGCCTGGCGAAATAAGGCTCGCAGTCATGCCCCATCATGCTGCTGTCATAGCGGCAGCCATGCTGGAGCATCAGGCTGATGCTGTGGTCGCTGAGGTCCCAGGCCGGGGAGCGGTAGCCAGCCGGCCCCGCGCCGGTCAGGCGGCGGATCGATTCCACCGCGCGCCCGAACTCCTCCGCCTCGCGCTCGGGCGGCAGCTCGGCCGGCGGGACATGGCTCCACCCGTGATGGCCGATCTCGTGCCCGGCCTCCACCACGCGCGCGCAAATGGCGGGGTAGGTTTCGATCACGACGCCGGGGACGTACCAGCTCGCCTTGATGCCCCGGCTCGCCAGCAGGTCGAGGATGCGTTGCGCGCCGATGACGCCGAACTCGCCGCGCGAGATCGGCGTCGGCGTCGTCAGGCCGCGCGCGGCAAATCCCGACCAGGTATCGAAATCATAGGAGAGGCAGGCGATATGGCGGGGCAAGGGAAAGATCCTCATTCTCGACGGTGAAGCCTGCCGCCGCGCCTTCCGGGCGCGGCGGCGCAGATCCGGCGCTAGGCGCCGCCGCGGCGGATGTTCCACAGCACGGGGAACCCGAAGTCGATCACACCCTGCAGCGTGCTGCGCCACACGGCGGGGCTGGAGAACTGGCCGGTGAGCGGGAAGTTCACGTTCGCCAGGGCGCGGCGGTTGATCTCGGCGGCGAGCTGGCGCCGCCGCGCGAGGTTCGATTCCGGCTCGGCCTCGAATTCCGCCAGCAGCGGCTTCAAGGGCTCGTCGCAATAGAGCCACGGCGCCGCGCCCGTGCAGTTGTAGCTGATGCCGACATTGGTCAGCGGGTCGGCCATGTCGAAGCCGGTATAGACCACGGGCACCGCGCTCCACCCGCCCCGCTCCACCGGCTCGCGGCTCAGCCAGCGCTGTGCGGCGGTGGCCCAGTCCATCACCTGCTGGTCCACGTTCAGGCCCAGCTTCCGCATGCGGTCCACCACGACCATGGCCATCGGGTTGATCAGCGTGGAGCTTTGCGGGTGCAGGAAGACCACCCGCTCGTTTTCGTAGCCCGATTCCCTCAGCATGGCGCGTGCGCGCTCCAGGCTGGGCTCGCGCAGCGCCTCGCCGCCGGCTTCGGAGGCCAGCGGGGTCCCGCACATCATCATGGACTGGCAGTGCGGCTGGAACATGCCCTCCGGAAGACCGTGCGCGGCCACGATCTCGCTCTGGTCGAGCGCCATCTGCAGGGCCTGGCGCACGCGAAGATTGTTGAAGGGCGGCTGGGCATGGTTCAGCGCAATGCCGCCCATCAGCTGTGCGATGCCGTTCGGCTTGGCCAGCGTCACGCCACGGTCGCGGAGCAGCATGGGGAGGTAGTCCAGCGGCGCGTATTCGAGATAGTCAACCTCGCCGGCCTGCAGCGCCGCCACGCGCATCGAGGGATCGTCGATGCTGACGATCTCGGCGCGCTCGATGAAGACGCGCTTGCCGCCGGCCAGCCCGTCAGCCGGCTCCTCGCGCGGGCGGTAGCGTGGGTTGCGGCGGAAGGTGGCGCGCTCCCCCGGCACCCATTCGTCCTGCAAGAAGATGAAGGGGCCTGAGCCGACGATCTCCTTCACGGGCTCCGTCGGCGGCGTCGCCGCGATGCGCGCCGGCATCATGAAGGGGACATGCACGCTCGGCTTGCCGAGGGCGCTGATGACCCCGCCGAAGGGCCGGGCCAATTCCAGGACGAAGCGCGTGCCGGACTCGGCGCGCAGTGTCTTCATGGCCGCCATCAGCCGGCGGCCGGTGGAATCGCGCGCGCCCCAGCGCTTCAGCGAGGCCACGCAATCCTCCGCCGTGACCGGCTGGCCATCATGCCACTCCAGGCCGGGGCGCAGGGTGAAGGCATAGGCCAGCCGGTCCTCGCTGACCGTCCAGCCCTCCAGCATCTGCGGCCGCATCACGCCCTGGCCATCCATCGACACCAGCGTGTCGAAGACCATGTAGGCGAAATTGCGCGTGACGAAGGAGGTGCCGGCGATCGGGTCCAGGACCTGCAGCCCGGCATTGACCACGAGCCGCAAGGGCCGTTCCGCCGTCTGCGCCCGGGAGATGCCGGCCCCCATGGCCAGCAGGGGCGTGGCCAGGACCGCACGCCGCGGCCAACCGCTTCTTTGCATCGCTTTCATCCTCACCCGAAGGGACCGGCCGTGCTTCCCTTGCGCCCTCTTGTCGTCTGTCTTGGCGGCCGGCTGGAAGGCAGCCGCACCACGGATCGGCCACCCGTCAGGCGAGGCGGCCGCCATCGACCGGCAGCGAGACGCCGGTCAGGAAGGTCGCCTGCGCGCTCAGCAGAAACAGCGCGGCATCGGCAACCTCCTCCGGCCTGCCGAAGCGCCGCAGCGGGTAGCGCGCCTGGAACTGCGCCACGCGGGCGGCCCGCTCCGCGGCGTCGCCGGCGGCATCGAAGGTCGCGGCCAGCATGGGCGTCTCGATCGAGCCGGGGCAGAGGCAGTTCACGCGAATTCCCTCCGGCCCATGCGCCAGGGCGAGGCTGCGGCTGAGCATGACGACTGCCCCCTTGGTGGCGGAGTAGGTCTGCAGCTGCGCCGAGCCGGTCAGTCCGGCGGCCGAGGCCAGCGTCACGATCGCTCCGCCGCCCTGCTGCCGCATCTGCGGCAGGAAGGCCTTCACGGCGAGCCAGGTGCCTTTGACGTTGACGGCGAAGGCCCTGTCCCAGTCCTCCTCGGCCGCATCGACGGCGGGCTGGGTGGGGCCCAGGATGCCGGCCGCCGTCACCAGCAGGCTGACAGGCCCCAGCCGCTGCATGGCTTCGCGGGCGGCATGCTCCATCTCCGCCGCCCGCGCGACATCCCCGGCCACGGCGATGGCGCCGGGGCAAAGCGGCAGGAGGCTGTCGAGCGCCGCCGCATCCCGGTCCACGAGCAGCAGCCTGGCGCCTTCGGCGGCCAGCGCGATGGCGATGGCACGGCCAAGCCCCGATCCGGCCCCTGTCACCGCGCCGATGCGCCCTTCAAAACGTTGCATAGAGCATTCCCTTGCAGCGGCCTGCCCTGGCGTCTCTTGCTGGATTCCCAGTTTTACCGTATCGCTAACCGATACGATCGAATTATTCTATGACGTTAAAGAAAGGGTTTGTTCCATGTCAACGGCCCAGGCACGGGAGCCCGCTTCCCCCGAGAGCAACCCCCTGTTCCTGCAATCCGTGGCGCGGACCCTGCGGGTGCTGGAGGCGTTCACACAGCTGCCCCGCCCGCTCTCCATCGCCGAGCTTTCGGCTGCTGCCGGCCTCGACAAGAGCGCCGGCCAGCGCATCGTCCATACGCTGCAGGCGCTTGGCTATCTGGAGCGGTCGAGCGCCGGCCTGGTGCCCGGCAAGAAGGTGCTGTACCGGGCCTTTGACTATCTCCGCATGAATGCCCTGGTGGAAAGCGCCACGCCCGTCCTGCACGAGCTGCGCAAGTCGGTGAAGGAGCGGGTGGATCTCAGCCTGCTCGACAGCACGAACATCGTCTATGCGGTGCGCCTGCAGAGCAAGCGGGAGAACTTCCCGGCCACGCTGGTCGGCCGTCGCATTCCTACCTTCTGCTCCTCCGGCGGCCGCGCCATGCTGGCCGCGCTGCCGGAGGAGGAAGCCATGCAGATCCTGCAGCAATCCGACCGCCGGCCGCTGACGCCCAAGACGATCACCGAGATCCCCGCGCTCGTCGACAAGATCAGGGAGGCGCGGCGCGACGGCTATGCGCTGGCGCTGGAGGAATCGGCGCTGGGCGAGATCGTTCTCGCCGCCGCGGTGCTGGACATCCATGGCCGGCCGGTCGCGGCGATCCATGCTGCCGGATCGCTGTCCGAGTGGAAGGAGGAGACCTTCCGCCGCCGGATCAGTCCGCTGGTGATGGAGGCGGCACGCGCCCTCTCCCACACCTACAAGCATGGTTGACATTGCCGTTGGCGCTTCCGGCCACTCGGGCGGAATCGGGCGATGTGGAAGGTGAGGGGCGGCGCACCTTCCATCTGCATCCGAGACTACCTGAACCCGGGAAGCCGGAAGGTTCGCCCGAAGTGCATCCGGTGTCCCCTCGTGGGGTTACCGGCTCTCGCCACCGCCGGTATGAACAAGCCCGGCCGGAGGAAACAGAGAAAATGATCAGCCGACGCAACCTGAGCGCCGCCGCCCTGGCGGCGCTGCTGCCCACGCCACTGGCCCGGGCACAGGAGAACTGGCCCGCGGCAAGGGCCATCGAGATGGTCGTGCCCTATCCGCCGGCCGGCGGCATCGACCTGATGGCCCGGCTGGTCGCCAAGTACCTGCCGGCCTATCTGGACAAGGCGCAGTTCGTCGTCACCAACCGGCCCGGCGCCGGCGGCCAGACCGGCAACGAGTTCATCTTCACCGCCCGTCCCGACGGCTTCACCCTGGGCGCGATCGCCAGCCTTTCCCTCAGCTCCATCCCGCTGGAGCGGCCGGTGCGCTGGAAGCTGGAGGACTTCACCTACATCGCCAACCTCGTGGACGACCCCGGCGCCTTCTGGGTCCGCGCGGACTCCCCGATCAAGGACATGGCCGACCTGCGCCGCCGCGCCGCGGCGGAGGCCGAGGCGGTCTCCTTCGGCACCGCCGCCGGCATCGGCTCGGACGACCACCAGCTGCTGCTGGCCTTCGAGGAGGCGGCCGGCGTGAAGGCGCTGCACTCCCCCTACAACGGCACCGCGCTCGCCATCCGCGACCTGCTGAGCAGCCAGATCGACGTGGCGGTCTACAATGCCAGCGAAGGGCTCAGCCTGCTGCAGGAGGGGCGGACCCGCTGCCTGGGCCAGGCGGGGCCCGCGCGCTGGAAGGCCATGGCTGATGTGCCGACCTTCCGCGAGCAGGGCATCGACGTCGTCGGCGGCTCGATGCGCGGCTTCGTCGCGCCGCCCGGCGTGCCGGAGGCCATCACGGGGAAGCTGGTGGAGGCGATGCGCCGCATGGCCGCCGATCCCGCCTTCCTCGCCGAGGCCGAGAAGGTGAACCTGCCGCTGCGCCCGATCTTCGGCGGCGACTACCGCCAGACGGTGCTGCGCGAGCAGGAGGTGGTGAAGGGCCTCTTCGCCCGCCGCCCCTGGGGCCAGGGCTGAGCGCGCCATGCCCGAGATCCTCGTCGTCAGCCCCATCCACCAGGACGGGCTGGCCCGGCTGCGGGCCGAGCCCGGATTCACCCTGATCCCACCTTCCGAGGTCTCGCCGGCCAGCCTGCCCGGCCTGCTCGCCCGCGCGGAGGGGATCATCGTGCGCGGCACGCGGGTGGACGATGCGCTGCTCGATCAGGCGCCGCGGCTGCGCTTCGTCTGCCGCCACGGCGTCGGCTATGACAGCGTGGACGTGCCCGCCCTGAGCGCGCGCGGCATCACCCTGGCCATCACCCCCGAGGCGAACGCCGCCTCGGTGGCCGAGCACGCGCTGATGCTGATGCTCGCCCTGTCACGACAGGTCGTGCATTGCAACGCCGGGGTGCGGCGGGGCGACTGGGTGGTGCCCTCCTCCTCGCCGACCCAGGATCTTGCCGGCGCGACGGTGCTGCTGCTGGGCTTCGGCCGCATCGGCACGCGCGTGGCGCGGCTCTGTGCGGCTTTCGGCATGCGGGTGCTGGTGCATGATCCCTTCATCCCCGCCAACACCATCCGCGGCCTGGGCTACGAGCCGGCGCCGGACCTGCCGGCCGCGCTGGCGCAGGCGGCGATCGTCAGCCTGCACTGCCCCTCCAACGCGGCGACGCGCGGCATGGTCAACGCGGCTTTCCTGGCGGCCATGCGGCCGGGGGCGCTGCTGGTGAACACGGCGCGGGGCACCCTGGTGGATGAGGCGGCGCTGGAAGCGGCCCTGCGCTCCGGCCATCTGGCGGGCGCCGGGCTGGACGTGGTGGCCGTCGAGCCGATGACCGCCGCCATCCCCCTGCTCTCGCTCGACACGGTGGTCGTCACGCCACATGTCGCGGCCAGCACGGCGCAGGGGCTGCGCCGCATGGCGCTGGCCTCGGCCGAGAATACCGTCCAGTTCTTCGCCGGCACGCTGGCGCCCGACTGCATCGTCAACCCGGAGGCCGCGGGCACGGCATGACGGGTGCTGCTGCAAGCAGCCGCCCAGGATCGATGTGGGGGTGAGAGGCGTTGATGTCGCGCAGGCGCGGCGGAGCGGTGGGCGGTGACCGCCGCCGGCAGCTTCGTCAGGCTTGCAGCCATCCGCCTATGGATCAGCTTCCTCCCCGCTTCCTAGAGTATTTTCCGCTCGCCCTGGCTTGCGGAAAACGCTCTGGCCGTTTGTTGTGGCGAGCATCTTCACCTGTTCCGATGATGCCATCGGAACGGGATCTGCTCTAGCAGCACGGGTCGAAGCCATAGAGGGCAGCCGGATTGTCCACGAGCACGCGGCGGCGATCGCGAGGTTCGGGAACCCAGTCCGCCAGCAGGTCGAGCAGGGTGGCGTCGTCGGGTTTGCGATCCGGCGACTGGGTCGGGTGAGGCCAGTCACTTCCCCAGAGCATCCGCTCCGGCGCGGCGCGAGCCAGAGCCGCGGCCACGGTGCCCGAGTCGCTGTAGGCCGGCGCGCCAGCCAGGCTGCGGATATAGGCGCCCGACAGCTTCACCCAGGTATGCCCCGCATCGAGGAGCCTGCGAATGGCCGGGAAGCCTGGGCCGCATGTGCCGGCGGGCTGCGGCAGCTGGCCCATGTGGTCCAGCACCAGGGGACAGGGCAGGATGCGCAGCACCGGTTCGGCCGCCAACAGCATCGCCTCGGAGGCGTTCACCTGGCAGTGCCATCCGAGCGATGCCACGCGCCGGGCCAGCGGCGACAGGTGCTCCATCCTGAGCATGCCCGGCATGGTCAGGTTGAAGCGGATGCCGCGCACACCGGCATCGTCCATGGCCTGCAGCGCCGAATCCGAAATGTCTGGTTCTACCACTGCCACCATGCGGAAGCGGTTGCGTCCCAGCGCCTCCAGGGCCTGCAGATGCAGGCTGTTGTCCGTGCCATAGGCGGAGGGTTGCACCAGGACGCCGCGCGAGAGGCCCAGGCGGCCTTGCAGCAGCCGGTAGTGCTCCACCGAGGCGTCCGGATGATGCGGGGTGCCGGCGGCCGAGGGCCACCGGCGATCATAGACATGGAAGTGGCAATCCGTTGCCCCGGCGGGCACCTCCAGGCGGGGGGCGGCCGTGCCGGCGGACCACGGCACGGGGGAGGGGGTACCGCGCACGCGCTCAGTCCAGCGTTGCGCCGGAGCCGCGCACCAGTTCCTGCCACATGGGCCGCTCGCGCGCCGCACGCGCCGCGGCCTCCTGCGGGGTGGTGCCCAGCGCACGGGTGCCGGTCTGCGCGAAGCGCTTCTGCAGGGCCGGGTCCGCCGCGGCCGCGCGCATCGCCTGCGACAGGCCTTCGACCACAGGCGCGGGCGTACCGGCCGGCACGGTGATGGCGCCCCAGGAGGTGACGACGAAATCCGGCACGCCCGCCTCGGCCATGGTCGGCACCTCCGGCAGGTCGGGCCACCGCTCGGCCGAGGTCACGGCGAGCGCCCGCAGCTTGCCGCCGCGCAGGTTGGCCAGCGCGGTGGGCAGGTTGTCCACCACGAACTGGATGTCGCCGCGCAGCATGCCGGTCAGCGCCTCCGAGCCGCCGCGGAAGGGCACGTGCAGGCCCTGGATGCCGGTCCGCCGGCACAGCATTTCGCCGGAGAGATGCACCGTGGTGCCGATGCCGGAGCTGCCGAAAGTGACACCCTGCGGCTGCTTCTTGGCCCAGGCGATGAATTTCCTCCAGCGTCTGGGCCGGGACGTGATCGGCAGGGACCACCACCACCAGCGGCGCCTCCCAGCCCAGTGAGACCGGCACCAGGTCCTTCTCCGGGTCATAGGGCAGGTCGCGGTAGAGGAACCGGTTGATCGCCAGGCTGTTCACCGCCGAGGCGCCGAGCGTGGTGCCATCGGGATCGGCATGGGCGACGGCCGCCGTGCCGATGGTGCCGCCGCCGCCGGGGCGGTTCTCCACCACCACGGGCTGCCCGAGCCGGGCGCCCAGCCCGTCGGCGATCAGCCGCGCCGCGATGTCCACCGCGCCGCCCGGCGGGTAGGGCACGACGAGTTTCAGCGGCCGGTCCGGCCAGGATGCTGCGGAGGCCAGTCCGGGAGCGGCGAGCAGCGCGGCGGTGCCGGCGTGGAGAAGGGTACGGCGCGCGATCATGCGGAGAGCTCCTGCGATGCTGCCCGGGGCAGGCCGAGATGCTGCGGCAGGCGGTAGGTGCGGATGGCGGTGCCGGCGAAGAGGGCGGCCTTCTCGTCGGCCGAGGCGGCGGCGGCAATGCGCTTGAAGGCGTTCCAGCAGACGCCGTAGCTGAACATGCCCTTGTCCACGGAGAAGTTGCTCTCGAACATGCAGCGCTGCGCGCCGAAGATCTCGATGCAGCGCTCGACATAGGGTGCCCAGGCGGTCGCGAGCTCCGCCGAGCCCGGCGGCGTGCCGGCCTCGTGGAACCGGAAGCCGCTCAACGCCATGCCGAGGCCGCCGAGCTTGACGCGAAGGTTCGGCAAGGCCGCCAGCCGCCGCATTGATGCCAGCCAGGTGCCGAAGACCTCTTCTCGCTGCCCGGCGAAGGGGCCGATGCCGATCGGACCGCCGAGATGGTCGAGGATGATGGTGAGGTCCGGCAGGGCGCGCGCCAGCGCCTCCACTTCCGGGAGCTGCGTATGATAGGCCCAGATGTCGAGCGTCAGTCCGCAGCGCGCCAGCATGGCCGCGCCACGCAGGAAGGCCGGATCGTTCAGCAGGCCCTCGCGCGGCTTGATAGGGTTTGTTTGGACGCGGGGATCGGGGTGGAAGGCGGTGTTGTTGCGGATGCCGCGGAAGCGCTCCGGCGCGGCGCGCAGATGCGCCTCCAGCACCGGCGCCACCTGCTCCCCCAGCGTCAGGTCGGCGAAGCCGACGATTCCCTGGCAGGCCCGCAAAGGCCCGTAGAGCCCGCTGGCGCTCTGCGCCGCGACGCCGTTGACGAACTCCGTCTCGCCGACCGGGCGCATTTCCTCCGCTCCCTCCGCGCGGAACATCGACCGGCAGGTGATGAAGACTGTGGCGCGGATGTCGTGACCGCTGCGGGTGTCGCGCAGCAGGTCGTCGAAGAGGTAGCGGTCGCCGGTGCGGTCCCAGAGATGGTGATGCGGGTCCACCACGGGCAGCTCGGGCTCCAGCGGCGGCTCGGTCACGAGCGCCAGCCAGTCCTCGCGCACCGGGATGTGCGGGCTGTGGGGAGCGGATGGCATGGCCATCACTCCAGCCGGATGCCGGCCTGCTTCACGAAGCCCTGCCAGCGTTCGCTCTGCGCCTCGAAGAATTCGGCGAACTGCTCGGGCGTGTTGGGCTCCGTCAGCAGGTCCTGGGCGCGCAGCTTGGCGGCGATCTCCGGCTGGGCCTGGGCCGCGTTCAGCAGGGTATTGAGCCGCGTCACGATCGCAGCAGGGGTGCCCTTCGGCAGGAAGACTCCGTTCCACTCATAGGTCTCGAAGCCCGGCAGCGTGTCCGAGAGGGGCGGCAGGTCCGGCAGCGAGGCCAGCCGGCCGCGGCCGGTCTGCGCCAGCGCGCGCAGGGTGCCCTCCTTCAGGAAGGCCGTGGGCCCGTTGGCATTGCCGAAATAGAGATCCACCTGGCCGGACATCAGGTCGGCATAGATGGGGGCGCCGCCCCGGTAGGGCACGTGGTTGACCGGCGCGCCGGACTGCCGCGAGAAGAGTTCCAGCGCCAGGTGCTGGATCGAGCCGATGCCGGCGGAGGCGCCGTTCAGCCCGCCCGGTGTGGCCTTGCTCAGCGCGATCAGTTCGGCCGACGTGCTGGCCTTCACCTTCGGGTTCACCAGCAGGAGTTGCGGCACGGTGATGGAGCGGAACACCGGCACGAAGTCGCGCTGCGCGCTGTAGCTCAGGTTGGTGAACAGGGCGGCCTCCACGGAGAGGCCGGTCGAGCCGTAGAGAACCGCATAGCCGTCAGGCGCCGCCTGGGCGGCCACGGCGGCGCCGATGGTGCCGGTGGCCCCGGCGCGGTTCTCGATCACGAAGGGCTGCCCCGTGGCCTCGGCCACCGAGGTGAACAGCAGGCGGGCCACCACGTCGGCAGTCCCGCCCGGCGGCCAGGGCACGATGACGCGCACCGGCCGCTTCGGCCAGGCGCTCTCCTGCGCCCGGCTCATATGGCCGGAGAGCAGCAGCATCGGGGTTGCCAGCAGGGCGGCGCGACGCCTCAGCCTCGGTGTACCGGTCATTCTTGTGCTTCCATCCGTTTCGTCTTGGCGCTGGCCAGCGGTTGCGCCACGGCCAGGCATGCGTCTGCGCTGCGCACGGGAGGCGTCCTCCCGTGCGATCGTCCTTGCCGGGTTCCCGAGGGGCTTGGCCCCCGGCGGTCAGGCCGGGTCGAGCGCGGCGGCGAGCCCGCCTTCGACCACCACCGCGCCCTCCACGGAGGGGCGGCGTCCGGCGAGCACGGCGATGATGCTCTCCGCCGCGCTGGTGGCCATGGCGACGGCGCCGCGCGGCGTGTTGGCCGCCAGATGCGGGGTCGGCACCAGGCGCGGATGCCGGCGCAGCGGACTGTCCGCAGGCAGCGGCTCGGTGCCGAAGACGTCCACGCCCGCCCAGGCGAGTTGGCCGGAATCGAGCGCCGCCAGCAGCGCCGCCTCGTCCACGATGCCGCCGCGGGCGGTGTGCACCAGGATCGCGCCCTTCGGCAGCCGCGCCAGCTCGGCGGCGCCGATCATGCCGCGCGTCTCCGGCTCCAGCGGGCAGTGCAGCGAGAGCACTTCTGCCCGTTCCAGCAGGGCGTCGAGCGTCGGCATGCGCTCGGCAGGGCCGGGCAGCGGTCCCTCGGGCAGATAGGGGTCATAGGCCAGCACCCGCATGCCGAAGCCGGCCGCGAAGCGCGCCACCTTGGAGCCGATCGCGCCATGCCCGACGATGCCGAGCGTCATGTCCTCGATGTCGCGCGTCATGCGGGAGGTCTTCTCCCAGAGGCCATCGCGCATCTTCCCGCTGACGTCGGGGAGGTCCTTCAGCAGGGCCAGCATCAGCGCCATCGCGTGCTCGGCCACCGAGCGGGAATTCGCCCCGGCGGCGCGCGTCACGGTCAGGTCGCGCGCCCGCGCGGCGGGGACGTCGATGCCGTCGATCCCGGCGCCGTGGCGGGCCACCACGCGCAGGTCAGGCGCGGCGGCGTCCATCACCGTGCCGTCGATGCGGCCCTGGCGGTGCAGCAGCGCCACGGGCCGGTGCGCGGCGATGGCCGCCAACAGCTCTGCCTCGCCGGGATAGCCGGTGGTGCAGACCGGGTTCAGCCCGGCCTGCTCCAGCATCGCCAGGGCTTCGGGCGCCAGCCGGGCGGCGGAGATGAGGACGACGGGGCGGCGGTCGGCGGCGGATGTCATGGCGGATCTGCCCTGGCCGTCGCTCATTCCAGCCCCTCGCAGCCGAGCCGGCGCAGCGTCGCGTCCACCCAGGAGGCGTCATGCGTGCCGGCCTCGATATTGGCCATCTGCTTCTGCTCGGCCGCCTGCTTGGCGGCGGCGGCGGCGTGGATTGCCTCGACGCTGCCGAAGGGCACGCAGAGCAGCCCGTCATCGTCGCCGAGCACGAGGTCGCCGGGCTCGATCACCATGCCGTCGAGGGCGATCGGCACGTTGATCTCGCCGGGGCCGTCCTTGTAGGGGCCGCGATGGGTGACGCCGGCGGCGAAGACCGGGAAGGATTGCGCGGCGATGGCGGCGCTGTCGCGGATCGCCCCGTTGATGACGATGCCGCCGAGGCCGCGGCGCACCATCTGCGCCAGCATCAGTTCGCCGATCAGCGCGTTGGTGAGGTCGCCGCCGCCATCGACGACGATGACGTCGCCCGGCGCGGCCAGGGCCAGCGCCTTGTGGATCATGAGATTGTCGCCGGGGCGCGTCTTCACCGTGAAGGCGGGGCCGCGCATCGGCGCGCCGTCATGCATCGGCCGCAGGCGCGGCCCGCCGGCGGTCATGCGGGACATGACGTCGCTGACATTGGCCACCGGCAGGTCGCGGAAGCGCTCCACCCAGTCGGCGGACACCGCACGGGCGCGCGGCAAAATCCTGAAGCCCAAGGCCATCGTCTTCCTCCAGCGATCCGCCGCCCTGCGGCGGCCTGGAAGGCAGACTTGCGGAGTGCGGGAAAAAATGCAACGTCATTTCGAAATTGCCGCCTGACCGGCCAGACGCTCTGGGAGGAGCCCGCTTGATGCCGCTTTCGACCCTCGCCAACCCGCTCCTGCCGCGCCGCCGCGTGCTGCTCGCCGGCGCCGCCCTGGCCGCGGGCGCGCTGTCCCGCCCGGCCCTGGCGGCCGCGTCCTACCCGTCCCGCCCGGTCCGTATCGTGGTGCCCTGGGCGCCCGGCGGCGCGGTGGACGTGGTGGCCCGGCGCATGGCGCAGAAGCTTTCCGGCCGGCTGGGACAGACCTTCGTCGTCGAGAACAAGCCGGGTGCCACCGGCACCATCGGCGCGGCGGATGTGGCGCGCGCCGAGCCGGACGGGCAGACCCTGCTGGCGATCGACAACACCTACGCAACCCTGCCCTACCTCTTCAACAACCTGCCCTTCGACCACGCCGAGGGTTTCGCGCCTATCAGCGTCAGCGCCTTCTCGCCGGTGCTGCTGCTGGTCAACGCCAAGTCGCCCTACAAGGACCTCGCCTCGCTGATCGCGGCGGCGAAGCGCGCGCCGGACAAGGTGACCTTCGGCTCCGGCGGCGTCGGCAGCTCGCTGCACCTCTCCGCCGAGGCCTTCCAGCAGGCCGCCGGGGTGAAGCTGTTCCACGTCCCCTACAAGGGCGGCGGCGAGGCGGTGACGGCGACCATCTCCGGCGAGGTGGACATGGCCATGCCCTCGCTCGGCTCGGGCCTCGGCGGCATCAAGGGCGGCCTGCTGCGGCCGCTGGCGATCAGCGGCAGCCACCGTGTGACGGCGCTGCCGGATACGCCCACCTTCGACGAGGCCGGCCTGAAGGGCTTCAGCATCATCAACTGGTCCGGCCTCGCGGCGCCGCGCGGCACGCCGGCGCCGGTCATCGACCAGCTCCACCAGGCGATGGCGGCCGCGCTGCGCGACCAGGACATGCGCGACTTCCTCGCCACGCTGGCGGCCGAGCCCGGCGGCATGCCGCCCGCCGATTTCGCCAAGCTGATCCAGAAGGAAAAGGCGCTCTGGGCCGACGTCGCCAGGCGCGCCGGCATCGAGCGGCAGTGAGGACCCGGCCATGAGCTTCTTCGCCCCGCCGCCGCGCGTCGAGACCACGCTCTTCTCCCGCCTGCCGGACCGCTTCCGCGAGTTGCGCCGCACCGCCTGGAGCGACGCCAACCGCGCCGGAAAGCCGGTGGACAGCTTCCTGGAAGGCCCGGTCTTCGACCGGAACGGCCAGCTCTACGTCACCGACATCCCCTTCGGCCGCATCTTCCGCGCCTCGCCGCAGGGCGAGTGGCAGCAGGTGGCCGAGTATGACGGCTGGCCGAACGGCATGAAGATCGCGCCCGATGGCCGCTTCGTCATCACCGACTACAAGCGTGGCCTGATGCTGCTTGACCCGGCCTCGGGCGCCGTCACGCCGCTGCTGGAGACGGCGCGCTCGGAAAGCTTCAAGGGCGTCAACGATCTCTGCTTCTCCGCCGCCGGCGACATCTACTTCACCGACCAGGGGCAGACCGGGCTACAGGACCCCACGGGCCGCGTCTGGCGCCTGGAGCCGGATGGCCGGCTGACCTGCCTGATCGACACCATCCCGAGCCCCAACGGCATCGTGCTGGCGGCGGACGGGAGCCACCTGCTGGTCGCGGTGACGCGCGCCAACCAGATCTGGCGCCTGCCGCTGCAGGCCGATGGCAGCGTGACCAAGGCCAGCATCTTCTGCCACATGCATGGCGGCCCGAGCGGGCCGGACGGGCTGGCGCTCGATCAGGAGGGTTGCCTGCTGGTCGCGCATGCCGGCTTCGGCACGGTCTGGCGGCTTTCGCCGCGCGCCGAGCCGCTGCTGCGCATCGCCTCCTGCGCCGGCTGGTCCACCACCAACCTCGCCTTCGGCGGCCCGGGCCGGCGCAGCCTGTTCATCACCGAGTCCGAGACCGGCAGCATCCTGCGCGCCGAGCTGCCCGCGCCGGGCCAGGTGCTGCCGGCCTGATATCCCCGCCGCCAGGAAGGCGGCTGCCGGATCGAACGCGACGCGCGCCGGCCGGCGCGCGCCAGCAACCAAGCGCCCCGCAGAGGGCACGAGAGGAAGGTCCACACCATGTTGCGACGTCATTTCCTGGGCGCGGCCGCCGCCGCGACGCTGGCTCCGCTGGCCATGCCGCGCCTCGTGCGAGCGGGGGAGAAGAGCGTGCTGCGCTTCATTCCCTTCGTGGACCTGTCGCTGCTCGGCCCGGTGGCCACCACCGCGACGCCGACGCGCAACCACGCCTTCATGGTGTTCGACACGCTCTACGGCCTGGACGCGCAGTTCGAGCCGCAGCCGCAGATGGTGCAGGGCCACACCATCGAGGATGACGGCCGCCGCTGGGAGCTGACGCTGCGCGAGGGCCTCAGGTTCCATGACGGCAGCGCCGTCACCGGGCGCGACTGCGTCGCCAGCATCCGCCGCTGGGCCGCGCGGGATTCCTTCGGCCAGGCGCTGATGGCGGTGACCGACGAGCTCTCCGCCCCGGACGACCGCACCATCCTGTTCCGCCTGAGCAGGCCCTTCCCGCTGCTGCCCGCCGCGCTGGCCAAGGCCTCGCCGAGCATCTGCGCCATCATGCCGGAGCGGCTGGCGAAGACCGACTCGGCCAGGCAGGTGACGGAGATGGTGGGCAGCGGTCCATTCCGCTTCCTGCCCGACGAGCACATGGCCGGCGTGCGCGCCGCCTATGCACGCTTCGACGGCTACGTGCCGCGGCCGGACGGCGTGGTGGGCGGCACCGCCGGCCCGAAGGTCGCGCATTTCGAGCGGGTGGAATGGACCGTCATGCCGGATGTCTCGGCCGCCTCCGGCGCGCTGATGGCCGGCGAGGCGGACTGGTGGGAAACCCCGTCCCCCGACCTTGTCGCGCTGCTGAAGCACAACAAGGATCTCCGCGTGGAGGTGAAGGACCGCCAGGGCCTGACGCCGATCCTGCGCTTCAACTGCATCCAGCCGCCCTTCGACAACGTCGCGCTGCGCCGCGCCGTGCTCGGCGCGGTGGACCAGTCGGAGTTCATGCAAGCTTACAGCAGCGATCCCGAAACCTGGCACGTCAAGCTCGGCATGTTCTGCCCGGGCACGCCGATGGCGAATGACGTCGGCTTCGACCGGCTGTTCGGCAAGACCGACATCGCGCGCGCCAGGCAGGAGGTGGCGGCCTCCGGCTACAAGGGCGAGAAGGTCGCCTTCATGCTGCCGATGGACCATCCGGTCAGTGCGCCGATCGGCCAGGTGGGCATCGACCTGTTCCAGCGTATCGGCCTGAACGTGGACGTTCAGGCGATGGACAGCGGCACGCTGTTCCAGCGCCGCAGCTCGCGCGAGCCCGTGGAGAAGGGCGGCTGGAGCGTCTTCCCCTCCATGGTCTCCGGCCTGAACATCCTGAACCCGGCGGTGACCAGCGTGGCGCGCGCCAACGGGTTGAAGGGCTGGTACGGCTGGCCGACCAGCGCGGAGGCGGAGCGGCTGCGCGATGCCTGGATGGAGGAGCGCGACCCGGCCGCGCAGAAAAAGCTGGCCGAGCAGATGCAGGCCCAGGCCTGGGAGGACGCCACCTTCCTGCCCACCGGCCAGATCTTCCAGCCGATGGCCTGGCGACACGACAGCGACGGCGTGCTCGACGGCTTCGTGAAGTTCTGGAACGTCCGGCGGGCCTGAAACATCCGACCTGTCCTCGACGCCGACGGCGCGCGTTCACGCGGGGGCAGTCAGGAACGCCCTGGCCACAGGCGGGGCCGAAAACCGGCAGAAGAAGGAGGGGGTTTGGGGGAGTTCACTCCCCCAGGCTTGCCGGCCAGATTGGCAAGGCCAGGTCCCCGCTTGGGAATGGCTGCGGGCGCACTCCGGCCTCAGGCGGCGCTGGAAGGTGGCGGCAGGCGGATCTCCGGCATCCGGCCGCCCAGGCTGCGGGTCAGCCGCGCCGCGGCCTCGCGCAGGATGGGACGGACCGCCTCCGCCGCCTCCGCCGTCAGGCGGGTGATCGGGCCGGTGACGCAGACCGCGCCGGCGAACTGCTCATCCGGCCCGAAGGCCGGCATCGCCATGCCGGCGACATGCGGGTCGTTGGCGCCGGCGGTGTAGAGCGGGAAGTCCTGCGCCGTGGCTGCCGCCGGCAGGGGCGAGGTGGTGAACAGCCGCAGCACCTGTGCGATGGCGGAGCCATCCATCGGCAGCCTGTCGCCGGGCCGGACATGCAGCCGCAGCCGGTGCGGCGAGTCCACGCGGAACAGGCAGAGCCGGCTGTCGCCCCGGCGGATGTAGAAGGAGGCGCTTTCCCCGGTGCGTTCCACCAGCGTCTCCAGCACCGGCATCACATGCGCCTCAAGCCGGAAGGATTGCTGGTAGATCATGCCCAGGCGCAGCAGCTCGGCATCCAGCCGGTACTGCCCCTCCGGCGTGCGCGCGAGATAGCCGAAGGCCTCGAGCGAAACCGCCAGCCGCATGATCGTCGTCTTGACCAGCCCCGTCCGCGCCGACAGCTCGGCCAGGGACAGCGCGCCATCGCCCTTGCGAAAGGCGCTGAGGATGGTCAACAGGCGCTCCGCCGAGGCGACGCCCTCCAGCGCAGGAGCGGGCCGAATTTTGCCGGTCATGGCAGCAGGTCTAACGCCCGGCATGCATCCCGAGCAAGCATTCTACAGGTCGTGTCCGAGGTGGTGCCGCAGGGCCTGACCGCCAAGCCGTTGGCGGCCAGCACGCGACGAATTTCATGGGCTTACACCCCCGCACCGCACGCTGATCCAGGCTTGGCGTGCCGGTGGCAGAGCATTGCATCGACCGCCGCGGGACATGGCCACGGGGTGATGCGCCCGGGAGTGGCCGTCCAGACGGCGAGTGCACCGGTCACGAGGGCGGCCAGGGTAATGCCAGCTCTGGCCAAGGTCTCCGATGGTAGAACACCGGGCACGGGCGGGCGGGCGACCGCCTTTCGGCTGGGCCTGCTCAGGCGGCAGGAGCGGCGCAACCGCCGTCCACGGATCATCAGGGGCAGGAGGCTTCGCCATGCTCCCCGCAACACCGTTCAGCAAGTTTCGTTGAACGCTTTCATTCCCTCGGCACGAGATAGTCCGGCACCATCTGCAGCCATCGCAGATAATCGGCATAGGCCGCCTCAGGCAGGAATTCCGGCGCATAGCCGAACTCCTCGCGCATGCGCCCGATATCCTCCACCGCACGCGGCCCCTCATCGTGGAAGGGCACCGTCACCTCCGCCGGATCCGCGGATTGCCGCCAGCGGAAGGCCGGGTAGTGGCGCGCCAGCGCCTCCGCCCAGAGCAGGATGCGAGCCCCCCACTCCACGCCGGCCGAGATGTTGTAGACCGGCCAGCGCGGCCGCGGCGCATCGAGCAGCAGGAGCAGGCCGCGGGCGAGGTCGCGCGCATAGATCCAGGGGCGGGGCAGCAGGGTTGCCGGCAGCACCGCCGCCTCGCCGCGCAGCGCGGCGACGGCGAGATGCATGTGCGGCGTGAGCAGGTCCCGCACGCCGGTGTCGCGTTCCCAGGGGCCGAAGACACCGCCGATGCGGGCGCAGACCAGGTCGAGGCCCCAGAGGTCACGCAGCCGCAGCGCCAGCCGCTCGCCGGCATATTTGGTGATGCCGTAGACCGAGACGGGAACCGGCGGGGTGGTGTCCTCGCGCATCGGGCCCGGCAGGCGCTGGCTCTCGCCGTAGACGCTGATGGAGGAGGGAAAGACGATGCGGCCGACCCCCGCCGCGCGCGCGGCGCGAAGCTGGCCGACGGCGCCGAGCAGGTTCACCTCCAGGATTGCCTCGGTCTGCTCCGCCTCGCGCTGCGGCCCGGCGGTGATGGCGGCGAAGGGAAACATCGCGTGGATCTTGTGCGCCGTGAAGACGGCGCCGAGGGCGGCGGCATCCAGCACGTCGCCCCGCACCAGATCGAGGCGGCCGGGCAGGTGCGCGAAGGCCGCGGCCGCCGCGGTGGGCAGGTCCTCCCGCCCGTAGACGACGACATGCTCGCCGCGGGCCAGCAGGGCCTCCACCAGGTTGAGCCCGACGAAGCCGGCGCCGCCGGTCACGAGAATGGCCATGGCGGCTTCTGCTCCATGCTGTTCTGCTTCAGCGAGGATCCGGCCTGCCGCCGCCGGGGGTCAAGGGGGCCGGCGCGGCAGCCAGGCCCGCCGCCAGAGCGGCGGCCAAGCCGGGCAGGCGCCGCCGGCGGATCGGGCGGTGCGGCGCCGCCCCGGCGTTACTTGCTGAGCGCGCCGGCGATCCAGTCCTTCAGCGCACTGCGGGGCAGGGCGCCGACCTTGGTGTCCACCGGCTTGCCATCCTTGAACAGGATCATGGTGGGAATGCCGCGCACCGCGTAGTCGTTCGGCGTCATCGGATTCTCGTCGATATTGACCTTCGCCACGGTGAGCTGGCCGGCATAGTCCTTGGCGATCTCGTCCAGGATCGGCGCCACCATCCGGCAGGGGCCGCACCACTCGGCCCAGAAGTCCACCAGCACGGGACCGGAGGACTCCAGCACATCCTGCTTGAAGCTGTCATCGCTGACGGGCTTGGTGAGTTCGCTCATGTCTGTTGCTTCCTCAGGGAGCCCGGAGCCGGGCGTGGGGTTCGGCAGAGGAAAGTCGTGTGGCGGAGCCGCCGGGTCAAGCACGGCGCGATGCGGCGCTGCCTTGCACGCACCGCGCCGGTCGGGCCGGGCGGGTGCGCCGTGCCTGCCCGGCCGCTATCCGCCGAAGCCGGGAAGGCCACGCCGCAATGCATCCATGCGGCCGTCCCGCGTCACCTCCCAGAGGGGATTGTCCACCGCCAGGCGCTGGCCGCCGTCGCGCTGGATCGGGCGGATCAGTGCCGTGCCCACGGAGCGGCTCTGCCGCCCGAAGAGGTCCAGCGGGATGCGGATGTAGAGGCCCTTGTCGAAGGAGCCCTCGCCGAACTCGGCGGCGGAGACGTTGGTGAAGGTGGCGAAGCCGCCGACCTCGATGCCGGAGTCGAAGCGCCGGCCCAACTCGACGGTGGCGCCCCAGTCGCCCGCCAGATAGCGTCCGGCGCGCAGGATGCCGTAGAGGTTCCACACCGGCAGGTCGGCATAGAGCGAGACATGCCCGGTTGCCACCGCGTAGTCGCGGAAGCCGAGCTTCTGATCGTAGTCGCGCTGCTTCACCCAGTTCAGGTCCAGGCCGAGGGCGAAGGGGCGGTCATGCGGGCGCCACAGCACCTCGCCCGAGACACCGCCGAACATCGGCTCCAGATAGCCGGCCGTGGCACGGGCGAAGATGTCGGGGGCGAGGTTCCAGATCCGCTCGGCGTAGAGGGCGGAGATCGCCGTCTCGCCCTCGCGGGCATATTCGGCATAGTCGGTGCGGACATGCGGCAGCACGCTGTCCGAAGGCAGGCCGCCGGAAAGGTTGCCGAACAGCGCCTGCTGCAGCGCCCCCGCCACGGCAAAGCCCGCCCCCAGCTCCACCCGCGCCCCCGCCGCCAGCGCCGCCTGCCAGCGCAGGGTGCGGGAGGGATCGCCAAGCTGCAGGCCCAGGCGCGGCGCCACCTCCCATTCCCAGAAAGGGCCGGGATCGCGCTGCGCACCGGGCGCGAGATCGCCGGTGGCGGGCAGCAACCGGGTGCCCAGCCAGGCTTCCTCGGGGCTGCCCTGGCCGGCGGCGATGCCTTCCAGCGCGCCACGCGGCACCTCGACCACCGCCATCTCCACCCCCGCCTGCCACCAGCGCAGGCGCAGCATGCCCGCCTCCCGCGGCAGCACGCCATTGGTGGCGCGCAGCACCCGCGCGGCCACCTGCGGCAGGGTGCGGAAGGCGCCGCCCTCGAAGGCGATCTCCACCACCACCTCATCCTGCCGGTAGGCCAGCGGGCGGAAGCCGGCGGCGGCCAGGGCATCGAACACCGCCTGGGCCTGCGCCGCCTCGCCGACGGGAACGGCCGCGGCGCGGGCAGGCATGGGCGGCCGAGGCGGCGGCGGGAGGGAAGGCGGCGCGCCAGGGTCCAGCCGAAGGGAGAGGCGGAACAGCAGGTCGGTGCCGTGCACCCAGTGCAGCCCGGCATCGAGCCACTCGTTGGCCCATTGCAGGCCGAAGTTGAAGCGCGATTCCGCCTCGCCGCGCAGGTTGCGGGTCCGGGCGGGATAGCCGCCGCGCTCGTCGCGCAAGGCGTCGCCCGACCACTCGGCCTTGGCGCGCAGCCCCTCCACCTGGCCCCAGGGCGTACCGAAGCCGGGCACCGACCACTCCACGCCGGCGAAGGGCGCCATGTCCTCGCCGCGGAACCAGTTGAACTGCACCGTGCCACCGCGCCCGACGTCACGCGGGCGGCTGGCGAAGCGGTCATCGAGATGGGCGAAGGGGTTGGTCCATTCGCCGCCGGTGCCGAGCCGGCCCCAGCCCAGCCCGGCCGTGAGGTCCAGCCCCCACCAGCGCTTGGAGGCGGCGATGTACTCGCCGGAATAGAGGCCGGTGCCGATGAAGTCCTGCAGCCCGGCCACCACGGCGGGCAGGTTGTCGCTCTCCTGCAGCAGCCGCAGCTTGAGGTCGAAGGCACGGTCGGTGGTCATGCCGGAGCCGGCGGTGGCGTCCAGCCGCTCGCTGAGGCGGAAGGTGGTCTCCAGGAAGGGCAGGGCCTGGAAGTTCAGGAACCAGAAGCGGCGCTGGTGGCGCAGGGCGGCGCCGGCTTCCAGCGTGCCGTCCTCACGCATCCGGGCGTTGCGGGTCTCGATCAGGCCGACCCCGCCGAAATCGCTGCCGGTGGGCGGGATTTCCTCCGCGCCGGCAGTGGCCAGCCCCGCCAGCAGCAGGAGCCCGGCGAAGCCGGCGGCTGAAGCGGCCCTTCTGGCTGCTCTCGCTGGTTGAGTCACGATTTCGTGCTTCTAGGCCAAGGCCGGGGGCCTCCGCCAGGAAATTCAGGTGCCTGCCGAAACGGCGCGGGGGCAGGGGCAGAGCCCCTGGCACTGCGGGGAGCTACACGGCCCGCCGGAAGGTCAGCACCAGCACGTCGCGATGGCCGGGCCGGGCCGGATCGAGCGGCACCACGGGCGTGACGCCGTGCCAGACGCGGTGGTCGTCGAGCAGCACGCTGTCCAGCGGGTCCTGCAGGGTGAAGCTCGCGGCCTCCTCGCTACGGCCCTCGACGCGGATGCCGGTGACGCCACCCGCCACGTTCTCGCGCGCGACCAGCGTGACGAGCACGAAGTCCACGCCGTCCCGGTGCATTCCCTCGGGAGTGGGCTTCCCCGCCTCGTCAGGGCGCGCCTGGATGCGGAACTGATGCATCTCGACATGCCAGTCGGTGTCGGGGCACAGCCTATCGAAGACGGCGCGCGCGCCGCCGAGCAGCGCGGCGAGTGCCGGGCTTCCGCCCACCTCCGGCGTCACCGGCTCGAACCAGCGCTGCACGCCGCCGTTCAGCGGATTGTAGTCGAGGCCCTGGTAGTGCGGCTGGTGCGGCCCCCGCTCCAATGCCGGATCGCCGGCGCGCAGCCGGAACACGGCGTGGCGGCGCAGCCGGTAGCGGCCCCGGTCGGCCATGTAGGTGTCGGGCCGCAGATCGTCCCAGGAGGCGGCGAACTCCGCCCAGGCGTTGCCGGCGAGGTGCCCGCCCGCCGGGTCGAACAGCCGCCGCGCCGCCGCGGCGGGCAGCGAGGCGAAGCCTTCGCGGGCAATGGCCTCGGCCGGTTCCGATGGGGAAGTGCGCGCATTCATGGTCGTGTCGCCTGTTGGAGGAAGCGCAGCAGTGCTGCCATGTCGTCCGGGTTGTCCAGTACCTGCACCGGCATTCGGGTGCCGGGCAACACCATGTCCGGGCCACGGGTGAACAGCTCCGCCACGGTTTCCGGCGTCCAGGTAAGGTCGCCACGGCTGAGGCGCTCGGAATAGGGATATCCCGCCACGCTTCCCATGCGGCGGCCGAACAGCCCGGCCAGATGCGGACCGGCCCTGAGGTCGGGCTGGCCGGGTGCGGGGGCGGCGAGGCCGTGGCAGGCGCCGCAGGCGCGGAACACCCGCGCGCCCTCCAGGTCCAGCCCGGCCCGCCGCTCCGCCGGCGGGGCCGGCTCGGCACCCAGGGCCAGGCCGCGCAGCATGTCGAAGGTGCGCAGGCGGCCATCGGCGCCGCCGGTGAAGAGCCGGGTGCCGTCGGGACTGAAGCCCAGCGCCCAGACCGCCTGCCCGGCAGAGGAGAGGCTGTGCCGCAGCCGCCCCTCCGGCAGCACCCAGACCGAGATGCCCCCGCCTGGCCCGGCGGCGGCCAACAGCGCACCGTCGGCGGAAGCGGCCAGGGCCGCGAGGGGCGCATGGCCCGCCTCCAGCCGCCGCAACGTGCCTTCCGGCGCCAGCAGCCGCACGGTGCCGTCCACGCCCGCGCTGGCGAGGGTGCCATCCGGCAGCGCCGCCAGCGCGGTCTGCGGCAGGCCGAACTCGGCCAGGGTTAGGGGCGGCGCGCCCTCCGGCCAGGCACGCAGCGTGCCGTCGGCGCCGGCCGTCACCGGCACGCCGTCGGCGCGGAAGGCCGCGGCGGTCACCTGGCCGGCATGCCCCTCCAGCACGCGCGCGCTGCCATCTGCCAGGCGCCAGAGCCGCGCGGTGCCGTCCCAGGCGGCGGAGAGCAGCAGGCCGTCCTGCGCCGCCAGGGCGGCAATGGCCGAGCTATGACCCTCCAGCACCCGGTCCGGCGCAATGGCGCCCCCGGCGGGCCAGAGGGCGATGCGGCCCTCCGCGTCGCCGCTGGCGAAGCCGCCACCGGGCAGCGCCACCAGCGCCTGCACGGCGGACCGGTGCCAGCGCGAGACCTGCAGCGGCCGCGACAGGTCCGCCGGCCAGACGATCACCGCCTGGTCGAAGCCCCCCGAGGCCAGGCGGGCGCCATCGGCCGCCACGGCCAGCGCGCGCAGGGCCGCGCCATGCAGCGGCACCTCCTGCGCGCGGGCGGGAAGGCCGGCCAGGACCAGCAGCAATGCGACAAGGGACCGGAGCCCGAACATGCGGGCAAGGATGGAACGGAGCGGCGGCGGTGGAAAGAGTTGCCGCCGCCGGGCTCAGCGGCTGCGGCGGCGGCGGAAGGCCATGGCGAGGGCCGCCACTGCCAGGAGCAGCAGCACGCCGAGGGGTGGCGTGCCGAAGCCCTCCGGGTCCCAGAAGGGCAGCGCCGCCATCAGCCCGAGCGTGGCCGTGACCAGCAGCAGATAGCCCGTCATGGCGCGTCAGACGAGATGCTTGCCGAGGAAGGACAGCGTGCGCTGCAGCGCCTCCGCCGTCGCCTCCGGGTTGTAGGAGGCGCGCTCCTCGCAGGCGAAGCCGTGGCCGGCGCCGGGATAGACGAAGACCTCGACCCCCGGCTGGGCAGCGCGGATGGCTTCGACGTCGGAGAGCGGGATGCCGTGATCCTCGGCGCCGAAATGCAGTTGCACCGGGCAACTGGGCTTCTCGTCCTTCGCCGCGGCAATGCCGCCGCCATAGTAGCCGACCGCGGCGGCGAAGCGCTGGCTGCGGGTGGCCCCGTGCCAGGCGACGGTGCCGCCCCAGCAATAACCGATGATGCCCACCTTGGCGTTCTGCGGCAGCGCCAGGGCGGCGGCCTCGACGTCCAGCAGCGTCGCCGCGGGGTCGATCCGGCCGCGCAGCGCCAGGCCCTGCTTCACGTCGTCCGGCCCGTAGCCCAGCTCCACGCCCGGCTCGGCGCGGTCGAACAGGGCGGGGCAGACCACGGCGAAGCCCTTGGCGGCGAAGCCCTCGCAGACATGGCGCATGTGGCGGTTCACACCGAAGATCTCCTGCACCACGACCAGGGCGCGGGTGGCCTCCTCAGGCCCGGTGCGCCAGGCGGACAGGCGGTGGCCATCGGCGGCGGCGAGTTCGATCTGCATGCGAGCCTCTCAGTCGAGCGGTGCTGTGCTCTCCCGGCGGCGGGGCGATTTCCCGCGGGCCGGTTCCAGCCTATCCTCCGACCATGGCAGAGATCGTCAACCTCAACCAGCACCGCAAGGCGGCGGCCCGGCAGGCGGAAGCCCGGCAAGCCGCTGCCAATCGCGTGAAGTTCGGCCGCAGCAAGGCGGAGAAGGCGCGGGAGGCGGCGGCGGAGGCGCAGCGCCGGGCGCTGCTGGACGGCGCCCGGCAGGAGGAGAAGTCTTCTCCGGCCAACTCGCCCGCGAAGGACTGAGCCCGGCCGCGCAGGCTGGCCCTATGCCGCCGGAGCGGAGCCGGCCGGGGCCGACTCGTCGAGCCGGGGAGGCGGGGCGGCGCCCGCCGGCTGGCCCGGCCGCCCGGCTTCCGGCGCAGGAGCCGCCCGGTTCCGTGCCGGCAGGCCGCGCAGCACCGCCTGCAGGCTCACGCGGCTGACCGGCTTCGCCAGGCAACCGTCCATGCCGGCCGCGCGGCAGGCTTCCTGTGCCTGCGGCGAGACCTCGCCGGTGAGCGCGATGATGATCATGCGCGGTGCATCGGGCCGCCCCGCCTCCTGCGCCCGGATCCGGCGTGCGGTGTCCAGCCCGTCGATCCCCGGCATCTGCAGGTCCATCAGCACCAGGTCGGAGGGCCGCTCGGCCAGCATCGCCAGGGCGGCCTCGCCGCTCGCGGCCTGCCGCACGACATGCCCGCCGCCTTGCAGCAGCGCCTGCACGACCATGCGGTTCACCGCCACATCGTCCACCACCAGGACGTCGCGCGTCGGCACGGCCGCCGGCGGCGCCGCGGCAGCAGGGGCCTCGGCAGGGGCGGCCTGCAGCGGAAGATGCACCCAGAAGCGGCTGCCCCGCCCCTCCGGGCCGGGTTCCACGCCAAGCGTGCCATGCATCGCCTGCACCAGGCCGGCGCAGATGGCGAGGCCGAGCCCATATCCCTCCGGCGCCCCTTCGCGGGCCGCGCTGGGCAGGCGGCTGAAGTCGCGGAACAGCAGGGCGCGCTGGGTGGCGGAGATGCCAGGCCCCGTATCGGTCACCGCCAGGCGCAGGCTGCCATCTGACCAGCACTGCATCGCCAGCAAGACCTCGCCGCCCCTGGGCGTGAACTTCACCGCGTTCGCGAGAAGGTTGAGCAGGACCTGCTGCAGCCGCCGCCCATCTCCCAGCATGGCGGAGGGAAGGTCGGGGGCGATCTCCGTCCGCAGCCGGATGCCCTTCTGCGCCGCCTCCGGGCGCACCAGTGCCAGCGCGTTCTCGCGCAGGGAGGAGAGCGGGACGGGCGCGGACTGCAGGGTCAGCCGCCCCGCCTCGACCAGCGCCAGGTCCAGCACATCATTCACCAGGGCCAGCAGGTGCTGCCCCGCCTGTGTGATCACCGTGACCTGCTCCCGTGCTCCCAGGGGCAGAGCGCGGCTTTCGGAGAGCGCCTGCGAGAGGCCGAGCACGCCATTCAGCGGCGTGCGCATCTCGTGGCTCATCCAGGCGAGGAAGCGGGACTTGGCGGCGCTGGCCTGCTGCGCCGCATCCCGCGAGGCGGAGATGGCCTCCAGCAGCTGCCGCTCGCCCCGCTCCCGGAACAGCGCCAGCAGGGCAAAGCTGCTGCCCACGCCATGCAGGATGGACTCGAGCAGGATGAGCTTCACCCAGGGATTGTCCGGCAGGACAGCGGTCCGGGTCCATTCCGGCTGCAGCAGCATCAGGGGAATGCGCAGCAGGATCAGCCCGCCATGCAGCCCGAAGGCGCCGGTGAGCAGGATCCGGCAGGCCAGCCCCTCCGGCCGGCCCCGCCAGAATTCCACGGCGGTGGCGATCAGGGGAATCCCGGACAGCACCGAGGTGACCAGGATGCGGAACTCGACCAGCTCGCTGCCCGGCAGGCGTTGTGCCATCAGCCAGAGCAGCCCAGGCAGCAGCGCCAGCCAGAGCGGGGCCGGGCGGCCATCGAAGCGCCGGGCGCCACGCCAGCAGAAGCCGCCCGCCAGCAGGATCAGCAGATTGCCGATGTCGATGGAAAGCAGGTCGGGCACCACCCCGCGCGCGCCCAGCAGCAGGGTGCCGACCGCGACGCAGAGCAGGGCCATTCCCCATTCGCGCAGCCCCACGGTGCGGTGGCGGTGCAGCGAGAGGCCAAGCCATACCAATCCGAGCAATGCACTGATGAGGGCACTGAGCAGGAGGAGGGTGGTGCTGTCGAGATGCAACGGCGGCGGACCGAGGTTTCCTCACGGAGGAGATGAGATGGCACGAAATTCCGCCAACCGCACTAACTTACCGCCGCCCGGGCAGCAACTCCTGAGTGAAGATCCTGCGGGTGTGCCGCGCGGATGGACGCGCGGGGATGCCGGGTGCCCTCCTCAGACGTTGAAGCGGAACAGCATGATGTCGCCGTCGCGGACCACGTATTCCTTGCCTTCCACGCGCATCTTGCCGGCTTCCTTGGCGCCCTGCTCGCCCTTGCAGGCGACATAGTCGTCATAGCCGATGGTCTCGGCGGCGATGAAGCCGCGCTCGAAGTCGCCATGGATGACGCCGGCCGCCTGGGGCGCCTTCATGCCCTTGATGATGGTCCAGGCGCGGGCCTCCTTCGGCCCCACGGTGAAGTAGGTGATCAGCCCGAGCAGGCCGTAGCCGGCGGCGATGACCCGGTCGAGGCCGGAATCGCTGAGCCCGAGGGTCTCCAGAAAATCGGTGCGGTCCTCGGCGGCCATCTGGCTGATCTCGGCCTCGATGGCGGCGGAGACGACCACCGCCTTGGCCCCCTCGGCGGCGGCGCGGGCGAAGACCTTCTCGCTATGGGCATTGCCGCTGGCGGCGTTGGCCTCCTCCACGTTGCAGACGTAGAGCACCGGCTTGGAGGTCAGGAGCTGCAGGCGGCGCACCGCCTCCTCCTCGCCCTTGGGGATGGAGGCGCGGGCCGGCCTGCCGTCGCGCAGCCCGGCCAGGATGGGTTCGATCAGCGCCACCTGGGCGGCCGCTTCCTTGTCGCCGCCGCGGGCGCGCTTCTGCAGGCCGGTGACGCGCTTCTCCAGGCTGTCCATGTCGGCGAGCATCAGCTCGGTCTCGATGGTGTCGGCGTCGCGCAGCGGATCGACGCTGCCCTCGACATGGGTGACGTCGTCATCCTCGAAGCAGCGCAGGACGTGCACGATGGCGTCCGTCTCGCGGATATTGGCGAGGAACTGGTTGCCCAGGCCCTCGCCGCGGCTGGCGCCGCGCACCAAGCCGGCGATGTCCACGAATTCCAGGCTGGTCGGCACGACCTTGGCGCTCTTGCCGATCGCCGCGATGGTGTCGAGGCGGGGGTCCGGCACGGCGACGCGCCCGACATTCGGCTCGATGGTGCAGAAGGGATAGTTGGCGGCCTGGGCTGCCGCGGTCTGCGTCAGCGCGTTGAACAGGGTCGATTTGCCGACATTCGGCAGGCCGACGATACCGCAGTTGAAGCCCATGACCGTCCTCGGGAAGTCTGTTCCGCACTGATGGCGGGGTCCGGGGTGACACTGTCACCCCGGCGGGGGTTCCAAGGGGGCGGCGCCCCCTTGGCCAGGCCTGGGTCCTTTAGCCCAGCCCGGCGGCGATTTCCTGCGCGATCTGCGCGGCGGCGATGCGCGCCGCCGCATCATCCGTCGGCAGCGCGAGGGCGGCGGCGCGGAGCTGCGTCACGGCGCTGCCGAGCGGCACGTCGAGCGCCTTGGCGGCGGCCGCGATCAGCCCGCCCCGCGCCTGCCCCTGTGCTTCGGACACGACCTGCGCCATGGAAAGGGCCAGCGAGGCGCGCGCGGCGGCGGCCTCGATGGCGCCGACATGGCCGGTATCGCTGGTCTCCAGCGCGGCGGCGGTGCTGGCGAGGGTATGGGCCTGGGCCAGCAGGGCGGCCGCGAGGGCGGCGGCGCCGTTCGCCATGTCCTCCGGGCCGGGGCCGCCGAATTCCGCTTCCAGGTCGGCCGCCGCGTCGTCCATCGCCATGATCTCAATTCTCCTGGGTCAACAGGGCCACGCGGGTCATGAAGGCTTCCCGCTCGCCGCGCGCCAGCATGGGCGCGGCATCCGCCACCGCATCCAGCATGGGCTCCAGCCAGGTGTCCACCTTGGCGAAGTTGCCGAGGACATGGCCGGTGACCTTCTCCTTCATGCCGGGATGGCCGATGCCGAGGCGCACGCGCCAGTAGTCGGGCGTGCCGAGGCGGCGGTCCATGTCGCGCAGCCCGTTATGTCCCGCCGCGCCGCCGCCCAGCTTGACGCGGATCCTGCCCGGGGCGAGGTCCAGCTCGTCGTGGAAGACGGTGATGTCGGCGGGGGGGATCTTGTGGAACGCGGCGGCCGGCTGCACCGACTCGCCGGAGAGGTTCATGTAGGTCTGCGGCTTCAGCAGCAGGACCTTCTGCCCGGCGAGGCTGCCCTCGGCCACCAGCCCCTTGTAGCGGCTGCGCCACGGCGTGAAGCCGTGGCGGCGGGCGATGGCGTCGAGGACCATGAAGCCGATATTGTGCCGGTGCCGCGCCTGGCCCGGCTCCGGATTGCCGAGACCGACCCAGAGCAGCACCGGACAGCCTCCGCCTTACTTCTTGCCCTTGCCCTTCGGGGCGGGGGCCGGCGTCGCGGCCGGAGCCTGGATCACCACCTCCTCCTCGACGGTGGGCGGCGCGATGGTGGCCACCACGAAGTCACGGCCGGTGATCACCGGCTTGGTGCCCTTGGCGTCCGCCACGTTGGACCAGCGCAGGCTGTCGCCGATGCCGGCATTGGCCAGGTCGATCTCGAACTGCTCCGGCACCTGATCGGGGTCGGACATCACCTCGACCTCGCGGCGGACGACGTTCAGCACGCCGCCTTCCTTGATGCCCGGCGAGCTCTCCTCGTTCTGGAACACGACCGGCACCTTCACGCGGATCAGCTGGCCCGGGGCGAGCCGCTGGAAGTCCACGTGGATCGGCGTGTCCTTCACGGGGTGGAACTGCACCTCGCGCATCAGGCAGCGCTCGGCCTGGCCGTTCACCGCCACCTCATAGAGGTGCGACTGCCAGCCGCCCTTGTGCATCTCCTTCATCACGTCGCGCGGGTCGAGAGAGAGGAGGGTGGCCTCCTGCTTCGCGCCATAGATGACGGCGGGGACACGCCCGCCACGCCGGGTCGCGCGCGCCGCCCCCTTACCGGCCCGCTCGCGCGCCTCGGCCTCGATCCGAATGGTCTGGACCATTGCTTCAGCTCCAATCAGCAAAGGCGCCGCGCCGGCCTGGCCGGGGCGCCGGGTCAATCTCCGCCTCCGGGCGGGTGCCCGAAAACAGTTGCGCCGGCCTCCAGGGGTGCCAGCGCAGCGGCGCGGGGATTAGCAAGAATGCGCCCCTCGCACAATGCCGGCGATTGGGGGCGGTCGGGGTCAGGCACCGGCGGCAAAGATTACGTAATTGACACTCATTTGCAATCATGGGAACAGCAGGCGCTGGCAAATCGCGGCAGATCCTCCGGGAGATTTCTGATGTTCCGTCGGCTTGGCACCACCCTTGGGGCGCTGTCTCTGCTTTTCGCCGCCCAGCTCGCGCAGGCGGCGGAGGTCAACCTCTACACGACGCGCGAGCCCGGACTGATCCGGCCTCTGCTGGAGCGCTTCACGGAAAAGACCGGCACCACCGTCAACACCGTCTTCGTGCAGGGGGGGCTGGCCGAGCGGCTGGCGGCGGAAGGCGCGCGCTCCCCGGCCGACGTCGCCATGGTGGTCGATATCGGCAACCTGATGGAACTGGTGGACCGCGACCTGTCCCAGCCCGTGCGCTCCGGAACGCTGGAGGCCGCCATCCCCGCCGGGCTGCGCGGCGAGGACGGCCGCTGGTTCGCTCTCTCCACCCGGGCGCGGGCCATCTATGTCTCGCGCGAGCGGGTGCCGGAGGCCGAGGCCGCCAAGCTGGCCTATGAGGACCTCGCCGATCCGCGCTTCAAGGGGAAGGTCTGCATCCGCTCCGGGCAGCACCCCTACAACACCGCCCTGTTCTCCGCGCTGCTGGTCGAGCATGGGGAGGCCTGGCTGCGCGATTACCTGACGAAGCTGAAGGCCAACCTGGCCCGCCGTCCTGCCGGCGGCGACCGCGAGGTGGCGCGCGATATCCGGGCCGGCATCTGCGATATCGGGCTGGCCAACACCTACTATGTCGGCATCATGCTCTCCGGCCGCGGCGGCGAGGAGCAGAAGGGCTGGGGCGAGGCGATCCGCGTTGTGCTGCCGCAGGATGGCGCCATGGTGAACGTCTCGGGCGCCGTGGTGGCGCGCCATGCGCCGAACCGTGCCGAAGCGGTGAAGCTGCTGGAATTCCTGGCCTCGCCGGAAGCCCAGACGCTCTATGCCAAGGTGAACTTCGAGTACCCCGTGCGTGCCGATGCCGCGCTGGACCCGATCGTGGCCGGCTTCGGCACGCTGAAGGTCGACGCCGTCCCGCTGCCGCAGGTCGCGGCGCAGCGCGCTCGCGCCAGCCAGATCGTGGACGAGGTCGGCTTCGACCGCTGAGGCGCGGCCGCCACCGATGAAGGGCCTGCGGCTGGCGGCCGCACTGGCCGCCGCCCCGGTGACGCTGCCGGTGCTGGCGCTGGCGGCGGCGGCGCTGGCGGGCTCGGGCAGTCTCTGGCCGCATCTGCTCCGCTTCGTGCTGCCGCAGGCGGCGCTGGAGACCCTCTGCCTGCTGGGCGGCGTCGGCCTCGTGGTGGTGGTGGTGGGTACCGGCACCGCCTGGCTGACCTCCTGCTACCGCTTCCCCGGCCGCCGGCTGCTCTCGGTCGGGCTCGTGCTGCCGCTGGCGCTGCCCGGCTATGTCGCCGCCTATGCCTGGCTGGACGTGCTGCATCCGGCCGGGCCGGTGCAGACCCGCCTGCGCCATCTGCTGGGCCTGACCGACCCGCGCGCCATTCCACTGCCCGAGATCCGCTCCCTCGGCGGCTGCGTCCTGGTGATGGGGATGGTGCTCTACCCCTATGTCTATCTGGCCGCCCGCGCCGCCTTTCGCACCCAAGGCGTGGAGGTGCTGCGGGCCGGGCGTGCCTCCGGTGCGGGCGGAATGCTGCTGTTCCGCCGCATCGGCCTGCCCATGGCGCGGCCCGCGGTGGCCGCCGGCGCCGCGCTGGCGCTGATGGAGGCGTTGAACGACATCGGCGCCGCCGAGTTCCTGGGCGTGCGCACCCTGACCGTTTCGGTCTACGTCACCTGGATCACCCGCTCCTCGCTGGAGGGGGCGGCGCAGATCGCGCTGGTGCTGCTGGCCCTGGCGGCCGGTGTGGTGGCGCTGGAGCGCTGGGGCCGGGCGCGGGAGGGCCATGCCACCACCCGCCCGGAGGCCCCGGAGCGTCAGAAGCTGCCTCTGTCCGCCGGCCTTGCCGCCAGCCTCGCCTGCGCCCTGCCGGTGCTGCTGGGCTTCGTGGTGCCGGCTTCCTACCTGCTCTGGGCCGCCTGGATGCGCGTGGCGGAATTCGGCCTCCCGCCCGACCTGCCGCGCTGGATCGGCAACAGCGCCCTGCTGGCGGGCATGGCGACGCTGCTGGCCCTCCTCGCCGCGCTTCCACTGGCCTTCGGCGCGAGGCGGGACAGCCCCGGCCGGTCCCGGCCCGGCCCCGGCGTGGCGCTGCTCAGGCTGGGCATGCTGGGCTATGCGCTGCCGGGCGGCGTCGCGGCGGTGGGGCTGATCATCGCCTTCGGCTGGATCGACGACGCGCTGGGCCTGCTGGGCCGCTGGGCGCCCATGGCGCTCTCCGGCAGCATGGCCGCGGTGGTTGCGGCCTATGTCATCCGCTTCCTGGCCATCCCGACAGGCGGGCTGGATGCCGCCTATGCCCGCATCCGGCGAGAGGTGGACTGGTCCGCCGAATCAATGGGCGCGACCGCTGCGCGGCTGCTCTGGCGGGTGCATCTGCCGCTGCTGCTGCCGGCGCTTTCGGTGGCGGCGCTGCTGACCTTCCTGGATGCCATGAAGGAACTGCCCGCCACCCTGCTGCTGCGCCCGCTGAACACCGAGACCCTGGCCACCGCCCTCTATGCCGAGGCCGCACGCGGCACCTATGAGGAAGGTGCCGTGGCGGCCCTGGCGCTGGTGGTGGTTGGGCTGGCGCCGATCGTGCTGCTGGGTGCCGGCGGCCTCCGGAAGGTGGTGCCGCCGGCCGGCTGAGTCGGCTTCAGGCCGCCGGCAGCCCCAGCGGCTCGAAGCGCCAGGCGGTCTCGCCCGGTGCCGGAGGCGTCACCCACATGGGCAGCGCATTGGGGGTGCGGACATTCGGCGGCAGCCCTGCATCGGCGCGGAAGGCACGCCAGAGGGCGCCATGCGCCACCACCAGCACCGGACCCGGCAGGGTCAGGCAGTGGTTGATGGCTGCCGCGGTGCGGGCACGGAGCTGGGCGAAGCTCTCCGCCCCCTCGGGGGTGAAGCGGCCTTCCACCCAGTCGTCGAACCAGTCCGCCATGGGCTGGCCCTCCTGCACGCCGAAGGAGACCTCCCGCAGCGGCTCGTAGATCTGCACCGGCAGGCCGAGCACCGCCGCCACCGCCTCGGCCGTGTTCCGCGCGCGGCCCAGCGGGGAGGAGACAATGGTGACGATCTCCTTGCCCCGCAGCGCATGGGCCGCCCGCTCGGCCTGGGCGATGCCGATGCTGTTCAGCGGGATGTCCACATTGCCCTGGGACAGGCCGCGCGCGTTCCAGTCCGTCTCGCCGTGGCGGAGGAACCAGAAGGGCTTCTGCGTGATCGGGGCGATGTCCGGCATCAGGCGTCCAGGCCCTCGGTGGCGAGGGCGCGCTGCACCGCCGGCCGCGCCAGCATGCGCTCGAAATGCGCGGCGATGCGCGGCGGCAGCGTCATGTTCATGCGCTTCACCGCCCAGTAGCTGACGAAGAAGACGGCCGCATCGGCCACCGAGTAGCCGGAGGGCAGCACCCACTCCTGGCCGGCCCACTGCTTCTCCAGCACGGCGAAGCCCTTTTCGGCGATGCCGCGGCCCTGCTCGACCACCTTCGGATGGTCGGCCTCGCTGGGGGCGAAGCGGGCCTGGTTGAACAGGCGGCTGAAGCCCTGCGGATGGATGGTGCCGCAGGCATAGTCCATCACCTCGTAGGCGCGGGCCTGCGCCTCGATCCCCTCCGGCCAGAGCTTCGACTCCGGGTTGCTGGCCGCCAGCCAGAAGGCGATGGCCGGCCACTCGGTCAGCACCGAGCCGTCGTCGCGCTGCAGGGTCGGCACCTTGCCCTTCGGATTGATGGCCTGGAACTCGGGCGTGTTCTGCGCGCCTTCCTTGAGCGGCGTGCGCACGGCCTCGAAGGGCTTGCCGATCTCCTCCAGCACGACATGGATGCCGAGCGAGCAGGCGCCGGGGGAATAGTAGAGCTTCATGCCTGTTTCCTTCCTGGCCGTCTGGCCTCGGGCGCGAAGCATCGGCGGCGGGGCCGGGCGGCGCAAGGGGGAGAGGTTCAGGCCAGCGGCTTGGCCAGCTCGGTGGCGTAGGTGGCGAAGCCGTGCCGGCGGTAGAGCGCCTCCGCACGGTGATTGCCGGCCAGCACCCCGATCATCAGCCGCTTCACCCCGCGCAGGCGGGCCAGGCGCTCGGCCTCTGACAGCAGGGCGCGGCCGATGCCCTGGCCACGCCAGGGCTCGCGCACGAAGAACTCGGCGACATGGCCGTACTCGTCCTCGACGATGCAGGGGGCCTGCCGCTCGAAGCTGAGGAAGAGGTGGCCGATCACGGCGCCGTCCACCTCGGCGACCAGGGCATGGCCGCCATGGCCGGCGACGCGGCGCTCGGCCTCGCCCAGCGCCTCGGCGGCGCCGGCCAGGTCGGTACGGCGGTCGCCGGAGAGGGGCTGCTCATAGAGGTGCAGCCCGAGGAACTGCTCCAGCAGCGCCGCCCGGTCGGCGGCCGTGGCCGCGCGGAGCGTGAGGCGCATGGTGCCGCTTCAGTTGAACAGCGTGGAGACCGAGCTTTCCTCGCTGATCCGTCGCACGGCCTCGGCCAGCAGCGGCGCGATGGTGAGCTGGCGGATATTGGTCGAGACGCGCACCGCCTCGGTGGCCTGGATGCTGTCCGTCACCACCATCTGCTCGATCTGAGCCGCGCCGATGCGGGCCACCGCCCCACCGGAGAAGACGCCATGCGTCACATAGACGCTGACCGACTTGGCGCCGTTCTTCAGCAGCGCGTCGGCGGCGTTGCAGAGGGTGCCGCCCGAGTCGACGATGTCATCCACCAGGATGCAGTCGCGGCCCTCGACATCGCCGATCACGTTCATCACCTCGGAGACGCCGGCACGGGGGCGGCGCTTGTCGATGATGGCGAGGTCGGTGTGCAGGCGGGCGGCGATCGCCCGGGCGCGCACCACGCCGCCCACATCGGGAGAGACGACCATCAGGTCGCGGCCCTTGTAGCGCTCCAGGATGTCGCGCGCGAAGAGCGGGGCGGCGAAGAGGTTGTCCACCGGGATGTCGAAGAAGCCCTGGATCTGCCCGGCATGCAGGTCGAGCGTCAGCACGCGGTCGGCGCCCGCCTCGGTGATGAGGTTGGCCACGAGCTTGGCGCTGATCGGCGTGCGGGGGCCGGACTTCCGGTCCTGCCGCGCATAGCCGAAATAGGGAAGCACCGCCGTGATGCGCCGCGCCGAGCTGCGCTTCAGCGCATCGAGCGTGATCAGCAGCTCCATCAGGTTGTCGTTGGCGGGGTAGGACGTGCTCTGGACCACGAACACATCCTCGCCGCGGATGTTCTCATGGATCTCGACAAAGACCTCCATGTCCGCGAAGCGGCGGATGGAGGCGTGGGTCAAGGGCAGGTTCAGCGCGGCGGCGACCGCCTCGGCGAGCGGGCGGTTGCTGTTGCAGGCGACGATCTTCATGGGGCGCGACATCTCCGGGCAGCGGACCCTGCTGGAAGTCGGGCCCGGCGAGGGACGGGCGGGTGGTAGCAACGTGACGGACATATGTCCATCGCGGACCACACCCTGCCATGCTGCCAGCGTGATTCGGGGATGCGGATGGCTCTGGCGTGGCGGAAAACGGTGCCGCCGGGCCTCTGCGATGCACGGCCCGGCGGCAGCTTTGCGGACGGAGGCGGTCGCTGCGGCGGCCGCCTCCGTCCTCTCGGCTCAGCGGAAGAGGCGGACGTCCGGCCCCCAGCCATAGCGCGAGGCGGCCTGGTCCAGACTGGCCTCATCGAAGTTGCCCTGCGCCTCCAGCTCCTGGCGCGTCATGTTGAGCTGCCCCTGGTCGTTGCCGTCGCCGAACTGGATCCGGTCCATCGGAACGAGGGCACGACGCTCGCCGAGCCCCAGGAAGCCGCCCCATTCGACCACCGCAGCACGGACATTGCCCTGCGGACCGATGACGAGATTCTCGACCTCGCCCGCATCGCGCCCATTGGCGCCGACCAGGTTGGTGCCGACGATGCTCTCGACGCTCTGCAGCGGCATGCCGCCGCTGCCCTGCGTCGCAGCCGCCTGCTGGTTCTTCTGGCGGTCCTGCGAATCCTGCTGCTGCGCCTGCTGGCCCTGCTGCGACGCGTTGTCGCCCTGGCCCATGCGCTCGACCCGCACGACCGCCTCGCCCTGCTGCTCATAGCGCACGTTGGGCTGCCCCTCGCCCTGGCGCACCTGCACCTGCGGCTGGGCGCGCTGCACGTCCACATTGGGCTGCGCCTGGTTCACTGCGACCTGCGGCTGCGACTGCAGAACGCGCACCTGCGGCGGCTGCTGGTTCACGTTCACATCCGGCTCCGGCATGCGAACCGTCACCTGGGCCGGCGGCTGGCGCACGATGATCTCGGGCTGCGGCACCACGACCGTGATCTGCGGCTGGCGCTGGGTCACGTTCACGTCCGGCGCCGTCTGCTGAACCTGCAGGCGGGTGCCGCCGGTCGCATTCTGGGCCTGCTGGTTGCCCGCCTGGCGATGCGCGGACTGGGCGGCGTTCAGCACGTCCTGTGCCTCGCTGCGGACGCGGTTCACGTCCGGCTGCTTGGCCTGGAGGGCCTGCTGCGCCTGATTCACCTCGCGCTCCAGGGTCTGGAAGCCTTGCTGGCCACGGGTCGCGGCGGGGATCTGCCCCAGCGCCTGCTGCACCTGTGTGATCCCCTGCCGGACAGGGGCAATGGCGGCCTGCTGCGCCTGTGCACCCTGTGCGCCCGTGAGATTTTGCAGCGCATTGCGCAGCGTCTGCTCGGCTTGCTGCAACTGCTGCACCGCCTGCGAGCTGGCGGCAGATGAATTGCTTGTGGCAGAAGCCTGAGTATTACGCTGGCCCTGCCCCTGATTCTGCGCCTGAGCGAAGGCAATGGGAGAGGCCGTGAAGAAAACCGCTGTCGCGGCCGAGGCAAGAAGAAGATGCTTCATGGTGAAGGTTCCTGCTTGGCTGGCGTTTCGATTATGCGGCCCGAAACTCGATCTGAGCCGGTCAGCAGGGAATACAAACCGACGTCGGGCGTCGCTTCTCCCTAACCCCGAAACGACTGGGCAGTTCCAAATTCCGCCGCCATTTCGCCCTTTTTTTGCCTTCATTCGCCGCGCTGCAGGCGCGCTGCCGGGGAGGCGCCTCTGGAATGCGCCCCCTCTGTGCCAGCCGTCAGGACCTTGCCGGCGCTGCGGCAGGCGCCGAGCCATCGGCGGCGCCTGCCGGGGGCGCCTCCGTCGTCGTCGCGTTGCGCAGCACGTCCCGGATCCCGTGCGCGGCCTGTTCGGCGGCCACATAGGCGACGTCACCCCACAGGCCGTTCAGCGAGCCGCGGGGCACTTCGTTGATCTGCACCACGCGGCCCAGCTCGTAGCCGTCCCTGCGCGAGACGATCCATTGCAGCTCGATGCGCTGCTTGTTGCCTGGCACCGTCACCGCGTTCACCACGCCCTGCACGGCATAGGTGGCGCCCTCGGCGGTGTCCTGCGGCAGGTAGCCGAGCTGGGTCAGGAAGTTGCTCATGCGGTCGTTCAGGCTCGTGTTGCCATCCCCCGGTGCGCCCTTCACCCCGGCGAGGCGGATACGCAGCGGACCTTCACCGGCCAGCGCCTTCGGGTCGCTGGCCTTGCGGCTGGCCTCCACCCGGCCGAGCAGCGCGGCGATGGCGGGGGCATCGCGGCTGGCCACCTCCTTGAACAGCGCCGGATCCTCCAGGCCCCAGCCCCGCAGCGGCACGGGCTTTCCCGTGGCGGCGCCGAGCGCGGCGCCGTCGGCGTCGCTCAGCCCGTAGCGCGGCACCACCGTCTCACCCTGGCGCTCGGCGGTGACGGTGAGCGGCCAGTCCAGGGGGTTGGATTCGGTGGCGGCGGCGGGCACGTCGGCGGAGCGCAGCGCCGCGGCCAGGCTGTCGGCGAAGGCGGCGGCACCGGCGTCGCTCAGCAGCGCCTGCCCGGGTGGCGGCACGGCGATGCGGTAGGCGGGCGGCAGCACCAGCCGCGGCGCGTCGCCGCCGGGATGGCCGGCATAGGGGCGGATGTCGCCGCAGGCGGCGGCCAGCAACAGCAGCAGCACCGGCACGAGCCGGCGCAGAGGGTCAAAGCATTGCAAAACAGGACACCAGCATGGTCAGCAGCATGAAAACCAGGAACATGATCATGTAGGGCACCGGCGCGGCCCTCATCCGGGCAGGGCGATGGCGGAGAGCTGGTGGCCGATCGGGCCTTCGCCCGCCAGGGTGCGGCGGCGATGGCTGAAGAAGCTGCCGGCATCGGCGAAGGTATCGGCGGCAAGCACCGCCACCGTGCCGGTCCCGGCCGCCACCATCCGCGCGGCGCAGTAGCCCGGCAGGTCGAACTGCCAGTGGCCGGGGCGCCGGCCCTCGATGAAGAAGCGCGTGCTGGCCGGATTCTGTGCCAGCACGGCATCCCGCAGGTCGGCGCCCACCTCGTAGGAATTCTGCCGGATGCAGGGGCCGACCACCGCCGCGACATCGGCGCGCCGGGCGCCGAGCCGCTCCATGGCGCCGAGCGTCTCCTCCAGGATGCCCGCCACGGCGCCGCGCCAGCCGGCATGGGCGGCGGCCACCACTCCGGCCTTCCGATCGGCGAACAGCACCGGGCCGCAATCGGCGGTGACGACGCCCAGCGCCAGGCCCGGCCGGTTGGTCACCAGCGCGTCGGCGGTGGGGCGGGCGTCGTTCGGAACCGGTGCCGTCACCTCGGCCACGGCGATGCCATGCACCTGGTGCGCCCCGGACAGGGCGCTGGCCGGCAGGCCGAGTGCCGCCATGGCGAGCGCGCGGTTGGTGGCCACCGCCTCGGGGTCGTCCTGCCCGGAGAGGGAGCAGTTGAGCGTGGCGAAGCCGCCTTTCGACACCCCGCCGCGCCGGGTGAAGAAGCCATGCGGCAGGCCGGACAGCGGGGTCGCGGTGAGGAATTCGGCGGTCATGCGCTCTCGAAACCGGGCAAGGGGGGGAGGGCAGGGTGGCAAAGCGCCAGGGCCTTGAACAGCCGGCCCATGCCTTCCGGCGCGATCAGCCGCTGCGCCGCGGAGAGCTGGTGCCCCGCCTGGGCCGGCGCGGCGCGGGCCAGCATGGCGGCGCGCGTCACCAGCCCGAGCGACTGCAGGAGCAGCCCTTGCGGCACCGGACCCTGAGCGGCGGCGCCGGCGGCGCGGCCGGCCTCCGCCACCGCCTGGAAGTCCACATGGGCCGTGATGTCCACCGCGCCAGGGGCGGCCAGCGGGTCGGCGGCGCGGTGGCCGGCGAGCGCCTGCAGGCTTTCGCCCAGGCCGCTCCGCGCCGGGCCGTAGTCGATGAACAGCGCCGCGCCGCCCTGCGCCGCCAGCCGCGCGCCGAGGGCGGCGGCCAGGGCGCGCGCAGGCTCGCAGACCTCCTGTACTGCGCCCTCGGGCGCCGCGGAGGGGAGCGCAGGGGAGGATTCGGCCTCCGCCTCGACGAAGGCGCCTTCCTGCACGAAACGCTCGCGCCAGGCACCGCCCCGGCGGACGAACTGGCGGATCGGCAGGGCATCGAGGAACTCGTTGGCCAGGATCAGCGCCGGGCCGGGCGGCAGGGTCTCGGTGCTGCCGTGCCAGATGGGGGCGGCACCGGGGAGGGCGGCGGCCTGGGCGGCGCGCAGGGTGGGGCTCTGCTCCACCAGATGCAGGCGGAGCGCGGCGCGGAAGGCGGGCATGACGCCGGCGACGGCGCGCAGCGCGTCGGCCATCAGCGTGCCGCGGCCAGGGCCGAGCTCGACCAGCAGCACCGGGTCCGGACGGCCCATCTGCTGCCAGACCACCGCCGCCCAGAGGCCGAGGCACTCGCCGAAAGCCTGGCTGATCTCGGGTGCGGTCGTAAAGTCCCCCTTCGCGCCGAAGGGGTCGCGCGCGGCGTAGTAGGCTGCCGCGGCGCGCGCCATGAAGCGGTCGAGGCGCTCGGGGGCGCTCACGCGGGAACCGACCGCTGCGCCGGCTCGGGCCGCGCCGCCAGCATCAGCGCGAGGCCGACCAGGATCATCGGCACGGAGAGGATCTGGCCCATGGTCGCGCCACCCCAGAGGAAGCCGAGCTGCGCGTCGGGCTGGCGGAAGAACTCGCCGATGATGCGCGCCACCCCGTAGCCCGCCAGGAAGGCGCCGGCGGTGAAGCCCTTGCGCGCCCGCAGCGCCGGGATGCGGATGATCACCTGCAGCAGGACGAAGAGGCAGATGCCTTCCATGAAGGCCTGGTAGAGCTGACTCGGATGGCGCGGCTCCGGCCCGGCATGCGGGAAGACCATGGCCCAGGGCACGTCGGTGACGCGGCCCCACAGCTCGCCGTTGATGAAGTTGGCGAGGCGGCCGAAGAACAGGCCGATCGGCGTCACCGCCGTCAGCCGGTCGCCGAAGCGGCGGATGTCCAGCCCCCGGCTGCGGCAGAACAGGATGATGGCGAGGATGACGCCGGCCGCCCCGCCATGGAAGGACATGCCGCCGCGCCAGAGATAGAGGGCCTCCCACGGGGCGGAGAGATAGTGGTCGGGCTGATAGAACAGCACATAGCCGAGGCGTCCGCCCAGGATCACGCCCAGCACCGCCCAGGTGACGAAGTCGTCCACCTGCTCGGCGGTGGCGGCGACCGGCGGCAGCGCGACGAGGCGCCGCATCAACCGCCAGCCGAGCAGGATGCCGGCGATATAGGCCAGCGCATACCAGCGGATGGCGAAGGGGCCGAGCTGCACCAGTACCGGATCGATGGCCGGGTAGGGGATGACGAAGAGCATCCGGCGGCTCAGCGATAGGGGTCGGGCTGGGTCAGGAAGTCCTGCACATAGCGGCGCACGCCGTCCTCCAGGCTGGTTGCGGTGCCGGTGAAGCCGGCGGCACGCAGGCGATCCATCTGCGCCTCGGTGAAGTACTGGTACTTGCCGACCAGATCGACCGGCATATCCACGAAGGCGATCTCGGGCGCCTTGTCCAGCGCTGCGTAGATGGCGCGGGTCAGGTCCAGGAAGGAGCGCGCGGTGCCGGTGCCGACGTTGTAGAGCCCGGAGACCTGTGGATTGTCCAGCAGCCACAGGACCACGGCAACGCAGTCATCGACATGCACGAAGTCGCGCAGCTGCTCGCCATCGGCGATGCCCTCGCGGTCCGAGCGGAACAGCGTGGCCGGCGCGCCGGTCATGATCTGGCGGAACTTGTGCAGCACCACGCTGGCCATGCGGCCCTTGTGGTGCTCGTTGGGGCCATAGACGTTGAAGAACTTCAGCCCGGCCCATTGCGGCGGCGCCGCCTTGCCGCGCACCAGCAGGTCGGTCACCCGGCGGTCGGTGGCGTGCTTGGACCAGCCATAGAGGTTCAGCGGCCGCAGGCGGGCGAGATAGTCCGGCGAGGCGTCGTCCTCGAAGCCCTGCGTGCCGTCGCCATAGGTGGCGGCGGAGGAGGCGTAGATCAGCCGCACGCCATTCTCGGCGCACCAGCTCCAGAGCTGCAGGGTGAGGGAGAGGTTGTTCTCCGCCACCAGATCGCCGTCGCGCACCGTGGTGTCGCTGATGGCACCCATGTGGATGATCGCCTCCGGCCGCGGCGACTCGGCCAGCCAGGACCAGAGCCGGTCCGGCGGCAGGATGTCGGCGATGCCGTGATGCGCCAGGTTGCGCCATTTCTCGCGCCCGGGGTCGCCGGCGCGCAGCCGATCGCAGACCAGCACTTCCGCGCCCCGCTCGCAGAGCGCCGCGACGATGTTGGAGCCGATGAAACCGGCGCCACCCGTGACCAGATACATGCAGCAAGCCTTCCGCGAAGGTGGAAGCGGGAGGGAGGGTCGCCCCGCCGGGCGCGCCGGGTATAGGCGCCGGGCGGCAGGGCGGGCAAGTTGGGTGCCGAGCTTCGGCACGAATGCCGCATGAGGAGAACGAACTGATGGACACCGGTTCCGAGAACGGCCCTGGCCGCCGTGGCCGCTTCTTCGACGATCTGGCCGGCATGGCCGGCGGCGCCTTCTCGGTGATGGCGGGGCTGCGCGCCGAGATGGAGGCGATGGCCAAGTCACAGGTCGAGACGATCGTGCAGCGCCTGGAACTGGTGCGGCGCGAGGACCTCGATGCGGCGCTGGAGGTGGCGCGGCGTGCCCGCGAGGAGAGCGCGGCGCTGGCTGAGCGGGTGGCGCAGCTGGAGGCGAAGCTGGCGGCGCGTGAGCCGGGGGATGAGCCCAAGCCGGGGCCGATGCCCGAGCAGGATATCGGCTGAGCCACGCCGCTCCAGCCATGCAAAAGGCCGGGGGAGGAGACCTCCCCCGGCCTTTTTCGTGCCCGGTGCTCAGTACCGGTAATAGGGTCCGACCGGCGGCGGCCGGTAGTAACGGGGCGGCGGCGGCGGATAATAGACCCGCGGCGGCGGCGGCCGATAATAGCGGGGCGGCGGTCCATAGCCGTAGCCGTAGTGGCGGGGTGGCGGACGGTGCCAGCGCGGCGGCGGCGGCCGGTGCCGCCGATGGTCATGCACCAGCACGACCTCGTCCGCCTGGGCGGGCTGCGGCGCCGTGGTCATCCCGAACGCCAGGCCCGCGGCGGCGGCGGCGATGAGGGCCAGTTCACGCAAGCGGCGCATGGTGCGGTTCCTCCTCAACATGGAAGCCAGATGGCCCCCGCCGTAAGGCAGAACCGTGGCGCGCGGCGGGCGGCACCATGGCCGCCCGTCACGAAATGGTGTGTCGTTCAGCCCTGGCTGAAGACGCGCGCGAAGATGGTATCGACATGGCGGAAGTCGCGCTGCGGGTCGATCGCCGTGTCCAGCGCCGCGGCGTCCAGCTTGCCGGCCACTTCCTCGTCGGCCAGCAGGTTGTCGCGGAAGGACTTGCCGTTGGGCTCGCCGAGCGCGGTCCAGGTGGCCATGGCGGCGCGCTGCACGGCGCGGTAGGCGCCCTCGCGCGAGAGGCCGGCCTGGGTGAGCGCCAGCAGCACCTTCTGGCTGTGCACCACGCCGCCGAGGCTTTCCAGGTTGGCCTCCATGCGGGCCGGGTAGATGGTCAGCTTGTCCATCATGCCGGCGAGGCGGGAGAGCGCGAAGTCCAGCGCGATGGTGGCGTCCGGCCCGATCACCCGCTCCACCGAGGAGTGGCTGATATCCCGCTCGTGCCACAGCGCCACGTTCTCCAGCGCCGGCACCGCATAGCCGCGCACCAGGCGGGCGAGACCGGTCAGGTTCTCCGACAGCACGGGATTGCGCTTGTGCGGCATGGCGGAGGACCCCTTCTGGCCGGGGTGGAAGTATTCCTCCGCCTCGCGCACCTCGCTGCGCTGCAGATGGCGCACTTCGGTGGCCAGCCGCTCGATGCCGGAGGCGACCACCGCCAGCGCGCAGAAGAAGGCGGCATGCCGGTCGCGCGGGATCACCTGGGTGGAAACCGGCTCGACCTTCAGGCCCAGCTTCTCGGCCACGAAGGCCTCCACGCGCGGGTCCACGGCGGCGAAGGTGCCGACGGCGCCGGAAATCGCACAGGTTGCGATTTCTTCACGCGCGGCAGCCAGGCGGGCGCGGTTGCGGGTGAATTCAGCGTAATGGCCAGCCAGCTTCAGGCCGAAGGTGGTCGGCTCGGCATGGATGCCGTGGCTGCGGCCGATGGTCGGGGTGTACTTGTGCTCCTCCGCCCGGCGCTGCAGCACGGTGAGCAGCTTGTCCATGTCCTCCAGCAGCAGATCCGCCGCGCGGACGAGCTGCACGGAGAGGCAGGTGTCCAGCACGTCCGAGCTGGTCAGCCCCTGGTGCATGAAGCGGGCGCTCTCGCCGATTCCCTCGGCGAGCCATGTCAGGAAGGCGATGACGTCATGCCGCGTCTCGCGCTCGATGGCGTCGATCCGCTCCAGGTCGGTGGCCGAGATGGCGGCGGCGCGGGGCTCGCCCTTCTGGCGGATGATGGCGGCATCCTCGGCCGGGATTGTGCCGAGCTGCCCCATTGCCTCGGCAGCCAGCGCCTCGATCTCGAACCAGATGCGGTAGCGGGCCTCGGGCGACCAGATGGCGGCCATTTCGGGGCGGGTATAGCGCGGAACCATGCTGCGACTTCCTGCGTGAGGCGAGAGGCCGGCACGCGGACGGCCCGGAAAGGCCGGGGAATGACCATCTTCCCCCGCCGCGTCAACCATCTGGAGATGCCAAACCTGTCAGTCAATCAACATGACTGTTGTGCAATGTAGGCGCTGGCCTTAAGCGCCCCTGTAGCGAACGGGAACGGGAAACAGCTTCATGGATTTGGGTGCCCTCATGCCCGAGCTGATTGCGCTCGGGCAGGTCCTGCTGATCGACCTGGTGCTGGCAGGCGACAATGCCATCGTGGTCGGCATGGCCGCGGCAGGCCTGGCGCCGGACCAGCGGCGCAAGGCGATCTTCTGGGGCATCGCCGCGGCCACCATCATGCGCATCGGCTTCGCCGCCATCACCACCCAGCTGCTGGCCATCGTCGGCCTGACGCTGGCGGGCGGCATCCTGCTGCTCTGGGTCTGCTACAAGATGTTCCGCGAACTGCGGCATAGCGAGACGCCGGAGGTGCAGGATGCCGAAGCGGAGGCGCGCAGCAGTGGCGAGCGCAAGACGCTGCGGGGCGCCATCATCCAGATCCTGGTGGCCGACGTCTCGATGAGCCTGGACAACGTGCTGGCGGTGGCCGGCGCGGCCAAGGAGCATCTGTGGGTGCTGGTTGTCGGGCTGGGCATTTCCGTCGTGCTGATGGGCGTGGCCGCCACCTTCATCGCCAGGCTGCTGGAGCGGTTCCGCTGGATCGCCTGGATCGGCCTGCTGGTCATCCTCTACGTCGCGATCGATATGATCTGGACAGGCGGCGGCGAGGTGCTGCCCTACTTCACCAGCGGCGGCGCGGGAGAGGGTGCCGGCGGCTGATCAGCCGCGCTCCATTGCGCCGTTGTTATGCACGGGCCGCGCTCCCTCGGGAGGCGGCCCGATTCGCATGAACTCCTTGTCACGCGGCGGCACATGACATGGGAGGCTCCATCTGTCCGCCGCTTCACCCCGCCTTTTCCGTCCACTAGCGTGCCGCCGGTTTCGGAGCCGGCCTGGCGGCTCCGGCCGGTCTGGAGAAAACGGGGTACATGGAAACGCTGACCAGCATGTTGCCGGCCTTGGCCGAGATCATGTGGCTGAACATCATCCTCTCGGGCGACAATGCGGTGGTCATCGGCCTGGCAGCCGCGGGGCTGCCGCCGCATCAGCGCGGCCGGGCGGTGTTGTTCGGCGTTCTCGCGGCGGCGGCGCTGCGCATCATCTTCTCGATCTTCGCGACGTTCCTGCTCGCGCTGTGGTGGATCGACCTCGTGGGTGGCCTGGCGCTGCTCTACATCGCCTGGAGCTTCTACAGGGAGCTGCGGCATGGCGGCGAGGATTCACCCGAGGAAGACGGAGCCGCCTCGGAGAAGAGTCTCGCCCAGGCGCTCTGGCAGATCATTCTCGCCGACGTCTCGATGAGCCTGGACAACGTGCTGGCGGTGGCTGCCGTGGCGCGCGCCAACCTGACGCTGCTCATCGTCGGCCTGGCCATCTCCATCGTGATGATGGGCCTGCTCGGGGGCCTGCTGGCCAAGCTACTGGATCGCTTCAAGATCATCGCCTATGTCGGCGTGGCGCTGATTGTCTATATCGGCCTGGAACTGCTGTGGGAGGGCGTGGTGATGGCGGATGCCGCATTGGGTCTCGGGCTGGGGCTGCAGGGGGCGGTGCATTGAGGGCTGCCGCCCGCTGGCCGGCCCTGCTGGCCTTGGGCGGCCTGCTTGCCGCCTGTGCCGTCCAGCCGCCGGGAGGCGAGGCGGCGGCCACCGCCCGCCCCAGCCTGGATGCGGCACTGGCGCGGCTGCCAGGTCATGCCGCCGGCTTCAGCCGCGGCATGACCACCGACATGGAGGCGAGCCAGCCAGGCCAGGGACGGGCGGTGGACTACGCAACCCCTGCCCATCCCGGCATCGCGGCGCGCGCGGCAATCGCCTCGGTGATCATCTATGACCAGGGTCTGCCGCCGCTGCCGGCGGGCACGCAGGGCACCACGGTGACGGCGAAGCTCGACGAGGGGGTACAGGAGGCGCTGGCCCCCGCGCCAGGGCGCTCCCTGGCGGAAAGTGGCCGCCATGTCCTGCCGGTGGCGGGCGGCGGGCCGCTGCAATGCGCCGAGCTGCAGGGCACCTACGGCCGCACCGCGATGTGGCAACAGATCTGCGTCGGCGTCGCCGCCGGGCGCTTCCTCAAGGTCTTCGTGGCCGTCCCGACGCGGCAGAAGGACCTGCTGGGCCTGGACGCCGACAGCTTCTCGCGCGAGATCGCGCAGGCCGTGCGCGGCGTCTCCGCCGCCCCGGCGGCGCCGTCCTGAGCGACGCCCGGGCGCGCCTGGCGCGGGACAGCGCCCTCTTTCCTTGAATTCAGGTCCTGAGGCAGAGGCTGCAGGGCGCTCAGCGCTGCCGCGGCCAGTCGAGCTTCGGCTCGGCGCGGGGCGAGCGGCTGGTGCCGGTGGGCCAGGCGGCGGGCGGCGGCACCGGCGGTGTCACCCGCGGCGGCTCGCGCGCAGGCGCCGGCCGTTGTGCCAGGGCGGGCGGCTCCGCCCAGGCCTCGGCGGCGGCGATCGGCCGGCGCGCCCTGGCAGGGTCCTCCAGGCGCAAGGCCAGTTCGCGCAGCTCGGCCTGGATCTCGTCGAGCTGCACCTCCAGCGCCTCCAGCCGCGCCTTCACGCCGAAGACGCTGAACGGCATCAGCAGGAAGGCAGCGGCGCAGAGCAGGCCGAGCAGCAGCAGCAGCAGGCCGGTCCATTCCGGCATGCCGGGAATGGCCAGCGAGGTGACGAGGCCGCGCAACCCTTCCATCCGCTCAGCCGCCCGTCACGCTCATGTGGCGCCCGACCGCCGGGCGGTTGTGGCGCCGGTCGATGACGAAGTCATGCCCCTTGGGCTTGCGGGCGATGGCGGCCTCGATGGCGGCGCGCAGCCCCTCCTCGTCCACCGAAGGGTCGCGCAGCACGGCGCGCAGGTCGGCGGCGTCCTCCTGGCCCAGGCACATGTAGAGCGTGCCGGTGCAGGTCAGGCGCACGCGGTTGCAGCTCTCGCAGAAATTGTGGGTCATCGGCGTGATGAAGCCGAGGCGCCGGCCGGTCTCCTTCACCATCATGTAGCGGGCGGGGCCGCCGGTGGCGTAGTCCGTCTCCTCCAGCGTCCAGGTCTCGCGCAGGCGGCGGCGGACCAGGGAGAGGGGGAGGTACTGGTCGGTGCGGTCCTCGTTGATCTCGCCGAGCGGCATGGTCTCGATCAGCGTCAGGTCGAAGCCGTGCTCGCCGCACCAGGCGATCAGCCGGTCGTACTCGTCCTCGTTGACGCCCTTCATGGCGACTGCGTTGATCTTCACGGCGAGGCCGGCCGCCTTGGCGGCGAAGATGCCGTCCAGCGTCTTCTCGATGTCGCCCCAGCGGGTCAGCGCCTTGAAGCGGCTGGGGTCGAGCGAGTCGAGCGAGACGTTGATCCGCCGCACGCCGGCAGCATAAAGGCCCTCGGCATGCTTGGTGAGCTGGGTGCCGTTGGTGGTGAGCGTCAGCTCCTTGAGACCTCCGGCGCCGATGCGCTCGCCGAGGCTGCGCACCAGCCGCATCACGTCGCGCCGCACCAGCGGCTCGCCGCCTGTGAGGCGGATGCGCTCGACGCCGAGCCCGACGAAGGCGCCGCAAAGCCGGTCCAGCTCCTCCAGCGTCAGGATCTGCGCCTTCGGCAGGAAGGTCATGTCCTCCGCCATGCAGTAGACACAGCGGAGGTCGCAGCGATCGGTGACGGAGACGCGAAGATAGCTGATCCGCCGGCCGAACGGATCGATCATGCGGCCAACTCCCGCGGCAGGGGGTGAAACAGGGTCGGAGCAACATTTGGGCCGCCCCACCCGGCCGGCGCAAGCCCCTGGCTCAGCCAAGCAGCGCAAAACCTCCGGCGGCCATCAGCGCCATCAGCGCCAGCCGCTTGTACCAGCGCACCGGCACGATATGGAACATCCGCGCCCCCACCGGCACGCTGAGCAGCAGCAAGGGCAGCATCAGGCCGGCCATCACCAGCACCGGCAGGCCGACCAGCCCGCCCCAGATAGGAGGGATGACGGCGACGATGCCGATCAGTCCGAAATAGAGGATCAGGTTGGCACGGTGCTGCGCCGCCGCCTCCGGGCCGGAGAGCAGGTACAGGATGACCGGCGGCCCGGACATGCCGGTGGCACCCTTCAGCAGGCCGGAAAGCAGGCCGACCAGCAGGTTCAGCCCGAGCGGCCGGCTGCCATGGTAGCGCCAGCCCGACATCATCAGCAGCCCCATGATCACGACGCAGGCGCCGATGACGCGGCGGAGCGTCGGCCCGTCCGCCATCAGCAGGGCATAGGCGCCGACCGGCGTGGCGAGCGCCGCGGCGCCGCCGATCGAGAGGATGACGCGGCGGTTCGCCTGGCCGATGGCCTTGGGGATCAGGTAGGCCGAGACGAACAGCTCCATCAGCAGGATCACCGGCACGCCGGTGCGCGGGCCCCAGAGCGTGGAATAGACCGGCGCCAGCAGGATGGCGGTGCCGAAGCCCGAATAGCCGCGCAGCAGACCGGCAAAGACGGTGGAGAGCAGCGCGATCGGCAACTCCCAGCCGCCGAGCAGGGACAGGGTGCCCTGCCAGGCCTGCAGCAGATCGCTCAACGGGGGTTCTCCACGATGTCGAGCGCGATCTGGGCGGCATTGATCAGCAGCTTGCCGGCATGCTCGAAATTGACGGTCACACGGTCGCCGATCACCGACTGCACCTGTCCGATGCCCCAGTCCGGGCGGTCGGGGTGGCGGACATGCATGCCTGGTTCGAGCGGTGTGAGCATGGCGCACCCTGACCGCGACCGCGGCCACGCGCCAGAGGCAAATCTGTTCACGGAAAGGTGAATATTAAGATAGCTTCAAGCGGCCCCGCGCTATGGGTCCGGGCAGGAAAGGGAGTGCCACATGGAATCCGAAGCAAGCCTCGCACAGGACCTGTGCGCCCGGCTGTGCCATGACCTGGTTGGCCCGCTGGGCACCGTCGCGGGAGCGCTGGACATGCTGGCGGACGACCCGGAGGCGGCCGAGCTGGCGCGCGACGCGGCGGCCGAAATCCGGCGCCGGCTGAAGTTCTGGCGCGTCGCCTGCGGGGGCGGCACCGGCCCGCTCGCCGGTTCCGAGATCCTGGCGCTGAGCGAGGGGCTGGTGGCAGGAGGCCGCGCACGGCTGGAATTCGCCGCACTCGCGCCGGAGGAGGTGTTCCCGCCGCTGCAGGCGCAGATGGTGCTGCTCGCCATCATGCTGGCGGGCGAGGCCCTGCCGCGCGGTGGGGTGGTGCGGCTGGAGCGGAGCGGGACGGCGCTGGCGCTCGCGGCGGAAGGCCGGGTCGTCGCCTGGCCTGCCGCCCTGGCCGCCGCACTGGGCGGAGAGGCGGAAGGCGGCCCGCGTGAGGCGATGGCGGCGCTGCTCCTGCGGCTGGCCCGCGAAGCCGGCTGGGTGGTGGTGCCGGCCGGCCTTGGGGAGCCGGCGGGATTGCGGCTCCTCCCGCCCGCGCAGGGCTGAGGCACCGGCAGGATCGAATCCGGCACCAGTCTTTACGGCTTGTTCGTGGTCAGGCGCACAGGGTGATGCAAATCCAGCCCGCCGGGGACCGCGATGGACGACCTTCTCGCCGATTTTCTGACCGAAACCAATGAAGGGCTCGCAGCGCTAGATGGCGCGCTGCTGAAGCTTGAAAAGGCACCGGACGACCGCCCGACGCTCTCGGAGATCTTTCGGAACGTCCACACGATCAAAGGCACTTGCGGCTTTCTGGGCCTCTCGCGGCTTGAGAAGGTGGCGCACGCGGCAGAGAACGTTCTGGGCAAGTACCGCGAAGGATCGCTGAAGGTGACGCCGGAGGGCATCACGCTGATCCTCTCGGCGCTCGACTGCCTCAAGAGCATCGTTGCCGGCATCGAGTCCACTGGCAGCGAGCCGGTGGGCGACGACACCCAGCTGATCGCGGCGCTGGACGCCGCCTGGCGTGGCGAACTGCCGGTGGCGCCCTCCGTCGCTCCGCGCTCTGCCTCCGCCGAGCCGGAACCTGTGGCGGCCGAGCCGGCTCCCGAATTCGCCGAGCCGCCGCCGCCCGAACCCGTTGCCGAGGCCCCGGCCGAGCCGTCGCCTGCGGCAATACCGACGCCGGCGCCGGCGCCGGCGCCGGCGCCGGTGCCCGCGCCGGCGCCTGCCGCGCGGGTGGAGGCGGAGGCCGAGCCCGCTGCTCCCGCGCCGGCCGCCGCGCAGGGCGCTGCCGCCACGGCCGCGCCGCCGCAGACGATCCGCGTCTCGGTGGACGTGCTGGAGGATCTGATGACGCTGGTCAGCGAGCTGGTGCTGACCCGCAACCAGCTCCTGCAGCTCGTGCGTGCCCGCAACGACTCGGCGCTGACCGTGCCGCTGCAGCGCCTGTCACACATCACCTCCGAGCTGCAGGAAGGCGTGATGAAGACGCGCATGCAGCCGATCGGCAATGCCTGGCAGAAGCTGCCGCGTATCGTGCGCGACCTCGCCAATGAACTCGGCAAGAAGATCGAGCTGGTGATGAAGGGCGCCGAGACCGAGCTGGACCGGCAGGTGCTCGAACTGATCAAGGACCCGCTGACGCACATGGTGCGCAACAGCGGCGACCATGGGCTGGAGACTCCTGAGCAGCGCCGCGCCGCCGGCAAGCCTGAGGTCGGCCGCATCACGCTGAACGCCTACCACGAGGGCGGGCACATCATCATCGAGATCGGCGATGACGGGCGCGGCCTCTCGGTCGAGAAGATCAAGGCGAAGGTGCTCTCGCAGGGGCTCACCACCGAGGCCGAGCTGGCCGGGATGAGCGAGCGGGAGGTCCAGCACTTCATCTTCCGCGCCGGCTTCTCCACCGCCGCCGCCATCACCTCGGTCTCCGGCCGCGGCGTCGGCATGGACGTGGTGAAGACCAATGTCGAGAAGATCGGCGGCACCATCGAGCTGCGCTCGGTGGAGGGCAAGGGCACGACCTTCTTCATCAAGATCCCGCTGACGCTGGCGATCGTCTCGGCGCTGATCGTCGAGGCGGGCGGCGAGCGCTTCGCCATCCCGCAGATCGGCGTGGTGGAGCTGGTGCGGGCGAGCGGCAATTCCGAGGGCGCGCAGATCGAGCGCATCCACGAAACGCCGGTGATGCGTCTGCGCGAGCGGCTGCTGCCGCTGGTCTCGCTGTCGCGCCTTCTGCAACTCGAGTCCGAGGGGGCGGAGCCGGCGAAGGACGAGGGCTTCGTCGTCGTCACCCAGGTCGGCGCCAATGTCTTCGGCATCATCGTCGACAAGGTATTCGACACCGAGGAGATCGTCGTGAAGCCGGTGGCGCCGATCCTGCGCCACGTGACGATGTTCAGCGGCAACACCATCCTCGGCGATGGCAGCGTCATCATGATCCTCGACCCGAACGGGATCGCGCGTGCCACCGGCGTTGGTGCCGACGGGCCGAGTGAGGAACTCGCGCAGGCCGCTGCCGGCCTGCGTGGCACGCGCTCCTCCGAGCGCACCGCGCTGCTGCTGTTCCGTGCCGGCGACGACACGCCGAAGGCGGTGCCGCTCGGGCTGGTCGCGCGGCTGGAGGACCTGCCGGTCGAGAGCATCGAGCATTCCGGCGGCAAGACGCTGGTGCAGTACCGCGGCAAGCTGATGCCGCTGGTCTCGATGTCCGGCGGCTGGGTGCCGCCCGAGTCGGGTCGGCGCCAGGCGGTGCTGGTGTTCAACGATCGCGACCGCGCCATGGGGCTGATGGTGGATGCCATCCTCGACGTGGTCGAGGAGCATATGAACATCGAAGGCGCTTCCGAGCAGCCTGGCTTCCTCGGCAGTGCCGTGATCTGCGGCAAGGTGACGGACATCATCGACTGCGCCTGGTGGCTGCATCAGGCGGGCGACGACTGGTTCCGCCAGTCCGGCGCGGCCATGGCGCCAAAGCGCGTGCTGCTGGTGGAAGACAGCGCCTTCTTCCGCCATCTGCTGGTGCCCGGCCTGACCGCCGCCGGCTACGAGGTGACGGCGGTGGACAGCGGCAATCAGGCGCTGCTGATGCGCGAACAGGGCGCAATCTTCGACATCATCGTCTCCGACATCGAGATGCCGGATCTGGATGGTCTCGGCCTGGCGCGCGCGGTGCGCGAGAGCGGGCCGTGGCAGGATCTGCCGCTGGTGGCGCTGAGCGGCCGCGTGGATGGTGAGCGAATGCGCCTCGCCAGAGACGCCGGATTTACCACTTACGTTGGAAAATCGGACCGCGAGGCGCTGCTCGCCTCGCTGCGCGAGTGCCTTGCCGCGCCCAGCATGGCCTGAGGAGCACGAAAGATGGAAACCGAGACGCGGTCTGCCCCCAAGGCGCGGAGCAGCGCAGCCGTGATGACTGACAGCGCGGCGGAGATGTTCCTGACGCTCACCGTGGCCGGCCAGCTTTGCGGCGTGCCCGTGCTGGCCGTGCGGGACATCCTGGCGGCGCAGGCCATCACCCGGGTGCCGCTCGCGCCGCGCGAGGTGGCGGGCAGCCTCAATCTGCGCGGCCGGATCGTCACCGCGATAGACCTTCGGCGCCGCCTCGGCCTGCCGCCCCGCGCCCCTGGCGCGCCGGCACCGATGAGCGTCGTGGTGGAGCAGGGCGGCGAACTCTACAGCCTGCTTTCCGATTCGGTTGGCGAGGTGCTGCCACTGCGCGCCAGTGGCTTTGCCGGCAACCCGCCGACGCTTGATCCGGTCTGGCGGGAGGTGTCGCGTGCCGTGCACCGGCAGGACGACCGCTTGCTGATCGTGCTCGACGTGGATCGCATCCTGGCGATCGGCTGAAGGAGAGGGTGTGATGGAAGGTGAGATGACCTGCCTGGTGGTGGATGACAGCCGCGTCGTCCGCAAGGCGGCGCGGCGTATCATGGAGCGCCATGGCTTCTCCGTGCGCGAGGCCGAGGACGGTCAACAGGCGCTGCTGGCCTGCCGCGAGTCCCTGCCGCGGCTGGTGCTGCTGGACTGGAACATGCCCGTCATGACGGGGCTTGAATTCCTCCAGGCGGCCCGTGCCGAGTTCGGCCCGGACAAGCCGCTCATCATGCTCTGCACGACCGAGAGCGAGCTGGAGCGCATCATCACCGCGCTCAACGCCGGAGCGCAGGAATACATCATGAAGCCGTTCGACGACGAGATCGTCACCGGCAAGCTGGTGCAGCTGGGCCTGCTGGAAGAAGCGGAGCCGTGACGGTGCAGCCCCTTGCGGTGGCCGCGTCGCCGAAGGTGCGGGTGATGCTGTGCGATGACAGCAGCACGGTCCGTTCCGTCTTTGCCCGCCTCCTGGAGGCCGACCCCTCGATTCAGGTGGTGGCGCGGGCCGGCGATGGGCAGGAAGCGCTGGCCACGCTTCAGAGCCTGCCGGCCGAGGCGCGGCCGCATGTCATTCTGCTCGACCTCGAAATGCCGGTGATGGATGGCATGACGGCGCTGCCGCTGCTGCTGAAGGTGCAGCCGGGGCTGGCGGTCATCGTGGCCAGCGCCCTGACGCAGCGTGGCGCCGAGGCGACCATGGCCGCGATGCGCGCCGGTGCGGCCGACTACGTGCCGAAGCCCTCCGCTGCCGCGGGAGGCATGAACGACCCCACCTTCCGGGCGGATCTGCTGGCGAAGGTGAAAGGCTGGGCGCGGATGCGGGGAGGCGCCATGACCCGGCCGGCGGCGGCGCGGCCTGCTGTGCCCCGTCCGACCTTGGCCCGGCCGGCCGCCACGCCGCCCGCCGCCGCGCCGCGCGCCGCGCTCGGCCTGCGGCCCCGGCCGCGGCTGTTGGCCATCGGTTCCTCGACCGGCGGGCCGCAGGCGCTCGCCGCCTTCGTGCGGCGGCTGACGGCACCGGTACCGGTGCCGATCGTCATCGTGCAGCACATGCCGGCCGGCTTTACGGCCATGCTGGCCGACCATCTGGCACGCCTCGGCGGGCCATCCGCCGCTGAGGCGAAGGATGGCGAGATGCTGCAGGCCGGGCGCATCTATGTCGCGCCCGGGGACCGGCATTTGCTGGTGGAGAACAGCCCGTCCGGGCTGGTGGCGCGGCTGACCACCGACCCGCCGGAGAATTTCTGCCGCCCTGCCGTGGACCCGATGCTGCGCAGCGCCGCGGAGGCCTGCGAGGGACGGGTGCTGGCAGTGATCCTGACCGGCATGGGGCAGGATGGAATGCTCGGCTGCAAGGCCGTCGCCGCCGCTGGCGGGACGGTACTGGCGCAGGACGAGTCTTCAAGCGTCGTCTGGGGCATGCCCGGCGCCGTGGCGAAGGCCAAGCTGGCGGAGGCTTTGCTGCCGCCGGAGCAACTGGCCGAAAGGGTATTGGCGCAATTCGGAGCGGCGGGACTGAGCGCTGCCGGAGGGGTGGCATGAACGCGGAGAGTTTTGCCTCGATTGCGGCGCTGGTGAAGGCGCGTTCCGGAATCGTGCTGACGCCGGACAAGGAATACATGCTGGACACACGTCTGGCGCCAATCCTGAAGCAGGAAGGAATCGCCAGCCTGGATGCCCTGGCCTTGCGGCTGCGGGACAGCCGGTCCGAAGTGCTGGCACGGGCCGTTACCGAGGCACTGACCACCAACGAAAGCAGCTTCTTCCGGGACGGTAAGCCCTTCGATCATCTCCGGCGGCTGCTGCCGAAGCTGATGGCGATGCGGCCGCCTGGTCATCGTCTGCGCATCTGGTCCGCCGCCTCCTCGACTGGGCAGGAGGCCTATTCGGTCGCGATGATCCTGACCGATCTCGGCATCCGCCAAGCCGAGATCGTCGGCACCGACCTGTCGCGGGAGGTGGTGGCGCGCGCCCGCGAGGGGCTGTTCACGCAGTTCGAGGTGCAGCGCGGCCTGCCCGTGCAGTATCTGGTGAAGCACTTCCGGCAGGAGAGTGGGAAGTGGCGCATCGTGCCTGAGTTGCGCAGCATGGTGCGCTTCGAGGAGCGCAACCTGCTGGACGAGCATCGGTCGCTGGGCCGCTTCGACGTCATCTTCTGCCGCAACGTGCTGATCTATTTCGATCCGCCCACAAAGGGCAAGGTGCTCAACGCGCTGGCGGCGCAGCTCGCTCCGGATGGCGTGCTCTATCTGGGCGGCGCCGAAACGGTATTGGGACTGACGGAGCGGCTGATAGCCGTGCCGGGCGAGCGGGGGGTCTATGCCCCCGCCGTCCAGCGCGCGGCGGCGGGCTGAAGTGGGGAGGGCGGGGTGGACGCTAAGGGCATCACCCCGCCCGCCTGCTCAGGCCAGGACCTGCGGCTGCCCATGCGCCGGCGCCTCCGGCATCGGGAAGCGGCTGCTGAGGGAGGCCGGGTCGCGCAGCACATAACCGCGGCCCCAGACGGTGCCGATCAGCTCGCCGGCGCCGGCCTGGGCCAGCTTCTTGCGCAGCTTGCAGATGAAGACGTCGATGATCTTCGCCTCAGGCTCGTCGATGCCGCCATAGAGGTGGTTCAGGAACACCTCCTTGGTGAGCACCAGGCCCTTGCGCAGGACCAGCAGCTCCAGGATGGCATATTCCTTGCCCGTCAGGTGCACCGGGCGGTCGCCCACCCGGACTTCGCGCGATCCGAGGTTGAGCGTCAGCGGGCCGACGGCCAGGGTCGGCTGGCTGAAGCCTTTGGCGCGGCGGATGATGGCCTGCACGCGGGCCATCAGCTCCTGCTGGTCGAAGGGCTTGGTGATGAAGTCGTCGGCGCCCATGCCGAAAGCCTTCACCTTCGCCTGCGGGCGGGACAGGCCGGAGAGGATCAGCACCGGCGTCTCGACGCGGTTGCTGCGCAGGCGGCGAACCACCTCGTAACCCTCCATGTCCGGCAGCATGATGTCCAGCACGACGATGTCGTAGTCGTAGAGGGCGGCGAGTTCGAGCGCCTCCTCGCCGGTGCTGGCCGTGTCGGTGATCATGGATGCTGCGCGCAGCATCATCGCGATCCCGCGGGCGGTGGTGAGATCATCCTCAACCAGAAGAACACGCATCCTTCGCATCCCCACAATCTATGCGTGCAGTTTTACCACTTTTGCGCGAGCCAGGAAGGGGTTTTTCATCTTTGAGACGTATCAAAAACATATACACAGTTTAAAAATACGGTCTCTCAGGGCGGATGCGCAGTAGTTTGGATGCAAAACGAAATTTATTCCTAAAATTTTGAATAAAGTATCAAAAAATACGCAAATCTTCAGCTCAGTGCGGCGGCCGGCTGGTCTGCGATTCTGCACGTCAAGGTTGTGCTGTGGGAAAGCGCGGAGATTCAGCCGCCCTGCAAGGCGCAGCGGACGGCCAGGGCTGCCGACTCCACGGCCAGGAGGCCTGCAAGCCACAGCATCGCCAGTCCGGCCAGGCGCCAAAGCGCCGACCGCATCAGTGATAGCCTTCGCCGATCCGTACCTTCCCGCGGAACAGCCAATAGGTGTAGGCCGTGTAGGCCAGGATGATCGGGATCAGCACCGAGGCCCCGACCAGCAGGAAACCCTGCGAGGCAGGCGAAGCGGCGGCTTCCCAGATGCTGATCGAGGGGGGCACGATGTTCGGCCAGAGGCTGATGCCCAGCCCCGTATAGGAGAGGAAGAACCAGCCCAGCGCGCACAGGAAGGGTGCGCCGTCCCGCCAGCGGAAGTTCCGGCCGGTGGGGTCGTGCGGCGCCTCGGCCTCGCGCGCTTCGGTGGCCTCGATGGCGCGGAAGAAGCGCCAGGCCAGGAGCGCCACCAGGATCGGCACCGGCGCGGCCAGCAGCATCCACGGCAGCGTGAACCAGCGCTCGAAGAAAGCGGGCTGCAGGAAGGGCATGATCAGGCTGACCAGGGTGATGAAGGTCAGTGTCGCCACGCCCAGCCGCCGCGCCATGCGGCGCGCCTTGGCAGCAAGCGCGCCCTCGGTCTTCCAGATCAACCAGCAGGCACCGAGCAGGCCATAGCCTACCAGCAGGGCGAGACCGGTCAGGAGCGAGAAGGGGGTCAGCCAGTCCCACCAGCCGCCGGCATAGGCGCGGTTCTCCACCCGGATGCCCTGCACCAGCGCGCCCAGCGCGATGCCCTGGCAGAAGGTGGCCACGTAGCTGCCCCAGGAGAAGGCGCGGTCCCACCAGGTCTGCGCGCGCGTCGTGCGCGTCTTGAAGCGCATCTCGAAAGAGACGCCGCGGAAGATCAGCGCCAGCAGCATCAGGATCAGCGGCATATAGAGGGCTGGGAAGATGGTGGCATAGGCCAGTGGGAAGACCGCCAGCAGGCCTGCGCCGCCGAGCACCAGCCAGGTCTCGTTGCCGTCCCAGACCGGCGCCACCGAGTTCACCATCACGTCCCGTTCGTCCTTGTGGGTGAACCAGGGGAACAGGATGCCGAGGCCCAGGTCGAAGCCGTCCATGCAGACATAGAGAAAGACGGCGGTGGCGATCAGAATGGCCCAGATCAGGGGAAGGGATTCTTCCATGATGCGCCTCCTCAATGCTGCGGGTGTGGGCCGCCGGCGGAGTGGCGCATCGCCGGCGCCGGAGTGATGCCGCTGGTGCGGATCGGCTGGTTCTCCTCCGGCCCCGGCTCGGCCTCGTGCGGCGGCTGGCTGAACAGGCGGAGCAGGAACCAGATGCCGGCGCCGAAGACGATGAAATAGACCAGGATGAAGCCCAGCAACGAAACGCTGACCGCCGGCGCCGCCAGCGGCGAGACGCTCTCGGCGGTGCGCAGCAGGCCATAGACGGTGAAGGGCTGCCGCCCCGCCTCGGTGGTCACCCAGCCGGCGATGACGGCGAAGAGCCCGGCCGGCCCCATCGCCACCGCCACGCGGAGGAAGGGCCGGGCATCGTAGAGCCGGCCGCGCCAGCGGAGAAAGAGCGAGACCAGCCCCAGCATGGCCATCGCGGTACCGAGCCCGACCATCACCCGGAAGGCCCAGAAGACCAGCGGCACGTCGGTGGGACGGACGTCGGGCGGAAAGTCCTTCAGGCCGGGCGTCTCGCCGTTCAACTCATGTGTCAGAATGAGGGCCGAGAGTTTCGGCACCTCCAGCAGCACATGGGTTTCCTCCGCCGCCATGTCGGGCTGGCCGAGCAGGATCAGCGGCGCGCCGCGCTGCCGTTCCCAGTGGCCCTCCATGGCGGCCACCTTCTGCGGCTGGTGTTCCAGCGTGTTCAGCCCGTGCATGTCGCCAATGAAGATCTGAATCGGCGCGACGATCGCGGCCATCCACATTGCCATCGAGAACATCTTGCGGGCGCCGGCGTTGCGGCTGTCGCGCAGCAGGTGGAAGGCGCCCACGCCGCCGACGATGAAGGCGGTGGTCAGATAGGCCGCGGTGACAGTGTGCACGAAGCGGAAGGGGAAGGAGGGATTGAAGATGATCGCCCACCAGTCCTCCGGCATGAAGCGGCCATCCGGCGCGATGCTGTAGCCCTGCGGCGTATGCATCCAGGAATTGGCCGAGAGGATCCAGAAGGCCGAGATCAGCGTGCCAAGCGCGACCAGGCAGGTGGCGGTGAAGTGCAGCCCCTTGCCGAGGCGCTCCAGCCCGAACAGCATGATGCCGAGGAAACCAGCCTCCAGGAAGAAGGCGGTCAGCACCTCATAGCCCATGACGGGGCCGATCACGTTGCCGACCCGGTCGGAGAACACCGACCAGTTGGTGCCGAATTGGTAGGACATGACGACGCCGGAGACGACGCCCATGGCGAAGGCGATGGCGAAGACCTTCAGCCAGTAGCGGAACAGGTCGAGATAGGCCGCGCGGCCGGTGGCGAGCCACAGCCCCTCCAGCACCATCAGGAAGCTGGCCAGCCCGATGGTGAAGGCGGGGAACAGGAAATGGAAGGAAACGGTGAAGGCGAACTGAAACCGTGCCAGATCCAGCGCGCTCGGCAGGAACTCCCAGCCCATCACGACACTCCGTCACAAGGTGACATTTGGAGGCGAGGCTGAAGCCGCGAGGTTCCAGCCATGGTGCCATTCCGCATCTGAGGTGGAATTTGCACGCCGGAAGGTCCGGGCGATAGGTAGGTGCCGTTTACAATCCGCGCCCCGGTGCCGGGCGCTGCACCGGAGGACGCCATGTCGGACGCCATCACCTTGCCCCGGACCCCCTCGCTGCGGCTCGACGGGCGGCGGGCCCTGGTGACCGGGGCGGGGCGGGGCATCGGCCTGGCCGCCGCCGCTGCACTGGCCGAGGCGGGTGCGCATGTGGCCCTGGTGGCCCGCAGCGCCGCCGAGATCGAGGGTGCGGCGGGTGCCATCCGCCGCGCTGGCGGCTCGGCCGAGGCACTGCCGCTCGATGTCGCGGATGCGGCCGCCGTGGAGGCAGCGCTGACGGCGCGCGAGCCCTTTGACATTCTCGTGAACAACGCCGGCACCAACCGCCCCGCCCCCTTCCTGGAGGTGAAGCCGGAGGATTTCGACACGGTGGTCGGCCTGAACCTGCGGGCCGCCTTCTTCATGGCGCAGGCGGTGGCGAAGCGGCTGGCGGCCGCAGGGAAGCCGGGCTCGATCATCCAGATGTCCTCGCAGATGGGGCATGTCGGCGGCCCGCGGCGCAGCGTCTACTGCGCAACGAAGCACGCGTTGGAGGGCATGACAAAGGCCATGGCCATTGAGCTTGGCCCGCTCGGCATCCGCGTGAACACCATCTGCCCCACCTTCATCGAGACGCCGCTGACGCGGCCATTCTTCGAGGAACCGGCTTTCCGCGAATGGGTTCTTTCAAAGATCAAGCTCGGCCGCCTCGGGCAGGTGGAGGACCTGATGGGTGCGGTGGTGTTCCTGGCCTCCGATGCCTCGGCGCTGATGACCGGCAGCGCCATGCTGCTGGATGGCGGCTGGACGGCCGAGTAGCGCCTCACGGGAAGCGTGATTGCATACGGATGCAAAGTCGCTTGCATCCGTATGCAAAGCCGCTCCAGAGTGGCGCCACGAACCGCCAGCCGAGGGAAGGGAACGGCATGATCCGCTATCTCAAGAAGGGTGCCGAAGCGGCCGAGACCGCCGAGTACGACCGCAAGGTCCGCCAGACCGTCGAGGGCATCCTGGCCGATGTCGAGGCGCGCGGCGATGCCGCGGTGCGTGAGCTGTCGGAGAAGTTCGACAAATGGACGCCTGAGAGCTTCCGCCTTTCGCAGGAGCAGATCCAGGCGCTGATCGACAGCCTGCCCGCGCAGGTCATCGAGGACATCAAGTTCGCGCAGAGCCAGATCCGCCGCTTCGCCGAGGCGCAGAAGGCCTGCCTGAAGGACCTGGAGATCGAGACGCTGCCGGGCGTTACGCTTGGCCACAAGAACATCCCGGTGGAGAGCGTCGGCTGCTACATCCCCGGCGGCCGCTACCCGATGGTGGCCTCGGCGCATATGAGCGTGCTGACCGCCAAGGTGGCCGGCGTGCCGCGCGTCATCGCCTGCACTCCGCCGCTGAACGGGCAGGCGCCCGCCGCCACGGTCGCCGCCATGGCGATGGCCGGCGCCGATGAGATCTACCTGCTCGGCGGCATTCAGGCCGTCGCCGCCATGGCGCTCGGCACCGAGACGGTCAAGCCGGTGGACATGCTGGTCGGTCCCGGCAACGCCTTTGTCGCGGAGGCGAAGCGGCAGCTCTACGGACGCGTCGGCATCGATCTCTTCGCCGGCCCGACGGAGACGCTGGTGATCGCCGACGACACGGTGGATGCCGAGATCTGCGCCACCGACCTGCTGGGTCAGGCGGAGCACGGCCCGACCTCGCCGGCGGTGCTGCTGACCACCTCGAAGAAGATCGCCGAGGGCATCGAGGCCGAGATCCAGCGCCAGCTCAAGGTGCTGCCGACGGCTGACATCGCCAGCGTCTCCTGGCGCGACCACGGGCAGGTCATCCTCTGCGACACCGACGAGGAGATGCTGCAGGTGGCGGATGACATTGCCTCCGAGCATGTGCAGGTGATGACGAAGAACCCGCGCTGGTTCCGCGACAACATGCGCAATTACGGCGCGCTGTTCCTTGGCCCCGAGACCAATGTGGCCTATGGCGACAAGGTGATCGGCACCAACCACACCCTGCCGACCAAGAAGGCGGCACGCTACACCGGTGGCCTCTGGGTCGGTAAGTTCATCAAGACCTGCACCTGGCAGGAGGTGAAGCCGGAGGCCTCGGCGATGGTGGGCGAGTACTGCTCGCGCCTCTGCGCCATCGAGAACTTCGCCGGCCACAAGGAGCAGGCGGACATCCGCGTGCGCCGCTACGGCGGCAAGAACGCCGCCTGAAATGGAGGTCGCGCCGCGCCCGCCCGCCACGCCTGCATCACCGACGGTGATCACGGCGCGCGAGCTGGCGCGGCATCTCGGCGTCTCGCAGTCCATGGTGTCCCGGGCCTTCAGTCCGGGCGCCTCGATCGCGCCGGAGATGCGGGCGCGGGTGCTGCGCGCGGCCGAGGAGCTGGGCTACCGGCCCAATGTCATTGCCGCCGCGCTGTCACGCCGGCGCAGCAGCATCGTCGCCATCGTCATGGCGGAGCTGACCAACCCCTTCTATCCCGCCGTGCTGGAGCAGCTCACCGAGGCCCTGCAGGCGGCCGGGCTGCAGTCGCTGCTCTTCACCGTGCCGCCGGGGCAGCCGGCCGATTCCTGCCTGCCGTTGCTGCGCCAGTACCATGTGGATGCGGTGGTCATCACCTCGGCGAGCCTCTCCTCCGCCGGGGCGGCGGAATGGCTGGGCGACGGGCGCGCCGCCGTGCTGTTCAACCGTACCGCCGCCGGCCCGACGGCGCTCGACAGCGTGGCCTGCGACAACCTGGCTGGCGGGCGCGCGGCCGCCGAGGCGCTGCTGGCGCAAGGCCGCCGGCGGCTCGCCTTTGTGGCGGGACGCGCCGACACCTCGACGAGCCAGGACCGCGAGCGCGGCTTCCGCGCCGCGCTGGCGGAGCGAGGCCTGCCGCCGCCTCTGCGGGTGGAGGCAGGGGACTTCTCCTACGAGGCCGGCCACCGTGCCGCGCTCGCCCTGACGGGAGAGGCCGACGGCATCTTCTTCGCCAACGACATCCTGGCGCTGGGGGGGCTGGATGCACTGCGGCACGAGTCGGGCCTGCGCGTGCCTGCTGATGTGGCGGTGATCGGCTTCGACGACATCCCGATGGCGGCCTGGCCGGCATACCGCCTCACGACGCTGCGCCAGCCCGTCCCCGCCATGGTGGCGCGTGCCGTGGAACTGCTGCAGGCGCGGCTGGGCGGCACGGCGGGACCGCCGCGGGGCGAGCGCCTGCCGGCCGAACTGGTCGCCCGCCAGTCGCTCTAGCTGCCTGCGTCGCAACGGAGAGCAAATAGTAAGGTCCTGAGCGCAAAAAAGCCCTGTTTTCAGAGCCGCTGACAGGCCCCCCTGGGGCCCCGGGGTCCTTCGATGCTTGAGCGCCTGACTCTCCGCCATATCCTTTACGGGGCCATTGGCATCCTTGCCTTTCTCGCGGCCGTCCAGGCTGCGCTGGGCGTACGAACGGCCTTCTCCTCGCGGCAGGCGGCGCTGGCCGCCGACGAGGCCAATGAGGTGACCGATCTCTTCCTCACCGCCGCCGGCGCCTGGGCGCAGGAGCGCGGTGGAACGGCCATGGCGCTTGGTGCGTCGGGGCCCGCCTCCGAGGAGCAGCGCAAGGGGCTGCAGGCCCGGCGCGCCGAGGCCGATGCCGCGCTGGCCCAGGCCCTGGCGCGGCTGCAGGCGGCCGGGCGGGACCGCGGCGCCGCGGTCCGCGATCTCCTCGGCAGGCTCGCCGCCGCCCAGGCGGAGATCGGCCGGCTGCGCGGCCGCGCCGATGCGGCGACGGCGCGCCCGCGCGCGGAACGGGATGCGGCGCTGCCGGCGGCCTGGTGGCAGGGCATGCAAACATTGATCGAGATCTCGCAGGAGCTGCGGCTGGCGCAGGAGACGCGGAGCCATGAGATGGAGGCGCGGCTCGCGCAGCTGAACGCCTTCAAGCACTTCGTCTGGTTGGCCAGCGAGTTCCTGGGCCGCGAGCGCGGTGTGCTCGCCGGCATCCTCGCCAGCGGCGAGGCGATCACGCCCACACGGCTGGAGGAGCTTGCCACCTATCGCGGCCGGGTGGAGACCGCTTCGACGATGCTCGCCGCCGCGGTCGCCACCGGCGATGTCAGCCCTGAGACCGCCGCTGCCACCGAGGCGGTGCGCGCCCGCCTCGCCGGGCCTTTCCAGCAGCTCCGCGCCGCGATCTATGCGGCGGGCACGGCGGGCAGACCCTATCCGGTCGCCGGCGCGGAATGGTGGCAGGAAGCCACGGCGACCATCGAGGCGACGCGCGCGCTCGCCACCGCCGCCGGCAAGGAGGCTGCGCAGCTCGCCGCCGGAGCCTCCGCCCAGGCCCTGACCGGCAGTCTGCTGAACCTGCTCAGCCTGGTTCTGGCGCTGGCCGTCGGCGCCACCGCCCTGCTGGTCGTGGCCAGGCGCGTGGTGCGCCCCGTTGTGGCCATGACAGCCGTGATGCGGCGGCTCGCCACCCGTGACTTCTCGGCCGAGGTGGGCGGCCAGGAACGCCACGACGAAATCGGCGCCATGGCCGACGCCCTGCAGGTCTTCAAACAGGGCATGATGGAGGCCGACCGCCTTTCCGCTGCCCAGCGTGCCGAGCAGGAGGCCAAGGTGGCGCGCGGCGCCCGGATGGACGCGCTGGCGCAGGGCTTCGAGGCGAAGGCGCAGCAGCTCGCCGATGCGCTGGCCTCGGCCGCCACCGAACTGCAGGCCACGGCGCGCTCGATGAGCGGCAGCGCCAGCCAGGCCGGCGAGCAGGCCGGCGCCGTCGCTGCCGCCGCCACACAGGCCAGCACCAATGTGCAGACCGTCGCCGCGGCGGCGGATGAGCTTTCCGCCTCGGTGGTCGAGATCGCGCGGCAGGTGCAGCACTCCAACGCCGTGGCGCGGCGTGCGGCGGAGGGCGCGCAGCATACCGACGCCACGGTGCGGGCCCTTGCCGGCGCCGCCCAGCGCATCGGTGATGTGGTCGGGCTGATCAGCAGCATCGCCGGGCAGACCAACCTGCTGGCGCTGAACGCGACGATCGAGGCGGCGCGGGCGGGCGAGGCCGGCAAAGGTTTCGCCGTGGTCGCCTCGGAGGTGAAGACGCTGGCCTCGCAGACCGCCAAGGCGACCGAGGAGATCGGCAGCCAGATCGCGCAGATCCAGACTGCGACAGGTGAGGCGGTGCAGGCGATTCAGAGCATCGCCGGGGTGATCGACGAGGTGAGCCAGATTGCCGGCGCCATCGCCGCGGCGGTGGAGCAGCAGGGGGCGGCGACGCAGGAGATCGCCCGCAACGTGCAGCAGGCGGCCGCCGGGACCCAGGAAGTGACGCGGCATATCCACGGCGTCTCGCAGGTGGTGGGCGCGACGGGGCATGCCGCCCAGGACGTGCTGACGGCGGCGAATGACGTTTCGCGCCAGTCCGAGACACTCAACCACGAGGTCGCCAGCTTCCTCGCCGGCATCAGGCTGGCCTGAGGGGGCGCGCGAGCCGCGCCCCCGGTACCTTCTTAGAAGCTGCCAAAGGTGCTTCCCAGCACGATGACGGTAATCAGCGCCAGCACCGGGATCACCAGGTTCACCATGAAGATGTCGCCGTAGGAGGTGCGGTGCGTGAGGCCGGTGATGGTCAGCAGCGAGATCACCGCGCCGTTATGGGGCAGCGAGTCGAAGCCGCCCGAGGAGAGGGTGGCGATGCGGTGCAGCAGCTCCGGGTTGATGCCCAGCTCCGCCGCGCGCGCCATGTAGGTGCTGCCGAGCGTGTCCAGCGCGATCGAGAGGCCGCCCGAGGCCGATCCGGTGATGCCCGCCAGTGCGTTCACCGCAATGGCCAGCGAGATGGCGGGCGTGCCCGGCGCGATGGAGACCACCGCATCCCGCACCACGGTGAAGGCAGCCAGGGAGGCGATGACAGCGCCATAGCCCACCTCGCTGGCCGTGTTGAAGATCGGTAGCAGCGAGCCCATCGTGCCCTCGTTGAGCGTCTTCTGCGGGCTGCGGAGATAGCGGCGCTGCAACAGCAGCACGCTCAGGATGGCGCCGACCAGCGCCACGATCAGCGCCCAGGTGCCGATCACTGCCGAGGGCGCGACATTGCCGTAGACCTGCTCGGACAGGTAGGCGAGCTCCATCTCCGGGAAGATGACAAGCGAGAACAGCGCATTGAGGCCGATCACCGTGACGATCGGCAGCATCGCCAGGGCGAAGCCGGGGCGGCCGCTATCCTCGAATTCCGGCAGGTTCTCCTCATGCACGCCATAGCCTTCGCCGGCCGCCTGGGCGCGGCGGGCGCGGGCCTGCAGCCAGGCCAGGCCGCCGAACAGCATGATGCAGCCGGCGATGATGCCAAGGCCCGGCGCGGCGAAGGTGGTGGTGCCGAAGAAGCGCGTGGGGATGGCGTTCTGGATCGCCGGCGTGCCGGGGAAGGCCGTCATGGTGAAGGTGAAGGAGCCGAGCGCAATGGCGGCGGCGATCAGGCGCTTCGGCACACCGGCCTCGCGGAACAGCGCGGCGGCGATCGGGTAGATGGCGAAGGCCACGACGAAGAGCGAGACGCCGCCATAGGTCAGCACGCCGCAGGCCAGCGTCACCGCCGCGATGGCGTGGCGGGCGCCGAGTCGCTGCACGATGGTGTGCGCGATGGTGGTGGAGGAGCCGCTGTCCGCCATCAGCTTCCCGAAGATCGCGCCAAGCATGAAGATCGGGAAGAACAGCACGACATACCTGCCAAGGCTGCTCATGAAGATCTGCGTGTAGGTGGCGAGCAGCGGCCCGCCCTGCGCCAGCAGCACGGCGAAGGCGGCCATGATCGGCGCCAGAACGAGGACGTTCCAGCCACGATAGGCGAAAAACATCAGTCCCGCGAGCGAGAGGACGATGGCGATTGTGCCTAGCAAGGGACGCTCCTTGTACTGTCAGTCGTTGTGGCACGCCGCTCCCGCGGTGCGGACCGGGGCGGGTGGGAAGCGTGGAGGGGAAGGCGCGGGCTCAGTCCGGCTGGCTGCGCAGGTGCTTCACCAGCGCCATCAGGCGCCGGTTGCGCCAGTCGGTGCGGGCTTCGAGCTGATCGGCGGGAAGCACCTTGCGGCGCTCCTGCTCGGCACGGGCGATAGCCTCGGCCGACCAGGGCTGCGGGTCTTTCCGGGAGAGCGCGATGCTGTGGTAGAGCGGCGCCAGCCGGGCCGAATAGTCGGCGATGCCGCCGGGCGCGTTCAGGTCGATGGTCTCGAAGGGGCCCATGAAGGCCCAGCGCAGGCCGAGCCCGTGTGAGACGGTGCGGTCGATGTCGGCGGCGCTGGCCAGCCCGGCCTCGTAGAGCGCCCACGCCTCGTTCAGCAGCGCGCCTTGCAGCCGGTTGAGGATGAAGCCCTCGATCTCGCCGTTCACCACGATCGGCGCCTGGCCCCAGCCCTCCATGGCGGCACGCAGCACCGGCAGGATGTCCGGATCGGTCCAGGGCGCCGGCACCAGCTCGACCAGCGGCACCAGATGCGGCGGGTTCACCGGATGCGCCACCAGGAAGCGCGACCGGTTCTTCAGCCCGGCGGTGAAGGCCGAGGCCGGGATGCCGGAGGAGGAGGAGCCGACGATCGCCTCCGGCCGCATCGCGGCGTCGATGCCGGCGCAGACGTCCCGCTTCACCTCGACGCGCTCCAGCACGGATTCCTGCACGTAGTCGGCGGGGCCGACGGCCTCCTCCAGCGCCTCGCAGACGGTGATGCGGGCCAGCGCCTCATCGACCGAATCCACCAGCCCGGCGCCGCGCATGTCCTCCAGCATGGCGCGGATGCGGCCGGGCATGCGGGCGCGCAGTGCCGGATCGGCGTCGAAGGCGCGCACGGTGGCGCCGCCGCGCGCGAAGACCAGCGCCCAGCCGGAGCCCACCAGCCCCGCGCCGACAATGGCGACGGTGTTCAGGGTATGCGGTGTCATGCTTGGTTCTCCAGGGCTGGGGTGGGGCAGGAAGCAGCGCCGGGCCGGGTGGTGCCACGCACCACCAGCGTGCCGGGCAGGCGAAGGGTGCCACGCGGTGGTGCCTCGCCGGCGGCGGCGCGGGAGACCCAGCCCGTGGCGACCTCGACCATCGCGGGAATGGGCTGGTGCAGCGTCGTCAGGTCGTGCTCCGGCCAGGCGGCCATGGCGATGTCGTCAAAGCCGGCGATGGCGAGGTCCTGCGGGATGCGCAGGCCGAACTCGCGCCGCGCCGCCTGCAGGGCGCCGATGGCCAGGATGTCGTTGGCGCAGAACAGCGCCTCCGGCCGTTCCGGGCCAGCCAGCAGGCGCTGCGCGGCGGCATAGCCGGCGGCATAGGTGAAGGCGCCGGCCGGCGCCTCCTGCGGGCTGGGCAGGCCATGCGCGGCGCAGCGTTCGAGGAAGCCGGCGCGGCGCTCGGCATTGGTCGACGTGTCGGGCCGGCCGGAAAGGAAGGCGAGGCGGCGCGCGCCACTGGCCACCAGATGGTCGGCCATTGCCGCGGCGCCGGCGGCGTTGTCGCAGACCACGGCGCAGGCCTCCTCCCCGGCGGGGGCACGGTTGAAGAACAGCAGCGGCGTGCCGGCGGCGCGGCAGGCGGCGACGGCGTCCGTGGCCAGGGTGGTGGCGAGCACGATGGCGTATTCCGGCCGGTAGGAGAGCAGCAGCCGCAGCGCCGCATCCACCGAGCCGGAGGGCTCCGCCACCACCAGCATGACGTTGAAGCCGGCTTCTTGCAGCGCCTCGGTCAGGCGTGTGAGCACCTGGGGATAGAAGGGGTTCTCCAGGTCGGCGAGCACCACGCCGACGATCCGCGTGCGCCGCGTGATCATGCCGCGGGCCAGGGCATTGGGCTGGTAGCCCAGCTCGCCCGCGCGCTTCAGGACGGTCTGCCGCGTCGCCTCGGCGATGGTGCCGCCGCTGTGGAAGGCGCGCGCCACGGTGGCGACCGACATGCCCAGGTCGCGCGCCAGGTCCTTGATGGTGATGCGAGGCGGTGGCCTAGACGGCATTCCGCGCCGCCCTGCGAAGACGCATGCGTTCCCTCCGATGGCCTGTTTGGCGGCCTTGTTGTCTGGTGGGAGAGAACGTTCTCGGTCCGGGCCGCGCTGTCAATCGCGGGGCGATGACAGACGCGTGATCCGGGTCGCCGGGCTCAGCCCGGGTTGCGCAGGCTTTCGCCGCTGGGGCCGGGGGCCGGGTCCACCACCGCGCGGCCCTCCTGCAGCCGGAGCCGCCCGCTGGCCAGCCAGCCGAGTGCGGCCGGGTAGAGGCGGTGCTCCTCGGCCAGCACCCTGTGGGCCAGCGTCTCCTCCGTGTCGCCGGCCAGCACGGGCACCGCTGCCTGGGCCACGATCGGGCCCTCATCCACGCCCGGCGTCACCAGATGAACGGTGCAGCCATGCAGCCGCACTCCCGCCGCGAGGGCGTGGGCATGGGTGTCGAGGCCAGGGAAAGCGGGGAGGAGGGAGGGGTGGATGTTCAGCATCCGCCCGCTCCAGCGCCGGGTGAAGCCCTCGGTCAGCACGCGCATGAAGCCGGCGAGCGCGATCAGGCCGATGCCATGCGCCGCCAGCTCCGCCTCCATGGCGGCCTCGAAGCCGGCGCGGTCCTTGCCGAAGCGGCGGGATTCCACCACCACCGTCGGGATGCCGGCCTCGGCGGCCCGGGCCAGCCCGGCCGCGTCGGCGCGGTTGGACAGCACCAGCGCGATCTCCGCGGGGTAGGCCGGGTCGGCGGCGGCGGCGAGCAGGGCGGCCATGTTGCTGCCCCGCCCGGAGATCAGGATGGCGGTGCGCCGCCGCTGGCTCATGCCGCCGGCCAGTTCGGCGCGAGCTTCTCCACCCGCACCTCGGGCGCCGCGCCCTCGGCGCCGGCCTCGATGGCGCCGATGCGGAACACCGTCTCGCCCTGCTGCCGCAGCATCTCGCTGGCGGCCTCGGCGTTCTCCGGCTTCACCACCAGGCACATGCCGATGCCGCAGTTGAAGACGCGCAGCATCTCCTCCGGCGCCACGTTGCCGTTGCGCGCCAGCCAGGCGAAGACCGGCGGCAGGGTCCAGGCGGTGGCGTCCAGCACCGCGACCATCCCCTTCGGCAGCACGCGCGGCAGGTTGCCCGGCAGGCCGCCGCCGGTGATGTGCGCCGCCGCCTTCAGCAGTCCCGCCTTGTGCAGGGCGAGGACGGACTTCACGTAGATCCGCGTCGGCGCCAGCAGCGCCTGGCCGAGCGTCTGGCCAGCGGCGAAGGGCGCCGGGCTGCCGACGCCCTGGTTGGTCGCCGCCAGGATGCGCCGGACCAGCGAGAAGCCGTTCGAGTGCACGCCGGAGGCGGCGAGGCCGAGCACCACGTCACCCGCCGCCACATCGGGCTTCGGCAGCAGCCCGTCGCGCTCGGCGGCGCCGACGGAGAAGCCGGCGAGGTCGTAGTCGTCCTTGGCGTACATGCCCGGCATCTCGGCGGTCTCGCCGCCGACCAGGGCGCAGCCGGCCTGCCGGCAGCCCTCGGCGATGCCGCCGATGACGGCGCGCGCCTGGTCGAGCTGCAACTTTCCGGTGGCGAAGTAGTCCAGGAAGAAGAGCGGTTCGGCGCCCTGCACCACGAGGTCGTTCACGCACATGGCAACCAGGTCGATGCCCACGGCGTCATGCATGTCGGTGTCGATGGCCAGCCGCAGCTTGGTGCCGACCCCGTCGGTCGAGGAGACCAGCACGGGATCGGTGTAGCCGGCGGCCTTCAGGTCGAAGAGCGCGCCGAAGCCGCCGAGGGAGCCCATGGTCCCGGCGCGGTCGGTGGCGCGCGCCAGCGGCTTGATGGCATCGACAAGGGCGTCACCGGTTTCGATGTCAACGCCGGCGTCGCGGTAGGTGAGACTGGTCATCAGGGGGCCCGATCGGCTATGCGCAAAGGCCCGGAAGGAGAGATCACTGTGCCGGGCATCCAAGGGGGCGGAATGCAACATTTTCGGCGCTTCGCCGCAACCATTGTCGTCGGCGGGCTGATCGGGCCCGGTGCGGTGCCGGCTGTCGCCCAGGCTTTGCCGCCCGCGACGGAGGCGAGCGGCGCTGAAGCCTCGGCCAACCCCTATACGCAGCGCGGCGTGCCGGCGGAGGCGACGGCGGAGAACGCGGTGATCGCGCGCACCAAGGCGATCGCCTCGGCGCAGCGGCTCGCCTACCAGCGCATGGCGGGCGACCTCGGCCTGCCGACCGGGTTGAGCGATTCGCAAATCGACCAGATGGTGAGCAGCATCATCGTCGAGGAGGAGCGCACCAGCCGCACCGGCTACAGCGGCCGCCTGACGGTGAACTTCAACCCGAACCGGCTGCCCGGCGCGGCCGGGCGCTCCGTGGCGGGCGCCGCCGGGGCCATGCCCGTGCCAGGCGGCGACGCCGCCCCTCCAGTGATGCCGAGCGCCGCCCCTGCCGGCTATATCGAGGCCTCCGCGCGCTATGCGGGGCTGCGCGAGTGGCTCGAACTGCGCCGCCGGCTCTACAGCAATCCCGAGATCGCCTCGGTGGAGATCCAGGCCATTGCGGTGGATGGCGCCCGGCTCCGGCTCGGCCTGCGCCATGGCCCCGAGGTGGCCGCGCAGACCCTGCCGTCGGGCGGCCTTGCGGTCTTCGTGCCGGCCCGCGCGCCGGCCGCCACGCCCGGCCGGCTGGCGCCGCCGGTGCCGTTCGGGGCGGCGCCGCCTGCTGCGCCGCAGGCAGGCGGGGGCGCCGGCGGACCGTGGCAAATCGGCCTTGCCGGCCGGTTCTGACGCTCCCTTGCCGGGGGAGGGGCGGAGCGGGGCCTTCACCCTGCCCAATGCCATCACCCTGGCACGGCTCTGTGCCGTGCCGGCCACCGTGTGGCTGATCCTGCACGGCCGGCTGGACGCCGCCTTCTATGTCTTCGCCGGGGCCGGCATTTCCGATGCCCTCGATGGATGGCTGGCGCGCCGCCTGAACGCGCGCTCGGCGCTCGGCGCACTGCTGGACCCCCTGGCCGACAAGGCGCTGCTGGTCTGCACCTATGTCACCCTGGCACTGGTGGGGGTGCTGCCGGACTGGCTCGCCATGCTGGTGGTGTTCCGGGACGTGCTGATCATGGGCGGCGTCATGCTGCTCAACCTGCTCGGCACGCCGCCGCGCATGCAGCCGCTCCTCGTCTCCAAGCTGAACACCCTGACGCAGATTGTGCTGGCGGGGCTGGCCCTGCTGCTCAGCGGCTTCCGGCTGCCGACCGAGCCCTGGCTGCCCCTGATGATCTGGGTTGTGGCCACGACCACGGTGCTGTCCGGACTCGCCTACGCGGTGCGGCTGCTGCAGCGGGAGGGGGCGCCGTGAAGTCCAGCCCGCCGCCCGCCCTGCCGCCGCCGCCCGCCTCCCGCGTGCGGGAGCCTCGCCTGCCGCCGCCACCGCCCAGCCCAGGCCCGCGCACCGCCACGCGCGGGCAGCGCCTGGCGCTGGTGCTCGGGCTGTTGGCCGCGGCGCTGTCCCTGCTCTGGCTGTTCTCCGCGATCCTCACACCCTTCGTGCTGGCAGGCTGCATCGCCTACTTCCTCGACCCGCTGGCGAGCCGGCTGAACCGCCTCGGCCTGCCGCGCGGCCTCGCCGCCCTGCTGCTGATCACCACCCTGATGGCGCTGGCGCTGATCGCGCTGCTGCTGCTCTATCCGCTGATCATCTCCCAGGTGGGCACGCTGCTGGCCCGGCTGCCGAGCTACATCGCCGGCGTCGGCAGCGCGGTGCAGGAGGCGCTGCAGGCGCTGGAGCAGCGCGTCGGGCCGGAGATGCTGAACACCCGCCTGCGGGATCTCGCGGTCAGCCAGATCGGCGCCATCCTGTCTTTCCTCGGCACCGCGGCGACGCGGCTGATCGGCGGTGGCTACGCGCTGTTCAACGTCTTCACCCTGGTGGTGGTGACGCCGGTGGTGGCCTTCTACCTGCTGCGCGACTGGCGGGCGATCATGCTGCGGATCGAGAGCTGGCTGCCCCGCCGCTCCGCCGCCACGCTGCGGCAACTGGCGAAGGACACCGACCGCGTGCTCTCCGCCTGGCTGCGCGGCCAGCTCCTCTGCTGCGCGCTGCTGGCCGTGTACTACGCGGTCGCCCTCTCGGCGGTCGGGCTGGAGCTCGGGCTGATCGTGGGGCTGACCTCGGGGGTGCTCTCCTTCATTCCCTATGTCGGCTCGATGACCGGCCTCGGCACGGCGCTGCTGCTGGCGGTCGGCCAGTTCGGCACCTGGAACGGGGTGGGGCTGGTGGCGGCGGTCTTCGTCACCGGCCAGGTGGTGGAGGGCTACATCATTTATCCCCGCCTGCTGGGGGACCGGGTGGAACTGCACGCGGTCTGGGTGATTTTCGCCCTCTTTGCCGGAGGCGTGGCCTTCGGCTTCCTCGGCGTGCTGCTGGCGGTGCCGATGGCCGCGGCGCTGGGCGTGCTGGCGCGCTACTGGCTGCGGCGCTACCTGGAGAGCCCGCTCTACCTCGACCCGCCCCGCACCGGTTCCTGATGGCCGCCATCGAACCCGCCCCGACCCGCCAGCTCGCCTTGCCGCTCGACCTGCCGCCCGTCTTCCGCGGGCCGGTGCTGCCCGACCGCTCCAATGCGGAGGCGCAGGCCTGGCTGGCGCGGGTGGAGGCCTGGCCGGTCGGGCGGCTGGCGCTGTTCGGGCCGCCCGGCGTCGGCAAGTCGCACCTGCTGCAGCTTCAGGCCGGGGCGCGGGGCTGGCGGCTGCTCTCCGGTCCCGCGCTGCGCGGCGTGCCGGAGCCGGCGCCCACCGCACTGGACGATGCCGACGCCATCGCCGACGAGGCGGCGCTGTTCCACCTGATCAATGCCTGCGCGGCACAGGGCCTGCCGCTGCTGCTGGCCGGGCGCAGCCCGCCGGCGCGCTGGAACGTCGCGCTGCCCGACCTCGCCAGCCGGTTGCGGGCCACCGCCGCCGTTGGCATCGCCGAGCCCTCGGAGGCGTTGCTGGCGACGCTGCTGGCTCGCCACTTCGCCGAACGCCAGCTCCGGGTGCCCGACGCGGTGCAGGAATGGTTGCTGGCCCGGCTGCCGCGCGAGGCCGCCGCCATCGCCGCCGCCGCCGCCCGGCTCGACCGCGCCGCGCTGGCCGCCGGCGGCGCCGTGACGCGCGGCCTGGCCCGCGCTGCCCTGGCCGACTGGCCGGGCTTCCGCGGCTTTGATGACGTTTCCATGGATGCGCTGGACGGCGGCTCGCCCTCCGCGCCCGCCTTGCTGTAGGCTGCTGATATGGACGCCCTCGACACCACCGGCCAGGCCCGCGAACATGCGGCGCAGGAGCATGCCCCGAGCATTGCGGTGAATGCGCCGGAGCGCTTCATCAACCGCGAGCTGTCCTGGCTCGACTTCAACGCCCGGGTGCTTGAGGAGGCGACCAACCCGAGCCACCCGCTGCTGGAGCGGCTGCGCTTCGTGGCGATTTCGGCCTCCAACCTGGACGAGTTCTATTCCGTGCGCGTCGCCGGGCTGGTGGGGCAGGAGCGTGCGGGCGTTGCCGCCGCCTCGCCGGACGGGCTGACGCCGGGGCAGCAGCTTATCGCCATCCATGCCCGCGCCGCTGCGCTGACGGAGGAGCAGCAGGCCACCTGGCGCAACCTGCGCGAGCAGCTGCGGGAGGCCGGCATTGGCGTCTGCACGGTCGAGGACCTCTCCGAGGCCGAGGAGGGCTGGCTGGAGAGCTATTTCCTGGAACGCATCTTCCCCGTGCTGACGCCGCTGGCGGTGGACCCGGCGCATCCTTTCCCCTTCATCAGCAATCTCGCCATCTGCATGGTGCTGAAGCTGGTGCGGGAGGAGGATGGCGGCACCATGCGCGCCCTGTTGCCGCTCCCCTCGCAGGTGGAGCGCTTCATCCGCCTGCCCGCCGCCGAGGACGCGCCGCAGATCACCCCCGGCACCGGCCCGATCCGCTTCGTGCGGCTGGAGGATGTGGTCACCCTGTTCCTGCCGCGCCTCTTCCCCGGCTACATCAACGCCGCGCAGGGCATGTTCCGGCTGATCCGCGACACCGACGTGGAGTTCGAGGAGGAGGCGGAGGACCTGGTGCGCTCCTATGAGAGCGCCCTGAAGCGCCGCCGCCGCGGCCGCGCCATCCAGCTCTCGGTCGAGGCCAATATGGCGCCCGACCTGGTGGACTTCGTGGTCGAGGAGCTGGACGCGCCGCGCGCCGAGATCTTCATGGTGGACGGGCTGCTTGGCCTCGCCGACCTGAAGCAACTCCTGGTGGACGACCGGCCGGACCTGCTGTTCACCCCCTATACGCCACGCTTCCCCGAGCGCATCCTCGACTTCGGCGGCGACTGCTTCGCCGCCATCCGCGCCAAGGACATCGTCGTCCACCATCCCTACGAGTCCTTCGATGTCGTGGTGCAGTTCGTGCGGCAGGCGGCGCGCGACCCGAGCGTGGTGGCGATCAAGCAGACGCTCTATCGCACCAGCCGCGACAGCTCGATCGCGCGCGCACTGATCGAGGCGGCGGAGCTCGGCAAGTCTGTCACCGCCATGGTGGAGCTGAAGGCGCGCTTCGACGAGGAGCGCAACATCGCGCTCGCCCGCGAACTGGAGGCGGCGGGCGTGCAGGTGGTGTTCGGCTTCGTGGACCTGAAGACCCATGCCAAGGTCTCGCTGGTGGTGCGGCGCGAGAGTGGCACGCTGCGCTCCTACGCGCATTTCGGCACCGGCAACTACCATCCGATCACCGCGCGCATCTACACGGACCTCAGCTTCTTCACCGCTGACCCGGCGCTGACGCGGGACGCGCAGAAGCTGTTCAACTACATGACCGGCTATGCCCGGCCGGAGGCGATGGAGCGGCTGGCCTTCTCGCCGCTGACCATCCGCCCGGCGCTGCTCGGACTGATCGAGCAGGAGATCGCCTTCGCGCGGGAGGGCAAGCCGGCCGGCATCTGGCTCAAGATGAACTCGCTGGTGGACGAGGCGCTGATCGACGCGCTCTACCGCGCCAGCGAGGCGGGCGTGAAGATCGACTGCATCGTGCGTGGCATCTGCTGCCTGCGGCCCGGCGTGCCCGGCCTCTCCTCCAACATTCGCGTGAAGTCGATCGTCGGGCGCTTCCTGGAGCATTCGCGCATCTCGGTCTTCGGCAACGGGCACCGCCTGCCCTCGCGCCGGGCACGGGTCTTCATCTCCTCGGCCGACTGGATGGCCCGCAACATGGACTGGCGGGTGGAGACCATGGTGCCGGTCGAGAACCCGACGGTGCACGCCCAGATCCTCGACCAGATCATGGTGGTGAACCTGAAGGACACGGTCCAGTCCTGGCAGTTGCGACCGGATGGCGGCTGGCGCCGCCTGCGCCCCGGCGCGCAACCCGTTTCGGCGCACGAGTATTTCATGACCAACCCGTCCCTTTCCGGCCGTGGCAGCGCGTTGCACCGCGTGGCGGGCCGGGCCGCGGCGGCGCGGCGGCGGCAGGACCGCGTCACCCAGGACTGACAACCGAGGGCCTTTCGCTTGGATCTTCACGTTGCGCCCGCCGATGCCGGCCTGAGCCACCCGCCGCGCGCGGGCATCGTTGACCTCGGCTCCAACTCGGTCCGCCTCGTCGTCTTCGAGGGGTGGGGGCGCAACCCGCTCGCCATCTTCAACGAGAAGGCGGTGCTCGGCCTCGGCCGCGGGCTGCAGAACACGGGACGGCTCAACGATGCGGCGGTGCCGCAGGCGCTGACGGTGATGGAGCGCTACTATGCGGTCGCGCGCGGCATGGGCGCCGCGCCGCTGGAGGTGTTGGCCACCGCCGCCGTGAGGGACGCCGAGAACGGTCCCGCCTTCGCGGCCGCCCTCGCCGAGCGCCTGCCCGGCGTGCCGATCCGCATCCTGGAAGGTGAGGAGGAGGCGGCGCTCTCGGCGGAAGGGGTGCTGCTGGGCTTCTCGCAGGCGGACGGCATCCTGGGCGACCTCGGCGGCGGCTCGCTGGAACTGGTTGAGCTGAGCCATGGCCGCACCGGCGCCATTGCCTCCCTGCCGCTGGGTGCGATCCGGCTCGCTGACCGTGCCGGTGGCGAGGTCGGCCGCGCCCGCGCCATCGCCGAGGAGGAGCTTGCGAAGCTGCCCTGGCTGGCGCATGGCAAGGACCGCGACCTCTATCTCGTCGGCGGCGCCTGGCGCGCCCTGGCCAAGATTCACATCGCGCAGACGGCCTATCCGCTCTCCATCGTGCACCACTATGTGCTGCGGCGCGAGGAGGCGCGCGACCTCTGCGGCCTCATCATGGCGGCGACGCGCCGCACCCTGGAGCGGCTGCCCGGCGCCCCTGCCAAGCGGCTGCAGGACCTGCCCTTCGCCGCCGTGGCCCTGCGCCGGCTGCTGCGCGCCACCGGCGCCCGCCGCGTGGTGTTCAGCGCCAACGGGCTGCGCGAGGGCTGGTACGCCCGCCAGCTTCCCGAGAGGGTGCGGCGGGAGGACCCGCTGCTCTCCGCCGGCCGCGAGATGGCCGGGCGCTACGGCCGCGACACCGCCCTGCCGGCCGCGCTCGTCGCCTGGACGGCGCCACTCTTCCCCGAAGAGAGCCGCACCGAGGCGGCGCTGCGCAAGGCGGCCTGCTGGCTCTCCGACATCGGCAGCCATGACCACCCGGACTACCGTGCCGAGCAGAGCTTCCTGCGCGTGCTGCGCCAGCCCGGCATCGGGCTCGACCACCATGAGCGCGCTTTCCTCGCCCTGGTGGTGGCGCTGCGCTACGAGCCGGAGCTGGACGCACCCTGGCTCGCGGCCGCCCGCACCCTGCTCGACAGCATCGCGCTGCGCCGCGCCGAGATGCTGGGGGAGGGGCTGCGGCTTGCCTATACCCTCTCCGGCGGCACGCCCTCTCTGCTCTCCGGCGCCAGGTTGGCCGTGGAGAAGGAGCGGCTGGTCCTGCGCCTGGTGGAGGGGGCCGGCGTCTTCGCCGGCGACGCGGTGCAGCGGCGGGTCGAGTCGCTGGCCGCGACGCTGGGGCTGCGGGCGGTGGTCGAGGTCGCCGCCGACTGAGGGGCGCCGCCCCGCTAGTGTCCTGATCGCAAAGTCCTTTGGACTACCCGATCAGGGCATTCGCCTTTGTTTTCAGTGTCCTGCTTGTCCGCGACGTGCGCGGGAAACCCCGCGAACTTCGCGGGCAGGACACTAGCCCTCGATCAGCTTCACCCGGCGGCCCTCGACGCCGAGCGCCAAGCGGCCGCCCTTCAGCGCCAGGGCGGCCTGCCCGAAAACCTGCCGCCGCCAGCCATGCAGCGCCGGTACCTGCGGCTCGGCTTCGACCGCCAGCCGCTCCAGCTCATCCGCACTGGCGATCAGGCGGGGCGCGACATGGTGCTCCTCCGCCTTGGCGGCCAGCAGCACCTTCAGCAGCGCGATCAGCGCCGGCGAGGCGGGCGGGCCCTGGCGCTGGTCGCGCGCCGGCTCGGGCAGTGCGCTGTCCGGCAGCTCGCGCGCCGCAGCCAGGGCGGTGAGCAGCCCGGCGCCGCTCTTGCCCTCGGCGAAGCCCTTGCTGATGCCGCGCGCCCGGCCCAGCTCGGCCGGGGTGGCGGGATTGGTGGCAGCGATCTCCAGCAACGTCTCGTCCCGCACCAGCCGCTGGCGCGGGATATTGACCCGCTGCGCCTCGCGCTCCCGCCAGGCGGCGGCGGCGCGCACGGCGGCGAGGAAGCGGCGGTTGCCGGAGCGCGGCTTGAGGCGCTCCCAGGCGGTTTCCGGGTCCTGCCGGTAGGTGGCGGGGTCGGTCAGCTCGGCCATTTCCTCGGCCACCCAGGAGAGGCGGCTCTCCTGCGTCAGCCGCTCCACCAGGGCGGTATAGACGCGGCGCAGGTGGGTCACGTCGGCGGCGGCATAGGCGATCTGCGCCGCCGAGAGGGGGCGGGCCGCCCAGTCGCTGAAGCGGTGGGCCTTGTCGATCTGCGCCCCGGCCAGGGCGCGCACGAGGCTGTCATAGCTCGCCTGGTCACCGAAGCCGGCCACCATGGCGGCCACCTGGGTGTCGAACAGCGGGCGCGGCGGAGCGCCGAAGCGCAGGATGCAGATCTCCACATCCTGCCGCGCCGCATGGAACACCTTCGTGACCTTGGGGTCGGCGAAGAGCTCCCCCAGTGGCGAGAGGTCCAGCCCCTCGGCCATGGCGTCGATCACCGCCACGTCCTTCTCGCCGGCGAGCTGCACGACGCAGAGCTCCGGCCAGTAGGTGCGTTCCCGCATGAATTCGGTATCGACCGTGACGAAGGGCTCCGCGCGCAGGCGGGCGCAGAGGGCGGCGAGCTCTTCGGAGCGGGTGATCAGGACGGGGTCGGTATCCTGGACCTGGGGGCGTCGGCTCATGGCCGCAAGGTTCTAACGAAGCGCGCGCCAGCCGCAAAGTCCGCCCGATTCGGCGGCGGGATGACGGTCTCCCTTGACATGGGGCCGCGCGCCGCCCCTTCTGCGGCCCGTTTTCCGCATTGAGAAGCCCCGGGGTACTCCGACCGATGCACGCCTACCGCACTCACACCTGCGGCGCGCTGCGCGCCAGCGACGCGGGGCAGACCGCCCGCCTTTCCGGCTGGGTGCACCGCAAGCGCGACCATGGCGGGCTGCTGTTCATTGACCTGCGCGACCACTATGGCGTGACCCAGTGCGTCTTCCCCGCCGGTTCGGAGGTCTTCAAGGCCGCTGAGGCGGTGCGGCCGGAGAGCGTCATCACCGTCACCGGCGAGGTGGTGCTGCGCGAGCCCGGCACGGTGAACGACAAGCTGCCGACCGGCGCCGTCGAGCTGCGGGTGAAGTCGCTGGAGGTGCAGTCCTCGGCCGAGGTGCTGCCGATCCAGGTCGCGGGCGACCAGGAGTTCCCCGAGGACCTGCGGCTGCGCTACCGCTTCCTCGATCTGCGGCGCGAGAAGCAGCACCGCAACATGATGCTGCGCGCGGGCGTGATCGCCTCGATCCGCCGGCGGATGATCGAGCAGGGCTTCACCGAGTTCCAGACGCCGATCCTGACCGCCTCCTCGCCGGAGGGCGCGCGCGACTTCCTGGTGCCCAGCCGCAACCATCCCGGCACCTTCTACGCGCTGCCGCAGGCGCCGCAGCAGTTCAAGCAGCTGGCGATGGTGGCGGGCTTCGACCGCTACTTCCAGATCGCCCCCTGCTTCCGCGACGAGGCCAGCCGCGCCGACCGCTCCCCGGGCGAGTTCTACCAGCTCGACTTCGAGATGAGCTTCGTCACCCAGGAGGACGTCTTCGCCGCCCTGGAGCCGGTGATGCAGGGCATCTTCGAGGAGTTCGGCCAGGGCCGGAAGGTGACGCAGGCGCCGTTCCCGCGCATCCCCTATGACGCCGCCATGCTCTACTACGGCAGCGACAAGCCGGACCTGCGCAATCCGCTGAAGATCACCGACGTCACCGAGCAGTTCCGCGATTCCGGCTTCGGACTTTTTGCCAGGATCGCCGCCTCGGGCGGCATGGTGCGCGCCATCCCGGCGCCGGGGGCGGCGACCAACCCGCGCGGCTTCTTCGACAAGCTGAATGAATGGGCCCGCGCCGAGGGCGCCGGGGGCCTGGGCTACATCCAGTTCGCCGCCGACGGGCCGAAGGGGCCGATCGCCAAGAACCTGGAGCCGGAGCGCGTCGAGGCGATCCGCGCCGCCTGCGGCCTGCAGCCGGGCGATGCCGTCTTCTTCGCCGCCGGCAACAGGGAAGAGACGCCGAAATTCGCCGGCAAGGTGCGGACAAAGCTCGGTGATGAGCTGGGCCTGATCGCCCAGGACGAGTTCCGCTTCTGCTGGATCGTCGATTTCCCGATGTACGAGCGGAACGAGGAGACGGGGCAGATCGACTTCAGCCACAACCCCTTCTCGATGCCGCAGGGCGGGCTGGAGGCGCTCAACAGCATGGATCCGCTGGAGATCAAGGCCTTCCAGTACGACATCGTCTGCAACGGCATCGAGCTCTCCTCCGGCGCCATCCGCAACCACCGGCCGGACATCATGGTGCGCGCCTTCGAGATCGCCGGCTACTCGGCCGAGACGGTGGAGGAGCGCTTCGGCGGCATGCTGAACGCCTTCCGCTACGGCGCCCCGCCGCACGGCGGCTCCGCCCCGGGCATCGACCGCATGGTGATGCTGCTGGCCGACGAGCCGAACATCCGCGAGGTGATTCTCTTCCCGCTGAACCAGCAGGGCGAGGACCTGATGATGGGCGCCCCCGCCCCGGTGGAACCGGCCCGGCTGAAGGAGCTTTCGATCAAGCTCGATCTGCCGCCGGCGAAGGGTGCCAGCGGCCCCAAGGCGTCCTAACTTCACTCTGCGGGAGGGTGTCTGGCGGTCTGCCCGCCTGGCACCCCCGGTTCCCCGGTGGGGCCGGACCCCGCGCCCCCCGGCGGAGCCGGGCCGAAAGAAGGAATACGCGATGCGTCTGCGCGACACCCTGGCCGGTTCGACCCTTCTGCCGGCCGCGGCCCTGATGCTGGGGCTGGCCCAGCCGGTGGATGCGGCGCCGGCGCCGGCGCAGGGCTCCGCCCCGGCCGCCACGGCGCAGGCGGCGCCGATCGCGATGGCCGCGCACCGCGCCGCCTACCGGCTGGAGCTGGACCGGCTGCGCCAGGGCGGCGACGTGATCCAGGCCGACGGCGCCATGCTGTTCGAGGTGCTGGACGCCTGCGACGGCTGGACCACCCGTCAGCGGCTGAAGCTCAACGTGGTGGACCGCAGCGGCTCGGTGGTCGAGACCTCCTCCGACTACTCCACCTGGGAGAGCAAGGACGGCAAGCGGCTGCGCTTCACCCTGACCCAGATGGCACAGGGCGCGGTGACGCAGCGCATCGCCGGCGAGGCGGAGCTGGAGGGCGCCAAGGGCGGCGTGGTGCGCTACGAATCCCCCGCCGCGCAGGAGGTGAAGTTGCCGCCGGGTACGCTGCTGCCGATGGCGCACACCATCCGCACCCTGGAACTGGCGCGCGCCGGCCAGCGCATGCTGCTGGTGCCGCTGTTCGACGGCACCAGCGAGGAGGGGGCGCAGGACACCACAACCATCCTTTCCTCCTGGCAGGCGCCGCGCCAGGATGCCCGCTTTCCGCTGCTGAAGGGCCAGGGCAGCGCCCGCATGCGGATCGCCTTCTTCAGCGAGGAGGCGAGTGCCGGCGCCAACCTGCCGGAATACGAGGTCGGCCTGCGCTACTATGCCAATGGCGTGGCCGATGACATGAACATGGACTTCGGCGACTTTGCGATGAATGCGGTGATGCAGAAGCTGGAGGCACTGCCCTCCGGCTGTTGAGGACCGCGCGCCGCCTCAGGCGGCCTCCCGCAGTTTCGTCAGCAGGCGGCTGAGGTTCTCGCGCAGCGCCATCGCCTGCTGCGCCACGTCCCCGGAGGCTCCGCGGACGGTCTCCACCGCCGCGACCGCCTCTGCAGCGCCCCCGGCCACGCCCTCGATCTCGCGCGCGGCGCCGCGAGTGTGGCTTGCGGCCGCGGCGGCGGCGCGGGCGATCTCCTGCGTCGCGACGCTCTGCTGCTCCACGGCGGCGGCGATGCCGGCGGCAATGCTGCTGTTCTGCTCGGCGGTGCCGCCGATGCCGTCCACCGCCTGAAGCGCCTGCCCGGCGGCGGCCTGGATGGCGCCGATCTGGCTGCCGATCTCCTCGGTGGCGCGGGCGGTCTGCGTCGCCAGCTGCTTCACCTCATGCGCGACGATGGCGAAGCCCTTGCCGCTCTCGCCGGCCCGTGCGGCCTCGATGGTGGCGTTCAGCGCCAGCAGGTTGGTCCGGCTGGCGATGTCGCGGATCAGGTCCACCACCGCGGCGATCTGCTGCGCACCATTCGCCAGGATGCGCACCGTCTGGTCCGTCGTGCCGGCCTGCTGCGCCGCTTGGCGCGCGATAGCTGCGGCCTCGGCGACGCGCCGTGTGATCTCGTTGACCGAGGCGGCCATCTGCTCGGCGGCGGTGGCCACGGCCTGCACGTCCTCGCTCGCCCGGCCAGCTTCCGCCCGGGCCGAGTCCGCCATGCTGGCGGCGCTGTCGGCAGCGGCGCCGAGCTGGCCGGAGCTGCGGTCGAGCGCGGAGGCCGAGGTTCCGAGCTGCTCCGCCACCGCGCCCAGCGCTTCCTCCACCTGCCGTGCCAGCGCGAGCGTCGCCTCGCGCCGGCGGGCCGCCGCTTCCCGCGCGGCGGCGGCGGCTTCCTCCTCCAGCACGCGGGCCCGCTGCGCCGCCGCGCTGAACGAATCGAGCCCCGCCAGCATGGCGCGGATCTCCGGCACCCGGCTCGACGCCAGGGGCTGCGGCGCCAGATCGCCGGAGGCCATGCGGTGCAGGGCGCGGGCGACGCCGGTGAGCGGCCGGGCCATGCGCGCCGCCGCCAGCCAGGCCAGCGGTCCGGCCAGCAACAGCACGGCGCCGCCAACCATCAGGATGACCGCCAGCCCGCGCGTGCCCACCTCCTGCCAGGAGGCGAGAGGCAGCAGCGTGACAATAAGGCCCTGCGGTGCACCGTCGGCGCCGCGGATCGACACGGGCACGGCACGGTAGTCCTGATTGCCCAGACGCAGCGCCCGGGGCTGTGCCGAGGCCGCGGCCTGCTGCCATTCGGCGGGCAGGGCGGCGCCCTCCACCGCCGGCAGCGTGCTGGCGGTCAACCGGCTGGCGCCGAACAGCAGGATCTCCGCGCGGGCGCGCTGCGCCAGCATACTGGCAGTTTCCGCATTGAAGGTGCCGCCCACTTTCACGGTGCCCACAACAGGGCTATCCGGCCGGGCACGCAGCGGCGCCACGCCCCCGATGGCCAGATGGCCACTGCTGGGCGAGACCACGGCGCCATGTGCCAGCGCCCCGCGCAGCGCTTCCGCGACGTCGGGCACGCGCGACTTGTCATCACCAGCCACGGCGGGGTTATGGCCGCGGATCAGGATGCGGCCGCGGGAGTCGGTGATCTCGAGCAGCGCCACGGTGGGATCGGCCGCCCGCAGCGCAGCCATGGCCGCCACCGCCAGCGGCCGCAGGGCCTCGGTTGCCGCCGGCCCGCCCTCCGCGACCGTTGCCACCAGGTCCGGGCGCAGGGCGAGGGCCGCAGCATAGCCGGCCATGCGCGTCTCCATCGCCTCAATGGCGAGCCGGGCCTGATCGGCGGCGGTTTCGGCCGCCTGCTGCTCCAGCGGCGCACGCCCGGTCCGGCCGGCCCAATCCGCGCCAAAGGCTGTAAGGCCGACGCCGGCGATCAGCGGCAGCACCGCCAGCAGCAGCAGCCGGACCACGAGGCCAAGGGATTTCGAAGCAGCAGGAGCAGACATGGCGGTCCATAGGCAGCGGGAAGCCACATCTTCCTGCGAGCAGCTTAAGACACCCCTAAGGGCCGGAGGCGCGCCCTGGAAGGAGGCGCCTCCGGCAAGCCTTCAGCGATACATGAGCGTGGGCAGCCACATCGAGAGCGGCTCCCAGAAGGTGACCAGCGCCAGGCAGAAGAACAGCGGGATCAGGAAGGGCGCGGTGGCCCTGGTGGTCTCCTCGAAGCTCATGCCGGAGACGCGGGCGAGGATGAACAGCACCATGCCCACCGGCGGCGTCAGCAGCCCGATCATCAGGTTCAGCACCATGATGATGCCGAAATGCACGGGGTCCACGCCGATCTTGTCCATCAGCGGCATCAGCACCGGCACCAGGATGGTGATGGCGGCGACCGTCTCCAGGAAGCAGCCGACCAGCAGCAGGAACAGGTTGACCAGCAGCAGCACCGCCCAGCGCTCGCTGGTGATGGAGAGCACGAAACCGGCGATGCCATCGGTGATGCGCGTCGTCGTCACCAGCCAGCCGAAGATGCTGGCGCCGGCGACGATCAGCAGCACCACGGCGGTGGTCTCGATGGTCTCCATGCTGACGCGGAGGAAGCCGCGCCAGCTCAGGCTGCGATAGATCACAGCCCCGAGGAACAGCGCGTAGAAGGTGGCGGCGATGGCGGCCTCGGTCGGCGTGAAGGCGCCGGTGGTCATGCCGCCGACCATCAGCACCGGGGTCAGCAGCGGCAGGAAGGCGCGCCGGAAGGCATGGCCGAGCCGCGGCAGGGAGAAGGCGGCATCGCGCGGGAAGCGCTTGCGGCGCGCCTCGACGGCGACCCAGACCATCAGCACCGCCGCCATGAACAGGCCCGGGATCAGCCCGGCGGCGAAGAGCTGGCCGACCGAGGCATTGGCCATGACGCCGAAGATCACCATCGGCAGGCTGGGCGGGATGATCGGCCCGATGGTGGAGGAGGCGGCGGTGATGCCGACCGAGAAGGGCAGCGGGTACTTGTGGTCCCGCATCGCCTTGATCTCGATGCTGCCGATGCCGCCCGCATCGGCCACCGCGGTGCCGGACATGCCGGCGAAGATGATGCTGGCCACCACGTTCACATGACCGAGGCCGCCGCGCGCCCAGCCGACCAGCGCCACGGCGAAGCTGAAGATGCGCTCCGTGATGCCGGCCGAGTTCATCAGGCTGCCGGCCATGATGAAGAAGGGGATGGCGAGCAGCGGGAAGCTCTCGATGCCGCTGGCCATGCGGTGCAGCACGACCAGCGGCGGCAGCCCGCCATCGGCCCAGACATAGATCAGCGAGGCACCGCCGAGCGCCACCGCCACGGGGACGCCAACCAGCAGCAGGCCGCAGAAGCCGAGGAAGAGGAGGGCGGTCACAGCTGCACGCCTCCGATGGAGGGATCGCCGGGCCGCTCCGGCTCGCCGGCGCGGAAGCGGCGGATGGCATGCTGGAAGCTGCGCAGGGTGGTCAGCACCAGCCCGGCCAGGATGCCCCAGTAGACGACGGAAATCGGCCAATCGAGGGCGATCATCGGCTGGAACCGCATGGCCTCGGCCACCTGCAGGCAGAGCAGGACGCTGATGGCGAAGAAGGCGGTGGCCAGCAGCGCCACGAACAGCCGGGCGGCGCGGCGGGCGCCGGCGGGCAGTGCGTTCAGCAGGAACTCCACCGCGATATGCGAGCCGCGCCGGGCGGCCAGGGCGCTGCCCCAGAAGGCCAGCACCATCAGCATGTAGCTGGCGATCTCCTCGGTCCAGGCGATGCTGTCGTTCAGCACGTAGCGCGTGAAGAACTGCAGGAACACGATGCCGGACATGGCCCAGAACAGGAGGAAGGTCAGCCAGTCCTCCGGCGCCATCGCGAAGGGCGGGTCCGGCTGGGCGGCCTCCTCGGCCGCCAGATCGGCGAACAGCCGCTCGGCATCCCGCCCTTTGGGTGCGGATTCTTGCACGTCAGTCTCCCCATGGTCATTGCGGGCAAGCTATCCTGACCGCAACGAACCGAGGAAGGCCTGTTGTACGATAAGCGGATGATGTCTCAGTAAGTCGCGAAGATCCGCTCCACCTCGGCGGGGTCGTCCGTCACCGTCAGGGCCAGGGCGAGCAGGATGCGCGCCTTCTGCGGCGTCAGGTTGTCGGCGGCCAGGATGCCGCGCGCATGCATCTTCTGCGTCCGCACCACGCGCCCGCTGCCGACGCGGGTGGATTGCACCACCATGACGCCCTGTTCCACGGCATCGGCGAGCGCGTCCGCCTCGGCGGGCGTCGGGCTGCCGGGGGCGAAGCCGGCGCTGACGATGCCACGTGCGCCCGCCGCGACGAAGGCGCGGATCGCCGTGCCATCGGCATCCGCGTGAGAATAGGCGATGTCCACGCGCGGCAGGGCCGCGAGGTCGCGGATGTCGAACTCGGTGTCCGGCGCGACGCGACGCAGCGGGCGGCGGTAGAAGGCGACACAGTCGCCATCGGCCTGGCCGAGCACGCCGAAATCCGGGGTGCGGAAGGTCTGCAGGCGCCAGGTGGAGGTCTTGGAGACGTCGCGGGCGGCGTGGATCTCGTCGTTCAGCAACAGCAGCACGCCGAGGCCTCGCGCCTCCGGGCTGCCTGCCACGCGCACGGCGTTCACCAGGTTCATGCCCATGTCGCTGGAGAGCGCCGAGGCCGGGCGCTGTGCGCCGACCATCACCACCGGCACCGCGACCTTCAGGCTCAGCGAGAGAACGTAGGCCGTCTCCTCCATGGTCGAGGTGCCATGGCCGATGACGATGCCGGCGAGGTCCGGGATCTCCGCCACGGCGCGGTCGCATTCGCGCGCCAGCGCCTGCCAGTCGCGAAAGCCGATGCGGGAGGAAATGACGGTGCTATGGGGCCGCGGAAAGACCTCCGCCACCCGCGCCAGTTCCGGCACACGTGCCACGATGGTGGCGGCATCCATCACCTGGCCGAGGGCGCCGTAGTCCTGGATGTCCAGCCCGTCGCGGCCGAGGGAAGCCATGGTGCCGCCCGTGCCGATGAAGGCGATGCGGGGCCTTGTGGGAGCGGATTGGGGCATGCAGCGGGGTCCTGGAGAGAGCGGGAGCCCAAGCTGTAGGACCGAAGCCGGGGGGCGGCCAAGAGGGGGGCGCTCCCCGCGGGCTGCAGAACGGCCACCCGGACGGCACCATGCCCGCAGAGCCAGGCCTGCAGGACGCCGGGCCAAGGGCTCGGGGGCGGATGGGCACCTCCTTCAGGCGATGGAGTGCCGGGCCGCCATGGCGGCCCGGCAGGCTGTGGGGAGCGGCGTGCTCAGCGCGGGTTGCCGGCCATGGCGAAGGTGGCAGCGGGGCCGGCAGGTAAACCACCGCGCCTTCCTCGCCGCCGGTGGACGCCGGCAGGCCCATCGCCCTCCGGCGAGGGTGGCATCGGCATAGACGATGCGGGTGTTCTGGCCGCCGTCCAGGATGGTGGCGAAGCCGCCGCCGAGAAATATTACCAGTATAGCCGGGCGTGTAGCTGAGGCCGGGGGAGCGGCCCCTGTGGGGGGTGCTTCAGTGATGTAGCACCATCTCGGGTGCGGCCACATGGCCGGGGCGGGGGAGGGGCCAGGCGAGAACCGGGGCGGCGCTGGCCGGGGACAGGTTCGCCAGGGCGCTGAGCAGCTGCTCCCGCGCCCGCGCAGCGCCGCGACTCAGGCGCCCGGTGCCACCCTCCGGCGTCAGCTCCAGTTGATGACCTTTCAGCACCGCCTGGATCAGGCGGGCGAGCGTCCCGCCTTCGAGGGAGAGGCGCATCGCCTCGATATCGGTCCCCCGCGGGATAAGGCAGCGGATCACCAGGCCCTGGCGGACGAGCGGGGGAACGTCACCAGTCTCGTCGAGGGCGGATTCGAGCTCCACCGTCACCCCATGCAGCGCGCCGAGCTTGAGGTAGGCGGCCCCCTGCATCTTGTGGGCATCGGCCAGCTCGGGCGTGTTGTCCAGCATGGCCTGGTTGATGCCCCAGAGGGCGTCGGTGAAATCAGCAGCCGTCAGCGTCATTTTGGCCTCCGCTCCGCACTCACGTTTTCGTGAGCTCATCTTGTAGTAGAAGCCGGGCCAGAAATACACGGGAAAATTATGAAAGCAGGAAAATAAACTTATAGTTTGAATATCGAGCAGAAATATCAAACTCACGGTTGATAAATCGAAGTGCAGACGCACCTCGGCCGATCTCGGCGGCAGCTTCATCTCAGTCCGGCCGGAACATGCCGGACAGGGAGGCCGCTCTGGCCGGCCAGCGCCGCCCAGCGCAATGTCATCAACACCGCCACGCTGCCGAGTCCGCAGGCCAGGCCGATCCACACGCCGGCGGGTCCCCAGCCCGCCCCGAAGCCCAGGCCCAGCCCGATCGGCAGGCCCAGCCCCCAGTAGCCGAGGGCGGCGAGCAGCATCGGCACGCGCGTATCCTTCAGCCCACGCAGCGCGCCGGCCGCCACCGCCTGCACGCCGTCGGCCAGCTGGAAGAGGCCGGCGACGGTGAGCAGCGTGGCCGCCAGGCGGCGCGTCCCCGCCAGTTCAGGCGCCAGGAACAGGGCCGCGATGTGCTCCGGCACGGCCAGCAGCAGCGCCGCCGTCAGCGTCATGCAGCCCGCACTGAGTCCGATCGCCATCCAGCCCGCGCGGCGGGCGGCCTCGGCATCCACCGCGCCGGCCGCCAACCCGACCCGCGCGGTGGCCGCCTGGCCGATGCCCATCGGCACCATGAAGCAGGCCCCCGCGACCTGCAGCGCCACCGCGTGCGCCGCCACGGCGCTGGGGCCGAACCAGCCCATGGCCATGGCCGTGGCGCTGAAGATGCCGATCTCCAGCAGCATGCTCCCGGCGATCGGCAGGCCCAGCACGACGATCTCGCGCATCCGCTGCGCGTCGGTGCGCCAGAAGCGGCCGGCCAGGCGGAAGCGGGCCAGTTGCCGGTCGAGCCGGACCCAGAGCGCCAGCGCCAGGAACATGCCGAGATTGGCCAGGGCGCTGGCCAGGCCGGCACCAAAGGTGCCGAGCGAGGGCAGGCCGAAGCCGCCGGCGACCAGCGCGTAGTCCAGCAGCGCGTTCAGCGCGATGCCGCCGGCCGCGACCCAGAGGGCGGGCGCCGGCCGCTCCAGGGCGGCGAGGAAGCCGCGCAGCAGCAGGAAGCCGTAGAAAGGCAGCATCCCCCAGAGCAGGGTACGGTTGTACTGCTCCGCCGCCTCGGCGAGCGCCGGGTCCTGCCCCGCGGCGCGCAGGATCGGCGCGGTGTGCCAGAGGATCAGCCCGAGCAGGGCGAAGGTGGGCAGCATGGCCCAGCTCGCCTGCCGCAGGGTGCGGCGCATCTCGCGCATGTGGCGCGTCACCCGGCCGCGCTCCTGCGCCAGCATGGCGGAGGCGGCGAAGCCCAGGCCGAAGGGCAGCGCCATGGCGACGAAGTAGAGATTGCCGCCCAGCGTCGCGGCGGCCAGCGGCACCTCGCCGAGGCGGCCGAGGAAGAAGGTGTCGGTCAGCACCAGGGCGATCTGCGAGAGGTTCGTCAGCGCCAGCGGCCAGGCGAGCGCCAGGGTCGCGCGCAGTTCCTGCCCCCAGCCCTGGTGCGAGGAGGTCTTCTTCCGGTCCGTGTGCATGGCGAGAGGGCTTTAGCGTGGCGAGGCCCGCACGTCGCGCGACGTTCCTGTGTCCGGCGCAACGCAGCCCGCAGCCATGCGCTCTGGTGGCGGGACAGCGGCGGCGCAGAACCGCATGATGCGCCGCAACACCGACCGGAGTCCTGCATGAACGCACCCGCCAAGATTGCACCGGATGCCACGGCCGAGTCCGCCCTGCCGCCCTGGCTGACGCTGCTGCTGGCGGGCGCCTGTGGGCTGATCGTCGCCAACATCTATTATGCGCAGCCGTTGATCGGCCCGATCAGCGCCGAGCTGGGCCTCTCTCCGGCGGCGGCGGGGCTGATCGTGACGATGACGCAGATCGGCTATGGCGCCGGGCTGTTGCTGATCGTGCCGCTGGGCGATCTGATCGAGAACCGGCGACTGGTCCTGGCGGTGATGGGGCTGGCGGTGCTGGGCGTGGTGGTGGCGGCCCTGGCGGGCGCGGCGTCCGTGTTCCTGCTGGCCTCGCTCGTCATCGGCTTCGGCTCCGTCGCGGTGCAGATCCTGGTGCCCTATGCCGCGCATCTGGCGCCGGAACACGCGCGCGGGCGGGTCGTCGGCAATGTGATGAGCGGGTTGATGCTCGGCATCATGCTGGCCCGGCCGGTGGCCAGCTTCGTCACCGCGTTGTGGTCCTGGCAGGCGATGTTCTGGCTCTCGGCGGCGGCCATGCTCGCGCTCGGCCTGGTGCTGCGGCTGGCCCTGCCGGCGCGCCATCCGAATCCGGCGATGGGCTATGGTGCGCTGCTCGGTTCGATGGGGCGGTTGGCGCGGGGCAATGCGGTGCTGCGGCGGCGGGCGCTCTACCAGGCCGGGCTGTTCGGCGCCTTCAGCCTATTCTGGACCGCCACGCCGCTGCTGCTGACCGGGCCGCAATTCGGCCTCTCGCAGCGCGGCGTCGCGCTCTTCGCCCTGGCCGGCGTGGCGGGTGCGATTTCGGCGCCGATCGCCGGGCGCGTGGCGGATCGCGGCTGGACCCGCCCCGCCACCGGCCTGGCCATGCTGGCGGTGGCCTTCTCCTTCCTGATGACGCGCCTCGCCGAGCCCGGCTCCACCCTCGCGCTCGGACTGCTGGTGGCGGCGGCGGTGCTGCTCGACTTCGGCGTCTCCGCCAATGTGGTGCTGGGCCAGCGGGCGATCTTCTCGCTCGGCGCCGAACTCCGCAGCCGCCTGAACGGGCTCTACATGGCCACCTTCTTCATCGGCGGCGCGCTCGGCTCGGCGCTCGGCGGCTGGAGCTATGCCAGCGGCGGCTGGCCCCTGACGGCCTGGGTCGGCCTTGCCCTGCCGGTGCTGGCGCTGCTCTACTACCTGACGGAGCGGCGCGGCGGGTAAGGCACTCGCCGGATCTTGCACGCTTCGCGGAATCGGAAGGTTGCGGTGGCGAGAGGGCACCCCTACATTGGCTCTGTCGACTGTTTTGGTTCGGCCAGCCTGTCCAGCTCGCCCACCCCGTGCTCGCACGGGTTCGTTGCGTGCCTGGTGCCCGTTCCCATTCGAGGTTGATCCGCCGTGCATGTCGCGCGGCGGCAACGCATTCTGACGGAGCACCGCGATGCCGATCGGTACCGTGAAGTGGTTCAACCCGACCAAGGGTTTTGGTTTCATTCAGCCGGAGGACGGCTCGAAGGACGTGTTCGTGCACATTTCCGATGTGCAGCGGTCCGGCCTGCAGGGCCTGAACGAAGGCGAGCGCGTGGAGTTCGAGCTGCAGCGCGGCCGCGAAGGCAAGCTGTCGGCCGGCAACCTGAAGCAGCTCTGATCCTCCGGGATCGAGCCGTGGCGCGGGTGGCCTGAGCCGCCCCGCCGCCGTTCCGACCGGAAGAGTCGGAAGTCGGCCGGGGGAAGCTCCTTCCCCCGGATCATCGCGCCTGTCCCCCGCAGGGGTGGAGGGGCGAGGGCGCAGGGCAGCGGAGAAGGTTTCTTCGTCCGCCTGACGCCATCTGGGCCGCTTCCCGGTTGGCCCATTCGATTTTTTTCGCCGCTGCCGAGCGATCCGGCCGGTGCCGGGAGCAAGGTGGCCGTCTGGCGCTCCGCCAGTCGATGCCTCCCACCCGGCCGAGGCCGCGCCCGCAGCGGAACAGACCAGATGGAGGTGGGGCCGGATGGCACGCACGCCCAACTACGGCCAGCAGCGGGCGGAACGGAACCGCGCCAAGCAGGCCAAGTCGGAAGAGAAGGCGCGCCAGCGCGAGGAAGCCCGCGCGCGCCGCAAGGCCGCCATCGAGGCCGGCGAGGACCCGGATCTCGGCGAGCCTGTCACGCTGCCTCCCGAGGACGAAACCCCCACAGCTTAGCTACGGCCTGCCGCCCGCCGGGCGGAGGCCGCCCGGCGGGCGGTAGGAATATTCCCATGGCTGCGCGCCACACCGGCACCTATGTGCTGTTCGATGTTCTCTATAAGGACGGCTCGCGCCGTTCCAACCGCAAGGTGCCGGGCGAGCTGCTCGGTGGCCTGGACGGCGACGAGCCCGCCCGCACCCTGATTGAGGCGCAGGATGAGGAGATCGCCAAGGCCTCCGGGCGCCCCCGCCCGGTGATTGCGCAGTTGCAGCGCACGCCATTGGCGAAGCCGGCGAAGGTGCCCTTCAAGGGCAAGAAGTAGAACCGGCGGAGAGGCAGGGCTTCGCGCTTCCGCCTCCCCCCGTTGACAGCGCCCCGCTTCGCGGCGGACCCTCCGCCTCCTGAGGGAGAAGCGGGACGCACGCGATGGACCAGACCAAGAAGAGCTTCAAGCTGCGCAGCCAGCGCTGGTTTGACGACCCGGAAGATCCGGGCATGACGGCGCTCTACATCGAGCGCTTCCTGAATTTCGGCCTCACCCGGGGCGAGCTGCAATCCGGCAAGCCGATCATCGGCATCGCCCAGACGGGCAGCGACATCGCCCCCTGCAACCGCCACCATCTGGCGCTGGCGGAGCGGGTGAAGGCGGGCATCCGCGACGCCGGCGGCATCCCCCTCGAATTCCCGATCCATCCGATCCAGGAGACCGGCAAGCGGCCCACGGCGGCGCTCGACCGCAACCTGGCCTATCTGTCGCTGGTCGAGATCCTGCACGGCTATCCGCTGGATGGCGTGGTGCTGACGACCGGCTGCGACAAGACCACGCCCGCCTGCCTCATGGGCGCCGCCACGGTGAACATTCCGGCCATCGTGCTCTCCGGCGGGCCGATGCTGGACGGGCACTGGAAGGGACGGCTCTCCGGTTCCGGCACCATCGTCTGGGAGGCGCGCAAGCTGCTTGCCGCCGGCGAGATCAACTATGACGGCTTCATGCAGATGGTGGCCAGCAGCGCGACCTCGGTCGGCCACTGCAACACCATGGGCACGGCGCTGTCGATGAACTCGCTGGCCGAGGCGCTCGGCATGTCGCTGCCGGGCTGCGCCTCCATCCCGGCCGCCTACCGCGAGCGCGGGCAGATGGCGCACGCCACAGGCATGCGCATCGTCGATATGGTGCGCGAGAATCTGCGGCCCAGCGACATCATGACGCGCGAGGCCTTCGAGAACACCATCATGCTGGCCAGCGCCATCGGCGCCAGCTCGAACTGTCCGCCGCACCTGGTCGCCATCGCCCGCCACATGGGCGTGGAGCTGACCACCGAGGACTGGCAGACCGTCGGCGCCGACATTCCCCTGCTTGTCGATTGCCAGCCGGCTGGCCGCTTTCTCGGAGAAATGTTCTACCGCGGCGGCGGCGTGCAGTCGGTGATGAAGGAGCTGGCGGATGCCGGCAAGCTGCACACCGGCGTCCGCACCGTCACCGGCAAGACCCTTGCCGAGGATCTGGAGAAGGCGCCGCTGCCGGACCGCGAGGTGATCCGCCCCTACACCCAACCGCTGAAGGAGCAGGCGGGCTTCGTCGTGCTGTCGGGCAACCTCTTCGATAGCGCGGTGATGAAGGTCAGCGTCATCGACAAGGCGTTCCGCGAGCGCTTCCTGTCGGACCCGGAGGATGTGTTCGAAGGCAAGGTCATCGTCTTCGAGGGGCCGGAGGACTACCACGACCGCATCGAGGACCCGGATCTCGGTGTGGACGAGCACACGGTGCTGGTGATCCGCAACTGCGGACCGGTCGGCTATCCCGGCAGCGCCGAGGTGGTGAACATGCAGCCGCCCGGCGCCATGATCAAAGCCGGGCTCGACAGCCTGCCCACCATGGGTGACGGTCGGCAGAGCGGCACTTCTGCCAGTCCCTCCATCCTGAACGTCTCGCCGGAGGCTGCCGTCGGGGGCGGGCTAGCCCTGCTGAGGTCGGGCGACCCGATCCGCATCAATCTCAAGACCCGCAAGGTGGACGTGCTGATCCCCGAGGAGGAGCTGGCCGCCCGCCGCGCCGCCTGGACGCCACCCAAGCTGCTGCACAAGACGCCCTGGGAGGAGATCTACCGCTCCATGGTGGGCCAGCTCGGCACGGGCGGCTGCCTGGAGCCGGCGACGCTCTACCTGAACATCCTCGAGACGCGCGGCGAGAGCCGCCACAACCACTAGGGAAGGCACAGGGGCATGGCAGGACGGTTGGCCGGCAAGACGTGCTTCGTGACCGCGGCAGGGCAGGGGATCGGGCGTGCCACCGCGCTTGCCTACGCCGCCGAGGGCGCGCAGGTGGTGGCGACCGACCGTGATGCCGCGAAGCTCGCGGGCCTGGAGGCGCAGGGCATCATCCCCCAGGCGCTGGACGTGCTGGACGATGCTGCGGTGAAAGCGGCCATCACCGCGCACGGCCCCTTCGACGTGCTGTTCAACTGCGCCGGCTTCGTGCACCAGAACGACGCGCTGAGCTGCACGGATGAGGAATGGGACTTCGCCTTCGCGCTCAATGTGCGGGCCATGTGGCGCACCATCCGCGCCGCCTTGCCGGGCATGCTGGCGCAGGGGGGCGGGGCGATCGTCAACATGTCCTCCGCCGCCTCCAGCGTGAAGGGCGTCGCCAACCGCTTCGTCTACGGCACCAGCAAGGCCGCCGTGGTGGGCATGACCAAGAGCATCGCCGCCGACTACGTGGCCAAGGGTATCCGCTGCAACTGCGTCTGCCCGGGCACGGTGGACACGCCCTCCCTCGGCGAGCGCATCGCCGCCAATGCGACAGCGGCCGGCGGTCTCGAAGCGGCGCGGGCCGGCTTTGTCTCCCGGCAGGCCATGGGGCGGCTCGCCACGGCGGAGGAGATCGCCGCGCTGGTGGTCTACCTCTCCGCGCCGGAATCGGCTTTCGTGACCGCACAGGCCATCGTCATCGACGGCGGCTGGACCAACTGACAAGGAAACGCTGAACCATGAAGCTTCTGCGCTTTGGCGCGCCGGGCCAGGAGAAGCCGGGCCTGCTGGATGCCGACGGTACCATCCGTGACCTCTCCGGCGTGGTGCCCGACCTGGCCGGCGACGTGCTCTCGCCGGAGGGTCTCGCCAAGCTCGCGGCGCTGGACACTTCCAAACTGCCGGCGGTGAGCGGCTCGCCGCGGCTCGGCCCGCCGGTGGCGCGGATGACCAACTTCGTCTGCATCGGCCTGAACTACGCCGACCACGCCGCCGAAACCGGCGCCGCCATCCCGAAGGAGCCGATCATCTTCCTGAAGTCGCTCGGCGCCCTCAGCGGCCCGAACGATGACGTGGAGATCCCCGCCGGCAGCACCAAGACCGACTGGGAGGTGGAACTCGCCATCATCATCGGCCGCCGCGCCAAGCGTGTCTCCGAAGATGAGGCGTTGGACTACGTGGCCGGCTACGCCCTCTGCAACGACGTCTCCGAGCGCGAATACCAGATCGAGCGCGGCGGCACCTGGGACAAGGGCAAGGGCTGCGACACCTTCGGCCCGCTCGGCCCCTGGCTGGTGACCAAGGACGAGGTGCCGGACCCGCAGAACCTCGCCATGTTCTGCGAGGTGGACGGGGAACGCTACCAGGACGGCTCGACCCGCACGATGATCTTCGGCGTGACGAAGCTCGTCTCCTACGTCTCGCAGTTCATCACGCTGCACCCGGGCGACGTGATCTCCACCGGTACGCCGCCGGGCGTCGGCATGGGGCAGAAGCCGCCGAAGTTCCTGAAGGCGGGGCAGACCATCCGCCTCGGCATCGAGGGGCTGGGCGAGCAGATGCAGAAGACCGTCGGCGGCTAAAAAGAAACAGGTCGGGGGAAGGAATTCCCCCGAACCCCCATCTTCTTTCTGTCAGTTGGCGCTGCGCGGCGCGATGCCGCCGGAGCGCAGGACGAAATCGGCGATCTCCGCCACGCCCTGGTTGGCCTTCAGGTTGGTGAAGATGAAGGGGCGCTGGCCGCGCATCTTCTTCGCATCCCGGTCCATCACGCCCAGGTCGGCGCCGACCAGCGGCGCGAGGTCGGTCTTGTTGATCACCAGCAGGTCGGAGCGCGTGATGCCAGGACCGCCCTTGCGCGGGATCTTGTCGCCCGCCGAGACGTCGATCACGTAGATCGTCAGATCGGCCAACTCCGGGCTGAAGGTGGCGGCCAGATTGTCGCCGCCGCTTTCGATGAACAGCATCTCCAGCCCCGGGAAGCGCGCCGTCATCTCCTGCACGGCGGCAAGGTTGATCGAGGCATCCTCGCGGATGGCGGTGTGCGGGCAACCGCCGGTCTCGACGCCGGTGATTCGCTCCGGCGCCAGCGCGCCGCTGCGCGTCAGGAACTCGGCATCCTCCTTGGTGTAGATGTCGTTGGTGATGACGGCAATGTTGTAGGCGTCGCGCAGGTGCTTGCAGAGCCGGTCGGTCAGCGCCGTCTTGCCGGAACCGACCGGGCCACCGATGCCGACGCGGAAGGGGCCGTTGTCCGCCCGATCGCCGGAGCGCGCCTCACGTGCGGAGGCCTGAAGCGGTCGGGCCAGATTGTCACTGCTCATGAGCGGAAGAGCCTCGTGTATTGCGTCTCGTGGCGCATGGAGAAGAGGTCGAGGGCAGGCGCGGCGGTGCCGAGCGTGTCGAGATCAGCTGTGAGCCCGGCTTCGGTGGCGGCTTCCAGCACGGGGAACAGGGCGGCGGTGGCGATCTGTCCGTCCGTCTGGCCGAGCGGCACCAGCCGCACCCCGGCCGAGACGAGGTTGGCCGCAAAGGCGGAGAGGAAGCCGAACAGCGCCGGGCGCAGCGGCACGCCATGCCATGCCGCCGCCGCGCCGAAGGCCACGGGATGCGCGACATTCCCGCTGTGGCGCTGCGTGAAGGCGGCCAACCGCGCATCGGGCCAGGCGGCGTTGGTCACCTTCAGGAAGGCGCTGCCCTGCGCCATGGCCTCCAGCGCCGTCTCCCCCGTGCCGCGCCAGGCGGCGGCGAGTTCAGCCACGGTGTCCAGCGCGGCCTCGTCCTCCGCCGCAGCGGTGCGGAAGGCGGCCGTCAGGAGGGCGGCATCGATGCGTCCAGCCCCCGCCTCCAGCACTGCGCTGACGTAGGCAATGAGCGTGGTCCGGTTCCGTACCGCGCCGTCCTCCACCGCCATCTCCAGCCCGTGGCTGTAGGTATAGGCGCCGACCGGATAGGCCGGGGAAAGCCAGGTCAGCAGGCGCTGGAGCGCGGCCTCAGTGGTGATGGTGGCCGTGGTCATGGCCGCAGCCGCAATCCTCCCGTGCATGGTCGTGCCCGTGATGATGGCCTTCGTGGCGGTTGTGCTCGCCATAAGCGCCGCCCTCCGGGTTGAAGGGCGCCTCCACCTTGGCCAGCGTGGCGCCGAGGCCTTCCAGCATCCGCGCGATGACGTGGTCGTCGCGGATCAGGATGCGCTCGGCATCGAGTTCCGCGGGCAGGTGGCGGTTGCCGAGATGCCAGGCCAGCCGCATCAGGTGCTGCGGGTCGCGCCCGCGCACCTCTACCAGCGGCTCCGGCGCCGCCTGCACCAGGACGACCCCGCCGCCTTCCAGCAGCAGCCCGTCGCCGTCGTGCAGCACGCGGGCCTCAGGCAGGTCCAGCAGGAAGGCCGTGCCTTTCTGCCCGATGTAGCGCTTGCGGCGGCGGTGGCGGTCGTCGAAGTCCACCACCACCACGTCGCGCGCGGCGCGCGCCTGCCACGCACCGGCAGGAAGCACCTGGGTGGCGCGGGGGAGGGTTTCGTCAGTCATTGCTCGCTCTCCGGCGGCGTTCAGAACAGGAAGTACCGCTGCGCCATCGGCAGCACTGTCGCCGGTTCGCAGATCAGCAACTCGCCATCGGCACGGACCTCGTAGGTCTCGGGGTCCACCTCGATCTTCGGCAGGGCGTCGTTCAGCACCATGTCGCGCTTGCCGATCTTGCGCGTGCCGCTCACCGGCAGGAGCTGGCGCGCGAGGCCGAGCCGCCCGGCGAGGTCGCCGCTCTCCAGCGAGGCCGCCGAGACGAAGGTGACGGAACTGGCCTGCATCGCCCGGCCAAAGCCGGCGAACATCGGGCGGTAATGCACGGGCTGCGGCGTCGGGATGGAGGCGTTGGGGTCACCCATCGGCGCCATGGCGATGCTGCCGCATTTCAGCACGTAATCCGGCTTCACGCCGAACAAAGCGGGCGTCCAGAGCACCAGGTCGGCCAGCTTGCCGACCTCCACGCTGCCGACATGCGCGCTGATGCCCTGCGCGATGGCCGGGTTGATCGTGTACTTGGCGATGTAGCGGCGGATGCGAAGGTTGTCGTTCTCGCCCTGCTCGCCGGGCAGGCGCCCGCGCTGCACCTTCATCTTGTGGGCGGTCTGCCAGGTGCGGATGATCACCTCGCCGACGCGGCCCATCGCCTGGCTGTCGGAGGACATCATGGAGATAGCGCCGAGGTCGTGCAGGATGTCCTCGGCGGCGATGGTCTCCTTGCGGATGCGGGATTCCGCGAAGGCCACGTCCTCGGCGATGCGGGGGTCGAGGTGGTGGCAGACCATCAGCATGTCGAGATGCTCGTCCACGGTGTTCACCGTGTAGGGCATGGTCGGGTTGGTGGAACTGGGCAGGAAGTTCGCCTCGCCGACGACGCGCAGGATGTCCGGCGCGTGGCCGCCGCCGGCCCCTTCGGTATGGAAGGCCTGGATGGCGCGGCCCTTGATGGCGCGGATCGTGTCCTCGACGAAGCCGCTCTCGTTCAGCGTGTCCGTGTGGATGGCGACCTGGATGTCGTAATCATCGGCGACCGAGAGGCAGGTGTCGATCGCCTTGGGCGTGGTGCCCCAGTCCTCGTGCAGCTTGAGGCCGCAGGCGCCGCCGCGGATCTGCTCCTCCAGCGCCGCCGGCAGGGCGGCATTGCCCTTGCCGAGGAAGCCGAGGTTCATCGGGAAGCTCTCCGCCGCCTGCAACATTCTTCCGAGATGCCAGGGGCCGGGCGTGGCGGTGGTGGCCAGCGTGCCATGCGCCGGCCCGGTGCCGCCGCCGAACATGGTGGTGATGCCGGAGGCCAGCGCCTCCTCGATCTGCTGCGGGCAGATGAAGTGGATATGCGGGTCGATGCCGCCCGCCGTCAGGATGCGTCCCTCGCCGGCGATGATTTCCGTGCCCGGGCCGATGACGATGTCCACGCCCGGCTGGGTGTCGGGGTTGCCGGCCTTGCCGATCGCGGCGATGCGACCCTCCTTCAGCCCCACATCGGCCTTGAGGATGCCGGTATGGTCGATGATGAGGGCGTTGGTGATGACGGTGTCCATCGCCCCTTCGGCGCGGGTGCGCTGGGACTGGCCCATGCCGTCGCGGATCACCTTGCCGCCGCCGAACTTCACCTCCTCGCCATAGGTGGTGAGGTCGCGCTCGACCTCCGCGAAGAGCTCGGTATCGGCCAGGCGGATGCGGTCGCCCGTGGTGGGGCCGTACATGCCGGCATAGGCGGTGCGGGAGAGGCGGGCGGGCATGTCAGAGGCTCCCCTCGGTCTCGCCGCGGAAGCCGTGCACGACGCGCGCGCCGGCGAAGGGCACCAGCCTTACCTTGCGGCTCTGGCCGGGCTCGAAGCGGACGGCCGTACCGGCAGGAATGTCCAGCCGCTTGCCGCGCGCCGCGCCGCGGTCGAAGGCGAGCGCCGGGTTGGTTTCCTGGAAGTGGTAGTGGCTGCCGACCTGGATCGGCCGGTCGCCGGTATTGGCGACCTCGATCTCGGTGACGTCACGACCGGCATTCAGCTCGATCTCGCCGGCGGCGGGAATGATCTCACCCGGAATCATGGCGCGCTCCTCAGCGGATCGGGTTGTGCACGGTGACGAGCTTGGTACCGTCCGGGAAGGTGGCCTCCACCTGGATCTCATGGATCATCTCGGGGATGCCTTCCATCACCTGCTCGCGGGTCAGGACGGTGGCGCCGTCGCGCATCAGTTCGGCCACGCTGCGGCCGTCGCGCGCGCCTTCCACCACATGGTCGGTGATCAGCGCGATCGCCTCCGGGTGGTTCAGCTTCACGCCACGGGCCAGGCGCCGGCGCGCCACCTCGGCGGCCATGGCGACCAGGAGCTTGTCCTTCTCGCGGGGGGTCAGGTGCATCGGGCCATCCTGCGGAGCGTGTTGCGGATCATTGTGCGGCGGGGGCGCTCAGCTCGTCCACAGCCGCGGCAGGCGGGCCGGCAGGCCGAGGGCACTGGCGCGCAGCGCAGGAACGGCCGCCGAGACGGCCTCGCGCACGTCACGCGCCTCACCGAGGAAGCGGGCGACCAGCAGGCCGGGGCGGGCGAGGGTGGCGGCATGCCCGGCCTCGCGCAGCCGCTCGCGCGCCGCGGAGGCCTCGGCCTCGCTGCCGGCCAGGAGCAACACCGCCGAGGCTTCGGCCCCGGCAAAGCCGAAAGGCGCTTCCAGGCTTGTGGAGGGCGCCTCCGCGAGGCGGGTGGCATCCGCCCAGTGCATCCGCTCCTCGCGCCAGATCCGCCAGGAGTCGAACAGCGCACCCTGCCGCAGCCGCTCGCCACGCGCCACGCGGCCGAAGACCACCATCTCCGCCGCCAGCAGCCTGGCACCAGGGGCGAGATGCACCTGCATCCGCCTGTCCAGCCGTGCGCCATCGAACAGGATGGTCTCCTGCGGCAGCCACTCCAGCATGGCGCCGCTGGCGAGGGTCAGCGATGTGGTGAGCCGGGTGGCGGCGTCCAGGCTGCGATAGACCTTCTCCGCCGCCGGCGTGGTCAGGCTGGCGCCGGCGCCAGCCTCGATTCGCACCACCGTTTCCAGGGAATCGCCGCCGGCCAGCCCGCCACCGACATTCACCAGGGCCGCGAGCGGCAGATCGTCCGGCTCCGGCCTCGGGAAGAGCACGCGCAGCGGAGCGGCGTGGAACAGGTGCCGCAAGGTGGTGCCGCGTGGGCTGCGCACGAAGGTGAGCTCCGCCCGGCCATGGGCGCGCTGGTGGGAGGGGAGAGGGGAAGCAGGCATGAGCGGGGAATTCATGCAAGGGACAGGCCAGAGGGGGCGCCGGCCCCTCTGGACACTCCCACCGGGGGAACCGTGTTCCCTTGGACCCCGCCATCAGCAGGTCGCATCAGCCGCCCCCCAGAACACGCACCGCCAGGGCCGCCGCCGAGGCACGGTTCTCCACGCCGAGCTTGCTGAAAATTCCCTCCAGGTGCTTGTTCACCGTGCGCGGGCTCATCACCAGGATCTCGGCGATGTCGCGGTTGGATTTGCCGCGGCCGAGCCAGAGCAGCACCTCCGCCTCGCGCGCCGTCAGGCCGAGCCGGTCGCGCAGCACCGCCTCCTCCCGCCCGGGATCGGAGGCGGTGATGCGCAGCAGCAGCTCCTCCGCCTCGATCTGCCCGACATGCTGGAACTCCACGCGCCGCCCATCCGCCAGCGTGACGGGAGCGAGGCGCGGCGCCTCCCCCGCCGGCAGCGGCGCCCAGTTCGGGATGCGCAGGCCGGTCAGCCCGGCATCCGCCTCCTCGGCGCCGGGCGGCGTGGCGGCGCGCAGCAGCGCGGCGGCCTGCGGCGTCGCCCAGAGCACGCCGCCCTCCCGGTCCACCGCCAGCAGGTAGCGCCCCGCCACGTCCAGCGCCGCATGCGCGCTGCGCGTCAGGCGGGCATTGGCCAGATGCGCGCTGATCCGGGCCAGAACCTCGTCCGGCACCACCGGCTTGATGACATAGTCCACGCCGCCGGCATCGAAGCCGCGCACCACGTCCTCGCTCTCCGTCAAGCCGGTCATGAAGATGACGGGCACCGGGACCAGCGCGGCATTGCGCTTCATCCGCCGGCAGGCCTCGAACCCATCCATCCCCGGCATCACCGCGTCCATCAGCACGATGTCCGGGATGATGCGCTCGATCACCGCCATGGCGGCGGCGGCGGACTGCGCCACCAGCACCATGTAGCCGGCGCCCTCCAGCGTGTCGTTCAGCAGGCCGAGCGTGCCGGGCGCGTCATCCACCACCAGCACGATATCGCGGCGCTCGGTGGCGCGGGGATGCTCAGGCATCGGCGCCCGACTCCGGGGGGGCCGGTTCGGCCTCCGGCAGGGCTGCCATGAAGGCGTCGAGCCGGTAGTCGGCGATGAAGCCGCGCAGCTCGGCAATGGCGGCGCGGGCCTCCGGCGCCTCGGCTTCCAGCGCGTCCAGCTGCTCGCGAATGCCGCCGACATAGCCGATCGCGGCGAGCTGGCGCAGATTGGCGGCCTGCTCCGGGGTCAGCTGCACCGTGGCCGCCGAGGGTGCGGCGGGCGGGGCCTCGGCGAAGGTCCAGGTGACGCCGAGCAGCTCGCCGATTTTCTCCAGCAGCGCGGCCAGCGAGAGCGGCTTGGGCAAGACGTCGTTGTGGTGCTGGCCTTCGCCGGGCGGCCCGAGTTCCAGCGCATTGGCGGAGACCATGAGGATGGGGGCCGTCTGCCCGGCATCCTCGCGCAGGCGCCGCGCCAGCTCCCACCCCGTCATGCCGGGCATGGCGATGTCGAGCAGGAAGAGGTCCGGCGCCCCCTCGGCCGCGAGCGCCAGGCATTCTGGGCCCTCCGACGCCAGCCGCACCTCGAAACCGAGCGGCTCCAGCAGGTCCGCCACCAGGGCGCGATGCGCGGCATCGTCGTCCGCCACCAGCACGCGGAGCGGGCGAGCCGCCGTCGCCCGGCCGGTGATGCTCCGCTCCACCTCGACAGGGCCGCCCGTCCGGCCGGAGAGCAGCAGCCGCACGCGGAAGCGGCTGCCCTCGCCGAGCCGGCTGCTGACCGAGACCTCGCCGCCCATCACCTCCACCAGCGTCTTGCAGATGGTCAGGCCGAGGCCGACGCCGGGCGTCGAGGGCGCGTGCGAGTTGGCGCCGCGCTGGAAGGGCTCGAAGATGCGGGCGAGGTCCGCTTCCGCGATGCCGATGCCGGTGTCGATGACCTCGAAATCCGCCACCTCCGAGCGGAAGCGCAGCCGCAGCGTCACGCCGCCCGTGCGGGTGAACTTGATGGCGTTGGAGAGCAGGTTGATCAGGATCTGCCGCAGCCGCCGCTCATCGGTATAGACCAGCTCCGGCATCCGCACCGGCGCGTCGAAGGTGAAGGCGATGCTCTTCGCCTCCGCCTGCAGGCGCAGCATCTGCACGATCTGCTCGAGGAACTCCGGCAGGCGCACGGCGTCGCGATACAGCTCGATGCGCCCGGCCTCGATCTTGGAGATGTCGAGCAGCCCCTCGATCAGCGCCGCCAGGTGCTCGCCGGAGCGGCGGATGGTGCGCACGCCGTCGCGCCGGCGCTCCGGAATGGCCGGATCGCGCTCCAGCAGCTGCGCATAGCCGAGGATGGCGTTGAGCGGCGAGCGCAGTTCGTGGCTGATGCCGATGACGTAGCGGCTCTTGGCGAGATTGGCGGCCTCGGCGGCCTCCTTGGCCTTCTGGAGCGCGGCGTCGGTGCGCTGGTGGGCGCGGATTTCGCTCAGCAGCAGGCTGGTTTGCCGGCGCGTCTCCTCCTGCGCCACCTTGCGGCTCTCATGCGCCAGGACCAGGGCCCAGGCAACGATGCCGCCGATGACCGCCAGCACGAAGAAGGCCTTCCAGAAGGCGGCGTTGAGGTCCGGGCTGGCCGGCGCCTGGGCGCGGATACCGAGGAAGACCAGGCTGATGGTGGCCACGAACAGCAGGAAGACCACCAGGAAGGAGCCGACCGGCGTGCCCAGCGCGCGCAGCACCGGGGCGGGCAGGGCGGCGCGCAGCGGCGTCATGATCTGGGCGGAGAGGCGCGCATGCGGCTTGCAGCCATCGCCGCAGCGGGCGTCGAGCGAGCAGCAGAGCGAGCAGATCGGGCCGGTATAGACGGGGCAATAGGCCATGTCGCGCGGCTCGAAGCGGTGCTCGCAGATGACGCATTGCAGGTTCGGCCTGGCAGCCCAGGCGGCACGCGGCTTGCGCGCGAGGTAGTAGCGGCCCTCCGTCGCCCAGGCGATCACCGGCGCCGCGACGAAGGCCACACCGAAGGCGATGAAAGTGGCCATGGCCTGCGCCAGCGGGCCGAGGAAGCCGTAATAGGCCAGGAAGGAGGCGGCGACGGAGAGCGCCATGCTGCCGACGCCCACCGGGTTGACGTCGTAGAGATGCGCCCGCTTGAACTCGATGCCATCCGGGCTGAGGCCGAGCGGCTTGTTGACGGCGAGGTCGGCCACCAGCGCGCCCATCCAGGCGGCGGCGACGTTGGAATAGACGAACAGCACCTGCTCGATGGTGTTGTAGACGCCGAGCTCCATCAGCAGCAGCGCGACGGCGATGTTGAACACCAGCCAGACCACCCGGCCGGGATGGCTGTGTGTCAGCCGCGAGAAGAAGTTCGACCAGGCGAGCGAGCCGGCATAGGCGTTGGTGACGTTGATCTTGATCTGCGACAGCGCGACGAAGACCGCCGTCACCACCAGCGCCAGGGTGGGCGAGGCGAGCAGGGTGCCGAAGGCGAGGCGGTACATCTCGGCCGGCTGCACCGCCTGCGCGACGGAAAGCCCGGCGCGCAGCGCGGCATAGGCGAGGAAGGAACCGGCCAGCAGCTTCAGCACGTCGAAGGCGATCCAGCCCGGCCCGCCGGCCAGCAGCGCGCCCCACCAGACCCAGCCGCGCTGCGTGGCCCGCGGAGGGAGGAAGCGGATGTAGTCCACCTGCTCGCCGGTCTGGGTGATCAGCGCGAAGAGGATGGAGGCGGCGGCGCCGAAGGCCAGCAGGTTGAAGCCACCTGTGCCCTGGCTCCCGCCATACTCCGTCCATTCCGACAGCCAGTCCGGGTGCGCCACCATCACCGCCAGCAGGGGCAGCAGGTTCAGCACCAGCCAGACGGGCTGCGTCCAGGTCTGCACCCGGCTGATGAAGGTGATGCCATGGGTGACCAGCGGCACCACCACAACGGCGCAGAGGATATAGCCGAGCCAGAGCGGCACGCCGAAGAAGCTGTCCAGCATGGCGGCCAGGATCACCGCCTCGATGCCGAAGAAGATGAAGGTGAAGCTGGCGTAGATCAGCGAGGTGATGGTCGAGCCGATATAGCCGAAGCCGGCGCCGCGGGTGAGCAGGTCGATATCCACGCCTGCCCGCGCCGCGTTCAGGCAGATCGGCAGGGAAGCCGCGAAGATCAGCAGGCTGACGAAGAGGATGGCCGCCACGCTGTTGGTGAAGCCATGCGCCACGGTGAGCGCGCCGCCGATCGCCTCCAGCGCCAGGAAGGAGATCGAACCGAGGGCGGTGTTGGCCACCCGGAAGGCCGACCACTTGCGGGCGCTCTCGGCGGTGAAACGGAGGGCATAATCCTCCATCGTCTCGTCGGCGACCCAGCGGTTGTAGTCGCGCCGGATGCGCAGGATGCGCTGGCGTGTCGCCATGCGGGGCGTGGTCCTCGCTCTGCCGCTCGGGAGGGGAGGGGCAAGAGTGGGGCCGCGCCGGCGCGAGCGTCAAGCACGGGGCGGCTACGTCATTTGACGTATTCGCTTCCGCAAGGACCGCCCCAAGACTGCCGGGCATGCGAGGCGGCCCTTGCCGCGCCAGGAGACGAGCCATGACCCTCAGGACCCCATTCTCGCGCCGTGCCCTGATGGCCGGCGCCGCCGGCGCGCTGGCCCTGCCCGCCATCCGCCCCTCCTTCGCCCAGGGAGCGCCCATCAAGGTCGGCGTGCTGCACTCCCTCTCCGGCACCATGGCGATCAGCGAGACGGCGCTGCGCGACACCGTGCTGATGATGGTGGACTGGATCAACGGCAAGGGCGGCCTGCTCGGCCGCAAGGTGGAGGCGGTGGTGGTGGACCCGGCCTCCAACTGGCCGCTCTTCGCCGAGAAGGCGCGCGAGCTGCTGCAGGTCCACAAGGTGGACGTCACCTTCGGCTGCTGGACCTCGGTCTCCCGCAAGTCGGTGCTGCCGGTCTTCGAGGAGCTGAACGGCCTGCTCTTCTATCCCGTGCAGTACGAGGGCGAGGAGCAGTCCCGCAACGTCTTCTACACCGGCGCCGCGCCCAACCAGCAGGCCATCCCGGCGGTGGACTACCTGATGAGCGCCGATGGCGGCGAGGCGAAGCGCATCGCCCTGCTCGGCACCGACTACGTCTATCCCCGCACCACCAACCGCATCCTGCGCGCCTACCTCAACAGCAAGGGCGTGGCGGATGCGGACATCATGGAGGAGTACACGCCCTTCGGCCATTCCGACTGGCAGGGCATCGTCTCCCGCGTGAAGCGCTTCGCCGGCGAGGGCAAGCGGACGGCGATCGTTTCCACCATCAACGGCGATGCCAACGTGCCCTTCTACCGTGAGTTGGGCAACCAGGGCATCAAGGCCGAGGACATCCCCTGCGTCGCCTTCTCGGTGGGCGAGGAGGAGCTGGCGGGCATCGACACCAAGCCGCTGGTCGGCCACCTGGCGGCCTGGAACTACTTCATGTCGGTGGACACGCCGCAGAACGCCGAGTTCAAGAAGATGTGGCGCGCCTACATCAAGAACGACAAGCGCGTCACCAACGACCCGATGGAGGCGACCTATACCGGCTTCCGCATGTGGACGCAGGCCGTGGCCCAGGCCGGCACCACCGCGGTCGATAAGGTGCGCGAGGCGATGTATGGCCAGAAGGTGGATGCCCCCTGCGGCTATACCGAGCAGATGTGGCAGAACCACCACCTCTCGAAGCCGGTGATGATCGGCGAGATCCAGGAGGACGGGCAGTTCAACATCGTCTGGAAGACGCCGGACGCCATCAAGGCCGAGAACTGGTCCCCGTACATCCCCGAAAACGCCAACCGCAAGAAGTGAGGAGGGAGGCCGCGGTGCGCCGCGGCCGAATGCCGTCATGCGACGCATCCTGCTCCTGTTGATCCTGTTGCTGCTTTCCGCCACGCCGACGGCGCGGGCGCAGGATGCCTTCACCGCTGCGCTCGCCGGGCTTTCCGGCGGCTACGGCGCCCAGGCCGAGGCGGTGGAACGCCTCGGCGCGCTGGGCGACCCGCGCGCCCTGCCGATCCTGCAGGCCCTGGCCGAGGGGCACCTCCAGAAGCGCGCCGATGGCGCCTTTCTGGTCGAGCAGGGCGGCACGGTGCGCGAGGCGGTCTCCGGCGCGGCCGCCACGGCAGGCGAGACCATCCGCATCAACAACCGTGTGCGTGCGGCCCTACGCGGCGCCCTCGGGCGGCTGCAACTGGTCGCGCCCGAGGCGGCGCAGCGCCTGACCGCGGCCGATGCGCTGTTCCGCAGCCGCGACGCCGCCAACATTCCACCGCTGGAGCAGGCGCTGGCCCGCGAGACCGCGCCGGGGGTGCGCGACCGGCTGGCCCTGGCGCTGGCCGCCACCCGCCTCGGCGCGCCGGACGCGGCGGCGAAGCGCCAGGGCATCGAGCTCCTGGCCGAGAGCGGCTCGGCCGAGGCCCGTGCGGCGCTGCTGGAGGCCCGCGCCGCCAACCCCGACCTGGCCGGCGAGATCGACGCGGCGGTGGCCGCCATCGACCGCCAGCTGGAGCTGCGCCGGATCGCTGAGACGGTCTTCCAGGGGCTTTCCCTGGGCTCGATCCTGCTGCTGGCCGCGCTCGGCCTCGCCGTCACCTTCGGCGTCATGGGCGTGATCAACATGGCGCATGGCGAGATGGTCATGCTGGGCGCCTACACCACGGTTGTGGTGCAGGAGGCGCTGCGTGGCATTCCCTGGCTGCTGCCCTGGTCGCTGCCGCTGTCCGTCCCCGCCGCCTTCCTGGTGACGGCGGCGGTGGGCGTGGCGCTGGAGCGTGGATTGATCCGCCATCTCTACGGCCGCCCGCTGGAAACGCTGCTGATGACCTTCGGCGTCGGCATGATCCTGCAGCAGACGGTTCGGCTGATCTTCGGCGCGCAGAACCAGGAGGTGACGAGCCCAACCTGGATGCAGGGCACGCTGACCCTGCCGGGCGGCGTCATCGTCACGCAGAACCGGCTCTGGATCATCCTTTTCGGCCTCCTGGTGCTCGCGCTGACAATCGCTGCCATCCGCTTCACCCGCTTCGGGCTGGAAATGCGCGCCGTGGTGCAGAACCGGCGCATCGCCTCCACCATGGGCATCCGCACCGGGCGGGTGGACGCCATGACCTTTGCGTTTGGTTCGGGCATCGCCGGCATGGCGGGGGTGGCGCTGAGCCAGATCGACAACGTCTCGCCCAACCTCGGCACCGGCTACATCATCGACAGCTTCATGGTGGTGGTGTTCGGCGGCGTCGGCTCGCTGGCTGGCACCATGATCGGCGCCTTCACCCTCGGCCTCGTCAACAAGCTGCTGGAGCCCTGGGCGGGCGCGGTGCTGGCGAAGATCGCCGTGCTGGTCGGCATCATGCTGTTCATCCAGCGGCGGCCGAAGGGGCTGTTCGCGCTGAAGGGAAGGGCCGCCGAGCCATGAGCGCCACCGTCACCGGCGCACCCCGCCTGCGCCCCAGCCGCGCCCTCATCCTGCGCGGCCTGCTGCTCGCCGGCCTGGCGCTGCTGGCCCTGCTGCCGGTGCTCAACCGCCTTCCGGCGGACTCCGCGCTCTATGTCTCGGATTTCGTCGTCTCTGTCTCCGGCAAGTGGATCTGCTACGCCGTCCTGGCGCTGGCGATCGATTTGGCCTGGGGCTATGCCGGCATCCTCTCGCTCGGCCATGGCGCCTTCTTCGCGCTGGGCGGCTATGCCATGGGCATGCACCTGATGCGGCTGATCGGGCCGCGCGGCGTCTACGGCAACCCCATCCTGCCGGACTTCATGGTCTTTCTCGGCTGGAAGGAACTGCCCTGGTACTGGTGGGGCTTTTCGAGTTTTCCCTTCGCGCTCCTCATGGCGCTGGTCGTGCCGGGACTGCTGGCGGGCGTGGTCGGCTACCTGGCCTTCCGCAGCCGTATCACCGGGGTTTATTTCAGCATCATCACCCAGGCCATGACCTACGCCCTGATGCTGGCCTTCTTCCGCAACGACATGGGCTTCGGCGGCAACAACGGCTTCACCGACTTCAAGGAGCTGCTCGGCCTGCCGCTGAACACCGCCGAGGCGCGGGCGGCATTGTTCTATGCCGCGCTGGCGGTGCTGGCGGGCGCGCTCTGGCTCTGCCGCCACATCACCCGCTCGAAGCTCGGCCGTGTGCTGGTGGCGGTGCGGGACGCCGAGAGCCGCGTGCGCTTCCTGGGCTACGACACCACGCATGTGAAGCTCGCCGTCTTCGTGCTCTCTGCCATGCTGGCGGGGCTGGCGGGTGCCCTCTACGTGCCGCTGACCGGGATCATCAACCCCGGCGAGTTCAGCCCGGGCAACTCCATCGAGGCGGTGATCTGGGTGGCGGTCGGCGGGCGCGGCACGCTGGCCGGCGCGCTGCTCGGCGCCTTCACGGTGAACGCGGTGAAGACCTGGCTGACCTCCTTCGCGCCGGACCTCTGGCTCTTCGTGCTTGGCGGCCTGTTCATCGCGGTGACGCTGTTCCTGCCGCGCGGGCTGGTCGGGCTGCTGCACAAGGGAGAGGGGCGATGAAGGCCGGCACGCTCTACCTCGATGGCGTCTCTGTCGTATTCGACGGCTTTCGGGCGTTGAACAGCCTTTCGCTGATCATCGAGCCCGGCGAGCTGCGCGCCATCATCGGCCCGAACGGCGCCGGCAAGACGACGATGATGGATATCATCACCGGCAAGACCCGCCCCACCGAGGGCACTGTCAGCTTCGGCGATCACGACCTGACGAAGCTGGACGAGCCGGCCATCGCCAATCTCGGCATCGGCCGGAAGTTCCAGAAGCCGACGGTCTTCGACGCGCTGACGGTCTTCGAGAACCTGGAGCTGGCGCTGAAGGCGCCGCGCGATCCCTGGTCCTGCCTGCGCTGGGTACTGGGCCCGGAGGCCCGCCGCCGCATCGAGGCGGTGCTGGCCGAGATCGGCCTTTCCGAACGCGCGCAGGACCGTGCCGCCATCCTCTCGCACGGCCAGCGGCAATGGCTGGAGATCGGCATGCTGCTGATGCAGGACCCGCGGCTTCTCCTGGTGGACGAGCCGGTCGCCGGCATGACCGACCAGGAGACCGAGCACACCGCCGCCCTGCTGCGCCGCATCGCCGGGCAGCGCTCCGTCGTGGTGGTGGAGCATGATCTGGAGTTCGTCCGTGCCCTCGGCCAGAAGGTGACGGTGCTGTGCGAGGGCAGCGTGCTCTCCGAAGGGTCCATCGACCACGTGCAGAACGATCCGCGCGTGATCGAAGTCTATCTGGGGCGCTGAGCCATGCTGCGTGTCGAAGGCATCGACCTGTTCTACGGCGCCAGCCGGGCGTTGCGCGGCGTCTCGCTGGAGGCCGATCCAGGGCGCGTGACCTGCGTGCTGGGGCGCAATGGCGTCGGCAAGTCGTCATTGATGCGGGCGATCGTCGGGCTTGAGCGCATCCGCGGCGGCCGCATCCTCTGGGAGGGGAGGGATATCGCCGGCCTCCCGCCGTCCGGCCGCGCCCGCGCCGGCATCGGCTACGTGCCGCAGGGCCGCGAGATCTTTCCCTTCCTGACGGTGCGCGAGAACCTCGAGACGGCGCTGGCCGCCGCCCCGCGCGGTTCGAAGGTGCCGGACGACATCTTCGAGCTGTTCCCGATCCTGAAGCAGTTCCTGCGGCGGCGGGGGGGCGACCTCTCGGGCGGGCAGCAGCAGCAGCTCGCCATCGCCCGCGCGCTGACCGCACGGCCCCGCCTGCTGATCCTGGACGAGCCGACCGAGGGCATCCAGCCCAACGTCATCAAGGACATCGCGCGGGTGATCGCGCTGCTGGCACGCAGCCGCAACATGGCGGTGGTGCTGGTGGAGCAGTATTACGAGTTCGCGCGGGAACTGGGCGACCAGCTCGCCATCATGGTGCGCGGGGAGGTGGCGCTCGCGGGGCCTTCCGGCTCCCTGGACGAGGAGGCGGTGCGGCAATTGCTGACCGTGTAAGCGCCGCCGCTGCCGGGTGTTTGCTCCCCCAAGCGGCCTCCAGCCCGCATTGCCGCGCCTTGTTCCGGGCGCCGTGCGCGCTGCGGGGCTGAACTCTGCAGATTTCACGGCTCAGGCTCCTTCCGGCGGCGCGGATCTGCGTTACAGCCTCCGGGCTGGGTTCTTGAAACGGGGGAATAACGCCAGATGCTGCAGCGCCGGAGCGAGGCCGAGACGATCGAACCGGCCGATGAGGCCGCTCCCCCTGAAAAACTTCCCAAGGCCCAGCTCCGCATCGTCATGGGAGGTGCGCTGCTGACCATGGCGCTGGCCGCGCTCGATCAGAACATTGTCAATACGGCGCTGCCCCGCATGGTGGGCGACCTCGGGGGCATGGCGCACATCTCCTGGGTGGTGACGGCCTTCATGCTCACCTCGACGGTCACCTCGCCGCTCTATGGCAAGCTGTCGGACCTGTTCGGCCGCCGCCGGCTGTTCTTCGTCGCCGTCCTGACCTTCCTGGCCGGCTCCCTGCTCTGCGGCATGGCGCAGTCGATGGGGCAGATCATCGGCTTCCGGGCGCTGCAGGGGCTGGGCGCCGGCGGGCTGCTGGTGCTGGCGCAGGCGGCGATCGGCGATGCGGTCTCGCCGCGCGAGCGGCCGCGCTACCAGGGCCTGTTCACCGGCACCTTCGCGCTCTGCAGCGTCGCCGGTCCGCTGCTCGGCGGCGTCATCACCTCGGCGCTGTCGTGGCGCTGGGTCTTCTACGTCAACCTGCCCATCGGCATCCTGGCGCTGGTGCTGATCGCCGCGGGGCTTCGCACCCCGGTGGAGAGCCGGAGCCGGCGGATCGACTATCCCGGCACGCTGCTGCTGGCGGCCGGGACCACCACTCTGCTGCTGATGATGGCCTGGGGCGGCACCGAGTTCCCCTGGCTTTCCATTGAGAGCCTCGGGATGGTGCTGGCGATTCTGGTGCTGCTCGGCCTCTTCGTGCTGCAGGAGACGCGCGCGCCGGAGCCGCTGATCCGCCTGCGGCTGTTCCGCAACAAGGTCTTCGCCCGCGGCGTGGTGGTCGGCGGCATGATGACCTTCGCCATGCTGGGCTCGACCGTCTTCCTGCCGCTCTACTTCCAGCTCGTGCTCGGCATGAGCCCGGCGCGGGCGGGGGCGATGCTGCTGCCGCAGGTGGTGGGAATGGTGCTGTCCTCGGTGCTGGGCGGGCGGATCGTCTCCAGACTCGGGCGGAACAAGGCCTTCCTGCTGGCCGGGCTGGGGCTGGAGGCGGTGGCGCTGGCCGGCCTGGCGGTGCTGGCCTGGTGGGCGGCGGCGCCGGCCGTGTTCCTGGTGCCGATGGGCCTGCTCGGGCTCGGCATGGGGATGGGCATGCCGAACCTGACGACGGCGGTGCAGAACGCCGTCGGCCATTCCGAGCTTGGCGCGGCCACGGGCGCCATGACCTTCCTGCGCTCCCTGGGCGGCTCGGTGGGGGTGGCTGCCTCCGGCGCCATCATGTCGGGCAGCCTGGCGGAAACCGCCACGGTGCTCGGCGGGCGCCTGGACATGGAGGCGATCACCCGCCAGGGCGCCGAGGCGCTGGCCGCGCTCACCCCGGCGCAGCACATGCTGTTCAGCGACGCATACCGGACGGCGCTGACGGGCTGCTTCACCATGAGCGGAGTGGTGATGAGCCTTGCCTTCCTGCTCGTGCTCGGCCTGCCCGAGCAGGTGCTGCAAGGCCGCGCGCCCGGCCGCTGAAACAGCCCTGACCGGCCGCCGCGGCATGCCACGGCAGCCGTCCCGGCTGGCTACATGGTGGCGCCGATCGGCCAGGGCGCGAATTCCGCCGAGCCGGCATCGTAGCTCTCGCTCTTGGTGCGCTCGCCGCTGGCGACGCGCAGGATCAGCTCGAAGATGCGCTGCCCGCACTCCTCGACGGTCTCCCGCCCGGAGAGGATGGTGCCGCAGTTGACGTCCATGTCCTCCTCCATCCGCTCGTACATGGCCGAGTTGGTGGCGAGCTTGATGGAGGGCGCCGGCTTGCAGCCGAAGACGCTGCCGCGCCCGGTGGTGAAGCAGACCATGTTGGCGCCGCCCGCCACCTGGCCGGTGGCCGCCACCGGGTCGTAGCCCGGCGTGTCCATGAAGACGAAGCCCTTCTCCGTCACCGGCGCGGCGTAGTCATAGACGGCGGTGAGATTGGTGGTGCCCGCCTTGGCCATGGCGCCGAGCGACTTCTCCAGGATGGTGGTCAGCCCGCCCGCCTTGTTGCCGGGGGAGGGATTGCTGTTCAGCTCGGCCTGCCCCTTGGCGGCATAGTCCTCCCACCAGCGCATCAGCGAGACCAGCTTCTCGCCCACCTCGCGAGAGACGGCGCGGCGGGTCAGCAGGTGCTCGGCGCCGTAGGTTTCCGGCGTCTCGGAGAGGATGACGGTGCCACCATGGCGCACCAGCAGGTCCGAGGCGGCGCCGAGGGCGGGGTTGGCGGTGATGCCGGAATAACCGTCCGAGCCGCCGCATTGCAGGGCGATGGTCAGGTGGCTGACCGGCACCTTCTGGCGGTGCACCTGGTTGGCTTCCGCCAGCACCTCCTTCACGAAGGCGATGCCCGCCTCCACCGTCTTGCGGGTGCCGCCCATGGATTGGATGTCCATGTTGCGCAGCCGTCCGGCGAGGTTCTGCTCCTCCAGCAGGCCGGAGATCTGGTTGACCTCGCAGCCCAGCCCGATGGCGATGACATGGCTGAAGTTCACATGCCGCGCATAGCCGGCGAGAGTGCGGCGCAGGATGCGCAGCCCGTCATTGTCGCCCATGCCGCAGCCGGTCTTGTGGGTCAGCGCCACGACGCCGTCCACATTGGGGAACTCGGCGAGCGGATCGCTGCCGATGAAGGGGTTGCGCTTGAAGGCGTCGGCGATCAGCGAGGCGACGTGGGCGGAGCAGTTCACGCTGGTGACGATGCCGATGTAGTTGCGCGTCGCCACGCGGCCATCCGGGCGGACGATGCCCATGAAGGTGGCAGGCTCCGGCACGTAGAGGGTGGGCCTGGCGTCCACGCCCCAGGCGTAGTCCCTGGCGAACTCGCCCATGCCGCAGTTCTGGGTGTGCACCCACTCGCCAGGGGCGATGGGCTGGGTGGCGAAACCGATGATCTGCCCATAGCGTCGCACCGCATCACCCGGCGCATGGGCGCGGATGGCGACCTTGTGCCCGGGCGGGATGCGCGCGCGGGTGAGGATGTTGGGCCCCACCGGCGTGCCCTCGGCGGCCGCCCGGCGCGCGATCAGGACGCTGTCCTCCGGATGCAGGCGGATGAAGGGGGTCTCGGCGACGGCATCCATCTTAGGGTCTCCTCCAGGGGGCGATCATCCTAGCGCAGCGGAGAGGCTTGCGAAGCGCAAAGCCGCCAACGTAGTGTCATCGTACAACAAGTCGTGCGCCCGACAGGGTGCCGGAAGAGGGGACGGAATGATCCGAGGGATTCTCGCCGCGGCGACGCTGGCCGTCTGCGCCCTGCTGGGCGGCACCGCCCAGGCACAGCAGAAGCTGCGCTGGGCGCATGTCTACGAGACCAACGAACCCTACCACACCGAGGCGCTCTGGGCCGCCGAGCAGATCAAGCAGCGCACGCAGAACCGCTGGAACATCGAGGTCTTCCCGGCCAGCGCGCTGGGCAACGAGCCGACCATCAACCAGGGCCTGACGCTCGGCACGGTGGATATCATCTACACCGGGGCGGCCTTCGCCGGCGCCACCTACAAGCCGATCTCGATCGGCAATGCGCCCTATATCTTCCGCGACTACGGGCATTTCGCCGCCTATCGCGAAAGCGACCTGCTGAAGGAGCTGATGGCGGGCTACGACAAGCAGACCGGCCACCACTCGGTGGCGCTGACCTACTATGGCGCCCGTCACCTCACCGCCAACCGGCCGATCATGAAGCCGGAAGATGCACGCGGGATGAAGCTGCGCGTGCCACAGGCGCCGCTCTTCCTGATGTTCACCAGGTCCATCGGCGCCAATGCCACGCCGATCGCCTTCGCCGAGGTCTACCTGGCGCTGCAGCAGGGCACGGTGGACGGGCAGGAGAACCCGCTGCCCACCATCAAGGCCAAGAAGTTCCACGAGGTGCAGAGCCATATCATGCTCTCCGGCCATATCACCGAGAGCCTGCTGACCATCGTCAGCCGCTCCAGCTGGGCACGGCTGAACGACGGCGACAAGAAGGTTTTCGAAGCGGTGCTGCGCGAGGCCTCCGACCGCGCCTCCAAGGAGATCCGCGAGGCGGAGCTGAAGCTGCCGGAGTGGTTCCGCGAGCAGGGCAAGACGGTCCTCACGCCCGATCTCGCCGCCTTCCGTGCTGCCGCCCTGCCGCTGCACAACGATGCTTCGGCCGGGGCAGGCTGGACCAAGGAGCAGTATGACCGCCTGCAGGCGATTTCCTCCAGGCCGGAGTGACCATCCGGCCCGCAGGAGGGGGCGGGGCACTGTCCCGCCTCCGCTTTGCCGGTTGTTTCCCCCGCGCCCTGTCCCGCCGGGAAGCGGCTCAGGCGTGGCCGGCGCTGCCGGAGAGCAGCAGCGGGTCGATATGCATCTTGGCCAGGGCCATGCGCCACTTCTCGTTCAGCGCGCCCTCGAAGAGCAGGGCCTCGTCCGCCGGCACGTTCAGCCAGGCGTTGCGCTGGATCTCCTCCTCGAGCTGCCCGGGGCCCCAGCCGGCATAGCCCAGCGCCAGCAGCCCGTGGCGCGGTCCGCCGCCGCCTGCGATGGCCTTCAGGATGTCCACGCTGGCGGTGAGCGCCAGGTCCCCGGTGACCTTGAGGCTGCCATCGCTTGACCAGTCGGTGGTGTGCAGCACGAAGCCACGACCGCCCTCGACCGGCCCGCCGGCCAGCAGCCGGATCTGCCGTTGCGGCGGCAGCGGCTGCACGTCGAGCTGCTTCAGCAGATCCTCGAAACTGAGATTGTCGAGCGCCTTGTTCAGGACGATGCCCATCGCCCCGTCGGCGGAGTGGGCGCAGAGGCAGATCACCGAGCGGGTGAAGCGGGGATCCTGCATGCCGGGCATCGCCACCAGCAACTGTCCGCCCAGGTAGCTGCTTTGCAGCCCGCGACTGCGGCCGCCCCCTGCACCGGCGGTGCGGAAGCTTTCCGGAAGTTCGTTCTCGCGTGCGCGTCGTGCCATCGTGCACCCAAGATGGCGGCGCGAGGGGAAGGGTGCAAGCACCGCGGTTGACAGCGCCGGCGGCACCGTGAAATGCCGGTGGCTCCACCTGGAGAGCACGTCCATGTCCATCAAGGCCGGTGACACGATTCCCGCCACGACCCTGACCCAGGCCACCGCCGAGGGCCCGCGCGAGCTGAGCACCGAGGCGCTGTTCGGCGGCAAGACCGTGGTGCTGTTCGGCGTGCCCGGCGCCTTCACGCCCACCTGCTCGGCGAAGCACCTGCCGAGCTTCCTGCGCAACATGGCGGCGCTGAAGGAGAAGGGCGTGGATACCGTCGCCTGCATGGCGGTGAATGACGCCTTTGTCATGAACGCCTGGGCCAAGGACCAGGGCGTGTCCGACGAGGTGGTGATGATCGCCGACGGCTCCGGCGCGCTGACCCGTGCCCTCGGCCTGGAATTCGACCTGAGCGCCCGCGGCATGGGCGTGCGCTGCCAGCGTTTCGCGCTGGTGGCGAAGGATGGAAAGGTGGCGCATGTCGCCGTCGAGGCGCCGGGCGCCTTCGAGGTGTCCAGTGGCGAGGCGGTGCTCGCCGCGCTCTGAGGCGCGGCGCCGCCGGAAGAGGACCGAGGCCGGGGAGGCAGCTCTCCGGCCTTTTTCCGTGGCTAGGGGGCCGCCGCCGGGCCGGGTGGCTCCGGGCAGCGTGTGCCGGCGCCGCGCAGGCAGATCAGCGGCCGCGCCGGGCGGGCCGCCGGCGGCAACGCCACCCAATCGCCGAATTCGGCCAGCACGCAGGCGGTGATGGGCGCCACCGGCAGGTGCCGCACCGCCTCCGGCGTCACCCAGGCCAGGCGCTCCAGCTCGCCCGAGCCGGCCAGGGTGCCGGTGGCCGCCTCCGCCGGCGCGAGGAGGAAGCGGGCGTTGAAGCGCATGGGGAAGTGGCGCGGCGTCACCGCCCGGCAGAGATAGTCCAGCCGGTCCAGCGCGGGGCGCGTGCCGCCCAGCACCAGGCCGGTCTCCTCCTCCAGCTCGCGCGCGGCGGCGACGGCCAGGGCGCGGGCGAGGCGGGCGGGGGCGCGGCGCTCCAGGGCGGCCCGTGTCTCGGGGCGCAGCTCCGTGGCGGCGGGGGTGGCGCGGTCGGCGAGATCCACCCGGCCGCCGGGAAAGACCAGCCGGTTCGGCATGAAGCGGTGCCCGGCGGCGCGGATCCCCATCAGCACCTCCACCGGGCCGGAGCGGGCTTGGCGCCAGAGAATCAGGCTGGCGGCGTGGCGCGGATGGACCACGCGCAGTTGGGTCGAGGACATTGCCGCAACTTCGCACTGCGGACGCCTCGCGGAAAGGTGGTGGCGCCTTGACAAGCGGGGGGCGCGAGCGCATCTGCCCGAAACTGGACAAGACAGGTCCGCTTTTAGGAGAGGTCCGCGTGTTGCGGCTGTCGAAACTGACGGATTACGCCGTGGTGGTGCTGGCCCGACTGGAGGCCGAAGGAGGCCTGCAGACCGCCCCTGGCCTCGCCGCTGCCACCGGCATCGCCGAGCCGACCGTGGCCAAGGTGCTGAAGCACTTGGCGCATGGCGGCCTGGTGGAAGGGGTGCGCGGGGCGCGGGGCGGCTATCGCCTGGCGCGGCCGCTCGCCGCCATGCCGCTGTCCGAGGTGATCTGCGCCATCGATGGCCCGATCGCCCTGACCGCCTGCGTCGATGGCGCCAGCGGCTGCTGCGAGACGGAGGCGATCTGCGCCGTGCGCGGCCGCTGGGACAAGGTGAACGAAGCCATCCGCAGCGCGTTGTCCGACATCACCCTGGCCGACCTGGCGCCACCGGGCGCGCCGTCCTGCCGCCGCCCGACCCTGCCGGCCCAGCCGGCCCACCTGCCTGCCGAGTAGGGAAGAAGAACACCATGCCTGCCGTCACCGAAACCATCGACGCCGTCCATTCCGTCACCAACAGCACGTACAAGTACGGCTTCGAGACGGATATCGACATGGACTTCGCCCCGAAGGGGCTGAACGAGGACATCGTCCGCTTCATCAGCGCGAAGAAGGGCGAGCCCGAGTGGCTGCTGGAGTGGCGCCTGAAGGCCTTCGCCTTGTGGAAGACCATGGCGGAGCCGCGCTGGGCCGCGGTGAAGTTCCCGCCGATCGATTACCAGGACGCCTACTACTACGCCGCGCCGAAGAAGAAGGACGGGCCGAAGTCGCTCGACGAGGTCGATCCCGAGCTGCTGCGCACCTATGAGAAGCTCGGCATCCCGCTGAAGGAGCAGGCCATCCTGGCCGGCGTCGAGGGCGCGGGCGAGAGCCCGGCCGAGGGCCGCATGCCGGTTGCGGTGGACGCGGTGTTCGACAGCGTCAGCGTGGCCACCACCTTCAAGGGCCGGCTGGAGAAGGAAGGCATCATCTTCTGCTCCATCTCCGAGGCGGTGCGGAATCATCCGGAGCTGGTGCGGCAGTATCTCGGCACCGTGGTGCCGCAGGGCGACAACTTCTACGCCGCCCTGAACAGCGCGGTCTTCACCGATGGCAGCTTCGTCTACATCCCGAAGGGCGTGCGCTGCCCGATGGAGCTGTCCACCTATTTCCGCATCAACGCCAAGAGCACCGGCCAGTTCGAGCGCACGCTGATCATCGCCGACGCCGGCGCGCATGTCTCTTATCTGGAGGGCTGCACGGCGCCGATGCGCGACGAGAACCAGCTCCACGCCGCCGTGGTCGAGCTGGTGGCGCTGGATGACGCCACCATCAAGTACAGCACGGTGCAGAACTGGTACCCCGGCGACGAGAACGGCAAGGGTGGCATCTACAACTTTGTCACCAAGCGCGGCGCCTGCCGCGGGGCCCGTTCCAAGATCTCCTGGACGCAGGTGGAGACCGGTTCCTCCATCACCTGGAAGTATCCCTCCTGCATCCTGCAGGGGGATGATTCGGTGGGCGAGTTCTACAGCGTTGCCATCACGAACAACTGGCAGCAGGCCGATACGGGAACGAAAATGTTCCATATCGGCAAGAACACCCGCTCGACCATCATCTCCAAGGGCATCAGCGCCGGGCAGGGGCAGAACACCTATCGCGGCCTGGTGAAGATCAGCCCGAAGGCCAGCGGCGCGCGCAACTTTACGCAGTGCGACAGCCTTCTGATCGGCGACAAGTGCGGCGCCCACACGGTTCCCTATATCGAGAACCGCTGCATGACCGCCAAGGTCGAGCATGAGGCGACGACCAGCCGCATCGCCGAGGACCAGCTTTTCTACTGCCGCCAGCGCGGCCTCTCGGAGGAGGACGCGGTCGGCCTCATCGTGAACGGCTTCTGCCGCGAGGTGCTGAAGGAGCTGCCGATGGAGTTCGCGGTGGAAGCGCAGAAGCTGCTGCAGATCAGCCTCGAGGGCTCGGTGGGCTAGTCGATCCGATGGCCGGAGCGCCGCAGGGCGCGGAGGCCTGAAGCGGATCGCGCGAGATTTGGGACGGAATAAGAACAATGCTGAAGATCGAAGGACTGACCGCTGAGGTCGAGGGCAAGGAGATCCTCAAGGGGATCGACCTGGAAGTGCCGACCGGCGAGATCCACGCCATCATGGGGCCGAACGGCTCGGGCAAGTCCACGCTCTCCTACGTGCTGTCGGGGCGCGAGGGCTATGAGATCACCGGCGGCAGCGCCACCTTCAACGGGCAGGACCTGCTGGCGATGGAACCGGAGGAGCGCGCTGCCGCGGGCCTCTTCCTGGCCTTCCAGTACCCGGTGGAGCTGCCGGGCGTGGGCAATGCCAACTTCCTGCGCACCGCGCTGAACGCCATCCGCCGCGGCAAGGGCGAGCCCGAGCTGGACGCCATGCAGTTCCTCAAGCTGGCGCGCGAGCGGATGAAGGCGCTCTCCATGCCGGAGGACATGCTGAAGCGCGGCGTCAATGTCGGCTTTTCCGGCGGCGAGAAGAAGCGCAACGAGGTGCTGCAGATGGCGCTGCTGAACCCCAGCCTCGCCATCCTGGACGAGACCGACTCCGGCCTCGATATCGACGCGCTGAAGATCGTGGCCGAGGGCGTGAACGCCATGCGCGGCCCGAACTTCTCCTCGCTGGTCATCACCCACTACCAGCGCCTGCTCGACTACATCGTGCCGGACCGCGTGCATGTGCTGATGAACGGCCGCATCGTGCAGTCCGGCGGCCCCGAGCTGGCCAAGCAGCTGGAGGCGGGCGGCTACAACTCGGTGCAGGCGGCATGAGCGCAACCGGTGACATCATCATGGCCGAGAACGCGCTGACCGAACCCGGCGCGTCCGGCTTCCTGCACCGCTTCGAGGGGCTGCGCGCCCGCCTGCCGGGGCAGCGCCTGCCCTGGCTGGCCGCGCGCCGCGAGGCGGCCGCCGAGGCCTTCCGCGCCCAGGGCTTCCCGACCCGCCGCGTCGAGGCCTGGAAGTACACCGACCTCGCGCCGCTGACCCAGGCCGGCTTCGGCGAGGCGCTGACCTCGGTGGACGGCGCCATGACGCTGCCGCGCGCCGCCGCGCCGCGCCGCGTGGTTTTCGTGGATGGCCGCTTCCGCCCGGACCTCTCGGACCCCGAGGCGCCGGTGCGCAGCCTGGCGCAGCATCTCGGCGCGGCCGAGGGCCTGCTCGGCAGCCTCGCCCGCATCGAGGACCTGCCGCTGGTGGCGCTGAACACGGCCATGTTCGAGGATGGCGCGCTGATCGACCTCGCTCCCGGCGAGGATGGCGGCGTGGTCGAGCTGCTGCATGTCACGCTCGCCGACCGCCCGGTGGCCGTGCATCCGCGCCACCTGGTGCGGCTGGGCGCGGGCGCGAAGCTGGTGCTGATCGAGCGCAACTGGGGCCATGGCGAAAGCCGCTATCTCAACAGCCCGGTGCTGGAGTTCGAGGTGGCGGCGGATGCTCATGTCACCCATGCCCGGCTGCAGCAGGAGGGAAAGGGAGGCATTCACCTCTCGACCGTCTTCGCCCGCGTGGCTGAAGAGGGCACCTATGATAGCTTCCTGCTGCATGCCGGCGCGAAGCTGGCGCGCAGCGAGGCGCATGTGGTCCTCGCCGGCCCGAAGGCCGCCGCCCATCTGAACGGTGCCCAGTTGCTGGGCGACGGGCAGCATGGCGACTGCACCACCTTCCTGGAGCATGCGGCGCCGGACTGCCCGAGCCGCCAGACGGTGAAGACGGTGCTGGCCGGCAAGTCGCGCGGCGTCTTTCAGGGCAAGATCCTGGTGGACCAGATCGCGCAGCGCACCGACGGCTACCAGATGAACCAGGCGCTGCTGCTCTCCGATCAGGCCGAGATCGACAGCAAGCCGCAGCTTGAGATCTATGCCGACGATGTGAAATGCAGCCACGGCGCCACCGTGGGCGAACTGGACGAGGACCAGATCTTCTACCTGCGTTCGCGCGGCATTCCCGAGGCCACGGCGCGCTCGCTGCTGATCGAGGCCTTCCTGCAGGAAGCGGTCGAGAGCGTCGCCGACGAGACGGCGCGTGCCGCGCTCGCCGAGGCGGTCTCCGGCTGGTGGGAGAAGATGGCGTGATGGACGGGGCGGTGGCGCCAAAGAACACGGGCGGCTTCGACGTCGCGCGCATCCGGCAGGATTTCCCGATCCTGTCGCAGAAGCAGCGCGGCAAGGATCTGGTGTTCCTCGATTCCGGCGCCTCCGCCCAGAAGCCGCGCCAGGTCATCGAGGCCATGACGCGGATGATGGAAAGCGGCTACGCCAACGTCCATCGCGGCGCCTATCTCCTCTCCGAGCGCGCGACCGAGGCCTATGAGGCGGCACGGCGCGCCGTCGCCGGCTTCCTGAGCGCGCGCAGCGAGCGCGAGATCGTCTTCACCGGCTCCTCCACTGCCGCCATCAACCTCGTGGCGCACAGCTACGGGCGCGGCGTGCTGAAGCCGGGGCAGGCGGTGCTGATCTCCGAGATGGAGCATCACGCCAATCTGGTGCCCTGGCACATGCTGCGGATGTCGCATGGCATCGAGCTGCGCGTGGCCCGCGTCACCGATGCCGGCGAGCTGGACATGGCTGACCTGGAGGCCAAGCTGGCCGACGGCAAGGTCGGGCTGGTCGCCGTCACGCACATGTCGAACGTGCTGGGCACCGTGACCCCGGCCGAGCGCATCGCGAAGCTGGCCCATGCCCATGGTGCGAAGCTGCTGCTGGATGGCTCCCAGGCCGCCGTGCACCGCCGCGTGGACGTGCAGGCGCTGGACTGCGACTTCTACGTCTTCACCGGCCACAAGCTCTACGGCCCGACCGGCATCGGCGTGCTCTGGGGCCGGATGGAGCTGCTGGAGGCCATGCCGCCCTTCCTGGGCGGCGGCGACATGATCGCCGAGGTCACGCTGGAGGGCTTTCTGCCCGCGCCCGTGCCCGCCAAGTTCGAGGCCGGCACGCCGCCGATCGTCGAGGCGGTCGGGCTGCACGCGGCCATCGACTATGTGCAGGCCCTCGGCATGCCGGCCATCGAGGCGCATGAGCGGCACCTCGTGGACCATGCCATGCAGCGGCTCTCGGCCGTCGAGGGGCTGACCCTGCTCGGCCATGCGCAGGACCGCGGCGGCGTCTTCGCCTTTGCGCTCGACAACGCCCATGCCCATGACCTGGCGACATTGCTGGACCGCGCGGGGATCGCGGTGCGCTCGGGGCGCCATTGCGCCGAGCCGCTGCACGCCCGATTTAACGTGGAAAGCACCTGCCGGGCCTCCTTCGGCCTCTACACGACCGAAGGCGAGGTGGATTACCTCGCAGAGGCACTCGGGAAGGCACGGGAGTTCTTCCGCTGATGTTCGACGATCTGCGCGACCTCTATCAGGAGGTCATCCTCGACCACGGCCGCAAGCCGCGCAACTTCCGCCGGCTGGAGGATGCCGACCGCTCCGGCCGCGGCGACAACCCGATGTGCGGCGACCGCATGCAGCTCTGGGTCAAGCTGGCGCCGGATGGCCGGCTGGCCGATGTCGCCTTCCAGGGCAAGGGCTGCGCCATCTCGATGGCCAGCGCCAGCCTGATGACCGAGACGGTGCGCGGCAAGACCCAGGACGAGGCCCGCGAACTGGCGGAAAAGTTTCGCGAGCTGGCGATGACCGGCACCTGCCCGGATTGCGGCGCCTCGCTGTCGGACGAGATGGAGCGACTGCAGGTGCTTGGCGGCGTCTCCGAGTTCCCCAGCCGGGTGAAGTGCGCGACGCTCGCCTGGCACACGCTGAACGCCGCGCTGGAAAACTCGGGCAAGGAGGTGAGCAGTGAGTGACGGAACCCCTGCCATGGACACGCCACAGGAGGCCCATGGCGCCTGGACGCCGGACGGCGAAACCACGCCGCGCGTCTCCGAGGACGCGGTGATCAGCGCGATCGCGCAGGTCTATGACCCGGAGATCCCGGTCAATATCTATGAGCTGGGCCTGATCTACGCCGTCGAGATCGGCGAGGACGGCGCGGTGAAGGTGGAGATGACGCTGACCGCGCCTTCCTGCCCCTCCGCGCAGGAACTGCCGGCGCAGGTGGAGGAGATGGTCCGTACCGTCGCCGGTGTCACCGATGTGAAGGTCGAGGTGGTCTGGGACCCGCCCTGGGACCCCTCGCGCATGAGCGAGGACGCCCGGCTGGCGTTGAACATGTACTGAGCCCTCGCCACCTGAGAGGTCGAGATGAGCACCACCACGACGACGCCCCGCCCCGCCCGTTCCCTGCCGCCGCTGATGCAGCTTTCCGATACGGCGGCCGAACGCCTGCGCGCGCTCTATGCCGGCGCGCAGGAGGGTAAGCTGCTGCGTATCGGCGTCAGCACCAAGGGCTGCTCAGGCATGGCCTATGACCTGACCTGGGCGGATGCGCCCGGCCCCGGCGACGAGAAGGTCACCGACAAGGGGGTGACCGTGCTGGTGGATCGCAAGGCCACCCTGTTTCTGATCGGCACCATCATGGATTACGAGGTGAAGGCCATGTCGGCCGGCTTCACCTTCACGAATCCGAATGAGAAGGGCCGCTGCGGCTGCGGGGAGAGTTTCCACGTCTGAAGGTGCTCCCACCCTTCAGGCAAGCCGTCAAACCAGTCATGGAGGATCGAATGGCGCTCTACACCGGCACCGCCACCGCGAAAGGTGGCCGCAACGGTCATGTGGAAAGCAGCGACGGGCTGCTCAAGTTCGACCTTTCCATCCCCAAGGCGATGGGCGGCCCCGGCAAGGAGGGCGCGACCAACCCGGAGCAGCTTTTCGCCGCCGGCTATGCCGCCTGCTTCGGCAGCGCGGTGGATGCGGTGGGACGACAGAAGAAGCTCGACACGGCCGGTGCGGAAGTCACCTGCAATGTCGGCATCGACAAGGTGGAAGGTGGCTTTCAGCTCTCCGCCCGGATCCAGGTGAAGCTGCCGGCGCTGGACAAGGCGCAGGCCCAGGAGGTGGCCGAGGCGGCGCATCAGATGTGCCCCTATTCCAAGGCCACCCGCGGCAATATCGACGTCTCGCTCGAAGTCCTCTGATTCCGGAGGGACCGGGGGTGTCGTACCCCCGGCCGTGTCTCAAGCTTCGCTCGACCAGTTCGCGGGCACGAAGCGGTAGCCCTCGCCTTCCTTCGCCACATAGCCGTTGGCGGGGAAGGGGAAGTGATAGCCGATGCAGCGCATCCGGTCCGTCGCCACCTGGTCGAAGACCTTCCGGCGGGTCGCCTCCGCCTTCTCCGCATCCATGTCGAAGACGAGGTGCCAGCCCGGATGGGCCAGGTTCAGCTCGGGCCGGTTGGTAACGTCGCCCAGCAGCATGACCTGCGTGCCGCCGTCGGAGAGCAGGTAGCTGGTATGACCCGGCGTGTGCCCGAAGGTCGGCTGGGCCTGGATGCCCGGCGCCACCTCGGCCGTGCTCTCGATCTGCCGGATGCGGCCTTTATAGGGCGCGAAGCGCTTACGGACGTTCTCGAAGGCACCCTTCATGCCCTGCGGCGCGCGGCTCATCTGGCCGTCGTCCATCCAGAAGTCCCATTCCGCCCTCGGCACGACCACTTCCGCCTTGGCGAAGACCGGGCTGCCCTCGGCATCGGTGAGGCCGGTGATGTGATCGCCATGGAAGTGCGTCAGCACGACCAGCGCGATATCATCGGGCGAGAGGCCGGCGGCGCGCATGTTCGCCGGGATGTGCCCGGCCGTCCGACCGAGTTGCCCGCCGGTGCCGGTGTCGAACAGCACCAGTCCCTGCGGCGTCTCCAGCAGCGTGGCGGTATAAGGGATCGGCATCTGCTCGGTGGGCAGGAAGGCCGCGCGCAGGGCTGCCTCCACCGCCGCCGGCTCGGCGTTGCGCACGAAGCCCTGGGTGGGGCTGGGGCGGCTGCCGAAGCCGTCATGCAGCAGGGTGACCATCCGGCTGCCCAGGCGGAAGCGGTAGAAGCCCGGCGCCTGCTGCGTCGGGCCGGAGGATGCGGCCGGCGCGCCCTGCGCCAGCGCCTCCACCACCCCCAGCCGCAGGAGAGCGGGTGCCGCCAGCGCCAGGCCAGCGGCTTGCAACAGGCTGCGTCGGTCGAATTCCATCGAGACCTCCCTTAAGGCGCGCTGCGCCCCTCTCCAAGGGTGGGGAGGCCTTGGGCCCGGTCAAGACGCTTCTCAGCGCCCCCGCTCAAAGGCGACCACGGCCTCCAGTTGCGTGGACCAGAGGAACTGGTCGACCGGCGTGGCCTGCGCCACCTGCCAGCCGGCGGCCTGCAGGAGCTTCGCGTCGCGGGTCAGCGCCGCCGGGTTGCAGGAGACATAGACGATGCGCTGCAGCCCGCTGCGGGCCAGGGCCGGCATCTGGTCGGCCGCGCCGGCATAGGGTGGGTCCAGCACCAGGGCGGCGAAGCCCTCCAGCTCCTTCACCGAGAGCGGCTGGCGCGCCAGGTCGCGCCGGGTCGCGGTGACGCGCCCGCCGGCCTTGCGCGCGGCGGCATCCAGCGCCGCCACCGCCTCCGCCGCACCCTCGAAGGCGGCGACGCGGGCGCGCGTGGCGAGCGGGAAGGAGAGGGTGCCCAGCCCGGCATGCAACTCGGCGATCCGTGCCTTTCCGGTCAGCTTCCTGGGCAGGCCTGCCAGCACGGCTTCAACGATGGCGGTCTCCCCCTGCGGCGTGGCCTGGAGGAAGGCGCCCGGCGGCGGTGCCACCGGCACGCCGCCCAGCGCGATGGAGACCGGACCGAGCTGCGCCAGCGTTTCCGTCGCGCCACCTTTCAGCGGCGCGCCAGCGATGCGCGGCAGGCCCTGCGCCCGTGCGAAGGTGGCCAGCGTGGCACGGTCAGCGGTGCTGGGCGTGCCGTCCAGGCGCAGCAGCAGGTCGGGGCCGGTGTCCAGCAGGTTCAGCATTGCCGAGCCTTCCCGCCGGAAGGCCGGGAGGCTGCGCAGCAGCGTGCGCAATGGCTCGAACAGCGCCACCAACGCCGGGGCCAGCACCAGGCAGGTGTTGAGATCCACCACCGCCGTCCCGCCCGGCTCATGGAAGCCCAGCACCACGCTGCCATCCGTGCGGCGGCGCAGCGCGAGGTCGGCACGGCGGCGGGTGCCGGGTGGGGTGACGCGGGTTTCCGCCACCGGCGCCTCGGGGAAGCCGGCACGGGCCAGGGCTTCCGCCAGGCGCGCGCGCTTCCAGGCCGCATAGGGAGCCGCGGCGAGGTGCTGCATGGCACAGCCCCCGCAAGCGGCGAAATGGGGGCAGGGAGGGGCCGCGCGCTCGGCGCAGGGGGCGAGAACCTCCTGCAGCACCGCGACGCTGCCTTCGCCGCGCCGCCCGGCCAGGAGGGCGCGCACCGTCTCGCCGGGCAGGGCGCCAGGGATGAAGACCGGCCGGCCCTCCGCGTCCCGCGCGATGCCGTCGCCTCCCGCGCCGAGGCTGTCGATGGTCAGGGAAACGGCGCTCATGAGGATTCGGGGAAGCTCTGTTGAATGCGGGCCAGCCGGATCTCGGCCAGGAAAAGGACGAAGGTGGCGATCAGCGCCGCCATGCCGCCCAGCAGCAGCAACCCGACCAGGGTGCCGAGCGGCACGGAGAGAAACACCCCCGCGAAGCCCGCTGTCACCAGCAGCGAGAGCAGGATCGCGGCGACGATGGCCGAGGCGATGGCTGCGCGCATGATCACCGCCCGCCGGAGCAGCATGGCCTGACGCTCGGGGGTCCGGTTGTCCGGGGCCAGGCTGCGGTCGATGATGCGGTTCAGCCGCAGCGTCAGCAGGTTCAGCGTGGCGACGCAGGCGGAAAGGAGGAAAGCGGGCGCGATCGCGAGCTGGATCGCGCGTTCCACCTCCACGAGGTCGGCGGCGATGGGCACAGGTCTCCTCCCGCCGCCAGCCCCGCCGGGGTGCTTAGCCGAAGGCGTTCAGCCCGGTCTGGGCACGGCCCAGGATCAGGGCATGCACGTCGTGGGTGCCTTCGTAGGTGTTCACCGCCTCCAGGTTCATGACATGGCGGATCACGTGGTACTCGTCGGCAATGCCGTTGCCGCCGTGCATGTCACGCGCCATGCGGGCGATGTCGAGCGCCTTGCCGCAGGAGTTGCGCTTGCAGAGCGAGATCATCTCCGGTGCCACGCGGTGCTCGTCGAACAGCCGGCCCAGCCGCAGCACCGACTGGAGGCCGAGGGTGATCTCGGTCTGCATGTCGGCCAGCTTCTTCTGGATGAGCTGGGTCTGCGCCAGCGGCTTGCCGAACATCTTGCGCTCCATGGTGTAGGAGCGGGCGGCGTGCCAGCAGAACTCGGCGGCACCCAGCGCGCCCCAGGCGATGCCGTAACGGGCGCGGTTGAGGCAGGAGAACGGGCCCTTCAGCCCCTTCACGTCCAGCTTGTTCTCCTCCGGGCAGAACACCTCCTCCATCATGATCATGCCGGTGGTGGAGGCGCGCAGCGAGAACTTGCCCTCGATCTTCGGCGCGGTCAGGCCCTTGGCGCCCTTCTCCAGCACGAAGCCGCGCACGTCGCCGGCCTCGTCCTTCGCCCAGACGACGAAGATGTCGGCGATCGGCGAGTTGGTGATCCAGGTTTTGGAGCCGGAGAGCAGATACCCGCCCTCGACCTTCTTGGCGCGGGTGCGCATCGAGCCCGGGTCGGAGCCGGCATCCGGCTCGGTGAGGCCGAAGCAGCCGATCAGCTCACCCTTCTGCATGCCCGGCAGCACGCGGTCCTTCAGCGCGTCCGAGCCATAGGCCCAGATCGGGAACATGGCGAGCGAGGACTGCACGGAGAAGGCGGAGCGGTAGCCGCTGTCCACCCGCTCCACCTCGCGGGCGATCAGGCCGTAGGAGACATAGTTGACGCCGGCGCAGCCATGGCTGTCGAGGGTCGCGCCCAGGAAGCCCATCTCGCCGAACTCGTTCATGATCTCCCGGTGGAAGACCTCGTGGCGGTTGGCCTCCAGCACGCGCGGGAAGAGCTTCTCCTGGCAGTACTGGTGGGCCGCGTCACGGATCATCCGCTCGTCTTCGGAGAGCTGGTCTTCCAGCAGCAGGGCGTCGTCCCACACGAAGCTTGGTCGGGCGGTCTGGGTCACGACATTCATGGCGTTCTCTCCTGCAAAGGCCGGCAGCCGGCGCGAAAGATCAGCGGAACAGGGCCGCGCGGGCGGCGCCGTGCGGCGGAGATTGGCGCCGCCGCGGCCGTACGGCAACTGCTTGCCGCCGGCGCGGACGGCGCAGGGTTCTCAGGCCGCCTCGCTGCCCGACGTATCCTCCGGCGCGGCAGGGGAGGCGGCGGCCGCATCGCGCTGCGGGCGCGGGATCGGGATCAGCATGAAGGCCGGGATGGCATCGCCGAAGCCGCGCACCGGCGGCCCCAGATCATCCCGCCGGTCCTCACGCCGCTCGTCGCGGCGGTCGCGGCGCCGATCCTCGCGGCGCGGCGGCCGCGCCTCCTCGGCGGGGGCGGGGGCGGGGGGCGCTTCAGCCTCCGGCCGGGGGGGGCGCTCCTCGCGCACACGGCTCGGGCCACGCTCACGCTCGCCGCCGCGGCCTTCGCGGCGCGGGCGCTCCTCGCGGCCCTTCGCAGCCGGTTTGCCACGGCCCCGGCCGCGCGGCGCGCGGGCCGCCTCCGCCAGTTCCTCCTCCGTCACCGGGTCGAGCCCCGGGATCTCGATGCGCGGGATCGGCTTGCCGGTCAGGCTCTCGATGGCGCCGACCAGCTTCACGTCGTCCGCCGTCGCGATGGTGAAGGCGCGCCCCTCGCGCCCGGCGCGCCCGGTGCGGCCGATGCGATGGACGTAATCCTCGTCGCGGAACGGCACGTCGAAGTTGAAGACATGGCTGAGGCCGCCGATGTCGATGCCGCGCGCCGCCACGTCCGAGCAGACCAGCAGCCGCAGCTCGCCCGCCTTGAACTTCTCCAGCGTGGCGAAGCGCACGGACTGCGCCAGGTCGCCATGCAGCGCGCCCGCCTGGAAGCCGTGCTTGGTCAGGCTTTTGTAGAGCACGTCCACGTCGCGCTTGCGGTTGCAGAAGATCAGGGCGTTCTGCACGTCCTCGCTGCGGATGAGGCGGCGCAGGGCCTCGCGCTTGTCATGCGGCTGCACGAAGGCGACGCCGGCGGTGATCGTCGTCGCCACCGAGGCCGGGGCGGAGACGGTGATCTCCTTCGGGTTCTGCAGGAAGGCGTCGGCCAGCTTGCGGATCTCGGCCGCCATGGTGGCGCTGAAGAACAGCGTCTGGCGCAGCGGCGGCAGCAGGGAGACGATCCGCTCGACATCGGGGATGAACCCCATGTCCAGCATGCGGTCGGCCTCGTCGATCACCAGCACCTTGCAGTCGGCCAGCATCACGCGGCCGCGCTCGAACAGGTCGAGCAGGCGGCCCGGCGTCGCGATCAGCACGTCCACGCCCTGGTTCAGCGCGTCCGTCTGGTCGGACATGCTCTCGCCGCCGATCAGCAGGGCGTAGTTCAGCTTCATGTGCTGGCCGTACTTGGCGAAGTTCTCCGCCACCTGCAGGGCCAGTTCGCGCGTCGGCTCCAGGATCAGCGAGCGCGGCATCCGCGCCTTGGCGCGCGAGCCGGCCAGGATGTCCATCATCGGCAGGACGAAGCTGGCGGTCTTGCCGGTGCCGGTCTGCGCGCAGCCCAGCACGTCCCGGCCCATCAGCACGACCGGGATGGCCTGCTCCTGGATCGGGGTCGGATGGAGGTAGCCGACCTCGGCCACGCCGCGCAGCAGGGCCTCGGAAAGACCGAGATCCTCGAAGGTGGCGCGCGGCGGCTCGGGCGGGGCCGATTCGTCGGGCTGCGCGGCAGCCTCGGACGGCGCGGCGCCGGCCGGGGTGTTCAGGTCATCGTAATGTTCGTTCTCGGCCACGCTGGGCGCGGTCGCATCAGGCTGATCGCTCAAGGGCAGTCGGTTCCTTCGCCGGCAGGCGGCGGGATGTGCGTCGGGAGGCCCCGCGCAAGCCACGCGGCCCGTCCTCCGGCCATTCGCAGGTGGATATGCGCCGCTTGCACCGGCTTGGCAAGGTTTTCGACCCGTTGCAGGGGCCTTCCGGCAGGCGTAACTGGCCTGCGCCATGCACAAACGACACGATCTGCTGCTGCTCCCCGGCCTGCTCTGCGACGCCCGGCTGTGGCGCGACCCGGTGGCGATCCTGGACGACCTGGTCGAGGCGCGGATCGCCGACCTGACGCTGGATGACAGCGTCACGGCCATGGCGCGGCGGGCGCTGGCGGGCGCCGCGCCGCGCTTCGCCCTCGCAGGGCTCTCCATGGGCGGCTATGTCGCGCTGGAGATCATGCGGCAGGCGCCGGAGCGGGTGACGCATCTCGCCCTCTTCGACACCTCGGCGCGGCCGGACGCCCCCGAGGCGGCGCGCCGCCGGAAGGCGCTGATGGCGCTGACCCGCAGCGGCCAGTTCCGCGGCGTGACGCCCCGGCTGCTGCCCAGCCTGCTGCATCCGGATGCGGTGGACGGTCCGCTCGGCGACGAGGTGCGCGCCATGGCCGAGCGGGTGGGGCGCGATGCCTTCCTGCGCCAGCAGCACGCCATCCTGCATCGTCCGGACTCCCGCCCGCTGCTGCCCGGCATCCAGCAGCCCACGCTGGTGGCGGTGGGCGAGCAGGACATCCTGACGCCGCCGGACCTCGCTGAGGAAATCGCCGACGCCATTCCGCAGGCGCGGCTGGCCCGCATTCCGCGCTGCGGCCACCTGCCCAGCATGGAGCAGCCGGAGGCCGCCGCCGCCCTGCTGCGCACATGGCTCACCGGCGCCGGCTGAGCGCCTTGCAGCCGCGCGCCGCAGCGGCCATGTGCAGGAAAGCGGCCGGCCTGCCCGGCCTGCCGGAGTGCTCAGCATGCCTCGCCCGGCCCGCCTCCTGCCTGCCACCCTGCTGCTGGCCCTGGCCGCCGGCTCCGCGCTGGCACGCGGCGGGGTCTGGATCGGCATCGGCCCGGGCTACACCTATCCGCCGCCCTATGGCTGGTCGCCGCCACCCTACTATCCACCGCCTTATTACGGACCTCCGCCCACCTACTACGCGGTGCCGGTCGTGCCCTACTATCCACCGCCGGCCTACGGCACGGCCGGCCAGGCCTGCTATGCCGGACCCTATATGTGCCAGTTGGACCGGCCCGAGCCGGTTGGCGCTCCCTGCTCCTGCCCCGCGAAGGGAGGGGGACGCGCCTGGGGTAGGGTAGGCTGATGCCGCGCCGGCACCGCGTGTAAATCCCCCGGCAAGACTCTCCTTCCTAAGGTGGCGGCATGTCGCCACCTCTGCCCCGCCGCGCGCTGCTCGCCGCCCTGGCTGCGCCGCTGACGCTGCCGGCAGCGGCGCCCGCCATTGCGGCGCCGCCCTCGGCGGTTCTGCTGTCGGCCTGGGCGGACTTCCGGCGCGGCTTCATGCTCCCGGAAGGCCGTGTGGTGGACAACGGCAACGGCGGCGTCTCGCATTCCGAAGGGCAGGGCTGGGCGATGTTCTGCGCCGAGCGCTGCGGCGACCGCGCCAGCTTCGACACTCTATGGAACTGGACGCGGCAGGTCTTGCGTCGCCCGGGCGATCAGTTGCTGGCCTGGCGCTTCCTGCCTGGCACCGCCGATCCGGTGCCCGACCACAACAACGCGGCGGATGGAGACCTTTTCACGGCCGCCGCGCTGCTGCTGGCGGGGCGCCGCTGGGCTGCGCCCGAATACGCGGAGGCGGGAGCCGCCATCGCCCGCGACGTGCTCCGCCTGCTGGTGCGCGAGGTCGCTGACCTCACCGTTCTGCTGCCCGGCGCGCAGGGCTTCGAGGAAGCCGAGGCGGTGGTGCTGAACCCCTCCTACTACGCCTTTCCCGTCCTGGGGGTGTTGGCGCGCGCGGTACCTGATCCCGCCTGGCTGCGGCTGGCGGGGGACGGCCTGGTGCTGCTGCGGCGCGCCCGCTTTGGCCGGTGGGACCTGCCACCAGACTGGCTGGTGCTCGGCCGGAAGGACGGGGCGCTGGCGCTGCCGGGCCGGTGGCCGCCCCGCTTCTCCTACGATGCCTTGCGGATTCCGCTGTATCTGCGCTGGGCGGGGCTGGAGGCGGAGCCTGCCGCGCAGGCGGCGATTCGCTTCTGGCGAGACCCTTCACATCCGGCTTTGCCGGCCTGGGCCGATCTGCTCAGCCAGCGCACGGCGCCCTATCCGGCCCCTGCCGGGGTGCGGGCGGTGGCGGAATTCGTCAGCGATGGCGGCTTGGCCGAATCGAAGGCGAATTCGGGAGGCAGGGGCGGGGATTATTACTCAGCCATTCTCAAGATGTTGATATTGAGCACCTTTTCGGCGCCGGCATGAGAAAAGAGGTAAAACGCCCGGAGCAATATGAAATCTCCGGTTTCATCGCGGCGCGCGAAAGTGCATTTTCCCGTGAGGAAGTAGCGAGAGAGTGCTCAAAATGAGCCAGGACACGGACATAGCCCGCGTTGTCGCGGTGTTGCGGACGCCGGGCCTCCGGTACCGCTCCTTCGGGAATCAGCCCGTGCGCAGCGCTTCCGGCGCCAGCCAAGCCGATTCTCTCCTGGTCTTGCCGCCCGCTACCGATCCGGACAGCGAGCAGCCTCCCGCCGGTAACAATGCGACGCTAGCACTCGCGGCAGAGGTTGAAAACCTCCTAAAAAAGCAACTTCAGATGGAAAATTCTCCCCTTGCCGCATCTGGTGGCGACGCGCTGCCGAATCCGCTTGCCCCTTCATCGGCGGGGCGGCCGGAAGCGGCGGAGGACGGGCCTTCCGGGCCGTCGCCGCTTCCGGCCGCACCACTGAATGGCCTGGCTGCCCTGTTGAAGGAGCCTGTGGCCCTGCCGCCGGCGCGTTCCACACCCTTGCCGGCGGCCCGGCCGCTGCCCCCCGTCTCGCCCGCCCCCACCGCTGCGGCGGTTCGTCCCGCCATGGTGCCCGCGCCGCTCGGGGGCGCCGCCTCGCTGCTCGCGGCGCTGCAGGCGGCGGAAGTGCAGCCTCAACCGGCTGCGTCGAGCCAGAACCTGCCCTCCGCGGTCGCGCCGGCACCGCCGCCGCTGCTGGGCATGCTGGGCTCGGGCCAGGCGTCCTCCGTCGCCGCTTCCATGCCTGCACCGCTGCCTCCGCTGTTAGCCACGCTCTCCGCACTGCCGCCTCCCGCGGCAATGCCTGCCGCCAGCGCGCCTCCGGCCGCCGTAGCTCCACCCGCCGGTGTGGGGGAGATCCTGCGCGGCCTCGGACGACCACCCGCTCCGCCGGCCCCGGCCAAGCCTCCGGAGAAGGCCGTGCCGGAGGTGTTGCGGACTCTCCGCCTGACGGGGCTGAGCTGAGGGTTCCATGCCACTGATCGCCTTCGCGTCCCCCAAAGGTGGAGTGGGCAAGACAACGCTCGTCGCGAACGTGGCCCATGCGCTGCGGCGCGCCGGCCGCATCGTCCTGGCACTGGATCTGGACCCGCAGAACGCATTGCGGCTGCATTTCGGCCTGCCGCTGCATGATACGGCCGGCTTTACGGCGGACCTCGTCCGGCAGCCGGATTGGCGCCGCCTGGTGCGGCCTACGCCCGCGGGCGTGATGCTCCTGCCGCATGGCGCCACCGACCTGCGGGCGGCGCTGGAGCAGGCGGTAGCCCTGGAGCGCGACCCCGCGCTGCTGGGCGGGCCCCTGCGGGAGATGCTGTCCGATCCGCGCCTGCTGGTGCTGGCCGACCTGCCGCCCGGTCCGTCCCAGCCACTGGCGGTGGTGGCGCCGCTCGCTTCGGTGATCGTCACGGTGTTGCAAAGCGAAGCAATCAGCGCCGCGGTGCTCGGCGAAGTGGAGAGTGGCCGCTTCCTTGGCAGCGGCACGATGGCTGCCCTGATCGCCGGGCGCCTGCAGTTCGTGCTGAACGGCGTCGATCTGCGATCCCGCCTGTCGCGCACGGCGGCGGAGGCGCTGGCGCGCCACCTCGGCGCCCGCCTGCTCGGTGCGGTGAGCCGCGACGAGGCGGTGGGTGAGGCACAGGCGCACATGCGGCTGGTCCATGACATGGCGCCCGGCAGTGCCGCGGCGGCCGACATTGCCCAGGTGGCGCACGTCATCGAGACGCTGTTGCCGGTGGCGCAAGAGGCCGGCGAGGGCAGCGCGCCCGCCGGCCCCCGGACAAGGTGGTGACAATGATGGGCCTTCTGCCCCGAGCCGCGCGGCGCTGGCCTGCGCTGAACGTGCTGCTTGCCGCGGCCGGCATGCTGCTGGGAACGATCTTCATCGTGGCGCCCCTCGAGGCCATGCAGCAGGCCTGGCTGGCGCTCGGCAGCTTCCTGATCTTCCTGATCGCCGCGCGAATTCCGGGGCGGGGTGCCCTGTTCTTCCTGGTCGGGCTCTCGTCGCTGGTGTCGCTGCGCTACATCTACTGGCGCATCACCGAGACACTCGACTATTCCGGCTTCTTCAGCACCTTCTTCGGCACCGGCTTGCTGCTGGCCGAGCTTTACGCCGTCATCGCCCTGCTGCTGTCCTATTTCCAGCAGCTCTGGCCGCTGGAGCGCAAGCCCGTGCCGCTGCCGGAGGACGCGGAGCAGTGGCCGGTCGTGGACGTGTTCATCCCGACCTATAACGAGCCGCTGGAAGTGGTGAAGCCCTCGGTCTTCGGCGCGCTGTCGATGGACTGGCCGCGCGACAAGATGAACGTCTACATCCTCGATGACGGGCGGCGGGAGGAGTTCCGCAAGTTCGCCGAGGAAATCGGCTGCGGCTACATGATCCGGCCGGACAACAAGGGCGCCAAGGCCGGCAACATCAACCACGCGGTGAGCAAGACGAATGGCGAATACATCGTCATCTTCGACTGCGACCACGTTGCGACGCGCGGTTTCCTGCAGTTCACCCTTGGCTGGATGCTCCGCGACCGCGGCATCGGCATGCTGCAGACGCCGCATCACTTCTATTCCCCCGATCCCTTCGAGCGGAACCTGGCTTCCGGCAAGCGCGTGCCGAACGAGGGCCTGCTGTTCTACGGGCTGGTGCAGCAGGGCAACGACCTCTGGAATGCCTCCTTCTTCTGTGGCTCCTGCGCCGTGCTTCGGCGGACCGCGCTGGAGCAGGTGGGCGGCGTGCCGACGGAGACCGTCACCGAGGACTGCCACTGCTCGCTGAAGATGCAGCGGCTCGGCTGGCGCACCGCCTATCTGCGCGTGCCGCTCGCCGCAGGCCTGGCGACGGACCGGCTGATCGCGCACATCGGCCAGCGCATGCGCTGGGCCCGCGGCATGATCCAGATCTTCCGGGTGGACAATCCGCTGCGCGGGCCGGGGCTGAAGCTGTACCAGCGGCTCTGCTACCTCAACGCGCAGTGGCACTTCCTGTTCCCGCTGCCGCGCTTCGTCTTCCTGACGGCGCCGCTGGCCTTCCTGCTGTTCGGACAGAACCTCATCGCCGCCTCGCCGCTGGCCATTCTCGCCTTCGCCGGGCCGCACATCATCCATTCCGTGGCGACCAACAGCCGGCTGCAGGGCAGTGTCCGCCACAGCTTCTGGTCGGAAATCTACGAGACCGTGCTGGCGCTCTATCTGCTGCCCGTCGTGCTGACCACGCTGTTCGATCCCAAGAAGGGCAAGTTCAACGTGACGGACAAGGGCGGCACGCTCGACGAAGGCTATTTCGACATGCGCGCCGTGGGGCCGAATTTCGTGCTGGCGGTCTTCCTCGTGCTCGGCCTGCTCTCCGGCATCTACGGCATGGCGGCCAACCCGCTCTCCAGCCTGGAGTTCCAGGCCAATGCGCTGAACGCCATCTGGGTGGTCCTGTCGCTCATGACGGTGATGGCCGGCCTCGCGGTTGGCCGCGAGCGGCGCCAGGTGCGCGAGCGTCATCGCGTCAGCGCGCGGTTGCCGGTGGTGGTCATGCTGCCGGATGGGCGGCATGTCCAGGGCGACAGCATCGACGTCTCCCTCGGCGGCGTCGCCCTGATGCTGGCCGAGACGGTGGACCTGCCGGCGGAGAGCCCGGCGAGCCTCGCCTTCCAGATCGGCGATGAGACGGTGGTGCTGCCGGCCGAGGTGTTGCGCAGCCAGAATCAGCGTATGCATGTGCGCTTCACGCCACAGGGCGTGCTCGACGAGGGCAATATCGTCCGCGTGGTGCTCGGCCGCGCCGATGCCTGGCTCGACTGGGACAACACGCGTCCCGACCGGCCGCTGCGCGCGCTGCTCGAAGTGGTCGTCAGCATCAGTGGCCTGTTCCGCGGCGACAGCCAGTTCTCGCTGCGTCGGCGCGCGGAGCGCCGGGCGCGGCAGCAGGCCGCTGCGGCACGCTCGAAGGCGCCGGCACCGCAGAAGGCTGCTCATCAGGTGCCGGCTCCGGCCGTGGCCACCTCGGAAATCCGGGAGGGTGGCAGGAAAGGCAAGGTGCGGCAGGCCGCCGCCGTGCTTCTGCTGGCCGGTGCCAGCCTCGCCCTGGCGGGCACGGCTCTGGCGCAGCGCCCGCAGGCGCCCCCGCCACCGCCGTCCTATCCAAGGCCGCTGGGGCCCGATGCTGGTGCGGCGGCAGTGCCGAACCGGGCGCCGCAGCCGAACGCAGCGCCGGAGTTGCCGGGCCTGACGCCTCTGGTGCCGCTTCCCGGCGGCGCGGCGGCGGCCATGCCGCCCGCCGGTCCCGCCCTGCTCAGCGACGCCGCCGCGCCCGCGGGCACCGCGCATGTCGAGACCCGCACCCTGCGGCAGCTCGGCCTCGGCGGGCCGATGCAGCTGCATGGCGTCTCGGACCTTCAGGGCGTCCTGTTCGGCATCCGTTCGGATGAGGTGGTGACCGGCGCGCGGCTGGTGCTGCAGGGCGCCACCAGCCCCGCGCTGATCCCGGAACTGAGCCAGATCGCCATTACGCTGAACGAGCAGTTCGTCGGCACCATCACCCCGGACCGCACGCGGCCGAGCTTCGGTCCCATCGAGTTCCCGGTGAATCCCGTCTTCTTCACCGAGAGCAACCGGCTCAACTTCCGTTTCACAGGCCGTTATGCGGTGGAGTGCAACGACCCGCTCTCCGGTCTGCTCTGGTCCACCATCTCCGACCTCTCCACGCTGCAGCTGACCGTCGAGAAACTGCCGCTGGCCCGCGACCTCGCGCGCCTGCCGGAGCCGTTCTTCGACCGCCGCCTGCGCAATCAGCGGCTCACCCTGCCGGTGGTGCTGCCGGACGGGGCGGGGACGGATCTGGTGCGTGCCGCCGCGATCGCCTCCTCCTGGTTCGCCGTGCAGGCCGACTATCGCGGCGCCGCCTTTCCGGTCAGCACCGGCGTGCCGCCGCGCGGCAACGCCATGGTGCTGGTGGCCGGCAGCGAGACCATCCCCGGCCTCGCTTTGCCGCGGATGGAAGGGCCGACTCTCGCGGTGGTGCCGAACCCCGCTGATCCGGAGGCGCTGCTGCTGGTGGTCGGTGGACGGACCGGCGCCGAGGTGGCGGTCGCCGCGCAGGCGCTGGCGGTTGGCAAGCAGGCGCTCTCCGGCGAGATCGTGCTGGTGCAGCAGCCGGAGATGCCGGCCCGCAACCCCTATGACGCGCCGCGCTGGATCCGCGCCGACCGGCCGGTGCGCTTCGGCGAGTTGGTGGACCCCTCCGAGCTGCAGAGCTTCGGCTTCGCCCCGGGCGCGATCTCCATCCCCTTCCGCACCGCGCCCGACCTCTACACCTGGCGCGACCGGCCCCTGCCGGTGGACGTGAAGTTCCGCGCGCCACCCGGCCCGGTGGTGGACGTGGCCGTCTCCCGCCTCGATACCACCCTGAACAACCACTACCTGAAGTCCTTCCCGTTGCGGGAGAGCGAGCCGAGCTGGCCGTGGAGCTGGGTGGCGCGGCAGACCGGCCTCGGCACCGTGCCGGATCGCGCGGAGGGGCAGGTAGGCCTGCCGCCCTATCTCGTATTCGGCCAGAACGAACTGCAGCTCCGCTTCGACATGCGGCCACTGAACCGTGGCGACTGCACGGCGATCCCGGGCGACGTGCGCGCCTCGGTGGACCCGGACAGCACGATCGACCTCTCCCGCGCCTACCGCTTCACCGAGCTGCCGAACCTCGCCTATTTCGCCGGCGCGGGCTTCCCCTTCACCAGGATGGCGGATTTCTCCAGCACGGCCGCCGTGCTGCCGGAGCGGGCCAATACGCTGGAGCTGTCGAGCTTCCTGACGCTGCTCGGCAAGATGGCCGCCATCGTCGGCTCGCCGGCCACCGGCATCCAGGTGGTGCGGCCGAACGCGCTGGAGCAGATGGCTGACCGCGACCTGCTGGTGGTGGGCGCCATCGGCCGCCAGCCGGCGCTCGCCACGCTGCTGGGGCCTGACGGGCCGCTGCGGATGGAGGGGAACCGCGTCTCCGTGGCGCTGCCGGATGCGCTGGAGAACTTCCGCAACCTGTTCCTCGGCGATGACCGGCGTTTGCAGCGGCAGCAGCTTGAAGCCGTGCTTGCCGCGCCCGGTGAAGGAACCGGCATGCTGATCGGCTTCGAGAGCCCGCTCAAGGATCACCGCTCGGTCGTCGCGCTGACCGGCACCAATCCGCAGGGCATGGAGGCCATGGTCAATGCGCTGAGCGAATCCAAGCAGCTGTCGCAGGTGCAAGGCGATCTGGTGCTGGTCTCAGGCGGGCGCCTCTCGGCCTTCAAGATCAACCCGAACTACACGGCCGGCAACCTGCCGCTGCACCTCTGGCCGCAGTACTGGCTGGGCAAGCGGCCGGACCTGCTGCTGCTGCTGGCGGCGCTGGCGGCGATCTGCATCGCGGTGCCGACCTACTGGGCGCTCCGCCGCCGTGCCGCCCTCCGTCTGAGGACCAGGACGCAATGACTGCTCTCCGCGCCCGGCTGCTGGCCGGTGTCTTCTCGGTGGCGGCGGCCCTGCCGCTGCTCGGGCCGGCATCGGCGAGCGCGCAGGAGAATGCCATCTCCGTCCTGCTGGAGCAGGCGAATTACTGGCGCAACCAGAACCGTCCGGACCGCGCGCTGCAGACGCTCGAACGCGTCCTGACGGTCGAGCCGAACAATGTGGACGCGCTGGCCGCCGCCGCTGCCGCCGCCGCCGAGGCCGGCAACCCGAGCGAGGCCAACGGCTATCTCGCGCGGCTGCGGAAGGCTGCTCCGGCCGATCCGCGCAACACCGAGGCGGCGCGCACGGTGCGCGGGGCGACCGTCGATCCGGGCGCCATCGCGGAGGCGCGGCGCCTGGCGCAGAGCGGCCAGGCTGCCGCCGCCGTCGAGCGCTACCGCCAGCTCTTCGGGGGCGGGGTCCCGCCCGACCCTTACGCCATCGAGTACTACCAGACCCTCGCCGGCACCCAGGACGGCTATGGCGAGGCGCGGGACGCGATGGAGCGGCTGGTCGAGCGCAACCCGAAGGACCCGCGCTTGGCGCTGTCCTATGCGCAGATCCTGACCTATCGCGAGGGCTCCCGGGCCGAGGGCATCCGGCGGCTGCGCGACCTGACGCAGCAGCCCTCCATTGCGAGTGCCGCCACGGCCGCCTGGCGCCAGGCGCTGCTCTGGCAGGGTCCGGACCCGGACGCCATTCCGGGCATCGAAGAGTTCCTGCGTACCCATCCGAACGATCCCGCCCTCCAGAAGCGGCTGGAAGAGGCCCGCAATCCGCCGACCGGTCCGCCGGACGAGGTCGGCGCTGCCCGCATCCGCGGCTTCGCGGCACTGGATGCGGGCCGGCTCAGCGAGGCGGCGCAGGCCTTCGAAACGGTTCTGGAGAAGGAGGCCAAGGACGCCGACGCCAAGGGAGGCCTCGGCATCGTCCGGCTGCGGCAGGGCCGCAACGCCGAGGCGCGCCGCCTGCTGACCGAGGCCATCGCGCTGGACCCGCGAGAGGGGCGCCGCAAATGGGGCAAGGCCCTGGAAGGGGCGAACTTCACGGGCGAGCTGAACCAGGCGCGGGCGCTGCTCAATCGTGGGCAGACCGATGCGGCCGAGGCGCTGCTGCAGCGCACCGTTCGCCGTGACGGAGGCGATCGTGCCGATGCCGAGGTGCTGCTCGGCGACATCGCGCTGCGCCGCGACGACCCCACGGGAGCGGAGCAGCACTACCGCGCCGCCCTGAGCCGGCGGCCCAATCTCGCCGGCGCGCTCGCCGGCCTCTATGACGCATTGCAGCGGCAGGGGCGTTTCGCCGAGGCCGAGCAGCTGGCGCAGCAGCGCGGCACGGCCTTCGCCGCCACCGCCGCGGCGCAGCGGGCGGAGGCCCTGCGCGCCGAGGCCAACCGCGCCGGCGATCCCGAGGCGGCGCTGGCGCTGCTGCGCGCGGCGCTTGCCGCGGATGCCGACAATCCCTGGGTCCGGCTGGATCTCGCCCGCGCCCTCGCCAAGGCGGGGCAGGCGGCGGAAGGGCGGGCGCTGGTCGAGCAGCTGGCCGCCAGCGGCAATGCCGAGGCGCTGCACGCCGCCGCCCTCTTTGCCGACGAGGAGGGGCGCACGCTGGACGCGGCGCGGTTCGTCGAGCGCATCCCCGAGCGGCTGCGCAGCGCCGATCAGAGCCGTCTGCTGCGCCGCGCGCGGGTGCAGCAGCAGGTTGCCGCCGCCACCGAGCCGGCGCGCTACGGCAGGCCGGACGAGGCACGGCGCCGCCTGCTGTCGCTGGCCGCGCACCCGGATCCCAGTGGCGAGACGGCATCGCTGGTGGTCGAGGCGCTGTCCGGCATCGGTGACCGGGCCGGCGCGGCGGAGGCCGCGCGGGTGGCGCTGGCGGTCAATCGCGGGGCGCCGCCTTCCGGCCGCATCGCCATCGCCGGTGCGCTGATGGAGGCCGGACTCGAACAGGAGGCCGCGCAACTGGCCAGCCAGCTCGCGCAGGACAGCCGGCTGACCGCCGATGAGCGGCGCCAGCTCGCCGGCCTGCACAGCGGCTTTGCGATCCGCGCCAGCGATCGGCTGAACGAGCAGGGCAACCAGGCGGCGGCCTATGACCAGCTCGCACCGGTGCTGATGCAGAACCCGCAGGACCCCGGCGCGAACATGGCGCTGGCGCGGCTCTATCAGGGGGCACGGGAGCCGCGCGAGGCGCAGCGCATCGCCGAGGCGGTGCTCAGCCGGGACCCGCGCAATGCCGAGGCACGCTCCGGCGCCATCGAGGCTGCCATTGCGCTGGGCCAGCGGGCCCGCGCCGAGGCGCTGCTGGCGGAAGGCCGCTCGCTGGCGCCCAACGACCCGCGCATGACGCTGCTGGAGGCCCGGTTGGCGCGTGCCGGCGGCGACACGCGCCGCGCCCGGGCAGCCCTGCAGCTTGCCGCCGAGCAGCGGCGCAGCCAGCTCGGCGTTGAACGCGGCCTGGGCAGCTTCCCGGCTGCGCCAGGCACCTCGGCTGCACCTACGGCTGCGGAAAATCCTTTCCGCCGCGTCGCGCTGGCCGGCCAGGGGCTGGCGACAAGCGCCTATGCCTCCAGTACCCCGGCCGATCCGTTGCTGGCCGAGATCAGCCGCGAATACGCCGCCGTGCAGGATCAGTCGGCTTCCTATGCCACGCCCGGCTTCAGCTTCCGCAGCCGCTCGGGCGAGGGCGGGCTGGACCAGCTCGTCGAGGTCGGCGGCAGTGCCGAGGTTTCCACCAGCATGCCGGGCATCGGCGGGCGCATCGCGCTGCGCGCCCAGGCGGTCAGCATCGACTCCGGCGCGATGGAGCAGACCGCGGCCACGCTGCGCCGCTTCGGCAGCAACGCGCTCTATCTGCCGGGGCCGCAGACAAGCATCACCTCCGGCCAGGCGCAGGCGCTGACGCCGCGCGACAGCTCGGCCGCCGGCATGTCCTTCGGCCTCGGCTACAACAGGGACAGTTTCTCGCTGGATGTCGGCACCACGCCGCTCGGCTTCCGCAAGCAGAACCTGGTGGGCGGCATCGAGGTGGCGCCGGCGCTCAGCGACAACCTGCGGCTGCGGGTGACCGGCGAGCGGCGGGCGATGACCGATACGTTGCTCTCCTGGGCCGGCCAGCGCGACCCGGCCACCGGGCAGATCTGGGGTGGTGTGGTGCGCAACACGGCGCGCGGCCAGCTCGAGTACGGGGTGGGCGACACCAACTTCTACGCCGGCGGCGGCTACTCCACGCTGGAGGGCGACGGCGTGGCCGACAACACGCGGATCGAGGCCGGCCTCGGCCTCAGCCATGCGGTTTTCCGGAACGAGAGCGATGAACTCGTCGCCGGGCTGGACCTGTTCTACCAGTCCTATGACAAGAACCTGCGCCTCTTCACCCTTGGCCACGGCGGCTACTACAGCCCGCAATCCTATGTCTCGGCCACGGTGCCGGTGGATTACCGGGCGCGCTCGGGCAACCTGGCCTACCGCGTCGGCGCCAGCGTCGGCATCGCCTCCTGGCGGGAGGACCGGGCGCCATACTTCCCGACCGACGCGGCGCGCCAGGCGCAGCTCGAAGCCCAGGCCGCCGCCGATTCGACCATCCAGGCCTTCTATCCCGGCCAGTCGCAGACCGGCTTCATCGGTGGCCTGCGAGGGGATCTCGAATACGCGCTCACCCCGGCGCTGCGGCTTGGCGCCGCGCTGCACTACGACAAATCGGCCGATTGGAGCGAGGCGCGAGGTCTGCTCTACGCGCGCTACCGGCTCGATCAATGAAGCCCGGCGCCCCGGATTTGCGCGCGCCAGGCACGGACATGGCAGGAGCACAGAACGTATGACTGAGACAGACCAGGCGGCGCTTTCCTATCTGGCGCGCCGGGATGTCAGCGTGCAGTGGCGCGGCTTCATGCGGGCCCTGCTGGAGACGCTGGGCGCCCATCTGGACGAGGCCACCCGCGGTGGGCTGCTGCGCTCCGTTGGCGGGCAGATGGCGGCCGGGATGCCGCTCCGCGCAGCCTCGACGCTGGCCGAGCTGGAGGTGCGCATGAATGATGCGCTGGCTGCGATCGCCTGGGGCTATGTCGGTGTGGCTCTGGATGAAGCCGACCATAGCCTGCGGCTGACCCACCGCGCCGCCCCCGCGATCGGCGCTCCCGGCGACGAGGCGGGCCGCTGGGTCACGGCAGTTCTGGAGGGGCTCTACGGCGCCTGGCTCGGTGCCCAGCAGGGCGACAGCGCGGGCGGCGCCAGCCTGCGCACGGTGCATTGCGAGCCCGGGCTGGTGGTACTGCGATACGGCCAGTGACGCGCGGCGGGCGCCCTAGCCCGCCGGAGCCGCGCCCGCCCATTGATGGCTTGCGACACCACGGCGCCCCCGGCATCCTCCGGAACGATTTTCTTTGGAAATGAGGGGGAAACCGGATGCGCCTTGCGGTGCTCAAGGAAAGGCGGGCGGGAGAAACCCGGGTCGCCGCCACGCCGGAGACGGCGAAGAAACTCGCGGCGCTCGGTCTCAGCGTGGTGGTCGAGAGTGGGGCGGGTCTCACCGCCGGCTTCCCGGACGCCGCCTATCGCGAAGCGGGGGCGGAGGTCGCCTCGGATGCCGCCGGGGCGCTGGCAGCCGCCAAGATCGTGCTGAAGGTGCGGGCACCGCTGGCGCGCGGCGAGGGGCCGGTGGACGAGCTCGGGCTCATCCCGCGCGGCGCCCTGCTGATCGGCACGCTGGAGGCGGTGGGCAACCCCTCCCGCGCCCAGGCCTATGCCGAGGCGGGGCTGGAGGCCTGCAGCATGGAGCTGCTGCCGCGCATCACCCGCGCGCAGAGCATGGACGTGCTCTCCTCCCAGGCCAATCTCGCCGGCTATCGCGCTGTGATCGAGGCGGCGGCCGCCTTCGACAAGGGCTTCCCCATGCTGATGACGGCCGCCGGCACCATCCCGGCGGCGAATGTCTTCGTCATGGGCGCCGGCGTCGCCGGACTGCAGGCCATCGCCACGGCGCGGCGGCTTGGCGGGCGGGTGTCCGCCACCGATGTGCGCCCGGCCGCCAAGGAGGAGATCAAGTCGCTCGGCGCCAGCTTCGTCGGTGTCGAGAACGAGGAGATGGCGCAGGCGCAGACCGCCGGCGGCTATGCCCGGGAGATGAGCGAGGAGTACCGGCGCAAGCAGGCGGAGGTGATCGCCGCCGCCGTGGCGCGGGCCGATGTGGTCATCTGCACCGCGCTCGTTCAGGGCCGCAAGGCGCCGACCTTGCTCAGCGCCGAGATGGTCGGCAGCATGAAGCCAGGCAGCGTGGTGGTGGACATCGCCGCCGATGCGGGTGGCAACTGCGCGCTGACCGTGCCGGGCGAGGCGATCACCACCGGGGGCGGCGTCAAGATCCTGGGCTGGCGCAACTGGCCCGGCCGGATTCCGGCCGCCGCCAGCGCGCTCTACGCGCGCAACCTGCTGACCTTCCTCTCCACCTTCTGGGACAAGGAGGCTGGCGCGCCCAAGCTGCCGCAGGAGGACGAGATCGTCCGCGGCGTGACGCTGGCGCGCGGCGGGGCGGTGGTGCACCCGATGCTGGCCCAGGCCCCGGCGGCCTGAGGAGGGGAGGAGACAAGAATGAACCCGACCGATCTCGCCAACCAGGCGACCGCCACGGCGGAACGCGCCCTGGCCCTGGCCGCCGAGGCCCGGCGCATGGCCGAGGCCGTGGCGCCGGTGGCGCAGCAGGCCGAACCTTTCCTGCTGCTGCTCACCATTTTCCTGCTCGCCTGCTTCGTGGGCTACTATGTCGTCTGGAACGTGACGCCGGCGCTGCACTCGCCGCTGATGGGTGTCACCAACGCGATCTCCTCCGTCATCGTGGTGGGCGCCATCCTGGCGACCGGTCTCGGTGACTCCTGGGCCGCCAAGTTCTTCGGCTTCCTCGCCGTCACGCTGGCCTCGGTGAACATCTTCGGCGGCTTCCTGGTGACGCGCCGGATGCTCAGCATGTTCCGGAAGAAGGGCTGAGCCTGTGGCGCATACGCTCTCGACCCTCGCCTATCTCGTCGCCGCCGTCCTGTTCATCCTGGCGCTGCGCGGCCTCTCCCATCCTGAGACCAGCCGGCGCGGCAACCTCTTCGGCATGGTCGGCATGGGTATCGCCATCGTGGCGACGCTCTTCCGTCCGGGCATCGAGTTCTCCGGGCTGCTGCTGGTGCTGGCCGGCGTGGTGATCGGCGGCGGCATCGGCGCCGTGGTGGCCAACCGCATCCAGATGACGGCGCTGCCGCAGCTCGTCGCGGCCTTCCATTCGCTGGTCGGCCTGGCGGCGGTCTTCGTCGCGGCGGCCGCCTTCTACAACCCGGAGAGCTTCGGCATCGGCACGCCCGGCCACATCCATGGCGGCAGCCTGGTGGAGATGTCGCTCGGCCTGGCGATCGGCGCCATCACCTTCTCCGGCTCGCTGATCGCCTTCGCCAAGCTGCAGGCGCTGATGTCCGGCGCGCCGATCCTGTTCCGCTTCCAGCACTGGCTGAATCTGGGCCTTGGAATCCTGCTGCTGGTGCTGGTCATTGCCTTCGTTGCCACCGGATCGGGCGTGCTGTTCTGGCTGATCGCGCTGCTGGCCTTCGCGCTCGGCTTCCTGCTGATCATCCCGATCGGCGGCGCCGACATGCCGGTCGTCGTCTCGATGCTGAACAGCTATTCCGGCTGGGCGGCGGCGGGCATCGGCTTCACCGTGGGCAACCTGCTGCTGATCGTGACGGGCGCGCTGGTGGGCGCCTCGGGCGCCATCCTCTCCTACATCATGTGCAAGGGGATGAACCGCAGCATCGTCAACGTGCTGCTCGGCGGCTTCGGCAGCGATGCCGGCGTGGCGGCGGGGGCCGCCGGCGGCAGTGGCGGCCCGGCGCGGCCGGTGAAGTCCGGCTCGCCCGAGGACGCCGCCTACATCATGAAGAACGCCGGCAAGATCATCATCGTGCCAGGCTACGGCATGGCGGTGGCGCAGGCGCAGCAGGTTCTGCGCGAGATGGCCGAGCTGCTGAAGAAGGAAGGCGCCGAGATCTCCTATGCCATCCATCCCGTCGCCGGCCGCATGCCCGGGCACATGAACGTGCTGCTGGCCGAGGCGAACGTGCCCTATGACGAGGTGCATGAGCTGGAGGAGATCAACCCCGAGTTCGGCGAGGCCGATGTGGCCTATGTCATCGGCGCCAATGACGTGACGAATCCGGCGGCGAAGACCGACAAGTCCTCGCCGATCTATGGCATGCCGATCCTTGATGTGGAGCGCGCCAAGACGGTGTTCTTCGTCAAGCGCGGCATGTCGAGCGGTTATGCCGGGGTGGAGAACGAGCTGTTCTTCCGCGACAACACGATGATGCTGTTCGGCGACGCCAAGAAGGTGACGCAGCAGATCGTGCAGGCGCTGCAGAGATAGAAGGAAAGGCCAGGGGGTGCCCCGCCCCCTGGCCTTCGACGCCCCCTGGCCCCCGGCGGGATGGCAATGTCACCCCGGGCCCCGCCACCCGCCGGCAAACGGAGGCTGGGGGCCTGGTGGAAGTCAATTCCCCTCCCGCTGCCTCAGACGCCGCTGAGCGGATAGAGCGTTGGCGGCGCGTGCCGGAAACGGAAGGTCGTGATGTCCAGTGCCGCCGGGCCGGGTGCATCCACGTCAATCATCCGGGGCAACAGCGGCGCGAAGGCGGCGCGGAAGTGGTTCTTTGCCTTGACGCAGAGCAGGCCGGGCTGCGTCACGTCCACCTCGTGCAGGTCGAAGAAGCCGGGATCGCTCGGCGAGATGCAGCGCGAGGTGACGATCACCCGCACCTGGCCGATGGTGATCACCGCCGTCGGCCCGAGATCCACCGCCATGCCGCCCAGTACCGGGCCGCGATTGTGGAAGCGGCCCTCCGTCAGCAGCGAAACGGTGCCGGAGAAGGGCACAGGCTCGCCATAGTCGCGCGTCAGCCGTCCGCCCAGCGTGCCGGAGAGTGCGCCGCCGATGCCGGCTGCCCGCGCCCGCTGCACGAGGGGAGGATCGCAGTAGAAGGCGACAACGGTGGGCACCTCCGGTGCGCGGGCGAGCACGGCGCGGATCAGTTCCGGCGTGTCGCCGATGCCACCGGAATAGGGATTGTCGCCGGCGTCCACGATGGCGGCGGGCAGCGGCCCGCCGTCCAGCGCCTGACGCAGCCCCTCCGCGGCGCTGGGCAGGGGGATGAAGAAGCGGTCGCGCCGGGCGGCATAGTCACCGATCAGCGAGGCCACGGCGCGGCCTGCCACCAAGGCGTCACCATCGGCGAAGGCCATCACGCTCGCGCCGGCGGAAGGCGTGTCGCCGTAGGTGAAGCCGCCGAAGACGCTGACATCCAACACGCCGGGCAGCGCCTCGGCCGCGCGGGCCGCGGCCTCCATCTCGGCCATCGGGCCGGCGGCGGTGCGCATGTTGATGCTGGGCAGGATGGCGCCCAGCTTGGCGATGACGCCGACGGGCCGGCTGCGCCCCTCCACCGCCTCGCGCAGCAACTCCAACGTGCGGCGGCCGGTGGGGCGCATGTCCACATGCGGATAGGTGCGGTAGGCGGTACCGATATCGAGCAGCCGGGCGATGTCGGGGTGCATGTTGGCGTGCAGGTCGAAGCTGGCGGCCAGCTTCACGCCGGGCCCGATGGCCGCCCGAACCCGCCGGATCAGCTCCAGGTCGGCGAGCGGCAGGTCCTCCACCACCATGGCGCCGTGCAGCGAGAGGTAGACGGCATCGAAGCCGCCGCTCGCCAGCCCTTCCAGCACCTCGGCGCAGAACCGCTCGAAGACCTCGCGCTTCAGGATGCCGCCGGGCATGGCGGCGGCCTGCCGCAGGAACACCGCCTCCCAGTCCGGATGGGCATCGAGGAAATCCAGCACGCCGCCGACTTCCGTCTCGGTGCCGCGATAGACCTCGCGCGCCGCCTCGCCCGCCACCCATTCGGAAGCCTCGAAATCCTCGAAGCCGGTGGGAACCGGGCTGAAGGAATTGCCTTCGTGCCAGAGCCGCGCGACCGCCAGCCGGGTCATGCCCGCGCCTCCTGCCGCAACATGGCCATGGCGGTGTCCACCGCCGCGCCCATGCGCTCGACGATCAGCTCGATCTCGGCCTCGGAGGCGGTGTAGGGCGGCGCCAGCAGGATATGGTCGCCGGCCCGGCCATCCGCCGTGCCACCGCCGGGATAGCAGGCCAGCCCCGCCGCCAGCGCGGCGTCGCGGATGCGGATATTCGCCTGCAGCGCGGGGTCGAAGGGGGCCTTGGTCTCGCGGTCGGCCACCAGCTCGATGGCCTGGAACAATCCGCGCCCCCGGATGTCGCCGACATGCGGGTGCTGCCCCAGGCGTGCCTCCAGCCCTGCGCGCAGCCGCTGCCCCAGAACCCGCACGCGGTTCAGCAGCCCTTCATCGCGGATCACCCGCTGCACCTCCAGGGCCGCAGCGCAGGCGACGGGATGCGCGACATAGGTGTGCCCGTGCTTGAAGCTGCCGGAGCCCTCGCGGATGGCATCGAGGATGCGGCCCTTGATCAGGATGGCGCCGATCGGCTGGAAGCCGCCGCCCAGCCCCTTCGCCACGGCCTGGATGTCAGGCGCGATGCCCTCCTGCTCCCAGGCGTGCAGCGTGCCGGTGCGGCCCATGCCGCACATCACCTCGTCCAGGATCAGCAGGGCGCCGTGGCGGTCGCAGATCTCACGCACGGCACGGAAATAGCCGGCCGGGGCGGGTACGCAGCCCAGCGTGGCGCCGACCACCGGCTCGGCGATGAAAGCCGCCACCGTATCCGGACCCAGGCGCTGGAACTCCGCCTCCAGCTCGGCGGCCAGGCGGCATGCGAAGGCCTCCTCGCTCTCGCCCGCCTGCTGGCCGCGATAGGCAAAGGCGGGCGAGACATGGCTGAAGGCGTCCGCCAGCAACGGTGCATAGGGCGCGCGGCGCAGCGCATTGCCGCCCGCCGCCAGCGCGCCCAGCGTGTTGCCATGGTAGCTCTGCCGGCGGGCGATGAAGTGCTGCCGCGTCTCCTGGCCGGTTTCCAGGAAATACTGCCGCGCCAGCTTCAGCGCGGATTCGATGGCCTCCGAGCCGCTGGAGATGAAATAGGCACCCGCCAGCCCGCCCGGCTCATGTCCGACCAGCATCTCCGCCAGCGCCTCGGCCGGCTCGCTGGAGAAGAAGCCGGAATGCACGTAGTCGAGCTGCCCGATCTGCCGGCGGAGCGCCTCCACCACGCGTGGATGGCCATGCCCGAGGCAGGAAACCGCCGCGCCGCCCGAGGCATCGAGCACGCGGCGCCCCTCGGCATCAGCGATCCAGCTTCCCGCCGCATGCACCGCGACGGGCGGGGCGCTGCGCGAACTGCGATGCAGGATGCGGGTCATGCCGGGGGATCCTCGTTGGGGAGATACTGGGAAAGGGCGGCCAGCCGCTCCTCCGCCTCGCGCAGCCGCGCCATCGCGGCCTCGCCGCCGAGCAGGAAGGATGCCGCGACGAGGGCCTGCGCCGTGGCCAGGGCGCCGGTCAGGCTGGGAAAGAAGCCCGGCGCGGCGGCGGCCTCGAAGGGCAGCAGATGATGGGCACCCTCCACCACCGGCGCGTCGGCGCGGTCGGCCAGGGCGATGGTGACGCAACCCGCCGCCCGCGCTGCCTGCGCCGCCTGCAGGCTGGCGCGGGAATAGGGCGCGAAGGTCACCAGAAGTACGGCGTCCCCGGGCTGGAAGGCGCCGAGGTCGAGGTCCTCCGGCCGGTCGGCGCCGACGAGCCGCACCGCATGGGGGCGGAACAGGCTGAGCTGATAATGCAGCAGATGCGCCACCGCGCGGCAGGAGCGGAAGCCCACCGCCCAGACACGCGGGGCCTGGTGCAGCGCCTCTGCGGCGCGGCCGATCCGCCCGGCATCGAGCCGCGCGAGCCCGGCATTGTCGGCGGCCAGCATCTCGCCGGCCAGGTCGGCGGCGGCCAGGGCGGGGTTTCGCGGGCCCGGCTGCCTCCGGCGGATGCGGGCGGAAAAGGGCCGGCCGCTGGCCTGCCCGGCCTGGCGATGCGCCTCGATCAGCGCGTCGCGCAGTGCGTCCCATCCCGCATAGCCCAGGGCCTGGGCCAGCCGGGTGAAGCTGGCGGGCTGGGCGCCGGCCGCCGCCGCCAGTTCGCGCATGGAGCGCGTCGCGGCATCGAAGTCATGCCGGGCGACGAAGCGCGCCACTTCCTGCAAGCGTGGTGGCAGGTCGGGCAGGGCGCACCGGAGCCGGTCGAGGGGGGCGGCGGCAGTCATGAAATATCCGTTGCATGAAAAAGGTGTTGTTGCAACGATTGGATCATATCGACACCCGCAGGATGAGGAACTCCACCCCATGACCGGACGCCGCGCCCTCCTGGCCACGCCCTTCGCCGCCAGCCTCGCCACCAGCCTCGCCATCCTGGGAGCGCCCGTGCCGCTGCGGGCGCAGGAGGCTTTCCCCGACCATCCGATCCGGCTCGTCGTGCCCTTCACCCCCGGCGGCGCGGTGGACCTGACGGGCCGCCTGCTGGCGGAGATGCTGCCGCCGATCCTCGGCCAGAACCTGGTCGTGGAGAATCGCGGCGGCGCCGGCGGCAATCTTGGTGGCGACGCCGTCGCCAAGGCGCCGAAGGACGGCTACACGCTGCTGCTGGGCACCGCGACCATCCTGGCGGCCAACAAGTTCCTGTTCCGCAAATCCATGCCCTTCGATCCGGCGACGGACCTTGCGCCCGTCACCCGCGTCGCGACCGGCACGGTGCTGCTGGTGGTGAATGCCGAGCGGCCGTGGAAAAGCTTCGGCGAGCTGATCGCGGCAGCGAAGAAGGAGCCGGGCAGGATCACCATGGGCTCCTCCGGCACCGGCTCGGTCAGCCATCTGACGCTGGCGGCACTGAAGCGCGCGGCAGGGGTGGACATCACCCATGTGCCCTATCGCGGCGGCGCGCCGGCCATCCAGGACCTGCTGGCCGGCAATATCGACATGATGTTCGACGTCATTCCCGCGTTGATGCCGCATGTGCGGGAAGGGCGGTTCCGCCCGCTGGCCGTGGGCAGCGCACAGCGCGTGACCTATGTGCCGGAACTGCGGGAGGTGCCGGGCATGGCCGAGCTGCTGCCGGATTCGGGCATCGACGCGCAGTCCTGGTACGCCATCATGGCCCCCGCCGGCACGCCGGAGGACCGCGTGGCGCTGCTGCACCGCGCGATCCGGCAGGTGGCGCAGTCCGACGCCTTCCGCGCGAAGATGGAGCCGCTGGGATTCGCCCCTGTCTCCGACGCCACGCCCGCCGCCTTCGGCGACTACCTGCGCGCGCAGGAGAAGGTCTGGCAGGGGCTGGTCGAGGCCTCCGGCGCGACGCTGGATTGAGGGTCCGCGCCGGAGGGCGGGGCGGCTCAGGTCAGCAGCAGGGAGGAGCCGGTGGTGCGGCGCGCCTCCAGCGCCCGATGGGCCTGAGCGGCGTCGCGCAGCGGGAACCCGGCGCCGATCTCGACGCGCAGCCCCGTCTGCAACAGCGCCAGGAAGGCTTTCGCTGCCATCCGGTAGGCGGCGGGATCGGCCGCATAGGCGAAGACACTGGGCCGCGCCAGCGCCAGCGAGCGGCGCGGGCCCAGCTCGGCGACGCGCAACGCGGGGACCGGCCCGCCGGCCTGCCCGACGCTGGCCACAGTGCCGAAGGGCCGCACGCAATCCAGCGTGCGCAACAGGGTGTCGCCGCCGATGCCGTCGATGGCGTAGTCCACGCCGGTGCCGCCGGTGATCTCCCGCGCCCCCGCCACGAAGTCGGTCCGGTCGTAGAGGATGGCATGGTCCACGCCATGCCGCCGCGCGAGTTCGGCCTTCGCCTCGCTGCCGACCGTGCCGATCACGGTGGCGCCGAGGCGCTTCGCCCATTGCGCCAGGATCAGCCCCAGCCCGCCGGCCGCGGCATGGATCAGGACGGTCTCGCCCGGTTGCAGGGCATGGACGCGATGCAGCAGCATGTGCGCCGTCACGCCCCGCAGCATCGCCCCGGCCGCGCTGCGCGTGGCGACGGCCTCCGGCAGCCGGATCAGCCGGGCGGCCGGGATCAGCCGGGCCTCGGCATAGCCGCCGACCGGCAGCCCCGCATAGGCGGCCCGGTCGCCCACCGCGAGGCCCTCGACGCCGGCGCCGAGTTCCTCCACCACGCCCGCCCCCTCCACGCCGATCACCGCCGGCAGGCCGGGCACCAGATAGAGGCCGGTGCGATGATAGACGTCCACGTAGTTCAGCCCGGCCGCCTCCTGCCGCAGCCGCACCTCGCCCGCCGCCGGGCGCGGCAGGTCCTGTTGCGCGGGAACCAGCACTTCCGGCCCGCCCGTCGCCCGTATCTGCACCACCAGGGTCATTCGCCTTCTCCTTCCGTGCCCCACCCTTGTGCGGGGCTGATGGGGAGACGCTATGTCATTGACCTTCGCCCAGATATTCGCCATCTCCGCCCAGTTCCCGGGCAGGAATGCACAGAACCATGGACTGGGACGACCTGCGCTATCTCGTGGCCCTGGCCCGCGAAGGCAGCCTCTCCGGCGCGGCGCGCGCGCTGCGGGCCGAGCATTCCACCGTCGCCCGCCGCATCGCCGCGCTGGAGGCGGCGCTGGGCCTCCGGCTCTTCGACCGCCTGCCGCGCGGCTATGCGCTGACCGCCGAGGGCGAGCAGGTTGCGGCCCTGGCCGAGCGGCTGGAGGAGGACGTGCTGGCCATCGAGCGGCTGGCGCAGGGGCGGGCAGGCGACCTTGCCGGCAGCGTGCGGATCAGCGCGCCGCCGGTCTTGGCCAGCCACTTCCTGGCCGCGCGCCTGGCGCCGCTGCGCGCGCGACATCCCGGTCTGCTGCTGGAACTGGCGGGTGCGAGCCGCGCCGTCAGCCTCACCCGGCGCGAGGCCGACCTTGCCATCCGCCTCGTCCGGCCGGAGGAGGGTGCGCTGGTCGTGCGCAGGCTGGGCGAGATGGCCTATGGCCTCTACGGCGCGGCGGACTATCTCGCCCGGCGCGCCCCGGCCGAGCGGGACTGGATGGGCTATGACGAAAGCCTGGAGCATGTCCCGCAGCAGCGCTGGCTGACCGCCCTGGCGCAGGGCCGCCCGCTGGCCCTGCGGACCAACGACCTCGCCACGCTGCACATGGCCGCGCGGGCCGGGCTCGGCCTCGCGGCCCTGCCGCGCTTCCTGGGCGACGCCGATCCCGCCCTGGTGCGGCTGCCCGCCGCCGATGCCGGCACCGCCGCACGCGAGATCTGGCTGCTGGTCCATGCCGACCTGCGGCGTTCCGCGCGGGTGCGCGCCGTCATGGACCACCTGGAGGCCGTCATCCACGCCGGGCGCGGGCTGCTCGCGGGGGAGGGGGAGGGCGTGTGAGGCGGCGGCGCCTCAGCACTCCGTCACGTTCACCGCGAGCCCGCCGAGCGAGGTCTCCTTGTACTTCGACTGCATGTCGAGCCCGGTCTGCCGCATGGTGCGGATGACGTCGTCGAGCGAGACGTGGTGCGCGCCGTCGCCGCGCAGCGCCAGCCGCGCGGCGATGATCGCCTTGTTGGCGCCCACCGCGTTGCGCTCGATGCAGGGGATCTGCACCAGCCCGCCCACCGGGTCACAGGTCAGGCCGAGATTGTGCTCCATGCCGATCTCGGCGGCGTTCTCCACCTGCGCGGGCGTGCCGCCCATCGCCGCCGCCAGTCCCGCCGCCGCCATCGAGCAGGCGACGCCGACCTCGCCCTGGCAGCCGACCTCGGCGCCGGAGATGGAGGCATTGCGCTTGTAGAGCACGCCGATGGCGCCGGCGGTCAGCAGCAGGTCGAGCACGCCCTCGGGCGTCGCGCCAGGGACGAAGCGCTCGTAGTAGTGCAGCACGGCCGGCACGATGCCGGCGGCGCCGTTGGTGGGCGCGGTGACGACGCGGCCGCCCGCCGCGTTCTCCTCGTTGACCGCGATGGCGAAGAGGCTGACCCAGTCGGTGACGGTCATCGGATCGGCCTCGCGCGGGCGGGCCAGCAGGTCGCGGTGCAGGCCGGCCGCGCGGCGGCGCAGATGGGTGCGGCCGGGCAGGTGGCCCTCGCCGCGCATGCCGCGGGCGATGCAGTCCCGCATGGCCTCGGCGATGCGGCGCAGCCCGGCCTCGATGGCCTGCGTGCCGAGGCCGCGCGCCTGCTCGTTGGCGCGCATCATCCCGGCGATGGTGAGGCCGCTGCGCGCCGCCATGGCCAGCATCTCGGCGCCCGAGGCGAAGGGATAGGGCAGGGCCACCGCCACCGCCGGCCCGGCCTCCCGCGCCAGCTCATCCTCGGTGGCGACGAAGCCGCCGCCGATCGAGTAGCAGACCAGCTCATCCAGCGTGGTCCCATCCCCCGCGAGAGCGGTGAAGCGCATGCCGTTGGTGTGGCCGGGCAGCGTCTCCCGCTGGTGCAGCAACAGGTCCTGCTGCTCGTCGAACGGGACGGGGTGGCGGCCATCCAGCCGCACCATGCCCTCCGCGCGGATGACGGCGACGATGCGGGTGGCCTCATCCGGATCCAGCCTCTCCGGCCATTCGCCGGAGAGGCCGAGCAGCACGGCGATGTCCGTCGCATGGCCGCGCCCGGTCAGCGCCAGGGAGCCGAACATCTCCGCCCGGACCCGCGCCGCCCGGGGCAACAGGCTCTTCCCGGCGAGCGCGCGGACGAAGCCCGCCGCCGCCCGCATCGGCCCGACCGTGTGCGAACTGGAAGGCCCGATGCCGATGCGGAAGATGTCGAAAACGCCGAACTCCACGTCCCTGTCCCCCTCGTTGTGCCGGAACCTGGCGAGGCGCGGAGCGGCTGAAAGTCCAGGCATAACTTGGCGCTGGCCTCGGTCTAACATGTTGAAACTAGATAATTCTACCTCGAAAACTAGCAATACTTTGACCGGGCAAGCCGCAGATTTCGAGGAATTCTGCCGCCCACAACGCTGCTCTGCAACAACCACCCCCATCACGGTGGCTGATTTTTCTTCAGCGCGGGCGGAACTGTACTTGCATGCGCCTCCTGGGCGCAATCGAATCCTGTCGCGTGCTTGCCGGAAGCTGCCGTTTGCTTTGGCTGCCGCAGGTGGCGGTGCACCGCCGCGGCACCGGATGGCAGTTCAAGCCAGACGACGCTCAACCGCGCCGCCTGGCCGCCATCAGTTTCTTCCTGCCAGCAAGACTGGGCCATTTCCCAACACTGCGTCGCTTCAGCGGTTAACGCAGCATACGATCATCTTCCACCGGATGGCGCCCTGGTCTTGACTGTGCTGCCGGTGGTTCTGCGACGGGAGCTGGACGCCCTTATTCGACGCGATCTCGTCGCCGCAGCCTTGACACTGGTAGATGCCATTGTCCGGCGGGGTCTCGCCAGGCTTCCAAATCTTGTCGAAGTTCGCGTGGTGGTTCTGCGACAATTTACTTGCGTCTTTATACCAGGCCATCAGTGGTTACCCTCCGTATGACGAAATATCCGCCAAGACCGGAGTAAAAAGTGAGTTTTGCGCGGAGAAGTTGCATACAACGCACCGTCTTTGCTGTTGGAGTGTGGCGTATGACGGCGTCTGAGTACCGAACCGTGGCGGTGGCGTGCTTGCTGGTCTAGAAGCGGTAACTCAAGGGGGCAGCGCAACTCATGAATGCGACTGCGAAGGCTTCTGGACCGCGCCGCCGAAATGGCTGGTCCTGCATGCCGGTAGCGCGCCACGTGCCAGTTGGAGGTTGCCGACAGGCGGAACTGGGTGGCTGTTGCCCCTCACGTCACTATGCGTGTAACTGACATGATGTCAAACCTCCTGGATCAGCTCGAGCAGGGGCAAGTACCCCTAGCCGATGAACTACATGCCTTGATCTGCCGCACCTGCAACGAGGTGGCTGGTGGCGACGAGGCTAGACATCATCGCCTGCAGCGGGCCTTGGTTGCCACCATCGGCAAGGCGCTGCTGGGTCCTTGCGGCCTGCCGCTGGAGTACGATCCAAAGTTCATCGCGGAGTTCTCTCGAGGGCCGCAGATAGGGAGACAACGCTAAAGCGTCAGCTGGAAGGCGAGGGGAGCTTTCAGGCGGCTCTCCTGGCCAGAGTGGGTGAACTGGCCTGGAGCAGCGGACGATATCACGTCATCCACCAGCGCAACCTCGGTACCGCTGGCGTGAACAGCAACGGGGAGACCTGCTGAGGTAACGGCTTTGACGGCAACAGCGACCCTGCGTGCCGCCAAGTTCCATGCCTCCAAGTCTCTAGCAGTGCAGAGCGTGTCTCCTGGGGCAGAGACTGGCCCGGATGGCGCTACCATCACGAAGGCACCGCCTGGACCGTCCAGGTCGAACCGGAGAACGGCGGTCCAGACCCCGCCGGGAACCGGAGGTGCTTCGGGATCAGCGGAAAGCACGCGGATACAGCCAGACAGCGCCGCGGCCTCTATGAGGGCGCCATTCAGCTCGTGTGCGAGCCGGTGGGCTTCCAGGAGGCCGAAGCCCAGCTTCGTTGCGCTGATCATGCCGTCCATCGTCCCGCCTTCCCCCTGTCCTGTGTAAGGTCGCCCAATGCTTGCCAAGTCACCTCGCGGGAATGCTTGCGAGGTTGTCGGCCCACGACGTCAGCTCCACTGGAGTCATTATTGATCGCGCCGCCTGACGCGGGAGCCCCCTTGGCCAGTCCCGGTTCCGGTCCAGTCCGCCAAAGTTGAGTGCCGCCAATCATGGAAGGCTGGCTGGGGAGCTAAGGCCAGGAGCAAGGCTGCTGGGCCAGCTGAACAGTCGGCCGACTGCAATCGGTGCGACGCCGCACCTACTTGGTGCGGCTGGCTTTCCAATCGCTGACCTCGATAAGGAGCGCGCAGTCCCCGTCATCGTTCCAGACTGCGGACCCCAGGTTCCAGTAGAACCGGTGGATCTTGGTCCCGGCGGCGTTGGCAGCCTCGGTGTTCGATCCCTTGCCGGTCCAGAGTGACACGAGTTCCCCCTTCTTGACGGCCTTGCTGGGGAACCAGAAGGTGTGACGCAGCCTGTTCGAGATCATCCCATCGCCGGTGAAGGTGCTGTCCGCCAGCAGGTACCGGTTGGCGTTGCAGTCCTCGACAGCCTCGAGGAGCACATGCTCCTTGGTGGCGTCGCCACGGTTGTAGACCGACAGGACCTTGAGCTTCATGGGCATCGCGGCGAATCTCCTTCTAACCTGAAGGTATGCCGAGCCGACCAGAAAGCTAGGCCCTGAGCAGGGCAGCGTCTCCTTCCACCGTCACGCCGCCACGCCGTCACGCGGTTGCCGAGGCCCGGTGCCCGCCGTGGCGGGGCATCAGCGGCGTGTCCACGTTGTGCGACCGGCATCGTGGAGCCACTCGGCCCTGCGGGCAGGCCACCTGTCCGCGCCAGCCACCGGTGAAGCGTGCCGCCAGGGCGGTTGGCAGGCCGGTATCGGCGTGGCGCGGTGGTGCCAAGTTGGCCTTGGCTGTGGGTGAAGCCTCCCACCGGTGCCCGGCTTGCTGCGGCAGCCCAGTGGGCAGGCTCGCTCTATCCTGGTCGCATCCGTGCGGAATCGCTTCCCCGTGGTGCATCGATCATCCCGGATTTGGAACTCGTGGGGTCGAAGCGAAAATGGGGCGCCTTGTCGAACGAGAGCACGGTCTGGTGGCGTTCGTAGCGATCCTACGTAACCGTCGCTGGCTTGCCATCCTGGTGCTCCTGCAGAAGCACCATGACAGTGACCTTCGTTCCGTCCTGTTCGGTGATACTGGCTACCATGCCGAACCGCGCCCCGACCCCATCCACCAATGCAACGACTTCGCCAGCCTCCGCGTCGCCGAAGGGTTTGCTGACCACGGCCGGGACGAGGCGGGACGCTGTGACGGGGTGAACGGTAGTCGGATGTGACGTCATGATGACTTCTGTGGCGACGCGGCGCCGCCCCCGCATAGCTGCGGTGAGCAAGTCGAGGTCGGGACGGCTGCCGATGGGATGGTGAGGTGGACGCTCCTCGCCAACAGGGGTTTTGGCCCAAGTGGCCGCCGGATCGGAGTCCTACGCTGATCCGGCGATGAGGGCGCCACGAACCCGCTCTCGTGCAGCGGCGCGGCAAAGGGTAACAAGGGACCCCCTTGGCAGCCAACATGCGGGACACATGCCCCCTTCGCCTGCTTCCGATAACCCGGACGAACTCCTCAACGCGGCAGAGCGTGACTTGATCCGCTGCGAACTCACCGTCCGCTTCGGCCGCCCGCCCGCCGTTGTCGACGGGATTCACCTGAGGGTCTGGCGCACCGGGCCGCTTGCCGGGCAGCCGAAGGTCCCGGTTGCCGTGCAGAGCATGGTGGATCGAGGCCTGATGGTGGTGCGTGGCGGTTCGCCGCACCTGGCCCGTGCCCACTTCACGGAGGCGGGTCTCGACGCGCTTCTCTGGTTGGCGGCGCAGCGTCGCGGCCTGGATCCGGTGCAGTTCGCGCACGTGCGGCAGGAGCTGGGAGTGGGGGCGTCAGAGACGAGCAGGTAGGCGCCGTGCCATCTTGGCCGCGGCTCCTGGCTCTCGTCCTGGAAACAGTGGTTAAACATGCTGCTCAGTGGTCCGACGCGGAACCGGCGATCCGCCAAGCCGCAATCCAGAGCCCCCGGGTCAGGCGGGTGGGCCGCCTGCCTGACCCGCATTGAGCTCCAGGCAGGGGGAAGGTTGCAGTTCCATACGCTGCGCGGTGAAGGTAATCGGCTCCGAGGGAGACCGGACGGCGTAATTGAGGGTGAGCGTGCCGAGGCGCCCAGGGCGATCGCTTTGGCTCTGCAGCCATCCGGCAAATTGCTCGGCATGGACGTAGTCGGTGAAGACCAGCGGGATCGTTGCCAAACTTTGGTCGGAGACGGTGAGGTTGCCCAGTGGGCCAACCACATCCTGCGACACCTGCCCGGTGAGCGAAATCTGGTACAGCGCTGGCCTCAGCAGCGGTCCTGCGAGTACGTCCACGCACCGTGTCCAGGCGCCGGTGCGGCGCTCGATGTGGTGCGCGCCCTCGGGAAGGTCACGTTGTCCGCCGACGATCCGGCGCAGCGTGAACTCCAGCTTGACCATCGCGACCAGCGGCACCCGCGGATAGGTCCTGATCGAGCCGGGCCGGGCTCCCGGGGGAACATTGATGGTGGTGCCCCGCGTGGGGAGTGGTGCGTCGATCACCCAGTAGCGAGCTGGCTGGGATGACGATGCCGTCCCCGTTTGGGCTGGGCCAAACGCACACTTGCCGGTCCGGGCCGGTGGCGGCGGAACCTCGCTCACCGTGCTCAGGTCGACGAAGACGTTCCCGTCGATCTGGTAGTTGGCCGATCCAGTCCGGTCGACCGTCATGCATGCGGGTTCGACGAAGGGATTGACGCCCCTGGTCTCCCGGATGGTGGTGGTGGTGACCAGCTGGCGACTTTGAGTCGCGCCTGCCTCCAGGCCAACCGGCAGGCCGGTGGCCTCAGCGCCCGCAGTGAGGCTCTGCGTCGTTTGCGAGCCGCTGGTACGCTGAACCTGAACACCATCCGTCAGCGTGATTTCGGCCTCGGTGTTGCGGTAGTCGCCGAACGTGAAGTTGAGAGGCCGGATGGAAGCACGGTAGCCCTCGATGCGATCTCCTGGACCCATCGTCCCGAAAGGACGCGAGACATTCAAGGCCACGCGTCGAGATGCCCGGTCGACCGGCGACTGGCCTTCGCGGGGCGTGTCGTCGGCGACTGTCGCGCCGAAGATGCGTCGCTCCAGGGCGCTTGCCCTTTCCGCTGACTGACCGGCAACGGCTTGGATGTACGCCTGCTGTGCTTCCCCGGCGAGCACGGTAATTGGCAGCGGCCTCGCCACAGGCGGGGCGGCCATGCCGACGGAGAGCGTCATCTCCAGCTCGTTATCGCCAGCGCGCACGTCCTCGGAGGATGCCCACCGGCGCAGGTCGGTCTTGTCGGCGCAGGCCGCGAGCAGGAAAACGAGAGGCAGCCCACGCCAGAGGCACGCGTTCACCGGAAGCTCACCAGCCTGACGATCACGAAACGGTCCTGGGTTCCGTCCTGGCACACGGGAGCGGTACGTCGCGAGATCTCGGTCATCCAGGCGCGGGGGCGGGTGGCATCCCCATGCGAGTAGCAGGGCAGTGCCAGCATGTGGTCTTTCGCCGCTCGCAGGGATGCGAAGGGCACTGGATCGATCGTCAAGTCATCCCAGTCATCTTCACGGACAGCGGCATACTCGGCGGTCAGGGAGATGTTCAGGACCGGAACGGTGCCATTCAGGGCGACCATCTGCGGCATGGTGTCGGCGGCTTTGGCCAATGATCCAGACGTCCGCTTCTTCGTTGCCGCAGGGGCTGGCTTAGCCATGGTGCCAGCCCCTTTCTTGCGCTTCTTCTTGGGCGGAGGCGGCTCTTCTGCCATAAGCGGGGATGCCTGCTGGATGAGGATGCGCCTGACCTTAGCCATTTTCATTTCGAACAGTAAACTAAAATCTCGTCTTCCGTGGCGGGGCACACGAGAACCGCTTTCGCTGAAAGCCAAGCAGCAGTGCTCGGGCCGCCATTCGGCTTGCGAAGAGCTCGGCTACGACTCCCGCAGCTCCGTGATGGGTTCGCCGAGGTCGACGTTGAGAGCCGCCGGTCTGGCTCTCACCTGCCCCGGAAGCCGCTCGGTTGTCCTGTCGCTCAGGAAGATCCGGAGCATCTAATCGCCGGACTTTGGATCATCTTGGCGAGCACCTGTAGCAGATGTTCGAGGACGTGGTCCGATCGGTCGCCTTGCCCATCTGCTGTGGCGGTGCTCGCCAGCGCAATCGGCTTCGCGGCGTCCAGCTACAGAAGCGACCTGGCCGAGGCGGAACGTGGCGCAGGACCGCATGGCCGCTCCTAGGCGTCGTGCACATCTGGTGCACGGACCGACCTGCCTCCTGCCGAGCGATATGGCAGGTTGAGCCTTTTCCTGGTTACCGCTCCTTCATCGCCAAGTCCCCGAAGGGGAGGCGGCCGCAGGCAAACCAATGCGGGCAGCGCGGGCAATCCTCTGCCTTGCCGATGGCTGGAAAAGATCCGCGCTGAAGTAGGTCGCCAAGCTCCTGCAGGGTCTGAAGCCTGTTTTTCAGCTTTTTGGGCGTGAGGTCGACAGGGTGCACCGTATCGTCGGTCAGGCTGACCAACTCCGCGCGGCCGCGACCAGCACCCTGCGCCTGGGCGGCAAGTAGCAGGAGGGTGAAGCCGATTTTCAGATCGTCCACGCGGCCGCTCCCGGTTCGGATGCGACGTAGGACGTGCTCGCCCGCCTCGGACAATGAATCCTCGGCATGGACGCGCACCTCGACACCGGCCTGGTCAACGACGACCACCGCGGACTGCATGGAAGTCCGTCCATTGAGGTGCCGGTGAAGCGCCGCGAGCAGCTTCGAGCCAAGGGCGCGGTAGTGCTCCGCATAACCGTGGTCCCACGGGCCATGCTCCAGCCAGATGGCCTCGAATGCTTGCTCCAGCTTGGCCAGGCCGGAACCGCCGAGGTGGGCATCTGCTTCGGCCATCTGGTTCAGCAGCCGGTGCACGCAGTCGTGGGTCTTGGCGAAGGGGCCAGTCTGGCGGGCCGCGCCGATGCCGAGCAGGGCGGTGTGCAGCATCCTGCGTGGGCAATTCTGGAGCTGCTCGAGTTGGTGCGCCTGCAGCCTCGCGCCGCCAGCGGGCCACGACACGGAAATGGCGCGTTCGGCAGCCGGTGGAGGGGGCAGGGCGGGCGAACCGCGCTTCACGAGCGGTGCGGGCGCGATCTTCGTGAGGAATGGCGACGGTGACAGTGCCCGGTTCCCGGCGGTCCGATCACTCCGGTAGAGGCGCAGGTGGGTCTTCGCGCGCGACAGCGCCACGAAGAAGAGGCACTCCTCCTCGGCGGCGGCGTCCTCGGCCGGGGAGTGCGGTCCGGCCGCCTCGATCAGCCCATGCGGCGGCGGGCAGGCCTGGCTCCTCTCGGGCATCGGGAAGCTCTTGTCGGTGAGACCTGGCAGGTGCACCGCCTCGAACTCCAGGCCCTTGCTCCCGTGCACGGTCATCACATGGACCGCATCGAGGCCCCTGGCCGCCTCCGGCACGTCGCCGAGGCTTTTCGCCTCGCCGAGCAGCGCGATCCGCCGCAGCCGCTGCATGAAGCGCCTGATGGGCGGCCCCGCCTCTCCAGGAGGCTGCGTGCGGACTGTCTCCAGGAGCCGCCAGACCGCGAGGCGGCGCATGCTGCTGGCCATGCCGTCGGCTTCGGCCACATCCGCCAGCCACCTCGTTCGGTCCATGACGTACGCGGTCAGGAACTCCCACGGCGTGGAGAAGGGCCCCAGGCCCGCGAGGTCGTCCCGCAAGCGGGCGAGGCCTGTCGCACCCTGCGCCGAGAGGCCGGGGAGCATCGCCAGGTCCGGCAGCGCCTCCAGCGCGGTCCGGTCGCCGGACCGCAGCGCCAACGCCACGGTGCGCACGTCCTGCAGGGTCAGGCCGTAGCGAGGCAGCGCCCCGACGCGTGGCAAGCCCGCGCCGGTGGGATCGACGGCCAGGCTGAGGAGGCTCAGGAGATCCCGCACCTCCTCGCGCTCCAGCAGGTTGCCGATGCGCAGCACCGGGATACCCGCCGCTTCGAGCGCGGCCGCGACCTTCTCGACCCGGGCGTTCGCGCGGCAGAGGACGGCTTGCTGGCCGTGGCGCACCCCGCGTTCTGCGAGCTCCCTCAAGCCTGCCACCACCGCGGCCAGTTCGGCGGCGTCGTCGGGGCAGACCGTGAGCGATGGCGCGTGCCCGGCCGTGCCGCGATAGGCGGACAGCTTCAGGGGAACGCCTCCCGCGGACGCGGCCATGGACGACGCGAACCCGACGAAGCCGCGGACCACCTCGGCCGAGGAGCGGTAGTTCGTGTCCAGTCCCAGGGCCACGTGGGGACCAAAGTCCTCCCCGAAGCGCGACATGCTGGCGGAGGACGCGCCGCGGAAGCGGTAGATGGCTTGCCGGGCGTCACCGACCGCCCAGAGTTCGCCGCCCCGGCCGACCAACGCCTTCAGGAGCCTGATGCTCGCGCGGTTGACGTCCTGGTACTCGTCCACCAGGACGTGGCGGTGCCGCTCGCGGAGCCCTGCCGCCAGGACGGGGTCGTCCTCGAGCAGCAGGGTCGGCAGCATGATCATGTCGCCGTAGTCGATGCCACCCGTCGCCTGCAGCTTGCCTTGGTAGGCCGCGTAGACGCGCGCCACCTCCTCGGCCCGCCCCGCGGCCGCCAGCTTCTCCGGGTCTCCCGCCGCGGCGAGGCGCATGGCGGCCGCGAGCTCGGCGTAGCGCTCCGGTCCGGCGACCTCGTCCTTGGCGCGGGACACGGCGCCCAGGACGTCCTTCAGGAGCCTCTCCGGTGACCACAGGTTGCGGTAGTGCTTGAGGTCGAGGGTGGCGAGGAGGTCCTCCAGGGCGTCGACGGCCGAGGCGCTGTCGAACAGCACAGGGCGATCCGGCAGGCCGAGCCGGTCGGCGTGGCGCCGGACGATGTCGGCGCCGAACTGGTGGAACGTGCCGACCCACACGCGGGCGCCGTCCTCCGGAAGCGCGGCGCAAATCCGTTCGGATGCCTCGGCTGCGGCACGATCGGAGAAGGTGAGCACAAGGATTGACCCCGGGTCCACGCCCGCCCCGACAAGGTGGACGATCCGCGCGACCATGGTGCGCGTCTTCCCCGTCCCTGGACCGGCGGACAGCAGCAGCGGGCCGCCAGCGTGCGAGACCGCGGCCGCCTGCGAGCCATCCAGGTCGGGCGCAGCCTTCGGGGCAGGGGAGGGCGCCTCCACGTCGGGCAGCAGCAGCGAGTCCAGGAGCTGCCTCTCGACCACGCCGCGGGGAAGCCCCGTGCTGGAGACGATGGCCGCTGCGGTCATTCTCCCGGCGAGGTGCATCCGGCGCGCGTCGTCACGGGGCAGGGCGAACTCCCGCGCGAACACCTCGGCCTCGAGCTCGCGCCGCTCCCGCGGGCCGTAGTCGGTCAAACGGACCGTGGCTGCCCCAGCCCGACCCGCGGCGACCGACATGTCGTAACCGGCGGTCAGGCGGTGGACAGCCTCGTGCCCCAACTCGTGGGCCAGGAGCAGGGCCCGCTCACCGTCGTCTTCGCGGTTCGCGCAGACGATGGTTCCCGCCTGAGGGTCCAGGAGCGCCATCGTCCCATTCAGGAGCGGGCTTCTCGCGGGCACCCAACTCACCTCGAACCCGAGATGGTCCGCGGCTGCCTCCGCTAGAGCCAGGATGCCGTGCGTCGCTGCCGTCGCCGAGACGGCCTGGCGGAGGGCGCGTGCCGCAAAGCGCGCGGCGTCGAAGGAATTCACCGCCGCGCGCCGGATCAGTCGGCCAGCATGTGCTGGATGGCGTCGGTGGTCATCCCAGCCTCGCGCGCGACCTCCTCCAGTGTCATGGCGCCTGCGGACGCGGTGGGCCTTCGCTTCGCCTTGGCCGCCATTGCTGGCGGGAGTCGTGCCCCCGAGCCTGCGTGGTGGATGATGTCGTTCGCTGGCACGGGTGTCGGCATGGCCCTGCCGATGCGCTCGGCGACTATCCCTGGTAGGCCCACGACCCGGCCATCCCTGATGGCGGCGAGAACCGTTCTCGGCATCCGAGCCCCTTCCGCCACCCGGGCGAACTGCTGGACGCTCAGGTCCGCGAAGGGATTGCCACGTGGGGAGCCGTCGGATGCGGCGGCTCCGACATCATGGTCTCGGATGGGCGTGCGCCCGCCCAAGGCGAGATGGAGAACGTAACGACACAGCTCCTGAAGCTTCACGCCGCTCTCGTGCGCCTCGAGCTGAAGCCTTGCGTGGGTTTCCGCGTCCATCCTCACAGTCCGGTAGACCGTCTCGTCGCCACGGTCCTGCCGCCCGGCGCGCAGCTTGCTCTCGTTCGCCGAAATGGCCGCCACGACACCGGCGCGCGTGGTCCGGCCTGTAAAGGTCCGGAAGGCGGTCAGACCCGCATGCAGCGCGTCCACAATGGCTTGGTTCGAGGCGGGGGCGCGCGGCGCGTCGGCGAGCAGGGCGACCTGCGCGGGATCAAGGCCGAGGCTGTAGCAACCCATCCGTTCCCGTGCAGCAAGCGAACGGACGTGCGCCTCCCTCAAGCTCTCGGCGTGCGTCCGGGCGAGGTTGTTCGCCCAACGCTCCAGGTCGGCTGGAGTCGCCGAATCGAGCAATTCACTGATCCGCCGGACGAACATGCGGTGCGCCTCGTCGGCCGCATCGCCGAACCCCTTGGCGCCATTCCGGCCCACGCCTGGGCACCAGACGATGTGGGTCCGCGACGGCTCATGGAAGTCATGCCGCGTCACGGCTCTGACCGCCCGTTCGAGGTCGCTCCGCGCCAGGTTGCCGGATCCATGTGCCCCGGCGGCTTCCGTACCACCATCGGTGGCGTGCGCCGTGCCCTGATGCCTCACCATGATTCGCTCCCCAAGATTACCGGACTCCAGCAGGGAGCCGACCGCGTCACAGGCTGATTCTCACCACTTGATGGTGAGTCTCACCGAAAGCCGGTGAGATTGCAATCGGGCTGGCGATGCTGCAGAAGGATTGAGCAGTCCGAGAGGCCGAGCGTGCCCATCCTTGATGCCATCCAGGAAATCGCAATCGATCCGGCTCGGCTCCCGGCCGCCCTTGCCGCCCTCCCAACCGGCGACCCGTGCTGCGACCCGGTTGGGCTTCACGCTGAGGCCGGTGATGCCATACAGGGGGCGCTCTCGCAGGATGATGCAATCACGCTCAGGCAGTTTGCGACTGGCCAGCAACCTTGGCTCGTCATACGTACTGGGATTAACCTGGCCGCGCTGCCCGAGACACCCACGGGCTTCGCCCCGCTACACCACCCTGCCTGGTGGCCCCTCGCATGGGCTACGATCGGCCTCATGTCGCTGGCGGGGGCGCGGCTGGTTTCATACCACTCCGAAAACGACGGCGCCGCGTTCGTGAACCTGGTCGCTCTGCCTGACCAAGAGGCAGGCGCCGGTGTGGCGGAGCGGTCCGTGGCGCCGATGAGGGGGCACACCGACGGTGCTTCGCTGCCGTTTCCCAGCGAGTTTATGGCGGGCGGAGAGGAGCAATCGCCCGCCCCCGACCTCCTGGTGCTGGTCGGGCTCCGCAACCCATCGGGCACGATGACCAGGCTCACGTCGGTGTCGTCGGTTCTGAGGACCCTGACGGATGAACAGTATGATGCGCTGCAGGGGCCATGGTTCGACATAAAGGCCCAAAGGACTTTCGTGAACGGGCGCACCAGGGTCGGTGCCCCTTTGCTGAGCCTTGTCGAGCCTCGTCACGGCAATTCCATGCGCTTCAGCCACAGCAGCGTGAGGGTCTCCCACGATGCGCCGCCTTTGGCACGTGAAGCCTTGGATGCGTTCTCCGCCGCCTTGCCTGGGCTCTACACCGACGTGGTGGTTGGGGCGGGGGACATCTGCCTTGTTCACAACAGGCAGGTGATCCACGGCCGCGCGGCGCCCGGGCCCGGCGTGGGGGGGCACACCCGATGGCTGCTGCGAACTTATGGCTGGATGAGCGACACCACCGGCAATCAGCGGCCCGGCGATCCGGCACACCTGCATCTCTAGACCGCGATCCTGCAGACCGCGGAGGCCACCCTGGTGAGCGCTTTGTCCTTGAGCGGGGAATCCGGCCACGCGGGTGCTCGTCACGAGGGACGGCGTGGAACTTCCGAAGTGGCTGTGCTTCCGCTCGCAGTCAGCAGGAAGACCGCCAGGATGCGGGGCGCACGTGCTGCCTGCTGTTCGAGGGTGCGGCTCATCTCGATGTTGTGGCAGAATTTGGACGCCAGAGGGTCGACATCCACCAGGAGCAGGAAGATGTGAGCCGCTCCGGCTCTCAGGGGGTTCCGGGGCTGCGGCGCCCGGACGATGGTTTAACTGGCAGAGCCGAAGCGAAAGAGTGCCATAGACGGCTGGCCGTCGATCGGCAGGTGGAGTTCCCATGTCTTGATTGCGACGTCTCCACTGCGGGCGGCGTCCGTCACCAGCTCCCCCGAGGCGATGTTGAAGTAGGCGGCCCTCGCGCCGGTGGCAGCGGCATGCTGCGCCGTCAGCAGTGTGCCGCTGCGCCCGACGATAAGCGCGCCGGTCGGGACCGGCCCGAGATGTGCCCGAACGGCTGCAGTGCCCCTTGGATCGAAGCTGAAGAAGGGCTTCTTTCCGAATGACAACACCGTCTGGTTGGGTTCGTAGTACTCCCACGCGACGGTCGCCGGGCCGCCGCCAGAGGCATCCCGCATGTAGACCATGACCAGCGTCCGTGTGCCACCCCGCTCGAGATGCGCACCAACCATGCCGAATCGCTCGCTGCCGCCATCGACCAAAGCCACGATATCGCCGGGCTCCGTGGCCTCGAAGGACTTGCTGGCCACCGCAGGGCGGAGGCGGGAGGCAGGCATCGCCTGGGGAGTAGATAGGTCCAGAGTCATGGGAAGTCCTGCAAAGGTGCGGCGCCGCCTCTAGGTGGCTGCGGTGAGCGAGCCATGGAGAAAGCACACTGCCGGATAGATGGTGGGGGTGAAGCCATCCGCCAACGGCGGCACGATGGGAGGAGCCGGTGGCTGCAAGCCGTTCGAACGCCATCATCAGAAGCACGGAAGGCACGACTGTGCCTTTTGCATGATTGCCGCCTGGTAAGGGCTAAGGAGTTCAGCGCTACGTCCGCGGCCGGATATGGCGGACGCTTGCGAGCTTCAACCATGTCTTTGGGGCTCGACCATATCCATTCTCCTCAGTGGCTCCCGCCACCTCCCTGGGTCCGGCGAACAGGACGACGTTCGCCCCCTTCTTCCCGGTGGCGCTGCTGTAGCGCAGCCCGTCGAGGCGGCGTAAGCGTCAGCCCGTTCCCGCGGGTGATGCGGTGAGCCTGAAGTTCCACGGCAGGAGTTCGTCGATGCGGTCGATGGTGTGGCCCCGGGCGAGGCGGTCGAGCACAACGGCGATGT
>NZ_JASIRT010000009.1 GCF_030063475.1 Roseomonas sp. E05
TCCTCGACCAGCCGGAGCTTCTGCTCGGCACTGTAGCGCCTGCGGCGCTCACGGCCGGTGATGATTTCGACGCGCGTCGGGTCGTTCGGCATAGGCGTATGCCTAGGCGCAAGCCTAGGCCCTCGGGGCTATGCCCGGTGTCCGGTCGAAATAGGGGCCACTCCACCGGAGTGAAACTGACCCGGTCGCCGGTTGAAAGCTGACCCAGGACTAACCTTACAATTGCGTTTTCTGATGATCTCTGAGTCTATGGCGAAGCATGCTTCGGAGATCATGGATGGCGGGCGCTTCGACCGAGACGACACTGGAACTCCGGGCGTTATCGCTGCGTGAGGTCAAAGCCCGCATCCGGCCACTGTTCACTCAGGAGAGGGTAGCGGCCTCTGCCGGTCTGTTTCTGGACGGCCTGCTGGGGCCTGAGCGCCGTAAGACCGGCTGGATGCGGGCGGAAGCTGCGGGCGATCCCGGGCCATGGCGGCAGCAGGCTATTCTCGGCCGCGGCCGCTGGGAGGCCGATGCGCTGCGCGACATCGTGCGGGACTACGTGGTTGAGCATTTCGCCGTAGAGGATGCGGTGCTGGTGATCGACGAGACCGGCTTCCTCAAGCAAGGCCGCGCATCCTGTGGTGTGGGGCGGCAGTACACCGGTTCGGCAGGCAAGATCACCAACTGCCAGATCGGCGTGTTCGCGGCCTATGTATCACGACACGGCCACGCCTTCATCGATCGCGCGCTCTACCTGCCCAAGCGCTGGACAGATGATCCGGCCCGCATGGTCGCGGCCCACGTTCCTTCAGGAACTGGCTTCGCGACCAAGCCTGCCATGGCCCTCAGCATGATCGAGCGGGCCATTACCGTGGGCGTGTCCTTCGGCTGGGTCGCGGCTGACAGCGTCTATGGTGTCGGCGACATCGAGATGGCTCTGCGGCGCGCAGGCAAGGGTTACGTGCTTGGCGTCAACGCGACAGCATCCTTCAACTCCTGGATCGGCAAGCCTGAGGTCGCAGGAACGGCCGAGGCCATTGCCGAGAGTTTGGGCCCTGTTGCTTGGCGGCGCCTGTCCGCCGGTCTGGGCACGAAGGGCGAGCGCTTGCACGACTGGGCGCATCTGGAACTGGCGGACCTTGATGCTGATGAGTTCAGTCCAGGAGCAAAGGGGCTATGGACGCGCGGTCTGCTGATCCGCCGCCACATCGCCGATGGCGAAATGGCCTACTTCACCACCTGGTGCCCAGCCGGAACGCCGATCGAGACGCTTGTCGCTGTCGAGGGGCATCGCTGGGCCATCGAGGACAGCTTCGAGACCGCCAAGAACGAACTTGGCCTGACGCACAACGAAACCCGATCCTGGCACGGCTGGCACCGCCACGTTTCCCTGGTGATGCTGGCCCTCGCCATGCTGGCGGTGATCCGCCATCACGCCAATCAGCCGACATCCCAAAAAACACAGAAGCAGCCCCAGGCACCGCGGACCTCATCCGCTGGTCGATCCAGGAGATCCGCCGCATAGCCATCCGCCTGGCACAGCGGCAGATCCAGCCCGCCACCATCATCGCCTGGTCACTCTGGCGACGCGCTCATCAAGCCGCCGTGCAAGAGGCCCATGCCAGACGAAAACGCAACTATAAGGTTGGGTGTCTGATCGCGAAATTCTTATGATTATGCGGGCGTTCGTAGGGGAGCGGCGATGGGCAAGCCCGCGGTGTCGATTGCACTGAGTGTGGCCGAGCGGCAGGAGTTGGAGTCGCTGGCCCAGGCGCAAGACCGGGCAGGCCATGGCGCGGCGCGCCCGGATCGTGCTCGCCGCGGCGGCCGGGCTGGAGAACAAGGCGATCTGCGCTGAGGTCGGTGCGGATGCCAACACGGTTTCGAAGTGGCGGCGGCGCTTCGCCGCGCATCGGCTGGATGGGCTGCTGGACGAGCCGAGGTCAGGCACACCGCACCGGATCGGCGATGACGCGATCGCCGACATCATTCGCCTGACGCTGGAGGCGACCCCGCCCGGATCCACGCACTGGTCGCTGCGCTCGATGGCCAAGGCGGTCGGCTACGCGCCCTCCACCATCCACCGAATCTGGCGCGCCTTCGGCCTGCAACCGCACCGGAGCGAGACCTTCAAGCTCTCCAATGATCCGTTGTTCGTCGAGAAGGTGCGCGGCATCGTCGGGCTGTATCTCAGCCCGCCGGACCGGGCGCTGGTGCTCTGCGTGGACGAGAAATCCCAGATCCAGGCGCTGGATCGCACCCAGCCGCTGCTGCCGATGCGGCCTGGCCAGGTGGAGCGTCGCACGCACGACTACACGCGCCACGGCATCACCTCCCTGTTCGCCGCGCTCGACATTGCCACCGGCGCGGTGATCGGTCGCTGCTATCCGAAGCGCCGGTCCAGCGAGTTCCGCAAGTTCCTCGACCAGATCGAGGCCAATGTGCCCGCGGGTCTCGACGTTCACCTGGTCATGGACAACTACGCCACCCACAAGACCAAGCCGATCCGCGACTGGCTTGCCAAACGCCCGCGCTGGCACGTCCACTTCACGCCCACCGGCGCGCCCTGGATCAACCAGGCCGAGCGCTTCTTCGCACTCCTGACCGAACGCCAACTCCGGCGCGGCATCCACCACTCCACCGCCCAGCTTGAGGCCGACATCCGCGCCTTCATCGAGGCCCACAATGCCGACCCCAAACCCTTCCGTTGGACCAAGTCCGCCGACAACATTCTCGCCGCCATCCAGCGCTTCTGCCAGCGAACCCTCCAGATCGGAGGAACCATGAAATCAGACCACTAGGCGCCCATCCGAGCCCAGCCGGCACAGCAGCGCGCGGCCAATCTCGACATGCAAGGCAGTAACATGGCCTCGGCGGCCGGCCAGCTCCGGCGCGGCCAAGCTGTCGCGCCCCGCTCCTGCCTCACCGCCTGCCATCACGAAACGCACGGCATTCCGCGGCGGGATCGCATCCAGCTTGGGAATGTTGCGGGCTGACACGATGCCGAAGGCGATCGCAACGCCGCAGGCATCGCGGAACTCGGCACTCAGGTCGCTGACCGTGCAGATGCCCGATACGGGGAAGGCCTTCCGCGGCATTGTGAAGGCCAGGTGGACACGGAGCCGCGCTGTCACCGGCGCTCGATTGCCGGCTTGCCGGGTTGCCGTGACCCCTTCCACATGGCCTGCGCCGGAGCGAGCACGGCAGGCCTCGGGCGCATCGCCGATCGGCGTGGCATCCGGTCCGTCCAGCTTCCGTACCGTCGCTGACCGTGCCAGTGGCGCAAGAGGGGCCGACCCGCAGTCATGCGGTCCGCTCCCTGTCGCTTCCTTCTGGCGCAGTGCGCGCGGCCCTGTGGAGAGGGTCAGCACTTGCCTGACCCGGGCCCGTGTCTTCCGCCGCCGGCATCATGTGCGGCCGGGTCAGTTCGCCGCCTCCGGCCGCAGGGGTGGTGGCGGACGCAGCGGCGCCGCACCGCTGCCGGACCAGCGCCCCACCGGCGCAGGGCTGCGCAGCACGCCGCCTTCCGGCAGCGGGATCTCGCGCCAGTAGCCGACAGCGCGCAGATGCGGATCTTGCAGCAGCGCGGCAACATCGTTGACGGGCGCCACCGGAATATCGAGCGGTTCCAGCATCCGTAGCCAGACGGCGGTCTCGTGCTCCGCGAGCGCAGCGCCGACAAGCCCATAGGCATGGTCGATATTGGCCAGCCGCGCGGCATGGTCGCGCAGGCGTGGGTCCGTTTCCAGCTCCGCCTCCCGTCCCAGCGCATGGAAGAAGGCGCGCCAATGCGCATCGGTGTAGAGCAGCACGGCGATGTGGCCGTCCCGCGTGCGGTAGGGTCGGCGCTGCCGCGAGATCAGCCGCGCGTAGTGCGGACCGCCGCGCGGCGGATCGAAGGCGAGGCCGCCCAGATGGTCACCGAGCACCAGGTCGGCGAAGGTCTCGAACATCGGGATCTCGATCTCAGTTGCCTGCCCGGTGCGCTCGCGTTGCAGGAGCGCGGCGGTGACGGCCTGCGCCAGGTGGATGCCGACCACCCGGTCGCTCAGGGTGAGCGGCACATAGGCGGGCTCGCCCGTGCCGCTGGCTCGGCCGATGATATCCGCCAGTCCGCTGGCGGCCTGGATCAGGTCGTCATAGGCCGGGCGCCCGGCATAGGGGCCGTTCGAGCCATAGCCCACCGCCCCGGCCACGATCAGCCGCGGGTTCACCGCGGAAAGCGTGGCGCGGTTGAGGCCAAGCCTCCCGGCCGCATCGGGCCGCATGTTGTGCACCAGCACATCCGCCCCGGTGACCAGCCGGCGCAGCGCCGCCTGCCCGGCTGGGGCCTTCAGGTCCAGCACCACGCTGCGCTTGTTGCGGTTGAGCTGCGCGAACATGGCGCCGCCCTGACCGGCGCGGCGCATCACATCGCCGCCCGGGGGCTCCACCTTCAGCACCTCGGCGCCCTGGTCGGCGAGCAGGCGGGTGGCATAGGGGCCCATCACCACGGTGGTGACGTCGATGACCTTCAGCCCGTCCAGCGGCCCCATGCTCCGGTCTCCGCTCATTCCTTCGGGATGCCGGCGGCTTCCACCAGCTCGCGCCAGGTCACCAGCTGCTCGCGCACGAAGGCTCCCAGTTCCTCCGGTGTGCCGGAGAAGGCGTCGAAGCCGATCGTGGCGAAGCGGGCCTTCACCTCCGGCCGCTCGATGCTGCCGCGCAAGGCGGCATTCAGGGCGCCGATCACCTCGGGGGGCGTGCCGGCCGGCGCGAAGACGCCGTTCCAGGACGTGATGTCGAAGCCCGTCAGCCCGGCCTCGTGGAGGCTCGGCGCGTCCGGGAGAAGGGCGGAGCGCTCCCTGGTCGTCACGCCCAGCAGCCGGAGCTGGCCGTCGCGCACATGGCCGAGCCCGGCGGCGATGTCCACGAGCATGCAGTCCACCCGCCCGGCGATCACGTCGGTCATGGCGGGCGGGGTGGAGCGATAGGGCACGTGGAGCATGTCCGTTCCCGCCATCCGCGCCATGGTGGCGCCGCCGACGATGCCCGTGCTGTTGCCGCTCGCATAGCTCATCTGGCCGCGCCGCTCGCGGATCAGCCGGAAGAAGCCGGCGGCGTCCTGCGCCGGCGATTTGGCGCCGACCACCAGCATGAAGGGCAGGTTGCCCACGCGCGCGACCGGGGCGAAATCCGCCACCGGGTCGTAATCCAGGTGCTTCATCAGCGCCGGATTGGCCGAATGCGTGGTGTTGGTGGTGACGAAGAGCGTATGCCCGTCGGGCGGCGCATGCGCGGCGGCGACGGCGGCGATGACGCCGCTGCCGCCGGCACGGTTCTCCACGATGACGCTCGCGCCCTCCAGCGTCTCGCTCAGGAGCTGCGCCAGGATACGCGCCACCGCGTCGGTCCCGCTGCCGGCCGCGAAGGGCACGATCAGCGTGATCGGGCGGGAGGGCTTCCAGCCCTGCGCCAGGGCGGGGAGCGGCAGGGCGGCGGCCAGCAGGCCGGCCATCAGGTCGCGGCGGCGCATCATGTCTGGCCTCCGGCGGGGCGGATCACCTTGGCCGGGTCCTCCCCATAGGGCGGGGCATAGATGACCAGCACCTGCACCGGTTCCTCGCTGATGACGGTGAAGACATGCTGCTCGCCGGCGGGGAAGAAGCAGCAGGCGCCCGGGCCAAGCTCCCGTGACTGGCCGCCCACCTCGGCGCGGGCGCGGCCCGAGAGGATGTAGCAGGCCTGCTCCAGCCCGGGATGGGCATGCGGCAGGGCGCCGCTGCCGCGCGCGATGGTGCCGTGCAGAACCTCCATCTGCGTGGCACCGACGGTCTCGGGGCCGATCAGCCGGCGATTGACGGTGCCGGTATGGTTGGCGGGGCTATAGGCCTCCACCTCCTCGGGCAGAACGAAATACTGGCGCGCAGGCGCGGCGGACATGGTGGCTTTCCTCCCGGCATGGCCGGTTTTCCCCGGCTCGCTAGAGCAGATCCCGTTCCGATGGCATCATCGGAACGGGTGAAGATGCTCGTCAAAACAAAATGCTCTAGGCGGATTGCGAAGCAGAGCTGCCGCAAAGACAACTGAAAGTTTCTGCGCGACTGATAGCGTTTCTTTATGGATCGCCGCGGCGCGCGGGCCGGCGCGGCCTGGCGGCGGGCCGCAGGTCGCCGCGAAGGGCCAGGCATTCCCGCAACGTGGCAAGGAAGGCCTCCGCCGCCGGTGAGAGGGAGCGGCCCGCACGCCGCACCAAGGCGATCGGGCGCGTCAGGGGCGGATCGTCGATCGGCAGCGCCCGCAAGTCCGGGATCACCTGCATCTCCACCGCCGTGGAGGGCAGCACCCCCAGCCCGAGCCCGGCCCGCACCATGCCGACCAGCGTGCCGGTGCTCACCGCCTCCTGTGCCGGCTCCACCGGGAGGCCGAGAGCGGCAAAGGCCTGGTCCACCGCGTGGCGGATGCCGCTGTTCGCCTCCGGCAGCAGCAGGGGCACTTCCAGAAGCTGCCGGAGCGTGACGGATCGCCGCGCCGCGAAGGCATGGCCGCGCGGGAAGATGAGCAGCAGCGGGTCATCGAAGAGGTGCTGCACCTCCAGCTCGCCATCCTCCTCCACGCTGCCGCCGATGCCGAAATCGACCAGGCCGGCGCGCACCATCTCGCCCACCGGGCCGGTGACCGCCTCGCGCATCCGCACGCGCAGCCCCGGGCTGGAGACGCGCAGCCGCGCGATGACCGCCGGCAGCACCGTGGAGGCAAGGGAGGGCAGGGTTGCCAGATCGACCCGCCCCGTGCGCAGGGCCGCATGGTCCTGAACCCGCTCCAGCACCGTTTCCAACTCCGCCAGCAGCGGCGCCAGGGCGCGGGCGAATTCCGCGCCGATCCGGGTGGGGGTGGCGGTGCGCGTGGTCCGGTCCAGGAGCCGCACGCCGAGGGTCTGTTCCAGCTGGCGCAGCTGCACGGTGAGCGCGGGCTGGGTGAGGTGCAGTTGCCGCGCCGCACCCGTGAAGCTCCCCAGCCTGACGATGGTGAGAAAGGCGCGCATCTGCCGCAGCGTGACGGGCGTCATGAGCCTCCCAGCTTTGCCGGCGCGGGGCGGTCCGCAGTGGCTGTCTTATAAAACGGGCTTATAAATCGCGGCGGAAGAATTCAATTGTCTCATAGGCGGGGCCACGGTTCAATCGGCGTGAAGGCCTCGCCCCCGGCGGGCCGCGGGCTCAGGCCTCCGCTTGTGCGGCCTGGTGCGCGCCGCCCGGCCGGCGCGGCGCGAGCAGCCAGGGGGAAACGAAGCGAATGGACTTCCGCCAGACAGCCGAGCAGGAGGCCGTGCATGCTGCGGTCGAGCGGATCTGCGCCGGCTTCGATGATGCCTACTGGACCGAGCGCGACCGCGACGGCCGCTTTCCGGCCGAGCTGCACCAGGCGCTGGCGCGGGATGGCTGGCTCGGCATCTGCATGCCCGAGGAATATGGCGGCGCCGGGCTCGGCATCACCGAGGCGGCGATCATGATGCAGGCCATCGCGCAGTCCGGCGCCGGCATGACGGGCGCCTCGGCGGTGCACATGAACATCTTCGGCCTCAACCCGGTCGTCGTGTTCGGCACGGAGGAACAGAAGCGGCGCATGCTGCCGCCGCTGATCGCCGGACAGGAACGCGCCTGCTTCGCGGTGACGGAGCCGAACACCGGGCTCGACACCACCCAGCTCCGCACCCGCGCCGAGCGCCGCGGCGGCCGCTACGTCATCAACGGGCAGAAGGTCTGGATCTCCACCGCGCAGGTGGCTGAAAAGATCCTGATCCTGGCACGCACCACGCCGATCGAGAGCGTCAACAAGCGCACCGAGGGGCTCAGCCTGTTCTACACCACGCTCGACCGCAGCCGCATCGAGGTGCGCGAGATCGAGAAGATGGGCCGCAAGGCCGTGGATTCGAATCAGCTCTTCATCGACAACCTCGAAGTGCCGCTGGAGGACCGCATTGGCGAGGAAGGCAAGGGCTTCGACTACATCCTGCACGGGCTGAACCCGGAGCGCATCCTGATCGCCGCCGAGGCGCTCGGCCTGGGCTATGCGGCGCTGCACCGCGCCACTGCCTATGCGAAGGAGCGCGTGGTGTTCGGCCGGCCCATCGGGCAGAACCAGGCGATCCAGCATCCGCTCGCCGAGTGCTGGATGGAACTGGAGGCAGCGCAGCTCATGGTGATGAAGGCGGCCTGGAGCTACGACCAGGGCCTGCCCTGCGGCGCGGTGGCGAATGCCGCCAAGTACCTGGCGGCCGAGGCCGGCTTCAAGGCGTGCCAGCAGGCGGTGATGACGCATGGCGGCTTCGGCTATGCCCGGGAATACCAGGTCGAGCGCTACCTGCGGGAGGTGATGATCCCGCGCATCGCCCCGATCAGTCCGCAGTTGATCCTCTGCTTCATTGCCGAGAAGGTGCTCGGCCTGCCGAAATCCTACTGAGGCTGCGGGAGGGAAGGGATGCCCGGACTCTATTTCGAGGACCTGCCCGAGGGCCGCGTGATCGACGCCGAGTGGCGCCGCACGGTGACGGAAGCCGACAACGTGCTGTTCTGCGGCATGACCATGAACGTGGCGCGCCTGCATCTGGACGCCGAATACATGAAGGGTACCGAATTCGGCCGGCCGATTGTGAACTCGCTGTTCACGCTGGGGCTGATGATCGGCATGAGCGTGCACAACACGACGCAAGGCACCACCGTCGCCAATCTCGGCATGACCGACGTGACCTTCCCGGCGCCCGTCTTCGCCGGCGACACGCTGCGGGTGCTGACCACCGTGGTTGGCGCCCGCGCCAGCCGCTCCCGCCCGGAGGCCGGCATCGTCACCTTCCGCCATGAGGCCTTCAACCAGCATGACGTGTTGGTGGCACGCTGTGGCCGTGCCGCGCTGATGTTGCGCCGGCCCGAAGGGGCGCCGGCATGAGGCTGCGCAGCCTGCTCTTCGCCCCGGCGGATTCCGAGCGCAAGCTCGCCAAGGCCCTGGCCAGCGAGGCCGATGCTGTCGTGCTGGATCTGGAGGACGCTGTCGGCCCACCGGCCAAGGAAGGCGCCCGCGCCGCACTGGCGGCGGCGCTGCCGGGCATGGCACGGCCCGGCGTGGTGGTGCGGGTGAATGCCCGGGGCACAGCCTGGTACCTCGCGGACCTCGCCGCCGTCGTGCCCGGCCGTCCGGCCGCGGTGATGCTGCCGAAATGCACGGGCATCGAGGACCTGCGCGCCCTCGACCACCACCTGGAGGCGCTGGAGACGGCGCATGGCCTGCCGCTGGGCGGCATCGCGGTGCTGGCGCTTGTGACGGAGACGGCGGCCTCGCTGCACCGGCTCGACTATCGTGGCGCGCCGCGGCTGCGGGCACTGTGCTTCGGCGCGGAGGATCTCTCCTCCGACCTCGGCGTGCTGCCGCGCGACGCGGCAGGGATCTACGCCGCCCCGGTGGCGCAGGCGCGCGGCGCAATGCTGCTGGCGGCGGCGGCGGCCGGCCTGCCTGCGCTCGACACGCCCTTCCCCGATCCGCGCGACCTGCCGGGGCTGGAGCGCGAGACCCGGGCGGCGGCACGCGACGGCTTCGCCGGCAAGCTCTGCATCCACCCGGCGCAGGTGGCGCCGGTCAACGCGGCCTTCACTCCCTCTCCGGAGCGGCTGCGCTGGGCAGAGGCGGTGCATGCCGCCTTCACCGCCGATCCCGGCGCCGGCGTGCTGTCGCTGAAGGGGCAGATGATCGAACCGCTGCACTGGCGTTTGGCTCGCCGCATCCTCGGACTCTGAAGGAAGCCAGGGTCATCATGCCGGCTCTGCTTCGGCCCGCCTTGGGGTGATACGTCATGTCCGAGGCGTGCTGGAGGGCGTGACGCATACTGCTCGGTTTGGGATCGGGAGCCGCCGCCTGACCTTCCGAGGCAAAGGATCGCACCGCCACCATCTGACCTTCGCCACACCCGCCTGAGTTCTCATCTGCCTCCCTCCGATGAGGCGGCTCTACCGGGCGTTCTAAGGTGAGGGCTTTGTCCGTGCTGATCCATAGCGACGGCTCGGCGCGCTTCCCGGCATCCTCTCGGCGGGGGCGCTCCGAAAAAGGGCTTGCACGGGGCGTTTTGCCAGACACCGGTTGCTCTGACAGCCAAGGTCGCCAAGGAGATCTCACCGCCAGGCAGGTTGACGAAAGGCCCGCCTGAGTCAGGCAACACCGCTCCAGGCGCGCCTCTGGCCCAATGTGACGCCTCTGAGCTTTGTGGACACTGCACCCGAGGGCGGGAAGGGGCGGCTGCTGCAAATGCGAAGCGGGTTAAGGCGACTGCAAGGCTCGCCGATCAAGCAAGCGTCGCAATCAGGAGGGGCGCATTGATGATTGATCATCGTCATACAATCTTCCCTATGTGTGGGATTCATGCGTGGCAAAGCCAAGGGAGTTTTGAGTAAGCCTCTGAAATATAAAGAATATTTCTGTGTGACATGAAAGCGGCCATCCGACGATCTCTCAAGAATTGTCATATTGACGGTATCAAAGGGACAGGACTAGGCTTCCCTCAATCCGCTGAGGAAAACGCCATGGCTGAGGATGCAGCTTTGTTCGAGCGAGGGCCGCCAAGCTGTGGCGGAGGGCTGGGGGCGGACTAGGTCGGCAGTTCGGCCGTCAGCCGGCGACGCTCCAAGCGCCGCCCACGCCAGCACGCCGGAGGCGGAGCAGGACGCGCTGGACGCTGCGGAGGCGATCATGGCGGCGCTGCTTTACGCGTTCGGCTGCGATGCCTTTCGAGCGGTGCACGAGGCGTTGATCAAGGGAGAGGCGCAGCCTCCATCAAGAGAATAGCGCAACCCGCGAACGCATGAGCCGGCGCCAAGCCCGGCCCTGGAGGAAGACATCCATGATGACGATCACCCGGCGCGCCCTGATGGGCAGCGCCCTGGCAATGCCTGCCATCATCCACGGCACAGCGCACGCGCAGCCCAGCGCCATCAAGCTCGCGCTGCTGGCGCCGCTCTCCGGGCCATTCGCGCGGCAGGGCGAGTTGATGCGCCTGGGGGCCGAACTCGGCGTCGAGGATGTCAACCGGAACGGCGGCATCAAGGCTCTCGGCGGCGCGAAGCTCGACCTCGCCATTGCCGATGCAGGCGCCAATGTGGAGCAGGTCACGGCTGCCACGCAGCGCCTGGCCGCTGACCGCGACCTGATCGCAGGAATGGGCGCCTGGGCATCCTCCTTCACCCTGGCGGCAACCGAGGTGACGGAGCGCGCCAAGTTGCCCTGGGTGACGCTCTCCTGGGCCGACAGCATCACCGAACGCGGCTTCCACTATGTCATCGCCACTTCGCCGCCCTCCAGCAAGATCATTCCAGCAGCGCTGGAGCCGCTCCTGGCGCTGGCCGGCAAGTCGGTCGGCAAGAAGCCGGGCACGATCGCCTGTATCAACGACGACACCGCGGTCAATCAGGCGAACATGGAGCCGCTGCGCAACGGTGGTTTCGCGAAGCTTGGCCTCAAGACCGTGATGGACGAGAATTTCAGCGTGCCATTGTCGGATGCGGCACCGCTGATCCAGCGCCTGCGCCGCGCCCGACCGGATCTGGTGCTGCTGGGCACGACCGCGACCTCGGATTCCCGCCTGCTGCTGCAGACGCTGACGGAGTTCGGGCTCGGCCAGGGCAAGGTGCCGGTGATCGCCCCTTCCGCCAACTGGGGCACGCCGGAGATGCTGAAGAACATGGGAACCACCTACCTCGAAGGCGTCATTGGCGTCGCGGGCAACTGGAGCTCGAAGCAGCAGGCCGCGCTCAATCAGGATCTGCTGCAGCGCTCGAAGGAGCCCTGGCTGATCCAGGATACGCTCTCGCTCTACGGCCATGTGCAGCTCATCGCCGATGCGTTGGAGCGCGCCGGAAAGGCCGACCGCGACGCGCTGATGGCTGCGCTGCTGGCAACCGATACGACCGAAGGGCCGGCGAAGCTGTTCCTCGGCGACCGGCTGCGATTCGAGAAGAACGGCCGGCGAGCCAACCCCGTGCCGGCGGTCTTCCAGTGGAAGGGCGGCAAGCCGCTGACGGTGCTGCCCGAAGCCGACGCCGAGGCAGAGCTCTCCTGGCCGCAGCCGGGTTGATCGGGAGGCCGCGTGTCCATGGCATTCGCGGGTCACATCGAGGCGCTGCTGCAGATTCTCACCGCCGGCCTGCTGCTCGGTTGCCTCTATGGGCTGATGTGCGCGGGGTTGGGATTGATCTTCGGCATCATGCGCGTGATCAATTTCGCCCAGGGCGAATTCATGATGCTGGCGATGTATGCCGGGCTGACCGGCGTGGCCGTGCTGGCGCCCGGCCGCTCCTGGGCGTTCGCCACGGCGATGCTGGTGGCCTGCGCCGTGGCGGCGCTCTTCTATGGCCTCGGCGCGCTGACACATTGGGCGCTGGTCAGCCGGGTGTCGGGTGCCAGGGCAGTGGGTACCGCGGATGCCGGACATACGGGCCAGCTCATCCTGACGCTCGGCCTGTCGCTGGTGCTGCAAAATGGCGGGCTGATGCTGTTCGGCTCGTCCCCGGTGTCGATCCCCAATGATGCCGCAGTCCGCTCCTGGACGATGGAGTTCGCCGAGGGTGACGTGATGCTGTTCGTCAACCAGGCGCGCGCCTTCTCGGCGCTGATGGCGGTCGCGGCTGTGCTGCTGACCATCCTGCTGATGGCGCGCACCGGCATCGGCCGCCAGCTGCGCGCCGTGGCCAACAACCCGATCGCGGCCCTCTACATGGGTGTGAATGTGGACCGGGCGTTCCGCACCGCCTTCGGCATCGGCCTGGCCCTCACCGCGGTCGCCGGCGTCTGTGTCGCCACCTTCTATCCCTTCCAGGCCTATACCGGCTTCGACTTCGTCATCATCATGTATGCGGGGGTCGTATTGGGCGGGATGGGCAGCGTCGGTGGTGCCTTCCTCGGCGGGCTGCTCATCGGCCTGGTGCAGCAGCTCTCGACCCTCGTGTTGCCGCCGCAACTGCAGAACACCGCGGTCTTCATCGTCTTCCTGGCTGTCCTGCTGATCCGGCCGCAGGGCCTGTTCGGCCGTGGCGTGGAGCGTGCGTGATGCAGTTTCTTGCACCTCCCGGCCGGCAGCTCGCGGTGTTGGCCGTCCTTCTCCTGTGCGGCACAGCCTCGGCGTTCGTGATCAGCGGGTACGAGCTGCTGATCATCTCCCTGGTCGGCATCTGGGCCATGCTCGGCCTGTCATGGAACATTCTGGGCGGCTATGGCGGGCTGGTCAGCTTCGGCCATGCTGCCTTCTTTGGCGGCGGCGCTTATACCGTCGCGATCCTGTTCCATGACTACGGCGTCACGCCATGGATCGGCTGCCTGCTGGGCGCCGCGGTCGGCGCGCTGCTCGCCGTGATGATCGGCGCCGTCACCTTCCGGCTGAAGGGCCACTACTTCAGCCTGGCCATGCTCGCCTACCCGCTGGCACTGATCCCGGTCTTCACCTGGGCCGGATGGTCCGAAGTGGCGCTGCCACTGCAACGCCAGGACCCGCTGCACTACATGCAGTTCGCCGATCCGCGAATCATGCCGCTGATCGTCCTCGGCGCGCTTGGGGTTGCGCTCTATGTCTGCCTGCGCATCGAGCGGACGCGGCTCGGCCTGCAGCTTTACGCCATCCGGCAGAACGAGCTTGCGGCGCAATGCGCGGGCATCTCCACGTTGCGCACCAAGCTCGTGGCCAGCGCTATCTCCGGCGCGATCGCGGGGCTGGCCGGCAGCCTGTATGCGACCATCGTGCTGGTGATCACGCCGGGCTCGGTCTTCGGCATGCTGGTCTCGGCTCAGGCACTGATCGTTTCCATGTTCGGCGGCCTCGGCGCGGCCTGGGGGCCGTTGATCGGCGCCGTCATCCTGGTCCCGATGGCCGAGTTGCTGAATGCGACCATTGGCGCGCGGCTCCCCGGCATGCAGGGCGTCGTGTTCGGCATCGCGATCATGGCGGTCATCCTGTTCCGGCCGCAGGGCATCTACTGGGCAGTGCGCGACTCCTTCGCGCATGGCAGCGCGCCCGTGCCCGAGGCGCCCACAGTGGAGGCGGCCACCACATCGCATCCCGCCTACCACGAGGCAACCGGCGAGCCGTTGCTCGTGGTGCGCGATATCTCGGTTCAGTTCGGCGGACTGCAGGCCTTGTCCGACGTGTCGCTCGAGGTGCGGCGCGGCGAGATCCTGGGCATCATCGGCCCGAACGGCGCCGGTAAGACGACGCTGTTCAACGTGCTGAACGGCATCGTGCGCGCCACTGCCGGTTCGGCGAAGCTCGAGGGCCTTGAACTGCTCGGCAAGGCGCCGCAGGAGGTCAGCGCACTTGGTGTCGCCCGCACCTTCCAGACGGTACGGGCTTTCCCGCGGCTCACCCTGCTTGAGAATGTCGTGGTCGGCGCCTTCGGGGTGAACAAGGAGGATCAGGCGGCGCTGCAGGCGGCACGTGCCATGCTGACGCGCGTCGGTTTGGCAGGCCGCGCACTGGTGCCGGCCTCGCAGCTCACCAACCGCGAGCTGCGGCTGATGGAGCTGGCCCGGGCGCTCGCCTCGAACCCGAAGCTGATCCTGATGGACGAGAGTTTCGCCGGCCTGTCCAGCGCGGATGTCGAGGTCATGATGCGCCAGATCCGGCGCCTGGCGGCAGAGGGCATGACGGTGGTGATCATCGAGCACACAATGACCGCCATGGTGCGGCTGGCCACCCGCTTCGTGGTGCTGGACCGGGGCCGCAACCTCGCGGCCGGCCTCCCGGAGGACGTGGTGCGCGACCCGGAGGTCGTCTCGGCCTATCTCGGCAAGCGGTGGGTCGAGCATGCTGGCGCTTGAAGGGGTTGAGGTTCGCTATGGCGGCCTGATCGCGCTGCGCGACGTGTCGCTGCAGGTGAACCAGGGCGAGGTCGTCGCCGTGATCGGCCCGAACGGCGCTGGCAAGACCACGTTGTTCAAGGCGGTCTCGGGCGTCGTGCCGCTGGTCGCCGGCAGCATCCGTCTGGAAGGCGAGCCGATCGAACGGCTATCGCCGGCGCTGCGCCCGCATCGTGGCATCGCGCATGTCCCGGAAGGAAGGCAGGTTTTCGGCGACCTGACGGTGGAGGAGAATCTGCAACTCGGCACCGTCGCCCTGCGCGATCCGCGCGAGGCGGGGCGCGCCCTGCAGCGCTGCTATGATCTCTTTCCGGTGCTGTGGGAGCGGCGACAGCAACTGGCCGGCTCGCTGTCCGGCGGGCAGCAGCAGATGCTGGCCATCGGGCGCGGCATCGCTTCGCATCCGAGATTGCTGATGCTGGATGAACCCTCCATGGGACTCGCCCCGACCATCGTGGACACCATCTTCGAATCCGTGCAGCGCCTCAACCGTGACGAGGGGCTGACGGTGTTGATCGTGGAGCAGCGCGCCATCGAGGCGATCGAGATCTGCGACCGCGGCTATGTGTTGTCCACCGGAGAGGTCGTGATGCGCGGCACGCGCGCCGAGCTGCTGGCCGACAAGAATCTGCGCGAAGCCTATCTGGGTGCATGAGGAGGGCAGGATGACCGATCTTCCGACCTATGAAGTGTTCGCTCTCCGCTACGCCATGCGGGAGGCGATGCGGTCCGATCATTTCATTGGCGGCGACCCGCATGATGGGCCGATGCCGATGGACTATTTCCTGTGGCTGATCCGTGGCGGCGGCCGCAGCATCGTCGTCGATTCCGGCTTCACCGCCGAGGTCGCCGCGCGCCGCAAGCGCACCTTCCTGCGCGATCCCATCGATGCGCTGCGCCTGCTGGGCGTCGAGGCGGAGACGGTCCGGGACGTTGTGCTGACGCATCTGCACTACGACCATGTCGGCAACTTCCACCGCTTCCCTGTTGCCACCTTTCACCTGCAGGAGGCTGACCTGCATTTCGCCTGCGGGCGGCACATGCGCTACGGCCATCTGCGCCACGCCTTCGAGGTGGAGGACGTGGTCGGCATCGTCCGGCTGAACTTCGCCGAGCGGGTGCGGCTGTACACCGGCCAGGTCGATCTGGCACCCGGCATCACGCTGCATCCGGCGCCGGGACATTCGGCGGGGCTGCAGTTCGTGCGCGTGAACACCGTGCGGGGGGCGGTGGTGCTCGCCTCCGACGTCACGCACTTCTACGAGAATATGGAGAAGGGGCGGCCTTTCCCCACCTGCGTCAGCGTGGCCGACATGCTGGAAAGCCATGACCGGTTGCGTGCCGCCGCTCCCAGTCCGGCGCATATCGTCCCCGGGCATGATCCGCTGGTGATGCGGCGCTACCCGGCCGTGTCGGCCGAGCTGGAGGGCATCGCCGTGCGGCTGGACGTGCCGCCCGCCGCCTGAAGCGCTGCGAAGGAGATCCGCATGGCCATTTCCAGATCCGCGCGGTGCCACCGCCCGCACAAGGTCGCTCCCTTTATTCTGCGCCAGCAAGGGGCGGCCGCAGCGAGGGTGATGCGCGAGGAAGCTGCGGCATGAACGGGCGCGCCGTTGTCACCGGCGCAGGGAGCGGCATCGGCGCCGCAACCGTTCGCTGCCTGCTTGCCGAGGGATGGCGCGTTGCCTGCCTCGACCGCAATGCGGAGGCCGCGCGTGCCGTCGCCGATGGCCAGCCGGTCATCGTCGTGGATGTCGCCGATGAGGCCGCGGTGATCCAGGCCATGGCCGAGGCGGAGGCGGAACTTGGCGGCATTGATGCGCTCGCCACCTGCGCCGGCATCTACGAGACGACACCGTTCTTCGCGAGCACCGCCGAGACCTTTCGCCGGGTCAACGAGGTGAACGTGATCGGCAGCTTTCTCTGCATCCGCGAGGCGGCTCTCCGCATGGCGCCCGGCGCGCGGATCTGCACGGTCGGCAGTGTCGCCGGGCTGCGCGGCGGCGGGCTCGCCGGCACCGTGTCCTATGCCACCAGCAAGGGCGCGGTGATCACCCTCACCAAGGCGGCGGCGCGCGAACTCGGGCCGCGCGGCATCGCCGTCAATACCGTGGCGCCGGGCATGATCGACACGCCCTTCGCCGCTGGCCCGCTGGCCGATCCCGCCATCCGGAAGCGGATCGAGGGCATGACCAGCTTCAATCGCCTGGGCACGCCGGAGGAGATCGCCGAGGTGATCACCTGGCTGCTCTCGCCCAAGGCGTCCTATCTGCATGGCGCGACGATCGTCGCCGATGCTGGCATGGTGATGTATTGAGCGCCGCCCTCGCACGCCGCCTCGCCGGGGCGGCGCTCGGCGCGGTGCCGCCGGCCTCGGCGGCGCCGGCGGTCGGGCTCTGCCTGCTCGATCTCTTCGCCTGCGCCTTCGAGGCGCGCGACACCACGCCGAGCCGCGCCGCCCGCAGGCTGGCCGCGGCGGAACCGGGCGGGGCCACCATCATCGGCGAGGCCCGGCGTGCCGCGCCAGGCGCGGCCGCCTTCGCCAACGCCGTCGCCGGCCATGGCCTGGTGCGGGAGGACATGCACGCGGCCGCCGTCAGCCATCTCGGCGTTGTCGTGCTGCCCACGCTGCTGGCGCTGGCGCAGCACCGCCCAGTGGGTGGCCCCGACTTCATCGCCGCGGCAGCGGTCGGCTATGAGGTGGGCGCTGCGATCGGCCGCGCCCTGGTCAATCCCGCCTTCAGCCGGCAATGGCGGCCAACCGGCTGGACCGGGCCGCTGGCCGCCGTGGCGGCGGGGTCGCGGCTGCTTGGCCTTTCGCCGGAGCAGACCGCCTCGGCTTTCGCGCTGGCCGCCAATACCGCAGGCGGGCTGAACGAGTGGCCGCGTGATGGCGGTGACGAGATGTTCTTCCATCCCGGCTTCGCCGCGCGCAACGGCCTTGCCGCGCTGGCGCTCGCCGCTGCGGGGGCTGAGGGCTCGGCCACCGCGCTGGAAGGATCGGCCGGGCTCTTCGCTGCCGCCGGCGCGGCACCACCGGCCGATCTGCCGCTCTTCGCCGGTGCCGCCGCGGAGGTGGAACTGGTCTTCCGCAAGGCGCTGCCACTGTGCAACTTCGCCCAGACCCCGGCCCAGGCGGCATTGCACCTGCGGCAGCAGCTTGGCGCGCTCGACCCGGCGGCGATCACCGGCATCACTGTCCGCGCCTCCGAGGCTGCCGTGCGCTATCCGGGCTGCGATAGCGCGGGACCCTTTGTGCGTGTGCTTCAGGCGAAGATGAGCATCCCTTTCTGCGTCGCCGCCGCGCTGCTGCATGGCGCTGTGGAAGAGCGGCATTTCGCGCTGCCGGCACCTCCCGAGCTGCTTCGCCTGGCTGCGCTGGTGCAACTGGAAGCCGATGCCGCGGCGACCGCTGCCTTCCCGGCGCGGCAGGGCGCGGAGGTCATCGTGACGCTGCAGGATGGCAGGCAACTGGCGGCCGGACTGCCGGATCTGCAGCCCGCCGATGCAGCGATGGTGCAGCGCCGCTTCCGTGACGCCGCGGCTGCCGCGCTGGGCGCATCCCGGGCCGCACAACTCGCCGAAGCCTTGGTGGCATTGCCGGCGGTGGCCGATATCGGCGAGGCGCTGCGTCTCGCCGAACCGGCGCTGGAGGCAGCGGCATGACCGCATCCATAGGATCAGCCGCAACGCTCGCCGGTTTCGTGGTGGCGCAGGCCCGTCTGGACCTGGCGGCGATGCGGCGGCAGGCGGGCAGGTGGGTGCCTTCGGGCGTCACCGGCTGCGCGCCCGCTTTCGCGAAGGGAGGGAAGGGAATTCCATGCGCATGATCCTGGAGGCTGCGCGCGACCTGTCACTGCGCAGCCTCGGGCAACTCGGCTACGACGCTGCGCAGGCAGCGATCATCGCCGATCACCTGATGGACTGCGAACTGCGCGGCCTCGGCTACAGCGGGCTGGCGCGCATCCTCAGCATCGCGGGGCGGCTGGACGGCAAAGGGCCCGCGCGCGGACCGATGCAGACCCTCAGGGAAAGTCCCGTATCCGCCCGCATGGACGGTGGGGACCATGTTGGCTACCTCGTCGCCGAACATGCAACACGCATCGCCATTGAAAAGGCCCTGAGCGCCGGCATCGCCGTGGTCGGCGCCAACCGCACCTGGTATACCGGCATGCTGTCCTACTACGGCGAGATGGCGGCGGAGCAGGGGTTGGTCATGGCCATCGCTTCCAACGCCACGCCCTGGGTGGCGCCACATGGCGGGACGCAGGGCCGCTTCGGCACCAACCCGATCTGCTTCGCCTTCCCCTCCGCGGATGAGCCGGTGATCTGGGATATCGGCACTTCCGCCATCATCCATGCTCAGGTCGTGCTGGCGAAGCGCCTTGGTCAGGCGCTGCCTGCGGGGGTGGCCTTCGATGCCGATGGCCTCCCCACCCGCGACGCCGCCGCCGCGCTGGCGGGCGCCTTCGCACCCTGGGGCGGCCACCGCGGCAGCGGTCTGGCCATGGTGGTGCAGTTGCTCGGCGTGCTGGCCGGCTCGCCCGCCATGCCGGGCGAACTGGAGGAATTCGGCTATCTGGCTATAGCAATCCGTCCGGACCTGCTGACCGACCCCGATACCTTCCGGCAGGAAGTGTCGCGCTACGCGGCGGCCGTGCGGGCAACGCGCCCCGAGCCTGGGGGCGCGACGGTGCGCATGCCGTTCGACCGTTCGCGCGCCGAGCGCGAGCGTCGCCGCGCGGAAGGCGCGATCGACGTCCCTGATGCGGTGGTCAGCGCGCTGGAGGCCCTGCCGGCCTGCGCGGCATCAGGTCGGTAGTTCCGCAGATGCCAATGACAGCCCGAGTTGCCTTCGGCCATCGTTTCGGCGCACCGTCGCTATGGCACCACGCTGTCGATGAGCGCGGCCACCCGAGAGCTATTCAGGAAGGACCCCCATGATTCACGAATTGCGGATCTATCACTGCGTCTCCGGCCGGCTGCCTGCCTTGCTGCAGCGCTTCGAGACCATCACCCTCGGTATCTGGCAGAAGCACGGGATTCGACAGGCAGGCTTCTGGACGGTGGCCATCGGCGATTCCAACCAGGACCTCTATTACCTGCTGGAATGGGAATCGCTGGCGGAACGCGAGCAGAAGTGGAACGCCTTCCAGGCCGATCCTGAATGGATCGCACGACGGGCGGAGACGGAGCGCGACGGTGCCATCGTCGCGCGCGTGACGAACCTGATCCTGCAGCCGACGGCCTTCTCGGCAGTGCGGTGAGCGGCCCGGCGGGATTGGCGCCGCGCCTCAGCCGGCCGGCGCGGCGGGGGGTGGTGTGCCGGCGGAGGCGGCCCGCTCATTCAGGATGCGCAGCGCCACCTGCGCCGCCTGCATGACATGCTCGCGGCAGGCCTGCCAGGCGCCCTCGCGGTCGCGCCGCTCGGCGGCCTCGACGATGCGGCGGATCTCGGCGACGGTGTGTGGCAGGCGCGTCGGATCCGAAAGCGTGGTGGCGCGGAGCTGCGAATTGCGGTTGAGCAGCTGGTCCAGCATCCGCGCGACATAGGCATTGCGGCAGCCTCGCAACAGCACGTCGTAGAAGCGGCGCTTCAGGCCCAGCAGTGTCATCCGGTCCGTGCCGGGCTTCGTAGCGGCGATTTCCTCGAACACCGCACGCAGCTCGGCGATTTCCTCGGTGGAGGCGCGCTCGGCGAAGCCCTGGCCCGCGAGCGCCTCCAGCACGCCTCGCACCTCATAGACCTGGGTTGCCTCGGCAGGGGAGAGATAGGCCACGAAGGGACCACGATTGGGTAGCACGACGATCAGACCTTCGGCTTCCAGCAGCCGCACGGCCTCGCGGATCACACCGCGGCTGACGCCGAACAGGTCGCACAGCATGCGGTCGGACAGGTGCTCGCCCGGCATGAAGCGGCTGGTGATGATGGCATCGCGCAGGCGCTGCTCCACCTGGCGTCGCACGGGCTGTGGCGAAATGCGCAGCGAATCGTCAGGCATTCTTTCTCGGATTCCTTGCGGCGGGCTTCCCGGGGCTCATCGCGCTGCACAATCTGACGGCGAGCACCGCCCCCGTCCAGCAAAAGGGGTGGCACTGAAGTGCATTGACAGACAATCATACACCTTCTTAAACTTTTGGAGTTGAGGGAGACGGCAGAATGTCCGACGACAGCTTGTTCGATCGTGGTCTCGAAGTGCGCCGTGCGGTGCTCGGTGCCGAGTATGTGGACGGTGGCATCGCCAAGGCCGATGACTTCATGATGGCCTTTCAGCACATCACCACCGAGTGGTGCTGGGGCTATGCCTGGACCCGGCCGGGGCTCGACCGCAAGCAGCGCTCAATGCTGAACCTTGCCATGCTGACCGCTCTCGGCAGGACGCCGGAGATCAAGCTGCATGTGAAAGGTGCGCTGACGAACGGTGTTACTGTTGAGGAGATCAAGGAGATCCTGCTGCACGCGACTGTTTATTGCGGCATTCCCGCGGGGCTTGATGCCTTCAAGGCGGCGCATGAGGTGCTGGTGAAGGAAGGCGCGCTGACCGGCGAGCCCGCGAAGAAGTGAGCGGCACGGTGGAAGTCGGCGCACTGCGCCGCATCGCCTTCATTGGCATCGGCAACATGGGCTGGCCGATGGCAGCCCGGCTGGTGGAGGCTGGCTTCCAGGTCGTGGCCTGTGATGTGGCGCCGGAGCGTGCGACCCGCTTCGCCAACGAGATCGGCGGTGAAGCTGCGGGCGATGCGGCGGCCGCCGTGCGTGGTGCGGACGCTGTCATCACCATTCTGCCGACCTCGAAGCATGTGGGCCGGGCGATCGAGGCCATGGGCGACGCCCTGGCACCCGGAGCCTTGTTGATCGAGATGAGCTCCGGGGTGCCGACGGCGACGCGCGGCTTCTCCGAGGCGCTGGCTGCGCGCGGCGTAGCGATGATCGACGCGCCAGTGTCCGGCGGTGTGCCGCGCGCGCGCACCGGCGAGCTGGCCATCATGCTCGGCGGCGATGCTGCTGCGGTGCAGAGGGCGGAGCCTGTGCTGCGCGCCATGGGGACGACCCTGACGCATGTGGGCGGCATTGGCGCGGGACAGGCCATGAAGGCGCTGAACAACCTGATGGGCGCGGCCGGCTTCCTGATCGGCGTGGAGGCACTGCTGATCGGGCAGCGCTTCGGCCTCGATCCGGCGCAGATGGTGGACGTGTTGAATGCCTCCACCGGCATGAACAACAGCACGCAGAAGAAGTTCAAGCAGTTTGTGCTGTCCCGCCGTTTCGATGCCGGCTTCGGTCTGGAGCTGATGGCAAAGGATGTTTCCGTGGCGCTGGAGGTGGCGCATGACACCGGCACACCCGTACCCTTCGCCGCTCTGTGCCGGGAGATGTGGGCCAGCGCAGTGAACCTGCTGGGACCAGGGATGGACCATACAGCGATGGCGCAATTCTCGGAGCGGCTGGCGGGCGAAGCGCTGGGTGGTGGCAACCGCGCCAGCTAGATGAGAGCGGCCGCCAGCGCCGGCAACTGGAGGCGAGGGGATTCCGCGCCGCCATCGGAGGCGCTGGCAGGCCGGCGGGCGCTGCGGGCGCTGAAAGGAGCCGCCCTCGTTGCTCCAGGCTGGATGTCGATCCGCGCTCGTGTCCTGATCACGATGTTCATTCGTGATCAGCTTGCATTTGCAGTGTGCCGAGCGTCCCTGCTTCCGCGAAGGGCCACCGCGAGGTTTGCAGCAGCGCGCCGGGGCACGGCGCACCGCCACGCTGCGCGCGTGGCCGAGGAAGAGACGCGGTGGCTATGGCTTCGCCGCCGGCTCCGCTCCGTCGGCCTCCATGACCGCCTGCAGCGCGGTGCGGTCAACCTCGATCTGCACACCCGCGCGCTCCAGCTCCAGCAGCATGGCGGAACGCGAATCCCGCTGCCCCCAGCCGCGGTTCAGTGCTTCCGTCATCTCCTCCAGCGTCAGCGCGGCGAAGCGCATCGGTACGCCGACCTCCCGCCCCAGGGCGCAGGCCAGGGAAACGTCCTTGTGCGCCAGCCGCAGCTGGAAGGCGGGGGGATCGTAGCTGTTGGGCAGGAACTGCTCGGTAACGCCGTCATAGGTCCGGCGCCGGCCGTGCACGCCCTGCCGGATGGCGGCATAGAGTGCGAGCGGTTCCAGCCCGGCTTTGGCACCCATGGCGAAAACTTCGGCCATGACGGCGTTCAGCGCGTAGCCCGAGAGGTTGTGCGCCAGCTTCGCGATGCTGCCGGCACCGATCGTGCCCACCAGGATGGCGCGATCGCCCATCGCATCGAGCAACGGCCGCACGCGCTCAAAGATGGCCTGCTCGCCACCGACGAAGAAGGCCAGCTTGCGCGTGACGGCGCCGCGCGGGCCGCCGCTGATCGGCGCGTCCAGCACATGCAGCCCGCGCTCCGCCGCCGCCGCATGCAGCGCGCGAACGGCGGAGACGGCGTTGGTGGAAATGTCGATGATGACACCATCCCTGGGCATCGTGTCGATCAGCTCGGCGCCGACCGCCTGCACCTCCTGTGGGCCGGGCAGGGAGGTGAAGACGACCGTGCAGGCCGCGCCGAGCTCGCGCGGCGTTTCCGCCCAGCGGGCGCCGCCTTCCACCAGCGCCGCCGCGGCCTCCCGCCGCATGTCATGCACGACCAGTTCGACGCCGTCCGCCTTGGCGAGGTTGGCCGCCATGCTGGCGCCCATCGTGCCGAGCCCGATGAATCCGACCCGCATGGTGCTCATGCCTCCCGCTTTTCAAGCACTTCGGTGAGGACCTGCGCAGCCGACATCGCTGCCGGCCAGCCCGCGTAGAAGGCGAGATGCGTGATGGCGCCGGCGATCTCCTCGTGCGTCACGCCGTTGTCCAGCGCGCGGCCGATATGCACGCTGAGCTGCTCCGGCCGATACGTGGCGGCCAGCGCGACCACGGTGACCAGGCTGCGGTCGCGCTTCGACAGGTCGTTGCGCTCCCAGAGATCGCTGTAGACCACGCCTTCGGTATAGGCGACCAGAGCAGGCACGGTCTTGCGGACGCGGTCGCGTTGCGCGGATTGCGGGATTGGCTTGCTCATCATCGGTTCTCCTGGCCGTGCCGGCCTGCGCGGCCCTTCGTCGCGCGCGCCGACTGTTTTTCTTCCCGGTAGCAAGCTTATGGCCGCCAGGGAGCGGAGGCAATACTTCGTATGATTGACGGACAATATATTGCTCCCATGTCGCCAGTGTGGTTGCCTCCTCCGGCCCGGCGCAGCGGCGCCCGTGGCCAAGATGCAGGAATGGGCAGGAGGGATTTCGTCCGATGCAAGGAAAGCTTTGGCTGTTTGCGATTCTGGCACTGTGTTGCGGTGGTGGAGCCGTGGCGCAGGAATTCCCCGCGCGCACTGTCACCATGATCGTTCCCTCGGCGCCGGGCGGTACGCTCGACGCGCTGGGGCGATTGATGGCGCAAGGCATGGCTGCCGACCTCGGGCGCAATGTCGTGGTCGAGAATGTCAGCGGTGCCGGCAGCCTGGTCGGCATGCAGCGGTTGGTGCGCTCGACGCCCGATGGCCACGTCATCGGCTTCGGCAATCTCGGCTCGCTGGCGGCCAATGTTGCGGTGACCAAGGAATTGGGCTTCGACCCCCGGCAGGACCTGACGCCGATCAGCATCGTCGCCAATGTGCCGATGGTGATCGCCGCCAGCACGCAGTCCGGCGTGCGAGACCTCAAGACGCTGCTGTCGCGTATCCGCGAGCGTGGCGAGGGCGTGACCTTCGGCACGCCCGGGACCGGCACCACCGGCCATCTGGCCCCGGCCTATCTTCTATCGCTGACCGGCCTGCGTGCGACGCTGGTGCCCTATCGTGGTGCCGGCCCGGCGATGAGCGATCTCGCGGCGGGCACCGTGGATGCGGTGATCGACCAGACCGTCACAATGATCCCGGCGCATCAGGGCCGCACCGCCGTGGCCCTGGCGGTGACCGGCAGCCAGCGCATCCCGCAACTCCCTGAGGTGCCCACTTTCGCCGAGGCCGGGGTGCCGGGCTTCGACATGGTGATCTGGAATGCCATCGCAGGGCCGAAGGGCATTCCGCAACCCGCGGTCCAGCGCCTGGTGCAGGCAGTGGAGGCGGCGCTGGCCAGCCCTGCCGTGACCAGCCGCTTCGCCGATCTGGCGACAACGGCGCCCCCGCCGGAGGAGCGCGGGCCGGAAGCACTGCGGCAGCGCATCGCCACCGATGTGGACCGCTGGATCCGCGTGGTGCGGGAGGCCGGCATCACGCCGCAGTAGGCAGGCTGCCTCGGCGGAGGGGCGGTGCTTTGGCCCTCCGCCGAGGGATTTCTAGAGCAGATCCCGTTCCAATGGCATCATCGGAACGGGTGAAGATGCCCGTAAAAACAAATAGCTAGAGCGTTTTCTGTGAGCCAGAGCGAACAGAAAATGCTCTAGTTCCGGCGAGGGGCGAAGGCCCGCATCAGTCCGCCTATCTCCGGCTCCGCCTCCAGTGCCCACAGCCGCGCGATCTGTGCTGGGGCATCATGGCCGGTGGCACTGGCGTGATATTTCCGCTCGAGCTCGGCATCCGTCATGGGCCGCGCCGCGCTGCCACGCGGGTCGCGAAGCTCAATGCTGCGCCGGCTGCCATCCGTCATCTGCAGCGTGACGCAGGCCGCGCCGCGCGGCAGGCTGGCATCCAGTTCCGCGCGCACCTTGCCGCGCAGCGCTGCCACGGCGGGGGTGTGCACCGCGGCGGCAGCGAAATCCTCAACCCCGGCGCTGCCGCGCAGCAGCGCGACGGCCGCCGCGTGGTGAATGCTGACCCGGGCGTCACGCTCATTGCGCGGCAGGCGATCGCCGCGATCGAGCAGAAGCTGGTCGCCGGCGACCACGACCTCGGCGATTGTGGCCGGGTCGAGCCCCTTGTGCAGTGCCAGGCAAGCATCGATGACGGCGTGGAAGACGATGCCTGCGGGATAGGGCTTGTAGGTATTGCGGGCAAACTCCCAGTGCTCGCCGAGGCCTTCGGTGATGCGCCCGACATCCGGCGCGTCGCCCATGGCCTGCGCCCAGCCGAGCCTGCCTTCCAGGGCCGAAGGGGCCGCCGTGTATCCGGCCTCGGCGAAGAGCGCAGCCAGAAGGCCGTTGCGCGCGGCATTGCCCATGCCGACATTCTTCGCCGCGGTGGGCAGGTTTTCCACCAGCCCGGCGGATTGGCTGGCAGCGATGCCAAGGGCCGCGGCGCAGCGTCCGGCATCCAGTCCCAGCAGCCGGGCTGCGCCCGCCGCCGCGCCGAACACGCCGCAGGTGGAGGTGATGTGCCATCCCCGTGCGTAGTGCCCTGGCGAGACGGCACAGCCGATGCGGCATTCCACCTCCGCGCCGAGGATGAAGGCGTGCAGCAGCGTCGCGCCGGAAACTCCGCGCAGCTCGGCCAGGGCCAGCAGCGGCGGCGCCACCGGTGCCGTGGGGTGGATCACCGTCTCCAGATGCGTATCGTCGAAATCCAGCAGGTTGGCGGCGACGGCATTGACGAAGGCGGCTCCCATGGCGTCCAGCCGCTCGGCGCGGCCGATCAGGGTGGCGCGCTGCGGGCCGGAGAAGGGTGCCATGACCTGCACGGCGGTGCTGACCGCCGGATCCTGCGCCGCGCCGAGTGCGCCGCCGAAAAAGTTCAACAGGGAACGCAGGCCCTCATGCCGCAGGGCCGCCGGCAACGCGCCGGGACGACTTGCGGAAATGAAGGCGCCGAGCTGTTCGGCCGCGCTGGTCATTGCGCCCTCGTGATTAGGCCCTGGCGCGCCGCCTCGGCCCAGCGGCGGTCGTCCTCGCGCAGGAAGGCCGCGAAGGGTTCGGGTCCCATGGCGCCAAGGTCGGCTCCGATGGAAAGCAGGCGCTCGCGCACCTGGGGCAGTTCCAGAGCTGCACGGATGCCTTCATGCATGCGCGCGGCGATCGCCGGCGGCAGGCCGGCCGGCGCCACCATGGCGTACCAGCCGGCGAACTCATAGCCGGCGACGCCAGCCTCCTGCAGGGTGGGAACGTCGGGCAACAGCGGCGTGCGCGTGGTGGTGGTGACGCCCAGCGCGCGGATGCGGCCGGCGCTCAGGTGCTGCGCCGCGGCGACGGTGCTGTTCCAGCCCGTCGGCAGGTGCCCGGCCACCAGATCGTTCAGGATGGGGGCGGCGCCGCGGTAGGACACTTCCAGCATTTCGACGCCGGCCAGCCGTGTGAACAGGTTGCCGGCATAGGAGATGGCGGCATCCGAGGTACCGAAGGCGATGCTGCGCGGCGCCGCCTTCGCCGCCGCGACCAACCCGGCGACGTCGGTGAAGGCGGCCTTGCCCGAAGCCGTCAGCAGTAGCGGGTATTGTGACAGCAACGCCACCGGCGCGAAGTCGCGCAGCGCCTCGTAGGAGAGGTTCGGCATGACATAGCGGTTCATCACCAGGCTGCCGGTATCGACCAGGAACACGTAGCCATCGGGCTCGCTGCGGGCGACCATCTCCGAGCCGATGGCGCCGTTGGCGCCGGCACGGTTCTCGACCACCACGGTCTGACCGAGGGTCTCCACCAGCCCTGCCGACAGGGCGCGGGTGAAGATGTCGGTGCCGCCGCCAGGGGAATAGGGCACCACGAGGCGGATGGGGCGCTGCGGCCATGTGGATTGCGCGCGGGCGCCGTGCGAGGCGGCAGCCAGGGGCGCGGCGAGGGTGGCGGCGAACAGGCTGCGCCTCGGCAGCGCCCGGCTTCCTGGCATGGCGTCCTCCTTGTGCCGCTCCCGGAACCGCTTGAGGCCGGCTGCGACCGTCTGTATGGTTCATGTTATCGATATCACTTTGGCCCGCTGGCCGGGAGCAGTCAATTGCGCAACCTTTGGGCGGCTCCGCCATGCGCGGGGCAGGCGTGGCGGGGCGGCTGGGCATGAGCCGTCCGCTGCAGGGCCGTCTGGCGCTGATCACCGGCTCGACCGGCGGGCTGGGGCTCGCCGTGGCGCACCGCCTTGCGGCGGATGGCTGCGGCATCCTGCTGCACGGCCTGCTGGAGCCGGGAGCGGCGGCGGCGATATGCGGCGCGCTGGCGGCCGAGCATGGCGTCAGCGTCACCTATCACCGGGCGGATCTGCGTCATCCGGAGGCGACGGCGGCGATGCTGCAGGCAGCCGGCGCGATCGACATCCTGGTGAACAACGCCGCCACCCGGCATTTCGCCTCGGTCGATGCCATGCCGCGCGCCGACTGGGACGACGACATCGCCGTGAACCTCTCAGCCGCCTTCGACACCATTCGGCTGGCATTGCCGGCCATGCGGCAGCGCGGCTGGGGGCGGATCGTCAACATGTCCTCGATCTACGGCCTGATCGGAACGGTGGACCGGGTCGGCTATGTCGTGACCAAGACGGCGCTGATCGGCCTGACACGTGCAGTGGCGCTGGAGACGGCGCGGCAGGGCATCACCTGCAATGCCCTGTGCCCCGGAACCTCGCTGACGCCCGGCATTGAGGCGCGCATCCACGACGCCATGACCGCCCGTGGCCTGGACCGCGCCGCAGCCGAGGCGGGCGTGCTGACGGGCAAGCAGCCGAGCGGGCGCTTCGTGCAGCTCGGCGCCGTGGCCGGGCTGGTCGGCTTCCTGTGCAGCGACGCCGCCGGCGACATCACCGGCGCCGCACTGCCCGTGGACGGCGGCTGGTCCGCCTCCTGAAGCGCTGCCGCGGCGCAGACCGTGCGCGGGCCAGGGGAACGAAGGGAACGCCGGGGACGCCGGGGAGGGATCATCCCGCCCTGTTCTGGCCCCGCCAAGGGAGGAACAAGCCATGATGCGCAGAGCGACGCTCCTGTCTGTCGCTGCCCTGCTCGCTGCCCCGCGGATCGTGCGGGCGCAGTCCTGGCCGGCGCGCCCCATCCGGCTGATCGTGGCTTGGCCGCCTGGCGGCACCACGGACATCCTGGCGCGCCAGTTGCAGCCGCAGCTCTCTGTGGCGCTCGGCCAGCCGGTGGTGATCGAGAATCGCGGCGGCGCTTCCGGAGCCATCGGCGCCGCCGAGATCGTCCACGCCGCCAAGGATGGCCACGCCTTCGGCATGGTGACCAGCACGCTGCTCTCCATGGCGCTGCTGCAGCGCCAGTCCTACGACCCCATCGCCGACGTGACGCCCATTCTGCTGCATTCGCGCGTGGCCAATATCCTGGCGGTGCATCCCTCGCTGCCGGTGCATTCGGTGGCCGAGCTGATTGCGCTCGCCCGGGCGCAACCGGGAAAGCTGGCCTTCGGCTCGCCCGGTATCGGCTCGGCGGTGCATATCTCGGGTGAGATGTTCAAGCTGGCCACGGGGACCTCGATGATCCACGTGCCCTATCGCGGCGGTGGCCCGGCGCTGACCGACCTCGCCGGCGGTTCGTTGCAGTTGATGTTCGGCAATGCCAGCTCCACCCTGCCTTTCGTGCGCGACGGTCGGGTGCGGCCGCTGGCCGTCACCTCGGCAACCCGGGCGCCCTATCTGCCGGATCTGCCGACGCTGGCCGAGTCCGGCCTGCCGGGCTTCGCGATCGACGAATGGTACGCCTGCATCGGCCCCGCCGGCATGCCGCCCGCCGTCGTGCAGCGGCTGAACGCCAGCATCATGGACATCATCGCCGCACCGGAGGAACGTGCCCGTCTGCTGGAGATGGGGGCGGAGGTGGCCGGTGGCTCGCCGCAGGACTTCGGCCGCTTCATGCGGGACGAGACGGACAAGATCGGCCGGGTGGTGCGCGACGCGGGCATCAGCCTGGATTAGGACGCAACAGCGATGAACCGAACTCTCGAAGGCCGGGCGGCCCTGGTCAGCGGCGCCAGCCGTGGCATCGGCCTGGCGATCGCGCGGCGGCTGGCTGCGGAAGGCGCACAGGTGATGCTGGTGGCGCGCTCCGCCGCACTGCTGGAGGCCGAGGCGGCGGCCCTGCCGGGCGCGGCCGCCTTCGCCGCCGACCTGACGCAGCCGGAGGCCGCCGGCCAGGCCGTGGCGGCTGCCGTGGCGAGCTTCGGCCGTCTGGATCTGCTGGTGCACAGCGCCGGCGCCACCCGGCGCGGCGATTTCCTGGCGCTGCCGGACGAGGCCTGGGCCGACGGATACGCCCTGAAGCTGTTCGGCGGAATGCGGCTCTGCCGCGCCGCCTGGCCGCACCTGGTCGCGGCAGCCGGCGCGGCGGTGCTGATTGCCGGTATCGGCGGGCGGCTGGCCAGCGCGGATTTCACCATCGGCGGTTCGGTCAACGCGGCCCTGATCAACCTGACCAAGGCCCTGGCCGATCGGGGCATCCGCGACGGCGTCAGGGTCAATGCCATCAATCCCGGCAACATCCGGACCGACCGGCTGGCCGGGCGCATCGCCGCGCTGGCGCAGGAGCGGGGCATCGGCGCCGAGGAGGCGGCCCAGGGGCTGGCCTCCGAATCCGGCATCGCCCGCTTTGGCCTGCCGGAGGAGATCGCCGCGGCCGTGGCCTTCCTGGCGGGGCCGGAGGCAAGCTACGTGCAGGGCAGCATTCTGGACGTCGATGGCGGCTGGATGCGGGCGGTGTAATATTCGGGGGAGAATGACTTCTCCCCTCCGCACCCTTTTCCCATCTCCCACAGGTCGGCAGCCGGGGTGGGCCGTACCTCCCCTGTGGCAAGGCGCAGCGCCATGAGTGAAACGGGCAAGGCCAGCGGCCTGGTGCGCATGCGCGACGTGGCGCGGATGGCCGGCGTTTCCACCATGACCGTGTCGCGCGCGCTGAGCGATCCCAGCAAGGTCTCGGTGGAGGTGCGGGAACGGATCAACGCGGCCGTGCAGGCGGCGGGCTACCTGCCGAACAGGCTGGCCGGCAGCTTGTCCTCCCGCCGCTCGACGCTGGTCGGCCTGATTGTGCCGAACATCGACAACTCGCTGTATTCCACCACCATCAAGGCGGTGTCCGAGGTGCTGCGGCAGAGCGGGCACCAGCTCATGATCGCCGATTGCGGCTATGGCAGCCAGAAGGAGGAAGCGCTGATCGGCGCTTTCCTGGCGCAGCAGGTGGCCGGGCTGATCCTGCACAACGCCACCCACACGGACCATTCGCGCGCGATGATCCGGCGTGCCGGCGTGCCAGTGGTCGAGATCGGCAACCTCCCCGCGGACCCGCTGGATATGGTGGTCAGCTATTCGAACCACGAGGCGGCCCGGGCGATGACGCTGCATCTGGCGCGGCTCGGCTACCGCCGCATAGCCCTGGTCACTCTCCCGGCGCGGGACAACGACCGCACCCTGGACCGCCAGCGGGGCTACCGCGCCGCCCTGGCCGAGGCGCGGCTGGCCGAGGACCCGCAACTGGTCGTCGAAATGCCGCCTGGCCTCGATTCCGGCGCCGAGACGGTGGCGCGGCTGGTCGAGGCCGATGCCCCGGCCGATGCGATCTTCTTTGCCGGCGACGTGCTGGCCGTCGGTGCCCTTCTCGAATGCCAGCGCCGCGGCTGGGCGGTGCCCGGCCGGGTCGCCATCGCCGCCTTCGACAATCTGGAGCTGATGCGCCACCTGATGCCCGGCATCACCACCCTGCGGCTGCCGCGTGCCGAGATCGGCCGGCGCGGTGCCGAGATCCTGCTCGACCGCATCCAGGGCCGCTCGACGGAGCGGCGCGCCGTCGATCTGCGTTTCGAGATCGTTCAACGCGGCAGTACCTGAAGCGGGCGGTACGGGGCCGGCGCGCTGCCTGCATGATATCGATACCATATTTCGCTTGTGCCTGGGTCGGTGGCTGCCTAGACCCGGGAAGGAAAGCGAAGGAGGAACGCCATGTCAGGCCAGGTGCTGGGCTTCGTCGGGCTTGGGCAGATGGGCAGCCGCATGGCGGCGCGCCTGATCGATGCAGGCCACCGCCTCGTCGTCTGCGACCCCGTGGAGGCGGCGGTGGCACCGCTGCTGGCTCGCGGCGCAGAGCGCGCGGCAACGCCGATGGAGGTCGCCGACCGCGCCGATATCGTGCTCGGCAGCCTGCCTACGCCTGATGTGGTGCGGGCCGTGGGTCTCGGGCCGGATGGCGTGCTGCAGGGGCAGCGGGCGCGGCGCTTCATCGATCTGTCGACGACCGGGCCGCGTGTCGCGCAGCAGGTTGCCGCCGTCTTCACCGGGCAGGGCCGCACCGCCATCGACGCGCCGGTCAGCGGCGGCATTACCGGCGCCGAGAAGGGCACGCTGGCCATCATGGTCTCCGGCCCGCGCGATGCTTACGAGGAGATCGCGCCGATCCTCGCCATCCTGGGCAAGCCTTTCTTCTGCGGCGAGCAGCCAGGCCAGGCGCAGGTGATGAAGCTGTGCAACAACCTGCTGGCCGCGGCGGCGCTGGCGGTGTCCTCGGAGGCCATCGTGATGGGTGTCAAGGCCGGGCTGGACCCCAGCCTGATGTGCGAGGTGATCAACGCCAGCAGCGGCCGCAACAGCGCGACGCAGGACAAGTTCCCGCGTGCCATCATTCCGCGCAGCTTCGACTTCGGCTTCGCCACCGGCCTTTCGCACAAGGACGTCCGGCTGTGCGTCGACGAGGCCGAAGCGATGGGCGTGCCGATGGTGGTGGGCAGTGCCGTGCGCCAGATGCTGGCTGTGACCAGTGCGTCCTTCGGCGCGGAGAGCGACTTCACCTCCATCGTGCGCGTGGTCGAGGCCTGGGCCGGCGTCGAGGTCGGCGCAGCCGCATCGGCGCCTTCCACACGCTCGCCGGCACTGCAACCAGGCAGCTCTGATGTCCGTCCCTTCAAGGGGTAGACGCACGTAGCCGTTCGCCGGGCAGCCTGGTTCGGGATCTCGCCCACAAAGCGGACCTCGCCATCCCGGCCAGCCTCCGCAACACAGACGATGATCGCCGGCTTGTGCACATCCAGTCCAATCAAGCTGATAAGCTCGCCCACGGCCCGTCTCCTGTGCTGAGGCAAGGCGCCGGCCCGCCCGGCGCAATCCTCGTCATTCCTGCACAGTTCGAGGCGGGCCACCCCCGCCTCAGACGGACGTCTGGTCTGGCGTGGCACCTGCGGCGTGAGCCCGCGCCGCTGCGGCGGGATGCGCCGATCCTGATCCTGGACGAGGCGCTCTCGGCCGTGGACGCGGAGAACGAGGCGCTGGACCGGCTGCGCCGCCACGTCGCACCGGTGGCGCAGGATACCTATCTTTCAACGACACGCCGGAGGCGAATATCCGGCTCGCCCGGCCGGGGGCGACGGCGGAGGAGCTGTCGCAGGCGGTGGAGCGCGCGTCGCTGACCGGCTTTGCCGCCACGCTGCCGCAGGGCATGGCGACGCCTGTCGGCGAACGCGGCGTGCAGTTCTCCGGCGGGCAGCGCCAGCGCATCGCCACCGCCGCGCTTGATGCCCGTGTGGATTGAGCGGCGCGGTCCGGGCCCGTTGCGGCATCGTCCTGCGGATCGGATTGCTGAAGGGCAGATGGCAGATCCCGGCGCCTCCACCGGCATTGATGCTGGAAGCCCCTTGGGGTTTCCCGGAACATCCTGGAACTGCGCCGCTTCACGACCGCATTCTGGCGCTCATTCGCCCGGGGACGCCTGGCGGCGCGGCTGGTGTTCGCGCCGTCGGGGTGCGCGGTGCATGGGGTGGTGCCGCTGGCGTGCCACGCCAGAGGGCGGAATCTTGCCTGCCACGCAGGAAGGGAGATGGATCTGGAAGATGCAGCCGCTGGGCCTGTTCGGCGCCAGCGTGAGCGACCCGGCATGCGCATGGATGATGGTCCGGCAGATGAGCAGGCCAAGTCCCATCCCCGCAGGCTTGGTCGTGTAGAAGGCATCGAAAATTTTCTCGGCCTGCGCGGAATCCACGCCGGGCCCGTTATCCTCGACCCGGATCACGATACCATCCTCCGCAAGGCAGGAGGTGATGTGCAGGGCCGGCTCCGGCATTCCCGCCATCGCCTCGATGGCATTCACCGCCAGGTTGAGCACCACCTGCTGCAACTGCACGGCGTTCCCCTGAATGGAGGGGAGGCCATCCTGCAACCCGGCATGGAGCGCCACGCCGTGCTGGCGCAGCTTCCCTTCCAGGATCCGCAGCATGTCCCTCACCAAGCCGTTCACATCCACCGCGCGGCTGCTCGGGGCGGCCTTGCGCGCCATGCCCAGGATGTTGCGGACGATGTCGGCGGCGCGGCCGCTGTCGCGCAGGATGCGCTCGGAGGCTGCGCGCACCTCGGCCTGACCGGAGGGGCCATGACTCAGCCAGCGCCCCAGCGCCGCCGCATTGGCCGAGATGGACATCAGCGGCTGGTTGATCTCGTGCGCGATCGAGGCGACGAGTTCTCCCATGCTCGTCAGCCGGGCGGCATGTTCCATCTCCGCCTGCGCCTGCCGGAAGGCTGCCTCCGCTTCCCGGCGCCGGGTCATGTCGGCGAGGATCAGGACGGCTCCTGTGATACGGCCGTGACCGTCGAGAATGGGCGAGCGCTTCTCGCGGACATGGATCTCGCGCCCGGGGCGGGAGACCAGCACGACATCGCCCGCGTCCTCTGCCGCCGTCGGCTCCGTCAGCTCGCCGGCTTGGCGCAGCCGCACCACCTGGCCAAGCGGCAGGCCTGCGGCCAGCCGGAACTCCCAGCCCGTCAGCGCCTCCGCAACGGGGTTCATGAAGGTGATGCGCTGCTCGCCATCCGTCGCGATCACGCCGTCGCCGATGCTCGACAGCGTCGCCTCCCAGCGGCGCTCGCTCTCCTGCAGGCGGCGTTCGGCCGAGTGCTTGCGCAGCGCCAGCTCGATGGTGGTGAAGAGCTGCAGGTCCTCGAAGGGCTTGAGCAGATAGCCCTGCGGCTCGGCCTGGCTGGCGCGCCGAACCGTCTCGGGGTCCGCGTAGGCGGTCAGGAAGATCACCGGGATCTGGAAGGCCTCGCGCAGGTGGCGGGCGGCATCCACCCCGTCCATCCTGCCCTCCAGCCGCAGGTCCATCAACACGATGTCGGGCCGCTCCGCGGCGGCGATGGCGATCGCCTCCTCGCCGCTGACGCTCAGCCCGATGACGGTATGAGCGATCCGGGTCAGCTGCTGTTGCAGGTCGCGGGCGATGATCAGCTCGTCCTCGACGATGAGGATGCGTGCCGGTGTCATGCCCGGCGACCCTGCCTGGCCATCATGGGCGGGATGGTCATGGTGAAGCAGGTGCCCTGGTGGTGGCTGACCGCGAGGCTGCCCTGCAACTGCCGAACCAGATCGTGGACGAGGCTCAGGCCGAGCGATGGCGCGGCATCCCGCGTCGCCTCGCCCTCCTCGCGCCCGGCCATCCCGCCGCCATCGTCGCAGACGGCGAGGACGAAGGCGCCGGCGCCGCGGTCGGAGAGGGTGACGCGCACGGTGCCGTCGCCATCTTCCGGAAAGGCGTGCTTGAGGGCGTTGGAGACCAGCTCGTTGACGATCAGCCCGCAGGAGATGGCACGGTCGAGATCGACCTCCATGCCGTCCACTTCTGTCACCAGCCGGATGCGCGGCTGTGCGTGAACCCGCGCCAGCTGCGCGCAGAGCCCCTGGATGTGCGCCCGCAGGTCCACCCGGTCCAGCCGTCCGGCGCGGTAGAGGTTTTCATGCACCATGGCCATGGCGCGCACCCGGTTGCGGCTGTCGGCGAACATCGCGGCCACGGCGGGGTCGCCCGCCGCCGTGGCCTGCAGGTTCAGCAGGCTGCTGACAAGCTGGAGGTTGTTCTTGACGCGGTGGTGCACCTCCTTCAGCAGCACCTCGGTTTCCTTCAGCGCCGCGTTCTCCATGGAGATGGCGGCCTGGGCGGCCAGCATGCGGATCAGCCCGAGGTGCCGCCCGGCAAAGACGCGGGGGGAGAGCCGGTTCTCCAGGTAGAGCAGGGTGGCAGCCTGGCCGCTGCGCGGCAGGGGCAGGCAGGCCATCGACCGGCAATGGCCGGCGGCCAGATAGGGGTCGGCGGAGAACTGGCGGGGGCGGCTCGCCTCGTCCAGCAGCACCATCCGGCTGGTGCGGGCAGCGTACTGGATCGCGGTGAGCGGCAGGTCGTCCGCCTGCGGCAGGGTTTTCGGCAGCATCACCTCGATCTCCGCGTCGCGGGTCACGGCTTCGGCGCGGATCTGCAGGCGGCCCTCCAGCGGCATCAGCAGCACGCCGCGGTCGGCGCCTGCGAGTTCCAGCACGGCCACCATCAGCGTTCTCACCAGGGTGTCCAGCCCGGCCTCGCCGGAAATGGCCTGTGACGTCTCCAGCAACGCGATGACATCGGGCTCGCCGGGCCGTGGCTCCACCGGCTGCACCAGGGCGGCCTGCGCGCCGGGCCAGGAGCGGGACAAGCTCGACCCGCCGAAGACACGGTCGATCTGCCGCACCTTCCCTTCGGCGCCCCAGGCGAGATAGGCGGCGCGGGCTGCCTGCGCGCAGGCGCGCGCCAGGGTGGGGAGGCCGCGCGCCGCATGGAAGCGCGCAGCCAGTTCCTGCGCCACCGCCTCGTCATGCGGCAGGCCGTGCCGGTGCGCGTCCTGGGCGGCACGCTCGTAGCCATGCAGGGCATCAAGGTCGCGCCCTTCGAGCCGGGCGACCTCGGCGGCGAGAATGGCCGCGCGCGCGGCGAAGGAGGCCGGCCCATGCCGCGCCCAGGCCTCGAAGCGCGCGGCGCAGGCCCGCAGCGCATCGCAGTGGTGGCCGCGCGCCGCCTGCGCGCCATCATGGCAGGCGGCATGGGCGAGGCCCGTGACGAAGTAGTGCTCCGCGAACTCGAAATGCCCGGCGGTGCTCCAGAGCAGCGGCTCGGCCCGCTCGCTGGCGGCGAGCGCCTCCGCAGGTCGCCCGGCGTGGAAGCGGGCCTGCGCCTTGCGGATCCAGTACCAGCAGGCGGCGATGTCCAGGCTGCGGTTGCTCATGAGGTGACGCTCGAAGCCGCCTTCGTCGAAGCCGGGTTCGTCGAACGAGGCGAAGTCCGGCGTCAGGCCGCGCAGCAGGCGAACGAGTTGCAACTGGGCGGTGATGATGGCGTCGATCAGGCCGAAACGGGCCCTGCGGACGCCCGCCAGCTTCACCTCGGCCTCCCGCTGAACCTCCAGCAGGTTCTCGCCGGCGCCGAGCAGGATGCTGATCAGGCTGCAGCCGCTGAAGCCGGCATAGGTGAGGTCCCCGGCCTCCGTCGCCGCCTCGAAGGCATGCCGGTGCAGGCCGAGGCCGGCGCGGATCGGCTGCGTCCAGGGCATGACATGGTAGGCGAAGCACATGTCGACGCGGTGGCGGAAGCGGCCCATTCCGGGCCGGGCCGCCAGATCATGACCCAGCCGCCCAAAGCGGAAGCCGGCGGGATGGTCGCCGAAGCACGGGCCGAGCACCATGCCGAGATAGGCATAGGCGAGGGGTGAGGCTTCGCCGTTGCCGTATTCCAGGCTGAGATTGGCCATGCGGCAGAGCAGCAGGCAGACGAGGTTCTGGTCGCTGAAGAAGGCCGGCGGCAGGGCGGCGGTCAACACGCTGAGGATCGCCTGCACCGTCTCGTCCTGCAGGGAGGGCAGCTCCGCCAGGGCTTCGATGGTCGTGTCTCCGAGGCGGCGGCGCAGCCGCTCGTATTCGTCCTGCAGATCCTGCCGCGAAGGGTGCGCCGACCAGTGCATGCCGACCTCGCCCAGGAAGGCCAGGCAGAGCGCGATGGCACGGTCGCTGCGGTCCATCGCCGTGCAGATCGTCACCTGTAGCCAGGTGATGCGGGCCTGCTCGGCCAGGGTCCTGGCCTGCGGCAGCAGGGCCTCCAGTGCGGCGAGCGCGGCATCGGCCCCGCCGGTCAGGAAGCGGCACTCGGCATGGTCGCAGGCGATGGCGAAGGAAAGCTCGGGCTGGCGCAGCCGGCCGTCGGCGCCCAGGAGCGCCTGCGCCGTCTCCAGGTAGTCCAAAGCCGCGCCATAGGCCGTCGTCGCCCTTGCGCGCCGCGCGGCCCGCCAGGCGAGGCCGGCCATGCGGTCACGCTCGCCCACCTCCTCGATCAGTGCGGCGGCCGGTCCAAGATGGCCGGCGATGCCGAACAGCGCCGCCTCGATCTCCTCGGGCGAGGCGAGCGCGGCCATGGCTCTGGCAATGCGGAGGTGCAGGCGGGCCCGGTCGGCTGCCGGCACCAGCGCTCCGGCGGCTTCCTGGATGCGGTCATGCGCAAAAGCGTAGCGGTCACCCACCCGCCGCAACAGCCCGGACTGGACGAGCTGGCTGAGTGCCCGCTCCAGCTCGGCCTCGCTGTGGCCCAGGATGGCGCTGGGCAAGGCCGTCCCGGCCGGACCGCCCAGATGGGCCAGCAGGCCGAGCACCCGCCGCGCGAGGCAAGGAAGCCGACTCAGGCGGCCGGCCATGAAATCCGCCACGTTGTCGGCGGAGCCTTTGTCGCGGATGCCCTCCAGGTTCCAGCGCCAGGTGCCGGCGCTCCGCGTGAAGGCCAGCAGACCCTCCTCGATCAGCCCGGCGAGGAACTGACCGACGAAGAAGGGATTGCCGCGCGTCTTCGCATGCACCTGCGCCGCGAGGGGCGCGGACTGTTCCGGCGCCATCTGCAGCATGTCGGCGACCAGCCGGGCGGTCGTCTCGGACGGCAGCGGCAGCAGCGTGATTTCAGAGACCGCGCCCTCCGGCCCCCGCTCCCAGCCGCTCGCGCCGCCCTGGCCGATCCGCGCCAGGATGCGCCGCAGCGGGTGGTCAGGTCCGATCTCGTTGTCACGGTAGGCGCCAAGAAGCAGCAGGGACGGAATGGGCGGACCGGCTGCCAGCCGCTCCAGGAAGTCCAGCGTGGCGGTGTCCAGCCATTGCAGGTCATCCAGGAACAGGGCGAGCGGGTGGGCGGCCTGCGCAAAAGCACGAAGGAAGTTGCCCAGCGCGAGGTGGAAGCGATTGGCCAGCTCGTCCGGCGGCAGCTCCGGCATCGGGTCCTGCGCGCCGAGGACGAGTGCAAGGTCGGGCACCAGGTTCACCACCAGCGGTGCACTGGCGCCGAGCGCCTCGCCCAGCCGGCGGCGCCAGGCGGCGACCTCCGCCTCGCTGCGGCCGAGGACCCCGCGCACCAGTTCCTGGAAGGCCTGCGCCAGCGTCGCATAGGGGATGCCGCGCTGGATCTGGTCGAACTTGCCGGCTGCGAAGAGCCCGCCCATCGGCAGCAGCGCCTCGCGCAGGGCCAGCATCATCGCCGACTTGCCGATGCCGGAATAGCCGGAGACCAGCACGATCTCTCCGCGCCCCTGGCGCGACACCCGTTCCCACGCCGCCAGCAACAACGCCATCTCGCCGTGCCGGCCATGCAGGGCGCGCGCCGGCATCAGCCGGCCGGGGACATCGCGCGCCCCCGGCGGGAAGGGGGCGATGGTTCCCCTCTCCTGCAGGGCCATCTGGCAGTGCCGCAGGTCGGCGAGCAGACCGGCGGCCGTCTGGTAACGCTCTTCCGGCGCCTTGGCGAGCAGCTTGAGAATGATGGCGAGCACGCCTTCCGGCATCCCGGGGGCCCGCCGGGCGGGGGGCAGGGGCGGGCGCGCGAGATGTGCGTGGGCCCATTCCACCGTGCCGGTCGCGCTGAAGGGCAGGGTGCCGGTGGCCATCTCGTACAGGATGACCCCCGCGGCGTAGAGATCGGCCCGCGCATCGGGCGCGCCGCCCATCGGGTGCGCGCATTCGGGTGCCATGTAGGGCAGGCCGGCGTCAGAAGGGGGCGGTTGGCTGCGGTTGGCGGTGAGCGGCGCGGCGGCATGGCCGAAACCGGTCAGCCGGAGCTGCCCGGCGGCATTCAGCAACAGGGTGCCCGGCCGGAGATCCCGGTGGACGATGTCCTGCGCATGCAGGTGCAGCAAGGCTTCGGCAAGCGCGATGGCGGTGTGCAGGAAGGCCGCCGGTTCGGAAGGGCGGCCCAGACTGCGCTCCAGCAACTCGCCGCCCGGATCGGCCAGCAGGAGCGCCGTGCGCCCCGCATGCTCCACCAGGCCGCGCGGCATGACAGCCCAGGCGGGATCGAGCTCGCTTGCCAGGGCCAGCTCATGGGCCAGCAGGGAGACCCCGGTCAGGTCGCTCCGATCCTCGGCGGGAAGCCGGAGCAGGATCGTGGCTGCCGCCGCCGGGTCGGACAAGCGCAGCAGCCGGGTGCTGCCGCCCGGCCGTGCATCCAGGACGTGCCCGTGGTCTTCTCCGTACATCACCGGAAGGTCAGGAGGCGGCTGGCTCGTCATGCGGCGCATCGTGGGCGGGCCGGCATGGCAGCGCTGCGCATCGGACCAAGAATACCTCCGTTGGGTGCGGGGAAGCGGCGCGGGCCGTGCCCGGCAGGAACCCAAGGGAGCTTCGCACATCCGTCTTCCCGCCCCAAGCCGGGCCAGCGCCGCGGGAGGGGCGGGACGGAGCAGGCGGGATGTCCCCGCATCCCGCTAACGCCTGGGAGCCGGCTGGTTCTCACGGCGCCAGGCAAGCGGCGTCGTGCCGACGAGGCGGCGGAACAGGCGGGAGAAATGCGCCTGGTCGGCCAACCCGCAGGCCAGCGCGACCTCGCAGAGCGAAGCGGGCGTCTCCAGCATCAGCACCTTCGCGCGCTCGATGCGGCGGGACACGACATAGGCATGCGCGGTCCTGCCGAAGCTCTGCTTGAAGGCGCGGGCGAAGTGGCCGGTGCTGAGTCTGACCTCGGCGGCCAGATCCTGCTGCAGGATCGGGAATTCAAGACGGCTTTCGATGAGACGCGTCAGGCGATTGATCTGCCAGCGCGCCAGACCACCCTGCACGACGGCCGGGCCGCCGCCCTCCGGACGGCGCGGCTTCTCCAGCAGGCGGGAGGCCCGGGACAGGTAGCGGAGTGCCGCCTCTTGATCCTGGTCCAGCGAGATGCAGGCCTGTTGCAGAAGCTGCGTCACCAGGGCGGTGGTGCTGCCGCTCCCGCAGCGCTTTCCGGGAATGGGTGTGTCCATCGCGAGGTCGGAATCCATCGTCCCAGTCTCCTGCCGCCTGCCGGTGCGTCGAGGGCCCAAGACTGGGCTCTTGCGGCCCTTCCTTCCATTCTACAGGCGTTGGCGGTCCTAGGACCGAGGTTCACCGCCCTTATACCTTCGTATGATGGGGCGCAGGGAGCCCGCACCGGAACACCATGGCGCGCTCTTCACCCCGAACGAGCGCTGCACGGCGCCGAAGCAGAACCGGCCCTCAGGCCGGAGAAGGGCACGATGACGAAAAGCTGTCCGGTTCGTTCAAATTGGTCATGACCGGACAAGCCGTGGAGGCGCTCCGCCCCTAAGGATGCTGCCTCTCGGGAGCGAGGTAAGGCAGAATGGGCGTGACAGGCATGGCCTCGGCCAAGTGCGGCGCGTCGGCTGCCGGTCAGGCGGAAGGCGATGCCGCTTGCCAGAAGCGGGCCCGCAGGCAGCGGCCATCCAGGCCGTAGCCGCCATGATTCAGGCAATGGACCGGCCATCACCATTCCGCCGCCAGATCCGGGCGTGACAGCCGTCATGCATGGATCCGCACGCCGGATCGCCGTGGTGGACGACGACGAACGCGTGCGCGTGAGCCTGGGCGGCCTGATCCGCTCGGCGGGCCTGCAAGTTTCGTTGTTTGCCTCTGGCCGTGCCCTTCTGAGGCGGAATCTCTCTTGGTTCGCCTGTGTCGTCACCGACGTCCAGATGCCGGGCATGTCAGGGCTGGAACTGCAGGCGGTGCTGAACGGGCGTGCACCGGGCCTGCCCCTTGTGATCATGACCGCATTCCCTGACAGCAACGTCCGGTCGCAGGCCATGGCCGCCGGTGCGAGGGCAGTGCTTGAGAAGCCCTGCGACCCCGAGGAGCTGATGGTGCTGCTCGAAGCCATTCTCAAATAAGCGCAGGCGTGCAGGAGGGGCCAGGAGCCATCAGGATGGAGGAGCGGCCGGAACTGGTCTAGCGGGCGTGCAGGCCGAGAATCTCTGCCATCTGGACCAGATTCGCGAAAGACCGCGCCGCCATCTTCTGCATGGCCTTGCCGCGGTGGATCTTCACCGTGATCTCGCTGAGCCCGAGCCGGGTCGCGATCTGCTTGTTCATCAACCCGCTGGTGGCCAGCGTCATGATCTCGCGTTCTCTTGGGCTGAGGGAATCGAACCGGGCGCGGAGATCCGCCTGCGCCGCCGCATCCGCGCGCCGGCTCCTGTCGTGCTCGATCGCCGCACCGACCGCATCGAGCATCTCCTGCTCGCGGAACGGCTTCGGGAGGAAGTCGATCGCTCCGGCCTTCATGGCACGCACCGTCATCGGGATGTCACCATGGCCGGTCATGAAAATGACGGGCACCTGGAGATCCTCCCCGGCCAGCCGGAGCTGGAGATCCAGCCCGCTCACAACGGGGAGGCGAATGTCGAGGATCAGACAATTCCCCTCGGCGGCGAGGCCGCTGCCCAGCAGGTCGTCGGCCGAAGAGAAGGCACGCACACGATAACCGACCGAGCGAAGGAGGCTGTCCAGCGCCTGCCGGACCGCATTGTCGTCATCGACGATCAGAACCAGTGGCGGATCACCCGATTTTGTCATGCGGAATGCCTTCGATGGCTTCGGCAGGGCAGGCTCTGGCCCGCCAACCGGCCTTGCCGCGGCATCGGTCCGGCGCGGCGGAGATTCGGGAGGGATCGCGACAAGGGAGTGGTCACCGGAGGCAAGGCGGGCAGGGATTCAGACCTTTCACATACCCGCCTCCTGCCGCGATGAGTAGGGGCTGCCCGCACCGCCTTTCCACGCCGCGGGCATGAAGGCAGGTGTCGCCTCCCGGGAAGGCACGGCGAGCCGGTGCAAAACAGGCAAAGACGCTTCGTTCTGTTCAAGAGGGCGCTCAGTTCCACCGCTAGCCTGCAGACATCCCAAGGCGTCCGGCGGTGCCGACGGCCCTGGCGTCCCGCCGGAACCCATCGGCTGTTCCTTCCAGAAGGATTATCACATGAAACGGGTCATCATGGCTGCTGCGCTCGCCCTGCCCATGGCCGCATGCGCCGGTGGCAGCGCCCCGCAGCAGCGCCAGGCCTCGATCCCCGCCGGAAAGCTGCTGAGCTGCGGCGTGAGGCAAGCACCGGGCGGCGAGAACGGCCGCATCCTCTACAACATGAGCTGCAAGCCCGTCGTCGGTGGCGACATCGCCTCGATCGAGAACGTGGATGGCGAGACCTTCAACGTCAGCTACGGATCGGGCGCTCCGGCCTTCGGCGGCGGCCAGGTCTATGTCCTGCGCTATGGCGCCGAGCCGGGCGAGATCCACTACGGCAAACCGCTCGACGGCAATATCGGCACGGTCGGCCGCTGAGGCCCGTTCCCTCCCGCAGCATCCCTGAAGGAAAGTCGGCATCATGGCCATCAAGGCGACTCCCATCCCCGGTTCCCTGCTCCTTACGCCGAAGGATCACGCGCTGATCCTGATCGACTTCCAGTCGCAGATGTCCTTCGCGACCAAATCGATCGACGCCGTCAACCTCCGCAACAACGCGGCATTGGTCGCCAATGCCGCCGCCGGCTTCGGCGTGCCGACGATCCTCACCACCGTGGCGGAGAAATCCTTCTCCGGCCCGATGTTCGGCGAGATCACCAGCGCCTTCCCGGGCCAGAAGCTGCTCGACCGCACCTCGATGAACACCTGGGAGGATGCGGCGGTGATCGAACAGGTCAATGCCATCGGCAGAGGGCGCATCGTGCTCGCCGGGCTCTGGACCTCGGTCTGCATCGTCGGCCCGGCGCTCTCGGCGATCGATCAGGGCTTCGAGGTCTATGTCGTCGCCGATGCCTGCGGCGACGTCTCGGCCGAGGCGCATGACCGCGCGATGGACCGCATGGTGCAGGCCGGCGCGCGGCCGATGACCTCCCTGCAGTACCTGCTGGAACTGCAGCGGGACTGGGCCCGTACCGAAACCTACGAGATGACTACCGGCTACGCCAAGGCTTTCGGCGGTGCCTATGGCCTCGGCATCATCTACGCCAAGTCGATGTTCAACGCCCACGAGGGATGAGCCGGCGGGCGGCCGCCGTGCCGGCGGCCGCCCCAGGCGGGAAGGAACTGCCGATGAAGATCTATGTCCTCTCGCTCGCGGCCGGGCTTCTGGTCGGCGTGATCTACGCGCTGCTCAATGTGCGCTCGCCGGCGCCGCCGGTGGCCCTGGTCGGGCTGCTCGGCATCCTGCTCGGCGAGCAGGTGCCGCCGCTGATCAAAAACCTCTGGGCGCGTGAACCGCTGGCAGTGTCGTGGCTGCGCGCGCATGTGCGGCCGCATGTCTTCGGCGCGCTGCCGGCCGCCGAGCGGCCTTCCTCCACCAGCCGGCCCCGCAGGGCGCAGGGCTGAACCCCACCGCAGGAGATGTGCATGACCGACCCCGCCGCTCCCGAGCTGATTCTCCATCGCGGCCTCTTCACCACGCTCGACCGCGGCAACCCCAGCGCCACCGCCGTCGCCATCGGCGAGGGGCGCTTCCTGGCCGTGGGGCATGACGCGGAGGTGATGGCGCTGGCCGGGCCGGCCACGCGCAAGGTGGATCTGAAGGGTCGCCGCGTGCTGCCGGGACTGATCGACAACCATCTGCACGTCATCCGTGGCGGCCTGAATTTCAACATGGAACTACGCTGGGACGGTGTACGCAGCCTGGCGGACGCCATGGCCATGCTGAAGGCGCAGGTTGCCATCACGCCGCCGCCGCAATGGGTGCGCGTGGTCGGCGGCTTCACCGAGCACCAGTTCGCCGAGAAGCGTCTTCCCACCATTGAGGAACTGAATGCCGCGGCGCCCGACACACCGGTTTTCCTGCTGCACCTCTATGACCGGGCACTGCTGAACGGCGCCGCTCTGCGCGCCGTCGGCTACACGAAGGACACGCCCAACCCACCGGGCGGCGAGATCACGCGCGATGCGCAGGGCAACCCTACCGGCCTGCTGCTGGCCAGGCCGAATGCCGGCATCCTCTACGCGACGCTCGCCAAGGGACCGAAGCTGCCCTTCGAGTATCAGGTGAACTCCACGCGCCACTTCATGCGGGAACTGAATCGCCTGGGCGTCACCGGGGCGATCGACGCCGGCGGGGGATTCCAGAACTACCCGGACGACTACGCCGTCATCCGGAAGCTGGCGGAGGAGAAGCAGCTGACCATCCGTCTGGCCTACAACCTCTTCACGCAGAAGCCGCGCGAGGAGAAGGAGGACTTCCTGAACTGGACGGCGACCTCCACCTACCGCCAGGGTGACGACTACTTCCGCCACAACGGCGCCGGCGAGATGCTGGTCTTCTCTGCCGCCGACTTCGAGGACTTCCGCCAGCCCCGCCCGGACATGGCGCCGGAAATGGAGGACGAGCTGGAAGGCGTGGTGCGGATCCTGGCCGAGAACCGCTGGCCCTGGCGCCTGCACGCCACCTATGACGAAACCATCAGCCGCGCGCTGGACGTTTTCGAGAGGGTCAACCAGGACATCCCGCTGGACGGCCTGAACTGGTTCTTCGACCATGCCGAGACGATCTCGGAACAGTCGATCGACCGCATCGCGGCGCTGGGCGGCGGCGTGGCCGTGCAGCACCGCATGGCCTATCAGGGCGAATATTTCGTCGAGCGCTACGGCATCGGCGCGGCGGAGGCGACGCCACCGGTGGCGCGGATGCTGGAGAAGGGCGTCAGGACCTCGGCCGGCACGGATGCGACGCGCGTGGCCTCCTACAATCCCTGGGTCTCCCTCGCCTGGCTGATCACCGGGCGGACGGTCGGCGGGTTGCAGATCTATCCGCGCCGAAACTGCCTGGACCGTGAGACGGCACTGCGCATGTGGACGGAGAACGTCACCTGGTTCTCCAACGAAGTGGGGCGGAAGGGCCGCATCGCGGCAGGGCAGCTTGCCGACCTCATCGTCCCGGACCGGGACTTCTTCGCCTGCGCCGAGGACGAGATCGCCGGCATAAGCTCGGATCTCACCATTGTCGGCGGCAGGGTGGTCTATGGCGCGGGCGACTTCGCCCGACTGGACGAGAATCCACTGCCGCCTGCCATGCCGGACTGGTCCCCGGTACGCCGCTACGGCGGCTATGCCGCCTGGGGTGCGCCGGAGAAGGCAGGGGGGACTGCGATGATGCGCAAGCTTTCCCTTTCCTGCGGCTGCGCCAACACCTGCGGCGTGCACGGCCATGCACATGCGACGGCATGGTCGAGCAAACTGCCGATCAGCGACCTGAAGAGTTTCTGGGGCGCACTCGGCTGCGCCTGCTGGGCGGTCTGACGATGGGCGGCAGGGCCATGGCGCGCGGGGTGGAGGGCCTGACCTTCGCCCGCGGGTTCCGCTGGCTGGCGCTCCTGTTGCTCTGCGCCGCCTATCTCCAGGGCGGGCTCAACAAGCTGCTCGACTTTGAGGGCACGCTGGCGGAGATGCGGCTTTTCGGCCTCGCACCCGAGATGCTGGTGGCCAGTGTCGTGATCCTGCTGGAGCTTGGTGCCTCGGCGATGATCCTGGCGGGACGGCTTCGCTGGCTGGGAGCGCTCGGCCTCGCTGCCTTCACGCTGCTGGCGAGCCTGCTGGCGCTGCGCTTCTGGGAGATGCCGCTTGGCCAGGAGCGGGTCATGGCCACTAACGGCTTCTTCGAGCATCTGGGGCTCGTCGGCGGCTTCATCCTGGTGGCCTGCCACGATCTCGGCAGGCGCGGCGGCTGAAGCGTCATCGCAGGAGTCTGCGGCGGAAGGTCAAGGAGGCCGGCGGGATGAACCCGCCGGCCCTCCTGCCTCGGGAGGTACGGTATCGGGGCGCGCGGCCGGGCTTCCCGCTGCGTGCTCCGCGCCGGTTCAGCCTTGCAGGAAGGCGAGCAGATCGGCGTTCACCTGGTCCTTATGGGTGATGCAGGTGGCGTGCGGCGCACCGGGATAGACCTTCAGCTGCGCGCCCTTGATCATCGCGGCGGCCAGCCGGCCGGTCGCGTCGATCGGCACCACCTGGTCGTCGTCGCCATGGATCACCAGGGTCGGCACGTCGATCTTCGCCATGTCCGGGCGGAAATCCGTTTCGGAGAAGGCGGTGACGCAGTCGATGGTGCCCTTGATCGAGGCCAGCAGCGCGATCTGCAGCGTCTGGTCGAAGATGCCCTGAGACACCTTGGTGCCGTGGTTCGTGCCGTAGAAGACCGGGCTGAAATCGGCCAGGAACTGCGGCCGGTCGGCGACGAGCCCGGCGCGGATGCTGTCGAATACCGCCGGCTCGGTGCCCTTCTCATGGTCGGCGGTCTTGATGAAGAGCGGCGTGACGGCGCTGATCAGCACCAGCCTGCTGACGCGCGCGCTGCCATGCCGGGCGATGTAGCGGGTGACATCGCCGCCGCCCATCGAGAAGCCGACCAGCGTCACCTCCGTCAGCGCCAGCGCCTCGATCAACTGGGCGATGTCGTCCGCGAAGGTGTCGTAGTCATGGCCCTCCCACGGCTGGGATGAGCGGCCGAAGCCCCGCCGGTCGAAAGCGATGCAGCGGTAGCCCTTGGCGGCCAGGAAAAGCATCTGGGAGTCCCACATGTCCGCATCCAGCGGCCAGCCATGGCTGAACAGGATGGGCTGACCCTTGCCCCAGTCCTTGTAGTAGATCTCGGTGCCGTCCCGGGTGGTGATCGTCGCCATGTCCGATTGCCTTCGTCAGTGGAGAGGCGCCCTGCTGCGGGCCCGGACGCGACTTTGCCGTGCAGGCGGCGACGGCGGATTGAACGGAAGCCATCCGATTGGCCCGATCCTGCTGCGGCGCGGTGCGGCGGTCACGCGGCGGGGCTGGTGCCCTCGACGAGCGGGCGGCAGAGGGTGATTTCCTCCGCAAGATGGTCCAGCAGCACGCGGATGCGCGGTGTCTGGCGCAGGTCGGGATGGGTCAGCAGCCAGAGCGTGCCGGCCAGTTCCGCCACCGGCGGGGAGAGGCGCACCAGGCCCGGCTGCGTGTCGCCGACGAAGCATGGCAGGTGGCCGATGCCGAGCCCCGCCCGGATGGCCCCCGAGAGCGCCAGCACGCTGTCGAAGCGCCCGGCGATGCGCTCCGGCGCGATCCGCGCCTGGTGCCGGCGCAGGGTCTTGAGGCTGCGCAGGCCTTCGCCGGGCAGCACCCAGGCTGCCGTCTCCACCGCGAGGCCCGCCGTGCCGTAGAGCGCCCAGGCGATGCGCGCGACACGGCGGCCCACCAGCGTCTCCGGCGGGGCATCGCTGGCGCGCAGGGCGACATCCGCATCGCGGCGGGAGAGATTGAGGGCGGTATTGCCGGTGATGACGTCCAGCCGGATGGCCGGATGCGCGGCGCGGAAGCGGACCAGCATCGGCAGCAGCAGGTCGGCCAGCAGGCTGTCGCTGGTGGCCAGCCGCACCTCGCCTGCGGGCGAGGGCACCTGCCCGGCGAGGCGACGGGTGACTGCCGTGATGTCCTCATCCACGCGCTTGGCGAGGGCTGCCATCTCCTCGCCGGCCTGGGTGGGCACGTAGCCGGCGCGGCGGCGCTCGAAAAGCGGACAGCCCAGCATGGCCTCGATCTGCCCCAGGCGCCGGAAGGCGGTGGAGTGGTGGATGCCGAGCCGCGCCGCCGCCGCCGGAAGGCTGCCTTCCCGGGCGATGGCGTCGATCAGCCGGACATCGTCCCAGGCCATGGCGCGCGTGCTGTCCGACATGGACGGTCCCTCCCGGGCGGGAGCCTAGGATGGATCGACGTGCAACGCCAGTAAGCCAGATGCAAGGTTTCGATTGCACTTGTGCAATCGGTTTTCGCTACCGCCGCGGCGCCGGAACGCTACCTGATAGGCCAACGGAGCGCCTCCCACGCTCCCCAGGAGATCGCAGCGATGACCCGCAACGGCATCCATCACGTCACCGCCATCGCCGGAAATGCCCGGCGCAACCTCGACTTCTACACCCGCACACTTGGCCTGCGATTGGTGAAGAAGACGGTGAACTTCGACGACCCGGGCGCCTACCACTTCTACTACGGCGACACGGGCGGCAGCCCCGGCACCATCCTGACCTTCTTCCCCTGGGAGCACGCCGCGCCCGGCCGCGCCGGGGTGGGCGAGTTGCAGGAGACGGTGTTCCGCATCCCGCAGGGCGCCATCGGCTACTGGACACAGCGCCTGGTGAACCAGGGCGTGGAGCGAACGACGCGCTTCGGCGAGACGGTGCTGCGCTTCCGTGACCCGGACGGCCTGCGCCTCGCCTTGGTCGGCCTGCCCGGCATCGAGGCCGAGCCCGCCTGGGACCATGGCGAGGTCCCCGCCGAGCACGCCATCCGCGGCTTCCACAGCGTCTCGCTGATGCTGGAGGATGCGGCACCGACCGGCGCCATCCTCTCGGACATCTTCGGCTTCGCCGAGGCGGCGCGCGAGGGTGACACCCTCCGCTTCCAGGTGCCGGGCACCGCACTGGGCGGCATCGTCGATCTGCGCGCGGTGGGCGGCTTCCTGCCGGCGCGGCTCGGGCGCGGCTCGGTGCATCACCTCGCCTTCCGCGCCGCCGACGATGCGGCGGAGATGGAGATGGTGCGCCGGCTGGCGGAGAACCACGGCCTTCACAGCACGGAGCAGAAGGACCGCGACTACTTCCGCTCGGTCTATTTCCGCGAGCCCGGTCATGTGCTGTTCGAGATCGCGACCGACGTGCCGGGCTTCGCCGTGGACGAGCCGGCGGAGCGGCTGGGCAGCGCCCTGATGCTGCCGCGCTTCCTGGAGGGGCATCGCGCCGCCATCGAGGCCGCGCTGCCCGATCTGTCCTGAACCGAGGAGGCATTGATGGCGACCGACTTCGTGCACCGCTTCGTCCCGGCCACGGTCCCGGGACGGGCGCCGCTCCTGCTGCTGCACGGTACGGGCGGCAACGAGAACGACCTGCTTCCGCTGGGCGCGGCGGTGGCGCCCGGAGCGGCGCTGCTCTCGCCGCGCGGCCAGGTGCTGGAGAACGGCATGCCGCGCTTCTTCCGCCGGCTGTCGGAAGGCGTCTTCGACGCGGAGGATCTGCGCCACCGCACCGATGACCTCGCCGCCTTCATCGGGAAGGCGCGGGACAGCCGGGCGCTGGCGGCACCCGTGGCGCTCGGCTTCTCGAACGGCGCCAACATCGCGGCGAGCCTGCTGCTGCGCCATCCGGGCCTGCTGCGTGGGGCCATCCTGCTGCGCGCGATGGTGCCGTTCCGTCCGGACGACACGCCGCGCCTGGACGGGACCGCCGCGCTGCTGCTCTCCGGGAGGGCCGACCCCATCGTGCCGGCGGCGAACAGCGACATGCTGGCGGAGCTGTTGGCCCAGGCCGGTGCGACGGTCACGCATCGCCGGCTGCCCGTGGGGCATGGCCTCTCGCAGGCCGACGTGACGCTCGCCAGGGAATGGCTGGCGACGCTGTGACTCAGGGCGTCGCCCCGGCCGGCCCGCCGCCCAGCGGCAGGAGATGACGGACCAGGGGAGGAGCCTCGCCCCGGTGGAAGGCCTGCACGCGGGCCTGCACCGTGCGGTCGGCGACGGAAACGCGGTCGTGCTGTCGCAGATGCTCCTCCCAGGAGCCGACCAGGAACCATTCCGTCACCTCCTCGGGCGAGGCGGCATCGGCCATGACGCCCCAGGCGAAGGCGCCGTCGCGGCGGCGGATGGCGCCGAGCGGCGCGGTGGCCTCGGCGAAGGCCGGCTGGTCGGCGGGGGTGACACGGTAGGCGACGGTCACCAGCACCGGGCCGCCGCGGGCCGAGATGCCCTCGGCCAGGCTGGGCGCGGGCCAATGGTGCGAGGGGGTGAGATCGTCCTCTCCGGCTGGCAGGGGCATCGTCCGCGCCACCAGGGCGAGGACGAGGCTGCAAGCTCCCGCCGCCACCAGCGCGGCCGCGATGGAGGTTGCTTCCGCCAGCCGCCCCCAGAGCAGGCTGCCGCCTGTCATCGCGCCGTAGAACACGGTCAGGTAGAGCGCCAGCCCCCGGCCGCGCACCCAGCCCGGCAGGACCGCCTGGGCCGCCGCGTTGAGCGTGCTGAGCGCGGCGATCCAGGCGGCGCCGACCAGGAGCAGCAGCAGGCAGGCAAGTGGCACCGAGCCGGCGAAGGCCAGCGCCGCCGTCATGGCGCCCATCAGCAGCGACGCCGCCAGCGCCACCGCCTCCAGCGCCAAGTGCTGCCGCAGGATCGGCAGGAGAAGGGCGCCGCCGACCGCGCCCGCACCGACCGCCGCCAGCATGAGGCCGTAGTCGCCGGGCCGCCATGCAGCACGACGCGGGCCACCAGCGGCAGCAGGGCCCAGCAGCAGCTGGCCGGGGCAAAGAACAGCAGGGAGCGTAGCAGCACCCGTCGCAACGGCGCGCTGGCCAACGCGTAGCGCAGCCCGGCACGCATGGCGCCGCCGAACTGCTCCGGCATTGCGGCGACCGTCTGTTCGCGCCGCCACCAGAACAGCGCGCTGAGGATGACGAGATAGCTGGCGACGTCCACGAGATAGGCCGAGGCGGTGCCCGCGGTGATGATCAGCAGCGCCGCCAGGGCAGGGCCGATGGCGCGGCTGATGTTGATGCCGAGGCTGTTGAGCGCGACCGCCGGCCGCAGCTCCTCGCGTGGCACCAGCTCCGGCACCACCGACTGCCACACCGGGCCGGCCAGGGCGCCGCCGACGCCGGCGAAGAGCGTCAGCAGCAGCAGGGTGTTGGCCTCCAGCAGGCCGAGGGCGGTCAGCAGCGCCAGCGCCAGGCTGTTGCAGCACAGGCCGATCTGGATGCCGATCATCAGCCGGCGCCGGTCCAGGATGTCGGACAGCGTGCCGGCGGGGAGCGACAGCAGGAAGACCGGCAGGGTGGCGGCAGCCTGGACAAGGGCGACCATCACCGGCGTCGGCGCCAGTTCGGTCATCATCCAGGCGGAGGCGGTATCGCGCACCCAGCCGCCGACATTGCCGAGCACCGTCGCCACCCAGAGCACGGCGAAGGCGCGGTGGCGGAAGGGCAGGAAGGCGGAGCTTGCCGTGGCCATCTCAGGCCGCGCCTCCATGCGAGGCATCCGCCTGATGCCGGGAAACGCCACTCCATAAGACCCGCATCCGGAACATGCCGACTTCCCTCTGCCTTTCCTGCCCTGGATGGGGCCTGAGGGAGGCGGCGGTCTTGTCGGCAAATCGCGCGATTTATCCGCTGCCGCGGAAAGCGTCGCGACGCCTGAAAGCTCCGCCTCGTCCGCGATCTTTGTGCCGTCTTTACGCGAGGTCCTCACATCTCACATGGCGGCTTTATGCGGCCGAAGGGCAGGAAGGGCGCTGACGGACCCTCCTGTCCGGTTGGAGCGCATCATGACCGACATCCTCCTGCTCGTCCTTGGCCTCGGCCTGTTCGGCCTTTTCGCCGCCTATGCCCATGCCTGCGACCGCGTCTGAGGGAATGCCCCCATGCTCGACCTGATCCTGAGTGGCGCCGTCGCGGGCGGCTTGCTGCTCTATCTGCTGTGGGCGCTGCTGCGCCCTGAGGATCTCTGATCCCATGACCTGGAACGGCTGGGCGCAAATCGCCCTGGTGCTGGCTTGTGTGCTTGCCGCGGCGGTGCCGCTCGGGCGCTACATCGCCGCCATCGCCACCGGGCGGGTGGCCTTCCTTGCCCCGGTCGAGCGCCTGCTCTACGCGGCCGGCGGCATCGATCCGCAACGCGGTCAGGGTTGGCGCGCCTACGCGCTGGCCATGCTGGCGGGCAATGCCGCGGGCTTCCTGCTGCTCTATGCGCTGCTGCGGCTGCAAGGTGTGCTGCCGCTGAACCCGCAGGGCCTGGCGGGGCTCTCGCCCTGGCTTGCCTTCAACACCGCGGTCTCTTTCGTCACCAACACCAACTGGCAGGCCTATAGCGGCGAGGTGGCGATGAGCGGCCTCAGCCAGATGGCCGGGCTGGCGGTGCAGAACTTCCTCTCCGCCGCCACCGGCATTGCACTGGCGCTGGCGGTTTCGCGCGCCTTCGCCGCAAGCGGCCTGCGCGACCTCGGCAATTTCTGGGCCGATTTCGTGCGCGTCACGCTCTACCTGCTGCTACCGCTCGCGCTCGTTCTGGGCCTGGTCTTCGTCGCCCTGGGAATGCCGCAGAGTCTTGCCGCCTCTGTCCAGGCCACCACGCTGGAGGGCGGCACGCAAACCATCCCGCTCGGCCCGGCAGCCTTCCAGATCGCCATCAAACATCTCGGCACCAATGGCGGCGGCTTCTTCGGCGTGAACTCCGCCCATCCCTTCGAAGGGCCCTCGGCGCTGGCCACGGGGCTGCAGATCGGGGCGCAGCAGGTGATCCCCTTCGCGCTGGCGCTGACCTTCGGCCGCATCGTCGGCGACCTTCGTCAGGGTCGGGCGTTGCTGGCGGTCATGCTGGCCTCTGTCGTGCTCGCGACGGCCGCCATCTACGCCGCCGAGGCCGGCGGCAACCCGCTCCACCTCGCCGCCGGGATCGACCCCGCGCTGGGCAACATGGAGGGCAAGGAGGTCCGCTTCGGCCAGGCGCTGGCGGCGCTTTTCACCGCCACCACCACCGGCGCCTCCTGCGGGGCGGTCAACGCCATGCTCGACAGCTTCACGCCGCTCGGCGGCCTGGTGCCGATGTCCCTGATCCAGCTCGGCGAGGTGCTGCCGGGCGGTGTCGGTTCCGGCCTCTACGGCATGCTGGTCTTCGCCATGCTGGCGGTCTTCGTCGCCGGGCTGATGGTGGGCCGCACGCCGGAATATCTCGGAAAGAAAGTGCAGGCGCGCGAGGTGAAGCTCGCCATGCTGGCGGTGCTGGTGCTGCCGGTCGCCATCCTCGGCTTCGCCGCCGTCTCGCTGGTGCTGCCGGCCGCCCTCGGCTCGGTCCAGGACCAGGGGCCGCATGGCCTCTCGGAGATGCTCTATGCCTACAGCTCAGCGTCCGGCAACAACGGCTCGGCCTTTGGCGGGCTCACCGCCGACACGCCCTGGCTGAACACCACCCTCGCCATCGCCATGCTGCTCGGGCGCTTTGCCTATGTGGTGCCGGTGATGGCGCTGGCGGGCTCGCTCGGCGCCAAGCCGAAATCGCCGGCCGGCACGGGAACCTTCCCGACGCATGGCCCGCTCTTCGCCGGCCTGCTCGCCGGGGTGATCCTGATCCTGGGCGGCCTGCAATTCATGCCCGCGCTCGCCCTCGGCCCGCTCGCCGAGCATTTCGTGCTGCTCGCCGGCAAGACCTTCTGAGGCCCGGACCCATGCCCGACATCTCTCCCGCCGCACCGCATCTGGGCGAGGCGCGCCGCACCATCCGCGCCGCCACCGCCCTGCCCGATCCGGCGATCCTCTCGCGCGCCGCCGGCGAGGCGCTGCGCAAGCTCAACCCCGTGCGGCTGGTGCGCAACCCGGTGATCTTCGTCACCGAGGCCGTCTCCATCCTGGTCACGCTGCTGGCCGGGCTGGCGGCCTGGCGGGGCGAGACCTGGGGCTTCCAGGCCGGCATTGCCGCCTGGCTCTGGCTGACGGTGCTTTTCGCCACCTTCGCGGAAGCGGTGGCCGAGGGCCGCGGTCGCGCCCAGGCGGAGAGCCTGCGCCGCACCCGCGGCGAGACCATGGCGAAGCTGCTGCTGCGCCCCGACGACCGCAGCCTCTGGCAGCCGCGCGCCGCCGCCGAACTGCGCGTCGGCGACCTCGTGCTGGTCGAGGCGGGCGACCTCATCCCCTCCGATGGCGAGGCGGTCGCCGGCATCGCTTCGGTGAACGAGGCGGCGGTGACCGGCGAGAGCGCGCCGGTGATCCGCGAATCCGGCGGCGACCGCAGCGCCGTCACCGGCGGCACGCTGGTCGTCTCGGACTGGCTGGTGGTGCGCATCACCGCAGCGCCGGGCTCCACCTTCCTCGACCGCATGATCGCGCTGGTCGAGGGTGCCGCGCGGCAGAAGACCCCGAACGAGATCGCGCTCGACATCCTGCTCGCGGGCATGGCGATCATTTTTCTGATCGCCGTCGCCTCGCTGGTCGGGCTCGCCGCCTGGAACGGCCAGCCGCCTTCGGTGCCGGTGCTGGCGGCGTTGCTGGTCACGCTGATCCCGACCACCATCAGCGGCCTGCTCTCGGCCATTGGCATCGCCGGCATGGATCGCCTCGTGCGCTTCAACGTGCTGGCCACCAGCGGGCGCGCGGTGGAGGCGGCGGGCGATGTGGACGTGCTGCTGCTCGACAAGACCGGCACCATCACCTTCGGTAACCGGCAGGCCGCAGGCTTCGTGCCGGCGCCGGGCGTGGCGGAGCATGAACTCGCCGAGGCCGCCATGCTCGCCTCGCTGGGGGACGAGACGCCGGAGGGCCGCTCCATCCTGAGCTTCGCCCGCGAGCGCTACGGGATCGCCACGCCGGCCCTGCCGGAGGGTGCCCAGGTGGTACCCTTCACCGCGCAGACACGCATCTCCGGCCTCGATCTGCCGGGCCGGGGTGCTTTCCGCAAGGGTGCGGTGGACAGCCTCGCCCGCAATCTCGGCGCTGCCGTGCCGCCCGGGCTGGCGGCCGCTATCGATCGCATTGCGCGCCAGGGCGCCACGCCGCTGGCGGTGGCGCGGGATGGCACGCTGCTCGGCGCCATCGAGCTGAAGGACATCGTCAAGCCTGGCATCCGCGAGCGCTTCGCCGCGCTGCGCCGCATGGGCATCCGCACCGTGATGGTGACGGGCGACAACCGCCTGACCGCCGCCGCCATCGCTGCAGAAGCAGGGGTGGACGACTTCCTCGCCGAGGCCACGCCGGAGGACAAGCTCGCCTATATCCGCCAGGCCCAGGAGGAGGGCCGGCTGGTCGCCATGGCCGGCGACGGCACCAACGACGCCCCGGCGCTGGCCCAGGCCGATGTCGGCCTCGCCATGCAGACCGGCACCCAGGCGGCGCGCGAGGCCGGCAACATGGTGGACCTCGACAGCGACCCCACCAAGCTCATCGAGGTGGTGGAGATCGGCAAGCAGTTGCTGATCACCCGCGGCGCGCTGACCACCTTCTCCATCGCCAATGACGTGGCGAAGTATTTTGCCATCCTGCCGGCCATCTTCATCGCCAGCTATCCGGAGCTCGGGGCGCTGAACGTCATGCGCCTGACCTCGCCGGAAAGTGCCATCCTCTCGGCGGTGATCTTCAATGCGCTGATCATCGTGGCGCTGGTGCCGCTCGCTCTGCGCGGCGTGCGCTACGTGCCGATGGGCGCGGCGGCGCTGCTGCGGCGGAACCTGCTGATTTACGGCCTGGGCGGCATCGTCGCGCCCTTCATCGGCATCAAGCTGATCGACCTCCTGCTCACCTTCATCGGAATCGCCTGACCATGCGCGCCATCCTTCGCCCCGCTTTCGCGGTGGTGGGCCTCTTCACCCTGCTGCTCGGCCTCGCCGTGCCGCTCGGCTTCACAGGCCTGGCGCAACTGGCCTTCCCGGCGCAGGCGAATGGCAGCCTGATCGAGCGCAACGGCCATGTCATCGGCTCGGCGCTGCTCGGGCAGGATTTCGCCGCCGCTCGCTACTTCCACCCGCGCCCCTCGGCCACCACCGAGGCCGACCCGGACCATCCGGGCCAGACCCGCGCCGCACCCTACAACGCCGCCGCCTCCGCCGCCTCGCAGCTCGGCCCGACCAGCGCCGCCCTGCTCGCCGCGGTGCGGGAGCGCGTGGCGGCGCTCGGCGGAGGGCGGGTTCCGGCCGATGCGGCCACCGCCTCCGGCTCGGGGCTCGACCCGCATATCAGCCCGGCCAATGCGGTGGCGCAGATGGCCCGTGTGGCGGCGGCGCGCGGCCTGCCGGAGGCGCGGATCGCCGTCCTGCTGCAGGCGCATACGGAAGGCCGGGAATTCGGCCTGCTTGGCGAGCCGCGCGTCAATGTGCTGCGGCTGAACCTGGCGCTCGACGCCCTGCGCTGAACGGGGAGGGGCGGCACGTCGCCGCCGCCGCGACCAGAGGCTATACTCGCCCGATGCCGCTCCCCAACCAGCCTGCCGGCCGCGAGCCAGGCCGCCCCGACCCCGAGGCGCTGCTCGCGCTGGCGCGGCAGGAGGGGCGCGGGCGGCTGAAGGTCTTCCTCGGTGCCGCACCGGGTGTCGGCAAGACCTTCGAGATGCTGGGCGAGGCGCGCCGCCGCCAGGCAGGGGGCGCCGATATCCTGGTCGGCATCGTCGAGACCCATGGCCGGGCCGAGACGGCGGCGCAACTCGGGGATCTCCCCATCCTGCCGCGGGCCCGCATCGCCTATCGCGGCCAGGTGCTGGAGGAGTTCGACCTCGACGCCGCCCTGGTCCGCCGCCCGGAGATCCTGCTGCTGGACGAGCTGGCCCATGCCAATGCGCCCGGCGCCCGCCACCCCCGGCGCTGGCAGGACGTGGAGGAACTGCGCGAGGCCGGCATCGAGGTCTGGACGACGATGAACGTCCAGCATCTCGAAGGGCTTTCCGAGGCGGTGGCACGGATCACCGGCGTGCGCGTCGCCGAGACGGTGCCCGACCGTGTGCTGGCCGAGGCCGATGCCGTCGAGCTGATCGACCTGCCGCCTGCTGAGCTGATCGAGCGGCTGCGGCAGGGCAAGGTCTATCGCCCGGACCAGGCGCAGCGGGCGCTGCGCGGCTTCTTCCGGGAGGGCAATCTGGCGGCGCTGCGCGAGCTGGCCTTGCGGCGCACCGCCGAGCGGGTGGATGCCGACGTCACCGGCTACATGCGGGCGAATGCCATCGCCGGGCCCTGGCCCTCGGGCGAGCGCGTGCTGGCGCTGGTCGGCGGTGACCCGGGGGCGGAGGCCGTGGTGCGCCATGCCCGCCGCATCGCCGAGGTGTTGCGCGCACCGCTGCTGGCGCTGCATGTCGAGCGCCCCTCCGCGCCGGATGATCGTGGCACCTCCGCCGCCGCGCTGCGCCTGGCCGAGACGCTCGGCGCCCAGGCCGAGACGGTGGTCGCCACCGACCTGCCCGGCGCCATCCTCGCCTTCGCACGCGCGCGCAACGTGAGTCACCTGGTCATCGGCCGGGGCCATACCTCCGCCCTGCGGCGGCTCGCCGGGCGCACCCTCTCGGCGGCGCTGCTGCGGCGGGGGAGCGACTTCGCGCTCCACCTCGTCCCCGGTCCGGTGGGCCCGGAGCGCCGGGAGCGCAGGCCGCCCCGGTGGTCCGAATGGCTGGGCTGGGCGGCCGCGCCGGGGCTGGTCGCCGCGGCGACGCTGATTGCCCATGGCACGGATGGCATCGTGCCCGAGGGGGCCATGGGGATGGTCTATCTGGCCGCCATCGTCGCGGCGGCAGTGGGCTTTGGTGCCCTGCAGGGTCTGCTGGCCGCGGTGCTGTCCTTCCTGTGCTGGAACTTCCTCTTCCTGCCGCCGCGCTACACCTTCGTCATCGCTGGCGCGCAGGATGTCGTCGGCGTCGTCGTCTTCAGCCTGGTGGCGCTGCTGCTGGCGGGGACTACCGGCGGCCTCGGCCGCTCGGTGCGGACGGCGCGGGCGCGGCTGCGCGGGCTGCGGCGGCTGGTGGAGTTCAGCCGCCGCCTCGGTGCGCCCGGCACGCGCGGCGACCTGCTCGACGCGGTGGCGCGCGAGGCCGAGCGGCTCACGCATCACCCCGCCTGCGTGCTGATGCCCCTGCCGCCGGCGCCGGGCGAGACGGCGCCCGAGCCGGTGCTGCGCGCCTCCGTGCCGGTCTCGGCGGAGCCGGACGAGACTGGCATGGCCGCCGCCCGCTGGGCCATGGCGCATGGCCGCGCCACCGGACGCGGCACCGACACGCTCCCCGCCGGCACCGCCTGGCAGTTCCGCCCCATGCGCACGGCGCATTCGGTGGTCGGGCTGGTCGGCATCCGGCTTGACGACCGCACGGCACTGGAGACCGAGACCGACCGCGCGCTGGACGCCATGCTCGACCAGGCGGCGGTGGCCATCGAGCGGCTGGACCTGATGGAGGAGCGCGCGCGCGACACCGCGCGCGCCGAGGCGGAGCGGCTGCGCACCGCGCTGCTCACCTCGCTCGGGCATGACCTGAAGACGCCGCTGACCTCCATCCGCGGCGCCATCGGCACGCTGCGCGCCGCGGGAGGCACGCTCTCCGAGGCGGCACGCGCCGACCTGCTGGCAACGGCGGAGGAGGAGGCTGCGCGCCTCTCCCGCTGGATCGGCAACATCCTCGACATCGTCCGCATCGAAAGCGGCGCGGTGCGGATGCGGCGCGAGCCGGTGGACCTCGCCGAGGCGGCGGAGGCGGCGGCCGGACGCATCGGCCGCGCCACCGGGCAGGCGATCCAGGTCGCCGTAGAGGGAAACCTGCCGCAGCCGAGTCTTGATCCGCTGCTGCTGGACCAGATCCTGGGCAATCTGCTCGACAATGCGGTGAAGTTTGCCGGGCCGGAGGGGAAGGTCACGGTCCGCCTGCGGCGGGAGGGCTATGAAGTGGCGATCCTGGTGGAAGATGATGGGCCGGGAATTCCGCCCGAGGACCTGCGGCGGATCTTCGATCCCTTCTTCCGGGCCACGCGGGCCGACCGGGTCGCCGCCGGAAGCGGCCTCGGGCTCTCCATCTGCAATGGGCTGGTGCATGCCATGGGCGGCCGCATCCAGGCCGAGAGCCCGCTGGCGGCCGGCTGTGGCGCCCGGCTGGCCGTGAGGTTCCCGGCATGAACGACGCCGCCGCGGCACGCATCCTGGTCGTGGATGACGAGCCACAGATCCACCGCTTCCTTGGCCCGGCGCTGGAGGCTGCGGGCTACCTGCCGCTGCGGGCGGAGACGGCGGCCGAGGCCCTGCGGCTGGCCGCCACCCGCAGCCCGGCGCTGGTGCTGCTCGACCTCGGCCTGCCCGATCTCGACGGCAAGGCGGCGCTGGCGCGGCTGCGGGCCTTTTCCTCGGCGCCGGTCATCGTCGTCTCGGCCCGGGACATGGAGGATGAGAAGGTCGCCGCCCTCGACGCCGGTGCCGATGACTACGTGGAGAAGCCTTTCGCCCTGGCCGAGCTGCTGGCCCGCATCCGCGCCGCGCTGCGCCGGGCGGCTGGAGCGGGGCAGGGGGAAGCCGGCGGACGGGTGACGGTGGGGTCCCTTGATGTGGACTTCGCAGGCCGGGTGGCGCGGGTGGAAGGCGGCGAGCCGCTGCATCTGACACCCCGTGAGTGGGACCTGCTGGCGGCCCTGGCGCGCGCCGGGGCCGGGCGGATCGTCACCCAGAGGCAACTCCTGATGGCGGTCTGGGGTCCCGCCCATGCGGAGGATGCGCAGTATCTCCGGGTCTATATCGGGCATCTCCGCCAGAAGCTCGGCCCGGCGGGAGCGCTGATCCGCACCGAGCCGGGCGTGGGCTACCGGCTGGGCGAGCCCTAGAGCAGATCCCGTTCCGATGACATCATCGGAATGGGTGAAGATGCTCGTAAAAGCAAACAGTTAGAGCGTTTTCCGTGAGCCAGAGCGAACGGAAAATGCTCTAGCGACGAAATTCGGCCCTGGTCTTGCATGGCATGTTCCGTGGCGAGAAGGAACTCACCGCTTCAGTCTGCGCGTTCTCCTCGCCCTGGCTGCCATGCCGGAGACGAAGGAGCAGAAGACAGCCAAGGATCTTGCCGCCGCCCGAGGGAGCGGCGGCATCCTGCGGCCGGCGAGCCGTCCCCTGACCCATCATGCCTGGCGCCGCCTTATGCTCTTCCCGCCAGAGGCACGGCCGGGCCGCTGGCGTTTCCCTGCTCATCCTCCTGCCCGGTCTCGTGGAGATCTCCGCAGCGGCGTCGCCGCGGACCGCTTCTGAAATCTCACAGTGAAATTTCACTATTGCGGCCTGCGCCGGTCCGGGCCAAGCTTTCGGCCAGCGACTGGGCTGAGGAAGGGGCGGGCACTTCGCTGCGGCAGGGGTCCCACGCTCGGTTCGATGGTTGCGCTTTACGGGGAGCATCCGACGGAATGCCGAAACAGAAACCGGTTGTCATCGCGGGGGCCGGCCCGGTCGGCCTCGTGGCCGCGGCCGTGCTGGTTGACCACAACGTGCCGGTCCTGGTGCTGGAAGCCGGCCCTGAACTCTCCGGCGAGATGCGCGGCTCGACCTTTCACGCGCCGACGCTCGACCTCCTCGATACCCTGGGGGCCGCGAAGGCGATGATCGCCGACGGCATCGTCGCGCCGCGCATGCAGTACCGCAGCCGCGACCAGGGCATCATCGCCGATTTCGACTTCGGTGTCCTGGCGGATGTCACCCGTCATCCCTTCCGGCTGCAATGCGAGCAGTTCAAGCTGACCCGCATCCTCCATGGCCTGCTGCGCGACAGGCCCGGCTTCGCGCTGCGCTTCGGCGCACGCGTCGCGGCCTGCGCGGATCGGGGGGACGACGTCGAGATCACCCTGGAGGATGGCGAGCGCATCGAGGGGTCCTACGTCATCGGCGCCGATGGCGCGCGCAGCGTCATCCGCAAGTCCGCCGGCATCGAGTTCGAGGGCTTCACCTGGCCGGAGCGCTTCCTCGTCCTCTCCACGCCCTTCGACTTCGCCGAGATCATCCCCGATCTGGCCGACGTCTCCTACTATGCCGATCCGGAGGAGTGGTTCTTCCTGCTGCGCGTGCCCGGCGTGTGGCGCGCCATGTTCCCCGTGCCGGCCGAGGTGGCGGACGAGGCGACCATGACCGACGACTATGCGCGCGCCCGCTACGGCCGCATCGTCGCGGGGCGGGACGACTACCCGATCCGGCACCGCACGCTCTATCGCGTGCACCAGCGCGTGGCGCGGACTTTCCGGCAGGGCCGCATCCTGCTGGCTGGCGATGCCGCGCACATCAACAATCCGCTCGGCGGCATGGGGCTGAATGGCGGCGTGCACGATGCCTTCAACCTGGGCGCCAGGCTCGCACCGGTCTGGCATGGCGAGGCGCCGGCGGATCTGCTCGACCTCTACGACCGGCAGCGGCGCGGCGTGACCGTCGAGCATGTGCAGCGCCAGACCATCGCCAACAAGCAGAACCTGGAAGCCAAGGACCCCGAGGCGCAGCGCGCCTTCCGCGCGCGGATGGCCGAGACCGCAGCCGATCCCGCCAAGGCCCATGCCTATCTGCTGGGCGTCTCGATGATCAACAGCCTGCGCCGCGCGGCCGAAATCACCTGACCGCACCGCGAGAGAAGGCCCCGACATGACCGAGCTCACCTTCGACTTCCACGCCGGCGCGGAGACCACCCGCCGCACCCTCGCGCTGCGGCATTTCGTCATCGCCGGCTGGACCGGGCGCGACATGCACAAGCTGCAGGAGCATATCGAGGAGCTGCGCCTGCTCGGCGTCACGCCGCCGGCCAGCACGCCCTGCTTCTATCCCGGTGGCCGGGAACTGCCGACCACGGCGGGCGAGATCGACTGCCTGGGCGACGAATCCAGCGGCGAGGCCGAGTTTCTGATCCTGGTGGATGAGCAGGGTGCCTGGTGGGTGGGCGTCGGCTCCGACCACACCGACCGCAAGGTGGAGACCTACTCGGTCGCCGTCTCCAAGCAGGTCTGCCCCAAGCCGGTGGCGTCGGCACTCTGGCGCTTCGAGGATGTGGCGGAGCACTGGGACCGGCTGGAACTGCGCTCCTGGGTGCAGGAAGGCGGCGACTGGGTGCTCTACCAGGAAGGCAGCGTCGCCGCGATGCGCGACCCGCGCGACCTGGCGAAAGCCTATCGCGCCCTGGGGCGCGCGTTGCTGCCCGGCACCATCATGTTCGGCGGCACGCTGCCGGCCATTGGTGGTATCCGGCCGCGCGCCGGCTTCCGGATGGAACTGCGCGACCCCGTTCGCGGGCGCGCCATCAGCCACAGCTACGCGGCCAACTGGCTGGCCGAGTAAGGCGGAGACGATCATGCCGATCCAGAAAGAACACCTCGAATTCCACGTGCCGGATATGAGCCAGGGCTGGCAGACGCCGCCCGGCTACCCGGCCGGCATTCAGCAGAAGATCCTGGCCGGCGCGCTGGATGAGCCGAACAAGCGCGGCCACCGCACCCGGCTGCTGCGCTTCGAGCCTGGCGTCTTCACCACCGCGCCCTTCGTGCACGAGTACTGGGAGGAAGTCTGGCTGGTCTCCGGCGACCTGATCGTCGGCAATGACGCGCAGGGCCAGGGCGGGGAGTCCTTCGACAAGGCCGCCTATGCCTGTCGCCCGCCGGGCGCCTATCACGGTCCCTTCAAGTCGGAGACCGGCTGCCTCCTGCTGGAGATCCACTACTTCGACGAGACGCCCGCATGAGCACCGCGCCCGCCCCGACCCTGGACAGCCTGGCGGCGGACCTGGCCGCCGGCCGCACCACCAGCCGCGCGCTGGTGGAGGAGTGCCTGGCGCGGATCGCCGATCCGGCCGGGGAGGGCGGGCGCGTCTTCCTGCAGGTGGATGCCGGGGCCGCCCGCGCGGCGGCGGATGGCATGGACCGGCTGCGCGCCGCGCGGGCCGCGCCCTCGCCCTATGCCGGCATCCCCGTCTCGGTGAAGGACCTCTTCGACATTGCCGGCCAGGTGACCCGGGCCGGTTCCCGCGCGCTGGACGACATGCCGCCGGCGGCAAGCGACGCCGCAGCGGTGGCGCGGCTGCGGCAGGCCGGTTTCGTGGTCATCGGCCGCAGCAACATGACCGAGTTCGCCTATTCCGGCCTCGGCATCAATCTGCATTACGGCACGCCGCGCAACCCGTGGCGACGGGACGAGGCACGGGTGCCAGGCGGCTCCTCCTCCGGTGCCGCGGTCTCGGTGACGGATGGTATGGCGCATGGCGCGCTGGGCACCGATACCGGCGGCTCCTGCCGCATCCCCGCCGCCTTCACCGGGCTGACGGGCTTCAAGCCCACCGCGCGGCGCGTGCCGCTGGAGGGCAGCGTGCCGCTCTCCGGCACGCTGGATTCGATCGGCCCGATCGCCCGCAGCACCCGCTGCTGCGCGGTGCTGGACGCGGTGCTGGCGGGCGAGCCTCTGCGGCCGCTCGCCATCATGCCGCTCGACGGCCTGCGCTTGCTGGTGCCGGAGACGGTCGCACTGGACGGGCTGGAGGACGCGGTGGCCACCGCCTTCGAGGCGGCGCTGGCGCGCCTCTCGCGTGCCGGCGCGCGAATTACCCGCGCGCCGGTGCCGGAATTCGCCGAGGTGGCGCCGATGAACGCCCTGGGCGGCTACACCGCCGCCGAAAGCTATCATTGGCACCGTGCGCTGCTGGAGCGGCGCGGCGCTGAATACGACCCGCGCGTCAGCAGCCGCATCCGTCGTGGAGCCGGCATGGCGGCTGCGGACTATCTGGACCTGCAGCGGGCGCGGCAGGATTTCATCCGTCGTGTCACCGCCCGGATCAGTGCTTTCGACGCGGTGGCCATGCCCACCGCGCCGATCCTGCCGCCGCGCATCGCCGACCTGGCGGATGAGGCTGCCTATACGGCCGCCAATCTCGCGGCCCTGCGGAATCCGACGCTGATCAACATGATGGATGGCTGCGCCATTTCGCTGCCTGCGGCGCGTCCGCCGGAGGCACCGGTCGGGCTGATGCTCGCGGGCCTGGCGGGCCAGGACCGGCGGCTGCTGGCCCTGGCCGCCTCGGCGGAGGCCGTGCTGGCCGCCTGACGGGCGGCTGCATCCCCGTCCCCGGGGGTGACTGCCAGGGGAACGCCAGTCGCACCACGCCGCGAGGAAGGGCCGGCAGAGTCCCGCCGCGGCGCTCATCGATGGACTGCAAGGAGGCGGAACAATGGTTCGTGCAACAGGAGTGATGGCGCGCGTGAAGGCTGGCCGGCGGCGCGGGGCGATGCTTGCCGCCCTTGCCGGCCTGCTGCTCGGGACGGCGGTGGCTGGCCCGGCCGGGGCGGAGGAGACGTGGCCCGGCCGGCCGATCCGCATGATCGTGCCCTTCGCGCCCGGCGGCGTCACCGACAGCATCGGCCGGCTCAGCGCGGAGTGGCTGGGCAAGGCGCTCGGCCAGAGCGTACCGGTGGAGAACCGCAGCGGTGCCAATGGCGCCATCGCCGCCGAGGCCGTGGCACGGAGCGCGCCTGACGGCTACACGCTGTTCACCGCCAGCGCCTCCCAGATGGTGATGCTGCCGGCGTTGATGAAGCTGAACTTCGATCCGGTGAAGGATTTCGCGCCGGTTTCCATTGTGGCCAGCAACCCGATGGTGCTGGCCGTCAGCGCCTCGCTGAAGGTCTCCTCGCTGCAGGACTTCATCGCGCTGGCGAAGACGCGGCAGGGCAAGCTGAACTATTCCTCCGCCGGCATCGGGTCCTCGACCCATCTGGCGATGGCGCTGCTGCTGCAGCGCGCCGGCATCGAGATGCTGCATGTCCCGTATCGCGGCGGTGCGCCGGCGATGCAGGCCCTGCTGGCGGGCGAGGTGGACGCCTATTTCGGCAATCCCTCCGACATGCTGCCGCATCTGGAGGGCGGGCGCATCCGCGTGCTGGCGGTGGCAGGGCCGGAGCGGATCGCCAGCCTGCCGGAGGTGGCCACGGTGGCCGAGCAGGGCTATCCCGGCTTCCGGGCGGAAACCTGGAACGGCATTGCCGCGCCGGCCGGCACGCCGGAGGCGGTCCTCCAGCGCATGAGCGAGGCGCTCGGCAAGGCCTGCGAGGATGCCGCCTTCCGGAGCGCCCTGGAGCGGCTCGGCACCACCCCGGTCTGCAGCAGCCGGGAAGGCTTCGCGGAGGCGATGCGGCGGGATGCGCCGCTTTGGCAGGAGGCGGTCCGCATCTCCGGGGCCAGCCTGGAGTAAGGGCGGCGCGTCTTGCCTCGGCCGGGTCCTTGCCGCACATCCCCCGGCCCGGGCAGGGAGGGAAGGCAGTCAATATGCGCGCACAGGTGATGAAGGGGGCCACGCGGCTCGTACGCGGCGCGGCCGGAGCGTCAGGGCTCCTCCAGGCGGAGGCTCCCGTGCTTCAGCTGAAGGACCAGGCCTATGACGCCATCCGGCACCACATCATCACCTGCCGCTTCGCGCCGGGCGAGAAGCTGAACGAGGCGCAGGTGGCTGAGGCGCTCGGCCTGAGCCGCATGCCCGTGCGGCACGCGCTGGCGCGGCTGCGGCTGGAAGGGCTCGTGACCATCCGGCCGCGCAAGGGCATCGAGGTCCGCCCGATCGATCCCGTCGAATTGCTGCAGATCACCGAGGCACGCACGGTCAACGAGTGCTACTCGACCCGCCTGGCCGCGCAACGCTTCAGCCCGCAGGATGCCGCGGAGATGCAGGCCGTCCTGAAGGAGACGGAGGCGGCCCTGAAGCGGCGCGACACCGAGGCGATGATGCTGCTGGACAAGACCTTCCACGACATCATCGCACGCGCCTCGGGCAACGCGGTCATTTCCGATATCCTCGGCAACCTGCACGACCGGGCGGTCCGCTTCTGGTTCATCTCGCTGGACGAGCAGACGCACCAGGGCAGCGTCCTGCGCGAGCACCGCGCGATCTTCGAGGCCCTGGCGGCGCACGATCCCGAGGCGGCGAACGACGCGATGACGCGGCACATCGAGGCGTTTCGCCGCAACGTGATGCTGCTGATCGGCCGCTGACCGGCAGCGCCGGTCGAGCGGCCGGGCGCGCGCGGCCCTCAGGCCGTCGCCTGGGGCGGCTTGTAGCCCTGGTTGGCGCGGATGCGGCCTGTCACATACTCGCCGGCGAGCACCGGCTCGTACTTGGCCGGGTTGTCCGGCGTGACGCAGGTCGGAATGGCCTCGACCGGCGCGCGGTGGTTCGGGTTGAAGAAGGTCGGGATGGAGAAGCGGTCGCGGCCGAGGCGGTTGACCACCCGATGCGGGTTCGAGCGATAGACGTCATTGGTCCAGCGCGCCATCAGGTCGCCCAGGTTGACCACGAAGGTGCCGGGGATGAAGGGTGCGGCGACCCATTCGCCGTCCGGCTTCTTCAGCTCCAGCCCGCCGGCCGGGTCCTGGTAGAGCAGGGTGATCAGCCCGTAATCCGTATGGTCCAGGGCGCCGATGCCGAATTCCGGATCAGCGACCGCCTCGGGGGCGGGATAGTGGATGAGGCGGGTCAGGATGGTCGGCTTGCTGTAGAAGCGGACGAAGTAGTCCTCCTCCACGCCGAGGCTGACGGCCAGCACCCGCAGCACCCGCATGCCCAGTTCGCGCACGGCGTCGAAATAGGCCTCGACGGCCTCGCGGAAGCCGGGCAGGTCCGGCCACTGGTTCGGGCCGTGCAGCGGCGTGCCGGCGATCACCTCCTCGTCGTCCAGCGACAGGTCCAGGCCGAGATCGAAGCTGTCCTTCAGGTCGGGCAGCTTGCCGGGATAGCGGGTGGTGCCGATCGGCAGATAGCCGCGGTGGAAGCGGTCCTTCACGATCTTCATGCGCTCCTCCAGCGGCAGGGAGAAGAAGCGCTGCATCTGCTGGAAGGTGCCGTCGATCACCGCCTGGTCGATGCCGTGGTTCTTCACGTAGAAGAAGGCCATGCCCTGGCAGGCCTTGCGCACCGTCTGCGCGATGGCGGTGAGGTCGGCGCCCGGCACCAGGGCCGGGCTCATGTCGATGACGGGTACCTCGTCGGCGGTGGCCGGGCGGGGCGGGGTCATGGTTTCGCTCATCGGGAACTCCTGGGCCGGGCGCACCGGCCGGAAGGTTGGTCTTGTCAACTGCGGGGCGTGGCGCCGGCGGGCAGGGGGAGGCCCTCGGCCACCCAGAAGCGGTCGAGCGCGGCGAGCATCCGCCGCCTGTCCGCCTCCGGCACGAAGGCCGCCTCGAACCCGTTGGCGGCGACGCGGTGCAGGTCGGCGACCGTCAGCCCCAGCCCCTCGGCGGTGGCGAGGTAGTTGTCCGTCATGTACCCGCCGAAATAGGACGGGTCGTCCGAGTTCATCGTGACCTTCACGCCGGCATCCAGCAGCCGCTTGAAGTTGTGGTCCTCGATGCGGGCCACCCCGCCCAGCTTCACGTTGGAGAGCGGGCAGACCGTCAGGGGAATGCCATGCTCGGCCAGGCGCCGCACCAGCGCCGGGTCCTCCTCGCAGCGCACGCCATGGTCCACGCGGTCCACGCCGAGGATGTCAACGGCCTGGGCGACGTATTCGGCCGGCCCCTCCTCGCCCGCATGGGCCAGGAGGTGCAGCCCCTCGGCGCGCGCGCGGGCGAAGAGCCGGGCGAAGTTGGCCGGTGGGTGGCCGCGCTCGATGCCGCCGATGCCGAGCGCCGCGATGCGCTCGCGGTAGCGCATCGCGCGGTCATAGGCGGCGGTGCCGGCCTCCTCGCCCTGATGGCGCTGCAGGATGAGCAGCAGCGCCGTGCTCATGCCGAGCTTCGGTCCCCATTCATCCAGCGCGGCGATCACGCCCTCGAAGATGGCCTCGATGGCGATGCCGCGGTCCAGATGCGCCTGCGGGCCGAGGAAGACCTCGGTGTGGATGACGTTGTCCAGCGCCACCCGCTCCAGATAGGCGCGGGTCATGTCGTAGAAGTCCTCGGCCTTCAGCAGCACGCTGGTGCCGGCGTAGTAGACCTTGAGGAAGGACTGCAGGTCCGCGAAGGCATAGGCCTGACGAAGCTGCTCGACGCTTTCGAAGGGGATGCGTACCTTGTTCCGCTCCGCCAGCCGGAAGGTCAGCTCCGGCTCGATCGAGCCCTCCAGGTGGAGGTGCAGCTCGGATTTCGGCATGCCACGGATGATGCGGCTCAACTCGTGCATCGGTTTTGCTTTCCGTTCCGCTCAGGCGCCGACGACGCGGTCCTGCTCGTCATCGATCCAGAAGATGACCTTGCGTTGCACCCAGCGGGTCAGTCCGTGCAGGATCATGCCGATGGCCGCCAGCACCACCAGAATGGCGAACATGCCCGCCATATCCATGGTGAAGTTCCGCTGCAGGATGAGGTAGCCGAGGCCGCCCTGGGCGCCGACGAACTCGCCGACGATGGCGCCGATCACCGCCAGGACGATGGCGATGTCGAGCCCGGCGAAGATGTAGGGCAGGGCGTTTCGCATCCTCAGCTTCCAGAAGATCTGCCCGCGCGAGCCGGCGAAGGCCACCATCATCTCGATCTGCTCGGCCGGGGTGACGCGCAGCCCCACCAGGGTATTCGCGATCACCGGGAAGAAGGCGATCATCGCCGCCATCGCCACCTTCGAGGCCAGGCCGAAGCCGAACCAGATCACCACGATGGGCGCGATGGCCACCTTGGGCACCGTCTGGAAGGCGACGATGCTGGGATAGATCACCCGTTCCAGCAGCGGGAAGCGGCCGATCAGGCAGCCCAGCAGCAGCCCGCCCCCGCCGCCGAGAACGAAGCCGCCCAGCACCTCGGAGAGCGTCACCCAGCCATGGGTGAGGAACTGGCCGGAGCGGAAGCCGTCCAGCAGCGCGAACCAGACGGCGGAGGGCGCCGGCAGGATCAGGGGCGAGACGCCGCTCAGCCGCACCCCCGCCTCCCAGAGGGCCAGCAGCAGGAGGAAACCCAGCAGCGCCCAGGGCGCCGCGAACCGGCGGCCGCTCATGCGTCGAAGCTCCCGCTCGCGCCGAAATGGCCGCGGATCCGCTGCACATAGGCGCCGAACTCCGGCGAGTTGATCATCTCCAGCCGTCGCGGCCGGGGGATGTCCACGGTGATGATGTCGGTGATCCGCCCCGGACGGGGCGACATGACGATGATGCGGTCGGCCAGGAACACGGCCTCCGGAATGGAGTGGGTCACCAGCAGCACGGTCTTGCGGCTTTCCTGCCAGATGCGCAGCAGGTCGAGGTTCATCTGCTCGCGCGTCATCGCGTCCAGGGCGCCGAAGGGCTCGTCCATCAGCAGTACGGCGGGATCGTTCACCAGCGCCCGCACGATGCCGACGCGCTGCTGCATGCCGCCCGAGAGCTCGCGCGGGTACTTGGTGGCGAAGCCGTCCAGCCCCACCATCCGCAGCAGGCCCTCGGCCGAATGCCGATGCCGCCGCATGTCGCGCCGCTGCAGCTCGGCGGGCAGCAGGACGTTGCTCATGACCGTGCGCCAGGGCAGCAGGATGGGCGCCTGGAAGACGACACCCACCTCCGGCGTCGGTCCCTCGATGGGGCTTCCGGCCAGCCGCACATGGCCGCCGGACCGGGCGAGCGTGCCGGCAAGGACCTTCAGCATCGTGCTCTTGCCGCAGCCGGAAGGGCCGACCACGGTGATGAACTCGCCCTCCCGGACATTGAAGCTGACGCGCGAAAGGGCCTCCACCCGGGCACCCTGTCGGGTGGTGTAGACCTTCTCGAGCCCATCGACCTCGATCAGCATCCGGGCTGCGTTCCGCCGCGCCTCACTGCGCCATGGCGCAGGAGCGCGCCTGCTCCTCCACCGCCTTGTGGTCGAAGTCGTTGATCGCCTCGAAGAAGCCGGGGCGGCTGATGACGAAGCTGGCGGGGTCCACCGCCTTGTCGATCAGCCTGGCGTCGCGCATGAAGTCCTGCATCTTCCCGAAGGCGGCGGGGGTCGTGTAGCCCCAGAGCTTGCCGCCATTGCTCGCATAGGCATCGCGCATGGATTGCAGCTGCGCCTTCAGGCTGTTCAGATCCCAGGCGATGGCCGTCGCCTCGTCCGGTGCGCCGGAGGCGCGGGTCTCGGGCCAGCGCGCCCAGTGGATGCGGCGGACGCAGTCCGGGCTGGCCATGGCGAAGACCGTCGCCCGCGCTGCGCCGCGCGCGATCTTCTCGACCAGCGTGGGGTCCTTGTCGATCGTGCCCTGCAGGGCGCTCAGCGTGTAGTCGGGGTAGCCGCCCCAGGCGGGATCGCGGAAATAGCGCAGCTTCGCGCCCTGGTTCTCGAAATTGGCGATCATCGAGCCCCAGAACATCAGGCCCTGCACGCGCCCGCTGCGCAGCGCCTCCAGCGCCGGGGCGCCGGCGCCGGTCGCCACCAGCTGGATGTCGCGGTTGGGATCGAGGCCGTTGTTGGCGAGATAGGCGCGCAGGAAGTGGTTGCCGCCACTGGCGAGGTTGAACACGCCGATGGTCTTGCCCTTGAACTGCTGCGGCGTGGTGATCGGGCTGCTCTCCAGCGTGACCAGGGACCAGTCCACCACGCCGTTCTGCATGACCGCGCGGACGGGCACGTTGTTCATGGCATTGGCCTGGACGATGGCGCTGGAATTCAGCTGCGCGAAGTCCACGCTGCCGGCCACCATCATCTGCACCGCCTGCAGCGAGCCGCCCACCGGCAACACCTCGACATCGAGACCCTCCTGCTTCCACCAGTCGAGCGCGACCGGCATCATCAGCCAGGGATAGGTGAGGTTCAGCACCTGCGTGGCGACGGCGATGCGGACCTTCCGGAGAGGCTTGTCCGGCGTCTGGGCCTGGGTGGGCAGGGCGGCCAAGAGGCCAGCAGCGCACAGGGCCGCAAGAGCGGCACGGCGCGGTGCGCGCGTGGCGGCCTTGAGGAAGCGCATTCTCGGTATCTCCATAGCAGGACGGCAGCCGGATGGCCGCAGGTGGCGTGATCGGAACGGCATGCGGCCCGGCGGCCGGCCGCGGCAGGCGATGCAAGGGTCATGCCATGGCCACAGGCTTGGCAGATCGCCGGCAGCGGACCCGGGCCTGCTCCCATCTGCGGCGAAAAGAGGCGCACTGTTCCTCCGCCGGGCAGGAGGAACGCGAGGCGGCGGCAACCGGCAGCCTCCACGGCGGGGGCGGGCCGGGCGGCCCGCCCCGCGGCATCCTCAGGCCGCGGCCGCGGCGCGCGGGAAGACCAGCATGTGCCCGGGCCGCCAGGAAAGCCCGACACGGCTGCCCTGGCCGGGCGGGCCGCTTCCGTCCGCGTCGTTGGGCATCATCGCGATCAGCGTCGCGCCGCCGCCGATCTCCACATGGTAGTAGGTGACGGCGCCCATATAGACGACATGCCGCACCGTGCCGGGGATGTCGCCAGGCCGCGCCTCGGGCGCGAGGCTGAGCCGCAACTTCTCCGGGCGGATCACCAGATCCACCGCATGACCCGCGGGGAAACCTGCCTCCGCGCCTTCCAGCGGCACGACATGGCCGGAGGCGAGGCGGACCTGCATCGCGCCCTCCCTGATGCCCTCGACGGTGCCGGCGACGGCATTGGTGAAGCCGATGAAGTCGGAGACGAAGCGGCTGCGCGGCCGCTCGTAGATCTCGGCCGGCGTTCCGCTCTGCACGATCTGCCCGGCCTCCATCACCACGACCCGGTCGGAGAGGGTCAGCGCCTCCTCCTGGTCATGCGTGACGAAGACGGTGGTGATGCCGAGGTCACGCTGCAGCGCCCGGATCTCCACCTGCATCTGCTCGCGCAACTTGCGGTCCAGCGCCGCCAGCGGCTCATCCAGCAGCAGCACGCGCGGCCGGGTGACGATGGCGCGTGCCAGCGCCACGCGCTGCCGCTGCCCGCCCGAGAGCTGGGAGGGCCGGCGCCCCTCCATCCCGCCGAGGCGCACCTGCGCCATCGCCTCCCGTACCTGCCGCGCGATCCCGCTGCGGCCCATCCCCTGCATCTGCAGGCCGAAGGCGATGTTCTCCTCCACGGTCATGTGCGGGAACAGGGCGTAGTTCTGGAAGACCATGCCGATCTGTCGCTTCCAGGGGGCGACGTCGTTGACCACCTGTCCGGCGATGCGGATCTCGCCCTCATCCGCCGTCTCCAGGCCGGCGATCATGCGCAGCGTGGTGGTCTTGCCGCAGCCGCTCGGGCCGAGCAGGCTGACGATCTCGCCCGGCGCGATGGCCAGCGAGACATCGCGCACGGCGGCGAAGGAACCGTACCACTTCTTCACGCCGTCGAGCGAGACGCTCACCGGCTCCGCCATGCGCAAGGTCATCGGCCTGCTCCTCAGCCCTTCAGGGTGCGGTTGATAAGGCTGGTCATGCGCGGCATCTGCGGCCCGAGCGCGGCATAATCCGGCCGCACCAGGCGGCTGGCCGCGTCGCTGGCCGTCATGACGGCCGGATTGCCGCGCAGCGCCTCGGGGATCTCGATCTTGGTCGAGGCCGGGGAGAAGAAGCCGCGCTCGATCCAGGCGCGCTGGCACTCGTCAGAGAGCCAGGTGTCGAGATAGCGCTGGGTCAGCTCCGTCACTGCCGGGCTGAAGCCGGCGCAGACCTGCATGTGGCCGGCCCATTGCACGCCGCCCTCCTTCGGCACGGTGAAGGCGACCTTCTTGCCCTGCGCCTTCGCCTGGGCCGCCCAGGCGCCCCAGTGCGGCGCCAGCCAGACCTCGCCACGCGAGACCAGGTCGGCCTCGGCTACCGGCGAGTTCACCCAGGCGCCGATATTGGCCTTGTGCGGCGCCCAGGCCTTGATGCCGGCCTCCAGGTCCGGTCCCTCGCCGGCGGCGACGGCGGCCATGATGTAGCCGTCGTACCAGGCATCCCACATGGAGACGCGGCCGCGGTACTTCGGGTCCCAGAGATCGGCCCAGGACTTCGGCTCCTCGACGTGGTCGGGGTTGTACATGATGCCGACTGGCGAGAGATGGAACGGAATGCCGAAGCCGCCCGGCGTCATGATCGCCTGCGGCACATGCGTGGCGTTCGGCACGAAGTCCGGGTTGAACTTCGTCCACATGCCATCCGCGATGCCGCGCTGGGCGAAGATGTCGTTGAACATGCCGCCGCTGACGACGGGATTGCCGCGCTGCGCCAGCATGCGCGGGTAGCCGGCCGCGTTGGAGCCGATCTCGAAGCGGATCTCCGTCTTCGGGAAGCGGTCGCGCGCCATTGGCAGGGTCGCGTCGCGCAGGATGTCCGGGACGATGCCGGGCTGCGAGAAGATGGTGAGCTGGGCGACCTCCGCTGCGCTCGCCTGCGCCAGCGCCTCGGAGAATCGCAGCAGCGACGCGCCGCCCGCGCCCAGAGCCAGCAGCCCCTGCAACAGGCTGCGGCGGCGCGGATGGCGGCGGAATTCGTGGAGCAGTTCGGAGCCGGTCTCGGTGGTCATGCTCGCCTCTCTGTCGCGGTGATTCGTGGCACCCGCGCGGCGGTGCCGCTCAGGTGAAATGCCTGCCGAGGCCGACGAACCGCTCGATCAGCAGCACCGCCACGACCGTCATGCCGATCAGCACGGTCGAGAGCGCCGCCAGCGTCGGATCGAGGCTGAACTCGGCGTAGTTGTACATCTCCAGCGGCAGGGTCATCATTCCCGGCCCGACGAGGAAGAGCGAGATGGTGAACTCGTCGAAGGAGATGATGAAGGAGAAGGTGACGCCCGCCAGGATGCCGGGCCGCAGCAGCGGCAGGGTGACATGGCGGAAGCTGCGCCAGGGATTGGCGCCCAGCGTCAACGCCGCCTCCTCGCAGGCGCGGTCGATCTCGGCCAGCGTCGCCGAGGTGGTGCGGATGATGTAGGGCAGCGTGATGACGACATGCGCCAGCACCAGCCCCCAGAAGCTGCGCACCAGCCCGAGCGGGCTCAGCACCATGGCGACGGCGACCGCCAGCACGATGGCCGGGAAGACCAGCGGCGTCAGGAACAGCATCCGCAGCGCCTCCCGCCCGGGAAAGCGGTAGCGGCCGAGCGCCAGCGTGACGCCGAGGCCGGCGACCAGCGAGACCGCCGTCGCCACGCCGGCCACGGCGGCGCTGATGCCGGCGGCCCGCACCAGTTCCGGCCGCGCCAGGATGTTGGCGAACCAGCGCAGCGAGAAGCCCTGCGGCGGGAAGGCGAGGGTGGAGCCGGCGCTGAAGGCCGAGGGGATCACCACCAGGATGGGCAGGGCGAGGAAGGCCAGGATCAGCCCGACATAGAGGCCGAGGAGCCGCTCGCCGGCGAGAGCGCGCTGGGTCATGGCGTCGGTGTCTCCCTAGCGCCGGGCATGGCGCGCGAAAGCCAGCCCGTAGAGGGCCAGGATGACGAAGGTGCCGATGGTCAGCACCATCGAGGCGGCGGCCCCGGTCGGCCAGTCCACCAGCACCACCATCTGCTCGTGGATGCTGATGGCCAGCACCGTCACCTGCCCGCGGCCGAGCCAGAGCGGCGTGATGTAGGCGCCGATGCTCAGGCAGAAGACCACGACCGAGCCGGCGGCGACGCCCTGCGCCGAGAGCGGCAGGGTGACGCGCAGAAAATTCCGCACGGGATGGGCGCCGAGCAGCGCGGCGGCCTCGCTGAGCGAGGGGTCGATCTTGCCGAGCACCGTGGCGATGGAAAGCACCATGAAGGGCAGCAGGATGTGCACCATGCCCAGCACGACGCTCCAGAAGCTCTGCATCAGCGGCAGCGGCGTGTCGGTCAGGCCGAGCGCCATCAGTGCGCTGTTCACCAGCCCCTCGTTGCCGAGCAGGATGGTCCAGCCCATGGTCCGCACCACGATGCTGACCAGCAATGGCGCGATGACGCCGAGGAAGACGAGATGCTTCCAGCGCGAGCGGCTGCGCGCCAGATACCAGGCGACAGGATAGCCCAGCAGCGCCGTGATCGCCGTCACCACCAGGCCCAGGCCGAAGGTGCGGAGGATGATGCGCAGGAAGTAGGGGTCGCCCAGGACGTCGCGGTACTTGTCGAGCGTCAGCGCCGCGCCGTTCGGGTAGCGGTCGGTGAAGGAGATGCCGAGCATGGTCAGGAAGGGCCAGACCAGCACCAGCGCCAGCAGAACGGCGCCGGGCAGCAGCAGCAGGACCGGTGCCAGGACCTGGCGCAGGGCGCGCCAGCGGCGGCGCGGGGCGGCACCGGCCGCCGGCTGCTGCATGCGGGGCACCGCCGCCGTCTCCTCGGTGAGCGCGCGCGTCATTCAGACGGTGGTCTTGCCGTTGCGCCGGTCGGCCTCGCCCGCCGCCGCATCCCGCTCCGCCGGCGGGCCATAGCCGGCGCCGCCCGCCGTCTCCACCAGGATGCGGTCGCCGCGCCGCATGCGCGTGACGATCTTGGAGCGGATCACCTCGGTGCTGCCATCGGCGCGCAGGATGGTGCCGCGTGCCATGGCGCCGTCCGCGCCGCCGGCGACACCACGGGCGGCGCTGAAATGCCGCTCGCCGCGATAGCTGACGGCCACGTCCTCGCCCAGCACCTCGTATTCGCGGATGGTGCCGAGGCCGCCGCGCCAGGTGCCGGCGCCACCCGAGCCGGGGCGCAGCGTGACGCGGTTCAGGCGGATCGGCGTCTCCATCTCCATGGCTTCCGCCGGCAGGTTCATGCCGTTGGTGGCGTCCGTCTCGATCACGTCCACGCCGTCGCTGCCGCGCGCGGCGCCGCTGCCGCCGGCGATCTGGTCGCCGGTGACGAATTGGCTGCCATCCCCGCGCTGGCCGCCGAAGGTCAGCATCACCATCTCCCCGGCCGAGGCGGCGGGCACGCGCTCCGGCATCACCTCGGCGAAGGCGGCCAGGATCATGCCGGCGACCCGTTTGATGGTGGCGGTGCGCGCATTCACCGCCGCCGGCTCGCGCGGGTTCAGGATGGTGCCTTCGGGGATGTGCAGGCTGATCGGCCGGAAGCAGCCGCCATTGGTGGGGATCGAGGAATCCGTCAGCGCGCGGATGGCGAAGCAGGCGGCGGCCAGCGTACCGGACGGCACGCAGTTCAGCGGGCCACGCACCTGCGGGCTGGTGCCGGTGAAGTCGAGATGGATGGCGCGGTCACGCAGCGTCACCGCCACTTCCAGCCGGATCGGCCGGTCGAGGTCCACGCCGTCATTGTCCAGCCAGTCCACGGCACGGTAGGTGCCTTCCGGGATGCGGGCCAGGGCCTGGCGCGTCATGATCTCGGAGCGGTCGAGCAGGTCGGCGAAGATGGCGGTGAGATGCTCCGCGCCGTAGCGCCCGGCCAGCGCCGCGAGCCGGCGCGCGCCGACCGAGCAGGCCGCCATCTGCGCGTTGACGTCGCCCATCACCGTGTCGGGGATGCGGACATTGCTGCGCAGGATGCGCACCAGCGTCTCGTTGACGCGGCCATCCTCGCGGTAGCGCAGCGGCGGCAGGCGCAGGCCTTCCTGGTAGATCTCGGTGGAATTGGTGGGAACCGAGCCGGCGATCATGCCGCCCATGTCCTGGTGGTGCGTCAGCGCCGCGCTGAAGGCAATCAGCCGCCCTTCCACCAGGATCGGCTGGATCAGGGCGATGTCGGGCAGATGGGTGCCGCCCTCGTAGGGATCGTTCAGCAGGAAGGTGTCGCCCGCGCGCATCTCGGCGACGGGAAAGGTCTCGATCACCTTGCGCACCATCGGGATCAGCGTGGCGAGGTGGATCGGGATGGCGCAGGCCTGGGAGAGGGTCACGCCTTCCGCCGTGAACAGCCCGGCCGAGGCGTCCAGGCCTTCCTTCACGATGGGCGAGAAGGAACTGCGCAGCAGGGTGGACTGCATCTCGTTGGCGATGCCGTCCAGCTTGTGGCGGACAACCTCGACGGTGATCGGGTCCAGGCTCATGCCGCGCTCTCCTTCTCGATCAGCAACACGCCCTCGGGGCCTACGCGCAGGCTCCAGCCGGGCTCGACCAGGGTGGTGGTGTCCTGCTGCTCCACGATGGCGGGGCCGGAGACGCGCAGGCCGGGGCGCAGCGCCGCGCGCGGCCAGATCTCGGCCTCCACCGGCGTATCGGAATGCCGCACCCAGATGGCGCGCCGGCGCGGCCCCTCCTCGGAGGACGCCCAGCTCGCCCCGCCCGCCGCAACGCCCGCCGCGGCGCGCTTGACGACGCGCAGGTTGACGACGCGCGCTGGGTTTTCCGTGCTGTGGCCATAGACGCGGTCATGCACGGCGAGGAAGTCGCGATAGGCGCGCGCGATGGCGTCCGGAGCGGCAGGGTCGAAGGGCACTTCCAGGTGGTAGGACTGGCCGGTGTAGCAGAGGTCGAGGAAGTGCCGCGTCTCCACCGCTTCCGGCGCCACGCCTTCCTGGGCCATCAACGCGCCGCTGCGTGCCTCCAGCTCGTCCAGCGCGGGGCGCAGCGTCGCCAGGGCGGCTTCGTCCAGCGGCATCGGCACGGAGAGCGAGACCTCGTGCTCCACCGGGGCGCCCAGCGCGCCGGCGGCGGCCAGCACGCCCGGATGCGGCGGCACGATGATGGTGGTGACGCCCAGCTCCTCGGCCAGGGCCGTGGCATGCATCGGCCCGCCGCCGCCAAGCGGCAGCAGCGCGAAGCCGCGCGGGTCGATCCCGCGACCGATGGAGACGAGGCGGATCGCCTCCGCCATCTGCGCGTTCACAACACGATGGATGCCGAGCGCCGCCTGCTCGACCGAAAGGCCCAGCGGCTCCGCGGCGTGCCGGCGGATCGCCTCCACCGCAAGCTCGGGGCGCAGGCCGATGGTGCCGCCGGCGAAGCGCTGCGGGTCGATGTAGCCCAGGGCCACCGAGGCATCGGTCACCGTCGGCCGCTCGCCGCCGCGCCCGTAGCAGGCGGGGCCGGGCTCCGAGCCGGCGGATTCCGGCCCGACGCGCAGCGTGCCGGCGCCGTCCAGCCAGGCCAGGCTACCGCCGCCCGAGCCGATGGCGGTGACATCCACCATCGGCACCCGCACGGTATAGCCGTCGATATAGCCCTCGGCGCGGATCAGCGGTTCGCCCTCGGCGATCAGCGCGATGTCGCAGGAGGTGCCGCCGATATCCACGGTGATCAGGTCGCGCAGCCCGGCCATGCGGCCGATCTCCAGGCCGCCGACCACCCCGGCGGCGGGGCCCGAGAGGAAGAGCCGCACCGGCCGCTGCCGCGCGATGGCCGAGGACATCAGCCCGCCGCGCGACTGCATCACCTGCATCGGCGCCGGCACGCCGGCCGAGGCAAGGCCCTGCTCCATATCCGCCAGGTAGTTGGCGACAACCGGCTTCACGTAGCTGTCGAAGGCGGTGACGCAGCTGCGCTCGTATTCGCGGAAGGCCGGGTCCACCTCGCAGGAGAGCGAGACCGGCAGGCCCGGCTGCCGCTCGGCGATCAACTCCGCCACGCGCCGCTCATGCGCCGGGTTGCGGAAGGAGAAGAGCAGGCAGACGGCGATTGCCTCGGCCCCCTGCGCCACCAGCTCGTCCGCCGCTCGCCGCACGCTGTCCTCGTCGAGCGGCGTGACGACGTGGCCCTCGGCGTCCAGCCGCTCGCGCACCTCCTTGCGGAAGGCGCCGGGCGCGAGGAAGACCGGCGTCTGCGGGCGCAGCACCAAGTCGTACATCTCGGCGCGCTTCTGGCGGCCGATCTCCAGCACGTCGCGGAAGCCTTCGGTGGTGATGAGGCCGATGCGTGCGCCCTTGCGCTCCAGCACCGCGTTGGTGGCGACGGTGGTGCCATGCGCCAGGCGGCGCACGGCCTGCGGCGGCAGGTTCCAGTCGGTGCGCGCGCGCTCCAGCGCGGCCAGCACGGCGCGGCTCGGATTGCCGCGCGTGGAGGGCACCTTCATCAGGCGGATGCGGCCATCGGCGCCGCGGCAGACGATGTCGGTGAAGGTGCCGCCGATATCGATGCCGATCTCGCAGTCCAGCACCGCGCCGCGATCTCCATCCATGCCGATATCCGCCTCTTTCATGGGCCTCCGGAGGGGAAAGCCGCGGCCGCCGCGCTTCCGGTCTTCAGGAGGTATTCACTTCAGGTGATGAACTCGATGGGAAGCTTCACTCCTGTTGAAAGAACCTGTCAATCCGATTTCGGCTCTTCACTCCAGGTGAAGATCTCTTGCCGCCGGACAACCAGACCTGCCAATGAGGAAAAAACTGAGGAAGAGCCATCGCATGCGTGAGAGCGGCACCATATTGCGGCGCCGGGCAGCGACCGAGGAGGAGCCATCCGCCATGGCGGCGGATCGCGCCTTCGACCAGAGGATCGGAGCCATGGCCCGGCTGCTGCGCAGCCAGCGTGGCTGGTCCATCCAGGAACTGTCCAGCCGGTGCGGCCTTTCCACCGGCATGATCAGCCAGATTGAACGCGGGCTCTCCACCCCCTCGCTGCGCTCCCTGCGCGTGCTGGCCGCGGCTCTGGAGGTTCCGGTCGGCCAGTTCTTCGAGAACGGGGAGAGGGGCGGCGCCGGGGCCGCGGCCTATGTGGTCCGCCGTGCCAGCCGGCGGGTGATGAACCTGAACAACCGTGGCGTCACCAAGGCCTTCCTGATGCCGCCAGGGGCTGGCCTGCTGGACATGTGGGAGTTCCGCATCGCCCCGGGCGGCTCCTCGGGCGGGGATCTCGCCCAGCACGAAGGTGAGAAGGCGGGCGTGGTGCTGGAGGGGCGGCTTCAACTCTGGCTGGATGGGGCGCCGCTGGAACTGGAGGCGGGTGACAGCTTCCGGTTTTCCGGCCTGCAGCCGCATCGTGTGGACAATCCCTATGCAATGGAGGCGGCCGCCATCTGGATCATCGTTCCGGCGCGCGACAGCGCCGGGGGCAAGGCCGCCCTCTGAGCTTCCGGCGCGGGCTCCGGCTCCGCGGCCATGGGCGGGGCGAATCCACGGCCCCGCCGAGTCGGTCCGGCAAGCGAGCGCGGGGCTGCGCCGCATTTTGCGGCACAACCTCGGCCGCCGTCACTCCAGCACGATCTTCGCCTCCCTGATCACACTCGCCCATTGCGCGGTTTCCTTCATCATCCGGGCGTGCATGGGCTCCGGTGCCGCATAGGTCGGGAAGAAGTTGCTGGCGGCGTAGAAGGATTGCAGCTCCGGTGATTCGAGTGCCTGCCGCAGTGCGACGGAGATCCGCCGCGCCAGGGCCGGGTCCATTCCGCCCGGTGCCACGAAGGCCTGCCAGCTTTCCGTCGCCGCGCCCGGCAGGCCGGCCTCGGCGAAAGTCGGCAGGTCGGGCAGGGAGGGGGCGCGGGTCGGCGCCGCGGTGGCCAGCATCTTGACCTGGCCCGCATCGAGATAGGGCTTGGCGAAGCCGGGCGTGTCCAGCATCAGCTGAATGCGGCCGCTGATGAGATCCGTCATGGCCGGCGCCGCGCCGCGATAGGGCACATGGGTCAGTTGCACGCCAGCCTGCCGGGCCAGCAGCTCGAAGCCCAGATGCGTCACGCCGCCCGCCCCGCCGGAGCCGTAATAGACCTCGCCCGGCCGGGTGCGCGCCATCTCCAGCACGTCGCCCAGCGTCCTCGCCGGCAGGTTCGCGGGGGCCAGCAGCAGCAGGTAGTCGGTCGTGACCTGGCCGATCGGCGTCAGGTCCTTCAGCGGATTGATCCGCAGACTGGGGTAGAGGGTGGGGTTGGTGGTCAGCATGCCGGAATTGGCGTGCAGCAGCGTGTAGCCGTCGGCCGCCTGCGTGGCGGTGTACTCCATGCCCAGATTGCCGCCGGCGCCGGGCCGGTTCTCCACCACGAAGGACTGGCCCAGCATGGCGGAAAGCCGCTGGGCCAGAGGGCGGCAGACCACGTCCACCCCGCCGCCCGGCGCGAAGGGCACGATGATGCGCACCATTCGCTCCGGCCAGGCGGGGGCGTCGGCGGCGGCACGCCGCGCGAGCCAGGGCAGCGCGAGCGTGCCGGCGGCCGCCACAAGGGCGGCGCGGCGGCCCGGTCGCGGGGTTCCGGCGGGGGTCTTGTCTTTCATGGTTCGTTTCCTCCTGTCCTGTGTCATGCGCCCCCGCGCCGGTGCGGCGTGAAGGGGTTAGGCGCTGGCTGGCCTCGGGGTGAGGGCTTCCAGCCAGATCGCGGCCGCCACGGCGCCGCCGTCCGGGATGCCGAGGCTGCGGCCGCCGAGATAGGCGGCGCGGCCCAGGCGGGGGTGCATCCCGGCCGTCGCCTCGGCCCCGGCCTGCGCGGCGTGCGCGGCGCCGGCCCAGGCCTCGGCCGGCGGAAGCCCCTCGGCGAGGCCCTTGGCGAAGGCCTCCGCCGCCGGGCGCAGCGCGTCCACCATCGTGCGGTCCCCGGGACGGGCGCCGCCCAGTTCCGAGATGGCGTCCACCGCCGCGGCGAAGGCGTGCGACCAGTCCGCCGCCGAAGGGGTGCCCTCCGGCAGGCTGCGCGCGGCGCGCAGCAGCGCCGTGGCGTAGAAGGGGCCCGAACTGCCGGCGATGGCGCGGCGCAGCGCCTCGCCCATCCGCGTCAGGGCGGTTGCCGGGTCGGTCCAGGCGGCCTCCGGCAGCGCCCGCAGGGCGCCGGCGCCGCGCGCCATGCTGATGCCGAGGTCGCCGTCGCCCGCCGCGCTGTCCAGCTCGGTCAGCCGTGCCTCCTGCGCCTCCAGCGCGGCGGCGGCGGCCAGCGCCGCATGCTTCACCGCCTGGCCGGCCGGGGTGGCGGGCCGGGCCGCCATGGCCTCGTTGGGCGGGGCGGGGACGCGCAGGCTCTGCCGCGCCGCACCGATGCGCCCGCTGCCCGGCCAGGCCGGCGCATCCGTGGGCGCGTCCAGCCGGGCCAGGCGGGCATCGTCCAGCGTCAGCACCGTCAGGGAGACGCCGGGCATTTCCAGCGCCGTCAGCAGGTTGCCGCTCCAGACGCGTTCCACCGCCAGGCCGCGCTCGCGCAGGCCTGCCAGGGCCCGGCGCGCCACGATGGCCAGCTCCATCGGCGGCGTGCCACCCAGCCCGTTCACCAGCAGCGCGACGCGGTCGCCGCCGCGCAGGGTGCGATCCTCGGCGATGGTGGCGAGCATCTCGTCCACCAGCGCGTCGGCAGGGCGCAGGTTCACCCGGCGGACGCCCTGCTCGCCATGGATGCCGAGGCCGAGCTCCACCTCGTCGTCGCCGAGCAGGAAGCCGGGGCGGCCGGCGGCCGGCACGGTGCAGGCGCCGAGCGCCACGCCCATGGTGCCCATCGCCGCGGCGGCAGCGCGCGCCTCGGCCGCCACCTGCTCCAGCGGCAGGCCGGCCGCGGCGGCGGCGCCCGCCACCTTGTGCACCAGCACCGTCCCGGCGATGCCACGTCGCCGCTCGGGCGGCACCGTGTCTCGCAGGGCCACGTCATCGGCCACCACGACGAGTTCGGTCGGGATGCCCTCGGCGCGCGCCAGCTCGGCGGCGAGGCCGAAGTTCAACCGGTCGCCGGTATAGTTCTTCACCACCAGCAGGGCGCCGCGCGGCCCGGCCACGGCGCGGATGCCGGCCAGCACGGCATCGACACTCGGGGAGGTGAAGACATCCCCGGAGATGGCCCCCGCCAGCATGCCCTCGCCGACATAGCCCGCATGCGCCGGCTCATGCCCGCTGCCGCCACCGGAGAGCACGGCGACGCCGCGCGCCGCCGGGGCGGCCGGCAGGCCGGCGCGCACCACCACATCCTCCTCCGCCAGCAGCGCCTGGCCGGGGGCGAGGTCCACCAGGCCCTCCAGCATCTCCCGCACCACGCCGCGCGGATCATTGACCAGCTTCTTCATTTGTCTTTCCTTCATCACCACCCGGCGAGCGGCTTCAGCAGCTTCCCCGGGTTCATGATGCCGCGCGGGTCCAGCGCCCGCTTCACGGCCCACATCAGCGCCAGGCCCTCGCCGTGCTCCAGCGCGATGAGGTCCAGCTTGTGCAGGCCGATACCGTGCTCGCCCAGGCGGCTTCCGCCAAGGCGGGACGCCCGGCCGCCTGCCCGGCAGGCCAGTCCTTCCGCGCAGCGCCTGCAGGCAGAGGTCCAGCAGGCCGCCTGTATGGGAGGGGCGCATGCAGATGCCGCCGTGGCGCACTTGCCGAGAAGGCGGCGCAGATCCGGCGGCGGCGCCGCAGCGTCGGGGCGGCCTGTGACGTGCCTGGGCATGGGGCTTCCTGGGGTGCGGTTCTCTCGGGCGGGGGAGGCAGGGCGCCGGTAAGCGCCCCACCCTCCGCTGTCAGGCGCTGCGAGCCGGGCGCAGAGCCAGGGCGCAGGCGCCGGAGAAAAGCGCCATGGCGGCCATGTAGGCGGCGATCATTGCCGTGCTGCCCTGCTCAGCCAGCAGCGCCGTGGCGATGAGCGGGGAGAGGCCGCCGCCGAGGATCGGGCCGATCTGCTGCACCAGGGAAAGGCCGCTGTAGCGGATGCGGGCGGGGAACAGCTCCGAGAAGAAGGCACCCTGCGCGCCGAAGACCGAACCATGGCCCAGCGCCAGGCCCAGTGCGATGGCAAGCCAGACCATGCCGGTGTGGCCGCTGTCGAGCATTGTGAAGAAGACCAGCGCCAGCAGCGCCTGGAACGCCATGCCGCCGAGATAGACCGCGCGGCGCCCGATGCGGTCGGAAAGGGCACCGAAGAAGGGCAGGGTGAGGCATTCCAGCGCGCAGCCGACCAGCACGCCGTTCAGGATCTCCTGCCGCGGCAGGCCGAGCCGGCTGACGCAGTAGGTGATGGCGAAGACGGCGTAGATGTTGAACAGCCCGCTCTCTGCGACCTTGGCGCCGATGCCCAGGAGCACGTTGCGGCGGTGGTCGCGCACCGCCTCGACCACCGGCAGGCTCGCCGCCTGGCCTTCGCGCAGCACGCGCTGGAAGGCGGGCGTTTCCGAGATCTGGAAGCGGATGAACAGGCCGGTGCCGACGAGCACGATGCTGAACAGGAAGGGCAGGCGCCAGCCCCAGGAGAGGAACTGCGCCTCCTCCATCTGCGTCGAGAGCACGCCGAGCAGCACGATCGGGATCAGGAAGCCGGCCGGGACGCCGACATGCACAAGGGCGCTGAAGAAGCCCCGTCGCTCGGGTGGCGCATGCTCCACCGTCATGACCATGCCGCCGCCATATTCGCCGCCGATGCCGATGCCCTGCGCCATTCGGAGCACCACCAGCGCGATCGGCGCCAGCACGCCGATGCTGTCATAGGAAGGCACGAGGCCGATCAGGAAGGTGCCGATTCCCATGATGAGCATGGTCATCAGCAGCGCGGTCTTGCGACCGGCGCGGTCACCGAAATGGCCGAAGAGGATGCCGCCCAGCGGCCGCGCGCAATATCCGACGAAGAAGGTGGCGAAGGCGGCCAGTGAGCCGACCAGCGGATCGAAGCTGGGGAAGAAGATCTTGTTGAAGACCAGCGCGGTGGCGGTGGCGTACAGGGTGAAGTCGTAATACTCGATGGTATTGCCGATGGCGCTGGCGAACGCGACCTTGCGCATGTCGCTGCTGCTGGCGTGTCGGACCGATGCGACGGGCTCCGCCGCCGTACCGATATTGGCTGACATCCTGTTCCCTCCTTATTTCCGGCGCCCTCCTCCGCTGGCGGCGGCGGGGCGCATCGAGTTTCATCGGGTGCCGGATTCATATGTCCGTATTCCGGACATTACGTTGGGCGGGAACCGAACCTCCTGTCAATCGCATTCCTGCGCCCATCAGAGAGATGCTGTTCCCTCCGGGACTTCCAGACGATTTACGACAAGGCTGCCAAAACGGGCATTGACCATCTTGTGGAAATACCGAACCATGTCCGTTATCCGGACAGTCAGTGGTGATGAGGCCGGGACCCGCTTGGAGGAAACCATGCAACGCAAGCTGATGGGCATCATCCCGCCCATGACCACCCCCTTCGATGCGAACGGCGAAATCGATGAAGCCGCCTACCGCGCGCAGGTGCGCTTCTTCCTGGGCAAGGGTGTCCATGGCATCTGCGTGGGCGGCAGCACCGGTGAGGGCCACACCCTCACGCGCGACGAGTTCAAGATGCTGATGACCGCCGCGGCGGAGGAGACCGACGGGCAGGTTCCGCTCGTTGCCGGCATCATCGCCAACAGCACGCGCGAGGCCATCCTGCGCGCGCGCGACGTCGAGCACCTGCCGATCGATGCGCTGCAGATCACCCCGGTGCACTATCTCTTCAAGCCGGATGAGGAAGCGACCTACAACCACTTCAAGACGCTGACCGAGGCCGTCAAGCAGCCGGTCATCATCTACAACGTCATCCCCTGGAACTATCTGAGCCCCGCGCAGCTCATCCGCATCATGCGCGAGATCCCGGGCGTCATCGGCGTCAAGCAGAGCCAGGGCGACATGAAGCTGATGGCCGACCTGCTGCTCGATGTGCCCGAGGGCAAGCTGGTCTTCTCGGCGGTTGATGCGCTGCTCTATCCCTCCTTCGCCCTCGGCTCGCCCGGCACCATCGCGGCCAATCCGGCGGCAGTCCCGGGTGTCTGCGTGGCGCTGTGGGATGCCGTGCAGCGCGGCGACCATGCGGCGGCGATGGAGATCCACACGCGCATGCTGCGCTTCTGGAACACCATCGTCGGCGACAACCTGCCGGCCTGCGTGAAATACGCGCTGGGGCTGCAGGGCTGCCCCGTCGGCCTGCCGCGCGCGCCGATGCCGCCCGCCAGCGCGAAGCAGAAGGCGGCCATCGAGCCGGCGCTGCGCCACCTGCTGGAGCTTGAGCCGAGCGGGATCCGCGCGGCGGCGGAGTGACCGCTTCCGGGAGACCGGAGAGCGGGTCCGTGCCGGGTGCGTTTTTGGCTTGCACCCGGCGCGGCACCCGCCTACGCCACTCCCATCATGCCCGATGACCTGAGGACATCCACGCCGCTGCCGGGAGGCGATGCTGGCCGCCCGAGCGTGAAATCCCTGTTCAAGATGCTTGAGGTCCTGGAGTGCTTCTCCGCCGTGGACCGTGAGCTGTCCGTGGTCGAGATCGCGCGCCGCACCGGCATGCCGCGGACCACCGTCCACCGCATCGTGGACAGCCTGCGCAGCGTGGGGCTGATCGAGCAGGAGGCCAGCCGCGAGCGCTACCGCCTCGGCATCAAGCTGTTCCAGCTCGGCAATACGGCTCTACGGAACCTGCCGCTCTACCGCGAGGCGCCCCCCTTCGTGGATACCCTCGCCAAGCTGAGCGGCGAGGTCGTGCATCTCTGCGTGTTCGACGGCAATGAGATGGTCTTCGTCGAGCGCTCCGAGCGCAGCGCCCGCACCAACAACGCTCTCGTCACGATGGAAGCGAGCCCGGCGTACAGCACGGGCGTGGGGAAGGCGGCCCTGGCCTTCCAGGATGAGATCGTCATCGAGCGCATCCTGCGCCAGGGCCTGACGCGCTTCACCGCGCACACCCTGGTGGAGCCTGATCTGTTGCGGGCCGAGCTGGCGAAGATCCGCGCCCGCGGCTATGCCGTCGATGATTGCGAGCACGAGCCGGACCTGCGTTGCGTTGCCGCGCCGATCCGCAATTCCGCCGGCAAGGTCTTCGCCGGCATCAGCGTCAGCGGCCCCTGCCGCCGCATTCCCCACAGCCGGGTGGAGGAACTCGCCCGGCTGGTCATTGCCCATGCGGAGATGATATCGGTCCGGCTGGGCTATACACCCTCGCGGAGCTGAGCCGCCCGCCCTGCCGGGGGGGGCAGCATGCACCCGGCAGAAACTCATTGCTTTGCTGTCATGTGAGGGGCTTTCGCCGCCGCGCTGGCTTGTGGCGGGAGAGAGTGCATGGTTGTCTTTCGCGCATGGAACGGATCTCCTTTCGTGCGATGGCTGCCGTCATCGCCGCATTCGCCGCCGGCCTGGCAAACCAGGGCGCAGCCAGGGCGCAGGACCTGCGGATCGGTGTGCGCGCCGCGCTCGACACCGCGGACCCCGCCAGCTCCTATTCGCCCAACCGCAACATCACGCTGCAGATCTATGAGCCACTGCTGCTGCAGGATGCCACGCTGAAGCCGGTGGCCGGGCTGGCGGTGGCCTGGCGAATGCGCGACCCCACCACCTGGGAGTTCACCCTGCGCGAGGGCGTCAAGTTCCATGACGGCTCGCCGCTGACGCCGGAGGACGTCGCGGCGACCATCGCCCGCAACATGGCGACCGAGGTGCCACAGACCTACAAGTCCGACATCCGCGAGATCGTCTCGGTGGAGGCGGAAGGGCCGCGCACCGTCATCCTGCGCACGCGCGCACCCTCGCCGCAGTTGCCCTTCAGCGTCGCCACCTTCGGCATCGTCTCCGCCCGCGCCACCAAGGACGCCACGCCGGAGGATTTCCGCGGCAAGGCGGCCATTGGCACCGGCCCCTATCGCTGGAGCGAGTGGACGCCGGGCCAGGGCGTGACGCTGACGCGCAACCCGGACTACTGGGGCGCGAAGCCGCATTGGGAGAAGGTGGAGTTCCGCTTCGTGCCGAACGACAGCGCGCGCGTCGCGTCGCTGCTGGCCGGCGACCTCGACGTGATCGACGCCGTGCCGCCGGGGCTGACGCAGCGCATCGAGGCCTCGAGCAACGCGCATCTGCTCTCCACCACCGCCATCATGATGCTCTACCTGCAGCTTGAGATGGGGCGGGAGCAGTCGCCATACGTGACGGACGCCGACGGCAAGCCGCTGCCGAAGAACCCGTTCCAGGACATCCGGGTGCGGCATGCGCTGAGCTACGCCATCAACCGTGCCGCCATCGCCGATCGCGCGATGGAGGGCGCGGCGGAGCCGGCCGGGCAGTTCATGGCGCCGGGGCTCGACAACCACGATCCCGCGCTGAAGCCGCTGCCCTATGATCCCGCGAAGGCACGCGCGCTGCTGGCGGAGGCCGGCTATCCCAAGGGCTTCAACATCACCCTGGCTTGCTCGAACGACCGCTACCCCGGCGATGCGCGGGTTTGCCAGGCGCTGGGGCAGATGCTGGGCGCCGTGGGCATCAAGACGCAGGTGGAGACGGTGCCGATCTCCATCCTGTTCCGCCGCCGCTCGGCCGGGGCGGACGGACGGCCGGACGTGGCGGCCTTCATGCTCGGCTACGGCGCGCCGAACGGCCTGGCAACCTCGGCGCTCACCTCGCTGGTGCAGACCCAGGACCGCGACCGCGGCCGTGGCGGCAACAACTACACCGGTTATTCGAGCCCGAAGCTGGACGCCATGATCGAGTCCGCGATGGTCGAGTCCGATGAGGCGAAGCGCGCCGCGCTGGTACGCGAGGCGACGCATCTCGCGATCGGTGACGCGCCGGTGGTGCCGGTCTATTTCACCAAGGCGATCTGGGGCCTGCGCCGCGACCTGACGCTGACGCCGCGCGCTGACTCCTTCACCTTCGTCGATACCATCAAGCCAGAGAAGTGAGTTGCGCGCTGGGAGGCGCTGCCTCCCAGACCCTCCGCCGGGGTGGCAACGGCCACCCCGGACCCCGCGATCAGTTTCGGCAAATGGAAGATCCAGATGCCCCGGGATTCCTGGCGGTGGGTCCGGGAGGCGAAGCCTCCCGAGCTTCCGGCGTGCGGGACTACGAACTGGCCGCGTAGCGGCTGGGCGGCACCGGGACGCCCAGGTGCTCCCGCAGCGTGCGGCCGGCATAGTCGGCGCGGAACAGGCCACGCCGCTGCAATTCCGGCACGATGTGCTCGACGATGTCCTCCAGCGGCTTCGGGTAGTAGGGGAAGAGCAGCATGAAGCCGTCGCAGGCGCCGGCGCGCAGCCATTCCTCCATCACGTCCGCCACCTTCTGCGGCGCGCCCACCAGCAGGTGGTGTCCGAGCGAGGCGCCGAGATAGCGCGCCACCTGCCGCACGGTCAGGTTCTCGCGCCGGGCCTTGGCGACCAGATGCTCCTGCCGCGCGCGGGCGGCGTTGCTCGGCGGCAGGTCGGGCAGGGGGCCGTCCAGCGGGAACTGCCGGATGTCGAGGTCGCCGCAGAGCCGGGAGAGCAGGTTCACCGCCGTCTCGTCGTCCACCAGCGCCTCCAGCGAGCGATAATGCGCCTGCGCGGCTTCCTCGGTGGGGCCGGTGACGATCAGCAGGCCGGGCATGATCTTCACATGGGCGGGGTCGCGGCCATGCGCGGCGGCACGGGCCTTCACGTCGCGGTAGAAGGCCTGCGCCTCGGCCAGGTCGCTCTGCGCGGTGAAGATCATGTCGGCGACGCGGGAGGCGAGCCGCTTGCCGGGTTCGGAGGAGCCGGCCTGGGCGATCACCGGGCGGCCCTGCGGGCAGCGCGGCAGGTTCAGCGGGCCGCGTACCCGGAAGTGCTTGCCGATGTGGTTCAGGATGTGCCCCCTGGCGGGGTCGAGGAACTGGCCGGTCCGCTTGTCGCGCGGGAAGGCGCCTTCGTCGAAGCTGTCCCACAAGCCCGTGGTGACGTCGAAGAACTCCTCGGCCCGTTCATAGCGCTCGGCATGGTCGGGGTGGCGGTCGAAGCCGAAATTGCCGGCCTCGTCCTCGATCTGCGAGGTGACGAGGTTCCAGCCGGCACGCCCGCCGCTGACATGGTCCACCGTGCCGAAGCGGCGGGCCAGGGTATAGGGGTCGCCATAGGTGGTGGTGGCGGTGGCCACCAGGCCGATATGCGCGGTGACCGGCGCCAGCGCGGCGATCAGCGTCGCCGGCTCCGGGAAGACCTGCCGCGCGGCGGTCGGGCGCCAGGGGCTGCCGCCATGCAGGGCGGCGCTGCCGTTCACCGCCGCCGTGTCCTGGAAGAAGACGCAGTCCAGCTTGCCGCGCTCGGCGGCCTGCGTCATCGCGACGTAATGCGCGAAGGACATGTCGGTCTCCGGCATGGCGTCGGGATGACGCCAGCCGGCCGAGTGGCTTCCGGGGGTGAAGAAGAAGGCCCCCAGATGCATGGTCGGGCTCACCGGCCGGGCCAGGGCGTCTCGCCCAGGTCCCAGAAGACGCCGGCGGCGATCTCCAGCCCCTCCCGCACCAGCGGGAACAGCGCATGCTCGTTCGGCGCGTGCTGCGAGCAGCCGCTGTAGGAATGCGGGATGTAGATGGTGGGCAGGCCCAGCGTCACCGCGAAGCTGTCATTCGGCAGCGAGCCGCCGGCATTCGGCACGATCATCGGCGCCTTGCCCGTGGTGCGGCGGATGCTCTCCGCCACCAGCCGTGGCCAGGGGCCGTCCGGGTCCATGCGGGTGGCCTTCCACTCGGCGCCCGCCTTCACCGGCTGCACGGCGACGTCGGTGAAGCCCTGCGCGTCCAGGTGGCGGCGGATGGCGGGGAGGAAGGTTTCCACGTCGCGGTCCACGGTGTAGCGGATCTGGCAACGGGCGAAGGCCTCGGGCGGCACGGCATTGACCGGCGCCGCAGGGTTGCCGGTGGAATAGGCCAGCACCTCGAAGGTGTTCCAGCCGAACACCTTCTCGGCGGCGGAGAGGCCCGGCTCGCCCCACCAGGCGTTGATCTCCGGCCCGTCGCTGCCGCCATCCACGCGGCAGTCGGCGAGCGCGCGGCGGACGTTGTCGGGGATGCGCTCCGGCACGAGGTCGCGCAGCAGCACCTCGCCGGTCGGCCCGACGATGCTGGCGATGGCATGGGCGAGCCGGATGCCGGGATTGGCCAGCAGCCCGCCCCAGTTGCCGGAATGATGCCCGCCCTCGCGATACTTCACCCGCAGGTCGAAGGCGATGGCGCCGCGCGTGCCGAGGGTCAGGGTCGGCACATCGGGCGCCAGGCGCGGGCCATCGGAGGCGATCAGCACGTCGGCCTTCAGCAGGTCGCGCTGCTGCTGGCAGATCTCCTCGATGCCGGGGGAGCCGACCTCCTCGCTCATCTCCAGCAGCAGGGTGACGTTGTAGCCGAGCTTGCCGCCGCGCTGCTGGCGCACCGCCTCCATGGCCATCAGGTTGCCGGTGTGCTGGCCCTTGTTGTCCACGATGCCGCGGCCATAGATCCGCTCGCCGCGCCGGGTCAGCACCCAGGGGGAGAGGCCTTCCTCCCAGCCGTCATCCAGGCCCAGCACCGTGTCGCCATGGCCGTAGGTCAGCAGCGTCGGCAGGGAAGGGTCCTCGATGCGGCGGGCGATCAGGAAGGGGCCGCCCTTGCCGGTCGGGTTGTCGAAGATCCGGCCAGTGAAACCCTGGCGCTCCAGATCCGGCAGGATTTCCTCCGCGAGATAGGCGTGGAGATGCGGGGCGCTCTCCGGGTCCTGGCTGGCAGTCGGGATGGCGACGCGGCGTGCTATAACCTCCAGATAGGGGCCATCCTCCAGCAGGGCGCGGGCGGCGGCGACGGCGGCTTCACGGGTCATGCGGCATTCTCCTGCCGGCGCAGCACCAGGGCGCCGGAGGCGTCCATCTGCGCCTCCCAGCCGGGCGGCACCAGGGTCGTGGCGTCGAGTTGGGTGACGATGGCGGGGCCGGCGAAGTGGTCGCCGGCCCCGAGGGCTGCGCGGTCGTAGAGCGCCGCCTCCCGCGTGCCGCTGGCGAAATGCACGGTGTGGTGGCCCATCGGCGCCGCGCCGCGTCCGGGTGGCAGCGGGGCGGTGATGGTGCCGCTGAGCTGGCCAACCGCCTCCAGCCGCAGCGTCACCAGCTCCGCGGTGCCCTCCGGCAGGTCGAAGCCGTAGAGCGCCTTGTGCTGCGCGGCGAAGGCGGCGGCGGCGGCGGACATGCCGCCGGGCCAGGGCACGGCCAACTCGCCGCCCTGGCCGGCATAGCGCATCAGCGCCACCCGGTGCGTCTCGCGGCGGGCGGGGGGAACCTGCTCCTCGGCGAACCAGGCGGCGGCCTCCTCCTCCAGCGCGGCATAGCCGGCCTCCACCACCTCGGGTGTGGCGTCGGATAGGCTGCGGCTGAACTCGGCCTTGAGGTCGGCGGCGAGCAGGCCCTGGGCGCAGAGCACGCCAGGGGAGGGCGGCACCAGCACGGCGCGGATGCCAAGCAGATCGGCCAGCGCACAGCCATGCAGCGGCCCGGCACCGCCGAAGGGCACCAGCGCGAAGTCGCGCGGATCATGCCCGCGCTCCACCGAGACGACGCGCACCGCGCCGACCATGTTGGAATCGGCGATGGCCAGGATGCCACGCGCGGCGGCGTGCAGGTCGAGGCCGAGCGGCGTGGCGACGTTGTCCTGCACCGCCTGCCGCGCGGCGGGGACGTCGAGCGTCATGCGGCCGCCGAGCAGGCTGGGCGGGAGATGGCCGAGCGCCACATGCGCGTCGGTGACGGTGGCGCGGGTGCCGCCGCGCCCGTAGCAGGCCGGGCCGGGGACCGCGTCGGCGCTTTCCGGGCCGACCGCCAGCGCGCCCGCCGCCGTGACGCGCGCCAGCGAGCCGCCGCCGGCGCCGATCGTCACCATGTCCACCATCGGCAGCGGCAGTGGCCAGTCGCCGATATGGCCGGTCTGGGTCAGGCGGATCTCGCCGCCCTTCATCAGGCAGATATCGGCGCTGGTGCCGCCGATATCGACGGTGATGATGTCGGGGAAGCCGGCCGCTGCCGCGATGGCGCGCGCGCCCACCACGCCGGCGGCCGGGCCGGAGAGCGCCGTGACGGCGGGGGCGCGGCGGATGGCGGCGGCGCCGGCCACGCCGCCATTGCTCTTCATCAGCAGCAGCGGCGCCGCGACGCCCTCGCCCTCCAGCCGCTCCTCCAGCCGCTGCACATAGGTGGAGACGGCCGGCATCACCTGCGCGTTCAGGATGGTGGCCAGCGAGCGCTCGTATTCCCGCACCACCGGCAGCACGTCGGAGGAGGCGGTGACGGCGACACCCGGCAGCGCCGCGCGCAGCATCTCCGCCACCCGCCGCTCATGCTCCGGGGCGGTGAAGGCGTGCAGCAGGCAGACGGCGACCGCGGAGACGCCGGCGGCGCGGCAGGCCTCGGCGGCAGCGCGCACCGTAGCCTCGTCCAGCGGCACCAGCACCTCGCCCTGGGCGGAGACGCGCTCCGTCACCTCGAAGACGCGGGCGGGCGGCACCGGGCGCTCGGGCTTCACCCAGGCATGCAGGTTGACGCGGCGGGGGATGTCCTGCCGGCCGATGTCGAGCACATGGCGGAAGCCGGCCGTGGTGACCAGCGCCGCCTTCGCGCCCTTGCCCTCCAGGATCATGTTGGTGGCGACGGTGGTGCCGTGCAGCACGCGGCCGACGCCCGAGGCGGCGCCCTCGGCGGCCTCCAGCGCCAGGCGCACGCCGGTCAGGAAGGCTTCCGAGGGATCGTGCGGGGTGGAGGGCGTCTTGGCGGTCCAGGCGCGGCCGCTGGCGGTGTCCTGGATGGTGATGTCGGTGAAGGTGCCGCCGATATCCACCGCGATGGACCAGGGGCGCGCCAAGGCGTCAGTCGAGGACATGCGCATAACTCCCGCGATGGAATTCCTTTGCCGCCGGGCGATCGGCCCGCAGGCCTTCGGTGGCAGCGGCATCCACGGCGCCCTCCCGCACCGCCACGCCATAGTCGCGCGCTGCGGCATCCATGCTGACGAAGCCGCCCAGCACGTCGGCCAGCACCGCCTCGGCCGGCCGGTCGAAGGGATGTCCGCGCCCGCCGCCGCCGCCGGTCTCGATGCGCAGGATATCGCCGCGCACCAGCCGGTTACCGTCCGAGAGCGGTCGCAGCACACGCTCCTGCGGCGTGCCGGGATTGACGGTGACGCGCCCGGGCCGGCCGGACATGCCGCCGCCCGCGCCCCAGGGCGGGTTCTCCACGCCGTCGATGCGGATGGCCATGACGGCCTCCTCGGCCATCACCTCGTATTCGCGCACGATGCCGCAGCCGCCGCGCCAGCGCCCCGGCCCGCCGCTGTCGGCATGAATGCCGTAGCGCCGCATCCGTACCGGATATTCCTGCTCCAGGAACTCGACGGGGTAGTTCTCCTGCGCGACGAAATAGACGGCGTCGATGCCGTCCGCGAAGGCGCGGGCGCCGTAGCCGACGCCGATGCCGTCGCTCATCAGGAAGGGCTTGCCGCCCGCCGTGCCGCGCAGCAGCATGATGACATAGGCCGCATGCGCCGCCGGAGCCTCGCCGCCGGCCACCGAGACCAGCCCGTTCAGCGCCGCCAACACGCGCATCATGGTCAGGCCGCGCATGCCCAGCGCCGCCGGGAAGCGCGGCTGCACCAGCGAGCCCTCGCGCAGCCGCACCTCGTCGAGCGCGCGCGGGCCGCCGGCATTGACCACCTGGGCCGCCTCGCCGCCGAGGAAATAGAGGCCGAGCGCCATGCCCGGCACGTCCGGGTTCATCAGGAAGTTGACGGGGCCGACCGACTGGTCGTCCGTTTCCGTCGCGTCCAGGATGAAGCGGTCGTCGGGCGTGCGGGTCAGGGCGAAGCGGATGCGCAGCGGCCCGGAGCCATGGCCGTCGCCGTCGATGCGATCGGTGAAGCGCCAGGTGCCGACGGGGAAGGTCTGCTTCAGCCGTTCGCGCACCGTCTCGCGCGTGCGCTCAAAGAGCTGGCGCAGCGCGTCGGCCAGCACCTCGGCGCCGAAGCGGCCGGCGATCTCCGCCATGCGGGCGACGCCCAGTTCCACGCTGGCCATCAGCGCCCGCGTGTCGCCCTGCGCCGCGCGCGGGAAGCGGGAGTTGCGGTAGAAGATATCGAGCGCCGCCTCGTTGATCGTGCCGGCCGCGATCAGCTTCGTCGGCGGCACGATGATGCCTTCCTGGAAGATGTCGGTGGCGTCCGGCGAGATGGAGCCGGGGCGCAGTCCGCCGATATCGGCGAAATGCGCCCAGCCCATGACGAAGGCAACGCGCCGGCCCGCGTGGAAGACCGGCGCCAGGAAGACCTGGTCGTTGGAGTGGCTGACGGCGCCGCGCGAGCCGTAGCAGTCGTTGTACCAGTAGAGGTCGCCGGGCTGCATCGTGTCCGGCGCGAATTTGCGGAAGACGGGGCCACAGATGTCGCCGAAGACCGGCACGTTGGAGCCCACCGCCATGACGCCCTCGGCGTCGAAGAGGGCGGTGTAGAAATCCTTCTTCTCGCGGATGAAGGCGGACATGGCGGTGCGCTCGATCAGCGCCTCCATCTCCGCCTGGGCGGCGCGGATGGCGCCGCGCACGATCTCCAGCGTGACCGGGTCGCAGAGCCGCGCCGGCGGGGCGAAGTCGGTCACGCGAGGGTCTCCATCAGCCGCAGCATCAGCCGCGCGCGCGGCACCAGGGACGAGATGTTGATCTGCTCGTAGAGGGTATGGCCGCCCTTGCCGTCCACGCCGAGGCCGTCCAGCGTCGGCACGCCGAGGGCGGCGGTGAAATTGCCATCCGAGCCGCCGCCGGTCTTCAGATCCTGCAGCTCGAAGCCGATCTCGGCGGCGAGGCCGCGCGCATGCTCGAAGAGTTGGGCGATGGCGGGCGACTTCTCGTAGCCCGGGCGGTTCAGGCCGCCGGTGATCTCCAGCGTCACGTCGGGGTCATAGGGCTTGAGGGCCAGCACGCGTTCGATGGCGGGGTTGCCGATCTCCTGGTTCGGCACGCGCATGTCGATCTCGGCCCAGGCGTGATCGGCCACGACATTGGCGCGGGTGCCGCCGCCGACATGGCCGACATTGACCGTGACGCCGGTCGTGTAGTCGGTCATGGCCTCAAGGTCGAGAATCTGCCGTGCCAGTTCCTTCACCGCACTGCGCCCATCCTGGTGGCGCGAGCCGGAATGTGCGGCCTGGCCACGGATTTTCAGGTCGAAGCGCGCCGTGCCCTTGCGCGCGGTGACGATGCGGCCGCCCTCCCGCGCTGGCTCCGTCACCAGCACGTAGCGCGCCCGCCGCGCCTCGCGCTCGATGTGCTCCCGCGAGGTATGGCTGCCGACCTCCTCATCGGAGACAAAGAGGTGGCGCACCGGCAGCGGCGTGCGCTGGCCGCCGCGGATCAGGTGGCGCAGCGCCGCGAGCGCGATCAGCGCGCCGCCCTTCATGTCGTAGATGCCGGGACCATAGGCGAGGTCGCCCTCTACCTTGAAGGGAAGAGGGCCTTCCAACGTGCCCAGGCCATGCACCGTGTCGAGATGGCTCAGCACCAGGATGCCCGGCTCGTCCTCCTCGCCCCAGGGCGAGCTGACCAGCAGATGGCCCCCATAGCCGTCGCGGCCAGGGATGCGGGCGATGCGGGCGCCGGCCGCCTCAGCATCGGCGGCGGCCTTGTCCATGACGCGATCGACGGCGGCGGCGTCGGTGGTCGGGCTCTCGATCTCGACCCAGGCGCGGATCTCCTCCAGCAGCTCCTCGGCCACGAAGGGCGGGGTGTTGGCGTGGCTCATTGGTGCGTGCTCCGGTCAGGCAAGGGGATCATGCGGCGGCCTCCTGCCAGCCGAGGCGAGCGGAAATCTCGCCGGCGGCATTCAGCAGCATGCGGACATAGAGACGCTCAAGGTCGTCGGTCAGCCGCGACTGCGGCCCGGCAACGGAGAGCGAGGCGACGACGCGGCCCAGATGGTCGCGCACCGGTGCGGCGATGGAGAAGGCGCCGGCATCCTGGTCGCCATGGCTGATGTTGTAATCCTGCGCGCGGATGCGTTCGAGCAGTGTGCGCAGCTGCTCCCCGTCGGTGATGGTCTCCGGCGTGAAGCGCTCCAGTGGGCCGGCGGCAACGGCGGCCTGCACATCCTCCGGCGCGAAGGCGAGCAGCAGCTTCGGGCCGCCGCCGACATGCAGCGGCCCTTGCCGCCCAAGCTCGGCATAAAGGCGGATCGGTTGCGGCGACTGGCGAATGCCGATGCAGACGGATTGCCGTCCATCACGCACCAGCAGCGAGACATTCTCCCGCGTGCGCGCCACCAGGTCGTCCAGCACCGGGTTGGCGACGCGCAGCAGTGGCATCTGGTGCTGCATCTTCTCAGCCAGGAGCAGCGGCTTGTGACCGAGCGTGTAGCCGCGCGTCTCCTCGTCCTTCAGCAGGTAGCCGCGTGCTTCCAGGGTCGAGGCCATGCGGAAGGCCAGTGTCTTGGTGCTGCCGGTCAGCCGCGCCAGCTCGCTGAGGCCGACACCGGGATGGGCGGCCACCGCCTCCAGCAAGGCCAGGGCGCGGTCCACCGCCGCGATCGTATAGTCCATGGCGTCATCCTCAGCTCTTCTTCCTTGTGGTTCCCGCATCAGGTGGTGTGCAGGTGGCAGGCCACGCGGTGGCCGGGGGCGATTTCGGCCAGCGGGGGGGTCTCGGCGGCGCAGCGGTCGAAAGCATGCGGGCAGCGGTTGCGCAGGCGGCAGCCGGTGGCGAGGCTGGCGGCATCGCCCAGCGCGCCGTGCAGTGGCAGCGCGTCACGTGGCTGGTCCACATAAGGGCGCGGCACCGCGCGGATCAACGCGCGGGTATAGGGATGCGCCGGTTTCGCGATGATCTGCGCCGTCGGTCCGTCCTCAACCACCTTTCCCAGATACATCACCAGTGTCCGCTCGCAAACATAGCGGACCAGCGTGAGGTCGTGCGAGATGGCTAACGTTGTCAGGCCCAGCGTGTCGCGCAACTCGCGCAGCAGGTTCAGGATGCCCGCGCGCACGGAGACATCGAGCATCGAGACCGGCTCGTCCGCCACCAGGAAGCGTGGGCGCAGCACCAGCGCCCGCGCCAGCACGACGCGCTGCAACTGGCCGCCGGAGAGCTGGTGCGGCATCCGCTCCAGCACGCGCGCCGGGTCGCCCAGATGCACGTGGCGCAGGCTCTCCGCTACACGGTCGGCATGCTCCACCTTCGGCACGCCGGTGTTGGAGAGCGGCTCGGTCAGGGTGCGGCCGATACTGAAGCGCGGGTTCAACGCGTCGAAAGGGTTCTGGAAGACAAGCTGCGCCCGCTGGCGGAAGCGCAACGTCGCGCTGCGGCTCAGGCGGCCGAGATCCTCGCCCTCGAAGGCGACCTGGCCGGCGCTCGGCTCGGTCAGCTTCAGCAGCAGGCGGCCGATGGTGGTCTTGCCGCTGCCGGATTCGCCGACGAGGCCGACGCTCTCGCCGGGGCGCAGCGCCAGGTCCACGCCGTCCACGGCGCGCAGCACCGGGCGCTCACCGCGCAGCGCCTGCCGAAGGCTGCGGCCGACCGGGTAGTGCTTGGTCAGCCCATAGGCGGCGACCAGCGGCTGCTCCAGGGTCGTGCTCATGCCGCCGCCTCCGCCACGTCGCGCCAGGTCAGGGGGTCGCGCGCCCGCTGCCGCAGGGCAGCAGCTTCCGGCGCGCGGTGGCAGGCGGACCAGTGATCCGGCGCCAGCGTCACGGGCGGCGGCACCTCACGGGTGCAGATGGCCTCGGCGAAGGGGCAGCGCGGCGCGAAGCGGCAGCCGGGCGGCGGGTCTGACAGTGGCGGCGGTGAGCCCTCGATCGGCGCCAGCACCGCCTCGTCGCTCTCCAGGTCGGGGAAGGCGTTCATCAGGCCCATGGTGTAGGGGTGGGAGGGCTGCTCCAGCACAGCGTCCGTGGGGCCATGCTCGACCACACGGCCGGCATACATCACCGCCACCTGGTCGCAGAGATAGGCGACGACGCTGATGTCATGCGTGACGATGATGGCGGAGAGGCCAAGCTCGGCGCTGAGGCTGCGGAAGGTGTCCAGCACCTGCCGCTGTACGATGACGTCGAGCGCCGTTACCGGCTCGTCGGCGATGACGAGCTTCGGGCGGAGCGCCAGCGCCAGGGCGATGGCGGCGCGCTGGCGCATGCCGCCGCTGAACTGGTGCGGATAGTCGGCCAGCCGGCGTGGGTGCAGACCCACCGCCTCGAACAGTTCCGCCGCGCGCATGTCAGCTTCGGCGCGGGAGAGCCCGCCGCGATCACACAGCACCTCGCGCATCTGGTCGCGCAGGCGATAGACGGGGTCGAGCGCACTCATCGCCGTCTGCGGCACGAAGGCGAGGTCGCGCCACAGCCGCGCGCGGCGCTCGGCCGGGGCGAGGGCGACGAGGTCCGTGCCGTCCAGCCGCGCCTCGCCACGGGTGATGCGGGCGCCGCCGGGCAATACGCCCATCAGCGCGCGCGCCAGCGTGGTCTTGCCGCAGCCGGACTCGCCGACCAGGCCAAGCATGCCGCCGCGCCGGAGGGTGAGGTTGGCGCCGTCCACCGCATGGACCGTGCCATTGGCATAGGCGACGGCGAGGTCGCGCACCGCGAGCAGTTCCGTCACTTGTCGTCCCTCAGCTTGGGGAAGAGCAGGTCCTCGTAGCCGCGGCTGACCAGGAAGCCAGCGAGCACCACCAGCACGATGCAGAGGCCTGCCGGCATGAACCAGAAGAACTGGCCGCGATCGAGCGCCTGCGAGGCGTAGGCATCCTGCAGCATGGTGCCCCAGGAGATGGCAGAGCTGTCGCCGAAGCCGAGAAAGGCGATGCTGGCCTGGGTCAGGATGGCCCAGCCTACCGCGAAGGCGCCGTAGAGCGCCGAGAAGGGCAGCACACTTGGTGCCACATGCACGAAGAGAATGCGCCACTCTCCGGCGCCGGTGACGCGCGCCGCCTCCACGAACTGCCGCTGCGACAGCGTCAGCACCTGGCTGCGGATGACGCGTGCCGCATTCGGCCAGAGCATGATGGCGACGGCGAGGACGATGTTGTGCAGGTCGGGCCCCAGCAGCGCCGTGACGACGATGACGAAGGGCAGGAAGGGCAGGCCCAGCACGATGTCGGTCAGGCGCATCAGGAGCTGATCGGCCCAGCCGCCGAAATAGCCGGCCAGCAGGCCGACCACGGTACCTATGGAGGCCACCGCCACCGCCGCCGAGAGGCCGACGATCAGCGAGGGGCGCGTGCCCATCACGAGCTGCGAGAAGATGTCGCGGCCGAGATTGGTGGTGCCGAGCCAGTGATCCGACCCCGGCGGCAGCGAGGCGGCGAGGCCGCCTTCCGGCGTGAACAGGATTTCCATCGGGTCATAGGGCGCCAGCCACTCGGCAGTAAGGCCGACAACCAGGAAGACGACATAGATGGAGATGCCCGCCAGCGCGTAAGGATCGCGCAGCAGATGGCGCGCGAAAGCCGACCAGGCGCCGCGGCGCGGGGCGACAGGGAGGGAGGGTGCGGCCGGTGCCGCGCGGGCTTCAGCCACGGCCATGAGCCACCCGCGGGTCCAGCAGGCCGTAGAGCAGATCGGCCAGGAAGTTCATCAGCACCAACACGAAGGCAATCAGCAGGAAGGCGCATTGCGCCAGGGGATAGTCGCTGTTGGCAATGGCATCGGCCAGCAGCCGACCCAGGCCGGGCCAGCTGAACACGTTCTCCACCACCACATTGCCCCCGACCGACTGGCCGAAGCCCAGTGCGAAGGCGGTGACCAGCGGCAGCAAGGCGTTGCGCGCAGCATGCCGGAGCATGATGGCACGCTCGGAGAGTCCCTTCATGCGGGCCATGGTGACGAACTCCTCCTGCATCACCTCCAGCATGGAGGAGCGCATCAGCAGCGCCGGGAGGCCCTGCAGATAAATGGCCAGCGTCAGCGCCGGCAGTGCCAGGTGACGGAGATAGTCGAGGGACAGGATGCGGTCCCATTCCGACGTATATTGCGCACCGGCCGTGTTCGCGCCGCCGGAGGGTAGCCAGCCCAGGCCGAAGGCGAAGATCGCCAGCATCACCATGCCGACCCAGAACTCCGGCGCCGCGCGCGTCGTCAGCACCAGGGGGACGCTGACCGCCTCGAACCGGCCGCCACGATTCCAGGCCATCAATGCGCCGAGCAGGGTGCCGAAGGCATAGGCGATGAGCAGCGCCGTCAGCGTCAGCAGCAGCGTATTCGGCAGCACGTCCAGCACCATGCCGATCACCGGCTGGCGCTGGCGGAAGGAGAGGCCGAATTCGCCACGCGCCAGATTGCCCAGATAGATCAGGTACTGTTCCGGCAAAGGCCGGTCGAGGCCGAACTGGGCGCGGATCTCCTGCTGTTGCTCCACCGTGAAGGTGGGGTCGATGAAGGCGGCGCTGGGATCGCCGGGCATCAGCCGGAACATCAGAAAGACGATGGTGGCGACCGCCCAGAGCACGAAGGCCATGTGCAGCAGGCGACGGATCAGGTAGGGCATGGCTCCGGCCTCAGGCGCCCTCCAGGGTTTCCTTCACGCCTTCAGGGTAGTGCAGCTTGCCACGAACGACGACATAGCCGGCCTCCTCCAGGATCTTCTTGGCTTCGGCCATGTCCATCTTCAGGTCGTTGATGCCGGGCTTGCTCCAGTAGGGCAGGGCGGGCGAGACGAAGGAGTTGGCTGGCGTGGCGAAACCGTTCCAGGCGGCGGCGGCCATCAGTTGGCGGTTGATGGAGAGCGAGAGGGCACGCCGGAAGCGGGCATCATCGAAGGGCTGGCGGCGCTCGTTCGGGGCGACGAAGCGGAAGCCCATGTCGGTGGTCGCCACCACGGTGATGTTCGGGTTGTTCCTCGCCATGTCGGTCAGCAGCTTCGGGTCACCCCGGTAGTCGGTCAGGAAGTTGATCTCGCCGCGCGGAAGCATGCCCAGTGCCGCGCCGGTGTTGGTGATGACCCGCAGGATCCAGCGGTCCATCTTCGGCTTCTCCCAGTGGTCCGGGTTGGCCTCCAGGACGATCTCCTCATTCAGCTTGAAGCGGGCGACCCGGAAGGGGCCGGAGCCGACCGGCTGTTCCTCCTGCACCGTCTCCGCGTTCTCCGGCTTGCCCGCCAAACCCGCCAGAATCGGCTCCCAGACATGCTTCGGGACAAGATTGATCTTGGCGAGGGTGGAGGTGGTGAAGGCGGCGCTTGGCGTCTTCAGCACGAAACGGACGGTGCGGTCATCGGTGGCCTTGACCGAGGCGATGTTGGCCACGAAGGGCTTGTACATCGGCGACTTGTCGCTGGTCGCCGGCGCCTCGAAGGAGAAGACCACGTCCTCCACCGTCACCGGCTTGCCGTCATGCCATTTCTGGCCGGGGCGCAGCACGACGTCGAGGGTGGTGGGATCAACCTGCGTGACCTTCTCCGCCGCCCAGGGCTCGGGCAGGCCATCGGGGCCGACGCGCATCAGCCGGTCCCAGACCAGTTCGGTTACCCAGCTGTCGATGGCACCGCTGATGTAGAGCGGGTTGATGGCAATCATCGATTCGGCGGCGTTGCAGATCATGTCGCGCTTGGCGCCGGCCGGCTCGGCGCGCAGGAAGGTCCAGAAGCAGCGGATGCCGATGCCGCTCTGCTCGACCACGCTCTCCGGCTTCCAGACGCTCTTGTCGAAGGCAAGCACGTTCTTCGGATAGACCAGGAAGAGATAGGGCTGGTCGCGGTTGATGACGTCCTGCGCCTCGTAGAGGAGTTCGCGACGCTTCTCCCGGCTGGTCTCGGCGCGCTGCGCCTGGGCGATCTTCTGGAAGTCTGGATTGTTGTAGGCGATGAAGTTGTAGCCGGTCTCGATGGTGGCCGGATTGTAGAGGTTGAAGGTGAACTCGTCCGGGTCGCTGCGCTCGGGGCGGCCGACCATGCGCCACATGGTCATGTCCCACTTGCTGCGGTTGTTCCAGACAACATCCGAAAGCTGCGGCCGCGGCAGGCCACGTACCTCCACATCCAGGCCAAGCTGGCGCCAGGATTGGGCGATCAGCTGCGCGGCCTGGAATTCCTGTGGATCGCTTGCCTGCGCGGCGCAGAGCAGGGTGAGCTTGCGGACCTTGTCGCCCGGGGTTGCTGCCCAGGCGGGCGCGGGAGCGATCGTGGGGAGCAGCGAAAGCGCGGAGCTGGCGAGCAAGGCACGGCGCGAGAGCGTGGTGGCGGTCACGGCGGCATTCTCCAGGATGAGGGGCGCCTTTCCGCGCCCGATATCGGGACAGCCTAAACCGGTGTTTCGTATTGACTCAACTCCCTACCGGCAATTTTTGCCTCGAAAAGGAGCACTTAAGAAGAAATCGATGCCAAGAGGCTCGCATCTTCCAAGAGACTACAGCTTTAAGCTCAAAAAAAGGGCATAATGGAACGTTTTCTTGCCGCAAGAGGTTGACGCTCCTGACAAACGGGAGAAACATCGGTTCGACTGCCGTACCGCGCAAGGGAGTGCCCAGAGTGCCCATCACCGATCTCGAACGCCGGTTCCTGGAAGCCGTCAGCCTCGATCAGCCCTGGAATCTGGTGGAGACCTTCTCCACCATGCCGCGCTGGCGGCCCGAGGACGTCAATGCCGCTGCGGATGTGATCGCCAGCCGGCTGACAGCCCTTGGCGTCCCGGTCGAGGTGCACCAGCCGGAGATCTGCCTCTCCGTGCCACTCTCCGCCTCGGTGCAGGCTGGTGGCAAGACTTATCGGGCCAAGCCGCCGTCCTCCTCGCTACCGGTGCCGCAGGGGCGCCGCGCGAAGCTGGTGAAGCTGCAGGCGAACCCGAAGGCCCTGCGCAGCTATAACCGCGACATTGCCACCCTCTTCGGCGGCAGCATCCGCTCCATCGAGGAGGTGCGGGCGCTGGTGGCAGGCAACATCGTCGTCATGGCCGGCTTCGGCAATCCGGCGCTGACCTCGCTGATCGAGGAATGGGGCGGCGTCGGCCTGATCGCCGTCAATCCCGGCGTGGACATCCACTGGGGCACCTGCACCACCATCTGGGGCAGCCCCGATCTCGCTGATCTGCCGCGCAAGCCGAAAATCCCCGTCGTGGCCGTCAACAACCCCGATGGGCAGGAGTTGATGGCGCTGGCGGAGCAGGGTGGCGAGGCTGCCATCTTCACCGAGATGCTGGAAGGCTGGTTCCCGCAGAAGATCCCGGTGGTGACCATCCCCGGCAGCGTTGAGCCGGAGAAGTTCGCGCTGGTGCACGGCCACTACGACAGCTGGGACGTGGGTGTCGGCGACAATGCCACCGGCGACGCCACGCTGCTGGAACTGGCGCGCGTGCTGTGGAACGGCCGCGCCGACCTGCGCCGCTCGGTGAAGATCGCCTGGTGGCCGGGGCACTCCACCGGGCGCTATGCCGGCTCCACCTGGTTCGCCGACCGCTTCGCGGTGGACCTCGATGAGAACTGCGTCGTGCAGATCAACTGCGACAGCCCCGGCTGCCGCTGGGCGACCAGCTATCACGACACGCGCGCCTTCACCGAGAGCGCCAAGGTGGCCACGCAGGCCATCCTGGACGTCGTGCCGGACGCCGAGGTGAAGACGTTGCGGCCGCCGCAGGCGGGCGACTACTCCTTCAACAATATCGGCCTGCCCAGTTTCTTCATGCTCTCCTCCACCATGCCGGAGCACCTGCGGAAGGAGAAGGGCTACTACGACGTCTCGGGTTGCGGCGCCAACATCGCCTGGCACACCGAGAACGACACGATCGAGATCGCCGACCGCGACATCCTGCTGACGGATATGCGCATCTACCTGCTCTCGGTGCTGCGCATCGCCAATGCGGAGGTGCTGCCCTTCGACTGGCTTGCCACCTGCGACGAGTTCCTGGCCACTATCGCGCAGTACGAGGCGGCTTCGGAGGGCATGGCCGATCTATCCACGGCGCGCACCGAGACCGAGGCGCTGCGGGCGGCGGTCGGAAAGCTGGCGACGGCCTCGGCCGCCGCACGCAATGCGGCAAGCCTCGGGCTGGCGCGCGTCCTCGTGCCGCTTAATGCGACGCGAGAGCCGCGCTTCCGGCATGATCCCGCCTATACTGTGCCCCCGCTGCCTACGCTGGCCATTGCCGCCGAATTGCCGAAGCTGCCGGAGGCACTGCGCCGCAGCGGCGGTGTCGAACTGATGCGGGGCCAGAACCGCTATGTCGCCGCCATTCGCGCCGCGACGCGGCTGGTGCGGGAGGCAATGGCATGAGCGGGGCCGTTGCCGCGTTGAAGGAGGCCGTCACGGGCCCGGCGCTGATGCGTCATGTGCAGGAATTCGCCCGCCGCGTGAAGCTCTCCGGCACGCCGGAGGAATTGGAGAGCTTCCGGTACCTGAAGGCGCAGCTCGATGGCTTCGGCTACCGCACGCGCCTGCTGATGCACGACGCCTATATCAGCCTGCCCGGCCCTGCGCAGGTGCAGGCGGGTGGCGAGATGGTGAAGGCCATCACGCAGTCCTTCTCGCGCCCCTCGCCGGCGGGCGGGCTGCGCGGGCCGCTGGCCGATCTCGGTCGCGGCACCGAGGCGGATTTCGCCGGGCGTGACGTGAGGGGTTGCATCGTGCTGGTGGAGGGCATCGCAAGCCCTGCGGTCGCGGCGCTCGCCTCCGCCGCCGGCGCCGCCGGGCAACTGCATGTCAGTCCGCAGCAGCACCTGCACGAGATGTGCATCTCGCCCGTCTGGGGCAGTCCTTCCGATGCCACGCGGCCGGCGCTGCCGGCGGCAGTGGTCTGTACCATCTCGCAGGAAGATGGTCAGATGCTGCGCGCGCGGCTTGCCGCCGGCGAGGCGCTGGAGGCCGTGCTGCACGCCGAGGTGGACACCGGCTGGCGGCAGACCCCGCTGCTGGAGGCGGAACTGGACGGGCAGGGCGGGGCGGAGGCGCCCTTCATCCTGTTCTCCGGCCATCACGACACCTGGTACGAGGGCGTGATGGACAATGGCTCGGCCAATGCGACCATGCTGGAGGCGGCGCGCGTGCTGGCCGAACGGCAGGGCGAGTGGCGGCGCGGGCTGCGGCTGTGCTTCTGGTCCGGCCATTCGCATGGCCGCTACTCCGGCTCTGCCTGGTATGCCGACACGCATTGGGAGGAGCTGGATCGCCGCTGTGCCGCGCATGTGAACGTCGATTCCACTGGCGGCATCGGCGCCACCGTCCTTACTCAGACCGGCGTGACGCCGGAGCTGGTTGCGCTCGCCGCCGATACCATCGCCGCAGAGACCGGGCAGCACTACACGGGCAAGCGGCCCTCGCGCAGCAGCGACCAGTCCTTCTGGGGCATCGGCATCCCCTCAATGTTCGGTGGACTGAGCACGCAGGTGCCGGGCACGCCGACCTTCGGTCCGCCCACCATGCGCAACGCGCTGGGCTGGTGGTGGCACACGCCGCACGATCTGATCGATAAGATCGACGAGGCCTTCCTTGTTCGTGACACGCGCGTCTTCGTCCACACACTCTGGCGCCTGCTGGCCGAGCCGGTACTGCCGCTGAACCCGGCCGCCACGGCTGCGGCGCTGCTCGAGGAACTGCGCGGCCTGTCGGCGGAAGGTCCTGCCGTGCCGCATCTGGCCCGGGCCGCCACGGCGGCGGAAGCTCTGGCGACTGCACCCCCTCCGTCCTCTGACCGTGCGGCGATGCTGGCCTGCCGTGCCCTGGTTCCCCTGCACATGACGGAAGGGGACCGGTTCGTGCATGATCCTGCGCTGCCGCAGCCGGCCTGGCCGCTGCTGCGCCCACTGCGGGCCTGGGCGCAGGCACCGGCGGGATCGGACGAGGCACGCTTCCTGGGAGTGGCGGCAGTCCGCGCCTGCAACCGCCTCGTCCACGGGCTGCAGCAGGCGCGCGAGGCATTGCGGGGCTGAGGCCGGGAGGCGCTGCCTCCCGGACCCTCTGCCGGGGAGGCAACAGCCTCCCCGGGCTCCGCGATCCGTTTCCCGCGCCTCAGACGAGGTCGGCCATCGTGATCGGCAGTTCGCGCACCCGCTTGCCGGTGGCGTGGAACACCGCATTGGCGATGGCCGGCGCGACACCGACGATGCCCAGCTCGCCCACGCCCTTGCCGCCCAGCGCCGAGGCGTGGGGGTCGGGTTCGCCCACTGAGATCACCTCGATCGACGGTACATCGGCATTGGTCGGCAGCAGGTAGTCGGCAAGGTTGTTGTTCAGCACACGGGCCTGGCGCGGGTCGATCATGCCGCCCTCCAGCAGCGCCTGGCCGATGCCCATGATGATGCCGCCCTTGATCTGGCTTTCCGCCAACTTCGGATTGTAGAGCCGCCCGGCATCGAAGGCGGTGACGATGCGGCGCAGGCGGATGCTGCGCAGCGCCTCGTCCACCGCCACCTCGACGAAATGCGCGCACCAGCTGTGCATCGAATAGTCACCGTCGGTCGGCGGCCGCATGCTGGAGACGGTGGTGAAGGCGCGGTAGCGGTCCTCCGGTGTCAGCCCGTTTTCCGACAGCGTGTCGCGCAGCGCCTCGATCCTGTCGCGCCCGAGGGCAGTCAGCAGCGCGCCGATCGGCAAAGGCGGCGCCTCGCCGCGCGGCGGTACGAGGTGGCCATGCTCCACCGCCAGGGTGTTCGCCACCCCGCGCAGCGGCGAACGCGGATCGGTCAGCGCGAGACCGATCAGCTCCTCCCGCGCTGCGCGGGCGGCCTTGTCCACCGCACCGGTCATCAACCCCGCCATCTGCGAGCCCCCGGTGACGGGCGCGCGCGGCAGGCTGGAATCGCCGAGCCGCACCCGCACCTGCGCCAGCGGCACGCTGAAGACCGCGGCCGCCGTCTGCGCCAGGATGGTGTAGGCGCCGGTACCCATGTCGCTGGTGCTGCTGGCCACCTCGACGGTGCCGTCGGCCAGGACGCGCACCATTGCCTCGCCGGGGCTGCGGCGCACCGGATAGGTGCCGGCCGCCATGCCCCAGCCGATCAGCAGCCGCCCCTCCCGCAGCGAGCCCGGGGCCATGCGGCGTCGCGCCCAGCCGAAGGCCTCCGCACCGGCGGCGAAGGCTTCGCGCAGCCGGCGCGTGGACCAGGGCTTGCCGGATTGCGGGTCCCGCTCGGCATGGTTCCGCAGGCGCAGGGCGAGCGGATCGACGCCGACCGCATAGGCCAGCTCGTCCATTGCGCATTCCAGGCCGAAGGCGGAGGGGTTCTCGCCGGGTGCCCGCTTGGCGAAGGGCAGCACCGTGTTCACCGGCACGAGGTGCTGCTGGCTGCTGAAATTCGGCAGGTCATACATCAGCGCGGTGACGGAGCTCAGCGGCTCGATCCAGACACCGTCCACCGAGGTCTCGTTGCAGCCGCGCTGACGGATGGCCAGCAGCCGGCCCTCTGCCGTTGCGCCCAGTTCCAACACCTGCCGGGTCGCCGCGCGGCCGCCGAAGGCGGTGAAGGTCTGCGGCCGGGTCAGCGCCAGTTTCACCGGCCGGCCGAGCTGCCGCGCGGCGAGCGCGGCGAGGGCGCCATGCGCCAGGGCCAGCGCCTTGGAGCCGAAGCCGCCGCCGATATAGGGCGAGATCAGCCGCACCTTCTCGAAGGGAATGCCGAACCACTCCGCATAGGTCCGTGCCATGCCGTCGAGCCACTGGCTGTGCTCCCAGATGGTGAGCGCATCGCCCTCCCAGCGGGCGATCAGCCCATGCGGCTCGATGGGCATCTGGTACTCGCGCGGGGTACGGTACTCGGCCGTAAGCCGCACCGGTGCCCCGGCGAAGGCCAGCGCCGCGTCGCCCCGCTCGATCGCCAGCGGTGGCAGCGGGTTGCCCTCGCCGGCGGCGGGGTCGTCCATGCCGGCGACCGCGGGCTCCCTGTCATAGGCGACGCGCAGCAGCGCGGCGGCCTCGGTCGCCTGCTCCAGCGTCTCCGCCACCACGGCGGCGATCTGCTGGCCGGTGTAGCGGATGGTGTGCTCCAGCGGCCGGTACTCGGGTTGCGTGGGCGCCTCCCCGGTCCAGGTGGAGGCGGCGCGCAGGGGCGGCGTGCTGTCCGGCGTCAGCACCAGCAGCACGCCGGGGGCGGCGCTGGCGGCGCGCGTGTCAATCGTGCGCACCCGGCCGGCGGGAATAGTGGATTGAACGATCACCGCATGCGCCACGCCCTCCACCGGATGGTCGAGGGCGTAGCTGGCCGCGCCGCGAACCTTGGCGCGGCCATCAATACGCGGCAGGCGGGCGCCGAGGCCGTCGCCGGCATCGCCCCGCCGGGGAGTGGGATCCAGGGGCGTCATGCGCGCTCTTCCCAAAGCAGCGTCTCGATGGCGCGGGCGACCAGGCGCGGCGCCAGCTCCAGCTTGTGGCGATTGTCGGGCCGGGGTGTGGCACCCTGCATGGCCAGCAGGCACGCCTCGCGGACCGCCTCGGGCGTCGGCTCCCGGCCGGTCAGGGCCGCCTCCACGGCGCGGGCGCGCCAGGGGATGGTGGCGACGCCGCCGAGCGCCACGCGCAGGGTGGCAACCCGGCACTCCGCATCCAGTTCCAGCCCGGCCGCGACGCTGACGGTGGCGAACTCGTAGGAGGCGCGGTCGCGCAGCTTCAGGTAGGTCGAGCGCCGCGCCGCCCGGCTGGCGGGCAGAGTGACCGCCGTGATGATCTCGCCCGGAGCGAGGGCGAACTCGCGCTCGGGCGTGGTGCCGGGCAGCAGGAAGAAATCGGTGGCTGCGACCTGTCGCTCGCCAAGATGGATGATGGCATCGAGCGCGACGAGCGCCACCGCAAGATCGCCGGGATAGGTGGCGATGCAGGCCTCGCTGGTGCCCAGCAGGGCGTGGTTGGTGGTGATGCCGTCGAGGGCCGCGCAGCCGCTGCCGGGGGTGCGACGGTTGCAGGCGGGAAAGCTGGCGGGGTCGCGGAAATATGCGCAACGGGTGCGCTGCAGCAGGTTGCCGCCGATCGTCGCCATGTTGCGGATCTGCGCCGAGGCGGAAAGCGAGAGCGCCTGCGCCACGGCGGGGAAGGCCGTGCGCACCGCCGCATCCTCGGCCACGCGCGCCATCCGCGCCAGGGCACCGAGCCGCAGGCCCTGCGCATCGACGGTGATTTCGTCCAGGCCGGGCAGGCGGGTGATGTCGATCACCTGCTCCGGTCGCGCCACCTCGCACTTGGCCAGGTCGAGCAGGGTGGTGCCGCCGGCCAGGATGGCGGCGTCGGTCGTTGCCGCCTGCTGTCGCGCGGCCTCCAGGCCGCTGGCCCGGTGATAGGAAAAGGCCTTCATGCCAGCCCCTCCGCGGCCCGGCGTACGGCGGCGACGATGTGCGGATAGGCGCCGCAGCGGCAGAGATTGCCTGCCATGTACTCGCGGATCTCCGCCTCCGAGCCGGCATGGCCCTCACGGATGCAGGCGACGGCGGACATGATCTGTCCGGGCGTGCAGAAGCCGCACTGGAACGCATCCTCTTCCAGGAAGGCGGTCTGTACGGCGTGCAGCGCGCCGTCCGGCCCGGCGAGCCCCTCGATGGTGGTGACGGCGCGGCCTTCGGCCTGGCAGGCCAGGGTGAGGCAGGACAGCACCCGCTCGCCGTCGAGATGCACGGTGCAGGCGCCGCATTGGCCCTGGTCGCATCCTTTCTTGGTGCCGGTGAGATGAAGCTGCTCGCGCAGCGCGTCGAGCAGGGTGGTGCGGCCTTCGGCCTCGAACACATGGTCCTGGCCGTTGATCGAAAGCGTCAGGAGGGTGGTCACGGACGGCATGGCGGCGCGTCCTGGCGGCAGGGAAGGGGCATGACAATGGCTCCCGATGGTCGGATACTGCGCCTTGGAAGGATAAACGGAGGGTTCCTCCGTTTATCCAAACTAAGGTCCCGGCGGGCCTGGTCAAGGGTGAGGCATGTCGGCGGCTGGAGAATGTGATCGGGAGCCCCGCAAGCGGGCCGACGCGCGGCGTAATCGCGAGCGCCTGCTGATGGCCGCGCGAGCGCTGGTCGCGGAGCAGGGCATGGCGGCCTCGCTGGAGGCCGTGGCGCGTCAGGCCGGACTGGGCATCGGAACGCTGTACCGGCACTTCCCGACGCGGGAGGCGCTGGTGGAAGCGCTGTTCCGCGAGGAGCATGCCGCGCTGGTGGCTGCTGCCGACGATCTGGCGGCCCGGCTGCCGGCCGATGAGGCGCTGGCGCGGTGGCTGCAGCGCAGCCTGGACTACCTGGCCACCAAACGCGGCCTTGGCGACAGCCTGCACCAGCTCCTGCAGGCGCGGCCGGACATCGTGGCAGCCGTGCAGGGGGGCTTCCCCAGCGCCGTGGCGCGGTTGCTGGCTGCGGCCATCGCGCAGGGGAGTGTCCGGCCCGATGCCGAGCCGGAGGACATTCTGCACACGTTGACCGGCATCTATTCCGCCCCGGCCGGGCCGGATTGGCGGCGCCGGGCGGGCCGCATTGTCGGCCTGCTGATGGACGGGCTTCGCGCCAGGCCGGAAAAGGCCCTTCCGCGGGGATGAACCGGCCGGGCGCCCGCGCTATGCCTCCTGCCAGCGCAGCTGCATGAAAGGTGCGGGCACGAGCAGCTTGTTCTCCTGCGTAAACACCATGGGCCGGACCTTGGCGGCATAGGCCTTCCAGGTGGGATCGGCGAGCAGGCGCGCACGCCGTTCGCGGCGCTCCTCCAGGCTTTCATAGGCCCAGAGATGGATCACCTGGTTCAACGGCCCGAACTCGGTTGTGTAGTAGCCGACCATCCGCCCCAGGATTGGCCGCTGGATCGCCATCCCCTCCGCTTCATAGGCCCTGATGTAGGCGGCCGCCTCGCCGGCGCGCAGCGTATAGATCCGTTCCTCGACGATCATCGGTACCCCCCCCCTGAATTGCGGCCTTGTGGTCCAACCAGATTGGCCTTACCAATTTGGTAGATCCAGTTTTCAGGGGTGTCCAGTCGCTCATGCGGAGCAAACAACGCGAACCCGTCCTGCCGCCTTCCACCGGGGAAGATGCCGCAATCGCGCCCATGGACGAGCGCACCAGCCTGATCGGTCGCCTGCTGCCTTTCATTGCGCATCGCCGGCTGGAGCCGGGGGACCGGCTGCCGTCGGAGCGGGAACTGGCGGAACGCTTCGGGGTCAGCCGTGGCGCGTTGCGGGAAGCCATCGCGGTGCTGGAGACGCTGCGCATGGTGGAGCGCCGGCCCAATTCCGGCATCTATCTCCGTGCCGTGGACAAACAGGGCAGTCTGGACGCGATCGTGCTGCAGGCCGAACTGGGGATTCCGCTGACCGAGACGGAGGTGCGGGAGGTGGTGGAACTGCGCCGCATCCTCGAACTCCAGGCCGTGCGCCTGGCAGCCGAGCGCCGCGACGCAGCCGACCTGGCACGGATCGACCAGGTGCTGGCGGAGAGCGCGCGCGTCATCGGCGCGGGTGAAAACCTGGCCGACCAGGATGCGGCCTTCCACCTCGCAGTGGTGGAGGCGGCGGGCAACCACGTCTTCCTGCGGGTGGTGAACTCCTTTTATCTGCTCTCCCGCACGCGGCGGCGCCACTACTTCGCCGATGGCCAGCGCGCGCCCCTGTCGCACGCCCAGCATGTCGCGTTGCGCGATGCTCTCGTCGCGCGCGACCCGGACCGTGCCGAGGCGGCGATGGGCGGTCATCTGCGGGGCGTCGAGAGCTACTGGATGGAGCTGCTGCAGCGACGATCGCGCACCGACTGACCGGCCGCAGAACGGCGCCAGGGAGGAGGACAAGAATGAAGATCACCGATTTAACCTGCCATGTGCTGCAGTCGAAGGTGGAGCAGCCCTTCACCTCGGCGCGCGGCTGGCTCTATACGACGCGGGCCTCCTGCATCGTGGAAGTTTCCACCGACGCAGGCATCACGGGATGGGGCGAGTGCTACGGCCCCGCAGCGGTGAATCGCAGCATCATCGAGACGCAATATCGCAACCGCGTGATCGGCCGTGATCCCTTCGATGTCGAGGTGATCTGGGAGGATCTCTACAACCGCATCAAGGATTATGGCCTGACCGGCATGACCATCGCCGCGCTGTCGGGCATCGACATCGCGTTGTGGGACATCATGGGCCACGCGGTTGGCAAGCCCGTGCACAAGCTGATCGGCGGGGCGCACCGCACCGAACTGACCGCCTATGCCACCGGCCTCTACTTCATCGACATGGACCGGCTGGTGGAGGAAGCGGCAGAGGAGGCGCGGAAATACGCCGAGCAGGGCTTCCGGGCCATCAAGATGAAGATCGGCCTCGGCGACCCCAAGCTCGACCTGCGGCGGGTGGCGGCGGTGCGCGAGGTGATCGGGCCAGACATCAGGCTGGCCGTGGATGCCAACCACTGCTTCACCGTGCCGCAGGCCATCCGCCTGGGCCGCGCGATGGAGGAGCTCGACATCCTCTGGTTCGAGGAGCCAATCAGCCCGGAGGACCATGACGGCTATGTGGAGGTCACGCGCGCGCTCGACATGGCGGTGGCGGGCGGCGAGAACGACTTCACGCGCTGGGGCTTCCGTGACGTGATCGCGCGCAAGGCGATGGACATCGTGCAGCCCGACGTCTGTGCCGCCGGCGGCATCAGCGAGTGCCGCAAGATCGCCGCCATGGCCTCGGCGCACGGGGTGGAATGCGTGCCGCATGCCTGGGGCTCGGCCATCGGGCTGGCGGCGACGGTGCAGTTCCTGGCGGCCCTGCCGGATACGCCGCCCGCCCTGCGGCCGATGCCGCCCATGCTGGAATTCGAGCAGACGCCCAATCCGCTGCGCGACATGCTGGCGCGTGAGCCGATCGAGCAGCGGTGCGGCATCGTGCGGGTGCCGGACGGGCCGGGGCTCGGCATCGAGATCAACCGCGACGTCCTGCACCGCTACAAGGTGGCCTGACCATGCTCGTCGCGCTGACCGATCCGATCGACCCGGCGGGCGAAGCCATCCTGCGCGAGTCCGGGCATGCCGTGGAGCTGGCGCAGGAGGGTGGACTGGATGACCTGCTGGCCCGGGCCGATGCCGTCATCGTGCGGCGCAAGCTGCCGGATGACCTTTCCGCGCGTGCACCGCGCCTGCTCGGCGCCATCCGGCAGGGGGTGGGCGTGGACATGATCCCGGTGGAGGACTGCACGGCGCAGGGCGTGCTGGTGGCCAATGTACCCGGCGGCAATGCTGACTCCGTCGCGGAGTTCGCCATCGCACAGATGCTGGCCATTGCACGTCATGCGGAGGCCATGCACGCCCTGCTGCTGCGGGAAGGGTGGAACACCGCTCGCGCGCAATCGGCGGCGGCCTCGGAACTGCGCGGCCGTACGCTGGGCATCATCGGTGTCGGTGCCATCGGGCAGCGGCTGGCGGAGATTGCCGCGCATGGTTTCCACATGCGGGTGCTCGGCCACCGCCGCAATGCCGCCGGCCTGCCGGAGCACATCCGCTACGCCACGCCGGAAAGGCTCTTCGCCGAGAGCGACTACATCGTCCTGGCCTGCCCGCTGACGGAAGCGACGCGTGGCCTCGTCTCGGCCGCGCTGCTCGCCCGGATGAAGCCGGACGCCTGGCTGCTGAACGTCGCGCGCGGGCCGGTGGTGGACGAGGCTGCGCTGCTGGAGTCCCTCCGCGCGCGGCGGATCGGTGGCGCGGCGCTCGATGTCTATGCCGTGCAGCCGCTGCCGGCGGACCATCCCTTCCGCAGCCTGCCGAACGTGCTGCTGACGCCGCATACGGCGGGGCTGAGCCGCGAGGCCGTGACGCGCATGAGCATCGGCGCGGCGGAGGAGACTGTCCGCATCCTTCGCGGCGAGCAGCCGCGGAGCTTCATCAACCCGGAAGCCTGGAAGGCGGCGCTGCGGCGGCGTGCGCGTCTCGGGCATTCCGCCCCGGAGGTCAGCCCGGCATGAGGATCTCGCGCGTCCAGGCCACGTGGTGCCGTGTGCCGATCCCTTACGACCAGCAGCACACCAGCGATTTCGGCCGTGTGCCCACCTTCGACTCCGTCATCGTGCGGGTGGAGACGGATACCGGCCTGACCGGCTGGGGCGAGGCCAAGGCCGGTGTGGGCAGCGCCGCCGCCTGCGCCGGCCTCGCCGCCATCATCAACCAGGATTACGCGCCACTCCTGCTGGGCCAGGACCCGCGCGACATCACCCGCCTGTGGGACGTGATGTACAACACCCCGCGCGAGGGCTACGCCATCGCCCGAGGGCATGCCCTGCCGCAGCTCGGCCGGCGCGGGCTTTCCATTTCCGCCATCGCGGGGGTGGACGTCGCCCTGTGGGACATCCTGGGCAAGTCGCTCGGCGTGCCGGTCTGGCGCCTGCTGGGCGGGCGGCGGGCGGAGCGCATGCCGGCCTATGCTTCCGGCGGCTGGGCGGATGCGACGAAGATCGGCGCGCAGCTCAAGGGCTACTGCGACAAGGGCGGCTTTCGTGCGGTGAAGATGCGTGTCGGTGTCATGGACGGCTCGCCCGCCGCCTCCGCGGCCCGCGTGCGGGCGGCGCGGGAGGCGCTGGGCCCGGAGATCAAGCTGATGGCCGACGCACACGGCACCTGGACCGTGGCCGAGGCGCGGGCCTTCTGCCGCATGGTGGAGAACCTCGACCTCTTCTGGTTCGAGGAGCCGGTCAGCGCCGACGACAAGCACGGCCTCGCCGAGGTGCGCCGCTGCTCCACGGTGCCGATCAGCACGGGGGAGAGCGAGTTCACCCGCCACGACTTCCGCGAGATCGCCGAGCTGCGCGCCGCCGACGTGCTGCAGCCGGATCTGGCGATCGCCGGCGGGCTGACCGAGGGGCTGCGCATTTCCGCCATTGCCTCCGCCTTCAACCTGCGGCTGGCGCCGCATCTCTGGTCCGGCGCGCCGGCCTTCGCCGCCGGGCTGCACCTGGCGGCGACGCAGAGCGTCGGCTTCATCCTGGAATACTCCCTCGGCCACAACCCGATGCTGCACGACCTGATCGAGGAGAGCTTCCCGGTCACGGATGGGCATGTCGCGTTGCCCGACCGCCCCGGCCTCGGCATCACCGTGCGCGAATCCTTCCTGCAGCAATATGGGCAGCCCGGAGTTCCGACATGAGCAAGATCGTTTCCATCAAGGCCTATCCGACCTCTTTCCCGGTGCCCAAGGACGGCGGCGTCGCGCTGGGCGTCGGCCGCGCGGTGAAGCGGGACGCGGTGGTGGTGAAGGTCACCACGGAGGACGGGCTGGTCGGCTGGGGCGAGAGCCATCACGGCCGCGCCCATACGGCCGTCGCCGCGCTGCTGGAAACCACGCTGAGCCGTCTCGTGATGGGCATGGACGCGGTGGACACGGTCGGCGTCTGGAACAGGATCTACCGCAACCAGCTCGCCAGCCACGGCATGGGCGCGGGCTGCGCGCTGGCCATGTCCGGGCTCGACATGGCGCTGTGGGACATCCGCGGCAAGGCGGCCGGCTGGCCGCTTTATCGGCTGCTCGGGGGCGCGTCGCGGCCGGTGCCGGCCTATGCGGGGGGTGTCGCGCTCGGCTATCAGCCGCCGGAGCAGCTGGTGGAGGAGGCGCGACCGCACCTGGAGGCCGGCTACCGCGCGCTGAAGTTGCGCATCGGCGACACGGTGCGGAACGACATCAGCCGCATGGAGGCCGTGCGCGACGCTTTCGGCGAGGAGATCGACATCCTCGCTGACGCCAACACCGCTTACCGGCTGGAGGATGTCCGCCGCGTGCTGCCGGCGATGGACCGGCTGGGGATGGGCTGGCTGGAGGAGCCTTTCCCACCGCATGACCGCCGCGCCTATGCGCAGGCCCGCAGCTATGGCCGGACGCCGCTGGCGGTGGGCGAGAATCACTTCACCCGCTTCGAGTTCACCCCGCTGCTGGACGACGGCGCCATCGGCATCTGGCAGCCGGACCTGTCGAAATGCGGTGGCATCACGGAGGCGCTGCGCATCGCAGCAATCGCCTCCGCGTACAAGATCCCTGTCCACCCGCACAGCTCGATGACCGGGCTGAACCAGGCGGCGAGCATCCATTTCCTCTGCGCCATCGACAATGCCGGCTACTTCGAGGCCGATGTGTCGCGCGGCAACCTGTTCCGCGACGCCCTGGTCAGCGAGCCCTGGCGCATCGGCGGGGATGGCTGCGTGCGGCCGCTGGAGCGGCCCGGCATCGGTGTGGAGGTGGATGAGGATTTTCTGAAGGCCCATCCGGCGATCGAGGGGCCTGGCTACGTGTGAACCCAACCCGCCGTGACCGCCCGGGACAAGGGCGGCCTGGCAAGCAGAGGAGGAACATATGGCAGAGAAGAAACGGCGCGGCATGCTGCGCCACCTGGCGACCCTGGCCCTGGCCGGCACCCTCATCCCGGGCGGCATCGCGGCCGCGGTGGAGAACTCGTTCCCGTCGCAGGAAATCCGCTTCATCAACGCCTTCTCGCCCGGCGGAACCTCCGACATGCTGGGCCGCATCCTGGCCGACCAGCTCTCGAAGCAGCTCAGCCAGCGGGTGGTGGTGGACAACCGCACCGGCGCGGGCGGCGTGATCGGCACGCAGGAGCTGGCGCGCGCGGCGCCGGATGGACATACGATCCTGCTGGCCTCCATGGGCATCATGACCATCACGCCGCAGATGCAGGCAGTGCCCTATGATGTCGGGAAGGACATTACACCGGTTGCCAACGTCGCATCGGTCTACAACATTCTCGTCGCCAGCCCGAAGAGCGAGATCCGCACCTGGCAGGATCTCGTGCGTCTGGGCAAGGACAGCAGCCGCAACCCGCGCTGCGCAACGGTCGGGGCGGGGTCCAGCCAGCAGCTTTCCTGTGTGCTCTTCGCGTCTCTCACCGGAGCGCGCATCGACCAGGTGCCCTATCGCGGCGGCGCGCCGGCGATTCTCGACATCACATCCGGCCGCGTGGAGGTGATGTTCGGCAACATGCCGGAATTCCTGGGGCAGATCCGCGACGGCGGGTTGCGGCCGGTGGCCTATGGCGCGGCGGATGCCTCGCCGTTGCTGCCGGATGTCCCCGTCATCTCCAAGACCGGCCTGTCCGACTTCGTCATCCCGAACTGGTTCGGGGTGGTGATGCCGGGTGGTGCCTCGCCGGCGCTGGTGCAGCGGTGGAATGTGGAGATCAACAAGGCGCTGGAAGCGCCGGAGGTGCAGCGCCGCTTCACCGAGAACGGCCTGCAGCGGCTCGGCGGCACGCAGGAGGCTTTCCTGCAGCAAATCGCCGCGGACCGGGCACGGTGGGGCAAGGTCATCCGCGAGCACAATATCCGGCCGGAGTAACGGCCTCGATACTCTCAGGCTTGTGAAGGTCGCGTCTGATCTAGCGCAAGATCATGCGGCAGATGCCCATGCTGTCCTTCCGCCGCTGCCGGCACACAGCCGCGCAGGCACCGTGGCAGTGGCGGAAGGGAGGACCGGGGCGATGCTCGCGCGCGACTCGATGACGCAGGACGTCGTGACTGTTCCCGAGGACATGGCTGTGGCCGGCGTGGCGCGGGTGCTGGCGGAAGCGGGGATCTCCGCCGTGCTGGTCACCGATGGGGAGCACCGCCTGCTCGGCATCGTTGCCGAACTGGACCTCATCCGCGGCCTCTCCGAGGAAGATGCTGCTCCACAGGGCTGGCTGGCTTCGCTGTTCGCCGACCGGCGTGGCCTGGCAGAGCGCTATGCACGGGTGCACGGGCTGCGGGCCGGTGACGTGATGACACGTCATGTTGCCACCGTTTCGGAAGCGGCCCCGGCCGAGGCGATCGCGTGGCTGATGGAGGAGAAGGGCATCCGCAGTGTGCCGGTGGTCACCGGCGATGGCCGGCTGTGCGGTATCGTCTCGCGCTCCGACCTGCTGCGGGCCGTGCTGGCGGCCGCCCCAGCAGTGGAGAGCCCGCAGGGCACGCTCGACGCTCGGATCCAGCGTGACATCCTGGAGGCCATGCGCCAGCAGCCCTGGGCCGATCTTCGCCGCATCTCGGTGGAGGTCCGGAACGGCGTCGTGCGGTTGGAAGGCTACCACCGCTCGCCCGAGGCGCAGCATGCCGCGCGCATACTGGCCGAGCGCATCGAGGGTGTGGAAGCGGTCGAGGACCAGACGCGTCTCACACCGGCTCGCTATCAGTACGGCTTCGGCGGCCCTCTCTGAGGACTCTGGGGCGCGGGTGAGGGGAGGGGAGGCGAGAGGCCCCGCCAAAAACCCCCTCCTGGAGCCAGCCACTGCCCCAGCAACGGCCGTGACGGACGCACAGCGCAGGGGAAAGGTATGGTTCCCCTGCTGCCGGGCGGCCCGGCTTCGCGCTTGCGCACGATCCCGCACCGGCGCATTGTATACCGCAGAATACGAAATGCTGGGCCAGACTGCGGAAGCCCGCGCAGCGCCGCGGCTTGCCGTCTGGAGGGCCAGCAAGCAGGAGGACGGCCATGCTTGAAAAAACCCGCAGGCAACTGCGCATCAGTGACATGCGCTCCAAGGTTTCGCCGGAGGAATGGGAGGCGCGGGTGGATCTCGCCGCCTGCTACCGCCTCATCGCGCATTACGGCATGGCGGACATGATGGCGAACCACATCTCCGCCCGCGTGCCGGGCGAGGGCGCCGCCTTCCTGATCAATCCCTATGGCATGATGTATGAGGAGATCACCGCCTCCTCGCTCGTCAAGGTCGATGCCGATGGCAAGATCCTCGCCAAGCCGGACTATGGCGACTTCGACTATGGCATCAACCGCGCCGGCTACGTCATCCACAGCGCTGTGCATTCGGCCAAGCACGAGATCGACTGCGTCATTCACACGCATACCTGGGCGGGCATGGCGATTTCCACGCTGGAATGCGGGCTGCTGCCGATGACGCAGACCTCGATGCGTTTCCTGCGCATCGGCTATCATGACTATCGCGGCGTGGTGCTGGACGAGGCGGAGAAGGATTCGCTGGTCGCCGATCTCGGCGACAACAACGCGCTGATCCTGCGCAACCACGGGCTGATGACAGTCGGCCGCACCATTGCCGAGGCTTTCAACGCCATCCACCGGCTGGAACTGTCCTGCCGGTCGCAGCTTGCCGCGATGGCCTGCAACACGCCGCTGGTACAGGTGCCGCAGGACGTGCTCGATGCCACCTACATGAACTATCAGCCGCAGACGCGCCGCCCCTATGGCGTGATGGAGTGGCCGGCGCTGCTGCGGATGCTCGACCGCCTCGACCCCAGCTACGCCGACTGAGGGGAACCTCTCCGCGGGCGGGGCACTGCCCCGCCTGCCGCGCTTCCAAACGTCCAAGCAACAAACAACAGGCAAAGGAGTCCGCGATGAAGCTGACCCGTCGCCATGCCTTCGGCTTGCTCGCCGCACCCCTGCTTGCGGCAGCAGGATGGCCCGATCGTCCGATCCGCGTCGTGGTGCCCTATGCCCCCGGCGGCAATATTGACCTGGTCGCGCGCCTGCTCGCGCCACGCATGTCGGAAATGCTGGCCCAGACAGTGATCGTCGAGAATCGGCCGGGGGCTGGCGGCAGCCTCGGTGCGGAGAGCGTCGCCCGCGCTGCGCCGGACGGCTATACCCTGCTCGCCGGCTCGAACGGGCCACTCACCGTGAACCCGCTGGTGCAGGCCTCGCTCACCTACCAGCCGCTGAAGGACTTCGCGCCGATCGGCCAGGTCAACCGCGTGCCGCTGGTGCTGATGGTCACCGATGCGGTGAAGGCGCGCGATGTCCCCGCGCTGGTGACGGAATCCAAGGCCGGTGGGCAGGGATTTTCCTGCGGCACGGCGGGTGTTGGCAGCACCGGGCATCTGGCGCTGGAACTGTTCAACAATGCCACCGGCGCCCAGTTGCTGCACGTGCCCTATCGCGGCGGCGGCGCGGTGGTGCCGGATTTCCTTGCCGGCAACGTCAAGGCGATGTTCATCGAATACTCCACGGCGCTGCCGCTGCACCGCGATGGCAAGGGCCGCATCCTCGCCATTGCTGCCGATCACCGCTCGTCGCTGCTGCCGGATGTCCAGACCTTCATCGAAGGCGGCGTGAAGGATTTCCGCGCCGCCAGCTATTGCGGGCTGCTGGCGCCGAGCGGCACGCCGGCGGCGACGCTCGCCCGGCTGCAGGAGGCACTGGCGCAGGCCGTGGCTGATCCCGGCATCCGCAAGCAGTTGCAGGAGATGGGCTCCGAGCTGGCCGAGGGCGCGCTGCTGACGCCGACGGGGTTCGCCAGCTTCCTGCGCGAGCAGGCGGCGGAGGCGAAGCGCGCCGCCGATCTCGCCGGGATCCAGCCCTCGTGAGCGCGCCCGATCCGCGCATCCCGCCCGGCGCCTGCGACTGCCACTGCCATGTCTTCGGTCCCGCCGCGCGCTTCCCCTATGCCGAGCCGCGCTCCTACACGCCGGAGGACGCGCCGCTGGAGATGTATCTGGCGCTGCTCGACCAGCTCGGTCTGGCGCGCGGCGTGGTGGTGCAACCCAGCGCCTATGACCGCGACAACACCGCCACGCTGGACGCGCTGCGCCGCGCGCCGGAGCGGCTGCGCGGCGTCGCGGTGGGCGGGGCGGAGCTGACGCCCGCCATCCTGCGGGAGATGCACGCGGCCGGCATCCGCGGGCTGCGCGCCAACGAGTACCGCCGCGCCGGGCAGGCGGCCTATCATGGCGGCGTGCGGCTGGCCGAGATCATGCCGTTGATGCCCGCCATGGCCGATCTTGGCTGGCACCTGCAGCTCTGGATCGACGCCGCCGACCTGCCGGAGCTGCTGCCGCAACTGGTGCGGCTGCCGGTGCCGGTCGTGGTGGACCATATGGGCCGATTGCACCACAGCCGCGGCACCGCCGATCCCGGCTTCCAGGCTCTGCGGCGCGGCGCGGCCGAGGGGCGGCTCTGGGCCAAGCTGTCCGGCACCTATCGGCTCGGTGCAACGGCGCCCGATTACGCCGAGGCCCGTCCCTTCCATGAGGCCCTGCTGGCCGCCAACCCGGAAGTGCTGGTCTGGGGCACGGACTGGCCGCATCCGCGCCCCGAGGGGCCGGTGCCGGACGCGGCGGCGCTGCTGCGGATCTTTCTCGACTGGACGCCCGACCCCGCCGACCGCGCACGGGTCCTGAGCCGCAATCCGGCGCGGCTCTACGACTTCCCGCCGGCCTGAGGCGGGGCCGGGCCGCGGGGACGGGCACCGCGGCAGCCGGTGGCTGACGCCCGCAGGCCAGGCAACGACAGCACCACAAGCGTGCGGAGGAAGGGAAGATGACCAGGAAGATCGCCCGGCGGCGGCTGTTGCAGGCCACGCCGCTGTTCGCTGCATCATGTCTCGTGGCCGGGCTGCCGCGCCCGGCGCGTGCCGCCGACTGGCCGACGCGGCCGGTGCGCTTCATCGTCTCCTTTACGCCGGGTGGTACCACCGACATCATCGCCCGCCTCGTCGGCAATGCGCTGGGTGAGCAATGGGGGCAGCCGGTGGTGGTGGAGAACCGCCCGGGCGCCGGCGGCAACATCGGCACGGAATACGTCGCCCGTGCCGACCCGGACGGCTACACGGTGCTGGTGGGCTCGGTGGGGCCGCTGGCGGTGAATCAGTCGCTCTACAAGGACCCGGGCTTCCGCACCCTGGAGGATTTCGCCCCCGTCACCGAGCTGGCGGGGGTGCCGAACATCCTCGTCGTGCCGGCCGCCTCGCCGCTCCACAGCGTGGCCGATCTGGTGGCCGCGGCGAAGCGGCAGCCGGGAAAGCTCAGCTATGGCTCCACGGGGGTCGGCACCTCCTCCCACCTCTCCGGCGCGCTGGCCGACCACATGGCGGGGATGACGACCGTCCACGTGCCCTATCGTGGCGCCGGCGCGCTGAACGACCTGCTCGCGGGGCGGGTGGACTTCATGTACGCCACCATCCCCTCCTGCATCGAGCATGTCCGTGCCGGCAAGCTGCGCGCGCTGGCGGTCAGCAGCCTGCACCGCTCGCGCGCCGCGCCTGACGTGTCGACCATGGCGGAGTCCGGCTTTCCCGGTTTCAACGCCTCCTCCTGGTTCGGCATGGTCGCCCCGGCGAAGACCCCGTCCGAGATCGTGCGCAAGATCGCCGGCGACACGATCGCCCTGCTGAAGAAGCCGGATATCGAGGCGCAGATGGTCAACCAGGGCGCCGACCCGGTGGCCAGCACGCCGGAGGAGTTCCGCGCCTTCATCGCCGAGGAGATCGCCCGCTGGGGCGAGGTGGTGAAGCTGTCCGGTGCGAAGGCCGACTGATCGGCCGTGGAACGGAGGAGGAAGCAATGCCGGAAGTGACACGGCGGTCCATGCTGGCCGCGGCGGCACTCGGGGGGAGCGCATCGGGGCTGGCATGGACCGCCCGGGCGCAGGCGCCCTGGCCGGAGCGCACGGTCGTGCTGATCGTGCCCTATGCGCCGGGCGGCTCGAACGACGTGGTGGCACGGCTGCTGGCGCCGAAGCTGCAGGCACTGCTGGGCCGGAGCATCGTGGTGGAGAACCGCGCGGGTGCCGGCGGGGCGATCGGCACGGCGCAGGTCGCCCGCAGCGCGCCGGATGGCTACACGCTGCTGGTCTCCTCGGCCAGCAACCACGTGATGAACCCGCTGGTGGTGCCGGACCAGGGCTATGACGTGCGCCAGGCCTTCGACGGCGTCACGATGCTGGTGGACGTGCCCCTGGCGCTGACGGTCGCCAACAAGCTGGGCGTGCATGACGTGCCGGCCCTTCTGGCGCTGCTGAAGCGGGAGCCGGGCAAGCACAGCTTCGCCTCCTCCGGCGTCGGCGGTTCGCAGCATCTGGCGGGCGAGCTGTTCCGGCTGCGGGCCGATGTGGACATCGTCCATGTGCCCTATCGCGGCGGCGGCCCGGCGCTGAACGACCTGGTGGCCGGGCAGGTCTCGATGGGCTTCCTGAACCTGCCGACCGCGCTGCCGCAGGCGGAGGCCGGCAAGGTGACCATCCTGGCCGTCGCCGGCGAGAAGCGCAGCGCGCTGAAGCCCGACCTGCCGACCGTGGCGGAAGCCGGCGTGCCGGGCTTCGCCGTGCGCTCCTGGACCGCGCTCTTCGCGCCGCATGGCGTGCCCCCGGCGGTGATACAGAGGCTCAACGCCGCCATCCGGGAGGCCATGGCCGACCCCGCCCTGCAGGCTCGGCTGCAGGAGCTGGGGGTGGAGCCGGACCTCTCGGAGCCGCAGGCGCTCGACGCCTTCGTGCGCGAGGAGTTCGCGCTCTGGGGGCCGGTGATCAAGGCGGCGCATGTCACGGCGCAGTGATGGCGCGTGGCGGGCGGGGAAGGAGGCGCCCGCCGCGCCGGAATGATGCCAGGCTGGGATTGCCGCCGCATCTGTGGCAGGGCTGGCATGGGACCGGCACGCCGCCGGCCCTGCCCGACCGAGAGTGAATGGCCGCCATGCTGCCCTCCGCCCAGCCTGTCCCTCCCGCCCGTTCCACCGGTGCCGGCGCCTATGAAATGCTGCTCGACGCCCTGACGCGTGGCGATCTGGCCCCCGGAAGCCGCCTGCGGGAGGCCGAGCTGGCGGAACGCTTCGGCATCAGCCGGACGCCGGTACGGGAGGCGCTGAAGCGGCTGGAGACCCAGGGGCTGGTCACGCACGAGCCGCACCATGGCGCGGTGGTGGCGCGGCTTGACTACAGCGCCATGGTCGAGCTCTACCACATGCGGGAGGTGTTGGAGGGCACCGCCGCCTTCCTGGCCGCCACGCATGCCACCGCCATCGAGCTGGAGGCCCTGCACGACATGGTGGCGGCGGACCGCGCCCTGCTGGGCGATGGCGGCCGGCTGGCGCACAGCAACCGCCTGTTCCACCGCCAGATCCACCGCGCCGCGCGCAACCGCTTCCTCGACGCGATGCTGGACAATATGCGGCTCTCGCTGGTGCTGCTGGGGCGCACCACCCTCTCGGTGCCGGAGCGCGGCGCGGCGGCGGTGGAGGAGCATGCGGCGATCGTCGCCGCCATCGCGGCGCGTGACCCCGCCGCCGCCGAGGCCGCCGCGCGGCAGCACATCCGCAACGCCTTCCGCGCCCGCCTGGCCCTGGAGAACCGCACGCCTGACGGCGCCTGAGCCCCCCTTGCGCCGCCTCGGTGATGCCGACATTGTATTCCGGCGCATACAACATCGGGGAGAGCACTTTTGGACTGGGACCGCGTCTATGACGTCCTGGTGGTCGGCGGGGGTAATGCGGCGCTCTGCGCGGCTGTCACGGCACGGCAGGCGGGTGCCAGCGTGCTGGTGCTGGAGCACGCGCCGAAGGCCTTTCGCGGCGGCAACAGCCGGCACACCCGCAACCTGCGGGCCATGCACACCGCGCCGACCTCGGTGCTGACCGAGCAGTACCTGGAGGACGAGTACTGGGACGACCTGCTGCGCGTCACCGGGGGGCAGACCGACGAGGAACTGGCGCGGCTGACCATTCGCGCCACCGCCGAGGCACTGCCCTTCATGGAGGCCTGCGGCGTGCGCTTCCAGCCCTCGCTGACCGGCACGCTCAACCTCTCGCGCACCAACGCCTTCTTTCTGGGCGGTGGCAAGGCGCTGGTGAACGCCTTCTACGCCACGGCGGAAAAGTTGGGCGTCGAGATCCTCTATGACACCGAGGTGGCTTCGCTGCGCCTGGATGACGGCTTCGTTCGCCAGGCCGAGATCATCAGCCGCGGCTTCCCGCGCACGGTGCGGGCCAAGACGGTGGTGGCCTCTTCCGGCGGCTTCCAGGCCAATCTCGAATGGCTGAAGCAGGGCTGGGGTCCGGCGGCGGAGAACTTCCTGATCCGCGGCACGCCCTATGCCAAGGGCCGCGTGCTGCGCGACCTGCTGGACCAGGGCGTTGCCTCCGTCGGCGACCCGACGCAGTGCCACGCGGTGGCCATCGACGGGCGGGCGCCGAAATTCGACGGCGGCATCGTCACCCGGCTGGACTGCGTGCCCTTCTCCATCGTCGTCAACAGGCATGGCGAGCGCTTCTATGACGAGGGCGAGGATGTCTGGCCGAAGCGCTACGCCATCTGGGGCCGGCTCGTCGCGCAGCAGCCGGACCAGGTGGCCTATGCCATCATCGACAGCCGCTCGGAGCGGTTGTTCATGCCCTCCGTCTTCCCGGCCATCAAGTCCGACACCATCGAGGGACTGGCGGAGAAGCTCGGCCTCGAGCCCTCGAAGCTGGCGGAGACGGTGCGCGGCTTCAATGCCGCCGCCGGGCACGGAAGCTTCGACAACAGCCGCCTGGACGGCTGCCACACCGAGGGGCTGACGCCGGCCAAGACCAACTGGGCGCGGCGCATCGAGGCGCCGCCCTTCAGTGGCTATCCGCTGCGGCCCGGCATCACCTTCACCTATCTCGGCGTCAAGGTGGACCGCAACGCGCGGGTGCTGATGCAGGATGGCCGCCCGACCGCCAACCTCTTCGCCTCAGGCGAGATCATGGCAGGCAGCATCCTCGGCAAAGGCTATCTGGCGGGCTTCGGCATGGCCATTGGCACCGTCTTCGGGCGTATCGCGGGGCGGGAGGCCGCGAAACATGCAAGAAACTGAAACCACCGAGGAGGCGCGCCGCGCCCTCGAGATCTGCAATGCCTGCCGCTACTGCGAGGGGTTCTGCGCCGTTTTCCCGGCGATGGAGCTGCGGCGGGAATTCACCACCGGCGACCTCTCCTACCTCGCCAATCTCTGCCACAACTGCAAAGGCTGCTACTACGCCTGCCAGTATGCGCCGCCGCACGAGTTCGGCCTGAACCTGCCGCAGGCCTTCGCCGAGCTGCGCGCCGAGACCTATGCCGAATACGCCTGGCCGAAACCGCTCGGCGCCGTGTTCCAGCGCAACGGCACGGTGGTGGCGCTGATCTCGGCGCTCGGCATCGCGCTGACGCTGATCCTGACGGTGCTGATCCAGGAGCCTTCGGTGCTCTACGCCGCGCATGAAGGGCCGGGCGCCTTCTACCGCGTCATTCCCTGGTGGCTGATGACGACGCTCGCCGGCGGCACCTTCCTCTACGCGCTGCTGGCCCTCGCCATGGGCTTCCGCAACTTCTGGCGGGACACCGGCAGCAGCCTCGCCGGGCCCGCCGGGCCGCGCCCCATTGCCACCGCGCTGCATGATATCCTGACGCTGCGCAACCTCGGTGGCGGCGGGCATGGCTGCAACGACCGCGACGAGGGCTTCTCCACGCAGCGCCGGCTGTTCCACCACGCCATGTTCTACGGCTTCCTCCTCTGCTTCGCCTCGACCTCGGTGGCCACCTTCTACGATCATATCGTCGGCCATCCGGCACCCTATCCGTTCTGGAGCCTGCCGGTGCAGCTCGGCACCTGGGGCGGGCTGGGCCTGGTGGTGGGCACGGCGGGGCTGATCTGGCTGAAGGTGGTGAGCGACCAGGCGCCGGCCGCGCGCAACCTGCTCGGCGCCGACTACGCTCTTCTCGGCCTGCTCTGCCTGACCTCGCTGACGGGGCTGCTGCTGCTGGGGCTGCGGGGGACGGGGGCGATGGGCGTGCTGCTGGCCATCCACCTGGGCATCGTGCTCTCGCTGTTCCTGCTGCTGCCCTACAGCAAGATGGTGCACGGCCTCTACCGCTCCGGCGCGCTGCTGCGCCACGCGATGGAGCGCCATGCCGGCCACGCGCCGGCCGGCGACTGACGGAAGGCGGCGGCAGGGTGCTGGCCCTGCCGCTCCGCCGCGCTACTCGGCGGCCTGCGGCCGCGTATAGACCGCCGCGCCCTCCCGGCTGACATAGCCGTCCCGCACATCCTCCTCGACCCGCGCGGGCTCGCGCTCCTCCGGTGCGCCATAGCCGGAGCCGCCGCAGATCCGCACCTCCACCATGCGGCTGCTATCGGTGAGCGTCACCAGCTCGCCGGTGCCGAGGTCGCGCAGCAGGCCGCCCCCGGCATCGAGGATGGCGCCCAACGCCGCACCGCCCTGCAGACCGCCGAACAGGCCGGGCGCCTCCACCTCCACCCCTTCGGGATAGACCGAGAACAGTGTCGGCTGGCCGTCGTCATGCAGCTTGCGCATCCGGGTGCGGGTGCCGAGGCCGCCGCGCCGCCGGCCAGGGCCGCCGGAATCCGCCACCAGTGATTTCTCGACGATCAGCACCGGCGCCCGGGTTTCGAACAGCTCGATCGAGGTATTGGCCGCCGAGGTCGGCCAGAGCAGCGCCGACTTGCCGTCGGTCCCGGCGCTGCCGCCCTGGCCGCCGCCCATGAAGAAATGGTCGGCATAGCTGCGGCCCGTCGTCTCCTTGCCAAAGACGCGCACCGAGACCGGGAGGCCGGTATGCGCCTGCACCTGAGCCGGGGCCGCCTCCGACAGGGCATGGAACACGTTGGGCGCCAGGTACCAGCCGGTGCGGGTGCGCATGGCCACCGAAGCCGGGCGGGTGCAGTTCAGCAGCGAACCTTCCGGCGCCTTGGCGCTGATCGGATAGAAGCTGCCGGCATTGCCGCGCACCTGCGGGCTCAGCATGCACTTGATCGGGTAGGAGGCGTGCGCGACCGTGTAGGAAAGGGTGCAGTTCAGTCCGCCGCGTTCGAGCTGCGGCGGCGCGCCCTCGAAGTCCAGCTCGATGCTGTCGCCGCTCACGGTCAGCTTCAGCGGGTAGCGCAGCGTGCGGCCGAGCATCCGGTTGCTGACCTCGGAGTGATAGACGCCGTCGGGCAGGGCGCGGATGGCCTCACGCATGGCGCGTTCGGCGCGGCCCTGCACCACGGCGGCGAGGGCCCGCAGGTCGTGCATCCCGTAGTCCTGCATGAAGGCCAGCAGGCGCTCGGCGGCTTGGGCATTGGCCGCCATGAAGGCGTGCAGATCGCCCAGCACCTCCTCGGATTTGCGGACGTTCTCCGCCATCAGCTCGAAAAGCGCGGCATTCGGCCGGCCTTCGCTGTAGAGCTTCATGGGCGGAATCTGCAGGCCCTCGTCATAGACCTCGCGCGCCGCCATCGGGTCCTGCACGCCGCCGATGTCGCCGACATGCCCGACGGTGCCGAGCAGCGCCACCATGCGCCCGCCATGGAAGACGGGAGTGACGATGGCGATGTCGAACAGGTGTCCGGCGCAGAGCCAGGGGTCGTTGGTGATCAGCACGTCGCCCGGGCGCAGCGTCTCGGCCGGGAATTTCTCCAGCATGGCCTTCACGGCACGCGGCAGGGTGAGGTTGAAGACCGGCATGGCGCGGGGCGAATGCGCCAGGGACTCACCCTGCGCATCGAGCAGATCGCAGGCGAAGTCCTGCGCCTCGGAGACGATCAGGCTGAAGGCGGTGCGGCAGATGCCGTGCCACATCTCCTCGACCAGGTTCTCCAGCCGGCTCCACATGATCTCCAGCGAGACGGGGTCGGCCTCGATCAGCGCGCGCGCTTCCTCGAGCGGCATCTCCGGCGTGATGCGGGCGGCCAGCGGCACGGAGACCCCCACCCGGATGCGCAGCGTGCCCGCCGCGCCCACTGTGACGCTGTCCTCCGGGCCGAGCACGGTGGTCGCCTCCCGCTCCTCGATGATGGCCGGACCGTGCAGCGTCTCGCCGGGTGCCAGGGCGTAGCGGTCATAGACCGGGGTATCGTGGAAGGCGTCCCCGAACCAGGCGCGGCGGGAGCCCTTGCGCGCGGCGCCGCCGGTCGGCCGGCCGGCCTCGGCCACGCTGAGCGCCGGCGCCGGCCCCACGGCGCGGGCGCGGAAGGAGATGATCTCCGCCGGCACGCCTTCGTAGATCGAGGCATAGCGTGCGGCATAGGCGTCGCGGAAGGCCGCCAGGATGGAAGGCATCCTCTCGGCGGTGATGGCACCGCGCGGCAGGGGGACGTTGATCTCGTGCAGCTGGCCGGCGAGGCGCATGTCGGCGCTGCGCTCGACGGAAATATCGGCGGGAGCGGTGCCGGCGGCCACCAGCAGCGCCGTCGTTTCGGCGGCCAGTTCGGTCAGCACGCGCTCGATGGCGGCGGGCGTGCCGGGATCGTCCAGCGCCAGGGGCAGGGAACGCACCTGCTCGAAGGCCAGCGGCGCCGCGAGGAAGCCGAGCGCCGAGGCGGCGCCGGAGGCGGGCGGGATCAGCACCTCCTCGACGCCCAGGATGCGCGCCACCTCCACCGCATGGGCCGGGCCGGCGCCGCCGAAGCCGACCATGGCATAGCGGCGCGGGTCCTTGCCCTTCTCCACAATGTGGATGCGCGCCGCCGCCGCCATGCTCTCCGTCACAGTACGGTGGATGCCCCAGGCGGTCTCCACGGCCGAAAGGCCGAGCTGCGTGCCGACCCGCGCCAGCGCCGCCTCGGCTGCCGGCTGATCGAGCGCCATGCGGCCGCCGAGGAAAAAGCCGGGATCGTAGTAGCCCAGCATCAGGTTGGCGTCGGTGACAGTCGGCTCGGTGCCGCCGCGGCCGTAGCAGGCGGGGCCGGGATCGGCGCCGGCCGAGCGCGGCCCCACCTTCAGCAGCCCGACTTCGTCAATCGAGGCGATCGAGCCACCGCCGGCGCCGATCTCGATCATGTCGATGACGGGGGCCTTGATCGGCAGGCCGGAGCCCTTCTTGAAGCGGTGCAGCCGTGCCACCTCCATCATCGGCGCGATCGCGGCACGGCCGCCCTCGATCATGCAGGCCTTGGCGGTGGTGCCGCCCATGTCGAAGGAGATGATGTCGGGCTTGCCCACCAATCCGCCGAAGAAGGCGGTGGCGAGGCCGCCGCCGGCCGGGCCGGATTCCAGCAGGCGGATGGGAAAGGCGCGCGCCGTCTCCGGCGAGACCAGCCCGCCATCCGACTGCATCAGCCGCAGCGCGCCGCGGAAGCCCCGCGCCCAAAGCTCCTGCTCCAGCCGTTTCAGGTAGCGGTCCACCAGCGGCTGTACATAGGCATTGGCGCAGGTGGTGACGAAGCGCTGGTACTCCCACAGCTCCGCCACGACCTCCGCCGAGGCGGAGACGGCAATCCCGGGGAAGGCCTCGCGGATGGCGGCGGCGGCGGCCTTCTCATGCGCGGGGTTGCGGTAGCTGTGCAGGAAGCAGATGGCGATGGCGCCGGCGCCGGCCTCCACCAACTCGCCTGCCGCGCGCCGCACCGCATCGAGATCAAGCGGGGTGACGACCTGGCCGCCGCGGTCCATGCGCTCCGGCACTTCCAGGCGGCGGCGGCGTGGTACCAGCGGGTCCGGAAACTGCAGGAACAGGTCGTAGATGTCGTAGCGTTGCTCGGTGCCCATCTCGATCACGTCGCGGAAGCCTTCCGTGGTGATCAGGCCGAGAATGGCGCCGCGCCGCTCGATCAACGCGTTGGTGACGAGCGTGGTGCCGTGCACGATCTCGCCGATTTCCGCCAGGGTGAGTCCGGCGCCGGCCACCAGCTCGGCGAGTCCCGCCAGGGCGCCCTGCGAGGGGTCCTGTGGCGTGGTCAGGCACTTGTGAAGCCGGATGGTGCTGGTCTGCCGGTCGAGCAGGATGAAGTCGGTGAAGGTTCCGCCGATGTCGAACCCGATCCGGTAGCGGCTTGAATCAATCGGCATCTCAGGCATCGCTTTCATTCGCAGGGGCATGGGTGAAGGCATGGCGCGAGGCGGGCGCCGCGGTCTCCAGCGCGGTGGGGCGTTGCGCAACGCCCGGAAGCGTGGCTGCATCGCTGCCGCAGCAAGGAGGGCAGGACCGATGCAGGACCGCAGGATGGGTGCCGAGGAACAGGAACTCGCCGATATGGCGCGCCGCGTCCTGCCGGCCGGCGGGTTTGGCAACATGGCGGTGGAGACCGTCATCCACCGTGGCCTCGGCGGCCGGGTGTGGGACGTCAGCGGCAACGAGTATGTCGATTACCTGCTCGGCTCGGGCCCCATGCTGGTCGGCCATGCCCATCCCGAGGTGAACGCGGCGGTGGTCGAGCAGGTGGCGCAGGGCTCCACCTTCTTCGCCAACAGCGAGCCAGGCATCCGTCTCGCGGCCGAGATCGTGGATGCGGTGCCCTGCGCCGAGCAGGTGCGCTTCGCCAGCAGCGGCACCGAGGCCGACGCCTATGCCATGCGGCTTGCCCGCGCCTTTCGCCGGCGCAGCAAGATCCTGAAGTTCGAGGGCGGCTATCACGGCATGAGCGACTATGGCCTGATGAGCCTGTGGCCCTCCGACGCCGCCAATGCACCCATCGCGCAGCCGGACTCCGCCGGCATCCCGGACAGCGTGCGCGACGAGATGCTGATCGCGCCGTTCAATGACCTGGCGGCGGCGCAGGCGCTGATCCACGCGCACCGCGAGGAGCTTGCGGGCGTCATCATCGAGCCGATGCAGCGCCTGATCCCGCCGGTTCCCGGCTTCCTGCAGGGCCTGCGCGCGATCACTGCCGAATATGGCATCCCGCTGATCTTTGACGAGGTCGTCACCGGCTTTCGCCTCGCCTATGGCGGCGCGCAGGAATACTACGGCGTCACGCCGGACATCTGCACGCTGGGCAAGATCATCGGCGGCGGCTTCCCGCTTTCCGCCGTCGCGGGGCGCGCCGAGATCATGGCGCATTTCGACAGGACGAAGGTCGGTGCGGCCGGCTTCATGCCGCAGATCGGTACGCTGAGCGGCAATCCGGTGGCCGCCGCTGCCGGCCTTGCCACGCTGCGCATCCTGAAGCGGCCCGGCGCCTATGAGCGCATCTTCGCCAATGGCCGCGCTGTCTGGGCGGCGCTGGAGCGCAGCCTGAAGGAGGCCGGCCTGCCGGCGCTGATCCTCGGCGAGCCCGTGATGTTCGACGCCGTCTTCACCCACCGCGCCAGCATCACCGATTATCGTGGCGGGCTGGACATGGACCGCGACCTGACCCGGCGCTTCAACGAACGCGCGCGCGCCAACGGTGTGTTCAAGAGCGACGGCAAGATCTACATCTCGCTGGCGCATGACGGGCGTGACCTGGCTGATACTGCCGCGGCCTTTGCCGCCGCGGCGCGGGAGACCGCCGAAGCAGCCGCCCTGACCTAGGCCCGCCGCTGCGGGGAAGGGAAGGGCCGTGCTCAGGCCGCGACCTCCCCGACGACGCGGGCCCGCACGCGCAATGCGCCGCCCGGCATATAGGCCAGCGGGAGATCCTCGATATCCACCAAGGCGAGGCTTTCCGCCGCCGCGCCCGAGGTCACGGCATTGGCCCGGGCGATGCGCTCCGCCTCGGCCATGGCCTCGATGCGGGAAAGGCCCTGGAAGACCTGATCGGCCTCGCCGGAAACCTGAGCGATGGCGGCGCCAACGGCATTGGCGACATGGGCATGTGCCGGGCGCAGCACCGCGCTGCAGCCGGCCAACCGGTCCGGCACGATGAAGGCGCCGCCCCCGACCGCCAGCAGCGGCAACTCGGCGGCCTCGGTCTTCATGCGGTCCACCGCCTCCTCCAGCATCCGGCCGGCCAGGGCGAGGACCTCGTCGCGCAGGCGGGCGGGGATATCGGCCACGCGGAATGCATCGCCGAGAGTGAGCTTCCCTGCCGCGACGGCCACGTCCGTGGTGGTCAGCACCGGGCCGCCAAAGACGCGCGCCTGTTCCAGCAACCGGAAGCCCACGCTGCGCGGCCCGATGGCGAGCGGATCGGTGGTGATGATCGAGCCGCCGCCGAGACCGATCGACAGCAGGTCGGGCATGCGGAACAGCGTGCGGACGCCACCGACCTCGACCACCGCATTGGCTTCGCGTGGGAAGCCGGCGCGCAGGGCGCCGACGTCGCTGGTGGTGCCGCCGACATCCACCACCAGCGCATCCTTGAGGCCGGTGAGGAAGGCGGCACCCCGCATCGAGTTGGTGGGGCCGGAGGCGAAGGAAAGCACGGGGAAGCGCTCGGCCAGTTCGGCGCGCACCACCGTGCCGTCGTTCTGCGTAACGAAGAGTGCAGCCGAGAGGCCGGCCTCCTGCAACGCTGCCTCGAAGGCGCGGATGGTCTTGCGTGCCAGGGGTGCGAGGGAGGCGTTCATCAGCGCCACGTTCTCCCGCTCCAGCAGGCCGATGCGGCCGAGTTGGTGGGAGAGGGTGATGCTGGCCTCAGGGTGCTCCTGCCGCACGATCTCGCCGGCGCGGATCTCCATCGAGGGATCGAGCGGGGAGAAGATGGCGCTGATTGTCACGCAGTCGATCCCTGCGGCGCGGAGGGCGCGCGCCGCCTGCGCCACGCCACACTCGTCGAGCGGCATGATCGGGCGGCCGTCATAGTCGTGCCCGCCCTCGACCATGTGCACCGCGCCACGTGCGATAGCGGCCAGATCTTCCGGCCAGTCGCAGAAGGGGGGCAGGGAGGCGGCCACCGGCATGGCCAGCCGGATGGCGCCGACCCGTGACAACTCGCGCCGCTGCACCACCGCGTTGACGAAATGCGTGGTGCCGATCATCACCGCCTGCACGCCGCGCTGCCCGGCGGCTGCAGTGACGTCGCGCAACGCCTGCCGCACCCCGGAGAGCACGTCCTCCGTGGTGGCGGTCTTGACGGCAGCAACGATGCGGCCGCCATCCAGCAGCACCGCATCGGTATTGGTGCCGCCCACGTCGATGCCGATGCGCTTCATGACGGGAACACCGAGGTGAAATCGAGATCGTAGCCAAAGGCGCGGGGACCGACGAAGTCCAGGCCCCGCGGGGAGAGGAAGACCGGCGGCGCCGGCAGCGCGATGACGGTGACACGCTGGCCGTAGCGGATGGTTTCGGTGCCGATTGCCTCGCCGGAGGTGGTGTCCAGCACACAGATCAGGTCCGGCGTCATCACCCGCGCGACGCCATTCTGCCAGCCCACCGCCCATTCGTTCTGAAAAGCCAACTCGAAGCGGTGACCGCGGTCGGCGTCCAGGCCATCGAGTTTTGCCACGCCGCGCAGGAAGCCCTCCGTGGTGCGGCGCTCGATATCCGCCACCTTGCCGGTGAAGAGCTTGAGGCCCTCCTGGCTCTTGAGCACGGCGGCGATCGGGTCGCGATGCTCGCGTTGCGCCGCCTGGATGGCATAGCCGAGTTCGATCGCCTTGCTGGTGGTGTGCAGGATACCCCAACGCTTGACTTCCGCTCCGCTGCGCGGCGCCTTGCAATTGGCCACCGTGGAACCAAGCTCGACGCACATCTTGCGGGCCATGCGTTCCATCCATTTCCAGCTGGGCACCTTCGCGACGATGCCCTCGATGCCGCGTGGATCGACCATGGCGAGCGGCCAGGGGCGCAGATCCCCAACCGCGAAGCTGGTCATCTGCGCCTCGGGATAGGCGCGGCCCATGGCATCCGCATCGACCACCGGCCTGCCCAGCTCGGCGGCGGCGAGCAGCGGCTTGACGCCGTTGTTGCCGCCGATCTCGACGCTCATGATGGCGCGGAAGGTGATGCCGAGATACTCCTCCATCAGCTGCACGGCGCGAGCGATGCTGGCGCTGTCGGCCAGCCTCTCCTGGCTGACCAGCGGGGCGCCCATGTTGGAGACGACAGCAACCTGGTCGTCATCCGCCAGCTCCTCGGGTGCCAGCAGCGCGACGCGCTTCCCCTCGGCATAAAGCCGCCGCATGTTCAGCAGTGCCAGATAGGGCGAGCCGCCGCCGCCAGTGCCCAGCACCCAGGCGCCGGTCGCGAGCGCCTCGATATCGTCGAGCGTCAGGTCGCGCATGGCTCACTCCGGCAGCAGGCAGGCGGCGGCACGGGCGGCGGTCGCGATGGAAAGCAGGATGGGGCAGTCGAGATGCCGCGCCATCCGCTCCTTGTCGGCGCGCGTATAGGACATGCAGTCGAGCAGCACGAGGTCCGGCTTCTGCGCCGCCATCTCGCGCGCGGCGGCGTCCACGGTGGCCTCATCCGAGAGCGGACGGAGGGAGCGCAGAACCGTCTCCAGCCCCTCCCGGGCCCGTTTGGCGCCGAGGGGGGCGAGCTGCTCGGGCAGGGGCAGGAAGATGCCGAGCCGCCCGCGCGGCAGCAGCGCCGCCGACAATGCGTTCAGCACCGCCGAGGGCTGCACCAGATCGGCACGCTGCGGCAGGCCCTGGAAGCTGCCGGTGCAACACAGCAATGTCGGCCCACCATGCTGCAGCTTCTCCGCCAGCCGGGCGGTGACCACGGCCTTGGAAATGGTCGTCGTCTCACCGGAGGGCAGCACGGTGAAGAGTGTGTCGGCGTTGCCCTGTGGTGCGGCGTCGCGGGCGATCTCCTGCCGCGTCATGCCATCCAGCGCACCTTCCATGGCGATGCGCAGGCCAGGTACGGCAAGGGCGATCTGCTCTTCCAGCTCGCGTCGCGGTGCCTGGCCGATGACAAGGACGCGCAGCACGGCCGGAGAGGGAAGAGGCGCTTCAGGCATCGGCGAGCATCACCGGGTCATCGGCCTGCCAGGTCAGGCCGAGTGTGGCGCCAGGCTCCAGCGATCCCGCCTCGGCATGGCGGGGCACACGGGCGAGCATACCTTGCTCGCCGGGCAGGGAAAGTTTCAGCAGCACGGAATCCCCCAGGAAGTTCGCTTCCTCAACGGTGGCGTCCACCAGACCGGCGCCGGGCGGGCAGAGCCGCACTCGCTCCGGCCGCAGCGCCACACTGGCGCGGCCTTGCCTCGCTTCCGGAAGCGGCAGCCGCCAGCCGCCGGGCATCAGCAGGGCCAGGCCACTGGCCTCGCCATCGAGAATGTTGGTGTCACCGATGAAGTCGGCGACGAAGCGGTCCACTGGCCGGTCGTAGATTTCGCGCGGCGCGCCGCACTGCGCCACCTTGCCAGCGCGCATCACGGCGATGCGGTCGGACATGGTCAGCGCCTCCTCCTGGTCATGCGTGACGTAGATCATCGTCAGGCCGAGGCGGCGGTGCAGCGTCTTCAGCTCGAACTGCATCTGCTGACGCAGCTTCTTGTCGAGGGCGCCCAGCGGTTCGTCGCAGAGCAGCACGGCAGGGTTGATGACGATGGCGCGCGCCAGCGCCACGCGCTGCTGCTGGCCACCGGAAAGCTGCGCGGGCCGGCGGTCCTCGAAGCCGGTCAGCCGCACCAGCGCCAGGGCCTCCCGCACGCGGGTGGCGATCTCGGGCTTCGGAACCTTGCGCATGCGCAGCCCGAAGGCGACGTTCTCGGCAATAGTCCGGTGCGGGAAGAGCGCGTAGTTCTGGAACACCATGCCCATGTCGCGCCGCTCGGGCGGCAGGGGCGTGATGTCCTGCGCGCCGAGGCGGATCTGGCCGGAATCCGGCGCCTCGAAGCCTGCAACCATGCGCAGCGTGGTGGTCTTGCCGCAGCCCGAGGGACCGAGGAGGGAGAAGAACTCACCCTCCTCGATCCGCAGGGAGACGTTGTCCACAGCGGGAGCACCGTTGCCGAAGCTCTTGCTCAGGGACTGCAGCGCCAGGGCGCGGGCGCCCTGGCCTCCGGTCTCAGCCACGATGCGTCAGCCCCGGAAGATGCGGTTGACGCGGTCGTCGATGCGGTCCTTGTTCTCGTTGTACCACTGCCAGGGCATCTGAACGAGCGTCGCCACCTGCTCCGGCGTGGTCAGCAGCTTTCCGCGGTATTTCTCCGCCAGCGTCAGGTCCGAGCGGACAGGGCTGTACCAGACGGTCTCCGCCATGCTGCGCTGCACCTCCTGGCTCAGCATGAAGTTGATCCATTCATGCGCCAGCGCCTTCTTCGGCGTGCCCGTCGTGACGGAAAGTACCTGCTCCAGTGCCATGACGCCCTCGGAGGGAGCGGCGAACTCCACGGGCACCTTGTCCTGGTTGCGATAGGCGGCGGTGTCGTGAAGCACGGCGATGTCCAATTCGCCCGCCAGGATGGCGTTCTCGGCGCCGCCGGTGAAATCGAACAGCCGCACCGGCTTCACCGCCTCCATCGCCTTGAAGGAGGCGTCAAGGTCCTTGAAGCCCTTGCCGTAGACCTTGCCGGCCATCATGAACAGCGCCTGGCCCAGGGAGTTGGCCGGAATCACGTAGCTGGCACGCTTGCCGGCATATTCCGGCTTCCAGAAATCCTTCCAGCTCGCCGGCGCCGCCTGGATGCGGTCCTTGCGCCAGGCCAGCCCGATGGCCGAGGTGAAGATGACGATGCCGACGATGGAATCGGAGGTCGCGTAAGGATAGGTCTTGGCCGCGTTGGGCACCAGCTTCAGGTCGGGCCGCCGCTCCACCAGCCCCTGCTCGAAGACGGACCATTGCTCGTTGCTGTTGGTGTGCAGCACGTCATAGACCGGGCGGCCGCGCGGGCTGGCCAGCAGCTTCGGTACGAAGGGGAAGGCGGTATCCACCTCCACCGTGCAGTTATGCGCCTTCTCGAAGGTGGGGATGTGCTTCGAGCGCATCACCTCGCCCCAGGCGCCGCCCCAGCCGGTGATGCGCAGCGTGTTGGCCTCCTGCGCACCGAGCAGGGTGGGCATGGCGAGGGTGCCTGCGGCGGCACCTAGCAACGTTCTTCGATTCAGCATGGTGAAGTCTCCGTTTTCCTGGGTCTTACAGCCGGGTTGAGTTCTGCAGGCCGACGGTGCGCTCGATCGCCAGCACCAGCAGTACCGCGAGCAGGATGGAGACGGTGCTGGCAGCGGCGATGGTGCCGTCGAAATCGAAGCGGAGGTAGTTGAACATGGCGATGGGCAGCGTCTCCTCGCCAGGCGCAACGAGGAAGAGGCTCACCGGGAACTGATCGAAACTGGTGATGAAGGCGAACATGCAGCCGGCGATCACGCCCGGGCGGATCAGCGGCAGCGTCACCTCGCGGAACACCGTGGCCGGCGAGGCGCCGAGGCCGCGCGCGGCTTCCTCGATGGAGCGGTCGGCATTGGCCAGCACCGCCAGCACAGTGCGCATCACATAGGGAATGGCGACCACGGTGTGCCCCACCAGCAGCACACTGCTGCTGCGGCCAATGCCCAGCACCATGACGAGCTGGAACATGGCGAAGCCGGTCAGCAGCCCCGGCAGAACCAGGGGCGAGAGGAACAACGCCGTCAGGAACCCGCTCCCCGGCAGGTTGCCGCGCGCGATGGCCAGTGCCGCCGCTGTGCCGATGCAGCCCGCCAGCAGCGCCGTGCCCACGCCGAGCTCCAGCGAGAGCATGAAGGCGTGCATGAAGTCACGGCTATGCAGGAACTTGTCGTACCAGCGGAGTGAGAACCCACTGGGCGGAAAGGCGATGAACGGCTCGGGGTTCAGCGCGAAGAGGATGACGATGGCCACCGGCAGCAACAGGAAGGCCAGGATCAACCCGTTCAGGACATAGAACCAGCGGCCCATCACGCAGCTCCCGGCGCGCGTGCCATGACGCGGTTGTAGGCGCCCACCAGCAGCAATGCGACGATCAGCAGCACGATGCCGAGCGCTGCCGCGAAGCCCAGATTGAAGCTGGAGGAAATCTGCTGATAGACCAGCATCGGCAGGGTCTGGATATTGTAGTTGCCGATGACGATCGGCGTCACATAGGCGCTGATCGCCAGGGCGAAGACCAGCAGCGAGCCAGCCAGGATGCCGGGCATGGAAAGCGGCAGCGTCACCTGCAGGAAGGCGGCGGCGCTGCTAGCGCCGAGGCCGCGCGCCGCCTCCTCCAGTCGCGTGTCGATGCGGGCGATGACGCCGCTCAGCGTCAGGATCATGAACGGCACGTAGATGTGCGCCAGCGCCACCACCACGGCCGCCTCGCTGCCCAGGAACTGGATCGGCTCGTCGGTCAGACCCAGCCAGGCAAGGCTGCCATTGATCACGCCGCGGTTGGAGTACATGGCGAGCCAGGCATAGGTGCGCACCACAAGGCCCATCATCATCGGCGCCAGCACCGCCATCATCAGCAGCGTCCGCGTTGTGCGGCTGCGTGCGCGGGCCAGCCAGAGCGCCAGCGGATAGCCGATCAGCAGCGAGACAATGGTCGTCGAGAGGCCCAGCCGCACCGTGATCCAGAGCGTCTCCAGGTAGTAGACGTCATCGAGGATGCGCTCGAAGTGTCGTGTGGTGAAGCGCGGGTTCGGCACCACCATGGGGTTGCCGCTGAGCACCGACATCGTCGCCATGGTCAGGAAAGGCACGGCGAAGAACAGTATGAACATCGCCAGGGCAGGCGTCAGCAGCAGCCAGGCGGAGCTTCGCGGCAGGGTGGGCGCCCCATGGGCGGTGACGGCGGCCATGCTCAGTCCACGATGAAGAGGCGGGCGCCGGCCTCGGTCGAGGAGCGGTGCGCCGCGTCGCCGAAATCCGAGACGGTGTAGCCCTGGCCGGCGGAGAAGGTGAAGCGGCGGCCGTCCTTCAGCTCCGTGCGCAGCTCGCCTTCCAGCACGTAGATGATGTGGCCGCGGTCGCACCAATGGTCGGCGAGATAGCCCGGCGAATACTCCACCACGCGCATGCGCACTTCGCCGTTGTTCAGCGTGCGCCAGAGCGCCGTTCCGGTGATGCCCTGGTGCTCGGTGGCCGGCAGGGCATTCCAATGGACTTCGGTGAAGGGCAGGGGCGGAAGCTTCAAGGCCGGACTCCCGTGGCAGCGCAAGGGCGGCAGCTTGCGCGGAGCAATAGCGCGGTGCAACAAGCATATTGCACTCGGAGCATTCGGATGGCGAACCATCGTGAACTGGCCGACAAGGTTGCGCGGCAGATCGCCGAGGGGAAACTCCTGCCGGGCATGCGTCTGCCGCCGCAGCGGCGCTTCGCCGAGCAGCAGGATATCGCCGATTCCACCGCCGCACGGGTCTATGCTGAGTTGCGCCGCCGCGGCCTGGTTTCAGGCGAGGTCGGGCGCGGCACCTTCATCCGCAAGCCGCCGGAATTCCCGGTCTTCCGCAGCGAGGACCGGCCGGGGATTACGCTCGACCTGGAGCAAGGCTTCCCCATGCTGCCAGCGCAACACGCGCCGCTTTCCGAGGTGCTGCGCGATCTCGCCACCCCCGAGGCGCTTGCCGACCTGTTGCGCCCGACCAGCGTCATGGGCAGCGAGCGCTACCGGCGCCTCGCCGCCGATTTCGTTGCCGCCGGGCGCTTTCAGCCGGCGCCGGAGCAGATGCTCTTCACCTCCGGCGGCCGTCAGGCCGTGGCGGCTGCCATCGCCGCGCTGGTGCCCGCCGGGCGACGGCTGGCGGTCGAGGCGCTCACCTATCCGCAGGTGAAGGCGATCGCCGGCACGCTCGGCCTGCATCTCGTGCCGATCGCCATGGATGCGCACGGGCTGCGCCCCGATGCCCTGTCGGCGGCGCACCGGCAGGGGCCGCTGGACGGCCTCTACCTCCAACCTGCGCTGCACAATCCGCTCGGCCTCTCGATGCCGCCGGCGCGGCGGGCGGAACTCGGCGCGGTGCTGCGCCAGACCGGCATCCGGGCGGTCGAGGACGTGATCTATCGCTTCCTGCTGGGCGAGGAGCACGAGCCGCTGGCCGCCGAGGCGCCGGAGCAGGTGGTGCTGGTGGATGCAATGTCCAAGCGGCTGGCGCCGGGCCTCTCCATCGGCATCATCGCCGCGCCGCCGGCGCTCACCGAGCGCATGGCGCGGGCGATCCGCGCCGGCTGCTGGGGCGCGGGCGGCTTTGCGCAGGCCGCCTGCAGCCAATGGATCGCCAGCGGCGTGGTGCGGCAGATCGAGGCGGCGAAGCGCGCGGATGCCGCTGCGCGGCAAGCGCTGGCGCGCAGGATCCTGCCGGCGGGCACCGTGCAGGCGGACCCGCGCGCCTATCATCTCTGGCTGCGCCTGCCGGAGACCTGGTCGGCCGAGGCCTTCACCGCGCATGCAGCGCGGGCGGGGATCGCGGTCTCGCCCGGCGGCAACTTCGCTGTCCTCCGCGCCCAGGCGCCGCGGGCGGTGCGCCTGTCGCTGGCAGTGCCGCCGTTCGAGGCCCTGGCGCCCGCGCTGCACCGCCTTGCCGACGCGATGCGCGCCGGCCCGGAAGGCGGCAGCTTCGACTGACCGCCGCCTGCGTCAGGAGCGCCCGCCATCCACCGAGAGGATCTGGCCGGAGATCCATTCGGAAGCGCCCTCCGCGAAGAACAACACGGCGTTGGCGATATCCTCGGGCCGGCCCAGACGACGTGTGTGGATCCCCTGCACCAGCCGCTCCTGCCCTTCGGGGCCATAGCTCTCCCACTGGCGCTGGGTGGCCGGATTCGAGAGCACGAAGCCCGGCGCAACGCTGTTCACGGTGATGCCGTGCGGTGCCAGCTCGAAGGAAAGCTGCTTGGTCAGCCCGACCAGCGCGTGCTTCGCCGCGGTATAGGCCTGGATGCCGGTCAGGCTGGGCCGCAGGCCGGCGCTGGAGGCGATGTTCACGATCCGCCCGCTGCCCTGCCGCTTCATGGCCGGTGCCACGGCCTGGGCGCACCAGAAGCTGCCATCCACATTGGCCTCGAAGATGCCGTGCCAGTCCTGCTCGGTGATGTCCTCCAGCGGGCGGCCCACCTGGCCGCGCACGCCGCCGGCGCAGTTCACCAGCACGTCGATGCGACCCTCGGCGCTGGCGATTTCATCCATCAGGCGGTGGACATCAGGGCGCCGGGCGAGGTCGAGGGCGCGGGTCTCCGCCGCGCCTGCCTCCCGCGCCGCCGGAAGCCCGGCGGCATCGAGATCGACCCCCCAGACCCGCGCGCCCTCGGCGGCGAAGGCGGCGATGACGGCGCGGCCAATCCCCTGGGCCGCACCGGTGACGATCACGCGGTGGTCGGCGAAGCGCTGCGGCATGTGTCCAACATCTCGTCCAGAGTTTCCCAGGCCTGCGGGCGCCGGCCTTCCTCGATGTCGTGGATCAACGCAACGAGGCGCCGGATGGCGGGTGTCTCCACGCCTTTCTCCGCACCCAGCGTGGCGATGATGGCGATCTGCGCGTCCACCTCCGTCCGCCGTTTCCGCACGGCGAGGTCGCGCCAGATGCCGGAATGCGTCTTGGCGCTGTAGCGGTTGAACTCGGCGAGCTGCGCGATGCTGTCACGCGCCGCCTCCTCCGGTGCGCCCGGCATGAAGGCTGCGGGATCGAAGCCGTTGAAGCCGAGGGGCTGCACGCCCCGCGCCTGGGCCACCGCCATCACTTCCTGCCCCAGCCTGTGCCAGACCGGGAAGTGGCGTGCGGAGGCGAAGTTCTCGGTGATGGAGGCGTCGTCCAGCGCAGTGGCAAAGAGCATGGCGCCATAGGCCAGCTTGCCCCAGAGATAGCCCCAGATGTTGTCGGTCAGCACCGCATCCGGCTCGAAGTGCCGCAGCAGGGCGTGCATCGCGCGGGCACGCTCGGTGATGCTGCCATCAATCTCGCCGACCACGACGGCGCCCCGGCTGCCGAACAGAATGCGGCCCGGTGCCAGCCAGTCGGCGCTGAAGTTGACGAAGCTGCCCATGGTGCGCGCCGCGCCCACCGCCTCGGCGATGGCCAGTTCGTTCAGCCCGTTCTGCGCCGAGACCACGAAGCCGTCCTCGGCGAGGAAGGGGCGCAGCGCGGCCGCGGCCGTGGCGGTATCCTGGGCCTTCACCGCCAGGATGATGCGGCGGAACCGGCCCTGAAGCTCCGCCGGCGTGGCGGCGGCGACGGGTTGAGTAAAGGTCTCCACCGGCCCCTCGATGGCGAGCCCATCGGCTTGCATGGCCCGGACATGCTCCTCCACCCGGTCTACCAGCAGCACATCCTCGCCCGCACGGGCCAGATAGGCCCCGATCGTGCCGCCGATGGCGCCGGCGCCCCAGATCAGCAGCGTGTCACGGTCCATTCCCAGCCCTCCTGCATGATGGTGCGCGTCTTCCCGAACGCGGCGCCCCGGTGCCGGGCATCACCGGACCGGGGCGCCGGCACAGGCCACCACAATTGCCGCCCCGGGGCAACCGGGCTCAGTTCGCGGGCGGTCGCAGGCCGGAGAAGCGAATCAGGCCATCCGGCGAAGGCTCGAACCCTTCGACTCCTGGCCGCATGCCCCAGAACCAGCGATAGTGATAGAGGATGAGCATCGGACGCTCCGCCAGCCAGTGCTCGGCGGCGGTGTGATAGAAGCTGCGCCGCTGTGCGGGGTCATTGATCTGGCGCGCGGCGACGAAAGCGGCGTCCACCGCCGGGTTCCTGTAGCCCATGCGGTTCAGGAAGCCGTCGGAGGCGATCCAGAGAGCGATGTTGCCATCCGGGTCGGCGCGGCCGGACCAGATACCGAAGGCGGCGTCGTAGTCGCCTCGCTCCGCGCGCGCCACCAGGGCTGCGGATTCCAGCGTCTCGATCTTCACCTGGAAGCCGGCTTCGCCCGCCATGGCCTGGATGATCTGCGCCACCTGGCTTTCCACCGGACTGTTGGGCGCCAGCAGAGTGAAGCCCGGTGCCGGCTGCCCGGCCTCCCGCAGCAGGGCCTTGGCCTTCTCCACATCACGCGGCGGCGCTGCGAGATCCTCGAAGTAATAGGGTGCGCCCGGTGCCTCGGGCTGGTTGTTCGGCACGAAACGGCCTTCGAGCGCGACCTGGTTGATGATGCCGCGGTCGATGCTCAGCTCAAGCGCCTGCCGCAGCCTCGGGTCTTTCAGCGCCCCGCTGGTGGTGTTGAAGTAGATCAGCTCGTAGGCGATGGCCGTGGAGTCGGCGATCTTGACGGCCGTGTCCTTCTGCACCGTCGGCACATCCGCCGGCGCCACGCGCTCGATCAGGTCGAGCTGTCCGGCGCGCAGGTTCAGCAGGCGCACGGTGTTGTCGGGTATCGGCTGCATCACCAGGCGCTGGATGTGGATGTTGGCGGCATTCCAGTGCTCCGGCACCTTCTCCATCTCGATCCGGTCCTGCGCCACGCGGCGCACCAGACGGAAAGGGCCGGAGCAGATCGGCTCGTCGCGGATCTTCTCGCCCAGCCGCGCCAGGGCGGTGGGCGACAGGATCATGCCCGCGCGATCCGAGAGGACGGAGAGCAGTGGCGCGTAGGGTTCGCGCAGATGGATCAGGAGGGTGCGCGGGTCCGGCGCCTCCACCGACTCCACCGGCCGCAACTCCGATTTGCGGCGCGATTCCGGCGCGGTGCGGTAGCGGTCCAGGTTGATCTTCACCGCTGCGGCGTCGAGCTTCGTGCCGTCATGGAAGCGGCCGTCCTCGCGCAGCGTCAGCCGAAGCGTGCGGCCATCCTCGGACCACTCCCAGGCGGTGGCCAGTTCCGGCCGGAAGGACAGGTCCGGTCCCACATCCAGCAGGCGGTCGCAGAGTGCGGTGAAGACCACCCGCTCCACGAAGGCGCCAGACTGCGCGGGGTCCAGCACGTTCGGGTCCGAGCCGATGCCGATGCGCAGCGTCTGCGCCGTTGCCGGCAGGGCAAGCATCGAGGCGAGGAGGGCGAGGGAGGGCCACCGCATGAGGAGCGCTCCTGCTCAGGCCGCGGGCGCCGGGTCAGCGCGGCCCAGCTCAGCGATGCCCATCTCCTGCATGGTCTCGGCCAGTGCCTCCATCGCGTCGGCGATGTCGCTCTCCGTCACGTCGCCCATGCAGCCGATCCGGAAGGTGTCGGCGAGCGCGAGGCGGCCGGGAAAAATGATGAAGCCGCGGCGCTTCATGCCCTGGAACAGGGCCTCGAAGGAGAAGTCCGGATGGTTGGGATAGCGAAAGGTGGCCACGATCGGCGAGGCGAAGCCGTCCGGCACCACCGTCACGAAGCCCATCTGCCGCATGCCGTCCACCAGGCGCCGCCAGTTGCGGCGGTAGCGCTCCAGCCGCGCCTCCGTGCCGCCCTCGGCCGCGTGCTCGCGGCAGGCCTGGGCGAAGGCGGCGACGACCTGGGTGGGCGGCGTGAAGCGGAAGGCGCCGCTGTGCTCCATGTGCTGGTTCTGGTCCCAGAGGTCCAGCGTGAGCGAGTCCGAATTGCCCCTGGCGCTTTCCAGTGCATCGCTCTGCACGATTGCCCAGCCGACGCCGGGCACCCCCTGCATGCACTTGTTGGAAGAGAGCGTGACCGCCTGGAAGTCCAGCTTGCGCGCATCGATCGGCACGGCGCCGAGCGAGGCGACGGCATCGATCAGTAGCCCCTTGCTGTGGCGTCGGCAGACCTCGGCGACCGGCTCCAGCGGGTTGAGCACGCCGGTACTGGTCTCGCAATGCACGACGAAAACATGGGTGATCGCCGCATCGGCTGCCAGCGCCTGCTCAAACTGTTCGGCGCTGGCGGGCGTGAAAGGGGGTGTTCGCAACACCGCACAAGCGATGCCGCGCGCCGCGCAGATCTCGACCAGCCGGTCGCCATAGACACCGTTGCTGTGGATCAGCACCTTGCCGCCGCGGGGCACCAGGGTCGCGATCACCGCCTCGTTCGCATAGGTGGCGCTGCCGGGGATCGGGACGGCGCTATAGCTGCCCTGGCCGTTGATAAGGGAAACCAGATAGGTCCGTGCGAGCGTCACGTCCTCCTGGAACTCCACATCGCCCGAGGGGCGATCGCGGAGCATGACCTGCTTGGTGGTGAGGGAGACGCTGACGGGCCCGGGCGTGAGCAGCAACGGCTCCGTGGGGCTGCGGGGCATGGGCACCTCCGGGGTTGACGGAGGCCAGCCTAGCGCTGGCGGTACGACGCCGCCCAGGGTGTTCCGTTCGATACCAGGGCTGTTTCGCACAAGATATGGCTAAAAATTGTGCTTAATGGTGCTCATTCCGCCCATAATGCATATGTAGTGGCCTTTCTGTGTTCCGAAATGCTGGATTTGCCAACTCCATGTGCAGATTCGATTGACGGGCTTTTGGGGGCGCTGGATAGTCGTGCGATGCCACCTTTTCCTGGGATGGAACGGATGAAGCGGCGTGATCTCCTCCTGGCTTCCCTGCTCCCCACCATGGCCGCTTTTGCGGCGCCGGCGAGAGCCGCGCCGCATCGGGGAGGCACCCTGATCTTCGCCCGTGCGATGGACAGCCTCTTCCTTGATCCCGTCCACACTGCCCAGAACGCGGATATCTGGATCTCGCTCAATCTCTATGACACGCTGCTGCAGCCGAGCGCGGACGGGAAGGGGCTGCAGCCCGGCCTTGCCGCTGAGCATAGCGTCTCCGAGGACGGCAAAATCCTCACCTTCAGGTTGCGGCCGGATCTGAAATTCGCCGATGGCTCGCCGATCACTGTGCGGGACGTGAAGTGGTCGCTCGATCGCGCGCGTTCCAAGGAGGAAGGTGGGGAATTCGCCTTCCTGCTCTCGGCCATCGGCTCGATCGAGACGCAGGGCGAGGACACCGTCATCATCAATATGGCGCAGTCCGATCCGGCGATCCTGCAGGCGCTGGCCACCTTCAATGCCGGCGTCGTGCCGGAAAAGCTGCTGATGGCTGCAGCGGGCGACACCTTGCTGGAGAAGTCGAAATCCTTCGCCGAGAAACCCGTCGGCTCCGGTCCCTTCGTGGTGGAAAGCTGGCGGCGCAACAGCGAAATGGTGCTGAAACGCAACCCCTACTACTGGAAGGAAGCGGACGACGGGCAGAAACTGCCCTATCTCGACGCCATCCGCTTCGTCATCATTCCCGATGACGCCACGCGCATCCTGAAGTTGAAGGCCGGCGAGGTGGACGTCACCGAGTTCGTCCCCTACGCGCGTGTTGCCGAATTGCGCAACACGCCAGGCATCACCATGACGCTCTTCCCGGCGGCGCAGGTGCACTACTTCACCATGAACAACCGCCCGACGCTGAAGGACGGGACGAAAAACCCCCTGGCCGACCAGCGCGTGCGGCAGGCGCTGAACTACGCGACCAACAAGGAGGCGCTGATTCAGGTGGTGACGCATGGCGTCGCCAAGCCAGCGCGCTCCTACATGCCGATCGCGACACCAATGGCCTATGACGGCGGCCCGCTCTATCCCTATGACCTTGCCAAGGCCAAGGCGCTCCTGGCCGAGGCCGGCTACCCGAATGGCGGTTTCGAGGTCACCTGCATGGCGCTGGCCGGCAATGCCGATGATGCCGCCAAGCTCCAGACGCTGCAGCAGATGTGGAGCCAGGTCGGCGTGAAACTGAAGATCGAGCAGCTGGAGAGTGCCACGCGCCTGGCCCGCTTCAACGCTACCGACTTCCAGATGCGCACCTCGCTCTGGACGAACGACCTGAACGACCCGAAGCAGATCACCTCCATCTTCGCCTACTACCCGGCACGGCAGTCCAACCGCACGGGCTGGAACGATCCGCGCGTCAATGAGCTGTTCGAACAGAGTGAGCACGAGATGGATTCCGAGAAACGCACTGCCATGTACAAGGAGATCCAGCAGCGCTACTACGAGGCTGCGCCTATCATCTTTGGCATGGACGTGCCCTATCCGATCGCCATGTCCAGCAAGGTGCACGATTTCGTACAGATCCCTCTGGGGAACAACATCTTCATCAACGCCTACAAGGACGCGTAAGGGAGCGCCGGCGTGCACATCGTCGGCATTCTCGGCCGCCGCCTGCTGCAGATCGCGGCGACGGTCCTTGTGGTGGCCGTCCTTGTCTTCGGCCTGATGCGGCTGCTGCCCGGAGATGCGGCGCTGGTGCTGCTTGGCGAGCGCGCCTCGGACGAGGCCATTGCCCGGATGCGCGACCAGCTCGGCGTCAATCAGCCGATCCTGGCGCAGTTCTGGGATTTCCTGCTCCGCATGGTGACGCTGCGCTTCGGCGATTCCGTCACCCTGCGGGTTCCGGTTTCCTCGCTGATCGCCGAGCGCCTGCCGGTGACGCTGCTGCTCACCGGCATGGCGGCCGTGCTGGCGCTGCTCATCGCTGTGCCGCTGGCTTTCTGGTCGGCGGTGCGGCGCGGGAGCTGGGTGGATGCCGCCATTCGTGTCTTCGCCCAGGTCAGCGTCTCCATGCCAGTCTTCTATATCGGGCTGGTCCTGTTGATCACTCTGGCCGCCGGGCTGCGCTGGTTTCCGGTGGGTGGCATCGGCACGGGCTTCCTGGAAGATCTCTATTATCTCTTCCTGCCGGCGCTGACGCTGGCGCTCAGCCTCTCCGCCATCCTGCTGCGCAATCTCCGTGAGTCGCTGATCGAGGTTCTGGATGCCGAATATGTCGGCTTCGCCACCGCCAAGGGGCTGCCGCGCGGTCTCGTGCTGCGCCGGCATGTGCTGCGCAACGCCTGGGTCTCGACGGTGACGCTGCTTGGGCTGCATATCGGCTCGCTGGTTGGCGGTGCGGTGATCACCGAGACGGTCTTCGCCATTCCCGGCATCGGCCGCCTGATGATCGACAGCATCTTCTCCCGCGACTACGCAGTGGTTCAGGGACTGACGGTGGTGCTTGCCGTGCTGGTTTCCGTCGTGTTCCTGGCGCTGGATGCGGTGCAGGCGGCGCTTGATCCGCGGGTCGGCACATGAGTGACGAAGCCGTGGCCCCGCCGGCCGCCCTTCGTCCCGCCGCGACGGCGCCACGCAGGAAGCAACTGCGCCTCCCCGCGACAGGCCTGCTGGGCGGCGCCATCCTGCTGCTCTTCCTGCTTTGCGCCCTCGCGCCCTGGCTGATCGCCCCCTACGATCCGCTGGCCTTCGACTACATGGCCATCATGCAGCCGCCGAGCTGGGAGCATCCCTTCGGCACCGACAATTTCGGCCGCGACGTCCTCTCGCGCACCATCTGGGCCGCGCAGGTGGACCTGCAGATCGCCGTTTTCGCGACGTTGTTCCCCGCCATCTTCGGCACGCTCGCCGGCTGCCTGATCGGTTACGCGGGGGGATGGGTGGATGCGCTGTTCCGTCGCCTTGTCGATGTCATCGTTACCATCCCCTTCGTGGTTCTGGTGATCGCCATCGTCGCTGTGCTGGGGCCGGGGCTGCTGAACATGTACATCGCCATCTCGGCGGTGGGCTGGATCATCTATGCCAGGCTGATGCGCTCGGAGATCATCGCGCAGAAGAAGCGCGACTATGCCGCCGCCGGGCGGGTGATGGGCTATGGGCGGCTGCGCATCATCTTCCGGCACCTCCTGCCCAACGCGGCCTCCCCGCTCCTGGTCTACTGGATGACGGACATGTCGCTGGCCATCCTGCTCGGCTCCAGCCTGGGCTATCTCGGCCTCGGCGCGCAGCCTCCCACCGCCGAATGGGGCGTGCTGATCGCCGACGGTAAGAATTTCATGACTACAGCCTGGTGGATGTCCATCTTCCCCGGCACCGCCATCGTTCTCGGCGGCATGGGCTTCAGCCTGTTCGGCGACGGCTTGGCCACCTGGCTGCGGCGCCGCGCATGACGCCGTTGCTCTCCCTCCGCGGCCTCGGCGTGCGCATTGGCGGCGTCGCGCCGGTCTCCGGCGTCAGCCTGGATGTCGGGCGCGGCGAGGTGCTGGGCCTGGTCGGCGAGTCCGGCTCCGGCAAGAGCCTGACGATGCGTGCCGTTCTGCGCCTGCTGCCGCCGGCGGCGCAGGTCACCGGGCAGGTGCTGTGGGAGGGACAGGACCTCACCACGCTGCCGGAGGGCGGCATCCGCAAGGTGCGCGGGGGGCAGATCGCCATGGTGTTCCAGGAGCCGATGACGGCTCTCAACCCGGTCCTGCCGGTGGGGCTGCAGATCACCGAGAGCCTGGGTGAGCATCTCGGCCTGCGCGGCGCCGCGGCGCGCCGGCGGGCGGTGGAACTGCTCGACCAGGTGGGAATCCCCGATGCCGCACGCCGCCTCGGCGCCTATCCGCACGAGTTCTCGGGCGGCATGCGGCAGCGCGCAATGATCGCCATCGCGCTCGCCGCCGGCCCGAAGCTCCTGCTGGCGGACGAGCCCACCACGGCGCTCGACGTCACCATCCAGGACCAGATCCTGAAGCTGCTGCTGCGCCTGAAGGATGAACTGGACATGAGCGTGGTGCTGGTCACGCATGATCTCGGCGTGGTCGCCGGCACCTGCGACCGGGTGGCCGTGCTCTATGCCGGACGCGTGATGGAAACCGGGCCGACGGAGCGGCTTTTCACCCGCCCGTCGCACGCCTACACGCTGGGCCTGCTGCACTCGCTGCCCGATGCCGCGCAGGCGCGCCAGCGGCTGCGCGGCATTCCCGGCGTGCCGCCCGATCCGGCCGCGCTGCCATCGGGCTGCCGCTTTGCGCCGCGTTGCGCCTATGCGGTGGCGGCCTGCCGCCTGGAGCAGCCGCCGCTCGTGCCGGTTGCCGAAGCGCAGGAATCCGCCTGCCTGCGGGCCGCCGATCTCCTCGCGGCGGGAAGGGAGGCCGCATGAGCGCCGTGCTGAGGGCCGATGATCTGGAACGCGGCTTCCCCGGCCGCCGCTCCTTCGGCGAGATGCTGCGTGGCAGGCCGCGCCCCGTTGTGCAGGCCCTGGCCGGTGTCAGCCTGACGCTGAACCGTGGCGAGACCCTGGCCGTGGTCGGGGAATCCGGCTGTGGCAAGTCCACCGTGGCGCGCGCCCTGGTGCGGCTGATCGACCTGGACGCCGGCCAGATCGACTTCGAGGGGCAGGATGTCCGCACCCTTCGGGGGGAGGCGCTGCGGCGCTACAACCGCCGGGTTCAGATGGTGTTCCAGGACCCCTATGGATCACTGAATCCGCGCATGACCGTGGGTGAGACGCTGGCGGAGGCGCTCAACGTCCATCGTATGGTGCCACCGGGGCAAGTGGCCGGGCGGGTGGCGGAACTGCTCGCCCTGGTGCGGCTGCCGGCGGATTCCGCGGCCCGCCTGCCGCACGAATTCTCCGGTGGGCAGCGGCAGCGTATCGCCATTGCGCGGGCGCTGGCGGTGGAGCCGGAGGTGCTGATCGCCGATGAGATCGTCTCCGCGCTCGACGTCTCCGTGCAGGCGCAGATCCTGAACCTGTTGCTCGACATGCAGGAGCGGCTGGGACTCTCCATCCTGTTCGTCTCACATGACCTGCGCGTGGTGCGGCACCTCGCGCATCAGGTGGCCGTCATGTATCTCGGGCGCGTGGTGGAGCTGGGGCCAGCCGAGGCGCTCTTCCAGCGCCCGAAGCACCCGTACACGCAGGCCCTGCTGCGCGCCGCGCCGAAGCTGGCGACGGGCCCGGGCTCCCGCTCCACTGCCGCAGCGCTGACGGGAGAACTGCCGAGCCCGATGAACGTGCCCTCCGGCTGTCCTTTTCATACCCGCTGCCCCGAGGCCTTCCCTCGCTGCGCGCAGGAGCGGCCGCGGCTGCACCTCGATCCGGTGGATCAGCGACACCAGGTCACCTGCCATCTGTATGACGGACCGATGGCCATAGCGGCTGTGCAGGGCGCGGGAGGATAGTTCGGCGGCTTGCGCTCAGGGGGGGGCGCCTGGAGCGGTTGGACCGCCCACCTGCCGATGGAGACCTCGCCCTCAGTTTCGCGCCGTTGCTCGCCTTCGTCGCGCTGGCGTTGCTGCTGTTTCCGCGCCTCGGCCCGGACAGCAGGCATGCGCGGCGGATCGGGGCCTGCGCCGCTGCGCTCTTGCTGCTGCGCTACTCTCCGGCGGCGACGCACGCTCGGTGGCGCGGAGGAGCCCGCTCGGCCTCGCCCGCGTCGTTCTCCGTCGCGCGCTGCACTGAGCCGGTCCAGACTTTTGACGGGGTCCAGAAGGGGTGATCCCTCCCCGGATTCCCCGCCGTGGTTCCAGGGGTAGCGCCCCCGGCCAGGGAGGGTGGCTGTCAGCAACCGGGGTCCGCCTTTCAGCCGGCATCGCGCAGGTTCTCGCGCAGGGTGCGGCCGGCATATTCCCGGCGAAACAGGCCACGGCGCTGCAATTCGGGCACCACGGCCCGGCCGAATTCCTCCAGCGTGGTGGGGAAGACGGTGGGAGGAAGAATGAAGCCGTCGGCAGCGCCGGCGGTGAACCAGTCCTCCAGCACGTCGGCGATCATGGCGGGCGTGCCGGCGAGCAGGGCGCGCGGGCGGCGGACAGCCTCCGCGAAGCTGATGCCCTTCTCCTGCGCCACCTGCATCATCCGGTCCCGGTGGCCCTGCACGCCCTGGTTGCCGCCGCCGGCATCCAGCGCCTCCGGGGTCTCGATCTTCGAGAGATCCGCCACCACCGACCAGGAACTGGCGGCCAGCACCAGCTCGGGATCGACCAGGCTCTCCAGATAGGCGGCCTTTTCCTGCGCGATCGCTTCCGTCTCCCCGACGACCACGGTGAAGGAAGGCAGCACGGCGCACTCATCGGGGTCCCGCCCGATCGCCGCCATGCGGGCGCGGATGTCGCTGCGGTAGGCGATGCCGTCCGCCTTGGTGGCAGGGGTGCAGAAGATCATCTCGGCCCAGCGGGCGGCGAAGGCGCGGCCGCGCGGCGAGGAGCCGGCCTGCATGAGCACCGGCCGCACCTGCGGGCTGCGCGGAATGGAAAGCGGGCCGCGCGTGCTGACATAGCGGCCGCGGTAGTCGGCGTAGCGGATCTTCCCCGGGTCGGCGAAGGTGCCGCCGGCCTTGTCGAGCACCAGCGCGTCCTCGTCCCACCCGGTCCAGAGTGCGTCGCAGGCCTCCAGCACCTCGTCGGCCATATCGTAGCGCGCCTCCTTGGGAGGCAGCCCGGCCATGCCGCAGTTCTGCGCCTCGAAGTCCCGCCCTGTGGTGACGACGTTCCAGGCCACGCGTCCCTTGCTGATCATGTCGAGCGAGCCGAGATAGCGCGCGGTGATGTAGGCTGGCGTGAAGCTGGTGGAGAGGGTGATGCCGAGACCCAGCCGCTCCGTCACACGGGCCATCTGCGGCACCAGCACCATCGGGTCCACCAGGCTGAGCTGCCCGCCACGGCCGACATAGTCGTCGTAGCGGCCCTTGTAGAGGTCAGGGATGCCGAGTCCGTCGGCGAAGAAGAAGGCGTCGAACCGCGCCGCCTCCAGCACGCGGGCGATGTGCTCCCAGCGCTCCGACTCGAACAGGTCGTCCAGCGTGGCCTGTGGATGGCGCCAGGTGCTCGGATAGCTGGCGGAGGGGCCGGCCTTGAGATAGGCTACGAGGTGCATCTTGCGGGCAACGGGCATCGGGCCTCCAGGGCGGCCGGCGCGGCAGGCCGGGCGCGCGGACATCGCTGTGGTTGATGGCTGACGTGTTCCCCGGCGCGGAGGTTAGGCCCGATCCTGCCGGGGCGGAAGCACCCCGCAGCAGGCCGGATGGGGCTACAGGGCGGCGGTGGGCGCCTCGGCCGCCAGATGGCAGGCCGCCAGCGTACCGCCCTCGCGCAGGACGAGTGCGGGAGGCTCTGCCCGGCAACGGTCGAAGGCGAAGGGGCAACGTGGGTTGAAGGCGCAGCCCGGCGGAACGTTCAGCGGGTCGGGGAAGGCGGTGCCGAGGCGCATCGCCGGCAGGCCCAGCGCCGGGTCCGGCGTCAGCACCGAGGCCAGCAGGGCGCGGGTATAGGGATGCGTCGGCGCAGTCAGCACCTGCCGGGCCGGGCCTTCCTCCACCATCCGGCCGAGATACATCACCGCCACCCGGCCGGCGAGCATCTGCACCACCGCCAGATTGTGGCTGATGAACAGGTAGGAGAGGTTCAGCCGGTCGCGCAAATCGAGCAGGAGGTTGAGGATCTGCGCCTGCACGGAGACGTCGAGCGCGCTGGTCGGCTCATCGCAGACCACCAGGGCCGGGCGCAGCACCAGGGCGCGCGCGATGGCGACGCGCTGCCGCTGCCCGCCGGAAAGCTGCGCCGGCAGCGCCGCCGCATGGCGCGGCGCCAGCCCCACCAGCGCCAGCATCTCCGCCACCTGGTCGCGCCGCTCGGCGGGTGTACCGATGCCATGCACCGCCAGCGGCTGAGCGACGATTTCCGCGATGCTGCGGCGCGGGTTCAGTGAGGAATAGGGGTCCTGAAAGACCGGCTGCACCAGCCGTGAGCGCTCCAGCCGGTGCAGGCCCGCGATCGGCCGGCCAGCGACCAGCACCTCGCCCTCGCTGGGCACCTCCAGCCCAAGCACGAGGCGGGCGAGGGTGCTCTTGCCGCAGCCGGACTCCCCCACCAGCCCCAGCGCCTCGCCGGCGCCGAGGGTGAGGGAAACGCCCGCCACCGCAGTCAGTTCGCGGCGCGGCGCGAAGATCCCGCCGCCAACGGAATAGCGCCGGCGCACGTCGCGCAGTTCGAGCAGCGGCGCAGAGCTCATGCGGCATGGTCCAGCGTCTCGGGGGGCAGCACGCAGCGCCACATATGGTCGTCGGGTCCGTGCCGCGGCGCCACGGTCGCGGCGCATTCCGGCCGCGCGAAGGCGCAGCGCGTGCGGAAGGCGCAGCCCTGCACCTCTCCCACCAGTGAGGGAACCATACCGGGAATGGTGCCGAGCCGCTGCCCCGGTGCCATGCGGTCGGGCTGCGGGATGCAGTCGATCAGCCCGCGCGTATAGGGATGGCGCGGCGCGGTGAAAACGGTGCGGGCCGGGCCTTCCTCCACCACCTCGCCGGCATACATCACCGCCACCCGGTCGGCGATGCGCGCGACGATGCCGAGGTCGTGCGTCACCAGCATCAGCCCCATGTGCATCTCCGCCTGAAGTTCCGCCAGGAGCTGCAGGATGCCGAGCTGGATGGTGGCATCGAGCGCCGTGGTCGGCTCGTCGGCGAGCACCAGGCCGGGGCTGCACATCAGCGCCATGGCGATCATCACCCGCTGCCGCAGGCCGCCCGAGAGCTGATGCGGGTATTGCGCCAGCCGCCCGCCGGCATTGGCGATGCCGACGCGCTCCAGCAGCGCCACGGCGCGCTCGCGCGCGGCACGGCGGTTGCCTTTGCCATGCCGGATGAAGATCTCCTCGAGTTGGTCGCCGACGCTCCAGGCCGGGTTTAGGCTGGTCATCGGGTCCTGGAAGATCATGGCCATGCGGTCCCCACGCAGGGCCCTCAGGCGGCGCGGGGAAGCCGACAGGAGATCCTCGCCGGCCAGGGCAAGGCGCCGCGCCCGGCGCTGGGCGGCGGGCGGCAGCAGCCCCATGATGGCCAGCGAGGTCAGCGATTTGCCGCAGCCGGATTCCCCAACGACGCAGAGCGTCTCGCCGCGCCGCACGGTGAGGGAGACGTCCCGCACGGCGTGCAACACGCCCGCCTCGGTGGGAATATCGACGGAAAGTCCGGCCAGTTCGAGCAGCGGCGCCTCGCTCATGCGCGGCCTTCCGGCACGGTGAGGTCGCGGATGCCATCGCCCAGCAGGTTAATGGCCAGCACCAGCACGCAAATGGCGGCGCCGGGCAGCATGATCATCCAGGGCTCGAACAGCATCACCTCCTTGGCTTCGGAGACCATCAGGCCCCAGGAGGGCAGGGGCGGCTGCACGCCGAGGCCGAGGAAGGAGAGCGCCGCCTCCAGCAGGATGGCCTGCGCCATCTCGTAGCTGGCGATGACGACGAGGCTGGAGAGCACGTTGGGCAGCACCTCCTGCCAGAGGATGCGCGGCACCGAGCAGCCGATGGCCTGCGCCGCCAGGATGTACTCGCGCCCGCGCACCTGGTGCGTGGCGCTGCGCATCACCACCGCGAAGCGGTCCCACAGCAGGAAGCCCAGCACCAGCACCACCACCTCCAGCGAACCGCCGAAAACGGAGACAACGGCCAGCGCCACCATGATGATCGGCAGCGACAGGCGGGTGGTGACGAGGAAGGAGACGACCGTGTCCGTCCTGCCGCCGAAATACCCGGCCAGCACGCCCATCACGGTGCCGATCAGGCCCGAGACCACCATGGCAAAGAAGCCGATCAGCAGCGAGATGCGCGCGCCGTAGAGCAGGCGCGAGAGATAGTCGCGGCCGAGATTGTCGGTGCCGAGCGGGTGAGCGGGCATGGCGCGCTCGGCATCGACGAAGAAGGGCGGCAGCAGCCGGTCGTCCAGTGACTGGAGATAGGGGTCGTGCGGCGCCAGCCAGGGCGCCCCCAGCGCGGCGATGACGATCGCCGCCAGCACCAGCGCCGAGCCGATCAGCCCGGCATTGCGCCGCCAGCGCGGACGGCGCTGGGATGCCACGGGGGCGGGCAGGGCGGCCTGCGCCGCCAGCTCCTCACCGGGAGCGGATACGGGGGTCGAGCCAGGCATTGAGCAGATCAGTCAGCAGGGTGAGCACCACGTAGAAGAGCGCGACGACCAGCAGGATGCCCTGCACCACGGGGAAGTCGCGGCGCGAGATGGATTCCCAGGCGAGATAGCCGATGCCCTGCAGCGCGAAGACCGTCTCGATGACCACCGAACCGGAGAGCATGTTGCCGAACTGCACCGCCGCCAGCGCCACCACCGGCACCACCGCATTGCGCAGCGCGTGCTTGATCAGCACGACGCGCAGCGGCAGGCCCTTGGCATGGGCGGTGCGCACGTAGTCGGCGGCCAGCACGTCCACCATGCCCGCGCGCGTCAGCCGCATCAGCACCGGCGTGGCATACCAGCCCAGCGCCATGGCCGGCATGATGAAGTGGGCGAAGCTCTCGGTGCCGGAGATCGGCAGCCAGCCCAGCGTCATGCCGAAGAGAAAGACCAGCAGCAGGGCGAACCAGAAGTTCGGCATGGCCTGGCCGAGCACGGCCAGCATCAATGCCAGCCGGTCGATCCAGGAGTTGCGCCAGAGCGCCGCCGCCATGCCGAGCGGGATGGACAGAGTGAGCGCGATCAGCAGGCCCAGCGAGGCGAGCAGCGCGGTGTTCGGCAGCCGGTCGCGGATCAGCGCGCCGACGCTTTCGGGATAGAACAGCGAGCGGCCGAAATCGCCGCGCAGCGCGCGCCAGAGCCAATCGCCGTATTGCAGGATCAGCGGCCGGTCCAGGCCGAACTGCTGGCGGATGCGCTCCACATCCTCCGCCCGCGCCTCCTGTCCGGCGAGGGTGGTGGCGAGATCGCCGGAGAGTCGCAGCAGCATGAAGGCGATGGCCGAGACCGTGAGGGCCACGGCCAGCGCGAGCAGAAGCCGCCGCGCGGCGAAGCGCAGCATCGCGGCTTACTGCTTCCAGCGCGAATTGAAGAAGCGCGGCACCTCGTCGGCTGAGGGCGTGAAGTCGAGCTTCTCATTCATCGCGTAGGTCAGCGGGAAGGTCCAGAGCGGCACCCAGTAGGCCTGCTCGGTGATGCGGCGGATGGCCGGGGCATAGAGCTCCTTCCGCTTCGCCGGATCGGTCGCCGCGTCGCCGGCGAGCAGCGCCTGGGCCACCGCGTCGTCGCGCGCCTGGTCGTCCGGCGTCTTGCCGAAGAAGTAGGTGGTGATGGCGGCCACGTCGTAGAGCGAGGTGGAACCCCAGGAGCCGAATCCCATCTGCACCTTGCCGGCGCGGGTGTCGCCCGAGAAGGTGTCGGCCTGCACCCAGTTCAGCTTGGCGCGGATGCCGACGGCCCGCAGGTTGCCGATGATCGCCTCGACCCAGGGCCGCTCGCGATAGGCGGTGATGCTCACGTCGAAGCCGTCCGCATAGCCGGCTTCGGCGAGCAGCGCCTTGGCCTTGGCGGGATCGTAATCGTATTTCGTGACGCCGTCCTGCGCGCAGCCGAACTGTTCGGGGTGGCAGGGCGTGTTCAGCACCTGCGCACCTTCGCCGACAAGGTTGCGCACGATGCCGGGCCGGTCGATGGCGTGGTTGATGGCACGGCGCACCCGCAGATCGGTCAGCGGGTTGTTCTCGGTGCCCGTGCGCCCGGCGGCGTCGAGGCCGATGTAGAAGATGCGGATGGTCTCGCCGCTAACCACACGGATGCCACGCCGGCCCTTCAGGTTGCGCGCCTGGTCCGGCTGCAGGCGCCAGATCCAGTCCAGCCCGCCGGTCATCAGCTCGGCCATCTGCGTGTTCCGCTCGGGGATGCGGCGGAACACCAGCTTCTCGATCGAGGCCTGCCCCTTGGCGCCGCCGAAATACTTGTCGAAGCGCTCCATCACGATCTGCCGTCCGGGATTCATCTCGGCGACGCGATAGGGGCCGGTGCCGACCGGCGCGCGCGCCAGTGCCTCGGCCCCTTCCGCCTTCAGCAGGTCGCCGGGCAGGATCGCCAGCGTCGTCAGGTACTCCTGCCAGGGGCCGAAGGGCTTGGCCATCGTCAGCTGCACGGTGCGGTCGTCAATGACCTTGGCGCCCGAGAGCCAGGAGATGCGGTTGAATGCGATGACCTTGTTGGCGGGGTCGAGCATGGCGGTCACAGTCTGCGCCACGTCATTGGCGTCGATCGCCTCGCCATTGTGGGCGACGATGCCGGGCCGCATCTTCAGCTCGATGGTCGTGTCATCGAGCAGTCGGAAGGATTCGGCCAAATGCGGCTTGTAGTCGCCGCTGCCGGGATCGCGGTAGATCGGCGCATCCCAGACGAGATAGCTCAGGACGACGCCTTCGCGAACATTGTTGTAGTAGGGCAGGATGTTCGCGGGCTCGCTGTCCGAGGCCCAGCGCAGGCTGTTGTCCGCAGGGCCGGCCTTTGCGGCACCGGTCGCCAGCAGCGTTGCCGCCAACGCGGCGGCAAGGGTTCCGAATCGCATCTCCAAAACTCCCGACCGTTCAGGCCTTCCCCTCACGGCAGCTTGGATGCAACCTTTCTTCGGCGCAACCATCCATCTGCAGGGAAACGGCGGAAAGACATGGCGGGAACACGGGAGGGCGCGATCGCGCGCGCGCAGGGCTTCTTCGATGGCGGGCGCTATCTCGATTCGCTGCGCCGGCTGGTGGCGGTGCCGACGGAAAGCCAGATGCCGGATTCGGAGCCGGCGCTGCGCCGCTACTGCAGCGAGGCGCTGCCGCCCGAGCTCGCCGATCTCGGCTTCGACATCACTCTGCTGGAAGGCACCCGCCCCGGGCGCGGCCCGGCGATGCTGGCCACGCGCATCGAGGACCCGGCGCTGCCCACCGTGCTGGTCTATGGCCATGGCGACGTGGTGCGCGGCCTCGCCGGGCGCTGGCGCGACAACTTCGATCCCTGGTCGGTCACGGTGGAGGGCGATCGCTGGTACGGCCGCGGCACGGTGGACAACAAGGGCCAGCACCTGATCGCCATCCAGGCGCTGCGCGCGGTGATCGAGGAGCGCGGGCGGCTCGGCTTCAATGCCAAGGTCTTCGTTGAGACGGGCGAGGAGGTTGGCTCGCCCGGCCTGCGGGACATGATGATCCGCGACCGCGAGAAGCTGGCCGCCGACGTCTTCATCGGCCTCGACGGCCCGCGCGAGACGCAGACCGTGCCCGACCTGAAGCTCGGCGCGCGCGGCATCGTCGCCTTCGACCTCGTGCTGCATCTGCGCGACCACGCGCACCATTCCGGCCACTGGGGCGGCGTGCTGGCCGATCCCGGCTTCATCCTGGCGCAGGCGCTGGCGAGCATCGTCGATCGGCGCGGCCGCATCCAGGTGGAAGGCTGGCTGCCGAAGCAGGTGCCGGATTCCGTGCGGCGCGCCTGTCAGGCGCTGCAGTTTCCGCGCATCCCCGGTACGCCGGAGCCTGATCCTGACTGGGGCGAGCCGGGCCTCTCCAAGGCGGAGAAGGTCTTCGCCTGGACCAGCGTGATCGTGCTGGCGGCGATCACCGGCCACCCGGACAACCCGACCAACGCCGTGCAGCCTGAGGCGCGCGCGCGCCTGCAGGTGCGCCACACCGCCGATGTGAAGGGTGCCGACATCATCCCCGCGCTGCGCCGCCACCTGGACGAGCGAGGCTTCGAAAAGGTCGTGATCGAGCCGGCGATGGAGGAGGATGTGTTCAGCGCCTCCCGCACCGATCCGGAGCATCCCTGGGTGCAGGCCGTCGCCGCCTCGGTGGAACGCACCTACGGCCGGGCGCCGAACATCCTGCCCAACTCCTCCGGCTCCAACCCCTCCGAGATTTTCGTGGACGAACTCGGCACGCCGGTGATCTGGATCCCGAACTCCTATGCCGGCTGCAACCAGCACGGGCCGGATGAGCACGCCCTGGCGCCGCTGCTGCGCGACGGGCTGGGCATCATGGCCGGCATCTGGTGGGACATCGGCGAGGGCCGGGTGCCGCCGAAGGGATGAGGGAAGTGCGGGCTCCCTGTCATCCGCGCAGCAGCCGCGGCACCACGGCGAGCCCGGCCAGCGCCGGCAGGGCGGCAATCAGCAGCAGCGGCAGGGTCCAGCCCCAGGCCGCCACGCCCGCCGCGAAGGCGATGGGCGCGGCGAAGTAGCAGAAGAAGACGATCAGCGTGACGCCCGAGGTGGCGTCGCTGATCCGCGCCGGCGGGGCCACCCGCGCCACCTCGGCGAGCGAGATGCCGTTCCAGCTCGCCGCGACGAAGCCGGTCCCGGCCGCGAGCAGCCCGAGCAGCGATACCGGCGTGCCGACCGGAGCCAGGGCGAAGAGCGCCGCCAGGGCCGCCCCCGCGAAGGCCTGCACGGCCAGCACCAGGCTCGGCCGGCCGCTGCGGTCGGCCACCCAGCCCAGCACCAGCCGCGCGGTGACGCCCGCGCCCTGCATGACGGCGAAGATCATCCCGGCTTCCGCCAGCGGCAACCCGTGCTTGCCGACCAGCCAGGTGACGACGAAGGCGAAGAGCGAGCCCTGCAGGCAGGCGAAGGCGCCGCTGAGCAGCGCCAGCGGCATGAGCAGCCGGTGCAGCCGCAGCGCGGCGAAGGGCGCGGCGAGGTTGCTCGGGCTGAGCAGGGCGGCAAGGCTGACGGCGCGAAGCGGGTCCCGCTCGGTGTCCAGCGAGGCACGCCAGGGCTGCACCACCACGGCCACCGCAGCACCCGCCAGCAGCCCCACGAGGCACACCGCCTCCCATCCGAAGCGCAGGGCGATGGCCGGCCCGGCGAGGCCCGCCAGCACCGCACCCAGCGGTGCCCCGGCCTGCTTGACCGAGAAGATCAGCGTGCGGTGCTGCGGCGGCGCGGTGGCGGCCAGGATGCGGCTGCCGGCGGGCGGCGTCGGCCCATAGCCGATCCCGAGCAGGAGCGAGGCAAGGAACAGCACGGGCGGCCAGCCCAGCGCCGCCAGGCCGATCGAGCCGCCCGCCAGCAGCAGCCCGGTCTGCAGCGTCCGAACCGGCCCCAGCCGCGCCAGCACCGGAGCGCCACAGGCCAGGAACAGCGCCGTGCCGAGCGACCCCAATCCGGCGAGATAGCCGATGCTCTCCGGTGCGAGACCGATGGCATCGGTCATCACGGGCGCGACCACAGGCAGGGTCTGGCCTAGCGCCGCCGCTGCCGTCTGCATGGCCAGCGTGACGCCGAGCGCCGATTGCCAGCTTGGCTGCCCGGTCTTCGACGGATGGTGGCTGCCGGATGGCCCGGCCGTATCCGGCGGGGAGGCAGCGAGGGCATCGGGGGCAACGCATGGCTTCGGGGGTGCGCTCTGCATGTCCATCAGCTTCCGGTGCGCGGCGCGGGTCGGCAAGTGCTGCGCCGCAACAGCAGCCGGACCGCCTTCGCCGCCAGCCATGCCGCGGCAAAAATTTCCGTATGACAATATGTCGATTCACGGGAAGGCTTGGTTCTGCTTACAGCGCTGGGGGCAAGGCGGCCCTTCCGAGGCGCCTCAACTCCAGGGCTCCCGCCGGCGCTGATCCGCTCCGCCCCGGGCCGCCGAGGCGTCCCGCGCCGGCGCGGTCCAGCCGCTCTCCGCTGCCACTGCGCAGCCTGGCAGCACCTCGCGCGACAGCGTCCGGCTCGCGGCGGATCGCGTGAACGCGGCCGGCGGCATCAAGTCGATGGGGATGCGAAGATCAGCTGGCCACCGCCGCCGCAGAGCGCGATTAGGCGGATGCCAGCCCCTGGCGGTATCCTCTCCGTGGCCTCCTGGGCCCATGACCCGAAGGGAGAAGAAGTCCCGCATGTCCGAGTTCCGCCCTGCCACGCCGCTGCCGCGCTGGCGATCCCTGCTCTTCGTGCCCGCGCATGTGGAGCGCTTCATCGCCCGCGCCCATGAGCGCGGCGCCGACGGCATCATCCTGGACCTCGAGGATGCCGTGCCGGCGGAGCAGAAGCCGGCCGCCCGCGCCGGGCTGGCGAAGGCCGTCGCCGGCATCGGCCGCAACGGCACCGCCGTGCTGGCGCGGGTGAACCACGGATTGCGCGCCTTGGCCGCCGACCTGGAAGCGGCGGTGGTGCCGGGGCTCGCGGGGCTGGTGCTGCCGAAGGTGGAGGATGCCGGCTTCGTCCGCGAGGTCTCGTCCGCCGTGGCGGAGCTTGAGCTGGAGCGCGGTATCCTGCCCGGCACGGTGCGCCTGCTGCTGCAGATCGAGACGCCCGCCGCGCTCTTCGCGCTGCCCGCCATTGCCGGCGCCGATCCGCGCACGGTGGCAATGATGCTCGGCCCGGAGGACTTCTGCGCCGCGCTGGGCGCGGTGCCCGGCCCGGCCTCGCTGCTGGGTCCGAACCTGGCCGTGCTGACGGCGGCGCGGGCGGCGGGGCTGCTGCCCATGGGCTTCGTCGGCAGCATCGGCGACTTTGACGACCTGACGGCCTTCCGGGCCACCATCGCCGAGGCGCGCCGGCTGGGCTTCCGGGGCGCACTGGCGGTGCATCCGGCGCAGGTGGCCGTCATGAATGAGGTCTTTGCCCCCGATGCCGCCGAGATCGACTGGGCGCGGCGCGTCGTGGCCGGTGATGCGGCGGCGCGGGCCAGCGGGCGCGGCGCCTTCCAGGTTGATGGTCGCATGGTGGACCCGCCGGTGGTGCGCCGCGCCGCCGAGATTCTGGCCCTGGCCGGCGAGGCCGGGCTGCCCGCCACCTGAGGGGCCGGGGAGGAAGGCGGCCAGCCTGTCAGACAATATTCCCGGCCCTTCCCGTTCCGTCTATCATGCGGCCCCGCTGTGCGGCAGCGGACCTGTGGGCTCATGGAGGCGGTGGAGCAGTCGATGACGGATGATGCGGCGTTGCGGGTGGTGCCGAAGCCGATGCGGAAGCTGGTCGAGGAGGGGCTGCGGAACGCCATTGTGACCGGCCGCTTCAGCCCCGGCCAGCACTTGCCCGACCGCATGCTGTGCGAGCTGTTCGGCGCCAGCCGCAGCGTGGTGCGGGAAGCCGTACGGCTGCTGGAGGCCGAGGGGCTGATCACCACCATCCCCAACCGCGGCCCCTTCGTCAGCTTCCTCTCCGCCGCCGAGGCGGTGCAGGTCTATGAGGTGCGCGGCGTGCTGGAGGCGCTGGCGGGGGAGGGCTTCGCCATCCGCGCCTCGGATGCCGAGCGGGCGGAACTGCGCCAGATCTATGAGCAACTGGCCCGGATGCCGCCGGATGCCGACCGCGAGGCGCTGCTTGGCATCAAGCAGAACTTCTACGAGGTGCTGCTGCGCGGCTGCCGGAACCCGCTGGTGGCGCGGATGCTCGAATCCATCATCAACCGCAACACCCGGCTGCGCGCCACCTCGCTCTCCGATCCCGGCCGCCTGGCGCATACGGTGGCGGAGATCCGCCGCGTGGTGGAGGCGATCGAGGCGCGCGATCCGGAAGGCGCCTGGGAGGCCTGCCGCTTCCATGTCCGCCGCGCCGCCGCCGTGGCGCTGCGCATCCTGCGCGAGCGGGAGGAGGCGGCGGCCCTCGCCAGGGAATAAGCCGCCGCCCCAGTGCTTCAGCCGGCGCTGGCGCCGGAGGCGTGCACCAGCGGCACCCAGGTGTCGATCTCGTCCTTCACGTACTGGGCGAAGCGGGCGGGCGTCCAGCCGCGCATCGTCGGCGTGCCCAGCGCCTTCAGCTTGGCGTCGATCTCCGGGTCTGCCAGCGTCGCGTCGATCGCCGCCGCCATCTTCCCGGTGATCTCGGGCGGCAGGCCCGCCGGGCCGAAGATGCCGTACCAGGAATAGGACTTGTAGTCGGGAATGCCGAGTTCGCTCTGCGCGGGCACATCGGGCAGCAGCGGCGAGCGCTCGGTGCCGTTGACGAACAGCACCTTCACCGTGCCGGCCTCGTGGTGAGGCTTCAGCAGGGAGGGGATGTCGTGGGTGAACTGCGTCTCCCCGGCGATCAGCGCGTTGAAGCTCTGGCCGGCGCCGCGATAGGGGATGTGCTCCGCCGTGGCGCCGAGCTGGCGCAGGAAGTTGGCACTGGCGATATGGCCGGTGGAGCCGGAGCCGCTGCTGCCGTAGGAGTAGCCGTTCGGCTTGGCCTTCAGCGCCGCGACGAACTGCTCGTAGGTCTTCACGTCCCAGCCGCGCTGGGTGATGGCGAAGCTGATCGGGATGAAGACGGTGGGGGCGATGGCCGTCAGGTCCTTCACCGGGTCGTAGGGCAGGTTCGGGTAGAGCCCCTTGGCGACGCCCGTGGAGGAAAGGGTGGCCAGCACGAAGGTGTAGCCATCCGGCGCCGACTTGGCGACGTAGTCGGTGCCGACGGTGCTGCCTGCGCCCGGCTTGTTCTCGATGACGACCGGCTGGCCCAGCACCTCGCCGAGCTTGGGGCCGAGCAGGCGCATGGTGACATCCGTGCCGCCGCCGGTGGCGAAGGGCACGATCACCCGCACGGCGCGGTCAGGCCATTTCGCCTGGGCCCAGGCGCCGCGCGGCAGGATCAGGCTGGGCGCGGCCAGTGCCAGGCCGCCGGCGAGGCCGAGGACGCGGCGCCGGCCCGCAAGGGCAGATGGGGTCTTGCTCATGGATTCAGTTCCCGGGCTTGTGGTTCTGTTGTTCCCGCATGAGGGTCAGGAGGAGCCGCCATTCACCGGCAGAACCTGCCCCGTCACGTAGTCCGCAAGGTCGGAGGCGAAGAACATCACCGCCTTGGCGATGTCATCGGCGGTGCCCAGGCGGCGCAGCGCGATGCCGTCCAGCACGCGCTGCTGGCCTTCCGGACCGTAGCCTTCCCACTGGGCGATCGGGCCTGCCGAGACGGGGAAAAGCCCCGGCGCAACGGCGTTGACGGTGATGCCATGCGGCCCGAATTCCTGCGCCAGCTGGCGCGTCAGCCCGATCACCGCATGCTTGGCGCTGGTATAGGCCTGGATGCCGGTGCGCGAGGGCTTCAGCCCGGCGCCCGAGCTGATGTTGATGATCCGCCCCCGCCCGGCGCGCTTCATGCCCGCCGCCGCGGCGCGCGTGACGGCGAAGGCGGCGTCGAGATTGACGCGCAGGATGGCGTCCCAGTCCTCGAAGGCGGTTTCCTCGATCGGGCGGTACTGACGGCCGAGCACGCCGCCGGCATTGTTCACCAGCACGCCGAGCGGCCCGCCGGTCTCCCGCTCGATGCCGGCGACCCAGGCGGCGACGGCCGCACGGTCGGTCAGGTCCATCACGTGCTGCCCGATGCCGGGGAGGCTGGCCGTCTCCGCCAGCCCGGCGCCGTCGCGGTCGGTGGCGAAGACGCGGGCGCCATGCCGCGCGAAGCGCTGTGCGATGGCGCGGCCAAAGCCGGTGGCGGCGCCGGTGACGGCGACCACCGCGCCATTGAAGTCAAGACTCACGGATTCATGCCCTTCCTGTTGCAGTGCGGCGGCCGCGCCGGACCATGGCCGCGCCCCTGGCGCGCTCGGCCAGGACCAGCAGGGCCAGCTCCGCCGAGGCCTCGATATGGCGGATGCAGGCGGCCTCGGCGGCGGCGGCTTCGCGCGCCGTGACGGCGTCGGCAATGGCGCGCAGCTCGGCCACACTGCGCTCGGCGCGGCCGGGCCAGCGGGTGGAGGTGAAGCGGAAGAAGGCCAGCCGGTTCTGGATGCCGAGCATCGCCTGGCGCAGCGCCTCGTTGCGGGCGCCGGCATTCAGCGCCGCGTAGAAGGCGGTGTTCGCCTCCAGGATGCCGAGCATGCTGGCAGCCTGTCGCGCCCGCTCCATCTGGTCCACTGCCGCGTGCAACGCGGCCGCATGGCTCGCGTCGCCGCGCAGCACGCAGAGCCGGCCAGCCTGCCCCTCCAGCATGGCGCGCAGTTCGTAGAGGTCGCGTGCCTCCTCTTCGGAGAGTACGGCGACGATGGGGCCACGATGCGGAATGGTGGTGATCAGCCCCTCGGATTCCAGTTGGCGCACCGCCTCGCGCACGGTGGTGCGGCCGACCCCCGCCAGCTCGCAGAGGCTGCGCTCGGTCAGCCGCTGTCCGGGCTTGAGGTCGCCCGCGAGGATGGCGTGGCGCAGGATCTCCTCCGCCATCCGGCGCGCGGTCTGCGGAGTGGGTGCGACGTCGTTCATCTGCGTGAGCCTGGCAGGGTTCGTCTCATTTCGTTCACAGGATTGACAGACAATTTGTGCTCGTCAAGTCTGCGAATCCTAAGCCTGATTTACGGACGGAAAAGAGGAGCAGACCATGGCCGAGCCGGTGGTGATCTGGGGTGCGGGGGCGATCGGCGGCACGATCGGTGCCTATCTGGCGCGTGCGGGGCATGAGGTCCTGTTCGTGGACGTGGTGCCGGAGCATGTGGAGGCCATCAATGCCGGCCGCCTGCGCATCGAAGGGCCGGTGGACAGCTTCACCACCGGCAGTTCTGCCGTCACGCCGGACCGCATGACGGGCAAGCACCGGCGCATCCTGCTGGCGGTCAAGGCGCACCACACCGAGGCGGCGACGCGCGCGCTGGCGCCCTTCCTGGCGGAGGACGGCATGGTCGTCTCCTGTCAGAACGGCCTGAACGAGCTGGTCATCGCGGAGATCGTCGGGAAACCGCGCACCATCGGCGCCTTCGTCAACTTCGGGGCGGATTATCTGGAGCCCGGCCGCATCCTGTTCGGCAATCGCAGCGCGGTGGTGGTGGGCGAGCTGGATGGTGCCCGCACCCCGCGCATCACCGCCCTGCATGAGCAGCTCAGGCTCTTCGAGCCGGACGCCGTGCTGACCGACAACATCTTCGGCTATCTCTGGGGCAAGGCGGGCTACGGCGCCATCCTGAAGGCCTCGGCACTGGACAACGAGTCCATCGCCGACTTCATCGCCAACCCGGCGCGGCGCGGGCTGATTGTCGCGCTGGTGCGGGAGATCCTGGCGGTGGCGGCGGCCGAGAAGGTCCGGGTGCTCGGCTTCAGCGGCTTCGACCCCGAGGGCTTCGCGCGCGGCGACGAGGCCGCCATCGCTGCCTCGATGCAGCGGATGGAGGCGTTCAACCGCGCCTCGGCCAAGTCGCACAGCGGCATCTGGCGTGACCTCGCGGTGCGCAAGCGGCAGACGGATGTGGCGGCGCAGCTCGCCCCGGTGCGCGCCGCCGCACGCCACCATGGCCTGCGCACGCCGATCGCCGACCGCCTGGTGGAACTGATCGGCGAGGTCGAGGCCGGCACCCGCGCCATCGGGCCGGAAAGCGCCGATGCCCTCTGCGCCGCGGCACGGGAGGCGGCGTGATGCCCGGCACCCCCAGGCCCACCGACGCGCACGCCTTCGCCGCCGGTGTTGATGCCGGCGCCATGATGGAGACGCTGCGTGGCTTCGCGCACTGGCGGAAGCTGACCGGCACGCCGGAGGAGCTGGAGAGCCTGCGCTACCTGCAGGGCAAGCTCGACTCCTACGGCTACCGCACCGAGCTGCTGCACCACGAGGCCTATGTCAGCCTGCCCGGCCCGGCGCGGGTGGAGGTGGATGGCGCCCCGCTCACCGCCATCACCCATTCCATGTCGCAGTCCTCGCCGGCCGGCGGGCTGCGCGGCCCGTTGGTGGATCTGGGGGAGGGGACGGAGGCGGATTTCACCGGCCGCGACCTCGCCGGCGCCATCCTGCTGCTGGACGGCATCGCCAGCCCGGCGGCGGCGCACCGCGCCAGCCGGGCCGGCGCGGCGGGGACGCTGCATGTCAGCCCGCACGAGCATATCCACGAGATGTGCATCTCGCCCGTCTGGGGCAGCCCCTCGGTCGAGACGGCGGCCGCCCTGCCGCGCACCGTTGCCGTGACGGTCTCCCGGGCGGACGGCGCCGCGCTGCGCGCCCGGCTGGCCCGTGGCGAGACGCCGGAGGTGGTGCTGCATGCCGTGGTGGACACGGGCTGGCGTCCGATCCCGCTGCTGGTGGCGGAGCTGGATGCGCCGGACCCCGAAGCGCCCTTCATCCTGTTCTCCGGCCATCACGACACCTGGTATGAGGGCGTGATGGACAATGGCGCCGCCAATGCCACCATGCTGGAGGTGGCGCGGCTGGCGGCACCGCACCACGCCGCCTGGCGCCGGGGCCTGCGCTTCTGCTTCTGGTCCGGCCACTCGCAGGGGCGCTATGCCGGCTCCGCCTGGTATGCCGACACGCATTGGGCGGAGCTGGAGGCGCGCTGCGCCGTGCATGTGAACGTCGATTCCACCGGCGGCATCGGCGCGACGGTGCTGGACGAGGCGCCGAGCGACGGCGCGCTCGCCGGCTTCGCCGCCGCTGTGTTGCAGGACGAACTGCACCTGCCGCACCAGGGAAAGCGAAACGGGCGCAACGGCGACCAGTCCTTCTGGGGCATCGGCGTGCCGAGCCTGTTCAGCACGCTGAGCCATCAGCCGCCTGCACCGGTGAGGATGCGCAACCCTCTGGGCTGGTGGTGGCACACGCCGCAGGACCTGCTGGACAAGATCGACCCGGACTTCCTGGCGCGCGATACCCGCGTCTATGCGCATGCGGTCTGGCGCCTGCTGACCGATCGCGTACTGCCGCTCGACCATGCCGTCACCGCCGAAGCGCTGCTGCGGGAGCTGGAGCGCTGCGAGACGGAGGCCCTGCCGCTGGGGGACCTGCGCGCGCAGGTGGCGGCATTGCGAGACCGGCTGACGGGCGCGCGCCTGGACGATGTGGCCGCGCTGCGCGTCAGCCGCGCGCTGGTGCCGCTCGACTACACCAATGGAGACCGCTTCGCGCATGACCCGGCCCTGCCGCAACCGGCCTGGCCGGCGCTGGAGCCGCTGCGCGCCCTGGCGCGCGCCGAGGAGGGCAGCGAGGCCGCGCGCCTGCTCACCGTCTCGGCCCGCCGGGCGCGGAACCGGGTGGCGCATGCGGTGGGGCAGGCGATAGCGGTTCTCTGAGCACCGCTGCCGGGCCTCACCCGGCCCGGCCGCCGCGCTTCCCTTTCTGGGTCATGCCGCGGTTGCCGGCGGCCTGCGCAACGCCGCCTGCGGCTGCTCCGCCACGCCTGGAGACGGCCTGGAGTTGCCGCGCCTGATCCCCGACGACCGGTACCATGCCTGGGTTGCTTCCTCATGACCGAGAACCCGAGCCTGTTCCGCGCTCACTTCGCCAGCGCCCGGATTTTCTGGAGTGGATAACAGGAGGAGGGACATCACGCTGCGGACAGGATGCCCGCCACGATTCAGTCACCCGCCATACACAGGTGCGAGGGCGCCCAGCAGGCGTATTTCGGGTGATCCGGCGGCAGCGGCAGCGAGACCTGCGTTGCTGTCTCAGCAGAGTGATAGAGTGCCGTCAGCAGCTCCAGCGAGCGCCGTGCATCCTCCAGCGTCACCGGGAGCGGCCCGCCGCTGTCCAGCGCCAGCGCATAGGCGTGCATCTGCCCGGTGAAGCGCGGCGGTACCGGCTGCCACTCTGCCAGAGCGGCGGCGATGCGCGCCGCGGACTCCTCGCTCGCGGGGATGATCGCCCAGGGGTCGGCGCCCGGGTCGTAGGGGCCAAGGCTGCTCTCGAAGGTCACCTCGCGGAAGCAGAGGCGCAGCCGCGTGATCTCCCGTTGCGAGCCGACGGTGGCGGCGACCGAGGCGAGGGCGCCGCTTCGCATCCGCAGGCTGCCGACCGCGCAGTCCTCCACCTCGATGGGATGAACCCGGCTGGCGGTGGCCGCATAGACCGTCTCCACCGGTCCCATCAGCTCGCAGAGCAGATCGTGCGAATGGATGGCGTGCGCGAGCAGCGTTCCGCCCAGTTCGGTGTCGTAGCGGCCCCGCCAGGGGACCGCATAGTAGGCGGCGGCGCGTCGCCAGGCGGTTTCCACCGTGGCCAGGAACGGATCTCCCGCCAACCCCAGGGCAATGATCCGTCTGGCCTTCTGGAAGCCGTCACCATAGCGGTACTGGAAGATCGGCATGACGCGGCCACGCGACTGCGCCTCGGCGGCGATGACGCGGTCCACATCGCGCAGGCAGCCGACCAGCGGCTTTTCGCAGACCACCTCCCGCCCGGCCGCCAGCGCGGCGAGAACCTGCTCCAGATGCGCGGCGGGCGGCGTGCAGATGTCGATGACGTCCACATCGGGCATCGCGAGCACGGCGGCGAAGTCGGTGACCGCGCGGGCGATGCCGTAATCGGCCGCGAAGCCTCGCAGCCGCTCCGGGTCGCGGTCGCAGACCGCAACCACCTCGAAGCGCGCCGGATTGCCGAGATAGCCTTCCTCCATGTGGCGGCGGCCGATGCCGCAGCCGATGATGGCGACCCGATAGCGCCTCACGCCGCGCCTCCGGCCCGCGCCCAGTCCGGTACCGGCTGCCTCTCGGCCATGGCCTGCGCGGTGAGCGCCAGCTCCATGGCGCCGAAGCTGCGCGCCTGCGGCATCGCGTTCTCGGTGCGGTCCCGCATGTCGGCGGCGAAGAGGCGGCCGAAGGGCAGATCGGCCTTGCTGCAGTCGATATGGCGCACGCCGTCGCGGTTCGACAGGAACAGGTGGTCTCCACCTGAGCGGCCGGCCGGGTCGAGGTACTTCCGCAGCTCGATGCTGCCCTCGGTGCCGAGGATGGTCAGGCGGCCGTCGCCCCAGACGGGCAGGGCCTCGGGCGTGTACCAGTCCACCCGTGCATAGCCGGTGACGGTGCCGGCGCGCAGATGCATGTCGCCGAAGTCGCGGAAGGCGGGATGCGCCGGCAGGGCGTGGTTGCCCACCGTGGCCGAGAGCACCTCGCCCCGCACGGCGCCGGCGAAGAACAGGAACTGCTCGCACTGGTGGCTGGCGATATCGACCAGAATGCCGCCGTTGCGCTCCGGGCGGAAGAACCAGTCCGGCCGGGTCGCGGCGCGGATGCGGTGCGGGCCAAGGCCGACAAGGTTGACCACCGCGCCGATGGCGCCGGCGGCCACCAGCTCGGCGGCCTGCACCGTGGCCCGCTGCGCCAGGTGCTCGGAGAAGAAGACGGCATGGATGCGCCCGGTCTCCGCCTGGACCGCGCGCACCGCCCGCAGTTCCTCGAAGGACACCATGCCGGGCTTATCCACCAGCACGTCCCTGCCGTGCCGCATCGCCGCGATGGCAATGGCGGCGCGGTCGCCGGGGATGGCAGCGCTGACGATCAGCGCCACGTCCTCCGCCTCCAGCAGTTGCCGTGCCTCCGCGGCGCGCGGCACGTCGGGATAGGCCGCGGCGAAGGCGGCTGCGAGATCGGCCTCCGCCGCATGGAAGCCGCGGCACACGCCCCCCGCCTCGGCCATGCACTGCATCAGCCCGTGCACATGGTCGTGGTTGATGCCGATGACGGCGAAGCCGAAGGGCGGGGGCGCCGGCTCAGCCACGGCTCAGGATGTCCTCCGCCTCGGCGATGAACTGCTTGGCTCCATCGGCCACCGCCATGCGGCCAAAGCCGATCTGCTCGTTCACCCGGCGCAGCAGCAGGGTGATCTCGCCCGCGCCCTTCGGCGGCGGTGGCGGCAGCGGTCCGACGCGACCGGCGACCAGATCGATGTACTCGACCAGGTCTTTTGTCTTCTGGTCCTGCCCATCCTTCAACACGGCCCGCTGCGCCGGATCAATCGGCACGCCGCGCTCGATGCTGAGAATGGCGCCGGCCTCGGGATCGGTGACGAAGAAGTTCAGCAGTTCCACCGCGGCCTCGGGCTTCCGCGACCGGGCATAGACGCTGAGCAGCTGCGAAGGCTTGAGATACTGCCCCGGCGGCGCCTGGGCGTCGATGGTGGGCAGCATGGTCAGGCCTAGCCGCTCCTGGTTGAGCTGCTGGTAGCCGATCAGCTGGTTGGAATGCGGACAGTCCATTGCCGCCTTGCCAAGCGAGAGGGCGCTGCTCTCGATGCTGTTCTGATACAGCGCCTGGATATCCGCCGGCACGCAGGCGCCCCGCTTGCGCATCTCATCCCACAGGGCGAACCACTCGCGGATGTCATCCGTGCCGAAGCCGAGCTTGCCCTCCGGCGTGTAGAGCTGCTTGCCCTTCTGCCGGACGAAGATCTCCAGGATCGGCTCGCGCATGCCGGAGTCGCAGAGGCCGTAGTAGCTTGTCCGGTTCGCCTTCCGCGTGACCTGTTCGCCGAGCTGTGCAAGCTCGCCCCAGGTGGTGTCGGGTGTCGGGGGCGCGAGGCCGAGCTCCTTCAGTGCCGTCGCGCTGTAGACCAGGGCCGGGGAATTGGCGCCGAAGTTGACGCCATAAAGCTTGCCGTCGGAGGTGCGCCCGACATCGAGGAATTTCGGGTCCCAGCCGCCGACCTTCAGCGGGCCGGACAGATACTTGTCCAGCGGCAGCAGCGTATCACGCACCGCGTATTCGAAGAGATAGCGGTAGTCCATCTGGATCAGGTCGGGTGCGTTGCGGCCGACAACCTGCGTGGCCAGCTTCGGCCAGTAGTCGGACCAGCCCATGCTTTCGCCGGCAACAGCGATGTCGGAATGCTTCCGGGTGAAGGCCTCAAGCGCGCGGTTGGTGCGGTCGGCGCGCTCGCGGCCTCCCCACCACGCCATCCGCAGGCGCGTGCTGGCGGCGAATGCGCCACGCGCCGGCCCGCCGAGGAGGGCGGCGGTGCCAAGCCCTGCCAGCATGCTGCGTCTGGTTGTCATGTGTTCCTCCCTTGCTTTCCTGGTGCGCTGCCGGATCAGTCGGCGGCGACCAGCGCCGCGGATTGTTCCAGCTGTTCCGCGACGGGCACCGCGCGGCCCGTGCGCGCGCTCTCCAGCGAGGCCACGCCGCACAGCACCGACATGGCGCCCGCGCGGGCACCGGCGCGCTGGTGCAGCGGATCAGGCATGGACGGGTCGAAGAGCATCGCCTGCAGCCGCCGGTCGCCGCCAAAATGGCCGCCCTTCTCGCGTGGGATCAGGATGCGCTCCGCCTTGCCGAAATTCGGCATGACCAGGATCTCGTCCTGCTCCGGCACACCGAAGGGAAACTTCTCGTGGTGACGCATCTCGATGCGGCCGCGCCGGCCGTTGAAGGCGAGGTGATGGCCCTCCATCGGCATGCAGGCGTTCAGCGAATAGGCGACCTGCACGCCGTTCCGGTAGCGCATGGCGACGCTCATCGTGTCGTAGATGTCGATGTCCTCGCGGAAGACGCAGGCGTCACGGACATAGCCATCCTCGCGCGAGGGGTCCTCATAGAGCATTTCCAGCCAGGGATCGGCCGAGATGTCCAGGTAGAAGTTGCATTCGCCGGCATGCTCGCAGCCCCGGCAGCGCTCGCCGCGGAACGGTCCGTTGCGGCCGTAATGCCGCAGGCTGCCATTGGCGAAGACCTCCTCCGGGTCGTCGGCGATGTACCAGTTCAGCAGATCGAAATGATGCGTGGCCTTGTGTACGAACAGGCTGCCGGAGTTCTCCGCATAGGCGTGCCAGCGGCGGAAGTAGTCCGCCCCGTGCCGCGTATCGAGGTACCAGTGGAAGTCCACCGAGGTCAGCTCGCCGATAACGCCGGAGAGCAGCAGCTCCTTCAGCTTGGCGGCGAAGGGGGCATGCCGGTAGTTGAAGGCGACATGCACCTTGCGGCCGGTACGCGCCTCCGCCTCCAGGATGCGGCGGCATTTCTCGGCCGTGGTCGCCATCGGCTTCTCGGTGATCACGTCGCTTCCCGCCTCGAGCGCCTGCACGACGAGAGCGTCATGCGTGTCGTCACGGGTGCAGACCATCACCGTGTCGGGTCGCGTGCTGCGCAGCATCTCGCCGAAGTCCTGGAACACCGGCGCGTTGGTGCCGATGGCGCGCTGCGAACGGTGCGCCCGCAGCGTGTTCAGGTCGCAGAGGCCGACCAGATCCACCTCTCCGCCGAGGCGGGCGAGCAGGTCCTGCCCCCACATGCCGGTGCCGCGATGCCCCGTGCCGACCAGGGCGACACGGTTGGCGGGCTGGGTGTCAGTGAGCATAGGCGGTTCCCTCAAGGGCGGGCTGGGCGGGGCGCGGCAGGGCGGCCCCATCCTCCCGGAACAGGTGGCAGTTCGCGGGCTCCAGGAAGACCGGCAGGCAGTCGCCGATGCCGATCCGCTGTTGCCCTTCGAGCTGGACGACGAGGTTCTGCTTGTCGGGCAGGCGGCCATGCACCAGGGATGCGCTGCCGAGATGCTCGACCTGCTGCACGCTGATCTCGCCGAGCTTCAGCGTGCCGCTGCCGACGCGCAGATGCTCGGGGCGGATGCCGAGGGCGGCGGGGGCCTCCGCGCCGCCGCGCCGGCCGAGCAGAAGCCGCAGGTCCCCCAGTTCCAGCCGCAGTTCGCCATCCTCGAAGTGCGTGGAGCTCGGCCGCAGCATGTTCATCTTTGGGCTGCCGATGAAGCCGGCGACGAACTGGTTGGCAGGCGTGTTGTACAGTTCAAGCGGCGAGCCGATCTGCTCGACCTGGCCGGCACGCAACACGACGATCTTGTCGGCCAGCGTCATCGCTTCGACCTGATCATGCGTGACATAGATCATCGTATTGCCAAGGCGCCGGTGCAGCTCTGCGATCTCCAGCCGCATCTGCACGCGCAACTCGGCGTCAAGGTTGGAGAGCGGCTCGTCGAACAGGAAGATGTCGGGGTCGCGCACGATGGCGCGGCCGATCGCGACGCGCTGCCGCTGGCCGCCGGAAAGCTCCTTCGGCTTGCGGGTGAGCAGGTGGTCGAGTTGCAGCACCGCCGCCGCGCGGCGCACCCGGGCGTCGATCTCCGCCTTCGGCATGCGCGCCGTCTCCAGCGCGAAGGCCATGTTGCGGTAGACGTTCATGTGCGGATAGAGCGCGTAGGACTGGAACACCATGGCAATGCCGCGCTGCGCCGCGGGAACGTCGTTCATGCGTGCGCCGCCGATCTGCAACTCGCCGTCCGAGATGGTCTCCAACCCCGCGATCATTCGCAGCAGGGTTGACTTCCCGCAGCCCGAGGGGCCGACGAAGACGACGAACTCGCCGGGCGCCACGGTCAGGTTGACATCCCGGAGCACGGTCAGGTTGCCGAAGCGCTTGAAGACATGGTCCAGGGCAAGGCCACTCATCGTTTGATCCCCGTGGTCGCAATGCCGTCGATCAGCAGGCGTTGAAAGAACAGGAAGAACAGGAAGACGGGCAGCAGGCCGAGCACCGACATGGCGAACAGCGCCGGCCAGTCGGAATCGCCCCCCGAGTCGACAAAGGCGCGCAGGCCGATCTGTGCCGTGTACTGGGTGATGTCGTTCAGGTAGATCAGCGGGCCAAAGAAGTCGTCCCAGGTCCAGATGAAGGACAGAATGGCGGTGGTCGCCAGTGCCGGAAGTGAAAGCGGCAGCAGCACCTTCCAGTAGATGCGCCAGGGGCTGCAACCGTCCATCATGGCGGCCTCGTCCAGCTCCTTCGGAATGCTGCGGAAGAACTGCACCAGCAGGAAGATGAAGAAGGCGTCCGCCGCGAGGAACTTCGGCACCACCAGCGGCAGGATGGTGTTCACCCAGCCCAGGTTCAGGAACAGCACGTATTGCGGAATCAGCGTCACGTGATACGGGATCATCAGCGTGCCCAGCATCAGCGTGAACAGGATGCCCCGCCCGCGGAAGCGCAACCGCGCGAAGGCGTAAGCCGCCAGCGAGCAGGACATCGTGTTGCCAGCCACGGACAGCACGGCGATCACCGCCGAGTTGGTGAGGAAATGGCCGAAGGTGACTTCCAGGCCGTTCCAACCGCGCCGATAGGCATCAAGGCTGATCCGCTCCGGCAGCAGCGAGATACTGGTGAAGATGTCCTGCCCCTCGCGGAAGGAGCTGGCCAGCATCCAGAGCAGCGGATAGAGCATGACGAAGGCGGCGGCGGCCAGCAGCAGGTGCCGCGCCAGGCTGCCCCAGGGCGATCGCGGCGTCACGGCATCATTCATCGTAATGCACCCAGTAGCGCGCGCTGAGGAAGGAGATGGCGGTGAAGGTGCCGATGATCAGCACCAGGATCCAGGCCAGTGCCGAGGCATAGCCCATGCGGAAATTGCCGAAGGCCTCCTGGTAGAGGTACAGCGTGTAGAACAGCGTCGCATTGATCGGGCCGCCGCCGCCGTCGCTGATGATGAAGGCCGGCGTGAAGGCCTTGAAGGCGTCGATCACCTGCACGATGGCGTTGAAGAAGATGATGGGCGTCAGCAGCGGCAGGGTAATGCGGAAGAACTGCCGGCGACGCGAAGCACCGTCGAGGCTGGCGGCCTCGTAGAGGTCCTGCGGGATCTGCCGCAGGCCGGCGAGGAAGATGATCATCGGGCTGCCGAACTGCCATACGCCCAGCACCACCAGCGTGTAGATCGCCGTGTCCGGATCGGCGATCCAGCTTGGTCCGTGCAGCCCGACCAATGCCAGAAGCCGGTTCAGCAGCCCGCTGCCGGAGAAGATCTCGCGCCACAACACGGCAATGGCGACGCTGCCCCCCAGCAGGGAGGGCAGGTAGAAGATGGCGCGATAGACGGTGAGGCCGCGCATCCCCTTGTTCAGCACCATCGCCACGCCGAGCGCGAAGGCCAGCTTCAGCGGAACGCTGAGCAGGACATAAGTGAAGGTGACGTGGAGCGAAGCCCAGAACTTGGTGTCGATGAAGGCGATGCGGCGGTAGTTCGCCAGCCCGGCCCAGCGTGGATCGGTGATCAGATCGAAATGCGTGAAGGAGAGGATCAGCGAGGCCACAGCGGGCCCCAGTGTTAGGCCGAAAAAGCCGATCAGCCAGGGCAGGAGGAACAGGTATCCGGCGAGACCATGCCAGCGTCGGCGCGCCGGCTGGCGGGGGCGGGCTCCAGCCAGGGCCGGTCTAGCGAGGCTTGCGAGCATGATGGCAGGCCGCTGCAACGGCGGTTTTCATGAACATTCCCTCTCGCGGCTCATTGTTCCGCTTGTCCGATCACATGACGTCCTAGCGTATGACGTCATGCCGAATAGCAGCACGCTAGGAACTGGATCGTTTCACTGTCAAGCGGCAAGCTATCGCTGCCGGCGTGCCGCAGCTGCGTCTCTCGGTTTCCTCCAAGCGCTTGCGAGAAGGTGAGGAAGCACGGGAGTTCGGGCCGCGGACTGCACCAAAACGTGAACGCGGGGCGGCCATCCTGCGCTGTTCGAAGCTTCCGGATCGCATTGGGAACCTGCCCGGCCGCAGTTCCCTCGGGTGCGCCACCTGTCACCTCCCCGGCATCGAGCGCCACGGCGGAGAGGAAGTGGCCTCCATCCCTCGACACCCCCAGCTGCTTGTGTGTACCGGTGGACGCAATATTTCAGGGAGGCTCCCATGGCGCGCAATGCGCTGCACCTTGTCGTCCTGCCAGGTGACGGGATCGGGCCTGAGATCACCGCTGCGGCAGTGGCGGTGCTTGAGGCGGCGTCGGACCGCTTCGGGCTCGGTCTCCGGCTGGAGCACGAGATCGCGGGGCATGCCAGTTTGGCGCGCCATGGCACCACCCTTCGGCCGGAACTGTTGGAGAAGGTGCAGGCGGCCGATGGGCTGGTGCTCGGGCCCATGTCCACCTTCGACTACACGGACGAGAGCAAGGGCGGCATCAACCCCTCGATGTTCTTCCGCAAGAAGCTGGATCTCTTCGCGAACATCCGCCCGGCCCGCACCTATCCCGGCATCCGCCACCCGGCCGTGGAACCCTTCGATCTTGTCGTGGTGCGCGAGAACACCGAAGGCTTCTACGCCGATCGCAACATGGAGGCCGGGAATGCCGAGATGCTCGTCACGCCCGATGTCTGCGTCTCGCTCCGCCGCATCACGCGGCCATGCTGCGCCCGCATCGCCCGCGCGGCCTTCCGCCTGGCGGCGGCGCGGCGTGGGCGGGTGCACGCCGTGCACAAGGCCAATGTGCTGAGGATGGGCGACGGCATGTTCCTGGAGGAGTGCCGCAGGGCCGCCGCCGATTTCCCCGAGGTGGTTATGGACGAATACATCGTCGATGCCATGGCGGCGCATCTGGTGCGCGCGCCGGGGAAGTTCGACGTGATCGTCACCACCAACATGTTCGGCGACATTCTCTCCGACCTCACCGCCGAGCTTTCCGGCAGCATCGGGCTCGGTGGCTCGGTCAATGCCGGCGAGCGTTATGCCATGGCGCAGGCGGCGCATGGCTCCGCGCCCGACATTGCGGGGCAGGACCGCGCCAATCCCTTCTCCTTGATTCTCTCCACCGCGCAACTGCTGGACTGGCAGGCCGAACGGCTGGGCAGCCCGGCCTTCGCCGCTGCCGGCCGGGCGATCGAAGCCGCTGTGGCCGAGGCCGTTGCCGCCGGCGAGATCACGCCCGACATCGGCGGGCATCTCGGCACCTCCGCGACGGGCCGGGCCGTGGTGGCGCGCCTTCGCGTGCCACCGGGCGGAGCCGGCTGAACGGGGCGCGGCCTGGGCCAGCCCGGCGCCACGCCTCGCGGCGATCCTTGCCTCATCCTCCCTTCGGAGCATTTGCCGGAACGGCGCATGGAACCGAACGATATCGAAACGGTTTTCGAGGAACCCGCGGACCGATATTCCGGCAATCCGCACGCCTGCCGGTTCGGAGCGCGGCCACCGAGATGAGGAGGGGGGGACAAAATGTCCGGCTCAGTCACACCGCCACCGGAGCTTTCGGATGGCGCCGCGCGCAGTTTCCAGGCCGAGCTCGCCAGCTTCGGGGGGCCAGCCAGCATCGGCAATACGGTCGGTGGCGCCACGGGGGGAAGCTATCTCCTCCTCCCTGGCGCGCCGGGCCTTGAGAACATCTTCGACCAGGATGGCGCAGCCGCCGCCTCGGTCAGCTTCACCGTCGAGATTCCGGAAACCGCCTGGTACACGCTGAATTTCCGCTACGCCAACGGATCCGGCAGCGATGTCTACCGCAACCTGCTGGTGGATGATGCCGACATTCCCGGCACCATCACCTTCGCGAACCGCTTCTCGAGCGAGAGCTGGGGCATCGCCCGCGACCGCCTGGAGCTTTCGGCCGGCACGCATACCATCACCCTGACCGCCGATCTCGGCAATGAGGCCGGCGGCCTGAATGCCGGCGACCCGGAGATCCTGCTGGACCAGTTGGAGATCGTTCCGGGCACCAGCCCTTCGGACCAGACTTCCGCCCGCTCCCTTGTCATGAACAATGGCGAGGACATGGTCGGCATCACCGAAGCCGCCCTGCTGTACCAGAAGGACGTGGAGGGATTCGGCCCTTCCCTCTCGCAGCTCCGCTTCGGCGCGAACTGGGGGACGGATCAGGTCGATTACGGGACCATGTGGTTCCGCGACGTCTCGGCCGGCGCCGAGCCGCGGACCCTTGCCCCCTATTTCGACAGCACGAACTATTTCGATGAGCACGGCATCCTGCATGTCGAGTACGGCGACTACCTGCCGACCGGCGAGGCGCTGCCGGTTTCCATCAGCCGCGAATATGCCATGGTTCCGGGCGAACCGCTGATGGTCGAGCGCTGGACCCTGACCAACCAGAACCAGGTCGGCGATCCGCTCATCGAATGGGACGTGCTGAACGCGCTTCGCCTGAACGCCGATCTGGCGGGGCGCGCGGTCTGGGATGAGCGTCGCGAGGCCTGGGTCGCGGAGATCGGGCAGGGGGAGGGAAGGGCGCCGCTCTACCTCGCCTTCGGAGCCTTCCAGGATACGGACCGCCAGGGCGCGGGAGAGGCTGGCGAGGATGTGCGGGGCGATGGCCGCATGCCCTTCGGCGCGGCCGGCCCTGCTCCCGGCGAGAGCCTGGGCGGGCAGGGTGTCATCGGCAGCTTCGAGGCCAGCGGCCAGGTCGGCGGTGACCCGCAGCGGGCTGAGGGCCAGGGCGTCACGCTCGGCATGGAGATCGAGTCCGTCGATCTGTTCCCGACCCGCCCGGTGGAGCTGTATTTCTACTACACCCTGGCGGAAAGCCTGGAGCAGCTCGACAGCAACATCGCCACGGCGCTGAGCCCGCAGGGAACCGCCTCGCCGGGCTCCCCGACCTTCTGGTTCGACCGCACGGAGGAAGCCTGGGACGACCGCCTGCGCGAGGCGCGCGACATTCCCGGCGTGGAGCCGGCCGAAACGGTTGCCGGGCGCGAGACGTCCGCACTTCCTGGCGAGACGTTGCGCGAGGTCTCCGACCCGGCGCTCGAAACCGCCTATCTTCGCAGCCTCGTCTCGATCCTGCAGTCGCAGCAGCCCGAGTTCGGCTCCTTCCTCGCCTCCACCAACCCGGCCTACGAGTTCAAGGTCTGGCCGCGGGACTCCGCCGCGACCGCCATCGCGCTCGACGGCGCCGGGCTGCATGACGCGGCCGAGCATTACTGGATGTGGATGGCCTCGGTGGAGGAGGACGGTGCCGGCGAGGATGCCGCAGCCTTTCCCAACGGCACCTTCTACACCAATTACGGCTTCTGGAGCGCGGACCAGCCGATCGACTTCGTGCAGCCCGAATGGGACGCGCAGGGCCTCTTCCTGATTGGCGTCTACCGGCACTACGAGGCCCTGCTCGATGCCGGCAAGTCGGACCAGGCGGCCGCCTTCGTCAACGATCCCACGATCCGCGAAGCCTTCGTGGACAGCGCCCAGTTCATCGCCACGCGGATCGAGCCGAACGGCTTCGGGCCGCCGGACCTGTCGATCTGGGAGGAGTTCTATCTCTACAACGTCTTCACGCAGATCACCTATGCCCAGGGCCTGAACGCGGCCTCGCAGCTTGCCCAGGAGATCGGCCGGCCGGACCTCGCTGAGAGCTGGGCGGCAGGGGCGAACACCATCCGCGACGCCATCCTGCGCCCGACCACGGCCGAGCAGCCGGGCCTGTGGAACGAGGAGGGCGGCTACCTGGTCTGGGGCATCACCCCCGACGGCACGCTGATCGACCGCCAGGAGAATTCGGCGAATCTCGCCCTCGTCACCGGCCTGCTCGATGCCGGGGATCCGCGCGCGCAGCGGCAGGTCGAGAGCACGCTGGCCAACCTCTCGCGGAACGAATACGGCATTTCCCGCTATGAGGGGGACACCTTCTACGCCTCCTCGCCCTACAGCCCCGGCGGCGCCTATGAGAGCCGCGTGCCGGAGGCATCCTGGCCGCAGATGACGAGCTATATCGGCCTGGCGCAGGAATTCCTGGGCAACACGGACTGGACCCGCGGCAGCCTCGGCTGGACCGTCAGCCGCTACGGGGAGGGCTACATGGCCCCGGGCGAGGGTGTGGACTGGTCCACGCGCGAGCCGCTGCCCAGCACCATGGTGGAGCCGGTGACGGCGGCCTGGTACGTGCAGAACCTGCTCAACTATACCAACCAGTTCGACCCGCGCCTCCCCGAGGAGGTCTTCGCCTAGCGGCTTCACGCCGCGTGCCGCGCCTGAAGGGAAGGGGGGCCGTCTCCGGCCGCCCCTCTCTTGCAGGCGCGCGGGCGGCGGGCGCACACTTCCGGCAAAGCCCGGGAGGATTGCAATGACCAGCCGCCGCCGCCTGCTGCACCTTTCCCTCGCCGCCTCATTGCCCCTGGCTTTGCGCCGGGCCTGGGCGGCGGAGGGCGCCGGGGCCTGGCCCCGCCGCCCGGTGCGGCTGATCCTCCCCGACGCGCCCGGCAGCGGCAACGACACCACGGCGCGGCTGATCGCCCCGGCGCTGGAAGCCGGGCTGGGCCAGCCCTTCGTGGTCGAGAACCGTGGCGGCGCCGGCGGCCGGATCGGCGTCGAGGCCGCCTACAACGCACCGCCCGACGGCTACAACTTCCTGCTCGGCAATGCCGGTTCCAACGGCATCAACGCCGCCATCTACCACGACCTGCCCTATGACCTCGCCACGGCCTTCGAGCCGGTCTCGCTGCTGGTGCAGGGGCCGAATGTGCTGGTGGTCAACACCCGCATGCTGCCGGCGCGCGACCTGCCGGCGCTGATCGCCCTGGTGAAGGCGAAGCCGGGCGTGCTGAACTATGCCTCCGGCGGCGTCGGCTCCTCCGCGCATATGTCGATGGAGCTGTTCAAGGCGATGGCGAAGCTCGACATCATGCATGTGCCCTATCGCGGCACGCCGGCCATGGCGCAGTCGGTGATCGGCGGTGACACGGGGCTGATGTTCGCCAACCTAGTGAACGTCATGCCCTACATCCAGCGCGGCGAGCTGAAGGCGCTGGCCGTCACCTCGCTCACCCGCGCGCCGGAACTGCCGGACGTGCCGACGGTCGCCGAGACCCTGCCGGGCTTTGAGACGCTGGCCTGGAACGGCATCCTCGCCCCGCGCGGCACGCCGGCGCCGATCCGCGCGCGCCTGCACGCCGCGCTGGTCGGCCTCAAGGACTCCCCGGTGATCCAGGACCGCGTGCGGCTGATGGGTGGCGAGCTGATCGCTTCCACCCCGGAGGAGTTCGCGGCGCGCATCAGGGCCGACATCACCAAATGGAAGGCGCTGGCCGAGCAGGCCGGCATCCGGGCGGAGTGAGCGGCCATGCGCATCACCGCCCTTGATTTCCTCGGCGTGCAGGTCACGCCCAAGACCAACTGGTGCTTCCTGCTGGTCCGCACCGATGCCGGGCTGAGCGGGATCGGCGAGTGCACCCTGGCGAACCAGGAGCCGCTTCTGGCGGCCGAGGCGGCACGGCTGGCCGCGCGGGCCACCGGGCAGGACCCGCTGGTGCGCAACCGCCTCTGCCAGGTGCTGCCACATGCGCCGGGCGGGCTGGTGGCGCAGACCGTGCAGAGCGCCTTCGAGGCCGCACTGTGGGACATCGCCGGGCAGCATCACGGCGCACCGATCCACCGCCTGCTGGGCGGCGCCCTGCGCGAGCGCGTCACGCTCTACGCCAACATCAACCGCGGCGCCCAGCCGCGCACGCCGGAGGGCTTCGCGGCCGCCGCGCGCCGCGCCGTCGCCGCCGGCTTCAGCGCGGTGAAGCTCGCCCCCTTCGAGCCGATGGTCTGGCAGGATGCCGGAGATGACACCGCCGGCCAGCGCGCCGCCTATGCCGAGGGGCTGGACCGCATCGCCGCCGTGCGCGAGGCGGTCGGCCCGTCGGTGGACGTGATGGTGGACGCGCATTGGCGCTTCTCGCCTGGCGGCGCGGCGGCCCTGCTGCGCGACCTGGCACCGCTCGACCTCTACTGGCTGGAATGCCCGGTGGCCGAGGCCAACACCCCGGAGATTCGCCGCCTGCGCGGCATGGCCAATGACCGCGGCATGCGGCTGGCCGGGGCGGAGACGCTCTGCGGCCTCGGCGCCTACAGGGCAATGATCGAGCAGGGCTGCTACGACGTGCTGATGCCCGACATCAAGCATGCCGGCGGCCATGAGGAGATTCGCCGCATCGCCGCCCTGGCGCTGACCGCAGGGGTGGAGATCGCGCCGCACAATCCGACCGGCCCTATCTGCCACGCGCATTCCCTGCATCTCTGCGCCACCCTGCCGAACTTTCTGCGGCTTGAGGTGCAGTTCGGCGAGACGGAGCGCTTCTTCACGCTGATCGAGGGCGGCGAACGGCTGGCCTTCCGGGAGGGAGCGGCCTTCGCGCCCGAACTGCCCGGGCTGGGCGTCACGCTGCGAGAGGAGGACGGGCGCCGGACCCCCTGGCAGCCGATGCCGCGCCCCTGGCTCGACCCCCGCCTGGGCTGAAGAAGGGAGGGCTGGCGCTCAGATGGCGCGCCACCAGCGCCGCGCGAGCCAGAGCGCCAGCAGCCCCTCGGTGGCCGAAAGCGCCACCGCGTAGTGCGCCCCGATCGCATCCGCCAGCAGCCCGAGATGAATGAAGCCCACCGGCCCGACGCCGATGCAGACGGAGAGCAGGCCAAGCACGCGGCTGCGCATCTCCGGCGGCGTGGCGAGGAAGACCAGCGTGGTCTGCATGATGCTGAAGCCGGAGCCGCCCAACCCCGCCAGCAGAAGCGCGAGGCCGGAGGGCAGGGCGTGCGGCATCAGCGCGAAGAGCGCCATCAGGGCGCAGTAGGAGGCGACGCCGCCGACATAGAGGCGCGCATAGCGTTCCGGCCGCGCCAGCCATGCGATCAGGAGCGCGCCGAAGAAGGCGCCGATGCCATCCATGCTGGCGAGGAAGCCGACGCCCTGCGCCCCGAGCTGCAGCCGGTCCTGCCCGATCACCGGGATCATGCTCGTCGTCGGCCAGGCGAAGATGTTGTAGAGCAGGGTGACGATCATGATGCCGGTGAGCCGCCGGTCGTCGAGTACCAGCGTGACGCCGGCGGCGACGCGGCTCAGCACGCCCTCGCCGGATGGCGCCTGCGCCTCGTTGCGATAGGCCAGGCGCAGCGTCGCGCCGATCGCGACGAGGTAGAACAGCGCGCTGAGCAGGAAGGCACCCTGGATGCCGGTCGTCGCCAGCAGCAGCCCGCCCAGCGTCGGACCGAGCATACGGCTGGCATTGTTGGTGCCGACATCCACCGACATGGCGGCACTCATCCGCTCGGCGCCGACCACCTGCCCGAGCATCATGCGGCGCACCGGATTATCGGCCGCCCAGCTGACGCCATTGATGAAACTGGCCACCGCGAGGTGCCAGATCTGCAGCGCGCCCGCCATTGCCAGCAGCCCCAGCGTCAATGAGGTGGCGAAGGAGGCCACCACGATCAGCAGCAGGGCCGTCCGCCGCTCCATCCGCTCGGCCCAGGCGCCGAGAAAGGCGCCGAGCAGTGCCATGGGAACGAGCCGCAGCAGCATCATGGTGGCCACGAGCAGGGCCGAGCCCCGCTCCTGATAGACGAAGACGCCGACGGCGATGGTTTCGATCCAGCGGACGCCGAAGATCACCAGGCCGACCATCCAGAGGCGGCGGAAATCGGGTTCGGCGAAAACAGTCAGCAACGGCACGCCGCGCGACGGCGCGGCTGCGGCATCAGACACCTTGGCGCTTCCTCTCCTGCCGCGTCCTCTGCGGCTTCCCCGGCCATCCTGTCGGCGCTGGCCGGCAATGCAAGAGCCGGTGCGCCGAATTCGGCTCGTGGCGCGTCAGCCCGCCCGCCGCCGGGGCACGGGCGGAGCCGGTCCGGGCTGCGCCTCCGGTGCCGCGTCCAGCATGGCCAGGAACAGGTCCCGTGCCGTGCAGGATGTGCCGTCCTCCCAGGCCACGCCCAGCCCCCATTCCGGCAGATCCAGCCCCTCCGGCAGTTCGACCGGCCGGAACACCACCCCCGGAACGCGCATCCGCGCCGCCCATTCCGGCAGCAGGGCGATGCCGATGCCGGCGGCAACGAGATTGACGATGGTCTGCTTCTCCTCCGCCTCCTGCACCACGTGCGGGGAGAGGCCAAGGCTGGCGAAGAGCCGCATCACCCCGCCATGGCTGTGCGGCCGGGTGCGGCGCGGGGGCAGGATCAAGGGCAGGCCGGCCAGCTCGGCGGGGCGCAGGCGGCGGCGGCCGGCGAGCGGATGGCGGCGCGGCAGGGCGGCCACGGGGCGTTCCTGCAGCAGCCAGCGGAAGGCGAGGCCCGGTTCGGGCAACTGCGGCGGCCGGATGAAGCCCAGATCGAGCCGCCCGCTGCGCAGCATTGGCACGATCTCGGCCGATTTCGCCTCCACCAGCCGCACGGCGATCTCCGGATGCCGGGCGCGGAAACCGGCCAGCAGATCGGGCAACAGGCCGGCGGCGGCGCTGTCAATGGCGCCGATGCGCAGCGTGCCGCCCGGCACCTGCGCCATGGCGCGCACCATCCGGGCGGCTGTGGCGGCGCGTTCCAGGATGGCGCGTGCTTCCTCGGCGAGGACGGCGCCCGCGGCGGTGGTCGCCACCTGCCGAGTGGTCCGGCGCAGCAGCGGTGTGCCCAGCTCCTCCTCCAGCAGCCGCACCTGTCGGCCCAGGGCGGTGGGCAACATGTTGAGCCGGGCGGCGGCGCGGCCGAAATGCAGCTCCTCCGCCACGGCGAGGAAGCACCGGAGCTGTTTCAGATCCATGCCGATCCTCCCACCTGCAGAGTAGCCCTCTTGTAAGTATCCTCCGGTAGCTGCGATGGCCGTCGCAGCCACTGCGGCGGTGTTCCCATGACCCCCTCGGTCCATGAGACCGTCCCGTAGATTGGGACCCGCCGCATCCTCCACCCTGGCCGAACGGTATGTGGGGCACCAGCTTGCCTGGAAAGCCTGTTTACAAGGATGGTCATGCGGGGTGACCGCGGTCTTCGAAAACGCTTTGATGTGGCGACTGTGGACATAGTAGGTATCGACATTAGCAAGCGCTGCTTCGACGTAGCGCTTATGGCCGGTGAGCGGATTAAAGCTAGAGGTTGTTATGGACCTGCGGCCAGTTGAGCGGCCTGCCTGAGCATGATGCATGCAAAGGCGACGACGTGCAGGTCAGCAAGAGTGCTGGCGTAGCGCTCATAGTCCTTCACCAGGCGCCGGAAGCGGGTAGCCCAGGCGAAGGACCTTTCTACCACCCAGCGTCGCGGCAGCAGGACGAAGCCACGCTTGGCCTCAGACAGCTTGATCACCTCCAACTCAATGCCGTGGGCTTTCGCGGCATCGGCTGCTTTGCTGCCCGTATAGCCCTGATCGACATAAGCCAGATCGACGCTCTGGCCGGTCGAGGCCTGCACTGCTTGGGCAAGCCGCCCAACCTCGGCCCGGTCGTCCGAACCGGCAGGCGTGACGTGCAGCGCCAGCAGATGTCCCAGCGTGTCGACCGCCAGGTACAGCTTGGAACCTTTCTTGCGCTTGGCGCCGTCATACCCGGCCCGCTCGCCGCTCTCCGGCGTGGACCGCAAGGTGCGGCTGTCCAGGATGGCAGCACTGGGCTGCGCCTTTCTCCCCGCGGCCAGGCGCAGCACCGTTCGGAGGTCCTCGGCCAGCGCTTCGAAGCAGCCTGCCGCCAGCCAGCGCTGCGTCTGCTGGTAGACGGCCGCCCAGGGCGGCAGGTCATTGGGCATCCAGCGCCAGGGCGCGCCGGTCTTCACCACGTAGCGCAGCCCGTTGAACACCTCGCGCAGCGGATACTCCCGCTGTCCGACACCCTCCGGCAAGAGCGTCAGGTAAGGCGCGACCAGTGCCCATTCTTCATCAGACACATCGGACGGGTATGGCTTGCGGGCAGTCATGCCGCGCAACCTGATCGTTACCAGGCCAGAGGTCCATAACAACCTCTGAGGTGATTCAAGGCTGCCTCCTGAAGGGAGGCGCCGGTGCTGCGAGGTTTGCTGACGGACGAGGAATGGGCGTTCTTCGAGCCCTTTGTGGTCGAGACCGGCCCCTTCCGCGGCCGCCCGCCTGGCAGTCACCGCCGGGTTCTGAATGCCATCTTCTGGGTGGCGCGCACGGGCATTCCCTGGCACGACCTGCCGCCTGAGCTGGGCAACTGGAACTCCGTCCACCGGCAGTATCGGCGCTGGACCACCTCCGGCCTCTGGGATGTGCTGCTGCAGGCGCTGGCGGATGGTGGCGGCGATGCCGACGCCCTCCAGATGATCGACAGCACCATTGTCAGCGCCCATCACTGCGCGGCTGGCGTAAAAGGGGGACTCACCGCCAGGGTCTTGGACGCTCGCGCGGTGGCTTCTCGACCAAGATCCATCTCCGCACCAATGCTCATGGCCTGCCGATCAGCCTGACGCTGACGCCGGGGGAGGCGCATGACAGCACAGCCTACGGCGTGCTGATGGAGGAGCGGGATAGCGATCCCGGCATCTTGCTCGCGGATCGCGGCTACGACAGTGATGCCATACGACAGGATGTGCGCGACCGCGGCGGGTACCCGGAGATCCCGACCAAGCGCAACAGGCGCATCCAGCACAGCGTTCAGCGGCCTCTCTACGCCGGGACTGTCAGGAATTGCGTGTGGGGCGGGGCATAGTAGGGACGAAGGAGACCCCCTATGGCCCGACGGAAAGAGCCGCGGATCCCGGACGCGGTCCTGGACCAGTTGCTGGCGGGCGCCGGTGCCCGGTCGGCCTTCGAG
>NZ_JASIRT010000010.1 GCF_030063475.1 Roseomonas sp. E05
CCTCAAGCAGTTCCGTCGCGTCGCAACCCGCTACGACAAGCTCCTCGCCAACTTCCGCGGCTTCGTTCTGCTCGCCTCAATCGCCATCCTACTCCGCTGAAATCGTCACCACCGCCTAGCACAAAGCCCGTCATTCTTCGAACGCATGATCGTCGATCTTGTGGTGGCTATGGGCTACGGCGGGAGCCATGATCGTGCAGCCCTTAAGCTTGGGCGGAGTGGCGACGGCGGCGTCGACGGCGTTATAGATGAAGATCGGCTTGGACTAGATCGTATCTACGTTCAAGCAAAGCGCTACGCTTCGCACGTAAGCGTAGGCAGGCCAGAAATACAGAGCTTTGTGGGAAGCCTAGTCGGTCTAGGTGCGAATAAAGGTGTATTTGTTACAACGTCTAGCTTTAGTGCACCAGCTGTCGATTACGTTCGGCATCTTCCGCAGCGCGTCATTTTGATTGATGGCGAAAGATTCTCGGAATTAATTGTAGAGTACGAAGTGGGTGTGCGAATAAGTCGCAGTGTTGTAGTAAAGCGCCTTGACGAGGATTATTTCGTCGAAGAATGATACTGGAGTTGGTTGAGTAAAGTCCGCTGCGCTGCATGTGCGCCCGGTAAGAGCAGCCGCTACAAATCCAGCCTTAATCATTGGGCGTAGATCTCGGGCGCTTGCCGCGGGTGAAGCCCGGCGGATGGCCGCGCGTAAGTCCCGAAGTGCGCGTGCGGACGATGCGCCTAAGCGCTCACCCCCACCCCAATTCCTTCAACGCATAGCCAGAGTTCCAGATCTTGGTCATGTGGGCGATCCGGCCGTCCTGGAACTGCATGACATAGACGTAGTCGGTGCGGGTGGTGCGGCCGGTGGGCGGGCAGGGGCCGCCGGCCAGGTGCGTGCCGATGAAGGTGGCACAGGCGCAGACGGCGTTGCGGGCGGGATCGGCGGCGAAGAACTTCAGCTCGTAGGTGCCGTCGGTCAGGGCCGCCAGGATGCCGCACATCCATTCCGTGTATTGCTGGAGGGTGTGGATCTCGGCCAGCGCGTCCGACTGGGCGGCGAAGGTGGCGTCGGGCGTGCAGTGGGGGCGGCAGGCCTCCCAGCCCTGGCCGGTTTCGCAGGCGGTGAAGAAGGCTTTGGCCGTTTCGAGTTCGGCTTGCATGGCGGTTCCTTCAGCGGGGCGGATGGGATGGTAAAAGTTGCTTAAGTGAAATGAATATGGACCGGCAGGGCGGGCGGGGGCAAAGGGGAGGCGCCGCACTCCCGGCATCGTGCGCCGGGCGGATGGCGGTGAGTGACGGGCGGCTCGCGGTGCTGCCCTCCATCGGGCCGGTGATGCCGATCCGGCCCATCATGGGGAGGCCGGCCCTGCACCCTGGGGCGCGGCCAAGCGGAATGGAGGTGCAGGAACCTCAGGTTCCTGCCGGGGTGCAGGGGCAGAGCCCCTGCGCGGCGGTGGTATCAGCCTGAGGCGCGGGGCCTTCGCACAAGGGCGGCGGGCGGCGCCCAGCCCCTTGGCCCGCCGCCATGGCCGTCCCGCGCGGGGGATGGTATGAGGCGCCGGCATGATCGCGTCGGAATTCCCGCCCAGGCCGGACAGACAGGGGTGCCGCCGTGGGCCGCGCCTCCCGCCGGGCTGACGCGATGACGCGCGACAAGGGGTTCGAGATCTTCCTCGCGACGGTGCCGGGGCTGGAGCCGGTGCTGTGCGAGGAGGTGCGCGGCAAGGGCTTCAAGCGGCCGCGGGCGGTTCCCGGCGGCGTCGTCATCACCGGCGGCTGGCCGGAGGTTTGGCGCGCGAACCTGTGGGTCCGCGGCGCCGGGCGGGTGCTGGCGCGCATCGACGCCTTCCATGTGGTGCATCTGGCGCAGCTCGACAGCCGGGCGCGGCGGGTGCCCTGGGGCAGCGTGCTGCGGGCGGACGTGCCGTTCCGGGTGGAGGCCACCTGCGCGGGGTCGCGCATCTATCACTCCGGGGCGGCGGCGGAGCGGATCGAGGGCGCCATCCGGGAGACGCTGGGGGCGCCGCATTCGGCGGAGGCCGGGGTGGTCGTGCGGGCGCGGATCGAGCAGGACCTCTGCACGATCAGCGTCGATACCTCGGGCGAGCTGCTGCACAAGCGCGGGTACAAGGAGGCGGTCAACGCGGCGCCGATGCGGGAGACCATGGCGTCGCTGTTCCTGCGGCAATGCGGCTATGACGGCGGCGAGCCGGTGTTCGACCCGATGTGCGGGTCCGGCACCTTCGTCATCGAGGCGGCGGAGATCGCGGCGCGGCTCAATCCGGGGCGGGGGCGGCATTTCGCCTTCGAGCAGCTTGCGACCTTCGACGCGGAGGCCTGGGAGCGGATGCGGGCGGTGCGGAGCGGGCGGGTTCCGGCCGTACGGTTCCATGGCAGCGACCGGGATGCGGGGGCGGTCGCCATGAGTCGCGCGAATGCCGCGCGGGCGGGGGTCGGCGCGTGGACCGAGTTCCGGCAGGGCACGATCAGCGAGGCGGTGCCGCCGGAGGGGCCGCCGGGGCTGGTGATCGTCAATCCGCCCTATGGCACGCGCATCGGGGAGAGGGGGAAGCTCTCTGCCCTGTACCAGGCGCTCGGGCAGACGCTGATGCGCCGTTTCGCGGGCTGGCGCGTCGGGATCATCGCGGCCGAGCCCAGGCTGGCGCAGGCGACGGGGTTGCCGTTCCTGCCGGCGGGCGCGCCGGTCCCGCATGGCGGGCTGCGGGTGTCGCTGTTCCAGACGGGGCCTCTGGCGTGATGCCGCCGCAAGGTGTGGCGGTGGGGCGCCGGCGCCGGCAAGTTGTCTCGGGGGGCGGTGCCGGCCGTTGCGCCTGGGGGGGTGCCGGGAATGGGTGGCGGGCCTGCTGGCGGGCGGTCGCAGGCGCTGCTCACGGCCGGGCGGCGGGCCTCCGGGTACCGGCTGCTGGCCGGGCTTTCACCTTGGAGTGCTTAACGGGTGGCGTCTTCAGCCATTGAACCCCCCATTCAGCCCGCGTTAAGGTTGTTTATGGATGAGAGCTGGACAACCCTAGACAGCCCGGACGATCTCCGCCTGGGTGAGTTGATGCCCGCATGGTTCAGCGGGCGGATGATGGCGGACGACTGGCGGTTCGGCCTGCTGCTTTCGACGGGGCAGGTCATGCTGATCCAGCGTATCGAGGCGGTGCATCTTTCCCCGCATGGGGTGGTGCTGATGGATGTGGATATGCTGCGGGAGGCCGAGGGCTTCGCCGCGCCGGGTGGGGTGCTGGTGGCGCCGACCGGGCGGGTGCGGGCGACGGTGAACCTGGCGCATATCGTCGCTGCCTTCGAGGTGGCGGATGCGCCGGGCGCGCCGGACGAGGACACGGGCTATTAGAGCAGATCCCGTTCCGAGGGAAGCATCGGAACGGGTGAAGATGCTCATCAGAACAACTGGCTAGAGCGGTTTCCGTGAGCCGTAGCGAACGGAAGCCGCTCTAGCTGCCGGGAGGTGCGGGGGCGGCGCCCTGCCGGAGGGGGCCTGCATTTCGCGCTCCCCTGCAGCGCTCCAGGCGTGCCGGAAGACGCGGGAGGGGCGGGGCGCGGGGGCGCTGCGCCCTTCCGGATTCTTCCCTCCGGCGCGTTCAGGCGGTGGCGAAGGTCTCGGCGATGCTCTCGAAGAGGGGGAGGCCGTCGGTGCCGCCCATCAGCGGGTCCACCAGGTCCTCCGGGTGGGGCATCATGCCGAGGATGCGGCGGTTCTCCGAGACGATGCCGGCGATGTTGTTGCAGGCGCCGTTGCGGTTGGCGGCCTCGGTGGCCTCGCCCTCGGGGGTGACGTAGCGGAAGACGACGCGGCCGTCCTTCTCCAGGCGCTCCAGCGTGGCGCCGTCGGCGAAGTAGTTGCCGTCGCCATGGGCCATGGGGGCGCGGAAGACCTCGCCCTGCTGCCAGCGGTTGGTGAAGGGGGTGTCGGTCCGTTCGACGCGCAGGTGGCAGTCCATGGAAAGGAAGCGCAGCGAGGCGTTGCGGAGCAGGGCGCCGGGGAGGAGGCCGGCTTCGGCCAGGATCTGGAAGCCGTTGCAGACGCCGAGGATGTGGCCGCCGCGGGCGGCGAAATCATGGACGGCGGGCATGATGGGGGAGCGGGCGGCCATGGCGCCGCAGCGCAGGTAGTCGCCATGGGAGAAGCCGCCGGGGAGCACGACGAGGTCGGTGCCGGGGGGGAGGGCGGATTCCCGGTGGAAGAGGATGGTCGGCTTGCGGCCGGTCGCCTTTTCGAGGGCGATGGCCATGTCGCGCTCACGGTTGGTGCCGGGGAAGAGGAGGATGACGGCGTTCATGGCTGGTGCGTCCTCGGCGGGCGGGGGGCGACGGGGCAGGAGGGGAGGGCGGGGCGGTTCATTCGAACCAGACGCGGAGCCAGTGCAGGCCGCCGACCAGCAGGATGGTGCCGACGGTTGCGATGGCGGCGGCGGTGACCCAGAGGTCGATGCGGGCCTTGCCACGGGCGACGAGGCCGCTGCGGCGGCGCGCGGCGGCGACCTGGGGGAGGCGGTCCTGCCGCCAGCGGAGGCCCATGCCGATCACCACGGTGAGCAGCAGCATGATGAGGAGGGAGACCTTGATCATGCGGCGCGGCGCTCCGGGTGGCGGGCCTCGCGGGGCGGGCGGTCAGGCCAGCTCGACGCGGAAGCTCTCGATGACGGTGTTGGCGAGGAGCTTGCGGGCCATTTCCTCGGCCAGGGCCTTCGCCTTGGCGGGGTCGGCCTCGGCCAGCTCCAGCTCGATGACCTTGCCGGTGCGGACCTCGCCGACGCCCTCGAAGCCGAGGGTGCCGAGGGCGTGGCCGATGGCCTTGCCCTGGGGGTCGAGCACGCCGGCCTTGGGCATGACGGTGACGAGCGCCTTGGTCATTTTCGGCTCCGCGGAGGGGGTCATCACTGCATGGCCTCCGGGCCCTTCATGTCGCGCGCGCCGGCCTCGGGCAGGATGCCAAGGCGGCGGGCCACTTCCTGGTAGCCTTCCTCGACCTTGCCGAGGTCGCGGCGGAAGCGGTCCTTGTCCATCTTCTCGCCGGTATGGGCGTCCCAGAGGCGGCAGTTGTCGGGCGAGATCTCGTCGGCGAGGACGATGCGCATCTCGTCGTTCTCGTAGAGGCGGCCGAATTCCAGCTTGAAGTCCACGAGGATGATGCCGACGCCGAGGAACAGGCCGGAGAGGAAGTCGTTCACCCGGAGGGTGAGGGAGACGATGTCGTCCAGGTCCTGGGTGGAGGCCCAGCCGAAGCAGGTGATGTGCTCCTCGGAGACCATCGGGTCCTGCAGGGCGTCGTTCTTGTAGTAGTACTCGATGATCGAGCGGGGGAGGCGGGTGCCTTCCTTGAGGCCGAGGCGGGTGGCGAGGGAGCCGGCGGCGACGTTGCGGACCACCACTTCGAGCGGGATGATCTCGACCTCGCGGATCAGCTGCTCGCGCATGTTGAGGCGGCGGATGAAGTGGGTGGGGATGCCGATCTCGTTCAGCCGCGTCATCAGGTATTCGCTGATGCGGTTGTTGAGCACGCCCTTGCCGGTGATGATGCCCTTCTTGGCGCCGTTGCCGGCGGTGGCGTCATCCTTGAAGTACTGAACCAGGGTGCCGGGCTCCGGTCCCTCGAACAGGACCTTTGCCTTACCTTCATAGAGCTGCCGGCGTCGCGCCATGATTCACGAATCCCTCTCGCCGCCGAAAGCGGGGGCCGGCGGTGCCGGTGGGGCTATAGCAAAGCGAGGCGGGGGGCGCCACCGCCCAGGCCTGCATTCTACGCATGCGCGAGGCCCGGGCGGCAGGAGGAAGGCAGGCGTCAGCCCTCGATCTTGACGCCGGTGAGGCGGACCATCTCGGCCCAGCGGTCCACCTCCTCCTTCTGGAAGGCGGCGAAGGGGCCGGGGAGCATCGGGTCGGCGGTGAAGCCGGCGGCGCTCAGGCGCTCCTCGACGGCGGGGTCGTTCAGCCCGTCCAGCATGGCCCGGGCGATGCGCTCCACCGCCTCGGGCGCGGTGCCGGCGGGGGCGAAGAGGCCGAACCAGGCGTCCACCGCGAGATAGGGGGCGCCGGCCTCGGCGGCCGTCGGGATCTCCGGGAAGTCGGCCAGCCGGGCGGGGGCGCCGACCTCCAGCGCGCGCAGGCGGCCGTCGCGGATCAGGCTGGCGACCGAGGGGAAGGTGGCGGTGTAGAAGTCCACCACGCCGGAGACCGTGTCGGTCGCCGCCGGGGCGGCGCCGCGGTAGGGGATGTGGGTGGCGTCCAGCTTCTCGCGCCGCACCAGCGTCTCGGAGATGACGTGGCTGGCGGAGCCGGCCTGGGAGGAGGCGTAGCTCAGGTGCTCGCGCCGGCCGCGCTCGATCAGGCCGCGCAGCGTCTTCGCGGGGGAGTTGGCGGGCACCACCAGGGCATGGTGCACGGTGGCCAGCTTGGCGACGGGGGTGAAGCTCTTCACCACGTCATAGGGCAGCTGCGGCATCAGCGCCTGGTTGCTGGCATGGGTCTGGTTGTGGCCGAGCACCAGCGTGTTGCCGTCCGGGGCGGCATGGGCGGCGGCCTCGGTGCCGATGACGCCGCCGCCGCCGGCGCGGTTGTCCACCACCACGGGGCGGTCGAGCGCGGCCTGGGCCTTCTCGCCGAGGACGCGGGCCAGCATGTCGGTCGGGCCGCCGGGCGGGGCGGGGACGATGATGCGCAGCGGGGCGGCCTGGGCGCGGGCGGCGCGCGCGATCCAGGGCAGGGCGAGGGCGGTGGCGAGCAGCGGGCGACGGAGCATGAGCCTGGCGTTTCCTGATGTTTGCCGTTTCGTTGCGCCGGCGCGGGGCGGTGTCAAGCGCGCCCGCCGCGGGACTGCCGCGGACGGCGGCCGAGCCGCCGGCTCATGCCCCGGCGGCGATCCCGGCCTCGGCCAGCAGCCAGGCGCGGAAGGCGGCCATGGCCGGGGTCTCCCGGCGGGACTTCAGGCGGGTGAGCCAGTAGGCGCCGAGCGTCACTTCAGCGGCGAAGGGGCGCACCAGCCGGCCCTGGCGCAGGTCGTGCTCGAACATCCGCGCCGGCAGCAGGGCGACGCCGGTGCCCTGCGCCGCCGCCTCGGCCATGGTCAGCGAGGAATCGAAGACGAAGCCGCGGATGGCGGGGGCGGCGAGGTCCACGGCGGCGAACCAGCGCTCCCATTCGTCGAGCCGGTAGGAGCGGAGCAGCGTCTCGCCCAGCAGGTCGGCGGGCTGGCGCAGGCGGGCGGCCAGCGCCGGGGCGCAGAGCGGCGAGAGCGGCGCGGCGAGGAGGCGGGTCGCCTCGGTGCCGTGCCAGGCGCCGTCGCCGAAGCGGATGGCGGCGTCCAGCCCCTCGCCGGCGAGGTCCACGCGGTTGTTGTTGGTCATCAGCCGCAGGTCCACGAAGGGATGCGCGGCGCGGAACTCCGGCAGGCGCGGCAGCAGCCAGCCCGTGACGAAGGTGCCGACGGCGCCGAGCGTCAGCACCTCGCGCAGGCGGCCGCCCTCGAAGCGCTCCAGCGTGCCGGCGATGCGGCGGAAGGCGTCGGTCAGCACCGGCAGCAGGGCCTCGCCCTCCTCGGTGAGGGCGAGGCCGCGGGGGAGGCGGCGGAACAGCGGCACGCCCAAGATTTCCTCAAGCGCCTTGACCTGGTGGCTGACCGCCGCCTGGGTGACGCGCAGTTCCAGCCCGGCGCGGGTGAAGCTGAGTTGGCGGGCCGCCGCCTCGAAGGCGCGCAGGGCGTTGAGCGGGAGGTGGCTCAGGGTCATGCCCGCCAGCATTAGTTTTCCTGGGGGCTCTTGCGAAGGATGATCGTTTGTCCGCGCCGCCTGCGCCGCGCAGCTTGCGCCCGCCAGCAGAGGAGAGACGGCATGATCGGCAGGCGGCAGTGGATGGGCGGCGCGGCGGCGGCGCTGGGCGGCTGGGCAGGGCGCGCCCGCGCGGCGGACGGCTTCGCGGAACTGGCGGAAACCTTCGCCCGCATCGAGGCGGCGCATGGCGGGCGGCTGGGCGTCGCGGTGCTCGACACCGGCAGCGGCCGGCGCGCCGGGCACCGGCAGGAGGAGCGCTTCCCGCTCACCAGCACCTTCAAGCTGCTGGCCGCCGGCGCGGTGCTGGCGCGGGTGGATGCCGGGCAGGAGCGGCTGGACCGGCGCATCCGCTTCGCGCGGGAGGCGCTGGTGACCTATTCCCCCGTCACCGGGAAACATGCCGGGGGCGCGGGGATGACAATGGCGGAGATCTGCGAGGCGGCGATCACCCTCAGCGACAACACCGCCGGCAACCTGATGCTGAACAGCCTCGGCGGCCCGGCGGGGCTGACGAACTGGCTGCGCCGGCTGGGCGACGGCGTGACCCGGCTGGACCGGATGGAAACCGCGCTGAACGAGGCCCGCCCGGGCGACCCGCGCGACACCACCAGCCCGGCCGCCATGCTGGCGGACCTGCGGGCGCTGACATCGGGCAAGGCGCTCTCCGACGCCTCGCGGGCGCAGCTGCGGGCCTGGCTGCGCGCCAACCGGACGGGCGATGCCTGCCTGCGCGCCCGGCTGCCGCGCGGCTGGCAGGTGGAGGACAAGACCGGCGCCGGCGCCAACGGCACGCGGAACGATGTGGGGCTGCTCTGCCCGCCGGACGGCGGCGCCCCTGTCCTGGTGGCGGCCTATCTGACGGGCAGCCCGGCGGAGAGCGCGGGGCGGGACGCGGTGCTGGCGGAGGTCGGCGCCGCCGTCGCCGTGGCGATGGGCTAGAGCAGATCCCGTTCCGATGGCATCATCAGGACGGGTGAAGATGCTCGTCAAAACAAACGGCTGGAGCATTTTCTGTGAGCCAGGGCGACCGGAAAATGCGCCAGGGCCGGCCGTGGCGCCTGCCGGCAGGGGTGCGATGGCGCGCGGGGCGGCGCTGAAGCCGGGTATCGCGCTCCCCGCCGGGGAACCGGAACGGGAGGCGGCGGAGCTTCCCCGCGAACCCGGCATGCCCGGCCATGCGCGGGGCAAGGCGGCCCATCCAGGCGAGCCGCTGGGGGGGGGGGGCCGCGGCGCGCCGGGCTTTACGGGGCGCGGGCGGCGGAGCGAGAGTGGCGGGCATGACGAAGACCCTCGCCGCCCGGCTTGAGCATGCCCTCGAAACCCTGCCGCGCGCCTATCCCGGGCCGGGCGGCGCCGTCGCCGTGCTGCGGGAGGGGGAGGTGCTGGCCCGGCACGCCTGGGGCTGGGCGAATGCCGAGCGGCGCATCCCCTTCACGCCGCGCACGCTGTTCCGCATGTGCTCGATCACCAAGCAGTTCACCTGCGGGGTGCTGCTGGACGCTTTCCCCGATCCCACGGTGCTGGACGAGGACGTGCGCGCGCGGCTGCCGCTGCTGGAAGGGCCGGCGCCGGGGGCGCTGCACCTCGCGCACAACCAGTCCGGCCTGCGCGACTACTGGGCGGTGGCGATGCTGCACGGCTCGCCGGCGGAGGCGCCGTTTGGCGACGCGGAGGCGGCGCGGGTGATCGGCGGCACGCGGCGGCTGCATTTCGCGCCGGGCACGCGCTACTCCTACGTCAACCAGAACTTCCGCATCCTCTCGGACATCCTGCAGGAGCGCACCGGGCGCGGCTTCGGCGAGCTGCTGCGCGCGGGCATCTTCGACCGCGCGGGAATGGAGGGCGCGCTGCTCGCCGCCGACACGCGCGCCATGCCCGACGGCACCGAGGGCTATGAGGGCAGCCTGGCCAGCGGCTTCCGCGCGGCCGAGAACCGCGTGCTCTGGACCGGCGATGCCGGGCTCGGCGCCAGCCTGGACGACATGATCGCCTGGGAGCGGCATATCGACGCCACCCGGGAGGAGGAGGGCTCGCTCTACCGGCGGCTCTCCGCGCCGGTGCGCTTCGCCGACGGGCGGCCGGCCGAGTACGGCTTCGGGCTGAACCGCGCGCGGGCGCTGGGGCGCGCCGCCAGCGGGCATGGCGGCGCGCTGCGCGGCTGGCGCAGCCACCGCTTCCACCTGCCGGGCGAGCGGATCTCGGTGGTGGTGCTGTTCAACCACCTCGCCGACGCGCAGGAGGCAGCGCTGGACCTGCTCGCCGCCGCGCTCGGCGAGGACCGGCCGAAGCCCGCCCTGGCCGGCACGGCGCCGGGCTGGCTCGGCGCCTTCCTGGAGCCGGAGAGCGGGCTGGCGCTGCGGGCCGACTTCGCCGAGGGGCGGGTGCGGCTGCGCTACGGGCATTCGGCCGAGTGGCTGGAGCTGCGCGCCGACGGCAGCGCCGACAACGGCCGCACCCGGCTGCGGCCGGGCGAGGGCGGGCTGTGGATGGACCGGCCGCAGGAGAACCAGAGCAGCTGCCTGCGCCGGCTGGAGGGCGCGGCCGCCGGCGGCCTTGCCGGGCGCTACCGCTGCGCCGAGCTGGAGGCGGAGCTGCTCGTCACCGAGGCCGGCGGTGTGCCTTATGGCGGCTTCTCCGGCTTCCTCGGCCAGGGACGGATGGAACTGCTGGAGCCGGTCGGGCCGGATGTCTGGGCGCTGCCCTGCCCGCGCGCGCTGGACCACACCCCGCCCGGCGACTGGACGCTGGCCTTCCGGCGCGATGCGGCGGGGCGGGTGGCGGGCGTGGAGGTCGGCTGCTGGCTGGCGCGGCGCCTGCCCTATGCCCGGATCGGGGCGGGCTGAGCCGGCCGTTCCGCACCCGGGCGGGACGGCGAGGGGGCGGGCTCGGCCTGCCCGGGGCCCGCGGCCTGTCCTGACTTGCAAACAGGCAGAGATTAATCCCGGCCGCGGGCAACCTTAACGTGTGAAATAGCCTGGGAGCAGCGGGCGCTGCCCCTTGGCGGCTGCGCAGGGCGGGAGTGCGCCGGGCGAGGCGCGCCGTCCCTCAGGATGAACCAGCTAGTTGACTGGAATTCCAAAATTTTCCCGGTGGAAGAGGGGCTGCGGCCGGTAAGCCATGGCCCGCGGTTAAACTTCCTCACAGAAACGTTCCAGAAAATGGCTCTTCGTATCATTAAGGATACGTTGACGGTGTTTTTGAGCGGATTTATCAACCTATCAGACACGGCGGAGTAACGAACGGGCGCCTCAACGAACAAACCTGGCGCTTCTGTGCAGTCCCCGGTCTCGCCTTGGATTTCACCATGTCGGCGAAGGGCCGTTCATGCGGAATTCTTGGGCGCTAATAATAAATGAGGAAATAAACATGCGTAAGTTCCTGCTCGCTGCTGCCGCCATGACCATGATCGCCGGCACCGCTTCCGCCGCCGACTTCGGCGCCAACCTCGGCGCCGGCGCTTCCGGCTTCGTGGGGGGTGGCTTCCAGGAAGGCTCCGCCCATGCCGGTGGCTTCGGCAATGCGGGCGCCACCAGCGAGACCTACGGCTCGGTGACGACGCAGTTCGGCACCCAGCAGTCCTGGGGCGTCGGCTACCAGAACGGCTCCGCCGCGGTGAACACCCAGAGCCAGTTCGGCGCCACCGGCGAGTCCTGGGGCGGCGGCCACTTCAGCGGCACCGCCTCCGGCTTCTCCGGCCAGTTCGCCGCCGGCCTGACCGGCTTCGGCAACGGCTCGCTGTTCAGCCGCTGAGCCGGCCCTGGCGGCGGGGCGACCCGCCGCCAATCCCGCAAACCGCCAAGGGCCAAGTCACATGAAGAAGCTTCTTGCCGCCTCCCTGCTGTTGCTTGTGTCCGGCGGTTCGGCCTTCGCGCAGATGTCCAGCACCAGCACCACGCAGACGGACTCCGCCGCGCAGGCGATCGCCGCGCCTTCGATCAACTTCAACTCCTCCAGCGCGACCCACACCAGCCAGACCGTGCGCAACACGCCGGATGCGAGCGGCCCGGGCCTGTTCGCCGGCACCAATCCCTGCGCGGTCGGCGTCTCCGGCGGCATCGGCCTGCCGGGCTTCGGCATCGGTGGCGGCGCGACCTTCTCGGATTCCGGATGCGAGCGCCGCAACATGGCCGGCGCGCTCTACACGATGGGGCTGGCTGCGGCGGCCAAGGAAGTGCTCTGCGCCAATGACGAGGTGCGCACCGCCTTCATCCGCGTGCGGCAGCCCTGCGCGATCGATCTGCCGGGCGGCGTGGTCGCCGCGGCATCGCCGCCCGCCCCGATGGCCGCGGCCGCGCCGCTCCCGCCGGCCGCCAGCAACGCCACCACCGTCATCGCCGGTCCGCGCAATGCCCGCACCGCCTTCATCCGGCCGGACTGGTGCGAGACCGTGGACGTGAACAACGCCATGGAAGTGGCGCGGACCCGGGCGGCCTGCGGCGGCTGAAGCCGCCGCGGCGCGCCGCGCTCAGGAGAGCATGCGGGTGTCGCCATCCACGCTGATCGCCTGGCCGGAGATGGTGCGGCCGCGCGGCGAGGCGAGGAAAAGGATCTGGTCCGCCAGTTGCTGCGGCGTGACGTATTCCTTGATCGAGGTGAAGGAGAAGGCCAGGCGCTCCATCTCGGCGAAGCCGACGCCGCGCTGCTGCGCCTTCGCCTCCAGCACACGGCGCTGGCGGTCCCCGGCGACCAGGCCGGGCAGGATGGCGTTGACGCGGATGCCGTCATCGCCCAGCTCGATGGCAAGCGACTTGGTCAGGCCGATGACGCCCCATTTCGCCGCCGCATAAGGCGCGCGCAGCGCGAAGCCGTGTTTCCCCGCCGCCGAGGACAGGTTGACGATGCTCGGGTTGGCGCTCTTGCGCAGATGCGGGATGGCCAGCCGGGCGCAGTTGAACTGACTGGTCAGGCAGACCGCGAGGCAGCGGTCCCAGTCCTCCGGGTTGATCTCGTCGAGCTTGCCGGTGGGGCCGGCGATGCCGGCATTGTTGACCAGCACGTCCAGGCCGCCGAGTTCCGCCAGGGCGGCATCGAAGAGCGCGGCCACCTCGGCGCGGTCGGCCACGTCGGTGCGGCGATGGCCGATGCCGGCGGGGAGGGTGGCGAGGCCCGCCGCATCCACGTCGCAGGTGAAGACCTTGGCGCCTTCTGCGGCGAAGGCCTCGGCGATGGCGCGGCCAATGCCCGCCGCGCCGGCGGTGACGAGAACGCGCAGGCCGTTCAGCTGGAGATCCATGACCGTCCGTTTCCTTTCCTGAAAAGATCGGGGGAAGGAATTCCCCCGAACCCCCCTTCTTTCTTCTGTCAGTCTGGCGCTGGGCGGGAGGTCAGCGCGGGAAAAGCGATCAGCCGCGCGGCAGGCCGCCGCGCTCGATGATGAAGTCGGCGGCGCAGGTGATGTCCTCGGCGACGGCGGCACGCGCGGCCGCCGCGTCGCCGGCGCGGATGGCGGCCAGCGCGGCGGCATGGCAGCGCAGCATGTGGCCGGCCGAAAGCCGGTCGCGCGAGTGGCGCAGGTCGAGGTTGATCACCGGGCCCGCCTTCAGCCAGAGGCTGCCGATCATGGCCGCCAGCGTCGGCAGGCCGGCGGCGGCGTAGATGGCGAAATGGAAGTCGCGGTTCAGCGGCACCACTTCCCCGGCATCGGGGCCGGCGCTGGCGCGGCGCAGCACCGCCTCGGCCGCCATGATGGCCTCAAGCTGCGCCGCATTGCGGTTGGCGGCGGCAAGCGCGGCAGCCCAGCCCTCCACTTCCGCACGAACGACCGACAATTCATGGAACTGGCTGCGCGTCATGATCGGCACGCGCACGGCGCGGTTCGGCGCGACCTCCAGCGCACGGTCGGCGATCAGCCGGCTGACCGCCTCGCGCACCGGCATGACGGAGACGCCGAGCGCCTCGGACAGGTCGCGCAGGGAAAGCTTCTCGCCGGGGGCGACGCGGCCCGAGACCAGCAGGTCACAAAGATGCGCATAGGCCGCATCCGTCAGCGTGCGGCGCTCCAGCAGCGGCAGGGTGGTGAGGGCGTGGTTCACGTATTCCCTCTGGACAATCCGGCACGGTTCGGCAAGTCTGCCTGTGATCACAGATCACGACAAGGGATCGGATCACGGCCAAGGGGCAGAAACAGGCCCCGCCGATCGAGGAGAGGAACACGCGAATGACCGAGCTTCCCCGCATCACGCGGCGCGGCGCCCTGCTGGGCGCCGCCGCGGTGCTGGCCGCCCCCGCCATTTCCCGCGCGCAGTCCGACGTGGTGCGCATCGGCCATCTGACGCCGCGCACCGGCTTCCTCGGGCCGCTCGGCGAGTTCGCCGTGCAGGCGGCGCAGCTGGCGGCGGAGGAGATCAACGCTTCGGGCGGCATCAACGGCCGCAAGCTGGAGATGCTCTACGAGGACAGCGTCAATCCGCAGACCGCCAGCTCCAAGGCGGAGCGCTATATCCGGCGCGACAACGTCTCCTGCATCGTCGGCGAGATCAACTCGGCCTCGGCGCTGGCGATCGGGCAGGTGGTGCAGCGCGAGCGTGCGCTGTTCATCAACACCGGCGCCAATTCCGACGCCCTGCGCGGCAGCGACTGCCGCAAGACCATGTTCCACGTCGAGGGCCAGAACTCGATGTATGTGAAGGCGGTCGGGCGCGCGCTGCTGGAGAAGGGGCTGCTCAAGGACAAGAAGGCCTATGCCCTGACCGCCGACTACGCCTTCGGCCACGACCTGCTGAAGGTGGCGAAGCGCTTCATCGAGCAGAACGGCGGCAGCATCGCGAACGAGGACCTCGTTCCCACCGACCTGACCGACTTCTCGCCCTTCATGCTGAAGCTGCGGCAGGCGCGGCCGGATGTGGTGGTGGTGAACCTGGCGGGCGCGCAGATCACCAACTTCCTGAAGCAGTTTTCCGAATACGGGCTGCGCTTTCCGCTGGCGGGCTTCGGCTTCGACACGGCGCTGGCCTGGGGCGCGGGCCGCGGCAACTTCCTCGGCACCTGGCCGACCATGTGGCACCACAAGATCGACAACCCGGAGGCCAAGCGGTTCACCGCCGAGTTCCGCAAGCGCTATGGCAAGCCGCCGGAGAACCAGGCCTGGGGCGACTACAACGCGGTGAAGATCATCGCGAAGTCGATGAACGACCTGAAGAGCACCGATCCGATGAAGGTGGTGGAGCACCTGGAGAAGGGCGCCAAGTTCGACGTGCTGAAGGGCCGCGAGAGCTATTTCCGCGCGCGCGACCACCAGCTGATGACGCCGATGTACGCCATCACCGCGCTGCCGGCGGACCAGCAGACGGACCCCTTCGACATCTTCACCTCCTCCGGGCCGATCCCCGGGCCGGACGAGGAGCTGGAGGCCATTGCCTCCACGCCGGAAGAGGCGACCTGCACCTTCCCGAGCTAAGCGCGGCCTGACGCCGAACCGGTTGCGCGCGCCGCCCGTGTGGCGCGCGCCCTTTCGTACCGCGGGAGCCCTCGTCCAGGAGGTCAGGCCTTGGAATTCGTCTTTCTGTTCGAGCAGGTCCTGAACGGCCTGCTGATCGGCGCCTATTACCTGCTGATCGCGCTCGGGCTGTCACTGATCTTCAGCCTGGGCGGCATCGTCAACCTGGCGCATGGCGCCTTCTATGCCATCGGCGCCTATCTGGCGGTGACGCTGGCGCCGCATATCGGCTTCGGTGGCGCCTTCGTGGTGGCGCCGGTGCTGGTCGGGCTGCTCGGCATGCTGATCGAGCGCTTCCTGCTGCGCCGCTTCTACCGCGCCGACCCGATCCTCTCGCTGCTGCTGACCTTCGGCCTCGCGATGGTGGCGGAGCAGTCGCTGCGCATGATCTACGGCGCCGCGCCGGTGCCCTTCTCCATTCCGGCCATGCTGCGCGGGCAGATCATCATCGGCGACTTCCTGCTCTCGCAGTACCGGCTGATGATCCTGGGCGTCGCGGCGCTCTGCGTGCTCGGGCTGTGGCTGCTGCTGCAGCGGACCTATTTCGGCCGCGTGGTGCGCGCCGGGGTGCAGAACCCGGACATGGTGGGCGCGCTCGGCATCTCGCTCGCGCCCTACATGTCGGCGGTGGTGGCGATCGCCGTCGGGCTCGCCGCGCTGGCGGGCGTGATGCTGGCGCCGATCACCGGCGTGCATCCGGCCATGGGCGCCGAGATCCTGACCTTCGCCTTCGTCGTCGTCGTCATCGGCGGGCTCGGCTCCTTCTGGGGCGTGGTGGTGGCGGCCATCATCGTGGGCGTGGTGCGCGGCGTCGCCGCCTTCTACTTCCCGCCGGCCACCGAGGCCTCCGTCTATCTCCTCATGCTGCTCGTCCTGCTGCTGCGCCCGCGCGGCCTGTTCGGCGAGCGCATCGCGAAGTTCGAGTGAGCGCCATGCGAAGCGACATCCGGCCCCTGCTCGTCGCGCTCGCGGCGGTCATCCTCCTGCCCTTCGTCCTGCCCTTCTTCGGGCTGACGCTGATCTCCGCGACCGATGTGGTGATCTACGCCATCGCGGTGATGGGGCTGAACATCCTGGTCGGGCATACCGGCCTCGTCTCCTTCGGGCACGGCGCCTGGTTCGGCATCGGCGCCTATGCCGTGGGCATCATCCAGCGCGCCGTCTTCCCCGGCGACATGATCCTGCCGGCGATCGGCGCGGTGCTGGTGGTGGCGGCGCTCGCCGCCGTGGCGGGGGTGCTGATCCTGCGCCGCCGCGGCGTGTATTTCTCGCTGCTGACGCTGGCGCTGACGGCCATGCTCTACACCATCGCCTTCCGCTGGACGTCGCTGACCGGCGGCGAGAACGGCTTCGGCGGCATCACCCGCTACGGCTTCCTGCAGGAGACGCTGTCCTACTACATCCTGGCCGCCGCGATCGGGCTCGGCGTGGTCTTCCTGCTGTGGCGCTTCCATCATGCGCCGGCCGGCACCGTGCTGGTGGCGATCCGCGAGAATGAGCAGCGCGCGCGCTTCATCGGCTATTCGACCGACCGCTACAAGCTGCTGGCCTTCGTGCTTTCCGCCAGCGTCACCGGCCTGGCCGGCGTGCTCTCGGCCTACAACCACCGCTTCGCCTCGGCCGAGCCGATCGCCATCGCCTTCTCGGGCGAGCTGCTGGCGATGGTGGTGATCGGCGGCATGCGCAGCTTCCTCGGGCCGGCGCTCGGGGCGCTGTTCTACATCCTGTTCCGCGAGTTCCTCTCGATCTACACGCCGAACTGGCTGCTGTTCTTCGGGCTGCTCTTCGTCGGCTTCATCGTCTTCTCGCCGGACGGGCTGGTGGGCGTCGGGCAACGGCTGCTGGCGCCCTTCCGCAAGAAGCAGGTGGAGGAGGCGGCGATGTCGGCGCGCCGGGCGACGACGCCAGCGCCGGTGCCGCCGCGCTTCATCCGCCCGGGCACGGCGAGCGGGCCGGTCCTGGCGGCGGAGGGGCTGCGCAAGAGCTTCGGGCGCATCCAGGCCGTGCAGGGCGTGAGCTTCGCCGTCGGCGACCGCACGCTGCACGCGCTGATCGGGCCGAACGGCGCAGGCAAGACCAGTGCCTTCAACCTGCTCTCCGGCATGTTCCCGCCCGATGCGGGGCGCGTGATGCTGGATGGCAAGGACGCGACGGGCTTCTCGCCGGAGCGCATCACCCGGGCGGGCATCGGGCGCTCCTTCCAGATCACCAACCTCTTCCCGGACCTTTCCATCGCCGAGAACCTGCGGCTGGCGGTCCAGGCGCGGCATCCCGCCCGCTTCGGCATCTGGCGCAGCGCCGGCAGCTACGCCGACATGGCCGACGACACCGAGGTGCTGGTGCGCTGGATGGGCCTTTCCGGCATGGAGAAGGCGGAGGCGGGGGCGCTCTCCTATGGCGGGCAGCGGCTGGTGGACATGGCCGTGGCGGTCGCCACAAGGCCGCGCGTGCTGCTGCTGGACGAGCCGCTGGCGGGGCTGGCCACCGCCGAGCGGACGCGCGTGGGGGAGCTGATCAAGCGTGTCTCGGCCGACATTCCGGTGCTGCTGGTGGAGCATGACATCGACCGCGTCTTCGCCCTCGCCGACCGGGTGACGGTGATGAACGACGGCGAGGTTCTGGTGGACGGCAGTGTCGAGGATGCGCGCACCGATCCGCGCGTGCAGGAGGTCTATCTCGGCTCGGGGGCAAGCGCGATCGCCGCCAAGCCGCGCGCCTCGGCGGTGGTGGAGACGCCGCTGCTGAAGCTGGAGGGGATCAACACCTTCTATGGCAAGAGCCATATCCTGCAGGGCGTGACCATGCAGGTGCGGCAGGGCGAGATCACCGCGCTGCTCGGGCGCAACGGCGCGGGCAAGTCCACGCTGCTGAAGTCCATCATGGGCATCACCCACCCGGCCAGCGGCTCGATGCAGCTGGCCGGCGAGGAGGTGGCGGGGCTGGCTTCCGACCAGATCGCGCGCCGAGGCGTCGGCTTCGCGCCGCAGGGGCGCGGGCTGTTCGCGGGCATGAGCGTGGCGGAGAACCTGGCGCTCGGCCGCCTGAAGCGGCTGACCGGCGCGGGGCAGCACTGGGACGAGGAGAAGGTGCTGGCGTTCTTCCCGCGCCTGAAGCAGCGCTGGCGCACGCCGGCGGATGCGCTCTCGGGCGGCGAGCAGCAGATGGTGGCGGTGGCGCGCGCGCTCTCGGGCGACACGCGGCTGTTGCTGCTGGACGAGCCCTTCGAAGGACTTTCGCCGGCGGTGACCGAGGAACTGTTCGAGGCCTTCGACAAGCTGCGGCAGGAGATCTCGATCATCATCGTGGACCACAACCTCGACCTCGCCCTGGCCCTTTCGGACAGCACCGTGGCGCTGGAGCGCGGGGCGGTGGCCTGGACCGGGGAATCGCGGGTGCTGCGGGAGGATCTGGAACTGCGGCGGAAGGTGCTGTGGCTTTGAGCGAAGGAAAAGGCTGGGGGAAGGAATTCCCCCAGGCCCCCATCTATTTCTGCCGGTTTCGGCAGCGTGTGCTGCGGCGTGGCTCACCCAGGCCGTCGGTGGCGGGGTCCGGGGTGACCCTGTCACCCCGGCGGGAGGGGGCTGGGGAGGGCGGCGCCCTCCCCAGGGCCGGGTCGGACAGGGGAAAGGGTGCAGGGGCATGACGTCCAAGGTTGGCATTGTCGGCGCCGGGCTGATCGGCCGCGCCTGGGGCATGATCTTCGCGCGCGCGGGCTGGGATGTGGCGCTGCATGATTCGGTGGAGGGCGTGGCGCAGTCGGCGGTCGGGCTTTGCGCCGAGGGGCTGCGCGACCTCGCCGGCGAGGGGCTGTGCGACGACCCCGAAGGGGCCGCGGCGCGCATCCGCGCGGCGGCCTCGCTCGCCGAGGCGGCCGAGGGCGCCAGCCTGGTGCAGGAGAACGGCCCGGAGCGGCTGGAAGTGAAGATCGCGCTATTCAATGCGCTCGACACGCTGGCGCCGGAGGACGCGATCCTGGCTTCCTCCTCCTCGGCCATCCGCGCCTCGACCTTCACCGAGGGGCTGAAGGGGCGGGCGCGCTGCCTGGTCGCGCATCCCGTCAATCCGCCGCATCTGATCCCGCTGGTGGAGCTTTCCGGCGCGGAATGGACGGCGCCGGAGGTGATCGAGCGGGCGCGGGCGATCTATGCGGGGATCGGGCAGGTGCCGGTGACGGTGCTCAAGGAGATCGAGGGCTTCGTGCTCAACCGGCTGCAGGGCGCGCTGCTGGCGGAGGCCTTCAAGCTGGTCTCGGAAGGCTATGTCACGCCGCAGGACCTGGACAGCACGGTGAAGGACGGGCTGGGGCTGCGCTGGTCCTTCATGGGGCCATTCGAGACCATCGAGCTGAACGCGCCGGGCGGCATCCCGGACTACTGCGCGCGCTACACCGGCTTCTACAAGCGGCTGGCGGCGGAGCCGGCGGGGCCGGAGGTCTATGAGGCGGCGGCGGTGGGGCGCATCCTCGGTCAATGGCAGGCGGCGGACGACCTGCCGGCGCGGATGCGCTGGCGCGACCGCCGGCTGGCGGCGCTGCGGGCGCACAAGAATTCTCAAGCAAAGGACTGAACCATGGCGAAGCGGAAGGTCATCATCACCTGCGCCGTGACGGGCGCGATCCACACGCCGAGCATGTCGCCGCATCTGCCGGTGACGGCGCAGGAGATCGCCGAGGCGGCGATCGGCGCGGCGGAGGCGGGGGCGGCCATCGTGCACCTGCACGCGCGCAACCCCGAGGACGGGCGGCCGGATCAGACGCCGGAGGGCTTCGCGCCCTTCCTGCAGGTGATCAAGCAGCGCTGCGACGCGGTGGTGAACATCACCACCGGCGGCGCGCCGACCATGACCATCGAGGAGCGGGTGCGGCCCGCGGCGACGCACAAGCCGGAAGTCGCCAGCCTCAACATGGGCAGCATGAATTTCGGCCTGTTCGGGATGCTGAACCGGTTCAAGGAGTTCAAGCATCAGTGGGAGAAGGATTACCTCTCCGACAAGGGCATCATCTTCCGCAACAGCTTCGCCGACATCGAGTACATCCTGACGACCTGCGCGGAGAACGGCACGCGCTTCGAGTTCGAGTGCTATGACACGGCGCACCTCTACAACCTGAAGTATTTCCTCGACCAGGGCATCGTGAAGGGGCCGCTCTTCGTGCAGACGGTGTTCGGGCTGCAGGGTGGCATCGGCGCGCATCCCGAGGATGTGCTGCACATGAAGCGCACGGCGGACCGGCTGTTCGGCGACGACTACCGCTGGTCGGTGCTTGGCGCCGGGCGCAACCAGTTGCCGATCGCCGCGATGGCGGCGGCGATGGGCGGCAATGTGCGCGTCGGCCTGGAGGACAGCCTCTGGGCAGGGCCGGGGAAGCTGGCGGAATCCAACGCCGAGCAGGTGCGGCTGGCGCGGCAGGTCATCGAGGGGCTGGGGCTGGAGGTCGCGACCCCCGATGAGGCGCGCGAGATGCTGGCGCTGAAGGGCGGCGACAAGGTCGGCTTCTGAGGCGCGGCAAGGGGGCAGGAACAAGACGGGGGTTCGGGGGAAGTCCCTTCCCCCGAACTGCTCTGCTTTCCGTTCAGCGCCGCTGGCCGTCGAGGCGGAACCAGCGGAAGCCGTAGGGCTCCAGTTCCAGTGGCGCGCGGGGGTCGATGGCGGTGCCGGACAGGGTCTCGCCACCGGCGCTGCTGAGCAGCGGCACCACGCGCGAGCCCGGCTTGTCGAGCGGCAGCGGGGTGGAGAGGGTCCCGGCGGTGAAGTTGTGCGCCGCCACCAGCGTGTTCTTCCGCCAGGTGTAGCGCAGCAGCAGGATGCCTTCCGGCTCCGCGGGAAGCACCTCGCAGCGGCCCCAGCCGATCTCGGGGCAGGCGCGGCGGGTGCGGATCAGACGCTGCATGTGCTGTAGCAGCGAGCCGGCCTGCTGCTGCTGCTGCATGACGTTGACCTGCTCGTGGCCGAAGGCGCCGCCGGAGATGACGGGGCGCACCACCTTGTCCGGCGGAGCCTCGGAGAAGCCGCCATTCGCCTCGTCGCTCCATTGCATGGGCGTGCGGACGGGCTGGCGATCGGGCAGGGAGAGGTCCTCGCCCATGCCGATCTCGTCGCCGTACCAGAGCACGGGCGTGCCGGGGAGGGAGAACATCAGGCTGTAGGCCATGGCGAGGCGGCGCTGGTCGCCGCCCAGCATGGCGGCCATGCGCCGGCGGATGCCACGGCCATAGAGCTGCATGCCCGGCTCCGGCCCGAAGGCGGCGAAGACCTCCTGCCGCTCGGCCTCCGAGAGACGGCCGAGGTCCACCTCGTCATGGTTGCGCAGGAAGGTGGCCCATTGCGCGGTGGCCGGGATCTCGACCGCCTTGGCAAGGCGCGCCGCGACCGGCGCCGCGCTCTGCCGGGCGAGGGCGAGGAAGGTGTTCTGGTTCAGCATGAAATCGAAGATCATGTGCAGGCGGTCGCCGTCGCCGAAATACTCGTCGATCTCCTCGTCGGGGATATTGGCCTCCGCCAGGATCATGGCCTCCGCCTGGCGCCAGGAGAGGAACTCGCGCATCTCGGTGAGGTAGTGGTGCGGGTCCTGCCGGCCGGGCGGTGGCTGCACGCCGCGGTACTCGATGAGGAAAGGCGCGGCATCGATGCGGAAGCCCGAGACGCCGAGCTGCAGCCAGAAGCCCATGATGCGCTCGATCTCCTCGCGCACCTCGGGATTGGTGATGTTGAGGTCCGGCTGATACTTGAAGAAGCGGTGCATGTACCAGGCGCCGGCCATCTCGTCATAGGTCCAGGTGCTCTCCTGCACGCCGGGGAAGACCATGCCTTCATCGGCATTCTCGGGCTTGGTGTCGGACCAGACATACCAGTTGCGGCGGGGCGAGTTGCGGTCGCGCCGGGCCTCCTGGAACCAGGGATGGTCGATGGAGGTGTGGTTGACCACGAGGTCCAGAATGACGCGCAGGCCGCGATCCTGCGCGGCATTCATGAACTCGACGAAGTCGCCGAGCGTGCCGAGCTTGGGATCCACGTTGTAGTAGTCGGCGACGTCGTAGCCGTTGTCACGGTTGGGCGTCGGATAGAAGGGGAGCAGCCAGATGCAGGTGGCCCCGAGGCTCTCGATATGGTCCAGCCGGTCCGCGAGGCCACGGAAGTCGCCGACGCCATCGCCGTTGGAGTCGATGAAGGTTTCAACATCGAGGCAGTAGATGACGGCGTTCTTGTACCAGAGGTTGAGCATCGGACGCGGCTCCCTGTCTGTGCAACCGCTATAGCGCCTGAGCGGCGCAAGCGTTGTCGGAGCGGGAGGAGAGGCGGGGAAAAGAGTTTCCCAGGCCCGCATTTTCCCTCTTCGGGCCCGCCCGTGGCGTGGCGGCCGCCATCGCAGTTCCGCCAGCCCGGTGGCTGCGCTACCGTCGGCGCTTCCGTTGCGGGAGGGACACGACATGAAGCGCCGCCATCTGCTCGGTGCCGGGGCCGCCCTGTTGGGGGCGCCGGCGCCGCTCCGCGCCCAGCAGCCGGGGCTGCGGCCGCTGCCGCCCTCGCCGGACCGGTTCCACGCCCTCTCGCAAGGGGGCGCGCCGCACCACCTGACGCCGCAGCAGGAGGCCCAGCGGGTGACCGCGAGCCCGGCGCCGGCAGGGCCGCCCGGGCGCTGGGAGGCCCGGGCGGAGATGCCGATCCCGCGCAGCGAGATGGCCTGGGCCACCGCCTGGGAAGGGCGGATGCATGTGGTGGGGGGCTATGGCGAGGGGCGCGTCAACCGTGCCTACCACACGGTCTATGACCCCGGTGAGGACCGCTGGTACGACGCGGCGCCGCTGCCGCGGGGGGCCAACCATGTGGCGGTGGTGGCGCATCGGGGCGTGGTCTATGCGCTGGGCGGCTTCATCGAGCAGAACCGCGCCTGCGACGACCGCGCCTTCGCCTATGACGTGGCGGAGGACCGCTGGCGCGCCGTCGCGCCGCTGATGCGGCCGCGCGGCGCGGCGGCGGCGGTGATGCTGGGCGAGACGCTGCACCTGATCGGCGGCGCCACCGACCCGGCGGCGGAGCGCGCCAGCATCGGCTGGCACGAGGCCTACGATCCGGCGGCCGACCGGTGGGAATTGCGGCGGCCACTGCCCGGCGCGCGCGACCATGTCGGCTGCGTGGCGCATGACGGGCGGATCCATGTCGCCGGCGGGCGGTTCAACACCTTCCAGTACAATACCGGGCTGCACCACGCCTATCTGCCGCAGCGCGACACCTGGGAGGAGCGGGCGCCGCTGCCGACAGCGCGCTCCGGCCACGGCATGGTGGTCTATCGCGGCCGCTTCTTCTGCATGGGGGGCGAGGGCGGCATCATCGAGGGCGGACGCACCGTCGAGGCGCGGGTCCATGGCCAGATGGAGAGCTACGATCCGGCAGCCGACACCTGGCTGAGCCACGCGCCGATGCCGACGCCGCGCCATGCGGTGGCGGCGGTGGCGATCGGCGACTGGATGCATGTGGCGGGCGGCGGCGCGGTGCTGGGCGGCGCCGTGCAGTCGGCGGTGCACGAGGCCTTCACGCTCGGCTGAGCGGGCGGGGCGCTTCTGCCCCCGGCGTTTACCCCGTGGCCGCTCACCCCGTGGGCGGCTTACCGGGGCCCGGTGGCCGGGGCCTGCTCCGCGACCCGCATGGTGACCGCCATCTGCGGGAGGGCCTTCGCCAGCGCCTCGCCCCAGAGGCGATAGCCCTCCGTCGTGTAATGCAGGCCATCGAAGCTGGGCCAGGCGCCGGGCTCCGACAGGGTGGTCGAGTCGAGATACCGGCAGGGGGTGACGATCTCCTTCAGCAGCGCGGCCGCCTCGGTGGCGCGCGCATAGGTCTTGCCGTACTGGCCGCCTTCCGTCCCCCAGTGCGGGCCGACCCAGATGCAGGGGATGTCCGCCGCCCGGATGCGGGCGGTCAGCGCGGTGACCTGCTCGGTCATCCAGGCGCGGGGCAGGTCGCCGCCATAGCCCGCCATGGTGTCGCCGAGTTCCACCACGATCAGGTTCGGGCGGTGCCGGGCGATCAGGCTGTCGATGTTCCAGCTGCGCGCCCGCGGGCCGGTATGGACCGCGATGGGACCGGACTGCACGCGCTCCGCCGTGCGGCAGGCGACCTGCTGCGGCACGACCCAGGCGCCCGCCGGCGCGCCACAGGCGGAGTAGGTCGCAACCCGGGCGCCCTGGGCCACCAGCCTGTCCTGGAGCGAGGAGATCAGGTAGCCCGGCAGCGACAGATGGCTGTCGCCGATGATGAGCATGGCGAAGCCGGCAAGAAGTTGGTGCATGACTGCTCTCCTGGGGAAGCGGCGCTAGGGGCGAAGGGCGGGGGTGCGGGGGAGCAGATCCGGCAGCGCGGTGCGCATCTTGCCGCGCAGCGCGTTGCGGGCGGGGATCTCGATCCCGCGGTAGAGCAGGTAGGCGACGCCGACCGAAAGCACCATTCCCGCCAGGGCCAGCGGGGGGCTGCCGATCGCGCTGGCCGGCAGGGTGATGCGCGCGAGGTTCTTCACGGCCGACCAGACCACGGCATGGCACATGTAGATGGCGAAGCTGATCTCCCCGAGCAGGACCGGGACGGGATGCGCCGCGATGTGGCCGAGCCGATCGGCCCCGCCGGAGAGGGCGATGATGATGGCCGCGAAGGCGATGACGAAGGGCAGGGTGGCGCCCTCGGGCAGGATCCAGCATCCGGCCAGGGCGGCGGCGAGGAGGAGCATTCCCGCCCATCGCCCGAGATGGCGCGAGGGCTGCCAGAGTTCCTCGGCCTCGCGCAGGCACATGCCGAGGAAGAAGCCGCAGGCGATCCGCAGCATCGGGTTGAGCGTGATGTCGAGCAGGGCGTAAGGCAGCAGCGCCACGCCGCACAGGACCAGCCATGCGGCCGCCGGCATGCGCAGCAAGGTGAAGCAGAGGGCCGGAAAGGCCAGGTAGGCGCCCCATTCCGCGGAGATCGACCAGGCCGGGACATTGGGCGAGCCATAGCCGAACCATGTCTGCGTCATCAGCAGGTTATGGACCACCGCCAGGGGCTCGTAGGCGCCGGGCTCGGCAGGAACGCGCCGGAAGACCTGCACCGCGATGACGTAAAGCCCCAGGGCGCCCAGCAGGGTCACCAGGTGCAGCGGCCAGATGCGGGCAAAGCGATACCACACGAAGCGGAGCCAGCTTCCCGCGGAGAGTCCCTCCGCGAAGCTCGTCCGGTGGGCGTGATGGATGATGAAGCCGCTGAGCAGGAAGAAGAAGTCGACGCCGAGGCTGCCGCGGGCGAAGACCGTGTCCAGGCCCAGCCAGGCCTGCGGCTGGGCGACCGAAGGGTCCATCGCGGTGTGGTAGGCCATGACCGCCAGGGCCGCGGGGCCGCGGGCACCGGTGAGGGCGGGGATGTTTCCGCGCAAGGACGGCGCGGCGTCAGCCCTGCCTGATCCGTACCGCCCTTCTGCGGCCATGCAGCCGGGCGAGGGCGCCTGTCCAACATGATTCATCGAAACGAACCGATCCGAAATGCCTCGGTTCATGTTCGTACCAAAAATGAAAACCAGTCAATTTTATGCTGAAGTAGTAATGATATTGAGGCATTCTGGATGATACCAAAGGGCCGCTCCAAGACGCCGGTACCTGCAGGCTTGCGGCTTCCCGGCTGTTCTGCCCCGGAATTGCCCTGGAAACCGCGCGGAGGCGCCCGGGCAGGAAATTTCCGCGCCTGGCCTGCCTGGAACCATGGGTTGATTGCGCGGCGGGCATCATTCTGCCACGCGCGCGCTGATCCAGGGCCGGAAAGGCAGGCGCCGGGAAGCGCGGCGGGCGCTCAGGCCCGGCGAAGGAGCCCGGCTCGGGTTCGGGCTTCCGGCAGCAGGACGGGAGCGGCCGCGCGCAGCATGGCCAGCATGTCCTCGGCGGCGCGGCGCACATGGGCGGCATGGACGCGCTGCGCCGCCGCCCCGTCGCCACGCTCCAGCGCCTCGATCAGCGCCCAGTGCTCCTGCCGGATGGTGGCGAGGCGCCCGGGCGCGTAGCCGGCGCGCCCGCGCAGCGCGGCGATCAGCGCCGTGTGCTGGTTGAGCAGACGGATCGCCTCGTGATTGCCGGTGGCGCGCAGGATGGCCTCGTGGAACTCGCGGTTCAGCGGGCTGCAGGCGCGCAGGTCGCCCGATTCCACGGCGGCGTCGTAGCGGCGCTGCAGGCCGCGCAACTGCTCGATCAGTGCCGGCGTGAGGCAGGCGGCCGCCTGCCGCGTCAGGAAGCCCTCCAGCGCCTCGCGGATGTCGAAGAGGCTGCGGATGAAGGCGGCGTCCATCGCCCGCACGCGGGCGCCACGGTTGGGGGAGAGGATGACGAGGCCCTCCCCCTGGAGCTGTTGCAGCGCCTCGCGCACCGGCATCTGGCTGAGGCCGTGGCGGCGGGCGATATCGGCGATCTTCAGCCGCCCGCCGGGCGGGATGCGCCCGGCCAGGATGTCGTTGCGCAGGCGCTCATGGACGCGCTGGTAGATGGTGCGGCCGAGGGCGAGGTCGGTTTCCGCGGCCTCGGGCGGGGGCGCGCTGGACACGGGGGCGTCCTTCCTGCTCGGACCGGGGCGCGGCCTCCCGCGCGGCGGGGTCATTCCGGCCTTGACCCGATCGTCGATATGATCAAATCTATCCCGTAACAAACCAAGAAACAAGGACCGCCGCGGCGCAAGGCCGCCGCGGGGCCATCAGGGAGACGGAACGGCCATGCCCGGCAGCGCCCCCGATACGTGACCACCCCGGACCCGCCGGGCCGGCTTCGTGCCGGCTGGCGGGCCGCTCTGCGCGACCAGCACCGCCGGCCGCAAGGCAGGCCGGCTGAAGGGGAGGGAAGCATGATCACCATCCATCGCCGCGGCCTGCTCGCCGGCGCCGCCACGCTGCTGGCCGCACCGCATCTGGCGCGCGCCCAGGGGGATAAGGGCCAGGGGGACAAGAGCCAGGGAGGCGGCCCGAAGCCGCGCCTGACGCTGATCTCGCAATGGAGCGCGGGCAGCGACGGCGCCGCCATCACCGCGCTTGGGCGCGTCTTCGAGGAGGAGGGCGGCGTCTGGCAGCACAGCCCGGTGCCCGGCTTCACCACCGAGATGATGAACAAGCTGCGGGCCGACATCCTGGCCGGCAACCCGCCGGCGGCCTCGCAGCTCAAGGGGCCGGAGATCGCGGCCTGGTCGCGCATCGCGCCGACGGTGGACCTGACGGAGCTGGTGGACGCGGCGGGCTACGAGACGGTGGTGGCGCCGGACCTGGCGAGGCTGCACAAGCCCCAGGGCAAGTGGATCGCGCTGCCGCTGCAGATCTACCGCACCAACACGCTCTTCGTCTCCAGCAAGGCGATGGCCAAGGTGGGTGCCACCGAGCTGCCGACGACCTGGGAGGCGTTCAACACGCTCGCCGGCAAGATGCAGGCCGCCGGCATCACGCCCGTCGCCAATGGCGGCATCCGCTGGGATGACGGGATGAAGTTCGAGATCGCGCTGGCCGGCATCAGCCCCGCCGCCTATCGCCGCGCAATCATGGAGCTGGACGACGACGCGCTGCGCGGGCCGGAGGTGCTGGCCGCCTTCCGGCAGCTCCGCCGCTTCGCCGACTGGATGGACCCGGCCGTCGCCGGCCAGCACTACAGCGTGTTCCTGCCGCGCTTCATCAAGGGCGAGATGGGCATGCTCATGATGGGCGGCTGGGCGCAGGGCGTCATCCGGCATAACGGCTTCGACGCCGGGGACTACATGATCGGGCAGGCGCCGGTGGACAACGGCAGGCCCTGCTTCGTGCTGAACGCCGACGCCTTCATCTTCTGGCGCAGCAAGGAGCCGGACCTGCAGGCGGGGCAGCGGCTCTTCGCCAACCTGGTGATGAGCAAGCGGGTGCAGGAGATGTACTCCAAGCATACCGGCTCCATCCCCGTGCGCACCGATATGGATCTCTCGGGCGAGGGCTGGTCGGAGGGGCAGCGGGAAGCCTCGCGCTCGCTCGGGGAGGCGGTGAAGGCCAACCAGGCGGTGCTCAGCCTCGCCCACAACATGGCGCAGTCGAACCAGCTCAGCGCGGCGATGATCGACGTGCTGACGGAGTTCGTGCACAACAAGGCCATCACGCCCGAGCAGGGCCGGCAGCGCCTCGCCGAGGCGGTGGAAGGCGCGCGCTGAGCCATGCGGGCGGAAGCCGAACCCCTGGCGCGGCGCCCGGGCGTGGGGGCGGCGGCGATGCCGGCCGGCACCGCCTCCGCCCTGCCTCGCCCGGCGGCGCGCGCCACGCCCGCGCGATGGCGCGGCGCGCTGGGCCGCTGGGCGCCGCATCTGGTGCTCTGGCCGCCGCTGCTGGTCAGCGTGCTGCATGTGGTGAGCTTCACGCTCTACACCACATGGATCTCCTTCACCCCCTCGACCCTGCTGCCGCAGTACGACTGGGTGGGGGTGCAGAACTACGTCTCCGTGCTGAACTCGCGGAACTGGAAGATCGCCTACACGAACCTCGTGATCTACGGCTGCGGCTTCGTGCTGCTGACCACGGCGCTCGGGCTGCTGCTGGCGGTGCTGATCGACCAGCGCATCCGCGCGGAGAACCTGTTCCGCACCATCTTCCTCTACCCGATGGCGGTGTCCTTCGTGGTCACCGGCACGGTCTGGGCCTGGCTGCTCAATCCCGGCATCGGCATCCAGCACCTGGTGCGGGGCTTCGGCTGGGAGGGCTTCCGCTTCGACTGGCTGGTGGACCGGGAGATGGCGATCTACACCATCGTCATCGCGGGCGCCTGGCAGGCCTCGGGCTTCGCCATGGCGCTGTTCCTGGCCGGCATCCGCGCGGTGGACGCCGACCTCTACAAGGCGGCGCAGATCGACGGCGCCGGGCCTTGGCGGATCTACCGGCGGGTGGTGCTGCCCTGCATCGGGCCGATCTTCATCGCCGTGCTGGTGATCCTGCTGCAATTCGCCATCAAGACCTTCGACCTGGTGCGGGCGCTGACCGGCGGCGGGCCGGGGCTGGCGACGCAGCTGCCGACGCTTGTCGTCTATGACCTGATGTTCCAGCGCGGGCTGCTCGGGCGCGGCGCGGCGGCGGCGGTGATGCTGCTGCTCTCGCTGCTGGTCGTGCTGCTGCCCTATTTCGCCTATGCGCGCTGGCGCAGGCGGAAGGAGGCGCGGCATGGCTGAGGCGAATGCGGCCGCCCTGGCGCCGGGGGTGCGCAGCCGGCTCGGGCGCGCGGTGGTCTATGCGCTGCTGGCGGGTTTCGCCGCCTTCTACCTGGCGCCGCTGGTGGTGGTGGCGCTGAACTCGGTACGTACGGCGCAGGACATCGGCGCCACCTCCGTCATCGGCTGGCCCCGCGCGCTGGCGTTGGACAATTTCAGCCGTGCCTGGGGCAGCTACTGCATCGCGCAGAGCTGCGCGGGCATCGCGCCCTATATGTGGAACTCCTTCCTGCTGGTGGTGCCGGCAACCATCATTTCCACGCTGCTGGGCGCGCTGAACGGCTATTCCATCGCGCTGTGGCGCTTCCGCGGGGACAACTGGGTCTTCGGGCTGGTGACGCTCGGCGTCTTCCTGCCGGAGCAGATGAAGCTGATCCCCTGGGTGCTGGTGCTGCGCGAGCTCGGGCTGACCAACAGCATCGGCGGCCTGGTGCTGATCCATGTGGTGCAGGGCATCAGCTTCACCACGCTGTTCTGCCGCAACTACTACGTCGCCATTCCGCCCGAGCTGCTGAAGGCGGCGCGGATCGACGGCGCCGGCTATTTCCGCATCTTCTGGCGCATCGTGCTGCCGCTCTCGCCGCCGATCCTGATCGTCACGGTGATCTGGCAGTTCACGCATATCTGGAACGAGTTCCTCTACGGCGTGACCTTCACCTCCGGCACGCAGCAGCCGGTGACGGCGGCGCTGATCGCGCTCAGCGTCTCGGTCAGCGAGGCGCCGCAATACGGGGTGCAGAGCGCGGCGGTGCTGCTGGCGGCGCTGCCGACGCTGCTCGTCTATCTCTTCGGCGGGAAGTACTTCCTGCGCGGGCTGACGGCCGGCGCGGTGAAGTAGTGGCCCGATCGGCGGCGCCGGCTTCGGCGTCGCCGTGAATCGGTCCACCAGAGAACAGGGGGGGCGGAATGTCCGCGCTGGTGATCCGGGGGGTGCGAAAACGCTTCGGCGCACAGGAGGTGCTGAAGGGCATCGACATCGAGGCCGGGAGCGGCGAGTTCATCGTGCTGGTCGGGCCTTCCGGCTGCGGCAAGTCCACGCTGCTCAACATCGTCGCCGGGCTGGAGCAGCCGGATGCGGGGGAGGTGGAGATCGCCGGGCGGGTGGTGACGCAGGTGCCGCCGAAGGACCGGGACATCGCCATGGTGTTCCAGTCCTACGCGCTCTACCCGACCATGACGGTGCGGCAGAACATCACCTTCGGCATGGAGTGCCGCGGCGTGCCGAAGCGGCAGCAGGCGGAGGCGGTGGCGCGCACGGCGCGGCTGCTGCAGATCGAGGCGCTGCTGGAGCGCAGGCCTTCGCAGCTTTCGGGCGGGCAGCGGCAGCGCGTGGCGATGGGCCGCGCGCTGGTGCGCGATCCGCTGCTGTTCCTGTTCGACGAGCCGCTCTCCAACCTCGACGCCAAGCTGCGCGTCGAGATGCGGATGGAGATCAAACAGCTCCACCGGCGGATCGGCGCCACCATGGTCTATGTCACGCATGACCAGATCGAGGCGATGACGATGGCGACGCGCATCGCGGTGATGCACCAGGGGGCGGTGCAGCAGTTCGCCGACCCGGACACGGTGTACAACCGGCCGGCCAACCTCTTCGTCGCGCGCTTCATGGGGGCGCCGCCGATGAACACGGTGGCCGCGCGGCTGGTGGGGGGTGAGCGGCCGGTGGCGGTGATCGGGGCGGGACGGCCGGACGAGATCCGCCTGCCGCTGCCGCTCCAGGGCGGTCCGCCGCCGGGCTGGCGGGACCGCGAGGTGGTGCTGGGCATCCGGCCCGAGGCCATCGCCGAGGCCGGGCGGCGCTTCGGGGAGGAGGCGGGAAGCTTCTCCACCCTGGAGGCGCCAGTGGAGATGACCGAGCCGACCGGGGCGGAGACGATCGTGATGATGCGGCTCGGCGGCGAGCCGGTGCTCGGCCGGGTGGCGCCGGATGTGCGGCCGGCGGTGGGGGGCGCCGCGCGCTTCGCGGTGGACACGCGCCGCATCTGCCTCTTCGACCCAGCGACGGAGCAGTTGATCGCATGACCGGGGTGAGCGCCTCGCGCTACGCGGGGATCGAGGGAAAGCTCGTCATCGTGACGGGCGGGGCGAGCGGCATCGGAGCCGCCTTCGTGCGCGGCTTCGCGGAGCAGGGGGCAAGGGTGGCCTTCCTGGACTGGCAGGCGGAGGAGGGAGCGGCGCTGGCCGCCGAACTGGCGGCCGAGGGGGCGGCGGAGCCGCTCTTCGTGGCCTGCGACCTGACGGACATTCCGGCGCTGAAGGCGGCCATGGCGCGCATCCGCGAGGCGCGGGGGCCGGCCGCCGTGCTGGTGAACAACGCCGCCAACGACCAGCGGCAGGACTTCGCCGAGGTGACGGAAGAGAGCTTCGACTGGATGATGGCGGTGAACTTCCGCCACGCCTTCTTCGCCGCGCAGGCGGTGGTGCCGCAGATGCGCGAGCTCGGCGGCGGGGCGATCGTCAACATGTCCTCCGTCGCCTGGATGAACGGGGCGGCCGAGATGCAGGCCTACAGCGCGGCCAAGGCGGCGGTGGTGGGCTTCACCAACTCGCTGGCACGGCAGGTGGGGCCGGACCGCATCCGGGTGAACGCCATCGCGCCCGGCATGGTCATCACGCCGCGGCAGCGGGCGCTGTGGTACCCGGACGAGCGGCGGATCACCGAGATGCGGGCGCGGCAATGCCTGCCCGACGGCATAACGCCGGAGGATATCGCCCGGCTCGCGCTGTTCCTCGCCTCGGATGACAGCCGGCTGATCACCAAGCAATGCTTCATGGTCAATGGCGGCTCGCGCTGAGCGGGCGCCGGCCGGAAGAAAGGGACGAGCGATGAAGTGTGAGGTGCTGCTGACCGGCGCGATGATGCCGGAGCTGGAGGCGCGGCTGGACGCCGATTACACGGTGCATCGCCTGGCCCAGGCAAAGGACAGGGAGGCCTTCCTGGCCGAGGTGGGACCACGCATTCGCGGCATCGTGACCGGCGGCGTCACCGGGGCCAGCCGGGCGCTGATGGAGAAGCTGCCGCAGCTCGGCATCGTCGCGGTGAACGGCATCGGCACGGATGCGGTGGACCTGGGCTATGCCCGCGCCCAGGGCATCCGCGTCACCACCACGCCGAACGTGCTGACCGACGACGTGGCGGACATGGCCATGGCGCTGCTGCTGGCGGCCTCGCGGCAGATCTGCCAGGGCGACCGCTATGTGCGCGAAGGGCTCTGGGGCAGGCAGGGCCTGCCGCTGGCGCGCAAGGTGACGGGGAAGAAGCTCGGCATCGTCGGGCTGGGGCGGATCGGCCGGGCCGTCGCCAGGCGCGCCGAGGGCTTCGGCATGCCGATCGCCTATACCGACGTGACCGAGATCCCGGGCGTGCACTACCGGCGCATTCCCGATCTCCTCGCGCTGGCGGAGTGGGCGGAAATCCTGGTGGTGGCGGCGGCTGGCGGGCCGCAGTCGCGCGGGATCATCAACGCGGCGGTGCTGGAGGCGCTGGGGCCGGAGGGCATCCTGGTGAACGTGGCGCGCGGCAGCATCGTGGACGAGGCGGCGCTGGTGGCGGCGCTGGAGGGCAGGCGCATCGGCGCCGCGGGCCTCGACGTCTTCGTGGACGAGCCGCATGTGCCGGAGGCGCTGTGGCGGATGGACCATGTCGTGCTGCAGCCGCACCGCGCCAGCGCCACGGTGGAGACGCGCATCGCCATGGGCGAGCTGGTGCTGGCCAACCTCGCCGCGCATTTCGACGGGCGGGAGCCGCCGACCGCCGTGGTCTGACGGCGCCACAACAACGAAGGGGGAGGAAAGCATGAGGATCGAGCGCGTGGAGACGATGTCCTGCGATGCGGGATGGCGGACCTTCTCCTTCCTGAAGATCACCACCGCGGACGGCATCGTGGGCTGGTCGGAGTACAACCAGGACTTCGGCAGCGCCGGGCTGAGCCAGGTGATCGAGGCGCTGGCGCCGGCGATCATCGGCCTGGACCCGATGCGGGTGGAGTGGATCGGCCGCACGCTGCATGTGAAGACCGTGCAGTCGCGTGGCGGGCTGAACCGGCAGGCCCTGGCGGCGATCGAGAACGCGCTGCTCGACATCAAGGGCAAGGCGCTGGGGGTGCCGGTCCATGCCCTGTTCGGGGGCGCGGTGCGGGAGCGGATTCCGGTCTACTGGTCGCATTGCGGCAGCTACCGCGCGCGCTGGCCCGAGGCCATGACGGGGGTGCCGCAGGTGCGCAGCTATGACGACCTCGCGCGGCTGGGGGAGGAGGTGCGGCGGCGCGGCTTCCGTGGCCTCAAGACCAACACGCTGATGCCGGACGGGCAGGGAGGCATGGCCAGCTACCGGCCGGGCTTCGGGCACGGGCCTGGCTTCCCGGAGCTGAACTGGGACCCGCGCGTGGTGCGCGCCGCCTATGACACGGCCATGGCGCTGCGCGAGGGCGCCGGGCCGGAGATGGGCGTGATGCTGGACGTCAACTTCCACTTCAAGACCGAGGGCGTGCTGCGCATCGCCGAGGCGCTGGGGCCCGTGCGCCTCGCCTGGCTGGAGGTGGACACGCATGACCCGGCCTCGCTGGCGCTGATCCGCCGCGCCGCGCCCTGCCCCGTGGCCTCCTGCGAGACGCTCTGCGAGCGGCGCGACTTCAAGCCCTTCTTCGAGGCCTATGCGATGGACGTGGCGATCATCGACGTGGTCTGGAACGGCTTCTGGGAGTCGCTGAAGATCGCCGCCATGGCCGATGTCTATGAGATGAACGTGGCGCCGCACAACTTCTACGGACATCTCTCCAGCGTCATGAGCGCGCATTTCTGCGCCGCCGTGCCGAATTTCCGGGTGATGGAGATCGACATCGACAGCGTGGCCTGGCGGGACGAGTTCTTCACCAGCGCACCGGTGATCGAGGATGGCGCCATGCTGCTGCCCAGCGGGCCGGGCTGGGGGATGGAGGTGAACGAGGCGGCGGTGAAGGCGCGGCCGCCGCGGCACTGAGGCGCCGCCCGGCGGGGACGCCGCCCCCGCCTGCTGCAACCGGCAGCAAGGCTGACCTATCAGAACCAGGGCGCATGGGTGGAATGTTAAGTGCGAGGGCTCCAAGGCGAACGGCTGTTGCGGTAGGATAGGGTCAACGCGCAACAAAACTGCGAGCCCGAGCGCAATGACCGCACCGACCGAAACGCCGATCAGCGTGACCCCGACCCGGACGCCCAATACGCGGCCGGCGGATGCCTCGCTCTCCTTCGGCAAGGTCTTCACCGACCACATGTTCGTCATGGACTATATCGAGGGGAAGGGCTGGCACGACCCGCGCGTGGTGCCCTATGGGCCGCTGACGCTCGACCCGGCAACCTCGGTGCTGCATTACGGCCAGGCGATCTTTGACGGGCTGAAGGCCTTCCGCGGCGCCGACGGCACCATCCGCCTGTTCCGCGCCCAGCGCCATGCCGAGCGGCTGAACAAGTCCGCCCGCGCGCTCTGCATCCCCGAGATGGACGCCGATCTGGTGCGCCGCTCCTTCGAGGCGATCGTCGCGGCCGACCATGAATGGGTGCCCTCCAGCCCCGGCACCTCGCTCTACATCCGCCCGACGGTGATCGCGACGGACGTGATGCTCGGCGTGCACCCGGCGCACAGCTACACCTATTTCGTGATCTGCTCGCCGGTGGGTGCCTACTACAAGGAGGGCGTGAAGCCGGTGCGCATCCTCGCCACCGACACGCATGTCCGCGCGGTGCAGGGCGGGCTCGGCGAGGCCAAGACGGCGGCCAACTACGCGGCCTCGCTCTCGGCGCAGCAGGAGGCGGAGCGGCTCGGCTACACCCAGGTGCTGTGGCTGGACGGCGTCGAGCGGAAGTGGATCGACGAGGTCGGCACCATGAACATCATGATGCAGATCGGCGACGAGGTGATCACGCCGCCGCTGGCCGGCACCATCCTGGACGGCGTGACCCGCAACTCCATCCTGCAACTGCTGCGCGACTGGGGGATGAAGGTTTCCGAGCGCAAGATCAGCATCGACGAGGTGATGCAGGCCGGGCGCGACGGCACGCTGCGCGAGATGTGGGGCACGGGCACGGCGGCGGTGGTCTCGCCGGTGGGCGAACTGGGCTACAAGGGCGAGACGATCCGCATCGGCCAGGGGCAGACCGGCGCGCTGACGCAGAAGCTCTATGACGCCATCACCGCCATCCAGTATGGCCGCGCGCCGGACCCGCATGGCTGGACCAGTGTGGTGAAGACGCCGGTCACGGCCTGAGCAGGCAGGGCTGAAGCAAGGTCGGGGGAATGAATTCCCCCGACCTTGCTTCTTTTTTCTGTTGGGTTTCGGTTCCGCCTGGGGCCATGTCCGTCCCGGGCGGCCTTGCGGGTTGCAGTCTCCGGGGCTGCTTCAGCCCCGGCGTGAGCGCCTGCGGTCAGCGCGACAAAACGGATAGAAAAGAAGAAGAGGGGGCCGGGGGAGAATTCATTCTCCCCCGGTTCCTCAGCAGGCCACCACCACGCGGATACCGGCGGCGGCGAAGGGGGCGAGCTGCGCCTCGGTCGCCCCGGCATCGGTGACCAGCGTGTAGGGGCGCGCCGGCCGCGCCCAGTTGGCCTGCGAGGCGCGGCCCAGCTTGGAGGCGTCGGCCAGCACGAAGACCTCGGCGCCCTGCTCCATCATCAGGCGCTTCAGCGCGATCTGCGGCAGGGTGGCCTCGCACAGGCCGCGCTCGGCCACCACGCCGTCGGCGCCCATGAAGGCCTTGTCAGCGGTCATGCAGCGCAGGGCCTGCTCGGCGAGCGGGCCGGTGGTGCTCATGCTGATGGGGCGCAGCTCGCCGCCCAGCAGCACCAGCTCGATGCCGGGGGCGCCGGCCAGCGTCGCGATCAGCGGCAGGTTGCTGGTGATCACACGGTGCTGGCCGCCACGCAGCAGCGGGCCGAGGGCGGCGACGGTGGAGCCGCCGTCCAGGATCAGCGTGTCCTCCGCGTGGATCAGCGCGGCGGCGGCGCGGGCGATGGCCGCCTTGGCCGCGCCGTGCCGCTGGGTGCGGGCGTCCAGGCTTTCCTCGGGCTCCGGATGGGCCAGCAGGGCGCCGCCGTAGGTGCGGGTGATGGCCCGCTCGCGCGAGAGCGCCTGCAGGTCGCGCCGGATGGTGGAGGCGGAGACGCCGAAGCGGGCGGCCAGCGCGTCCACATCCGCCGCGCCGCCGGCGAGCGCCTCCAGCATGGCGTCGCGGCGGCTCCGGCTCTGCCGCATGGGGCGGCTCAGCCGCGCCTGGGGGCGAGGTCGGCGGCCTGCTTCAGCGCCTCGATCAGGCTGCCGTCGTCGGCGATGCCCTTGCCGGCGATGTCGAAGGCGGTGCCATGGTCCACTGAGGTGCGGATCACCGGCAGGCCGACGGTGATGTTCACGCCGGCCTCCAGCCCCATCACCTTCACCGGGCCGTGGCCCTGGTCGTGGTACATGGCCACCACCAGGTCGAAGTCGCCGCGGGCGGCGCGGAAGAAGAGGGTGTCGGCGGGGAGGGGGCCTTCCACCTTCCAGCCCTTCGCGCGGCAGGCCTGCACGGCGGGAATGATCTTCTCCTCCTCCTCGCCCTGGCCGAAGAGGCCGTTCTCGCCGGCATGCGGGTTGATGCCACAGACGCCGATGCGCGGATCGGCGATGCCGGATTTCTGCAGCGTGGCGTGGCCGCGGGCGATGACGCGCTCCACCAGCCCCGGCTCGATCTTCCGGATGGCGTCCATCAGGCCGATATGCGTGGTGACGTGGATGACGCGCAGCTTGGGCGCCACCAGCATCATCGAAACCTCGGGCGTGCCGGTCAGGTGGGCCAGCAACTCGGTATGGCCGGGATACTTGTGGCCGGCGGCGTGCAGCGCCTCCTTGGAGAGCGGCGCGGTACAGATGGCGTCGGCCTCGCCGGCCTGGACGAGCTGCGTCGCGCGCTCGATGAAGCGGTAGGCGCCCTCGCCAGAGACCGGGGAGAGCTTGCCCCAGGGATGGCCGGCGGGGATCAGGCCGAGGTCGATGCAGTCCACCGTGCCGAGGGTGAAAGCCGCCTCGGCGGGGGTGGCGCGGGCGGCCACCGCCAGCTTGCCGCCGGTGATGGCGCCGGCCTCGCGCAGGCGGTTGGCGTCGCCGACCACCAGCGGGCGGCAGAGGTCGTAGACCTCCGGGCGGGCCAGGGCCTTCATGATGATCTCGGGGCCGATGCCGGAGGCGTCGCCCATGGTGATGGCCACGATGGGGCGATGGTCGGGGGTGGCGGTCATGGGGTGGCTCCAGGAAGCGGGTGCGGGGCGGGCATCGCGTGCAGGCGGGCCAGGCTGCGCAGCAGGGTGCCCTCGTCACCGAAGGCGCCGGCCTTGGTCATCACGGGCAGGCACAGCGCACCCTGGGTGAGGCCGAGCGGCACGCCGGGCTCGACCTCCTCGATCAGGCGGATGCCGTGCACGCCGAGATGGGTCAGCAGGGCGCAGGCGGTTTCGCCGCCGGTGGCGAAGAGGCCGCCCATGCGCCCGGCGGCGGGGGCGAGCAGGGCAGCCAGCCGTCCGGCCAGGGCGGCGCCCTGGGCAAGGTCGGCGGCGGGGTCGTCGGCGATCTCGGCCAGCGTGTCCCGCCCGGCGGCGAGGGAGGCGGCGATCTCGGCGGCGAGCGACGCCCAGCGCGGGTCGGCCGGGCCAGCGCGCAGCAACTCGGGCGGGATCAGGAAGGGGTGGGCCGCGCCCTCGGCCACCAGGCGGGCGGCGGCGGCACGGGAGGCCTCGGCGACGCTGCCGACCACGACCAGCACGCCGCCGGCCGCGGCGGGGAGGGCGGGGGCGGCGTGCTCCGGGGCGGCTTCGGGCAGGGCGGCGGCCAGGGCGGCGGCGATGCCGCCGGAGCCCACCCAGAAGACACGGCCGGCGAGCGGCAGGCTGGCGCGGGCCAGCAGGGCGAGGTCCTCGGCCGTGGTGGCGTCGCAGACCAGGGCCTCGGTGCCATCGGTCAGGGCGGCGAGGGCGGCACCCACCGCCGGCTCGCCGGCGCGCAGGGCCTCCAGCGGCAGCAGGCGGGTGGCGAGGCCGGCTTCCGCCAGCACCGTGGGCAGGTGGGCGGAGGCGTAGCTGTGGTCGCGCGCCCAGAGGGGAGTGGCCTCCAGTGGCGTGCCGTTCAGGTGGATGCGGCCGCCCTCGGTGGTGCGGCCGGTGGCCGGGAAGGCGGGGGCGACGATGGCCAGCGCCGGCTGGCCGGCCGCGCGCAAGGCGCGGCAGGTGGCGGCCAGCTCCGCCGCCGGCTGGCCGCGGAGGGTGGAGTCGATCTTCTTGATCAGGCCCTGGCCGGGCCGGTGCCGCGCCCGCAGCAGGGCGACATGGCGCGCCGCGGCGGCCTCGGGCGGCAGGCGGCGGCTGTCGGCGTCGATCGCCAGCACCGCGCCCGCTTCCTCCGCCATCGGCGCGCCGTGCCAGCCGACCGAGGCCGAGAGCCCGCGCCGCGCGAAGGCGATGCCGCAATCGGCGGCGCCGGTCAGGTCATCGGCCAGGATCAGCCAGCGGGAGGACATAGCGGACCTTTCAGCCCTGCCGCGCGGGGGCGGTGGCCGGATGGGGGGACGCGGGCACCGGCGCGGGCTGGGGAGCAGGGCCGCCGGTGCGGCGGGACACCCAGGCGGTCAGCAGCGGCACCAGCACCGTGGTGACGATGACGGCGGCGGCGACGAGGATGGTGGCCGGGGCGGCGGCGGCCGCATAGGCCGGGTTGGCGGCCGCCACGATGGCCGGCACCGCCGCCGCATTGCCCGCGGTGGAGGCCGCGGCGACGCCGGCGACGCCGCTGCCGCCGATGGCACGGTCGGCCAGGAAGAGCGGAATGCCGGTGACCACCACCACCGCCACGCCGAGGCCGAGGCCCAGCAGGCCGGCCTGCCACACCTTGCTGAGATCCAGCCCGCTGCCCAGCGCGAAGGCGAAGAAGGGGATCATCACCGGGATGGCGCGGCTGAGGAAGGCGCGCATCTCGCGGTCCAGGTTGCCGAGGAGCATGCCCACCAGCAGCGGCAGGATGGAGCCCACCAGCGTCGGCCAGGGGAAGGCCGAGAGGCCGGCCACGCCCAGCGTCACCATGGTCAGGAAGGGGCCGGATTCCAGCGTCATCACGGTATAGGCGCCGACGTCCCGCGCGTCGCCGTACTGGCCCATCAGCGCCATGTAGAGGCCGCCATTGGTGTCGTTCATCGCGGCGACGATGGCCAGGGTGGAAAGGCCGGCGAAGGCGCCGGCGGTGACCGGGGCCTCGCCCAGGATCTGGCCGAAGACGACGCCCAGCAGGATCGCCATGCCGATCTTCACGCCGAACAGCGTGCCGCCCTTCTTCAGGATGTAGGGCGTCGCGCGGAAATCGATGCTGGCGCCCATGCAGACATAGAACACCGCCAGGATGGTCAGCGCCCCGCTGAACAGCGCGCCGGTGAAGGAGCCGAAGAACTTCGGGGTGTCCGGGAAGAAGGTGGCGATGAGCGCGCCCAGGGCCAGGGGCACGACCATCATCCCGCCCGGCACCCGCTCGATGGCGCGCTTGATGGGGAGCTGCATGAAGGCTTCCTCGCTTCGCACCGGGGGGTGCGGGTCTTTCGGACTGCGCGGAATGCGCAGATTTCGGCGCTTAATTCGCGCAAATACGCCGGAAAGCAATCGCAATTTTGCGCGAAATGCGCGTGTTTCAGGCATGTGGGAGGGGCGCCGCCCCTCCCACGCCCTCCCTGCTGGGGGAACTGAGTTCCCCCAGGCCCCCGCCTTCCGTGCGGCCCCGCAGAAAGCACCAGGGGGCCGGACGCAGCGCGCCGGCCCCCTTGGTGCTTCCTGTCGCAGTCGCCGGGGCGGTTTCGGCCCTGGCGCGCGCGCTTCATCCGCGCTGGAAAACCGGCAGAGAAAAGAAGAGGGGGTCCGGGGGAGAATTCATTCTCCCCCGGCCTTGGCCTACTTCGCTTCCCGCGCCGCGATGGCCCGTGCCCGGGCGAGCAGCGCCTCGGCGCGGCGGACGATCGGGATGTCGATCATCTTGCCGTCGAGCGCGAAGGAGCCGCGCCCCTGGGCGGCGGCTTCGCGGTCGGCGGTGACGATGCGCTCGGCCTTTGCCACCGCCTCCGGCGAGGGGCTGAAGCCGGCGTTCAGCGCGGGCACCTGCGCGGGGTGGATGGCCGAGGCGCCGACAAAGCCGAAGGCGGCGGAGCGGCGCACCACCTCGGTATAGGCGGCGATGTCGGAATAGTCGGCCACGGTGCTGATGGTGCCGAGCGGCATCAGGCCGGCGGCGGTGGCGGCCTGCAGGATCTGCTGCTTGGGCATCAGCAGCACGTCGGGGGTGGGCTCGCCGCCGATGGCGGTGGCGTAGTCCTCGGCGCCGAGCGAGAGGCCCACGGTGCGCGGCGTGGCGCGGGCGATGGCATGGGCCTGGGCGAGCGGGCCGGGGGCCTCGATCAGCGCGACGAAACGGATGCCGCCTTCGGGCAGGCCGCGCTTCTGTTCGAGGCGGGCGACCAGCTCGTCCAGCAGGCGGAGGTGGTCGGGGCCTTCGACCTTGGTGACCATGATGGCGGCGACGCCGGGCAGCACGGCGGCCTCCAGGTCGCGCACCGCGTCCTCCAGCGGCTGGTTGATGCGCACCAGGATGTCCGAGCGGGCCTCGCGGCGCAGGCGCTCGACGGCGGCCTCCACCTTGCGCCGGGCCTCGGGCTTGTCGGCTGGGGCGATGCTGTCCTCCAGGTCGAGTTGGATGGCATCGGCGCCGCGCTCGCCGGCCTTGGCCAGGAAGCGCTCGACATTGACGGGGACGAAAAGGCCGGAACGCCAGACGGGGTGCGGGGCGGGATTCATCGCGTGGCCTCCTGGGGGGTGGTGACAAGGCCGGAGGCGAGGGCGGCCTCGATCTCGGCGGTGGCGAGGCCGTGCTCGGCCAGGATCTCGCGGCTGTGCTGGCCGAGGCGGGGCGCCGGGCCGCGGATGGCGCCGGGCGTGCCGGAGAGGCGGGAGGAGACGGCGTGCATGGGGAAGCTGCCCATGTCCTCGTCGGGGTAGTCGGCGAGCAGGGCGCGCGCCTTGACGTGGCGGTCGGCCATGAAGCGGGTGATGTCGTTCACCGGGCCGATGGTGACCTCGGCGGCCTCGAAGAAGGCGACGTTCTCCGCCAGCGTGCGCTGGCCGACGAAGGCGCCGATGATGCCGTCCAGCTCCTCGCCATGCGCCACGCGCTGCTCGTTGGTGCGGAAGCGCGGGTCGTCCACCAGGTCGCCGCGGCCGATGGAGCGCAGCACGCGCTCGGCCATGCCCTGGGTGGAGGCGGAGAGGCAGACCCAGCCATCGTCGGAGGTGCGGTAGACGTTGCGCGGCGCGGCGCCGGTGGAGCGGCTGCCGGTGCGCGGCTTGGTCTTGCCGGTGAGGCGGTAGTTGGCCGCCTGGGGGCCGAGGGCGGTGAAGAGCGGGTCGAGCAGGGGCAGGTCGATCACCTGGCCCTGGCCGCCATTGATCTCCACCTCGCGCAGCGCGGCCATGGCGGCGAAGGCGCCGGTGAGACCGGCGATGGTATCGGCCAGGTACATCGGCGGCAGCACCGGCTCGCGATCGGCGAAGCCGTTCATCTCGGCGAAGCCGGCGAAGCCTTCCACCAGCGTGCCGAAGCCGGGGCGGCGGGAATAGGGGCCGTCCTGGCCCCAGCCGGAGATGCGCACGATGATCAGGCTGGGCTCGATGCGCAGCAGCTCCTCGGGGGTGAGGCCCATCGCCTCCAGCGTGCCGGGGCGGAAGCTCTCCACCAGCATCGCCGCGCCGGGGACGAGGCGGCGGATCAGCGGGATGGCGTCCTTGTGGCGGAAATCGAGGCAGAGGCTGCGCTTGCCGCGGCCATGCACCTTCCAGGCGGTTTCCACGCCCTTGACGCGCCAGCCGCGCAGCGTGTCGCCGTCGCGCGGCTCCACCTTGTCCACCGTGGCGCCGAAATCGGCGAGGTGCTGGGTCAGCGTGTTGCCGGCGACGAGGCGGGAGAGGTCCAGCACGCGCAGGCCGGTGAGCGGGCCACGGAGGCCGGGGGTGTAGTCGGCGCGGGGCAGGCCCTCGCCGGGGGTATCAAGCGGCGACATCGGCGCCTCCTCGGAACAGGATGCCGCCCGCCTGGGGCAGCCACAGGTGCAACTCCTCGCCGCGCGGCGGCTGGCGGGTCTCCAGGCGCAGCGACGCGCCGGCAAGGTCGAGCCCGACCTGCCAGAGGCCGCCGACATAGGCGCGGCTGGTGATGCGCGTCCTCAGCACCGCGCCGCCCTCCGTCACGCCATCAGCGATGCGCATCTGCTCCGGGCGGTAGGCCAGGGTGACGCGGCTGCCGGCGCTGGCGGCGCGCTCGGCCTGGACTTCCAGGCGCTGGCCATCGGCCAGTTCCAGCAGGGCGCGACCGCCTTCCGGAGCGCCATCGACGACGCGGGCGGGGAGGAAGTTGGTGGTGCCGATGAAGTCGGCGACGAAAGGGTCGGCGGGATGGTCGTAGATCTCCTGCGGTGCGCCGACCTGGGCGATGCGGCCGCCATTCATCACCACGATGCGATCGGAGAGCGCAAGCGCCTCGATCTGGTCGTGGGTGACGTAGATGGTGGTCAGCTTGAGGCGTGTGCGCAGCTCGCCGAGCCAGGCGCGGGCGCGGTCGCGCAGCTTGGCGTCGAGGTTGGAGAGCGGCTCGTCGAGCAGCAGGATGGCGGGGTGATAGACCAGCGTGCGGGCGAGGGCGACGCGCTGCTGCTGGCCGCCCGAAAGCTCGTGCGGGTAGCGCGCGGCGTAGGGCTCCATCTCGACCAGCGCCAGCACCTCCTCGATGCGGCGCTTGCGCTCGGGGCCGGGCACCTTCCGCAGGGAGAGCGGGAAGGCGACGTTGTCAGCCACCGTCATGTGCGGCCAGAGCGCGTAGCTCTGGAAGACGAGGCCGCAGCTGCGCGCCTCGGGCGGGCGATAGATGCCGCGCGCGGCGTCGAAATAGACCGTGCCGCCCACCTGGATGCGGCCGCCATCGGCGCGGTCGAGACCGGCGACGGCGGCGAGGGTGGTGGACTTGCCGCAGCCGGAGGGGCCGAGCAGCGTGACGAACTCGCCGTCGGCCACGTGGAGGTTGACGTCGTCCACGGCGGTGACGCCGCCGAAGCGCTTCGTCAGGCCCTCGATCACCAGGTCAGCCATGCAGTTTTACCCCGAAGAGGCCGCGCACGGCGGCGACGCAGACGGCGATGACCACCACCTGGATGGTGGCGAGCGCCGCGACCATGCCGACCTCGCCCTGTACCCAGAGCTGCAGCAGCGCGGTGCCGATGACCTCGCTGCCGGGCGCGAAGAGGAAGATCGCCGTGGAATACTCCTTGAAGAAGGAGATGAAGAGGACGGTGAAGCAGCCGACCAGCGCCGGGCGCATCAGCGGCAGCACGATGCGGCGGCTGGTGGTCCACCAGTCCGCGCCCTGCACGCGGGCGGCGCGGTCGAGATCCGGGCTCACCTGCAGCAGCATGGGCGCGACGGCGCCGATGCCGGTCGGGATGAAGCGCATGGTGAAGGCGATCACCAGGATCCAGATGGAGTTGCGGATGGCGCCCAGGCCGGGCAGCAGCGCGAAGGCGTAGAAGAAGCCGATGCCGGCGACCACGCCGGGCACCGCGCGCGGGAAGAGCGCGAGGTAGTGCAGCGCGCCGCGGAAGCGGAACTCCGAGCGGTGGACGATGACGGCGACGAGGCCGATCAGAGCCGTCGCCAGCGCGCCGCCGACGAGGCTGACGACGAAGGAGTTCCACACTGCGCGGGAATAGACGGGATAGTCGAAGATGCTGGCGAAGTTGCCGAGCGTCAGCACCTCGGAGACCGGGATCATCGGCGAGAGGAAGCTGGTGAAGGCGCGCAGCACCAGCATGCCGATCGGCGCGATGACGGTGGCGAAGATGTAGAGCGCGGCGAGCGCGAAGAGCGGCCAGCGCAGCGCGCCGAGGCGGAAGGGGCGCGGGCGCGTCGCCTTGCCGCCGAGGGTGATGAAGCGCCGCGTGTTGCCGAGCATGCGGTTCTGCAGCCAGACGAGGCCGCAGACCACGATCAGCATCAGCCCGGCGGCGGTGGCGACGAGGCCGTGGTCCGGCCGCGGCGAGGAGACGCCGTTGTTGAACAGGAAGGTGGTGAGCACGGTGATGCCCGCCGGGTCGCCGAAGATCAGCGGCACGGAGAGCAGCTCCAGGCCGATGGTGAAGTTCAGCACGGCGCTGTAGGCGATGGCCGGCTTCATCAGCGGCAGGGTGACGCGCCAGAGCGTGCGCCCGGTGCCGGCGCCGGAGACGCGCGCGGCCTCCTCCAGCGTCGGGTCGGTGAGGGTGGCGGAGGAGAGGCAGTAGATATAGGCCAGCGGCGCCTGCGAGACGCCGGCGATGGCCGCCATGCCGCCGAGGGAATAGAGGTTCCAGGGCGCGTCGCCGAACCAGTCCGAGGGCCAGAGCAGCGTCAGGTAGCCCGAGGGGCCATAGACCGAGTACCAGCCGAAGGAGAGCACCAACGCCGAGAGGTAGAGCGGCCAGAGGAAGAACTCGCCGAGCAGGCGGGCGAAGGGCAGGTCGGTGCGGCCGAACAGGATGGCCGCGACGGTGCCGAAGCCCTGCGCCACCAGTGTGGTGAGCCCGGCGAGGATGACCGTGTTGAGCAGCACCAGGCCGAAGCCGTCGGTCCGGGCGAGGCGGATGAAGTTGCCGAGGGTGAGGTTGTAGTGCTCCTCGTAGAGGGCGCCGTCGAGCAGCGACTGCAGCAGCACCGGCAGCAGCGGCGCCACCACCAGCACGAGCACCAGCAGCGCGGTGCCGTACTGGATCGGCATCTCGCGCGGGAAGGCGGGCGGCGGGGCGGGAGCCGCCTCCACCCGCGGCACGGCGGCGTCCATCGGCTCAGCTCACCCCGTAGACCTGCTTCCAGCGGTCGATGAAGGCGTCGTAGCCGCTGAGCATCTCCGGCTTGTAGTCGATGAAGGCGATGTTCTGCTCGCCGCCCACCGCCTTGGCGATCGAGCTGTAGGTGTGGCGGATGCCGTTGCCCGGCTCCACCTTCGGATGCGCCGGGGTGAGGCCGCCGCGGCCGAAGGCGGCGGAGCCCTCGGGCGAGGCGAGATAGTCCAGCATCAGCTTGGCGGCGTTGACGTTCCGGGCGCCCTTCGGGATGGCCATGCCGCGCAGGATGACGAGCTGGCCGTCATTCATGAAGTTCCAGCCGAGGATGCGGGCGCGCGCCGGGTCATCCAGGCGCGGCCAGAAGGTGATGGCGGAGACGAACCAGCCGGCGACGTATTCGCCCGAGGTGACCTTCTCCGTCATCGGGCCGCCGGAGCGCTCCCAGCGCGGCTGCACGGGGGCGAGCTGCTTGAACCAGTCCCAGGCCTGGTCGCCGTGCTTCTGCACGAAGCCGAAATTGGCCGAGTAGCCGAAGCCGCCGTTGTGCGCGCCGTAGCTGGTGATCTTGTTGCGCCAGCGGCTCTTGTTCTCCTGCGCGAGCTGGACGAACTGCGCGAAGCTCTTGGGCTGCTGCGCCTCGGGCACCAGCATCTTGTTGAAGATGAAGACCAGCGGATCGGCCGAGATGGTGTAGACGCCGGGCCAGGGCTTGGCCCAGGCGGGCCAGGCGGCGGCCTCGGGGGATTCGTAGGGCATCACCTCGCCGCGCCGCTGGAACTCGATCCAGCCCGAGGGATCGGCGGTGGCGAGCAGGTCGGCGCTGCGGCTGTTGGTGCCGCGCTCGGCGAGATACCGCTCGAAGACCTCGCGCGAGTTCGGCAGGTCCAGCGTCTCCACCTTGATCTTCGGGTAGCGGCGGTTGAAGCCTTCCAGCACCGGCCGCCAGTTCTCGGCGGACATGATGGAATAGACGAGAAGGCTGCCCTCCTTCTCGGCGGCGCTGACGACCTCCTGGTAGCCCTGCGGGTAGTTGGCGGGCGCACCTTGCCCGCCATTTCCCTGTGCGAAGGCGCGGTCCGCCAGGATGAGGCCAGGAATGGCCAAGGCGGAGCGGCGACCGATCCGGATCATGCTGCGTTTCCTTCCCCGATGGAGGCCGGCGGCGCTTCCTGCCCTCGACCCCGGCGCGCTTTGGCGCAATTATTGGCGCCAATACGCTAGGCTGGGGTCCGGTCCCGGCGCAACCCCTTTTCAGCCGGGGAACGATCATCGCATGGCCCGTCCCGCCCGCCCCAAGCGCCACCTCGCCACCGAGATCGCCGCCGCCATCCGCGCCGGCGCCCATCGCTCGGGCGAGTGGCTGCGGCAGGTGGACCTGGAGGAGCGGCTGGGCGCCACGCGCTTCGACGTGCGCGCGGCGCTGGCCGAGCTGGCGCTGCGCGGGACGGTGGAGCATGTGCCGAACCGCGGCTTCCGCGTCGCCACGCCCGACCGGGAACGGCTGCGCGGCATGCTGGAGGTGCGCGCGCTGCTGGAGGCGGAGGCGGCGGTGAGCGCGCTGCCGCGCATCGACGCCGCCGCGCTGCGCCTGCTGGAGGGGAAGGCCGATGCCTTCGACCACGCCGTGGCCGAGGGCACGATGACCGAGCAGAGCGCCACCAACCTCGACTTCCATGACACGCTCTACGGCTTCGCGCCCAACCGCGCGCTGGTGGAGGTGGCGACCGAGACGCGCGACCGCGCCCGGCTCTGGCCGCTGGTGCTCTGGCCCTCAATGCGCGCGCTGCGGCGCAGTGCGGAGGGGCACCGGGAGATCCTGGCCGCGCTGCGGGCGCGCGACGCGGCGGCGCTGAGGGAGAGCGTGCGGGCGCATATCCTGGGCTCGGCGGCGAATGATCCGGCGCTCGACACGGCGGAAGGGGAAGGGGTGGCCTCGCGCTGAGGCGCGGCCTATCCTGCCCGTGCGCCCCGCAGGCCGTCGCGCCAAGAGCGGCCAGGGGCGCGAGGAAACCGCCCGAGGAGACGCGCCATGCATCCGCGCCCCGTCGTCACCGCCGCGCCCACCGGTGCGGAGGCCATCCCTGATAGCCAGGGCCTCGACCTCTATCGCGCCGACCCGATGCTGGGCGCGCTGCTCGGCCTCTATCTGCCGCCGGCGCTGCGGGCGCATCTGGAGCCGCATCTGGCAAGGCTGGGAAAGCTGGCGGGCGGCGAGCTGGCGGCGCTGGCGGCCGAGGCGGACCGCAACCCGCCGGTGCTGCACCACCGCAGCCGGCGCGGCGAGGACATCCAGCGCATCGCCTATCACCCGGCCTATCGCGCCATGGAGCAACTGGCCTTCGGCGAGTTCGGGCTGGCGGCGATGTCGCATCGCGGCGGCGTGCTGGGCTGGCCGGAGCCGCTGCCGGCGGCGGCGAAGTATGCGCTGACCTATCTTTTCGTGCAGGCCGAGTTCGGGCTGTGCTGCCCGGTCAGCATGACGGACAGCCTGACGCGCACGCTGCGCCGCTTCGGGGATGAGGCGCTGGTGGCGCGCTATCGCGACGCGCTGACCACGCAGGACCTCGACGCGCTGGCGCAGGGCGCGATGTTCATGACCGAGCAGGGGGCGGGCAGCGACATCGCCGCCACCAGCGTGACCGCCGCGCGGCAACCGGACGGAAGCTGGGCGCTGACGGGGCAGAAATGGTTCTGCAGCAACCCCGACGCGGCGCTGGCCATGGTGCTGGCGCGGCCGGAGGATGCGCCGCCGGGCATCAAGGGCGTTTCCCTGTTCCTCCTGCCGCGCGACCTGCCGGATGGAAGCCGCAACCGCTACCGGATCGTCCGGCTGAAGGACAAGCTCGGCACGAAGTCCATGGCCAGCGGCGAGATCGCGCTGGAGGGCGCCACTGCCTGGCTGGTCGGCGAGCCGGGCGCCGGCATGCGGCAGATGGCCGACATGGTGAACAACTCGCGCCTCTCCAACGGCGTGCGCGCCGCCGGCATGATGCGCCGCGCGACGACGGAGGCGCTGTTCATCGCGCATCGGCGCGTCGCCTTCGGGAAGAAGCTTGTCGAGATGCCGCTGATGCGGCGGCAGCTGGCAAAGATGCTGGTGCGCGCGGAGGCGGCGCGCAGCATGGTGTTCCAGACGGCGGCGGCGCTGACGCGCAGCGATGCCGGGGAGCCCGGCGCCTATGCGCTGCTGCGCATCCTGACGCCGCTGCTGAAGTTCCGCGCCTGCCGCGACGCGCGGGTGGTCACCGGCGACGCCATGGAGGTGCGCGGCGGCTGCGGCTACATCGAGGAGTTCGCCGACGCGCGGCTGCTGCGCGACGCGCATCTCGGCTCGATCTGGGAGGGCACCAGCAACATCGTCGCGCTCGACGTGCTGCGCGCGGCGCGGCGGGAGGGCTCGCTGGCGGCGTTGGAAGAGCACCTGCAGGGGCTGGAGGGCGTGGCGCAGGCGCTGCCGGAGCTGCCTTCCGCGCTGCAGCGGGCGCTGCGGCTGGCCGAGGCGGCGGAAGGCGATGCGGCCCTGGCGCGGCAGGCGGCGACGGCCCTCTACAACCTCACCGCCGCCGCCGCGATGGCCTGGGAGGCGGCGCAACTGCCGCCTGCACTCGGCGCGGCGCGGCTGGCGCTGGCCGGGATGGTGATGCGCCACCGCGTGCTGCCGCGCGACCCGCTGGCGGTGGAGGAGGAGGCGCCCCTGCCGCCCGCCCTGCTGGCCGATCCGGCGGCGGGGCAGGCGGGCTTCGCCTGAGGCCCGCGCGACAGGCAGCCCAGCGCGACAGGCAACAAGGAAGCGCCGGGATGTCCTTTCCCGAGGTGGCCGAGACGGAGGCGGATGGCGAGACCGCCCGCATCTATGCCGCGTTGCGCGCGGCGGCCGGCATTCCCGTGGTCAACCTGATCTGGCGGCATTTCGCGGCGCTGCCGGGCGTGCTGCCCTGGGCCTGGGCGACGGTGCGGCCGGTCGCCGGCTCGGCGCTGCTGGCGGAGGGCATCGCCCGGCTGGAAGCGGCGGCGCTCGGCGCGGGCGGCGCCGCCGCCGTGGCCCTGCCGGTGCTGCCGGTGCTGCCGGACGAGGCGCTGGCGGTGGTCGAGATCTACAACCGCGGGAACTGCACCAATCTGCAACTGCTCACCGCGCTGCGCCGGGTCCTCGCCGGGGAAGCGGCGGGCGGGGGCAGCCCGCCGGAGGCCGCGCCGCCGCCACCGCCGCTGCCGCCGACGCCCGCCATGCCACGGCTGGAGGCGCTGGAGCCGGCGGTCCGCGCGCAGGTCCGGAACCTCGCGGCGCTGCATGGAGCCGCCGTCGCCGCCGCGGTGCCGAGCCTCTATCGCCACCTGGCGCTCTGGCCCGAACTGCTGGCGCCGCTGCACGCGGCCTGCGCCGCGCTGATGGCCGACGGCACCCTGCCGCGCGGGCGTGACGCGCTGCTGGCCGAGGCGCAGGCCCTCTCCGGCCGGATGCTGCCGGCGCTGCGCCCGCCGGCCGCCTTTCCGGCAGAGCAGCGGCAGGCCGTGCTGGCGGCGCTCGACACCTTCGCCGGGCAGTTGATCGCGGAGATGGCGGTGCTCGGCCTGCTCCTGCGCGCCGCCGGCCGGCAGGGCTGAGGCGGGGCGCAGCCGGCAAGGTTTGCGTTTGACACCGGCGCCGCAATCCGGAAGCCTGCCGCGCGGGGCGACGAAGGTCGCAGATGCCCGGAAAACTTTGCAAAAAAGTAACAATTGGGAGCAGTCCGAGATGATCACCCGACGCCAGAGCCTTGCCCTGGGCGGCGCCGCGCTGCTCGCGCGCCCGGCGCTGATCAGCAGCGCCGCCGCGCAGACGAAGAAGATCGACCACCTGCCGGCGACGCAGATCTGGTCGGTCTATGACGTCGGCTCCACCGGCTATGTCGAGGCCTCGGCCATCGCCGACGCGATGGGCAAGGCCTATGGCACGCGCGTGCGGCTGCAGCCCTCCGGCACCTCGATCGGGCGCGTGCTGCCGCTGAAGCAGCGCCGCGCCAGCCATGCCTGGCTCGCCAACGAACTCTACTTCGCCGTCGAAGGCCTCTACGAATACGCCGACCCGCAATGGGGACCACAGGATTTCCGCACGCTGTGCGGCCGCAAGAACGCCTTCTCCGTCGTCGCCACCAAGGAGAGCGGCATCACCAGGCCCGAGGACCTGAAGGGCAAGCGGCTCGCCTATGTGCCGGCCAATACCTCGGTGAACCTCAAGGTGGAGCCGATCCTGGCCTTCGCCGGGCTGACGCTGAACGACGTGGAGATCGTGCAGTTCCCCTCCTACGGCGCCAGCCTGCGCGCGCTGATCGAGGGGCGCGCCGACGCTGCCGGCGCCGCCCCCGCCGCCGCCGTGCTGCGCGAGCTGGATGCCAGCCCCCGCGGCATCTCCTGGGTGCAGCTCGACCCCGACAACGCCAAGGGCTGGGAGGCGGCACGCAAGGCGGTGCCCTTCGTCGATCCCTTCGCGGAGACCGTCGGCGCCGGCATGTCCGAGCAGAACCCGGCCAATGTCATGGGCTACCGCTACCCGATGGTGACGGTGAACGCCGACGCCGACCCGGACGAGGTCTTTGCCATGATGCAGGCGCTCGACCAGAGCTACGACCTCTACAAGGACGTCAGCGGCATCATGACCCGCTGGAAGATGAAGGACGCCGGCACGCCGCCGATGGACGCCGCCTTCCACGACGGCGCCATCCGCTACCTGAAGAAGGCGGGCATCTGGTCCGACGCGCACCAGCAGTGGCAGGACAGGACGCTGAAGCGGCACCAGGCGCTGCAGGCGGCCTGGAAGGAGTTCATGGGCGGCCCCGGCGGGAAGGAAAGCGGCGAAGCGCTAGAGAAGGCCTGGATGCCGGTGCGCGCCAAGGCGATCGCGGCGCTCTGAGGCCCAGGCGCGGCCAGGAGGGGCGCCGCCCCTCCTGGACCACCCCGCCGGGGGGACCGTGTCCCCCCGGACCCCGCCATTCCCGGGAGCCCATCCCATGAGCGCCGCCGCGCTGCCCGATACCCCGCCGCCGCCGCAGGAGCCCGAGGCGCAATCCGGAAGGCTCGCCAGCGGCGCAGCCTTCTGGGCTGCCTTCGGCCTTTCCGCCACCGGCCTGCTGATGTCGGTGAACCAGATCTTCAACCTCGGCCTGTTCGGCTTCCGGCCGATCAGCACGGCTTACTACTACGCGCTGATCGGCCTGTTCGGCGCCCTCGCCTTCCTCGCCTTTCCCGGCAGCCGGGGCCAGAAGGCGCGGGTGCCGTGGTATGACTGGGGGCTGGCCGCCGCCATCCTGGCCCTCGGCCTCTGGCTCGGCAGCGAGGCGCTCACCATCCAGCTGCGTGGCTGGAGCGCCACCGCGCCGGACTGGGCGGCGGCCCTGGCCGGCCTGTTCGTGCTGCTGGTGCTGGAATGCACGCGGCGCACGGGCGAGGCCATCCTCTTCATCGCCTGCATCGTCTTCGGCGCCTTCCCGCTCTTCGCCGGGCACATGCCGGGCTTCCTCTGGGGCGTCGAGCTGGACCTGCCGGCCACCATCCAGGAGCATGTCTTCGGCACCGAGAGCATCATCGGCATCCCCATGCAGGTGGTGGCGGATACGCTGATCGGCTTCCTCGTCTTCGGCGTGGTGCTGGCGGCGACCGGCGGCGCCGGCTTCTTCATGGACTTCGCGCTCTCGCTGATGGGCACCAGCCGCGGCGGGCCGGCCAAGGTGGCGGTGGTCTCCTCGGCGCTGTTCGGCATGCTCTCGGGCAGCCCGACCTCCAACGTGCTGACGACCGGCACGCTGACCATCCCGACCATGAAGCGCTGCGGCTACGCGCCGCACTATGCCGGCGCCGTGGAGGCCTGCGCCTCGACCGGCGGCGCGCTGATGCCGCCGGTGATGGGCGCCGCCGCCTTCATCATGGCGAACTTCCTCAATGTTCCCTATTCCGAGGTGGTCATTGCCGCGGCGCTGCCCTCGCTGCTCTACTACCTCGCGCTGTTCGTGCAGACCGACCTCTACGCCGTGGCGCACAACCTGCGCGGCGTGCCGCGCGAGGAGGTGCCGGCCCTGCTGCCGACGTTGAAGGGCGGCTGGTACTACCTGCTGGCCATCGTCGGGCTGACGCTGATGCTGCTGATGTTCCGCATCGAGGCGGAGGCGCCCTTCTGGGTGGCGCTGTTCCTGCTCGCCGTCGCGGTGATCAGGCGGAAGCAGACCGGCTTCGGCTGGAGCCGCTTCGCCGGGCTGGTGGTGGAGGCGGGGCGCACCGTCGCGCATCTCGTCGCGCTGATCGCCGGCATCGGGCTGATCATCGGCGCGCTCTCCGTCACCGGCGTGGCCAACTCCTTCTCGCGCGAGCTGGTGCTCTATGCCGGCGGCAATGTCGGGCTGCTGCTGTTCTTCGGCGCCGTGACGAGCTTCGTGCTGGGCATGGGGATGACCGCCTCGGCCTGCTACATCTTCCTCGCCATCACCCTGGCGCCGGCGCTGGTGCAGGCCGGGCTCGACCCGATGGCCTCGCATCTCTACGTGCTCTACTGGGGCGTGGTCTCCTTCATCACGCCGCCTGTCGCGCTGGCCGCCATCGCCGCCGCCTCGATCGCCAAGTCGAGCCCGATGGTCACGGGGATGACGGCGCTGCGCATCGGCATCCTGCTGATGCTGCTGCCCGTGCTCTTCGTGTTCCAGCCGGCGCTGATCCTGAAGGGCGACCTGCCAACCATCCTGCAGGCCGTGGCGACGGCGCTGGCCGCCATCCTGCTGCTGGCTTCCTCCTTCGAGGGGCATCTCTACGGGATGGGGCGGCTGCCGGCCTGGGCACGGGTCGGGCTCGGCGCCGCCGGGCTGCTGCTGCTGGTGCCGGAAGGCCGGACGGACCTGGTGGGGATTGCGCTGGCGGGCGTGACAGTGGTTGCGATGCTGCTGCTGCGTCCGGTGGCGGCGCCGGTGGCGGGCGGGAAAAGGCTGGGAGAATGAAGGGCCGTGCCGCGATCCGGCCGGCGGGCAAAGCCGGGGGAGAATGAATTCTCCCCCGCACCCCCTCATCTTTTTCCTGCCAGTTCCGCAGCGTGGGTGGAGCGCGCCCGCGCCGGGGCTGTTTCAGCCCCGGCGACCATGGCCCGTGAGCCGTCCTGGTCACGGGCCTGACCCGAACTGACAGAGAAAAGATGGGGGTCCGGGGGAATTCCTTCCCCCGGACTTTTCCTGTGGCGTCAGCCCGGCAGCGCGGTGCCGTGCCAGAGCGCCTCCAGCCGCGCCGCCGTCTCCGCGCTGCCCAGCACAGGCGTGACCAGTTCGCGGAACTTGTCGGACAGCTCGGCGTCGGAGAGCGGGTCTTCCGGGTCGCCCTTGCGGTTGGGCTGGGTATGGGTGAGCACCCGCCCGTCGCGCAGCACCACGCGCAGATGGGCGGCGCGGCGGCGGGGATAGGCGTCGGCGAGATCGGGCGCGATGCTGACGCTCACCTTCGGCATGGTGGCGCGCAGGGCGGGGTCGGCCAGGGCCTCGGGCGTGAAGGCGGCGAGGCGGACGCCGCCCCGATGCAGCAGCGCCGCCACGCAGTACTGCACGCTGAAGCGCGCCTCCTGCTCGCTGGCGGCCTGCGGGCGGTCGCACAGCTCCTGGGTGGCGCGGTAGCCGCCGACATGGATGCTTTCGACCTCGCCCGGGCCGAAGCCGTGCGCGGCGCGCAGCGCGCCGAGCCCGTCAAGCGCCGGGAAGATATGGCCGCAGCAGCCATGGTTCTTGAAGGTGATGGCGGCGATGGCGAAGTCGCGGTCCAGCCCGTCCAGCGCCTTCGCCCAGTCGCCGGTGCTGTCGCTGGTGGCGGCGGCGAAGCCGACCGGGCCGTGCAGCACGTCCGGCGCACCGGTGACGCCGGCCATGGCGATGCGCGCGGCCAGCAGCCCGGCATCGGCGGCGTGGCCGGGGTGCAGCGGCTTGCTCATGCCCTCGCCACGGAAGGCCTGCTGAAGGCCGCTGGCCATGGTGGCGGCGGTGGCGAGGGCGTTGCCCATCTGCGCCGCGTCCGCGCCCAGCAGCAGCGCGCCGGCGGCGGCGGCGCCGAAGGTGCCGACGGTGCCGGTGGTGTGCCAGTGGCGGTAGTGGCTGGGCTGCACGGCGAGGGCGATGCGGCAGCCCACCTCGTAGCCGGCGATGACGGCGCGCAGCAGTGGCTCCATCGCGAGGCCCCGGTCCTGCGCCACGGCGAGCGCGGCGGCGATGGTGGGGGCGCCGGGGTGCAGGCCGGAATCGCGGTGGATGTCGTCGAACTCCACCGTATGCGCGGCGGTGGCGTTCAGCAGGGCGGCATGGCGCGGGGCGCCGCGCTTGCCGTCCGTGTAGCAGAGGGCGCCGCCCTCGCCGCGCTCGGCGGCCAGGGCGGCGGCCATCAGGCTGGCCGGGGCCTGGCGGGCACCGGGGAGCAGGGCGGCGAACCAGTCCACCAGGGCGCGGCGGGCGTGGTGCGCCAGATCGGGCGGCAGCGGCCGGTCGCGCCAGCTCGCGGCATGTCCGGCCAGGGCCAGGAGAGGGTTCGCCGTCGCGCTCATGCCAGTACCGCCAGCCCGTCGGCGGCGCGCACGCCCTGGCCCGCGGGCAGCACGAAGAGCGGGTTGATCTCCGCCTCCTGCAGCCGCTCGCCGGCGGCCATCGCCATGGCGGCGAAGGCCAGCACGGCGTCGATCAGTGCCGGGATGTCGGCCGGCGGGGCGCCGCGGAAGCCGCGCAGCAGCTTCGCCGCGCGCAACTCCTCCAGCATCGCCTCCACCTCCGGGCGGGTGACGGGAAGGGGGCGCAGCGCGGTGTCCTCGAACAGCTCGGCGGTGACGCCGCCGAGGCCGAGCAGCAGCATCGGGCCGAGCTGCGGGTCGCGGTGCACGCCAAGGATCATCTCGACGCCGCCGCGAACGCGCTCCTGCATCAGGAAGCCCTCGGGAGGCGGCAGGCCCGCTTCCGCGACGCGCGCCTGCATGGCGGCGCAGGCGGCGGGAACCTCCTCCGGCGTGAGGCCGACGCGGACGCCGCCCAGCTCGCTCTTGTGGGCGATGTGGCGGGCCAGGATCTTCAGCACCAGCTCGCCACCCAGGGTCCGTGCCGCCTGGGCGGCCCCCCCGGCATCGGCCACCGCGATCTCGCGCGCGACGGGGACGCCGAAGGCGGCGAAGAGCGCCTTGCTCTCGGCCTCGTTCAGCGGGCCGGGGGGGGGGGAGGTCAGCAATTCGGCGGCCCCGGGCGGCGGCGCGGCGGGGGTGGCCACCTCCGGCAGGACGCGCGGCTGCAATGCGGCGAGCACGGCGGCGCAGCTTTCCGGGGTGGCGAAGGCGGGAATGCCCTGCTGGTTCAGCAGCCGCACGATATGCGGCGCATGCGGGCTGACATAGGCGAGGATCGGCTTCTCGCTCGTCCGCTGGCATTCCAGCATGGCCTCGGCGACGATGTCCGGCCGCGCCAGGGCGGAGGAGCCGACGACGGTGATCAGCGCGTCGTAGCCCGGGCTTTCCAGCAGGGCGGTGATGGCGCCGCGGAAGAGGTCGGGGCGCAGGCCGGCGAGCGTCACGTCCACCGGGTTGCGGCCGGCGGCGGTCTGGTCGCCGTCGAGCAGGGCGGCGAGGCGGGCGTCGGTGGCGGCGTCGGGCACGGGAAGGCTGAAGCCGGCGAGGCCGAGATTGTCGGCCAGCAGCGTGCCGGCGCCGCCCGACGAGGTCAGCACGGCGACGCGGCGGCCCCGGGCGCGGCGGCCAGGGGCCAGGGCGGCGGGGATGTCGAGCAGGTCGTTGAAGCTCTCGGCGCGGATCACGCCGCATTGCCGGAACAGCGCGTCATAGGCGCGGTCGGCGCCGGCCAGGGCGCCGGTATGCGAGGCGGCGGAACGGGCGCCGGATTCCGAGCGGCCGACCTTGTAGACCACGATCGACTTGCCGAGCGCCGCCGCCCGGCGCGCCGCCGCGCGGAAGGCCTGCGGGCGACGCAGCCCTTCGAGATAGAGGGCGACGGTGTCGGTCTCGGGATCGTCCAGCAGGGCGTCCAGGAAGTCGGTGCTGTCGAGGTCGGCCTCGTTGCCGGTGGCGACCAGCTTGGCGAAGCCGATGCCGCGGTCGGCGGCGCGGGAGAGCAGCGAGCCCAGGATGCCGCCGCTCTGCGAGATGACGGAGAGGCGGCCGCGCGGCAGGCCGCCGATCTCCAGCGCGCCGGTCGCCGAGAGGGTGATGGCGTCGGTCAGGTTGACCAGGCCGATGGTGTTGGGGCCGAGGAGGCGCATGCCCCCCGCCGCCTGCTTCAGCGCGGCCTGGCGCGCGGCGCCCTCGGGCGAGGCCTCGCCATAGCCGCTGGCCAGCACGATGGCGGCGGCGCAGCCGCGCGCGGCGAGGTCGCGCACCGCCGCCTCCGCCCGCTCGGGGCCGAGCAGCACGATGGCGGCGTCCGGCGCGTCGGGGAGCGCGGCGACATCCGGAAAGCAGGGCAGGCCGCCGATTTCCGTCGCGCGCGGGTTCACCGGCCAGATGGCGCCGGTGAAGCCGTGCTTCTGCAGGTAGGCGACGGGGCGGCCGGTCATCTTGGACGGGTCGGCCGAGGCGCCGATGACGGCGACGCTTTTCGGGCGCAGCAGCTTCTGCAACGCGCCCGTGTCGGTGGCGGCGTTCATGCGCGGCCGGCCTTTTTCGCTTCGCTGCGGGCGAGGAAGGCGGCGACCGAGTCCAGGTGCTCCTGGGTGCTGTAGCAGATCGCCTGCGCCTGGCTGCCCATGGCGAAGACCTGTTCCACCGAAAGCTCGAAGCTCTGGTCGAGGATGGACTTGGCCAGCGCCAGCGAGGCGGGGGCGCCCTGGCTCAGTTCGGCGGCCCAGGCGCGGGCATCGCCGAGCAGGGCTTCGTCGCTGGTGACGCGGTCGGCGACGCCGAGCTTCAGCGCCTCCTCCGGCTTCAGCGTGCGGCCGGTGAAGATCAGCTCCTTGGCGCGCACGAGGCCGACGCGGCGCGGCAGGAAATACATGCCGCCGCCATCCGGGATCAGGCCGCGCTGCACATAGCTCATGGCGAAGCGCGCCGAGGCGCCGGCCATGACGAAGTCGCAGCACAGCGCGACGTCGCAGCCGAGGCCGGTGGCGGCGCCGTTCACCGCGGCGATGGTGGGCTTGGGCAAAGCGTGCAGCATGGCGATGGCGTGGTGCGTGCGCTGCTGCCGGCGCCAGCCGTTCAGCGCCACCTGGCCATGCGGCGCGGCGAGGCGCTCCTTCATGCCGCGCACGTCGCCGCCGGCGCAGAAGCCTTTTCCCGCACCGGTGACGACGAGGGCGCGGATGGCGTCGTCGCGCGAGACACGGTCGAGGGCGGCCATCAGGTCGCCGCGCATGGCGTCGTCGATGGCGTTGCGGCGCTCGGGGCGGTTCAGCGTCAGGGTGGCGACGGGGCCGTCCACGGTCAGCAGGATGGTGTCGCTCGCCGGCTGGTCGGGGGTCATGCGTGGGGGTCCTGTGCGGTTGTGGCGCCGGCGGCCGCGTTCAGCGGGTTGGGCAGCGCGGCGCCGGCATTCCAGGCGCGCAGGCAGGCCGTGGCGCCCTCGAAATAGGCGCGGTAGTTGCGCGCCGAGACGTAGCCGAGATGCGGCGTCAGCAGGGTGTTGGGGGCTGCCAGCAGCGGGTGGCCGGGCGGCAGCGGCTCCTCCTCGAAGACGTCGATGGCGGCGCCGCCGAGCCGGCCCTCGTGCAGCGCGGCGAGCAGCGCCGCCTCATCCACCAGGGCGCCGCGGGCGGTGTTCACCAGCAGCGCGCCGGGCCGCATCGCCGCCAGCTCCGCCGCGCCGACGATACCCCGCGTGGTGGGGCCGAGGCCGAGATGCAGGCTGACGATGTCCGAGCGGGCGAAGAGGTCCTGCTTGGAGACCAGCTCGGCGCCGGCGGCGGCAGCACGCTCAAGCGTCATGTTGGGGCTCCAGGCCAGCACCTTCATGCCGAAGGCCAGCGCGATGGCCGTCACCCGCACGCCGATGCGGCCGAGGCCGGCGACGCCGAGGGTGGCGCCTTCCAGCTCAAGCCCTGGCGGCTGCGCCTGCCAGCGGCCCTGGCGCAGCGCGGCCTCCTGCGCGGGGATGCGGCGGGCGAGGCCGAGGATCAGGCCCCAGGCCAGTTCCACCGTCGGCGCGGCCGCGGAGGGCGTGCCGCAGACGGCGATGCCGCGCGCCTGGCAGGCGGCGAGGTCCAGCACGCGGTTGCGCATGCCCGTCGTCACCATCAGGCGCAGGTCGGGCAGCGCCTCGACTAGCTCGGCGGGGAAGGGGCTGCGCTCGCGGATCAGCACCACGGCGTCGAAGCCGCGCAGGCGCTCCGTCAGGGCGGAGCCGGTGACGTGGTCGGTGAAGACCTCGACCGGCAGGCCGGACCAGTCGGCGGCGGCGCGGGCGGCATCGCCGAAATCGTCCAGCAGGGCGATGCGGCGGAGGGGTGGGCGGGCGGTCATGCGCGGTACTCCGGGGACGGGCCAGGGGCGCCGCCCCTGGACCCCGCCGGGGTGACAGTGTCACCCCGGACCCCGCCGACGGATGCAGGGGTCCGGGGAGGCTCAGCCTCCCCGGCGGGGAGGTCCAGGAGGGGCAGCGCCCCGCCTGGCCGCGTTGCGTCATTCCGGCGCATCGCGCTCATTCGACCTTCATGCCGGCGCGGTCCACCACCTGCTTCCAGCGCTCGCGGTCCTCCAGCAGGAACCTGCCGAAATCGGCGGGCGTGGGGCTCGGCTCGATCTCGACGCCTTCCTCGATCATCCGCTTCTGGACGGCCTTGTCGGCGAGGGTGGTGTTCAGCGCGGCGTGCAGCTTGGCCACCCGCTCCTGCGGCATGCCGGCGGGGCCGAGCAGCGCGTACCAGGTAGCGGACTGAACGCCGGGGAAGCCCTGCTCCACGGTGGTCGGCAGGTCGGGCAGGATCTCGGAGCGCTTCGGCGCCGCGAGCGCGATGGCGCGCAGCCGGCCGGCCTCGATATGCGGCTTCAGCGGCGCGGCGGCGTTGGTGATCATGTCCACGCGGCCGGCCAGCACGTCGGTCAGCGCCGGGCCGGTGCCGCGATAGGGGACGAACTCCATCGGCACGTCCAGCACCTGCGCGATCATCGCGCCCAGCGCATGGCCGGTGGTGCCGACGCCCGGCGTGGCGAAGGACATCGGCGGCTTCGCCTGGCGGGCATGGGCCTGCAGCTCCTTCATGTCGCGCACCGGCACCTTGGGGTTCACGGTGATGACGTTGGGCGCGTTGCCGATGAAGCCGACCGGCGTGAAGTCCTTGATGATGTCGTAGGGGACGTTCGGCTGCACCAGCGAGGAGATCAGGAAGCTGCCGCTGCCGCCGAGCAGGAAGGTGTAGCCGTCCGGGTCGGCCTTGGCGACCAGGTCGGTGCCGATCAGGCCGCCGGCGCCGCCCTTGTTCTCCACCACGATGGTCTGGCCCAGCTGCTCGGACATGCGCTCGGCCACCAGCCGGCCGACGATGTCGTTGCTGCCGCCGGCGGTGAAGGGAATGATCATGCGCAGCGGGCGGTCGGGGAAGGCCGCCGCGCGCGCCGGCCGGGCAAGCGCGGGCAGCAGCAGGGATGGCAGCATCAGGGCGGTGCGGCGGCGCATGGGCGTGTTTCCTCCATTGGGCCGGCCTCGTGGCGGGCCGGTCGCTCGTCGGCGCGGAGGATGCGGCCGATGCGGGCGGCGGCCCAGAGAAGAATTCTTGCACCACCCCAACCTCAGGTTAGTCTGCCGGCATGGAGGGAACCCTGCCCCCGCTCGGGGCGCTGCGCGCCTTCGCGCTGGTCGCCGAAACCGGCAGCCTGACCGCGGCGGCGGCGGCGCTGAACGTCACGCAGCCCGCCATCAGCAAGCGCCTGCGCCTGCTGGAGGCGACGCTCGGCGTGGCGCTGCTGCGGCGCGGCGCCAATGCGGTGGCGCTGACCGAGGCGGGCGAGCGCTACGCGGCCGAGGTGACCGCCGCCTTTGCCCGTTTGCGCGCGGCGACGGCGGCGCTGGATGCGCGTCCGGCGCCGCTGCGGCTGCGCGCCTACACCACCTGGGCGCTGCGCTGGCTGATCCCGCGACTGCCGGATTTCCGCGCCCGCCATCCCGGCCTGGAGGTGGAACTGGCGACCTCCACCGCGCTGGTGGACTTCGCCCGTGAGGGAATGGACGCCGCCGTGCGCAGCGCCCCGGCGGAGAGCCCGCCAGCGCCCGGCGCGCTGCGGCTGCAGCCGTTGCTGGTGGCGCCCTTCGCCGCCCCGGCGCTGGCCGGGCCGGCGCGGCACCGGCGGGACCTCGGGGAGATGCGGCTTCTCGGCAGCCGGGTGCGGCCGCAGGACTGGGCCGTCTGGCTGGCGGCCCAGGGGCGCGCCGCTGCCACGCCACCGCTGCTCTTCGAGAGCACCAGCCTGGCGATCCAGGCGGCGCTGGAGGGGCTGGGGGCGGTGATCTGCGCGCCGGCCTTCGTGGCGGAGGACGTGCGGCGCCGGCGGCTGGTGCCGTTGGCCCCCGGAACGACGCACGGCGCCGTGCCGAGCGGCGACCACTACTGGCTGATCCTGCCGCCGGCGCCGCGGCCGGAGGCGCTGGCCTTCCGCGACTGGCTGCGCGCGGCGGTGGCGGAGTAGCGGGAGCGGCCAGGCGCCGCGACACATCCGGGGCGAACCTGAAGGGCGGCCTGCTGTTCTACAGGCTCACCCGAATGAGGAGAGAACTGATGCCGGCAAATCGCACCGTCCTGGTCGCCGGCGCGCAGGGCGTCATCGGCCGTGCGGCCGCAAGCCGCCTCGCCGCGCAGGCCGGCACCAGGGTCTATGGCCTCTCCCGCCGCGCCGGCGGCGACCTGCCGGGTGTCGAGGCGATCCCGGTGGATCTGCTGAAGCCCCAGGATGTCCGCGACAAGCTCGGGGGCATCCGCGACGTCACGCATGTCGTGTTCGGCGCCTATATCGAGAGGCCGACGGCGGCCGAGAAGAGCGAGGTCAACCTGGCCCTGCTGCGGAACCTGCTGGACGTGGTCGAGGAGCGCGCGCCGGGGCTGCGGCACATCACCTTCTACCAGGGCGGCAAGGCCTATGGCGCCGATCTCGGGCCGTTCAAGACGCCCGCGCGGGAGGATGACCCCCGGCTGATGCCGCCGAACTTCTACTACGACCAGGAGGACCTGCTGTGCGAGCGCAGCGCGGGGAAGGCCTGGAGCTTCACGGGCCTGCGGCCGGAGGCGGTCTGCGGCTTCGCGCTCGGCAACCCGATGAACCTCACCATGGTCATCGCCGTCTATGCCGCCATCTCGAAGGAGCTTGGCCTGCCGCTGCGCTTCCCCGGCACCGAGGCCGCCTATCGCGCGCTCTATCAGGTGACCTCGGCCGAGATCCTCGCGGAGGCCGCCGACTGGGCCGGGCAGAGCGAGGCGGCGCGCAACGAGATCTTCAACATCACCAACGGCGATTACTTCCGCTGGCAGCATATGTGGCCGCGGATCGCCCGCGCCTTCGGGATGGAGACCGCCGAGCCGGTGCCGATGCCGCTCGTGACCTACATGGCCGACAAGGGCCCGCTCTGGGCGCGCATGACGGAGAAGTACGGCCTGCGCCCGATCCCCTACGAGGCGCTCGTCTCCTGGGCCTTCGGCGACTTCATCTTCAACAGCGGCTTCGACAACATCAGCAGCACGATCAAGGCGCGGCGCGCGGGCTTCCAGGCCTGCATCGACACCGAGGACATGTTCACCGCCTTCTTCGAGCGGCTCCGCCGGGAGCGGGTCATCCCACCGCTCTGAGGAGGCCGGGCGGCGGCGCCTGCCCGCCGCGCCGCCTTCCTCAGCGCGGGGGGAGGGCGGCCGGCCGGGCGCTCACGGCTCGACGACGGCGAAGGAATAGCTCTGGAACTGCGGCTCGCGGCGCAGCTGGGACAGGGCTTCCTCGGCGACCTTGCGGGAGACGAAGTGCTCGGCGGCCGTGGGGCTGCCCACCCCGGCGCGCCGTCCCTCCGGCTCGCGGCGGGCACCGTAGAGCACGGCCCCGTTGGGGGAGATGAGCTTGATCAGATAGGGCATGGCCTCCCTCTCCTCTGCGGTGACACCAAGGCAACCCCCGCCGCCCCCGGCGGGTTGCGTGCTTCCCGGGTCAGCCCTGCTTCTGGCGCGGGGCATGGTAGCTGATCCAGGCGCGCAGCAGCAGCCAGCAGGCCATGGCCCAGGCGGCGCCGAGGGACCAGCCGGCCAGCACGTCGGTCGGCCAGTGCACGCCGAGATAGACGCGGCTGAGGCCCACCACCAGGACGATGACGATGGCGCAGCCCAGGATATAGGCCTTCAGCCGGCGAGGATGCGTCACGCCGGCCAGCAGCGTGCCGAGCGTCAGGTAGCAGGTGGCGGAGAGCATGGCGTGGCCGCTCGGGAAGCTGGCCGTGTAGACATCCGCGAGGTGGGAGACCAGCTCGGGCCGGGGGCGCTCGAAGCCCTGCTTCAGCAGGTTGTTCAGCAGCATGCTGCCGCTGAAGGAGCCCGCCAGCAGCAGCGCCGAGAGCCATTTCCGCAGCATCAGGATGTAGCCGAGCGCCAGCAGCCCGATCAGCAGCAGCACGGCGTAGCTGCCAAGCGAGGTGAAATCGCGCATCATGATCTTCAGCCAAAGAGGGCCGATCGGCTCGGCGGCGTCGCCGGGACGACGCAGCGCCAGCAGCACGGCCTCGTCGAAGGCGCGGGTCTCGCCCTCCATGGTCTCGTCCACCAGGGCCGCGAAGGCCCAGAGCCCGCCGGCGCAGACCGAGACGGCGGCCAGGGTGGCGAACTGGCCCCAGCTGAAGCGGGCCGCGAGGCGGGAGAGGAAGAGAGGGAGCATCATGCCGGGTTCCGTGCGCAATAGGGCAGAGACGCAGCTTTTTCGCCGGGGTTGCGGGCGGCCGCGCATCTCTCCGGCCCTTCATGTGTTTCACAGCGGCGCGACTGCCGGAAGGGAGAGAGGGGCCGGATGAACGACAGGGCGGGCGAGATAGTCATCGCGGCGGAGCCGGTGTCCCAGGGCGCCGCGCGCCGTGCCCTGCTGGTCGTCAACGGCCGGGCGCGCAACGGCAATGCGGGCATCGAGATGGCGCTGGAGGTGTTGCGCGGCGCCGGCTGGATCCTGGTCGAGCACCGCTGCTCGCCCGAGCAGAACGCGGCCGACGTGATCCGCGCCCGCGCGGCGGAGGGCTTCGCCGCCGTCATCCTCGGCGGTGGCGACGGCACGCTGAACGGCGCCGCGCCGGCGCTGATGGAAACCGGCCTGCCCTTCGGCATCCTGCCGCTCGGCACCGCCAACGACCTGGCGCGCAGCCTGGGCATCGAGCCCGACCTGGTGACGGCGGCGGGCGTGATCGCCGCCGGGCATGTGCGACCGATCGATCTTGGGGAGGTGAACGGCTTGCCCTTCTTCAACGTGGCCAGTATCGGCTTCAGCGCCACGCTGGCGCAACGACTGGGGCGCAAGGAGAAGCGCCGCTGGGGCAAGCTGGGCTATGCCCTGGCCGCCTTCCGGCTGCTGCGCGAGGTGCGCCCCTTCACCGCCTGGCTCACGCATGACGGCGTGACCGAGAAGGTGCGGACCATCCAGGTGGCGGTGGGCAACGGGCGGCATTACGGCGGCGGCATGACGGTGGAGAGCACGGCCCGCCCGGACGACGGCAAGCTCGACGTCTACAGCCTGGAGCTGGACCACCGCTGGCGGCTGCTGGCGCTGGTGCCCTATCTGCGGCGCGGCACGCATGGCCAGTGGCGGGACGTGCGCGCCTTTCCCACCACCGAATGCGAGGTGCGCACCCGCAGGCCGATGCCGGTGAACACCGATGGCGAGATCAACACCTACACGCCCGCGCGCTTCCGGCTGCTGCCGCGGGCGGTGCGGGTCTATGCGCCCGAGGTGATCCCCGGCGCGGTGGCCGGCTGATGGAGGCGCTGCTCGCCCTGGCCGCCGACCCGGCCGCCTGGATCGCCCTCGCCACGCTGGTGGCGATGGAAATCGTCCTCGGCATCGACAACCTGATCTTCATCTCGATCATCACCAACAAGCTGCCGGCGGCGCAGCAGGGGCGGGCGCGGCGCATCGGCATCGGGCTGGCGCTGGTGCTGCGCCTGGCGCTGCTGGGCACCGTCGCGATCATCGTGCGGCTGACGGCGCCGGTCTTCGAGGCCTTCGGGCACGGCTTCTCCTGGCGCGACCTGATCCTGATCGCCGGCGGGCTGTTCCTGGTGTGGAAGGCGACGAAGGAGATCCACCACAACGTGGACCCGCCGGCCGAGGGCGACATGTTCGCCGGCAAGGGCGCGCGGCTCGGCTTCGGCGCCGCCATCGCGCAGATCCTGGTGCTGGACCTGGTGTTCTCGATCGACAGCATCATCACCGCGGTGGGCATGACGCCGCATGTGCCGATCATGGTGATCGCGGTGCTCGCCGCCGTGACGGTGATGCTGCTGGCCGCCGACCCGCTGGCGCGCTTCATCCAGGGCAACCCGACGGTGGTGATGCTGGCGCTGGGCTTCCTGCTGATGATCGGCATGACGCTGATCGCCGAGGGCTTCGGCGCGCATGTGCCGAAAGGGTACATCTACGCGGCGATGGCCTTCTCGACGCTGGTGGAGGGGCTGAACATCCTGTCGCGGCGCGCGAGGCGGCGGCAGGGGTGAGGAAAAGGCCGGGGGGGGGGAAAGGGGGCGCCCTTTCCCCCCGGACGGCGGCCCCTCCTTCCGCAACCGATGCCCGGAGGGGGGCATTAGGGTGTGACAGCCGGCCCGAGACCCGAAAGATCTTCGATGAACAGAGCGCCCTATGCCGCGCGCAAGAGCATTTCCGAGATCATCGCGGCGGCCGATGGGGGCGAGGTCGGGCTCCGGAAGTCTCTCGGACCGTTCAGCATCACGGCGCTGGGGATCGGGGCCATCATCGGAGCGGGCATCTTCGTGCTGACCGGCACCGCCGCCGCGCAGTATGCCGGGCCGGCGCTGGTCCTTTCCTTCGTGCTCGGCGGGATCGCCTGCGCCTTCGTCGGCCTCTGCTACGCCGAGCTGGCGGCGATGATCCCGGTGAGCGGCAGCTCCTACACCTACACCTATGCGACGCTCGGGGAGCTGATGGCCTGGATCATCGGCTGGGACCTCATCCTCGAATACGCCATGGGCGCGGCCACCGTCGCGGTCGGCTGGTCCGGCTACATGCGCAGCCTGCTGGCCAGCCTCGGCCTCCATCTCCCGCCCGTGCTGACGCAGGCGACGGGCAGCAGCGTGCAACTCGCCGACGGGAGGGAGGCGGTGGCGCTGCTCAACCTTCCGGCCGCGCTGATCGTGCTCGCGCTGACGGCGCTGCTGATCCTCGGCACGCGGGAATCGATGCGGCTGAACAACGCGATGGTGGTGGTGAAGCTCACCGTCGTGCTGCTCTTCATCCTGATCGGCGCGGCCTATGTCACGCCGGCCAACTGGCATCCCTTCCTGCCCGCCAATACCGGGGAGTTCGGCCATTTCGGCTGGAGCGGCGTGCTGCGCGGCGCGGGCGTCGTGTTCTTCGCCTTCATCGGCTTCGATGCCATTTCCACGGCGGCGCAGGAGACGGCCACGCCGCAGCGCGACATGCCGATCGGCATCCTGGCATCGCTCACCATCTGCACGGTGCTCTATGTGCTGGTTGCCGGCGTGCTCACCGGGCTGGTGCCGTATCCCGAGCTGAACGTGGCCGACCCGATCGCCCGGGGGGTGGACATGATCGGGCTCGGCTGGCTCTCCGGCCTGATCAAGCTCGGCGCGCTGGCCGGGCTCACCACGGTGATCCTCGTCCTGCTCTACGGGCAGGCCCGCATCTTCCTCACCATGGCGCGGGACGGGCTGCTGCCGCCGGCCTTCGCGCGCATTCATCCGCGCCTGCAGACGCCCTGGGTCAGCCAGATGATGATCGGCTCGGTGGTGGCCGTCATCGCCGCCGTGGTGCCGATCGGCATTCTCGGCGAGATGGTCAGCATCGGCACGCTGTTCGCCTTCGTGCTGGTCTGCGGCGCCGTGCTCCACCTGCGCCGGCACGAGCCGGGGAGGGTCCGCCCCTTCCGCGCGCCGGGCGTTCCCCTCGTGCCCATCCTGGGCATGGGTTTCAGCCTGTTGCTGATGGCGGGCCTGCCGCTGGACACCTGGCTGCGCCTGGTGATCTGGATGGCGGTCGGCCTGGCCGTCTATGCCCTCTACGGGCGGCACCACTCGGCGCTGCGGCACCCGGCGCGGCAGGCCTGAAAAAAGATGGGGGTCCGAAGGCCCGGGGGGGAATTCCTTCCCCCGGGCTTTTCCCTTGCGCGGCTCAGACCCCGCGCTGCAGCCCGCCATCCACCGCGACGGCCTGCCCGGTGACATAGGCCGAGACCGGCGCGGCCAGGAAGGCGACCATGGCGGCCACTTCCTCCGGCGCGGCGAGGCGGCCCATCGGGATGTCGGCGGCGACGCGCTGGAGCACGGCCTCCTCGGTGATGCCCTCATCCTGCGCCATGGTGGTGGCGCGGCTCTGCCAGAGCGGCGTCAGGGCGCGGCCGGGCGAGACGCTGTTCACCCCGATGCCCTCCGGCGCCAGTTCGAGGGAGAGCGTCTTGGCCAGGGCGAGCAGCCCCGCCTTGTGGGTGTTGGAGACGACCTGGTGCGCCGTCGGCTGGCGGGCCGAGACGGCGCCGAGCAGCACCACCCGTGCCCCGCCGGCGCGGCGGAGCGCGGGCAGCATGGCCCGCACGGCGCGCACCGTGCCGAGGATGTTGAACTCGTAGTTCGCCAGCCACTGCGCGTCGGTCAGCGCCTCGAAGGGGGAGCGGTGGCTGCCGCCGGCGGCGCAGACCAGCGCATGCAGCGGGCGTTCCTCATAGCGCGCGGCGAGGGCGGCCACCTGGGAGGGGTCCGCCTGGTCGCAGCGGGCGGTCTCGGGGATGGCGCCGGTCTCGGCGGCGAGGCGCTCGGCTGCCGCGGCGAGCCGGGCGGCGTCCCGCGCGGCGATGGTCACGCGGGCGCCCTCGCGCAGCAGCGCCGCCGCCGTGGCGAGGCCGATGCCGGAGGAGCCGCCGATCACCAGCGCCTCGCGGCCGTTCAGTTGCAGGTCCATCGCTCGCTCGCTTCCCCTTCGCGGTTCATTCCGCCCTGGCGCCGGAGGATTTCAGGATCGGGCGCCATTTCTCCGTCTCGGCCTTCAGGAAGGTCGCCAGTTCCTCCGGCGTGGAGGGGCGGGCCTCGGCGCCGTGCTGCGCCAGGTCGGAGGCCAGCTGCGGCTCGCGCAGGCATTCCTGCAGGGCGGCGCTGAGCTTGGTGACGATGGGCTGCGGCAGGCCCTTGGGGCCGAGCATGGCGTACCAGTTGGCCACCTCGAAGCCCGGCACCGTCTCCCCCACGGCGGGGACCTTGGGCAGCAGCGCGCTGCGGCGGGCGGTGGGCACGGCCAGGGCGCGGAGCTTGCCGGCCTCGATCAGCGGCAGGGCGGTGGGGGCGGTGGCGAAGGAGAAGTCCACCTTGCCGCTGACCAGGTCGGTCATGGCCGGGCCGCCGCCGCGATAGGGGACATGCACGGTCTGGATGCCGGCGAGGTGGTCGAGCAGCGCGCCGCCGAGATGCCCGGCGCCGCCGATGCCGGAAGAGGAGTAGTTCAGCGCGCCCGGCTTCTGGCGCGCGGTGGCGATCAGGTCCTCCAGCTTCTGCCAGGGCCGGTCGGCGGGCACGACCAGGATGTTCAGCACGTCGGCGAAGAGGCCGATCGGCGTCAGGTCGGTCTGCGGATTGAAGGGGAGGTCGCTGAACAGGCTGGGATTGATGGCGAGCGCCGAGATGGTGCCCATCAGCAGCGTGTAGCCGTCGGGCGCGGCGTTGACGACCGCCTGGGTGGCGACGTTGCCGCTGCCGCCCGGCTTGTTCTCGACCACGACGGGCGCGATGCCGCCCAGCGCGGTCTGCAGCCGCGGCGCCAGCAGGCGGGTGGTGATGTCGGTGGCGCCGCCGGGAGCGAAGCCGACAATGAGGCGGATCGCGTGATCCGGGTAGTCCACCTGCGCGCGCGCCGTCCGGGCCAGGGCCGGGAGGGCGAGCGCGGCACCGAGCACGGCCCGACGCTGCAACATGGCGTTTCCTTCCTCTGCCGCGCCGGTGTTGTTGGCTTCGCCCGGAGGCGGGGGGGGGCCGGCTGCGGGTCAGTCCCGGGGCATGCTGGCGCCGAGATTTGGCGACTGTCAACAGTATGGAAGGGGATACACCGGCATACGGTCGCGCCTGGCGCCGTTCAGCCGGCGAGGCGCGCCGCCGGAATGGCGAAGAACACGCGGCGGAAGCCCTTCTCCTCCCGCCGCTCGATTTCCGTGAAGCCGAGGCGGCGGTAGAAGTCGAGATTGCGGGTCATCATTTCGTTGGTCAGCAGCCGCAGCCCGGGCAGGCCGCGGCGCAGCGCCTCCCCGGCCGCGAAGCGCATCAGGCGGCGGCCGGCGCCGGCATGCTGGCGGCCGGGGTCCACGGCGATGTTGTCGAGCCAGAGATGGTCCGGCCGTGCCTCCAGGACGAGGAGGCCGGCGATGCCGCCATCCTCCTCCAGCACCCAGGCCTCGCCGGCGGCGATGCGGGCGGCGTAGTCGTCGTCCATCGGCGCCGGGCGGCGGCCGATGGCGGGGACGTAATGGGCATAGGCCCGCTCCACCAGCGCGGCGAGGGCGGGGGCCTCCTCCAGGCGGGCGGGGCGGATCATGGCGCGGCTCAGACGGCGGTGCCGCCGATGGTCAGGCCGGTCATCTTGAGCGTCGGCTGGCCGACGCCGACCGGCACGCCCTGGCCCTGCTTGCCGCAGGTGCCGATGCCGGGGTCGAGCGCCATGTCGTTGCCGATCATGGTGACGCGGGTCAGCGCCTCCGGCCCGTTGCCGATCAGCATGGCGCCCTTCACCGGGGCGCCCACCTTGCCATCCTCCACCAGATAGGCCTCGGACATCGAGAAGACGAACTTGCCGGAGGTGATGTCCACCTGCCCGCCGCCGAAGTTCACGCCCCAGATGCCGCGCTTGACGCTGCGCAGGATCTCCTCCGGGTCCTTGTCGCCGCCGAGCATGACGGTGTTGGTCATGCGCGGCATCGGCGCATGGGCGTGGCTCTGGCGGCGGCCGTTGCCGGTAGGGGCCGTGCCCATCAGGCGCGCGTTCTGCCGGTCCTGCAGGAAGCCGGTCAGGATGCCGTCCTCGATCAGCACGGTGCGGCCGGAGGGGGTGCCCTCGTCATCCACGGTGAGGGAGCCGCGGCGGTCGGGGATGGTGCCGTCATCCACCACCGTCACGCCCGGGGCGGCGATCCGCTGGCCGAGCAGGCCGGCGAAGGCGGAGGTCTGCTTGCGGTTGAAGTCGCCCTCCAGCCCGTGGCCGATCGCCTCGTGCAGCAGGATGCCGGGCCAGCCGGGGCCGAGCACCACCTCCATCTCGCCGGCGGGGGCGGGGACGCTCTCCAGGTTCAGCACGGCCTGGCGCAGCGCCTCGTCCACCGCGCCCTTCCAGGCGGCCTCGGAGATCACGCGGTCATAGGCGAAGCGGCCGCCCATGCCATGGCTGCCGCTCTCGCGCCGCCCGTTGGCCTCGACCACCACATTGACGGAGAGGCGCACCAGCGGCCGCAGGTCGGCGACGCGCTGGCCGTCCGGGCGGATCACCTGCACCGCCTGCCACTCGCCGGTGAGGCTGGCCATCACCTGGGTCACGCGGCTGTCGCGGCCGCGGGCATAGGCGTCGATCTCGGCCAGCAGCGCCGTCTTGGCCGGGAAGGCCATGGCGGCGAGCGGGTTGGCGTCGTCGTAGAGGCGGGCATTGGTGGCGCGCGGGCCGACCGCCAGCTTGCCGGAGCGGCCGGCGGCGACGGCGCGCACCGTGTCGGCGGCGCGGTTCAGGGCGGCCTCGGAGATCTCGCCGCCATGCGCGTAGCCGGCGGCCTCGCCCTGCACCGCGCGCAGGCCGAAGCCGCGCGTGGCGTCGAAGCTGGCGGAGCGGATGCGGCCGTCATCGAGGCTGATGGCCTCGCTCTCGACATATTCCAGGAACAGCTCGCCATCCTCGGCGCCGGTCAGCGCGCCGGAGAGAATGCGCTCGGCGGCGCCGCGGTCGAGGTCGCGGAAGAACAGCCGGTCAGTGGTGTCGAGAGCGGTCATGCCGTCTGCTCCTGCGGTTGTGTGGCGGCGGCCAGGCGCAGCCGGGCGGTGGTGCCCTCGCCGCGCCGGCTTTCCAGAGTCAGGGTCGCCCCCATGGACTGGGCCAGGGCCCGGGCGAGATAGAGACCGAGCCCCGATCCTGAATATCGGCGCGCGTGGCTGGTTTCCAACTGCACGAAGGGCTCGAAGGCGCGTTCGATCTGCCCGCTCTCGATGCCGATGCCGGTATCGGCCACGCTGATCTCCACCACCCCGTCCGGCAGGGTGGCGGCGGCGAGGCGGACGGCGCCGCCGGCCGGGGTGAACTTCACGGCATTGGCGAGGAGGTTGAGCAGCACCTGGCGCAGCCGCCGTTCGTCGGCGAGGGCGCGCGGCAGGGCGGGCAGCGGATCCAGGGTCAGCGTCACCTGCGCCGCCTCGGCGGTGCTGCGCATCAGCCGCAGCACGCCGCCCAGGACGCTGGGCAGGTAGAGCGGCCGGGTTTCCACCGGCACCGCGCCGGTGCCGGCCTGCGCCACTTCCAGCACCTCGTCGATCAGCGAGAGCAGGTGCCGCCCGGCCTCCAGGATGCTGCCGGCGAATTCCACGACATGCGGCGGGCCGGACTCGCTGGCGAGCGCCTCCGAGAAGCCGATCACCGCGTTCAGCGGCGTGCGCAGCTCGTGGCTCATGGTGGCCAGGAAGCGGCTCTTAGCGGCGTTCGCCTCCTCCGCCGCGCTGCGGGCGCGCTCGATCTCGGCACGGGCGCGGCGTTCCTCCGTCACGTCGGTGTAGGTGCGGACGAAGCCGCCATCCGGAGTGGGGTCGGTGCTGACCTCGATCACCGTGCCGTCGGTGCGGGTGCGGCTGAAGCGGTCACGCCGCGGCACGGCGCCGGCGGCGCGCTCGCGATAGATCCGCTCCGCCTCCAGGCCGGTGCCGAACTCGCCGCGGCGGTACTGCAGCTCGCGCAGGGTGTCGAGATGCACCCCCGGCGCCAGCTCCTCCGGCGTCAGTCCGATCATGCGGGAGGCGAGCTGGTTGGCGGCGACCAGGCGGTTGTCCTTGTCGAACAGGCAGACACCGTGGCGCATGCTGTCCAGCATGGCCTGCAGCAGGTCGGCGCGGCGCTGCGCCTCCGCCTCGGCGCGGTGCAGGGCGGTCACGTCCGTGACCACCGAGAGATGGCCGCCATCCGGCAGCGGGGCGCTGCGGCCGGTCAGGACGGTGCCGTTGCGGCGGATGCGGGTGACCGGCGGGCGGTCGAAGTCGAACTGGCGGCGGAAGACCTCTTCCGGGATTTCCCGGTCTTCGAATTCCTCCGCCGCCTCGCGCCGGCGGCAGATGTCCAGCAGATGCTCGCCGATCGCCAGCTCGCTGCCGGCCATGATGCGCTGGAAGGCGGCGTTGACCATGCGCAGCCGGTGGTCGGGCCCGTAGACGCAGACGCCGTGCGGCAGCGCCGCCAGCACGCCGTCCAGCAGGGCGGCGCGGCGCTTCGCCTCGTCCTCCGCCTGGCGCAGCGGCGTGACGTCCTCCAGGGCGACGAGGAAGCCGCCGCCGGGGACGGGCTGGCTCAGGGAGCGGATGGCGGTGCCGTCCAGCCGCACCCGGACGGAACTGTGCGGCCGGCTGCGGTCCTGCAGGCGGCGCGTGGCGAAGATCTTCCGGGCCTCCTCGTCCAGCGGGTTGTGGGCGATCATGATCTCGGTGATCGCCTCGAAGCTGAGGCCGGTGCGCAGCGTTCCCTGTGGCAGGCCGAGCAGGTGCTCATAGGCCTGGTTGAACAGGCAGAGCTGGCGCCCGGCATCGTAGAGGCCGAGGCCGGTGGGGGTTTGCTGCAGCGCCAGGCTGGAGACGCGCAGGCGCTCCAGCGCCAGCGCCTCGGCCTGCCGGTGCGAGGTGACGTCGGTGACGAGGCCGAGCCAGCCACCCCCCTGCAGCGGGACGGAACTGATCTCGAACCAGCGGCCGCCGGTGCTGCGCACGGTGCGGTGCTGCGGCCTGCTGCGATCCACCGCCAGGGCGGCGCGGGCCTGCGCCTCCGGGTCGCCGGGGCCGTAGAGGCCGCGAAAGGCGAGGAGGCGGGCCAGCTCCGCTTCCCTGCGCCCGAGGAGCTCGCTCGCCGAGGCGAGGTTCAGCATCTGCCGGGCGGCCTCGTTCGCCAGCACCACCCGGCCCGCGGCATCGAAGACGCAGGCGGCCGAGGGCAGTGCCTGCAGGGCCGCCTCGGAAAGCGCCCCGGTGGTCTTCACGTGGTGCTGTTCCGGGGGGGGCGCAGGGCGTGCATCGCGACCAGCACCGCGGTGAGCACGCCCACCGCCACCGCCTGGTGCAGCGTGCCCAGCCAGACCGGCACCACCAGCAGCAGCGTAGCCACGCCGAGCACGTATTGCAGCGCCACCGTGCCGCCCAGCGCCAGCAGGGCGCCCCGCGCGAAGCCGGCGGGCAGGGCGCGCGCGCCCCAGATGGCGGCTGCCAGCGCCGCCGCGCCGGCGAGGGTGGCCAGCAGGCGGTGGTTGAATTGCACGGCGGCGATATTGGCCACCCAGTTGCGCCAGAAGGGGCTGAGCTGGGCATAACCGGGCGGCACCAGCGCGCCATCCATCAGCGGGAAGGTGTTGTAGGTGAAGCCGGCATGCAGCCCGGCGACGAAGCCGCCGGCCAGCAGCGTCAGCACCACCAGCCCGGCGGTGGCATGCACCAGCCGGCGCAGTCCGGCCGGCGCCCGCGGCCCGCTGCGCTGCGGCCGCAGCAGGCCGAGCGCGGTCCAGAGGATGGCGCCGTAGAGCAGCAGCGCCAGGCCCAGATGCACCACCAGCCGGTAGGGCGAGACGGCGGTGCGGTCGGCCTCGAAGCCGGAGGCGACCATGAACCAGCCGACCGCGCCCTGCAGCCCGCCGAGCAGGAACAGCACCACGAGCCGTGGCTTCAGCCCAGGCGGGATACGGCCGCGCAGCCAGAACCAGACCAGCGGCAGCAGGAAGGCGAGGCCGATCATCCGCCCCCAGAGGCGGTGGGTCCATTCCAGCCAGAAGATCTGCTTGAAGCCCTCGATGCCGAAGCCCTGATTGACCAGCGCGTATTGCGGGATGGTGCGGTAGAGGTCGTAGAGCCGCTGCCACTCGGCCTCGGACAGCGGCGGCAGGGCGCCGGAGAGCGGCGCCCATTCCATGATGGAGAGGCCCGAGCCGGTGAGCCGCGTCGCGCCGCCGAGCGCGACCATGGCCCAGGTCAGCCCGGCGACGATGAGCAGCCAGACGCCGATGGCGCGGCGGCCGGCAAGGCGGTCGGAACCAGGGGGGTGTGGATCGAAGGGCATTTGAGGATCTTCTAGCACAGCGTGTGCTGCGGAGGTGGAGTGGGTGCGCCGCATCGGCAATGCGGTCCGGGCGGGGCGGGCAAGGTCTCATCTTGTCCGCCCCGGCGGCGCCTGCTACCCCGCGCCGCCATGCCGGACCATTCGCGCCCCGCCGCCGCCGAGAGCCCCGGCATCGCCGCCGCCGGGCCTGCCCCGCTGCTCTCCGTCGTCGTGCCGGTGCGCAACGAGGCACCCAACATCGCGCCGCTCGTCGCCGAGATCGGCGCCGCGCTCGCCGCCATCCCGCACGAGATCATCTACGTGGACGATGGCTCGACCGACGCCACGGCGGCGACGCTGGCCGAGCTGGCCCGCCGCACGCCGACGCTGCGGGTGCTCGGCCATGTCGCCTCCTGCGGGCAATCCGCCGCCATCGTCACCGGCGTGCGCGCGGCGCGCGGCGGCTGGATCGCCACGCTGGACGGCGATGGGCAGAACGACCCGGCCGACATTCCGGCGCTGTGGGATTTCGCGCAGGCCGAATCGGCCGCCGGCGGTCCGCCGCTGATGGTGGCGGGCTGGCGGGTGAACCGGCGGGACACCCAGGTGAAGCGGCTTTCCTCCCGGCTGGCCAACCGCATCCGCGCCCGGCTGCTCGGGGATGCCACGCCGGATACCGGCTGCGGCCTGAAGCTGTTCCCGCGCGCACTGTTCCTCAGCCTGCCGGCCTTCGACCACATGCACCGCTTCCTGCCGGCGCTGGTGCTGCGCCAGGGCGGCCGGGTGGTCAGCCGGCCGGTGAACCACCGGCCGCGGATGCGCGGGCAATCCAACTACGGCACGCTCGACCGGCTGGCGGTGGGCGTGGTGGACCTGTTCGGCGTGATCTGGCTGCAGCGGCGATGGAAGCGGCCCCAGCTCCGGCCATGAGGGGCCCGCGACAGGAGGGCACCGCACGGCGCAGGAGCCCGCTGGCCTCGCTGGGCAAGCTGCTGCTGCTGGCCACCGGCCTGGCGCTGGGCGGCTGGCTGCTGCGCGAGCTGGGCGGGGCGCCGGGCGGCACGCAGGCCGAGGCCTGGGTGCGCCGCTTCGGCCTGCAGCAGACCCTGTGGGGCGAGGCCGCCTTCCTGGCCGTGGGCACGCTCGCCGCCGCCGTGGGCGTGCCGCGGCAGGGTGTCGCCTTCCTCGGCGGCTATGCCTTCGGGCCGCTCTGGGGTGGGGCGCTGGCGATGGTGGCGCAGGGGCTGAGCTGCGTGCTGGGCTATGGCTGGGCGCGGCTGGTCGGGCGCCGCTGGGCGGAACGGCGGCTGGCCGGGCGCTTCGGGCGCCGGCTGCGCGGGCTGCGCGACGCACTGGCCGCCAGCCCCTTCGGCGCCACCCTGGCCCTGCGCCTGCTCCCGGTGGGGAACAATCTGGCGCTCAACCTGCTGGCCGGGCTCTCCGGCATCCCCGCGCTGCCCTTCCTGGCGGGCTCGCTGGTCGGCTACCTGCCGCAGACGGCGATCTTCGCCCTGGCCGGCGGCGGCGTGGCGGTGGACCACGCGGCGCAGCTCTGGCTGGCGGGCGGGCTGTTCCTGGGCTCGGCGGCGATCGGGCTCTGGCTGCTGCGGCGCCACCGCGCCGGGCAGGCCATGGCGACCGAGGACTGACCCAGACCGGGGGGAAGAGCCGGGGGAGAAAGAATTCTCCCCCGGACCCCCTCTTCTTTTTTCTGTCCTTTTCGCCGCGCCAGGCTGGCCGGGAGCGCGGCACCAAGCTGGCAGAAAAAAGATGGAGGGTTCGGGAGGAATTCCTTCTTCCCGACCTTTTTCATACGGCGCTCCGAAACGGCCTTGTCCGCGGCCGACTGCTCCCGATATTGCGAACGGTTCGCAATTTCGGGATGGGCTGCCGTGCCGCGACGCCGTATCTTCGTTCTCCTCCTCGCGGCGTTGCTCGGGCTGGCCGGGCCGGCGCGGGCGCAAGCCTGGCCGCGCAGCGTGACCGACGTGCTGGGCCGGGAGGTCACCATCCCGGCGGAACCGCATGCGGTGCTGCTCGGCGAGGGCTTCCAGCTCCTCAACATGGCGCTGGTGCATCCCGACCCCGTCTCGCTGCTGGTGGGGATCGGCGGCGACCTGCGGCAGGTGGACCCGCAGAGCTACGCCGCCTTTGAGCGTGCCTTCCCGGCGCTGGCGAAGGTGCCGCGGCTGACCGCCAGCATCGGCCAGACCCTGCCGGCCGAGGCGGCGCTGGCGCTGCGGCCCGACCTGGTGATCCTGAGCGCCTGGCAGGCCGCCGCCGAGGAGACCAGGCGCAGCCTCGAGCATTTCGGTACCCTCGGCGTTCCCGTGATCTTCGTGGACACCTTCCAGCAGCCGCTGGCCAATACGCCGAAGACCATCCGCCTGCTGGGCGCCGCGCTCGGGCGGCAGGCGCAGGCGGAGGCCTATGCCCGCTTCTATGAGGAACGGGTGGCGCATATCCGCGCGCGGGTGGCGGCGGCGCCGGGACCGGGGCCGAAGGTGTTGTTCACGGCCTTTCCCGGCCGCTGGGCCTGCTGCTGGGCGGCCGGGGGCGGGGGCGGGGGCGAGTTCCTCACGGCGCTCGGCGCGCGCAACGTGGCGGAGGGCCTGCTGCCCAACCCGCGCGGCGGCACGCTCGGGCTGGAGCAGGTGCTGATGCTGCAGCCGGAGGTGTATGTCGGCACCGGGCTGTTCCGGCCGGGCGACGACACCGGGCTGCAACTCGGCACCGGGGCGCCGGCGGAAGCCGCGCAGGCCAGCCTGGCGCGGGTGCTGCAGGCGCCGGAACTGGCCAGCCTGCCGGCCGTGCAGGCCGGGCGGGCGCATGGGCTGTGGAACTACTTCGCGGGCACGGCGATCAACATCGCGGCGCTGGAGGCCGTTGCGCGCTGGGTGCGGCCCGACCTGTTCGGCGATCTCGACCCCGGCGCCACCCTGGCCGAGATCAACCGCCGCTTCGCCGCGGTGCCCTTCGAGGGCACCTACTGGGTGAGTCAGTCCGGGCGCAACTAAAGCAGATCGCGTTCCGGCGGCATCATCGGAACGGGATCTGCTCTAGCATCCCGGAAGCGAAGAGCGTGGAGGGAGAGGTGATGACCGATCGCGTGACGCAATCCTTGTTGGACGACAAGGCGCGCATCCTGGAGCGGCTGATGGAACTGGTGCGGCAGCCCAGCGTGAGCGCCGACCCCGCCTTCGCCGAGGGCATGGCCGGCGCGCGGGCCTTGCTCATGCGGCGGCTGCACGAGGCGGGGCTGCAGGCCGTGCAGGAACTGGAGGCGCCGGGCGGCCATGCGGCGGTCTATGCCGAGTGGCTCGGCGCGCCGGGGCGGCCCACGCTGCTGATCTACGGCCACTATGACGTGCAGCCGCCCGATCCGCTGGCGGCCTGGCACTCGCCGCCCTTCGCCCCGGAGATCCGCGACGGGCGCCTCTATGGCCGCGGTGCCTCCGACACCAAGGCGACCGTGACCATCGCCATCGAGGCCATCGCGGCCTGTCTGGCGGCGGGCGTCTGCCCGGTGAACGTGAAGCTGTTCCTGGAAGGCGAGGAGGAGGTGGGCAGCCCGAGCCTGCGTCCGCTCATTGCCGCCAACCGGGAGCGGTTGCAGGCGGATGCGGTGCTCTCCGCCGATGGCTCGCGCGCCAGCGTGCGGCTGCCCACCATCAGCACGGGCACGCGCGGCATGGCGAAGATGGAGATGCGCCTGAGCACGGCGCGCAAGGACCTGCATTCCGGCCGCTATGGCGGCGCCGCGCGCAACGCGCTGCACGAGATGGCGCGGCTGGTCGCCTCGCTGCATGACGACGAGGGGCGCATCCTCGTTCCCGGCTTCCTCGACGACGTGCGGCCGCTCAGCGAACGGGACCGCGCCGATGCCGCCGAACTGGCCGCCGACGATGCCGACTTCTATGAGGGTTTCGGCGGCAGCCCCTATGGCGACCCGGACTTCACCCTGCGCGAGCGCCTGACGCTGCGGCCGACCATCGAGGTGAACGGGCTATGGGGCGGCTACCAGGGTGCCGGCAGCAAGACGGTGATCCCCTGTGAGGCGCAGGCCAAGATCACCATGCGCCTGGCGCCGGGGCAGGACCCGGCGCGCGCGGCCGGGGCGGTGAAGGCGCATCTGCTGGCGCGCTGCCCGGCGGGCGTCTCGCTCGACTTCCAGGCGCTCCAGGGCCAGTCGGCCGCCTCGACGCTGGAGGATGAGCATCCGCTGCTGGTCGCGGCGGAGAAGGTGATGGGCGAGATCTTCGGCCGGCGGCCGGTGCGGGCGCGGGGTGGCGGCACGCTGCCGATCACCAGCGTGTTCAAGGAGACGCTGGGGATCGACACGCTGCGCTTCGCCTTCGGCATGCCGGACGAGGATGTGCACGCGCCCAACGAGTTCTTCCGCCTTTCCTCGCTGGAGGAGGGGCTGCGCGCCTGGTCGATGATGCTGGCGGAGCTGGGGCGGCTGAAGTCGGAGGATTTCGCGCCGTTCCGGCGGGCGGTGGGCTGACGGCGGGGTCCGGGGGGATACGATCCCCCCGGCGGGGGTCCAGGGGGCAGCGCCCCCTGGCGCTTCCTCACTGTGCCGGCGTGATGGCGGTGGCCATGGTGTACATGTCGCCGCGGGTCTGCATGGTGAGGCCGTTGCGCAGACCCCAGGCGCCCTTGAGGAAGAAGATCGGCAGCACCGCCTGATCCTCCACCGCGGTGCGGGTGGCCTGGCGCAGCAGGCTTTGCCGCGTGTCGTCATCCAGCGTGGCGGCGGCCTTCTCGATGAGGGTGTTCAGCGCCGGGTTCTCGTAGCGGCCGCTGTTGCTGCGTCCGGTGCCGGCCTTGGGGTCCCAGCGCTGCACCAGCACGTTCAGCGCGTTGCTGGCGAGCCCCGCGGCGCTGCCGAAGATCGCCATGTAGCTGCTGAATTCCGGCTCCGGCCCGGTGGCGCGCTTGAAGAAGAGCGCCGAGGGCATCGCCTCGACCTGCGTGCGGATGCCGACGGCGGTGAGCATCTGCCCGACGGCCTGGCAGGTGCGCACGTCGCCGGTGAAGCGGTCGTTCAGGCAGTGGATGGTATAGTTGAAGCCCTCGGGATAGCCGGCCTCGCGCAGCAGGCGGCGGGCGAGGGCGGGGTCGTAGGCGGCGGGCTTCAGGCCGGGGTCGTGGCCGTCGAAGCCCTCCGGCATGAACTGGCCGGCCGGCTCGGCGGCGCCTTCCATGGCGCGCTCGGCCAGCGCCTGCCGGTTGATGGCGTGGGTGAAGGCCTGGCGCACGCGGGCGTCATTGAAGGGGTTCACCGTCATCGGCCGGCCCTCCTTGTCGCGCACGAAGGGCGAGGTGGGGCGGCGGTCCACCGTCATGTAGAGCATGAAGAGCGAGGTGCCGGTCTGCAGATGCGCGTTGTCGCTCTCGCGGACGCGCTGGTGCAGCCCGGCGGGGATGGCATCGGCCATGTCCACGTCGCCGGCCAGCAGCGCCGCCGTGCGGGCGCTGTCATTCGGCACGAAGCGGAAGGTGACGCGCGCCCAGGGCGGCGCCTCGCCGCGAAAGCGCGGGTTGCGCTCCAGCACCACGTCCTGCCCCGGCGTCCAGCGCACCCAGCGATAGGGGCCGGTGCCGATGGCGGCGCGGCCGCCGTTGAATTCCTCGGCCGAGGCGCCTTCAACCGCCTTGGCGGAGACGATGGCGATGGTGGCGAGGTTGGCGGGCAGCTCGGGCTGCGGTCCGTTGGTGCGGATGCGCAGGGTGCGGGCATCCACCACCTCGACGGCGGTGATGTCCTTCACATAGGCGCGGAAGGTGCGCACGCCCTCGGCGGTCTGCGCGCGGCGGATGGAGAAGGCGGCGTCTTCCGCTGTCAGCGGCGTGCCGTCCTGGAACAGCACGCCCTCGCGCAGGCGGAACTCCCAGGTGGTCGGGCTGGTGGCATGCCAGGATTCCGCCAGGCCGGGCTGCGGGCGCAGCTTGGTGTCCTGTGCCACCAGCGCCTCGTAGACATGAAGCTGAACATTGCGGTTGGGGGTGAAGAGCTGGTGCGGGTCGGCGCCATCCACCGCCGCCTTCATGGCGATGCGCAGGTCCTGCGCCTGCGCCGCGCTCCCCAGGCAGGCGAGCAGCGCCAGCGCGGCGGACAGTCGGGCGGGCCTTCGGGTATGGATCATCGGGTGCGGTTCCCCTTCTCCTTGGGAGCCGGGCACGCGACGACCGGAAGCATGGGGCGCGCCTGGCTGCGGTCTCGGAAGTCCCGTGCATCATTGCAAGCAGATCATCTGCCGGTCCAGAGCGTTTCACTGAAAGAACTGCGGTGATTTGCCTCAGCCTGGCGCGGCGAGCGCCCGGCTGATCTCCGCCGCACCCTCGATGGCCAGCGCCTGCATCTGCTGCAGCTTGGCGCGCGGCACGCGGGCGAGCGGCGCGGCCACCACCAGCACGGCGATCACCTCGCCGGACGGGTCATGGATAGGGGCGCCGGCGGCGACCGCCTCGGGGTCGTTCTCGCCCTTGCTGACGCAGGAGCCCTGCGCGCGGATGCGGGTGAGCTCGGCGGCCAGCTTCCCGGGATCGGTCAGGGTCTGCGGCGTGCGCGCGACGAGCTCGCCGCCCAGCACGGATTGCTGCAGGCGGGCCGGCGCATAGGCCAGCAGGAGCTTGCTGGAACCGACATGGATGGGCGCACGGTTGCCCGGCGCGGCGTGGAAGCGGACGATGCGCGGCGTTTCCCAGGCGGCGACGCAGACGGACTCGGTGCCTTCGCGCACGCGAACCTGCACCGTCTCGTCGCAGGCCGCACCGATGCGGGCGAGGACCGGGGTGGCGGCGCCGACGAGGTCCACCTGGCCCCCCGCACGTCCCGCCAGCTGCAGCGCGCGGAAGCCGAGCCAGTAGCGCGGCTCCTGCGCGCGGCGCATCAGGAAGCCGGAGGCCTCCATCGTCTGCAGCAGGCGATAGGCGCGCGGCTTGGTGCAGCCGGCGGCGCGCGCCAGCTCGGACAGGCCGCGCCCCGGCGTCTCGCCGACCTGGGCGAGCAGCTTCAGCGCCTGCTCGACGGCGGCGACGGTGTAGTCCTGCGCCGGTTTGGCGGCGGTCTCGGCGTCTGCGGGTATCGCTGTCTGTTTCGGCATTCCGGGTGACTGCGCTCTTGGTGGCCGGGCCAGGATAGCACCCGGCCAGCCCACTGCCTAAGCGACAGGCCGGCGCCGGTTCAGGCGTGCAGGGCCTCCAGCGCCTCGCGCGCCTGGCGCAGGGCATGCGCGACGCGGTTGGCGGCGCGCTGCGCGCTGACGCGCAGGAAGGGCTCCGCCGCGCTGCCCGCCGGGGCCGCGGCAAGGCGGCGCACCGGTTCCAGCACGGGCCAGGGGGCCTGGGCCAGCGCCGGGTCATGCGTGAAGCGGTCGCCGCGGGTGTAGTCCATCGGCACCAGGGCGCGGGAAACCCGCAGCAGCGCGGCGTTCACGGCGGCCGGCGGCAGCGGCGCGGCCGCGATGCGGGCGGCGGCGGCCTCGAAGGCCGCCAGCGCATGGTTGAGCGGGGCGAGCGAGAGGCGGTCTCCGAGCTGCCCGGCAAGTTCGGCGAGCAGGCCGGAAAGCTCCCGCGCATGGGCCGTGTAGTCGAAGGGCAGCCGCTCGGCGGAGAGCAGCGCCCAGACCACATGCACGAAGACGCGGGTGTCGCGCACGAGGTTGTCCGGGTCGATCTTGTCGAGCGTGTCCTGCGGCGTGTGCCACCACCAGCCCAGCTTCACCGCGCCATGCACGGCGCCGACATTCTCGGCCTGGTGGCTGAGGCTGTTGAAGATGGAGGGGATGCCGATGCCCCAGAAGGATTCGTCGCCCTGCCGGCCGAAGCGCTTGCCCGTGTAGTCCTGGCCGGCGACGTCGCGGATCGCGGCCCGCGCGACCGCGCGCAGCTCGGCCGCGCAGCCGGAGCCGGTGAGCACGGTGGCGCCGCGCCCGCCGGTGGAATCGGTGTTCACATGCGCGACGCAGCGGCGCTCCAGCTCGTCCCAGAAGGCGTCGGCATACCAGGCGGAGCCGGAGTAGCGGCCATGCGAGTGGCCGGACCAGAAGCAGAAGCGCAGGCCGCGCTGCCAGTCCGCGCGGCGCGTGGCGGCGAGGCGGGCCACCTCCAGCATGGTGGCGTTCGCCGCGCCATTGTCCATGACGCCGTGGTACCAGGTGTCGTGATGGCCGGAGAACAGCACGAAGGGGGCGTCGTCGCCGGTGGCGCCGGGCGCGTCCATCTCCGCCACCAGGATCGGGGTCTTGCGCCAGCCGGTGTCCACCTCGGCATGCAGGGTGGCGGTCAGCGCCGCGCCGGCCTGCAGGCGGCCGCGCAGCGCCGCGCCATCCGCGCGGGAGATGGTGCAGACCACGGCCTGCGGCAGTTCCTCCAGCGTCTCCGCCGAGGGGCTGCCCCAGACCGGGGAGATGCACATCTCGTGGATATGGTCGTCCTGCGTCGCGTGGATCTGGCCGGCGACGCCGGCGCGCAGCCCGCGCGCGGCGACCGCCGGGGTGGCCATGCCGTCCACCAGGATGATTTTCCCGCGCAGGTCCTGCCCGGCGAAGTCGGCGTCACCGCCGGCTCCGACATAGACCACCGGCGCGGTGAGCCCGCCGGCGGGGGAGGGGCGGGAGAAGGAATGCGTGATGCAGGTGAGGTCGCGCCCCTCCACCACCACGCGCGCGGCGCCGGGCAGGCTGATGAAGGCGTCGTGCAGCAGGATTTCGGTGCGGTAGCCATGGGCGGCGATGCGCTGCTCGACGAAGCGCAGGCTTTCCATCTCCTGCGCCGAGCCGGAGAGCTTCACCCAGTGCTGCAGGCGCTCCAGCGTGCCCATCATCCCGGCGGCGGAGACGCCGTCGCACAGTTCCTGCAAGACCGCCTGCTGATCCATCACCATTGCCCCATGCCGTCCGGCGCCGCCGGGTGAATGCCCTGCTGGTCTGATAAACGAACCGGGCCGGCTTGTCATGAGAACCGGCTTGACCGGGGAGGGGTGGGTCAGGAGGGCTGCGGCCTCGGGCTTCCCTGGCTGGCCTGGACGCGCAGGCGTTCGGTGTCGTCCAGGTGCTGCTGCATGGCGGCCGCCGCGCCCTCGTGGTCGCCCTCCAGGATGGCGCGCAGGATGGTGGCGTGCAGCGGCAGCGAGACGCGCCGGTTCTGCTCCGCCTCGGTGTTGGTCACGTGCAGCGAGGCCAGCAGCGTGGTGCGGATGGCATGCACGATGGGGATCAGGAACTGGTTGCCGCTGGCCTCCAGGAGGGCCGTGTGGAATTCGAGGTCGGCCTGGATGAAGGCCTCCACGTTCTCGCCCGCCGCCTCCATGGCGGCATAGGCGGCGGCGATGCGGGCGCGGTCCGCCTCGGTGGCGCGCCGGCTGGCCAGCGCCGCGGCCGGCGGCTCGACGATGCGCCGGACCTCCATGAGCTGTTGCAGGGCGGGATCGTCCGCCGGCAGTTCGCCGTGCCAGTGCAGCAGCAGCGGGTCGAGCTGGCTCCAGGCCGCGCGCGGGCGGATGGTGGTGCCGCGCCGCGGCCGCGCGTCCAGCAGCCCCTTGGCGGCCAGCACCTGCAGCGCCTCGCGCAGCACCGTGCGGCTGACGCCGTAGCGGGCGAGCAGGACGTCCTCGCCGGGCAGGGTGTCCCCCGGACGGAGAATCCCCTGCACGATCTTGCGGCCGAGGTCGTCCACCAGCTGGTCGGACAGGGTGCGCTTGATGGCTGCTGAAAAAGTCATATGATATTCTTTATAGCGGCTGGAGCACCGTCAACGCCGTTGACGGGCCGTTCGGCGGCAGGAACAAGAATGTGGAGGAAGCATGCGGATTGCGAGCGTTCACACGCACGTCCTGGAAGCGGCGCTCTCCCAGCCCTTCGCCTATTCGCGCGCCTGGTACGGCACGCGCATGGCGATGCTGGTGGAGATCGAGACCGACACCGGCCTGACCGGCTGGGGCGAGTGCTACGGGCCGGCCTGGATGACCGAGGCGGTGGTCCGCAATGTCGCCCCCTGGCTGGTCGGCCAGGACCCGCTCCGCACGGAGCATCTCTGGCAGGACATCTATGCCCGGCTGCGCGACCACGGGCAGAAGGGCCTGGTGATCGAGGGGCTGAGCGGCATCGACATCGCCCTCTGGGACATCAAGGGGAAGCATTTCGGCGCGCCGGTGCACCAGCTCATGGGCGGCCCGCTGCGCACCGAGGTGCGGGCCTATGCCACCGGCCTCTACCGGCGCGAGAGCGGCGACCCGCTGCAATACCTCCCCGAGGAGGCCGCCGGCTACGTGGCCGAGGGCTTCCACGCCGTGAAGCTGAAGGTCGGCTTCGGCGTGGCGGAGGACGTGGCCGTCACCCGCGCGGTGCGCGAGGCCATCGGCCCCGAGGTGGCGCTGATGGTGGACGCCAACCACGCCTATGACGCCGTCGCCGCCATCCGGCTCGGCCGGCTGATCGAGCCGCTCGACATCGGCTGGTTCGAGGAGCCGGTGCCGCCGGAGGACCTGGCCGGCTACCGCGCGGTGAAGGCGGCGCTGGACATCCCGATCGCCGGCGGCGAGTGCGAGTTCACCCGCCTCGGCTTCCGCGACCTGCTGGCGACCCAGGCGCTCGACATCGTCCAGCCCGACACCTGCGCGGCCGGCGGTCTCTCGGAATGCAAGAAGATCGCGGACATGTCGGCCGCCTTCGGGGTTCGCTACAACCCGCATGTCTGGGGCACCGGCATCGGCATCGCCGCCTCGCTGCAACTGCTGGCCGTGGTGCCGACGCATACGCCCACCTCGCTCAACCCGCTTGAGCCCATCCTGGAATTCGACCGCACCGAGCACCCGATCCGCCAGGCCATCCTGCGCCAGCCGATCGAGCATGATCGCGGCACGGTGCGCATTCCGGACGGTCCCGGTCTTGGCATCGAGATCGATCGCGAGGCCCTGGCCCGTTTCAAGGTGAACTGACCGATGCCGGACATGCAGACCATGCCCTCCGCCGCCCGCAGCCCCTGGTGGAGCATCGGCGGCTCGCTCCTGGTCGGGCTCTTCGTCGCCTATCTCGACCGCTCCAACCTTTCCGTCGGCCTGCCGGCCCTCTCGCAGGAGCTCGGCTTCGCCGGCGAGCGCTTCGCCGTGGTGTCGAGCTGGGCGCTGACGATCTTCCTGATCGGCTATGCCTTCGCCAACATCCTGGGCGGCATCCTGACGCGGCGGCTCGATCCCAAGACGGTGGTGATCTGGTGCGTCGCCATCTGGTCGCTGGCGACGATCGCCGTCGGCTTCACCGGCTCGGTCGCCGTGCTGCTGGTCTGCCGCTTCATCCTCGGCGTCACCGAGGGGATCTACTGGCCGCAGCAGTCGCGCTTCGCGCGCGCCTGGTTCGCGCCGGAGGAGCGCACCACCGCCAACAGCCTGATCCAGTACTACGGGCAATTCCTGGCGCTGGCCCTCGGCTTCATGCTGCTGACGCCGATCTACGACGCCTTCGGCTGGCGGGTGCTGTTCTTCATCACCGGCGGGCTAGGCCTGCTGGTCATCGTGCCGCTCTACCTCGCCGCGCTGCGGCCCGAGGCGGAGGCGCCCTACCGCGAGCCGGCCGGCGCGGCGGCGAGCCAGAAGCTGACGCTGGCGGCGCTCGGCGGGCCGCCCTTCCTGCTGCTGCTGTTCAGCTACATCACGCAGGGCATGCTGTTCTGGGGCATCACGCTCTGGATTCCGCTGGCGGTGCGCTCCATCGGCTTCACCGGCTTCTCGCAGGCCATCGCCAGCGCGCTGCCCTACTTCGCCGCGGTGCTGCTGGCGCTGCCCATCGCCAGGATCAGCGACCGGACGAACCGGCGCGTGCTGATCGCGGCGCTCGGCCTGCTGATCCCGGGACTGCTGATGATCATGCTGCCGCTGGTGGAGAGCGGGCCGGCGAAGCTCGCCCTCATCACCGTGGCGCTCGGCTACTACGCCAGCAGCTTCACGCCCAACATCTGGACCATCCTGCAGTCCACCGCGAAGCCCGAGGCGGTCGGGCCGGCCGCCGGCATCATCAACGGCATTGGCGCGGGCGGCGGCGGCACCATCGCGGGCTTCCTGGTCGGCATGCTCTACAGCGCGACCGGCTCCTACATGTCCGGCTTCGTCGTGCTCGGCGGGCTGGTGATCCTGGGCGGCGTGTCGCTGCTCGCCTATGGATGGCTGGCGCCGCGCAAGGGCGGCAGGACCACCACGGCGCTCCCGCCCTCCGGCCAGTCCTCGCCGGCCTGAAGGCACCGCCGCAACACCCCGGGAGGCTCCGCCTCCCGGACCCTCCGCCGGGGAGGCAACGGCCTCGCCGGACCCCGCGATCGGTTTTCCCCCGCTTCATCCGGACGCGCCTCCGGCACGCTTGCCGGCCTTCCTGCGGCAGGCCTAGGATCTGCCTGATCGACGAGGCTTCGCGCGGCCGCTTCGTGACCTGCCTCCGCCTGCGACGGCGGAGGAATGGCCGGTTGGCGGAGCGCTGGCAGAAGCGGCCGGCGGCGCTGGCGCACAGGAGGTGCCTTCGCAGGATGGCAGCAGGCATCGGCCGGCAACACCAGGCCCGGGTCTTCACCTCCGGCTTCGCCGGGCGGCGGCCGGCGGTTCCCTGCGCGCCGGAGGCCCTGGAGCATGCGGCGCTGGCGCGGATGAGCCGCAACGCGGCCGCCTATGTCGCCGGCGGCGCCGGGCTCGAGCGCACCATGGCGGCGAACCGCGCGGCCTTCGACCGCTACCGGATTATCCCGCGCGTCCTGCGCGACGTCACCGCCCGGCAGCTTTCGGTGCGCCTCTTCGGCCGCACCCTGCCTTTGCCGCTGCTGCTGGCGCCGATCGGCGTGCTGGAGATGGCGCATCGCCAGGCCGATCTGGCGGCGGCGCGCGCCGCGGCTGCCGAGGGCCTTCCCTTCATCACCTCCAGCCAGTCCTCCTGGCCGATGGAGACGATCGCCGAGGCCGGTGGCGGTCCCCGCTGGTTCCAGCTCTACTGGTCCGCCTGTGACGCCCTGGCGGAGAGCTTCGTGCGGCGCGCCGAGGCGGCGGGCTATGAGGCGATCGTCGTGACCCTCGACACCACCCAGCTCGGCTGGCGCCCGCGCGACCTGGATCGCGGCTACCTGCCCTTTCTCCGCGGGCGCGGCCTGGCCAACTACCTCTCCGATCCGGTGTTCCGCGCCCTGCCTCCGCCGCCGGTCGCGCCGGGGGAGCGGCCATCGCTCGGGCCGCGCTCCCTGCCGGCCGTCCTTGAGCTTCTGCGCTCCTGGCCGGGCGGCAGGCTGAAGGCGCTGGCCGCCGGGCGGGAGGTGGTGCAGGCGGTCCAGCGCTTCATCAGCCTCTATTCCCGTCCGGACCTGACCTGGGAGAACCTGCCCGCCCTGCGGCGGATGACGCGGCTGCCAATCCTGCTGAAGGGCGTCCTGCACCCCGAGGATGCCTGCCGCGCCCTCGAGGCCGGGGTGGATGGCCTCATCGTGTCCAACCATGGCGGGCGGCAGGTCGATGGGGCCGTCGCCGCACTCGAGATGCTGCCACCCATTGCTGCCGCCGTCGCGGGGCGTGTCCCGGTGCTCTTCGACGGCGGGATCCGCACGGGCGCCGATGTCATCAAGGCGCTGGCCCTGGGTGCGACGGCGGTCCTGATCGGGCGGCCCTATGTCTATGGCCTGGCGCTCGCCGGCGAGGCGGGGGTTCGGGAGGTGCTCAGGAGCTTCGCCGCCGACCTGGATCTGACCCTCGCCCTCATGGGCTGCCGCGGGCTGGATGAGCTGGACGGCACGGTGCTGGCGCAGGCACGGCCCGGCTGAGCGGGGCCGGGGCTGCAATGCCGCGGGTGGGGCGCGGACCGCCTCAGGCGGCCTCGGCAGCCGGCCGGCGCAGCGCGCCCTCCAGCAGCTCGATCTGCCGGGCGATCCGCGCCAGGGGGTCCAGCAGGGCCGCCTCCAGCGGCGGGGCGGGCCGGGGCGGCACGGGGCCCTCGCCCTCGGCCAGGCCGCGCAGCGAGGCCGTGATCCAGCTGCGCCAGGCCGCGCCCTCCACCGCCGTCAGCGCCATCCGGGCGGCGGGGTCGTGCCGGAGCGCGGAAAGCCGCCCGGCGATGCGGCGCAGGATGCTGTCCACCAGGATCGCACGGCTGACCTCCGGGCGCCGGCTCCCGCGTGGCTCCTGCAGGGCGCGGGTGATGGAGGCCTCCAGGTTGTTGGTCGCCATGCCGGCAGCGCGGCGGGCGGCCTCCGCGCCGCCGAAGGGCGTCTCGCCGATGATTTCGGAGAGCACGGCACCGGCATAGTCCGCATGGGCCGCCAGGGCGGCGCGGCGCTCCCGGCGCATTCGCCCCGGCTCCCAGCTCGGCCAGAGCAGCAGGCAGCCGATGACGGCCAGCAGCCCACCCGCCAGGGTGAACAGCGCGCGCAGCGCGGCCACCTCCCAGGAGCTGTGGCCGGGATGGATCAGCTCCATCAGAACCACCACGACCGGCGTGATGCCGGCGATCCAGGCGGTGAAGCTGACCTGCCGCGCCCCGAAGGCCAGGGCGCAGAGGGGAAAGAGCACCGCGGCCAGTTCCAGCGGCGCGCGGACGAAGTAGGCGAGCAGCGCCCCGACCAGCCCGCCCAGCACAGTGCCGCCGATCCGCTCCAGCGCCCGCTGCCAGGTGACGGCGAAGAAGGGCTGCAGCGTGACGACCACCGTGATCGGCAGCCAGTGCGCGAACTGCGCGCCGTAGTCCAGCGTGAGCGCCAGGGAGGGCGCGCCGATGACGGCGATGCGCAGCGCATGCCGCAGGATGGCCGACTGCCAGGTCAGGTTGGCCCGCAGCGGCCCCAGCACGCGCTCCCGCCAGGGCTGGGCCTGCGCGGCGCCGACCGGGCCGCCCGGCAGGTAGCCGCCGGGCGTGCTGAGCCGCGCGGCGATGCGCAGGCGCTCGATGATGGCCTCCGCCAGCGGGCGCAGCAGCGGATCGCCCTGGGCGGCGGCCAGGGCGCGCCCGGCGGCGCGGTCCAGCACCGGCGGGCGCACGGCGACATCCGTCTCGATGGCATCGGCCAGCACCACCAGCATCGGCCGCACCACGCGCAGCAGCGTCTCCGCCGCCCGCAGCCGCGCCGGGTCCCGCATGCCCTCCAGCAGGTCCGACAGGGCGATCAGCGAGCCGAAGATCTGGTCGCAGGCTTCCAGCCGGAGCAGCGCCTGCGAGCCGCGCAGCGAGAGCCGGCCGCGCATGTTGACCAGGTCGAGCACGATGACGCGGGCATGCTCGATCTCCTCCCGCACGGCGCGGCGGTGGGCGCGGCTATGGGCATCCCAGACTGCGGTGCTCGCCTCGCCCGCCTGCAACAGGCGGCGCTGGTCGGCCGCCAGGGTGGCCAGCCGGCGCCAGCACTCGGCCACGGCGGTGCGGGCGGGGCGATAGGGATGGAGCCGCCAGACCACCATGGTCAGCAGCGTGGCCCAGAGCCCGCCGGCGAGGAACATGCCGCCGATCTCCAGCGCCTCCTGCCCGCTCAGCGGCTGGTTGGCGGCGATGATGAGCACGATGGCGAGGATGTTTCCCACCACCGTGGCGCCCGGGCCCCAGACGCGCGAGAAGCCCAGGCAGAAGAGGCCGGCGAAGGCCAGGGGCAGGACGACGGCGAGCCCGGCCTCCCGCAGCAGGCCGAAGCCGGCCCAGGTGGCGGCGCCGAGCAGGGTGAAGGCGAGCAGCGCCGGCACGCGGAAGCGGATGGGGCCGCCGACATCGCAGAGGCAGGTGAAGAAGGTGGCCATCGCCATGTAGAGCAGCGCCGGCCGGCCCAGCCACTCATGGGCCAGGATGACGAGCGCGAAGGCCGTCGCGGCGCGGATGCCCTCCACGGCGCGCAGGGCGCGCAGGTCCCACCCCCAGGGCACCCGGGAAAGGTCCGCCCCCGGATCACGGGGCGTGCCGATGCGACGGGGCGGGGCGGGGGAGGGTCCGGAAGCCGTGGCTTTCATCAAGGCGCTACAACGTCCCCTGTCCATCCCGGTTGTGCGCGCCGCGTGCCGCATCCCCCGTCCGGCTTGCCGCGGAAGCGGCCGTGGCAGGGTGTCGGAGCCTCTGGCCCCCGCCGCGGTGGAGTGGTCCGATGGGCGCCGGCAAGGGGCGTCGCCCTGATGACCGTTCCAGGGCCATGGCGCCCTGCGAGCCTTGGCGGGGAGGAATAGGCCGCGGTGATGGCAGCGGCAACGCTGGCGTTGGCTGCGGCCCGTTGGCGCCCGCAGGAGGTGGCGGCAGGACAATGGCGGGCGGTGCAAGGGCGCCTTGCGGCGGCCATCAGGGCCATTTTTCCCGGCGGTGGCGCCGCCGGGGGGAGGGCGGTCAGGCACAGGCCTCCCCTGACGGCCGGGCTCACCGCGCGATGCGCGGCCACAGCCACCAGATCAGCGCCGCCCCCGCGAGCAGCCACAGGGCCACGATGACGGCGGCTCCCGCACGGCTGACCGGCCGCCCCTCCGCCTTCAGGGCAGCCGCGCGGTGTTCAGCCATGACCTCCGGCGGCACCAGCCGGATGGCGAGCAGGATGGCCGGTGGCAGGAGGATGACCTCGTCGAGGTAGCCAAGGACCGGGATGAAGTCCGGGATGAGGTCGATGGGCGAGAGGGCATAGGCGGCAATCGCCAGCGCGAAGGCCTTGGCGTACCAGGGCGTGCGGGGGTCGCGGGCCGCGAGGGAGAGCGCGTGCACGTCCCGCCTGATCGCCCGTGCCCAGCCCTTGATCCGCCGCAACATCAGCCTCGCTCCGATCGTTCCCGCCGTCCTTGTAGCCGACCTGGCCCGGGAAAAGGTCGGCCGCCGGTGACTGGCGGCCGTGGAGGCGACGAAGGGGGCAGGGGCTTCCCGGAAGCGTTCAGCCGCGTTCGCCGCCGACGGCGTTGACCAGCGCCGTCACCGCCTCGCCGGGATGCAAGGCCAGGCGCTGCACCGCATCGCGCGTGACGCGCGCGAGCAGGGTGCTGGGACCGATGCCAAGGCGGAGGAAGCATTCGCGCTCGCCGGCCGGCTCGATGGATTGCAGCAGGGCGGGCAGGGTGTTGTCGGTGGAGAGCGCCGGGGCGGCGCCGCGTGCCACGGCGACGTCGCGCGCCCGCACCCGCAGCCGGACATGGCGCCCGGGGAGGGGGTCGCCCAAGGGCGCCAGCAGCGTGCCGCCGGGGAAGGCGAGCCGGGCCAGCCCGCGCTCCATCCCCGTCACCTCGCAGGTCAGCACCACGCCGGCGTCGCGCCGGGTGGCGAGCAGCGGCAGGTCGGTGCGGGCGGTCAGCGCCTCCAGCGGGCCGGCGGCCTGCACCCGGCCGCCCTGCAGCAGCACCAGCGTGTCGGCCAGGCGATCCGCCTCCTCCATGGCATGGGTGACGTAGAGCATGGGCAGGCGCGCGGTGTCGCGCAGGGCTTCGAGGAAGGGCAGGACCTCGGCCCGGCGGGGCGTGTCGAGGGCCGCCAGCGGTTCGTCGAGCAGCAGCAGGGACGGGCGGGCGAGCAGGGCGCGGCCGAGCGCCACGCGCTGCTTCTCGCCGCCGGAGAGGCGGGCCGGGCGGCGCGCCAGCAGGGGGGCGAGGCCAAGCAGGTCCACCACCTCCCCGAAGCCGGGGCCCTCGGCGCCGCGTGGTGCCCGGCGCAGGCCGTAGCGCAGGTTGCCTTCCACCGAGCGGTGCGGGAAGAGGCGGCCCTCCTGGAACACCATGGCGCAGCGCCGCGCCTCCGGCGGGAGGAAGTGGCGGGCGGCGGTGTCGGTCAGGGGCTGGCCGTGCAGGGCGATGCGGCCCTCCTGCGGGCGCAGCAACCCGGCCACCGCCGCCAGGATGCTGGACTTGCCGCTGCCGGAGGCGCCGAACAGCACCGTGACGCCGGGCGCGGGGGCGGTGAAGGCGGCGTCCAGCAGGAAGCCGGCGGGGCCGGGGAAGCGGTGCCGCAGCGCGACCTCCAGCATCAGCCCCGCCCGAGCCGGCGGGCGAGCCAGCGCGACAGCAGATCCGACGCCAGCAGGCCGAGGATGGCGAGGGCGAAGGAGATGGCCGCCAGCCGCGCCGCCACCGCCTCGCCGCCCGGGCTCTGCGTGGCGCTGTAGATGGCCAGTGGCAGGGTCTGCGTCTCGCCCGGGATGTTGGAGGCGAAGGTGATGACGGCGCCGAACTCGCCGAGCCCGGCGGCAAAGGCCACCACCGCGCCGGAGAGCAGGCCCGGCGCCATCAGCGGCAGGGTGACGGTGAGGAAGCGGTCCAGCCGGCCGGCGCCGAGGGTGGCGGCGGCGTCCTCCAGGCCGCGGTCCAGCCCGTCCAGCGAGAGGCGGATGGCGCGGACGATCAGCGGGAAGGTCATCACGCCCGTGGCCAGGGCGGCGCCCTCGCTGGTGAAGGCGAGGCGGATGCCGAACCATTCGGCGAGCGGCGCACCAACCGGGCCGCGCAGGCCGAAGACCAGCAGCAGCAGCCAGCCGGTGACCACCGGCGGCACCACCAGCGGCAGATGGACCACGGCATCCAGCAGGGTGCGGCCGGGAAAGCGGCCGCGTGCCAGCAGCAGCGCCATCGCGGCCGCCAGCGGCAAGGAGACCGCCACCGCGCGAAGGGAAACGGTGAGCGAGAGGCGGAGGGCCTGCCACTCCTCGGGGGTCAGGTGCATGCGGGGGGAAAAGCCCGGGGGAAGGAATTCCCCCGGACCCCCATCTTCTTTTTGTCGGTTTGGCGGTGCGCGGGCCGCCCGCGTGGGGACTCGAAGAAAAAAGATGGGGGGTCTGGGGGGAATTCATTCCCCCCGGCCTTCTCGCGCGGCACCGCCTCAGCCCGGCAGGGTGAAGCCGAACTGCCGCCAGCGCGGAGCGGCTTCGGGGCCGGTCAGGAAGTCCAGCAGCGCACCGGCCTCGGGGCGGCCCCTGGCGAGGCGGGTCAGGGCGAAGGGATAGCTGATCGGCGGGTGGCTCTCGGCGGGGAAGGTGCCGACCACCGCCACCTTCGCCACGCGCGCATCGGTGCCATAGACGATGCCGAGCGGCGCCTCGCCACGCTCCACCAGAAGGAGCGCGGCGCGCACGTTGTCGGCGCGGGCAAGGCGCGGTTCCAGCCCTTCCCACAGGCCGAGCGAGGTCAGCGCCTGCTTCGCGTAGATGCCGGCGGGGACATGCGCCGGGTCGCCCACCGCGAGCCGGCCGTCCGGGCCGAGGCGGGCCAGCAGGTCGACGCCCTCGCGGGGCTCCAGGGGCTGCGCCTGGTCGGGCGGGGCGATCAGCACGAGGCTGTTGCTCAGGGTGGCGCGGCGGCTGTCCGGCAGGATGAGGTCACGCTTGGCGAGGTAGTCCATCCACTGCTCGTCGGCGGAGGCGAAGAGGTCCGCCGGGGCGCCCTGCTCGATCTGCCGCGCCAGGGTGGAGGAGGCGGCGAAGGAGATGCGCGGCGCCGGATGGCCCGCCTTCTCCCAGGCCGCGGCCTGGGCGCGCAGGGCATCCTGCAGGCTGGCCGCGGCGAAGATGGTGAGCGGGGCCTGCGCGCGGGCGACGCGCGGCAGGGCGGGGGCGGCCAGCAGGGCGGCGAGCAGGGTGCGGCGTTGCATGGGGCGGACGTTATGTTTCTTCGGATATAACGGCAAGCCTGGATTCGGCCCTGGCCGCGTGCTTTGCTCGGCCGATGGCGGAAGGGCGGGAACGGCTGGTGGCGCATCTGCGCGTGACGGTCGGGGCGAACACGCGGCTCGGCCCCGGCAAGGCCGACCTGCTGGAGGCGGTGGGACAGGAAGGCTCGATCAGCGCGGCGGGGCGCCGGCTCGGCATGTCCTACGCCCGCGCCTGGCGGCTGGTGAACGAACTGGAGGCGGGCTTCGGCCGGCCGCTGGTGCAGGCCGCGCGCGGCGGCGGCGGCGGCGGCGGGGCGCGGCTCACGCCGCTCGGCGAACAGGTGCTGGCCGCCTACCGGCGCATGCAGGCGCAGGCGGAAGCGGCGGTGGCGGCGGAGGTGGAAGGGCTGCGTGCGCTGCTCATGCAGTCCGCTCCGGAGCCGGCCTCCCGCGAGGGCGAGGCCGGCGCGCGTGATCAGTAGCCGCGCTTGAGGTAGAGATAGCCGAGCTGGCCCCGCAGGGTCTGCAGGCACTGCTCGGCCGTCATCGTCTCGCTCAGGCCCTTGGGCTCGATCAGCGCCAGGGTGAAGCCCTGGTCGATGAAGCTCTGCAGGTACTGGAGCGGCGGCAGGATCGGGCGGGTGCTGCCCTCGTGGAACTCGACGATCAGCGTCAGGTCCGGGGAGCGCCCAATCAGCGCCCGGGCGCCCTGGAAGACGTAGGGCTCGGAGCCCTCGACATCCACCTTCATCACGTTCACCAGGGGCACGTTGGCCAGCAGCGTGTCGAGCGGCGCGGCCTTGACCTCGACCTGGTGCGAGCCCTGCGGACCGCCCATGGTGGAGCCGCCGCCGGAATACTCGTCCGTGTAGCTGAAGCGCAGCGTCGCCTCCTCGGAATGGACGGCGAGGTTGTGCAGGGTGACGTGCCCATCGAAGCCGTTGATCGAGACGGACTTGCGCAAATGCCTGTAGATCTGCGGATTGGCCTCGAAGGAATAGACCTTGCCGGCGGCGCCCACCCAGGCGGCGCCGAGCAGCGTGTAGTAGCCGAAATTGGCGCCGACATCGAGGAAGGTCATGCCCGGCTTCACCGCCTCGGCGATGATCTTCTCGATCCAGGGCTCCCAGCGGCCTTCCAGCATCAGGTGCGAGCAGATGCCGACGTCGCGCGTGTCCACATAGACGCGGTGGCCGGTGTGGAGCCGGGTCAGCGCCTCGTGGTCGCCAAGATAGATGGTGTGGGCGTTGCGGAGCTGGTTCAGCTGGGACTCCAGCCGGGTGATGCGCCGCACCAGGTTGGTCTCGACCTCCGCCAGCTTGCTCTGGACGGCCTTGAGGCCGGTCTCGACGGCTTCGGCCGAGGTGCCGCCACCCACGGCGAGGCGATCCTGCAATGCCCGGATCCCGGCCTCGACGCTCGCCAGCATCTGCGCGGTGTGGTCGGAAGGTGTCTGCGTCTCGCTCATTCAGATTTCCGGCGGCGCCTTTTTGCGCCTAAAAGGGGAGGGCATCGAGCCGGTGGACAGTGCCCGCCAGGATCGGCCAGAGCAAGGCATAACCGAAAATGCTTCCTATACCCTTTCCGGTTATGCAAGCAGGGCACCGCCGGCCGGAGGTGGCACGCGACCTCCGGCGGCCGGGCGAGGCATGCCGCGCGGCAGGGAGAAACCCTTGATCCTTCACGCTGATTCCATTCCCGATGGGGAAATCGTCCAGGCCGATGTCTGCATCGTCGGCGGTGGTGCCGTGGGGCTGCAGATGGCCCGCCACCTGACCGCCGCGGGCATGCAGGTGATGATCGCCGAGAGCGGCGAGGAGGAGGCCAACCAGCGGGCGCAGGACCTCAACATCGGCACCCAGTCCGGCCGCAATGCCGGCGGGCTGCGCGACATCCGGCTGCGCCAGCTCGGCGGCACCATGCATCTCTGGGGCGGCAACTGCCGGCCGCTCGATCCGATCGACTTCCAGCCGCGGGACTGGGTGCCGAACAGCGGCTGGCCGCTCTCCTATGCCGACATGGCGCCCTATTTCGAGTCGGCCCACAAGCTGCTGCGGCTGGAGGAGTTCGCCTACTGGCCGGAGGCGCCGAGCCTGGTGACCGAGCCCGGCCCGGCGCAGCCTTTCGAGGAGACGCTGTTCCGCCTCACCCGCTTCGTGCCGGGAACCCACGCGCCCTTCCTCGGCGAGTTCGCGCAGTACCACGCGGAGGAGCTGCGGACCTCGGACCGGCTGCGCATCCTGGTCGGTGCCAATGTCACGCAGATCTTCCTGACCGAGGACCGCCGCTCGGTGCGCGAGCTTTACGCGCTCACCTTCCAGGGGCGGGAGCTGCACCTGCGCGCCAAGGCCTATGTGTTCGCCTGCGGCGGCATCGAGACGGCCCGGCTGCTGCTGGCCTCGCGCGAGGACATGCCCGCGGGCATCGGCAACCAGGGCGATTCACTCGGCCGCTACTTCATGGAGCACCCGCACGGGCTGGCGGCCTTCCTGATCGCCGAGAAGTCCAAGGTGCCGGCGCTCAGGCCCTTCAGCCCCGGCGTCCGCGTGGGCGACGCGGTGATCCATCGGCGCATCCGCCTCGCTGACCACACGCAGCGCGAGCTCGGTCTGCTGAACATGATCTTCCAGCTCATCGCGGTGAACATGAAGCCGCATGAGCTGAACCAGTACGAGCCGCATTTCCGCGCTCTGGAGGCGACGGTGGACGATGCCGCCAACTGGCAGCGCTACTACGTCGTCTTCCTGGCCGAGCAGTTCCCCTCGCGCGACAGCCGCGTCACGCTCGGGGCGGAAACCGACTTCTTCGGCATACCGCGCGCCGACCTCAACTGGCAGGTGGGCGACCTGGACTTCAAGACCGTCTCCACCGCGCTCTCCCTGCTCGGCGAGCATGTCTTCACCGCGCCGCACTTCCGCATCAAGGGCCATGTCGCCAAGACGACGAAGGACTGGATCGTCGGCCACGGCGCGCACCATCTCGGCACCACGCGGATGAGCCTGACGCCGAAAGAAGGCGTGGTGGACCGCGACTGCCGCATCCACGGGCTGAGCAACGGCTTCTGCGCCGGCAGCTCCGTCTTCCCGACCGCGGGCATGTCCAACCCGATGCTGACCTCGCTGGCCATCGGCCTGCGCCTGGCCCGGCACCTGGAGACCAACCTGCCCTTCATGCCGCCGCCCGAGGCCGGCATGGCGCCGCGCCGGCCGCGCGAGTTCGAGGAAAGCACGGCGCCGGCCATGGCCTGAGCATGGCCAGGGGGCACCGCCCCCTGGACCTCCGCTGGGATGGCAGTGCCACCCCAGGCCTCGCCAGCAGGCCCTGAGGGGCCGGGCGGAGTGGAGCCGCCCGCGCGCTCAGGCCGTGCGCCGGCGCGGCTTCCCCATGGCGCCCCGCAGGATCTCCACCGCCCACCCGGCCGCAAGGCCCAAAGCGGGGTTCAGGAAGGCCGTCGCGGCGGCCGCGACGCCAATCGCCGGCCAGCAGTTCGGGCGGGCGTCGAAGAGGCGCCGCGACAGCGCCAGGTCGCTGCCCGCGACCAGCAGCAAGGCTCCCACGGCGCTCGGAGGAATGGCGGCAAAGAGAGCGGCGGCGCTGCCCGCGAAGCCGAGCGCCAGAATCAGCAGGGCCGTGCCGAGAAGGACCGGCGCCAGCCCCGTGCGCGCGCCGAAGCGGTGCTGCGCCGCGACGCCGCCGGCGCCGTGGCACATCGGCATGGCACCGAGGGGCGCGAGCAGGAGGTTCGCCACGCCGGAGGTGAGGGCGAGGTTCCGCGCCGTCGCGCGGGCGGCCCGGTCCGGGTAGAGGTCGCGGCAGAGGGCGGCGGTGACGATGACGGCATTCGTCAGGGTGAGCGGCATCTGCGGCAGGACCGCCTGCTCCACCGCCTGCCAGACCGCCTCCCAGCTCTCCGGCAGCACCAGGGCCGGGAGGTGCAGGCTGAAGCCCTGTACCTCCGGCAGGGCGGTGAGGCCGGAGGCAAGGCCCGCGCCCAGGGCCGCCAGCAGCACCAGCGGCGCCACTGGCGCCTCTGGCCACCGGCGCGGCAGGCCGAACAGCAAGGCGAGTGCCGGGAGGCCGATCCAGGCTGCCTCCGCGATCATCCCGAGGCCCAGCCACCCCATGGTGATGCCCAGGCCGAGCTGCAGGCCGGCGGTGACGGATTGCGGGATGAGCCGCGCCACCCGGCCGATGAGGCCGGTCGAGCCGAGAACCAGGAGGAGGGCGCCGATGATGAGCCCGGCAGCGGCCGTGGCCTCCGGGGTGAGCTGGCCGCTCAGCAGGACGGCGGAAATGGCCTTCATGGGCTGAACCGCCATGGGAAGGCCGTAGAACAGCCCGGCCGCCACCAGGGACAGGCCGAAGCCGAAGAGAACCCCCGCCGGAGCGAGCCCTGCCACGGTCATGGCGCCGACGGCATGCGGGATGAAGGTGCCGAGATCCCCGCAGGCCCCCGCGCACTCGCGCGCCAGGCGCCGCCACGGGGCGCTTTTGCCGTCAGGAGGCGGGCTGTCGCTCATGGGGCGTCGTAACGCGCCGCTGGCACCCGTGCCACTGTGAAGTTGGCATGCCGCGTTTCCGCCCTTCCAGGGATGGCGGGGTCCGGGGTGACACTGTCACCCCGGCAGGAGGGGGCCGGGGAGGGCGGCGCCCTCCCCGGGGGTTCAGCGCTTGCGCCGCCCCCCCTTCTTCTTCTCGGGGTCATAGCCGCCGCCGCCCGGCCCGAGCGGCTTCGGCTTCCAGTCCTTCTTCGGCGCGGAGGGCTGCATGGAGCGCCCGGCGCGGTTCGGCTCCAGCGGCGTGTCGAGGCCGAGCTCCAGGCTTTCCAGGCGCTTGATCTCGTCGCGCAGGCGGGCGGCGGTCTCGAACTCCAGGTCGGCGGCGGCGGCGCGCATCTTGCGCTCCAGCTCGGCGATCGCGGCGCGCAGGTCCTTGCCGACGAACTCGGCCGGGCCGGCCTCCTCCGCCCCGGTGGGGGCGACGGTGACGTAGTCCTGTTCATAGACGGACTGCAGCACGTCGCTGATCTGCCGGCGGATGGTCTGCGGCGTGATGCCGTGCGCGGTGTTCCATTCCTGCTGCTTGGTGCGGCGCCGCTCGGTCTCCTCCAGCGCGTTGCGAAGGCTGTTGGTCATGCGGTCGGCGTAGAGCACCACGCGGCCCTCGGCGTTGCGCGCGGCGCGGCCGATGGTCTGGATCAGCGAGGTGGTGGAGCGCAGGAAGCCTTCCTTGTCGGCATCGAGGATGGCGACCAGCGCGCATTCCGGGATGTCGAGCCCCTCGCGCAGCAGGTTGATGCCCACCAGCACGTCGAAGACGCCCTTGCGCAGATCGCGGATGATCTCGATGCGCTCCAGCGTGTCCACGTCGGAGTGCAGGTAGCGGACCTTGATGCCCGCTTCCGTCATGTATTCAGTGAGGTCCTCGGCCATGCGCTTGGTGAGGGTGGTCACCAGCACGCGGCCGCCCCTGGCCATGACGTCGCGGCATTCGGCGAGCAGGTCGTCCACCTGGCCCTCGACGGGGCGGATCTCGCAGACCGGGTCGGTCAGGCCGGTGGGGCGGATCACCTGCTCGGCGAAGGTGCCGCCGGCGCGCTCCATCTCCCACGGCCCCGGGGTGGCGCTGACGAAGAGCGTGTCGGGACGGAAGCTGTCCCACTCCTCGAACTTCAGCGGGCGGTTGTCCATGCAGGAGGGCAGGCGGAAGCCGAACTCGGCCAGGATGGACTTGCGCGCGAAGTCGCCGCGGTACATGCCGCCGATCTGCGGCACGGTGACGTGGCTCTCATCGACGACAAGGAGGGCGTTCTCGGGCAGGTATTCGAAGAGCGTCGGCGGCGGCTGGCCGGGGCCGCGGCCGGAGAGGTAGCGCGAGTAGTTCTCGATGCCTTTGCAGGAGCCGGTGGTCTCCATCATCTCCAGGTCGAAGGTGGTGCGCTGCTCCAGGCGCTGGGCCTCCAGCAGCTTGCCCTCGGCGTTCAGCTTCTCCAGCGTCTGCTTCAGCTCGACGCGGATGTCGCGGATCGCCTGGAGAAGGGTGGGGCGCGGCGTGACGTAGTGGCTGTTGGCGTAGATGGCGACGTTTTCCATCTCGCCGGCGATCTCGCCGGTCAGCGGGTCGAACTCGCGCAGCGACTCGATCTCGTCGCCGAAGAGGGAGACGCGCCAGGCGCGGTCCTCCAGGTGCGAGGGCCAGACATCCACCGTCTCGCCGCGCACGCGGAAGGTGCCGCGCTGGAAGCCGGCATCGTTGCGGCGGTACTGCTGCTCGACCAGCGCCTTCAGCAACTGCTCGCGGCCGATGCGGCCGCCCACCTGCAGCTTGACGACCATGTTGGAGTAGAGCTCGACCGAGCCGATGCCGTAGATGCAGGAAACCGAGGCGACGATGATGACGTCGCTGCGCTCCAGCAGCGCCTGGGTGGCGCTGTGCCGCATCCGGTCGATCTGCTCGTTGATCTGCGCGTCCTTCTCGATATAGGTGTCGGAACGCGGGACATAGGCTTCCGGCTGGTAGTAGTCGTAGTAGCTGACGAAGTATTCCACCGCGTTTTCGGGGAAGAAGGACTTCATCTCGCCATAGAGCTGGGCGGCCAGCGTCTTGTTCGGCGCCAGGATCAGCGTCGGGCGCTGCACCTGCTCGATCACCTTGGCCATGCTGAAGGTCTTGCCCGAGCCGGTGACGCCGAGCAGCACCTGGTCCCGCTCGCCCTGCCGCAATCCTTCCACCATTTGCGCGATGGCGGTGGGCTGGTCGCCCGCCGGCTCATAGGGCGAGACGACCTGCAGCCGCCGGGTCGGCGGCGGGGCTGGGCGCTTGGGCGGCAGGAAGGGCGTGGCGGCGGGGATGATCAGGTTCATGCGGTGCCTACCGGAAGGCGGAGCCCGGATGTGGGGTCAGGGGCGCGGAAACGCCAGCACCCTCCGGGACGTTTAGGGAACATTACCGCCGCCGCCACGGGGAGGCGGGCAGTGGGGCATATTTTTGTGAGCTGGTTACCTTCTTTAAGAGTTATTCACCATTAGCCGGCATGATGTGAGCCAGTCGATCGACCACTGCATCGCCGCGGAGCTGCACAGAATGTGCGAATTGCCTGACGCTTCCAGCCTGACCGAACAGGACATCGCCGAGATCACCACTGGCGCGCGTGCCCTGCCGGGGGAATGGAGCGTGTTCCCGCATGTCAACTTCTCGGGCGAGGTGATCCTGATGCTGAACCCCCTCGCCTGGGAGGATGGGGACAAGGCCATCCTGCTGCGGCGCGACCCGGCAGGCATCCGTGTCCTGCTGAGCGAGGGTGACCGGCTTTCCCTGCGGGCCACGGTGGCCGATCCCACGGCGGCGGTCGAGGCCGCCTGGCGGGCAACGGGCCTGAGCGCCGCCATGGGGCAATGGCGCGTGGCCTGATACGCCGGTCGCCCGGCTTCACGGCCGGACGGAGCGCGGGGGCCGGGGAGGCAGCGCCTCCCAGGGTGGTTCCGGATCAGACCGCCGCTTCGGCGAGGATACGCGAGACATCGCCGCCCCAGACGGTGGCGCAGCGGCGCAGCCATCGGTCGGCCTGGGTCTCGCCGCTTTCCAGGATGGCCTCCAGCGGCGCGAGGTAGCGTTCCTCGTCCAGGGCACGGGCGCGCAGCCCGCTCCGCGCGATGTCCACCACCTCCCGGCCCCAGTCGCGCAGCGGACGGCCGCGGAAAGGGGTGGTGAGGGCACCTTCCGGCACGGCCACCCGCAGCGCCTGCATCTCCGGCACCGTCCAGTCCCGTACCAGGGCATAGGCGGCCTTCTGCGCCGCGTCGTCATAGAGCAGGCCGGCCCAGAGCGCGGGCAGGGCCTGCATCATCTCCGGGCTGCCGGCATCGGCGCCGCGCATCTCCAGGAAGCGCTTCAGGCGGACATCGGTGAAGACAGTGGTCACGTGGTCCGCCCAGTCGCCCATGTTGGCGGTGATCTCCGGGTGCCCGGGCAGGCCACGCGCCATGAACTGGCGGAAGGTGGCGCCGGTGGCGTCGATCCACTTCCCCTCGCGCATGATGAAGTACATCGGCACGTCGAGCACGTGCTCGGCGAAGCGCTCGAAGCCGAAGCCCGGCTCGAAGGCCACGGCGGGGATGCCGGTGCGGTCCGGGTCGGTCTCGGTCCAGACGCGGCCGCGCAGGCTGCGCAGCCCGTTCGGCCTGCCTTCCAGGAAAGGGGAATTGGCGAAGAGCGCGGTGGCCAGGGGCTGCAGCGCCAGGGAGACGCGCAGCTTCTCCACCATGTCGGCCTCGTCGCCGAAGTCGAGGTTCACCTGCACGGTGCAGGTGCGCAGCATCATGTCGAGCCCCATGCGCCCGACGCGGGGCATGTAGTTGCGCATGATGGTGTAGCGGCCCTTCGGCATCCAGGGCATCTGCTCGCGGGTCGCCAGCGGGTGGAAACCGAGCGGGGCGAAGCCGAGGCCGAGGGGCGCCGCCACGGCGCGCACCTCCTCCAGGTGGTTCTCCAGCTCGGCGGCGACGGCGTGCAGCCCGGCCAGGGGGGCGCCGGACAGCTCGAACTGGCCGCCCGGCTCCAGGCTGACCGAGGCCTCGCCGCGCTTCAGGCCGATCGGGTTGCCATTGTCGAGAATCGGCGTCCAGCCATGCGCCTGGAGGCCTTCCAGCATGGCGCGGATGCCCTGCGGCTCGTAGGGCGGGGGCGAAAGATCGCCGCGGCGGAAGCCGAACTTCTCGTGCTCCACGCCGATTCGCCAGGCGGAGCGGGGCTTGCTGCCCTGGGCGAACCACTCGGCCAGCTGCCGCACGGACGTGATCGGCGTGAGATCGGCCTCGCCGGGATTGGACATCGTAACCTTCCGTGCGCACCCGCACGGGCGGCGGCCCGGCGCGGCTTCAAGAACTCAGGTGGGAGCGGACCAGTCTCCCGCCAATGCCTGGAGCACGGCGAGGCCCGCGACCGCTGCCGTCTCCGCCCGCAGAATCCGGGGGCCGAGCGCGGCCGGTGAAACAAAGGGGCGCCGGCGCACCGCGTCAAGTTCCTGCTCCGTGAAACCACCCTCCGGGCCGACCAGAAGGCCGATCGGCAGCGACTGTCCGGCGAGAACCACGCCCACCGGTGGTGCTTTGCCGCGCGCATCGCCGACCAGCAGGGGGGCACCGTCCCAGGCGTCCAGCGCGGCGTGCAGGTCCAGGGGCGGGGCGATCTCGGGCAGGTCGAGCCGCTCGCACTGCTCGGCCGCCTCGCGGGCGATGCTGGCCAGGCGGTCCCCGTTCACCCGGCCGACCACGGAGCGCGCGGTGAAGACCGGCTGAATCCGCCGGACGCCCAGCTCGGTGGCCTTCTCCACCACCCAGTCCATGGCGTCCCGCTTGATCGGGGCGAGCAGCAGGCGGAGGTCGGGGGCGGGCCGCTGCGGGCGGGTCTGCGCCTCGGCCAGGAAGGCTGCGCGGTCCTTGCGCAGGCTGGCGATGCGCGCCCGCCACTCGCCGTCCCGTCCGTTGAACAGCAGCACGGCGTCGCCCTCCCGCCGGCGCATGACCTGGCCGAGATAGTGGCCCTGGCCGGGCAGGGCCGGGGCCTCGGCGCCGTCGCTGAGATCGGCCTCGACATACAGGCGTGGGATGGACATCGGGCACTCCGGCAGGGCTAATGGGGGGGTGATTCCGCATACCGATATCCGCGCGCGCGGCTGGGTCGCGCAACTCCCCCGGGGCTGGCGGCCCTATGCCCTGCTGATGCGGCTGGACCGGCCGATCGGCTCCTGGCTGCTGTTCCTCCCCGGCCTCTGGGCCTTCGCCATGGCGGCCCCGGGCTGGGGGGAGGGGCTGCGGCTCGTGCTGCTGTTCGGCATCGGCTCGGTGGTGATGCGCGGCGCCGGCTGCGTGGTGAACGACCTCTGGGACCGCGATCTCGACCGCCAGGTGACGCGCACCGCCGGGCGGCCGCTGGCCTCCGGGGCGGTGCGGCCGAAGCAGGCGCTGGCCTTCCTGGCGGCGTTGCTGCTGATCGGGCTGGCCATCCTGCTGCAGCTCAACCCGCTCTGCTGGCTGCTGGGCGTGGTCTCGCTGGTGCCGCTGGCGCTCTATCCGCTGGCCAAGCGGGTGACCGACTTCCCGCAGGCGGTGCTGGGCCTGACCTTCTCCTGGGCGGCGCCGATGGGCTACGCGGCGGCGACAGGGCGGCTGGACCTGGCGGCCCTTGCGCTCTACGCCGCCGCCTTCCTCTGGATCCTGGGCTACGACACCATCTATGCCCACCAGGACCGCGAGGACGATGCGCTGGTCGGCGTCCGCAGCACGGCGCTCCGCTTCGGCGAGCGCACCCGGCCCTTCCTGGTGTTCTGCTATGGCGGCATGGTGGGGCTGATGCTGCTGGCCGGCGCGCTGGCCGGGGCGGGGCCGTGGTTCTGGCCGGCCATGCTGCTGCCCGCCGCCGTGCTGGCCTGGCAGATCGGGCGACTCGATATCCATGACCCCGCGCTGTGCCTGAGGCTGTTCCAGCGCAACCGCGAGGTGGGCCTGCTGGTGGCGCTGGCCTTCCTGGCGGGACGGCTGTGAGCGAGGCCGAAGGCTTCATCGCCGCCCATACCGCGCTGGCCTGCCCCGCCCTGGTGCCGGAGATCGAGCTCTACCTCGCCACCGAGATCACGCCGATCTGGCAGGCGACGGAGGACTGGCTGGCCGAGCGCAACATCGAGCCGCCCTTCTGGGCCTTCGCCTGGCCAGGCAGCCAGGCGCTGGCGCGGCTGGTCCTGGACGGCGCCATCCCGGTGGCGGGCCGGCGGGTGCTGGACTTCGCGGCGGGCGGCGGGCTGGCCGCCATCGCCGCGGCGCGGGCCGGGGCGGCTGTCGTGGAGGCGGCGGAGATCGATCCGCTGGCCATCGCCGCAACGCGGCTGAACGCGGCGCATAACGGGGTGGTGGTGGAGACGGCAGTGGCCGATGTGGTCGGCCAGCCCTGCCGCTGGGACACGGTGCTGGCCGGCGACGTCTGCTACGAGGCGCCGATGACCGGGCACATCATGCCCTGGCTGCGTGGTCTCGCGGGCCAGGGGGCGGCGGTGCTGCTGGCCGATCCGGGCCGGGCCTATCTGCCGAAGGCGGGGCTCGTGGCACTGGCGCGGTTCAGCGTGCCGACGACGCGGGAACTGGAGGACCGGGACAGCCGGGACGTGACAGTCTATCGGGTGGAGAAGTAGGAGGCACTGGCCTGCCCTTCGACCGGCAGAGCTCAGAACCAGGGGAGAAAGAATTCTCCCCCGGACCCTCTCATCTTTTTCTGCCAGTTTGTCGCGCTGCCGCAGGCGCTCGCCCCGGGGAAGCCCGGCTCAGCCGATCTGGTTGGTCTGCAGGAAAAGCGCCTGCGAAAGCGCTTCATAGAAACGCTGGAACGGCGCCGGGTCGGAGAGCTCATGCTGGTTGAGCTGGCCCGAGGCGCGGACGATCGTCCTGCCCGCCTCGCCCGGCCGGACCGTGATGGTGAGGCGCACGAGCCCTTCGCCAAAGCGCGTGGCCGACACGGTGCCGAGCACAGGGTCGGCCCGGTCCACCACGAAGCCGAGGTCCTGGAGCGCAGCAAGAACGCCCTGGAACACCTTCGGGCAGTCGGCTGTGTCGAACATGCGGGTCGAGATCGCACGCTGCGCTGCCTGGGTGTTCGTCATCGCCAGGACCTGCTGTCGGCTGTCCGTCTGGCAGGCGCCGAGCAAAGGTATCAGCGTGAGGAGCGCAACAAAAGCCGGGCGATGCATCGTCAGATCTCGTGGGCGGTCAGAAAGGCAGATTGGGCGACGCGCTCGAAAAAGCCCTGGTAGAGCGCCGCATCATCCAGCGTCTCGCCCAGGGCGAGCATCGCGCCGGGCCGGGCCACGCTGCGTTGGAACGTCGCCCGGACCAACGTGCCGGCCTGTCCGGGAAGGGAGCGGACGGAAACCTGCGCCCGAACTCGCGCGCCGGCCAGCTTCGAGCCCACGACCAGGCCCGTGGCCGCCTGGCTTTCCTCGATGGTGAAGCCGAGATCCTGCAAGGCGCCGATGACGGACTGCAGCATCAGCGCCTGATCGCCGGTCTCGAAACGCCGCGATTGCCGCGACCGGGCCGCCGCCGCCGAGGAGGCCGGGGCCAGGGCGGCCGCCTGCTGCTCGGCCGTCGGCGCGCAGGCGCCCGCCGCGGCGGAAAGCGCCGCCAGGCCCAGAACCGCCCTGCGCCGATGCATCAGAAGGAGGAGGTCCGGTAGGAGAAGTCCCGCACGCGGCCGTTCTCATCGAAGCGGATGATGACGGTCAGCGAGCGCTGCGAGGTCTGCGCGGCGCCCGAACGGCCGCTCGCGCCCGCGAGGAAGAGCGCGTTCACCCCGCCGGACGAGCTGGAATAAACCTGCTCGGTGGCGATCCGGTCATAGACCCAGGTCTCGCGCCGATGCTCGTCGCCGGTGACGATGTTGGGCGAGCCGAGGACCGCAGCGACCTCGGCGCCGCTCATCCCCTGGCGGATCTCGCGCTGCACGGTCCCCACGGTCAGGCGGTCGCCGGCGCCTCGGCCGGCGGCGACCTCGCGGGCATGCTCGCTGGCCGGCGTGCACGCCGCCAGCACGGTGGCCGCGGCGAGCGGCAGGAGGCGGTGGAGGAGGCTCATTGCAGTTGCATTCCAGCAGGGGACGTGACGGTTGGGGCCGCGGCGCGGGTGGCGGCGGCCTCGCGCTCCCGGGCGGTGTTCAACTCAGCCACGGGGCGCGGCGCCTCGGGCAGCGGCGCATCCGCGGGGAGTGCCGCCACCGTGCGGTTCAGCGTGGCCTGAAGCGGCTCGAAGAAGTCGCGCTGATAGAATTCCGGACTGTCCACCTGTGCCTCGCGGGTGAGGGCGACGATGGAGGCATTGGCGCGGACCGTGCTCTCAGCCGGACCGCGCGGCTGCACGACCACCGCCATCCGCAGACTTGTGCGCCGTGTGGCGGACACGGTGCGCGCCTCCGGTTCCACGCGCGTGATCCGGTATCCCAGGTCATGGAGGGTTGCGATCACGCCGCGCATCGTGGCGTCGGCGTCGGCCGGCACCGTGCGCGCCTGCATCGCACGCAGCTCGACGGCGCTCTTCTGGCTGGGGACGAACTGCGTTCCGGGCGTGGCGCAGGCCGCCACCGGCCCCAGGAGGGCAAGGGCAAGAAGAACTTGGCGCATGGTTCAGGTCCGCTGTGCGAGGCCCGCGCGGACCTTTTCAAAAAAGCCGCTGGAGAACTCGGGCGCGTTGAGTTCCTCAACGCGGCTGAGGCCCCGGTTGTTCGTCACGATGCGCTCGAAGGAGACCCGCAGGCTGGTCTCCTGGGTGCTCACCTGCCGCGTGGAGAGGGTCGCGCGGATCACCTGATCGGTGTCCCAGACCGGGTTGTACTGCGCGCCGAGCACGGCGAAGGCCACCATCAGCGCGACCTGGCCGACCACCTGTGGCGTCTCGACGGCATCCCGGTCCTTGGAGCCTGCGAGGACGCCAAAGCGCGGCGCGCTTTCCTCGATTGTGAAGCCGAGATCCTGCAGGACCTGGGTGGCCTCGACGAGAAGACGTTCCTCGGAGGTCGCCGGGAAGAGCGTGGTCTGGCGCTCGCGGATCTCCGCCGCGTCGGGGCGAGGGGCGCCGACCTGCAAGGCCGTCCGGTTTGCCCAGTCGGGGTCCTGGCAACCAGCCGCCAGGGCCGCGAGGGGAAGAAGCAGCATCACTTGGCGCAGTACACGCACAGGAAACCGACCCACGTTATTAGCGGAACAAACATGACGAGAATTCAACCGTGGGTCAATAAATTCGAACTCTCATTCGCCTTCTGGGCGCGCCACCTTCGGCAAAGATGGAAGCGGCTTTTCAGGGTCCTGGAGAGTGGCCGAGGCGCTGCCGCGGGCCTCGCGGAGCAAGGGCTGAGGCCTCAGCCCTTGCTCCGCGCCCGCGTCCCGGCAGGCTCCAGCCAGGGTGAGCGGGAACGTCACCCGCGGCCCGGCGCTTGTTTGCCGGGGGGGCGAGGACCGGGTCCCACCCATCAGTCGAGAGGCGCCGCCGGAGCGCTGCCAGGCAGCCAGGGAAACGGCGCCGAAGAGTCGGCCGCCAGGGGCTCGGCAACCCGCTCCCGCAACACTCTGCGGACGGCGATCTGGAGCTGCTGCAGGAGAAGATCCGCCTGCTCGACATCCAGTTCGGAGATCACGGTGGCGGTGGGCATGTCGTGGGTGATGACCACGCGGCCGGAGATGGCCTGGGCACGATAGCTGCTGCTCATGCCGGCAGTCTGGCACAGGCGGCGCGGGAAAGTCACGTCTCCGTGAAGGGGAGGGCCATGCCCTCCCCCGGGGCACGTCAGGCCGCGTTGTCCAGGCCGCCGGCCTCGGCCACCACGCGCAGGTGGCGGTCGGTGTCGCCGAACTGGTTGGCCAGCATGGTCAGCCGCTTGAAGTAGTGGCCGGCCTTGTACTCGATGGTCATGGCGATGCCGCCATGGAGCTGGATGGCCTCCTTGCCGATCAGGTCGGCCGAGCGGTTGACCAGCGCCTTGGCGGCGGCGATGGCGGGGCGGCGCACCGCCGCGTCCGGGTGCTCGGCCATCATCGCCGCGTACATCGCCATGGAACGGGCCTGCTCCAGCGCCACCAGCATGTCCGCCGCGCGGTGCTGCACGGCCTGGAAGCTGCCGATGGTGGTGTTGAACTGCTTGCGCTGCTTCAGGTAGTCGATGGTCAGCTCGTGCAGCGCCTCCATGGCGCCGACCGCCTCGGCGCAAAGGGCGGCAAGGGCCGCATCCACCACGCGCTCCATGAGCGGCAGGCCCTGGCCCTCCGCGCCGAGCAAAGCCTCGGCGGGGAGCTTCACCTGTTCCAGGGTGATCTCGGCGGCGCGCAGGCCGTCCTGCGTCGGGTAGCCGCGACGGCTGAGGCCGGCGGTCTCGGCGGGGAGCAGGAAGAGGGAGATGCCTTCGCGATCCCGCCGGCTGCCGGAGGTGCGGGCGGAGACGATCAGGTGGCTGGCGGTGTCGCCATGCAGGACGACGCTCTTGGCGCCGTCGAGTACCCAGCCGGTGTCGGTCTTGCGGGCGGTGGTGGCGACGTCGAAGAGGTCATCGCGCGACTGGCGTTCGGTGTGGGCGAAGGCGAGGGTGGCGCTGCCCTCGGCGATGGCGGGGATCATGTCCTCGCGCCCGGCGAGGCGGAGGAAGCCGCCGCCGAGCACGACGGTGGCGAGGTAGGGCTCGACGGCGAGGCCGCGGCCGATGGCTTCCATGACGAGCATGGTTTCCACCGGGCCGCCGCCGAAGCCGCCCTGTTCCTCCGTGAAGGGCAGGGCGAGCAGCCCCATCTCGGCGTATTTGGCCCAGAGCTCGGGGCTGTAGCCCTGCGGATGGTCCTGGTGGTGCTTGCGCTTCTCGAAATCGCCGTAGGCGTCGCTCATCAGGCGATCGACGCTTTCCTTGAGCAGGCGCTGTTCCTCGGTCAGGTCGAAGTCCACGTTGTTGTCTCCTTCTGATGGGAGGTCCAGGAACCCCGGGGTTCCTGGCGGGGGAGTTTGAGGGGGCGGAGCCCCCTCAGAGGCCGAGGAAGGCCTTGGCGATGATGTTGCGCTGGATCTCGTTCGAGCCGCCGTAGATCGAGACCTTGCGGAAGTTGAAGAACTGCGGCGCGACGGCATCGGCCCATTCCGGCCCGACCGGCGGCTCGTTGTGCGAATGCGACGGCATCGGCGCGGCGTAGGGCCCGGCGACGGTGACCATCAACTCGGTGGTCATCTGCTGCAGTTCCGAGCCCTTGATCTTGAGGATCGAGGAGTTCGGATCGGGCTTGTCGGCCGCGCGCGTGCGCTGCGCGGCGACGACGCGCATCTGGGTGATTTCCAGCGCCTTCAGCTCGATCTCGGCGATGGCGACGCGGCGGCGGAAATCGGGGTCGTCCCAGAGGGTGCCGTCGCCGGCGGGGGTTTCCTTCGCGCGCTCCTTGACGCGGGCGAGCTTCTCCTTGGAGAGGCCAATGCGGGCGATGTTGGTGCGCTCGTTGGAGAGCAGGAACTTGGCGTAGTCCCAGCCCTTGTTCTCCTCGCCCACCAGGTTCTCGACCGGCACCTTCACCTCGTCGAAGAAGACCTCGTTCACCTCATGGGCGCCGTCGATGGTGATGATCGGGCGGACGGTGATGCCGGGGGTCTTCATGTCCGCCAGCAGGAAGGAGATGCCCTGCTGCTTCTTCGCCGCCGGGTCGGTGCGGACGAGCAGGAAGATCCAGTCGGCGTGCTGGCCGAGGGTGGTCCAGGTCTTCTGGCCGTTGACGACGTAGTGGTCGCCCTCGCGGCGGGCGCTGGTCTTGAGGCTGGCAAGGTCGGAGCCGGCGCCGGGCTCGGAGAAGCCCTGCGCCCACCAGATGTCGAGGCTCGCCGTCGCCGGGAGGAACTTCTTCTTCTGCTCCTCGCGGGCGAAGTTGGCGATGACGGGGCCGACCATCGCCACGTTGAAGGAGAGCGGCATCGGCACCGCGTTGCGCTGGATCTCCTCCGTGTAGATGTAGCGCTGCACGGGGGTCCAGTCCTTGCCGCCCCACTGCACCGGCCAGTTCGGCGTGGCGAGCCCTTCGGCGTGCAGGATGCGGTGCGCCGTCGCGATGTCCTCGCGCTCCAGGTGGCGTCCCTCGCTCACCTTGCGGCGGATCTCGGCGGGAATCTTCGTCTGGAAGACCTGCCGCAGCTCGTCGCGGAAGGCGACTTCCTCAGGCGTGTAGCGGAGTTCCATCGGGCTGCCTCGCTTCAGAGGATTTCGAACAGGCCGGCGGCGCCCTGGCCGGTGGCGACGCACATGGTGACGACGGCGTATCTGACGCCGCGGCGGCGGCCCTCCAGCAGGGCATGGCCGGTGAGGCGCGCGCCGCTCATGCCGAAGGGATGGCCGATGGAGATGGCGCCGCCATCCATGTTCAGCCGCTCCTGCGGGATGCCGAGCTTGTCGCGGCAGTAGATGGACTGCGAGGCGAAGGCCTCGTTCAGCTCCCAGAGGCCGATGTCGTCCACCGTCAGGCCGTGGCGCTTGAGCAGGCGGGGCACGGCGAAGACCGGGCCGATGCCCATCTCCTCCGGCTCGCAGGCGGCGCTGGCGAAGCCGCGGAAGATGCCGAGCGGCTTCAGGCCGCGCCGCGCCGCTTCGTCAGCGGACATGACGACGCAGGCGCTGGCGCCGTCCGAGAGCTGGCTGGCGTTGCCGGCGGTGATGTACTGGCCCTCGCGCACCGGCTTCAGCTTGGCGAGACCTTCGAGGGTGGTGTCGGGGCGGTTGCCCTCGTCGCGCGAGAAGAGGCGCTTCTCCATCCGCGTCTCGCCGCTGGCCTTGTCGGTGACGGCGCAGGTCACCTCCATCGGCGCGATCTCCTCGTCGAAGCGGCCGGCCTTCTGAGCCTCGGCGGTGCGCTGCTGGCTGAGGAGCGCGAATTCGTCCTGCGCCTCGCGCGAGATGCCGTAGCGCTCGGCGACGAGGTCGGCGGTCTCGATCATGCTGTCGTAGAGATGCGGCTTGTGCTCGACCAGCCACGGGTTGCGGATGGCGGCGCGGTCCACCTTCGGCACGGTCAGGCTGATGGATTCCACGCCGCCGGCAACGGCGACGTCCACGCCGTCCACCATCACGCGGCGGGCGGCGGCAGCGATGGCGTCCAGGCCCGAGGCGCAGAAGCGGCTGACCACCAGCCCGGCGGTGCTCACCGGCAGGCCGGCGCGCAGCAGGCCGGCGCGGGCGATGTTGCCGCCCGTGGCGCCCTCGGGGTAGCCGCAGCCCATGACGACCTCCTCCACCTCCGGCGGCGCCACCTCGGCGCGCTGCAGGGCGTGGCGGATGACATGGGCGGCCATGTCGGCGCCGTGGGTGACGTTCAGGCTGCCCCGGGCCGCGCGGCCAACCGGCGTGCGGGCGGTGGAGACGATGACGGCTTCCCTCATGCGGGCGTTCCCTCTGTTCCGGCGCCTCGCGCCGTCGCTTCCTCTTCTTCCTCGCGCAGCCGGGCGGCGAGCAGCTTGCCCGCCGGGCTGCGCGGCAATGCGCCGCGCAGCTCCAGCGCGGCGGGCATCTCGTGGCGGCCGATGCGGTCGGCCAGGAACAGCTTCAGCCCCTCCAGCGTCAGCACCGGCGCGGTGTCGCGCAGCTTGACGAAGGCCTTGGCCGCCTGGCCGCGATAGGCGTCGGGCACGCCGATGACGATGCATTCCTCGACATCCGGGTGCTCGTAGATCGCCTGCTCGATGGCCGCCGGATAGACGTTGAAGCCGGAGGAGATGATCATGTTCTTCCGCCGGTCCACCAGGGTGAAGTAGCCCTGTTCGTCCATCCAGCCGATATCGCCGGTGCGGAACCAGCCGTCGTCGAAGCAGGCGGCGCTTTCCTGCGGCTGGTTCCAGTAGCCGACGAACACGTTGGGGCCGCGGATGGCGATCTCGCCCTGCTCGCCGGGCGGCAGCTCCTGGGTCGGGTCATCCAGGGCGACGACGCGCATCTCGATCCCCGGCAGCGGCAGGCCGATCATGCCGGGGCGGCGCGGGCCGTTCTTGGTCAGACGGGCGCCGGCGGGGCTGGTCTCGGTCATGCCCCAGCCGCCGCCGATGCGCTGGCCGAGCAGCGCCTCCAGCTTCTGCTGCACCTCGAAGGGCATCGGCGCGCCGCCGGAGCTGCACTGCTTCAGCGAGGAAAGGTCGCGCGCCTCGATGCCGGGCAGGTTGAGCAGGCCGATCCACATGGTCGGCACGCCGGGGAAGACGGTGATGCGGTGGCGCTCGATCTCGGCCGCCGCCGTCTCGGCCTCGAAGCGCGGGTAGAGGTAGAGGCAGTTGCCGTCGGCCATCTGGCGCAGCAGCACGGCGGTCAGCGCATAGATGTGGAAGAGCGGCAGCACGCCGAGCACGCGCTGCTCCCCGCGCGGCAACGTGTCGCTGTCCTTCCAGGCCTGGTAGATCGAGACCGCCGAGGTCAGGTTGCGGTGCGTCAGCATCGCGCCCTTGGGCCGGCCGGTGGTGCCGCCGGTGTATTGCAGCAGGGCGATATTCGTCTCGTCGAGCGCCGGCCACGAGGCCGGAAGGGCGTCGGCGAGCGGCAGCGGCTGGAAGTCGGGCTGCGCGGGGGCGGGGGTGCCGCCCCAGGCGGCGTCGGGCGCGACGAAGGCCGCTTCCACGCCGCCCTCGCGCAGCAGGCGCAGCGCGTTGGGCAGCAGGGTCGGGAAGTCGGTGGTGATCAGCCAGCGGGCGCCGCTGTCCGCAACCTTGTGCAGCAGCTCGCGCGGGGCATCGAGCGGCGAGAGGTGCACGACGCGCCCGCCCGCCCGCAGCACGCCGAAGAAGCAGGCCGGATGCCAGGGGGAGTTCGGCAGGTAGAGCGCCACGGCCTCGCCCGGCCGCAGCCCGGCCTCCATCAGCCCGGCGGCGACGCGGTCGGCGGTGTCGCGCAGGGCGGCGAAGCTGACGGGATGGTCGCGATAGACCAGGGCGGGGCGCTCGCCCCACTCGGCCGCGACGCGGTCCAGCAGCGCCGGGATGGTGCCGCTGGCGATCGGCGTGTCCCAGCGCGCGCCGGGAGGGTAGGAGGCCTCCCAGGGATAAGGGCGCGGCATGGCGGCTAGGCGGCCTTGGTGTTGTTGTTGCCCTGGGGCTTCAGGGAGCCGAAGCCGGCGCCCTCGGCGGCGAGCTGCCGCAGCAGGGCGGTGGGACGGAGGCTCTCGTCGCCGGTCTGCTCGGCATAGGCGGCGAGGCGCTCGACGATGCGCTTCAGGCCGACGGCATCGGCATGGTGCATCGGGCCGCCGCGCCAGGCCGGCCAGTTGTAGCCGTAGAGCCAGACGACATCGATGTCGCCGGGGCGGGCGGCGATGCCTTCCTCCAGGATGCGCGCGCCCTCGTTGATCATCGGGTAGATCAGCCGCTCGGTGATCTCTTCCTGGCTGATGGCGCGTCGGGTGATGCCGAGTTTCTGCGAGACACCCTCGATGAGGCTCTGCACCTCGGGGTCCGGCACGCCGGCGCGGGCGCCCTCGGGGTAGGCGTAGTAGCCGCGGCCGGCCTTCTGGCCGATGCGGCCGGCCTCGCAGAGCGCGTCGGCCACGGGTGCGGTCGCGCCGGTCGCCTTGCGGACGCGCCAGCCGATGTCGAGCCCGGCGAGGTCGGCCATGGCGAAGGGGCCCATGCGGAAGCCGAAATCGGTCAGCGCCTTGTCCACCTGCGCGGGCGTCGCGCCCTCCTGCAGCAGGCGCTCGGCCTGCTGGGTGCGGCGGGAGAGCATGCGGTTGCCGACGAAGCCATGGCAGACGCCGACCACGACCGGCACCTTGGCCAGCTTCTTGCCGATGGCGACGGCGGTGGCCAGCGCCTCGGGCGAGGTCTTCTCGGCGCGCACCACCTCCAGCAGCTTCATCACGTTGGCGGGGGAGAAGAAGTGCATCCCCAGCACGTCCTGCGGGCGGGAGGTCGCGGCCGCCATGGCATTGATGTCGAGATAGGAGGTGTTGCTGGCGAGGATCGCGCCGGGGGCGATGCTGTCCAGCTTGCCGAAGATCTCCTTCTTCAGCCCGAGTTCCTCGAACACCGCCTCGACCACGAGGTCGGCCCCGGCGGCGGCCTCCAGCCCCACCGCGCCCTCGATCAGCGCGAGGCGGGCGTCGCGCGCCTCCGGCGACAGGCTGCCGCGCTTGACGGAGGTGGCATAGGTGTCGGCGATGCGCTTCTGCCCGCGCTCCAGCCCGGCCTGGTCGGTCTCGATGATGCGCACGGGGATGCCGGCATTGGCGAAGCTCATGGCGATGCCGGTGCCCATGGTGCCGGCGCCGAGCACGGCGGCCTGGTTCACCGTGCGCGGCTTGGTCTCCTTCGGCAGGCCGGGGATATGCGCGGCCTGACGCTCGGCGAAGAAGACATGGCGCAGCGCCTTGGAGCGCGGGTCGTCGCGGAGGGCGACGAACAGCTCGCGCTCGCGCTTCATGCCCTGCTCCAGCGACATGTCGAAGCTGTTGCGCACGGCCTCGACGATGGCGGCGATCTGCGGCTCGTCCGCCGCCCGCTTCGCGAGGGCCTTGGCGGCCTCCTCGAAGGCCTCGCGGGCGCCGGGGGCGGTCAGGCGGTCGGTGCGGGTGTTCAGGCGCGCGGGGAGGGGAGCGGCGGCGAGCGCGCGGACCTTGGCGAAGGCGGCCTGCAGCAGGTCGCCCTCGGCCACGGCATCGGCGAGGCCCATCCCGACCGCCTTTGCGGCGGGGATCTTGTCGCCCGAGGCGATCATCGGCAGGGCGGCGGCGGGGCCGATCAGGCGCGGCGTGCGCTGGGTGCCGCCGGCGCCGGGCAGCAGCCCGAGCTTCACCTCGGGCAGGCCGAGCTGCGCCTTCGGGCCGAGGATGCGGGCATCGCAGCCCAGCGCCACCTCCAGCCCGCCGCCGAGCGCCACGCCCTGGATGACGGCGACCACCGGCTTCGGGCAGGCCTCCAGCGCGGCCACCACCTCGGCCAGGGCGGGCGGAACCGGCGGCTTGCCGAACTCGCTGATGTCGGCGCCGGCGATAAAGGCGCTGCCGGCGCCGGCGAGCACCAGCCCGGCGGCTTCCGGGTCCTGCGCCGCGCGCTCGGCCGCGGCGAGCAGGCCGGCGCGCACCGCGGCGGAGAGGGCGTTGACCGGCGGGTTCTCCACCGTGGCGACGGCGATGCCGTCCTGGATCCGGTAGGACACGACCTCTGGCATGGCGCTTACCCCTCCCACACTTTGCAAATTCTGCAATGCGGAATTAAATTCCGCAGAATTGTGCTGGGTTGGTCGCGCAAACCGCCCGCGCCGTCAAGCGCCGCGAGAGGATCTTCCATGTCACGCCGCCGTGCCGCCACGCCCCCGCCCGAAGCCGAGGCACCGCAGGACCGTCACTTCGTCACCGCCCTGGCGCGCGGCCTGCAGGTTCTCGGCTGCTTCCGCCAGGGCGAGCCGCTGCTCGGCAACCAGGAGATCGCCGCGCGCACCGGGCTGCCGAAATCCACCGTCTCCCGCCTCACCCACACGCTGACCGAACTGGGCTACCTGCACTACGTTCCGGATCTCGGCCGCTATCGGCTGGGCATGGCGGTGCTGTCGCTCGGCCGTGCCATGCTGGGCGGGCTCGATATCCGACGTGTCGCGCGGCCGCTGCTGGAGCAACTCGCGGTGGAGACGCACAGCGTCGTCGCGCTGGGCACGCGGGACCGGATGCGGATGGTCTATCTGGAGGTGGCGCGGGGCAATGCCGCGATCGCGGTGAACCTGGAGACGGGCTCGCGCATCTCCCTGCTCAGCAGCGCCATGGGGCGGGCCTGGCTGGCGACCTGCGCCCCGGAGATGCGGGCGGCGGTGCTGCGGCAATGGGCGGGGGCGCAGGCGGAGCGCGCCGCGGCGGTGGCGGAGCGCGCCCTGGCCGAGCAGCGCGACTACGGCTGCTGCTGCTCGTTCGGCGACTGGCAGCCGGACGTGAACGCCATCGCGCTCGGCTTCGATCCCGGCGGCGGGCTGCCGCCGATGGTCGTCAACTGCGGCGCGCCCTCCTTCCTGGTCAGCCCGGAATACCTGCTGCAGGAGGTCCGGCCGCGCCTGGCCGCCGTGGTGCGGCGGCTGGAGCACAGCCTGGGCCTGGCCGGCATGGCGCCGGCTTCCTAGGCTGCCCTGCGGTCACCGGGCAGGGGAGGGCGGCTTCGGCGGCAGGGCGCGGCCGCCGGGCTCACGCTGGCTCACCGCTCCCGGCACCTCCAGCAGCTTCTGCTGGCGGGCTGTCTCCGCCGCGCCCAGGCGCATGGCGGCGGCATTGTCGGTTCCACGGCTTGGGATGAGGGATATGACAGGCAAGCGAAGTCTCCTCCAGCAGAGCGATCAGCCTCTGGCCGACCGCGCCTTGAGAAGCACTTCACGTCAGTGATGGTTTGATGATTCCACCATCACGTGTGCGAGATGGGACGAATGCGCGCCGCCCGGGAGCGGGGCGGGGAAGCACGGAGCCTGCCGTTGCCCTGGTCCGGCACCTGCCGACCGACATGCCGCCGGGCCACTGCTACGGCCGGCTGGACCTGCCGCCCGGCCGCGGGGCCGATCCTGCACCCGTGCTGGCAGCGCTGGGGGGCTTCCCGGCGGCACGGCTGATCAGCAGTCCGGCCCGGCGCTGCCGGGCGCTGGCGGAGGCGATCGGCGCCGCGCGGAGCCTGCCGGTGGTGCTCGACGCGCGCCTGCGGGAGCTGGATTTCGGCGCCTGGGAGGGGCTGGCCTGGGAAACCGTGCCGCGTGCCGCTCTGGATGCCTGGGCGGCCGATCCCTGGGGCTTCGCGCCGCCGGAGGGCGAGAGCGGTGCCGCGCTGGTGGCGCGGGTGCGGGCCGTCCATGCGGAGATCGGCACCGGAACGGTGGTCGTGGCGCATGGCGGCCCCCTGAAGGTGCTGGCGGCGCTGCTGGAAGAGCGGGCCGTGGATCTGCTGGCGCCCGCGCAGCCGATGGGCTCGGTTCATGTGGTGAGGGCGGCGAGTCCCTGAACGAACGGAAGAAGATGGGGGTTCGGGGAATTCCTTCCCCCGGCCTTTGTTCTTCAGCGCCATGCCACCAGGGCGCTGAGCGCGGCGCATTCCGCGATGACGGCGCAGGCGCCGAGCACGTCGCCGGTCTGGCCGCCGATCTGCGCCCGCGCCAGCGCCGTGAGCCCCGCTGCGCCGGCCAGGGCCGAGGCCAGGGCCAGCAGGGCCGCTCCGGCCGGCAGCAGCAGGCCCGCCAGCACCGCGGCGAGGACGGGTGCGGCCAGGGCGGCGCCCAGGGGCGGCCGGCCCAGCCCGGCGGCGAGGCCGTCGCGTCGCGCCGGGGGAAGGGTCAGCAGCGGCAGGAGCATCGCCGCGCGGGCCAGGGCGCCAGTGGCGATCATCGCCGGCAGGGGGGCCGCGAGTTCGGCCAGCGCACCGCCGCGCAGGGTAAGCGCAAGCACCAGGGCGAGGGCGCCGAAGCTGCCGATGCGGCTGTCGCGCATGATCTCCAGCTTGCGGGGGCGGTCGCGGCCGCCGCCGAAGCCGTCGGCGGTGTCGGCCAGCCCGTCCTCGTGCAGGGCGCCGCTGGCCAGCAGCATCACGGCCAGTGCCCATGGGGCGGCGAGGCCGGGCGGCAGGCCGGTGGCGGTGAGCAGGGCCTGCGTGCCGCCGCCGAGCGCGCCCACCACGGCGCCCGCGAGCGGCCAGGCCCAGGCGGCGCGGGCATGGCCGGCGGCGTCGGCGGGCTGCGGCAGGAAGCCGACCGGCAGGCGGGTGAGCAGGCCGAAGGCGGCGGCCAGCTCGGCCAGCCGGGCGCGCAGCATCAGGTGCGGTCCGCCACGCCGGCCTCGGCGAAGGTGGCCATCCCCGCGTGGCAGGCCAGCGCCGCCCGCAGCAGCGGCACCGCCAGCGTGGCGCCGGAGGCCTCGCCGAGGCGCAGGCCGAGGTCGAGCAGCGCCTCCTGCTCCAGGGCGGCGAGCAGGCGCCGATGCCCCGCCTCGGCGGAGACATGGCCGACCCGGGCATGCTCCAGCCCGCCGGGGGCGAGGCGCGCCAGCGGGGCGGCGGCGGCGGTGCCGGTGAAGCCGTCGAGCAGCACGGGAATGCCGCACCGGCGGGCCTCCAGCGTGGCGCCGAGGATGGCCGCCAGCTCGCGCCCGCCGAGGCGGCGCGCGGCCTCCAGCGGGTCCTGCCGCGCCTCGGGGTGGCGGGCGAGGGCGGCATCCACCGCCGCCTGCTTGCGGGAGAGCCCGGCGCCGTCCACGCCGGTGCCGCGCCCGGCCCAGTCGGCGCCGCCGCCGCCGAACAGCGCGGCGGCCAGGGCGGCGCCGGCGGTGGTGTTGGCGATGCCCATCTCGCCCAGGCAGAGCAGGTCGGCCTCCGGCGTCACCGCCGCCGCGCCGGTGGCGAGGGCATCGAGGAACTCGGCTTCCGTCATGGCGGCGGCCTCGGTGAAGTCGGCGGTGGGGCGGTCGAGCGCCAGCGGCACGACGCGCAGCGTGGCCCCGGCGAGCGCGGCGAGCTGGTTGATGGCCGCGCCCCCGGCGGCGAAGTTGGCCACCATCTGGGCCGTGACCTCCGCCGGATAGGGCGAGACGCCGCGCGCCGCGACGCCGTGGTTGCCGGCGAAGACCAGCACCTGCACCCGCTCCAGCCGCGGCATCGCCCGCCGCTGCCAGCGCGCCAGCCAGGCCACCAGCGCCTCCAGCCGGCCGAGGCTGCCGGGGGGCTTGGTGAGCAGCACCTGCCGCGCCTCGGCCGCGGCGGCGGCGGCCGCGTCGCCGGCCGGCGGGGCGAGGGCGGCGGCGCGGACGGCGGCGAGGCTGGAGAAGTCAGGCATCAGCGATCCTGCAGGGCGATGGCATGGAAGAAGCTGCCGCTGACCAAGCCGCGCCGCCCGCCGGACGGTCCGAGCGGCTGGCCGTTGGCGTCGGCGAGCTCGGCCAGCGGCGCGTCGGTGCCGGGCTCGGTCACGCGGGCATAGTGGAACTCGTGGCCGCGCAGCACGGCGCCCGCCGGGCCGAGCACCCCATCGGCCAGCAACCGGGCCTCGCGGTAGCCGAGATGCATCTTCCGCTTGGCGAAGCTGGTGGCGTGGCCGAGCAGCCCGGCCATGGCGTGGCGGGTGCCCTGGGCGTCCTCCAGCCCTTCGCCCAGCACCATGTAGCCGCCGCACTCGCCATGCACCGGCGCGCGCGCGGCGAAGCGGCGCAGCCCGCCGAGGAAGCGGCTGGCGGCGGCGAGGGGACCGGCATGCAGCTCGGGATAGCCGCCGGGCAGCCAGCAGGCGTCGCAGGCGGGCGGTGGCGGCTCGTCGGCGAGCGGCGAGAAGGGGTGCAGCGTGGCCCCGGCGTGCCGCCAGCCCGCCACCACATGCGGATAGAGGAAGCTGAAGGCGGCATCCTCGGCGACCGCGATGCGCTGGCCCGGCGGTGGCAGGGCGAGACCGCGTCCCGGTGGCTCGGCGGGAGGTGCGCCGGCGGCATGGGCGAGGACGGCGTCCAGGTCGAGATGCGCCTCGGCGAGGTCGGCCAGCCGCTCCAGCAGGGCGGGCAGCCTGCCCAGCTCACGGGCCTGCACCAGCCCGAGATGCCGCTCCGGCAGCGTGACGCCGGAGTCGCGCGGCAGGGCGCCGAGCACGGGCAGGCCGGTGGCGGCGATGGCTTCCGCCGCGCCGCGCCGGTGGCGCTCGCTGCCCACCCGGTTCAGCACCACCCCCGCCACCCGCACCGCCGGGTGGTGGGTGGCGAAGCCGCGCGCCACCGCCGCCGCCGATTGCGACTGGCCCGAGACGTCCAGCACCAGCAGCACCGGCCAGCCGAAGCGGGCGGCGAGGTCGGCGGCGCTGCCCTGGCGGCCCGGGACGGGCCCGGCGCCGTCGAACAGGCCCATGGCGGATTCGACGAGCAGGACGTCCTGCCCGGCCGCCGCCCCGGCGGCGACGGCGCCGAGCAGGGCGCCGGGCATCGCCCAGCTGTCGAGATTCGGACTCGGCCGGCCGCAGGCCGCGGCGTGGAAGGCGGGATCGATGTAGTCGGGGCCGGACTTGGCGGCGGCCACGGCCAGGCCGCGCCGGCGCAGCGCGGCCAGCAGGGCCAGCGTCACCGTGCTCTTGCCGGCGCCGGAGCGCGGCGCGCCGATCATCAGCCCGCGGCCCGCCATGCTTCCCTCCGCTCCGGGCATCCGCCGCCGCCCTCCCCATCTGCCTCGCCCGGGATGCGTTAGCACAGTTGGCGCGCAGGGGGAGGCGCAGGGGGAGGCGGAGGGGGAGGCGGAGGGCCCGAGGCGGAACGAAGATGACGCCTGAGCAATCCGGGATAAGGGGCTGATTTGCTGCGGATGCAAACTGCGCCGAGGTTGATCGTTACCCTTGCTCTGCGCCGGGGCGGCACGGTATTCAGCGGCGGGCATTAACGCGCCGGTAGCCAAGGGGCCATACGGCCAGAGGCGTCGGCGCCTTCCTGCCCGACCAGCAGAATCCGCATTTCCGCAGCCAGTCCGCGGCACCACCGCGCGCAGTACACGATCGGAGAGAGGGGCATGGTTCAGCGCCACCTGCTTCCTGAGACGCGTTCCGCCCAACCCAGCCGCCTTGCCCGTGGCGCCCGCCGCGGGCTCGCCGGGCTGCTGATGCTCAGCACGCTCTGCGCGTCCACCGGCGCCTTTGCCGCGCCCTTCCGCTGCACCTCCGAGGAGCAGCAGAAGATGTTCGAGCTGTCGGCGCTGAAGACCGAGCTGATGGTGGTCGCCACCACCTGCCGGAATGAAGACGCCTACAACGCCTTCATCACCCGCTACCGGCCGGTGCTCAGCAGCAACGACCACTCGGTGATCCAGCACTTCACCAGCCGCGACCGCCGCGCCGGGCAGAAGGCGAACGACACCTTCATCACCAACCTGGCCAATGCCCGCGCGCAGGAGGCGAACCGAGTCGGCGCCGACTATTGCGCGCGCAACGCCCAGCTCTTCAAGGAAGTGATGTCCCTTCCCAGCGCCACTGAGCTGGCTCCCTACGCGGCCGCGAAGGATCTGCTGCCTGCCTCGATGGGCAGCTGTGTCCCCGCCGCCGCTCCCGCCGCCCCTGCCAAGGCGGCGCGCACCCCCATCCGCAAGGCTTCCCGTTGATGCGTCATGCCTTGCTCTGGGCGTCGCTGGCCGTGCCGGCGCTGCTCGCCGCCTGCGCTAAGCCTGAAACGCCGGTCGTGCAGTCCACCCGCCCGGTCTATGCCATCGACATGATGGGCGCCGCCAAGCTCTGCACCGTCCCCGACGACCCGAAGCTGGTGGACGCGCAGCAGACCGAAGTGGCGATGACCGTCGGCAATGACGGCGGCTGGTGCGGCGTGAAGGTCTCCCGCCCAGGCCCGGCGCCCTTCGACGCCGGCCTGCTGGTCGGTCGCCCGGAGCATGGCCGCGTGCAGGTGCACGCGGTCGGCGACTGGACCCGCGTGGACTATACGCCGGACCCGGGCTTCGTCGGCACGGATGCCTTCACCGTGCGCCTGCTGCCGGGCTCCACCACCCTGCGCGTCAACGCCACGGTGCAGGGCGTGGCGCAGCCGGTGGCGGCGGCCGCGCCGGTGGTGACGCCGCGGGTGACCGCGCCGACGCCGGCCAGCACCAGCAGCAAGCCGGCCGCGAGCAAGACGACGACGCAGCGCAAGCGCTGAGCGACAGGTCCGGGGGAGGAAGCCTTCCCCCGGACCCCGGCATCACTCGGGCATCAGGCGCCGCCGCACCGGCACCACGCCGCCGATCGCCACCACCGCCGGAGCCTCCAGCCCGGCGCGGCGTACCGCCTCCGCCACCTCCGCGAGCGTCGAGACCAGCACCCGCTGGCGTGGCGTCGTCGCCTCCGCCACCACGGCGACCGGCGTCTCCGCCGCGAGGCCGCCGGCGAGCAGGGCGGCGGTGATCGCCTCCAGGCGGCGCATCGCCATGTAGAGCACCAGCGGCTGGCCGAGCCGCGCCAGCGCCGCCCAGTCCAGCGCCTCGGCCGCGCCCTCCGCCGCATGGCCGGTGGCCAGCACCACGGCCTGGTTCACGCCGCGCTGGGTCGCGGGGATGCCGGCGGCCGCCAGCCCGGCCAGGCCGGCGGTCAGCCCGGGCACCACGCGGAAGGGAATGCGGGCCTCGGCCAGCGCCAGCGCCTCCTCGCCGCCGCGGCCGAAGACATAGGGGTCGCCGCCCTTCAGGCGGACCACGCGGCGGCCGGCGCGGGCCTGCGCGATCAGCGCGGCGGTGATGTCGGCCTGCCGTGCCGAGGGGCGGCCGCCGCGCTTGCCCATGTCGAGCCGCTCGGCGCCCTCGGGGGCGAGGGCGAGGATGCGCGGGTCCACCAGCTCGTCATGCACCAGCGTCTCGGCCTGGGCGAGGCCGGCGACGGCATCCAGCGTGAGCTGGCCCGGGTCGCCCGGCCCGGCGCCGACCAGCCACACATGCCCGGCCTCCAGCACCGGGGCGGGGCGGCCGAGCAGGGCCTCCAGGGCGGCCAGCCGGTTCATCGCGCCCCCGCATGACAGAGCGTGGCGCCGGCGCTAGTGAGGAGGGCGTGTCGCGACAGGATGAACCGCTTCGCCGGGGCTGGACCACCGGCGCCTGCGCCACGGCGGCGGCGAAGGCCGCCTATGCCGCGCTGCGGACGGGCGCCTTCCCCGATCCCGTGACCATCACCCTGCCGCGCGGCGAGCAGCCGGCCTTCGCGCTGGCCGAGCACGCGCTGCTGCCGGATGGGGCGGCGATGGCGGCCATCGTGAAGGATGCCGGGGACGACCCGGACGTGACGCATGGGGCGCTGATCCGCGTGGCGGTGCGGCTTTTGCCGCGGGGCAGCGGCGTTGCCTTCGCCGCCGGGGAGGGGGTGGGCACCGTCACGCTCCCCGGCCTGCCGCTGCCGCCGGGCGAGCCGGCCATCAACCCGGCGCCGCGCGCGATGATCCGCGCCGCGCTGGCGGAGGTCGCCGGCGGGGAGCCCGATGCGCGGGTGGAGGTCAGCATCCCCGGCGGCGAGCGGATCGCGCAGCGCACCATGAACCCGCGGCTCGGCATCCTGGGCGGGCTGTCCATCCTCGGCACCACGGGGGTGGTGGTGCCCTATTCCTGCGCGGCCTGGATCCACTCGATCCAGCGCGGCATCGACGTGGCGCGGGCGCTGGGGCTGGTGCATGTGGCGGGCGCCACCGGCAGCACCTCGGAGGCCGCGATCGCCCGGCTGGACGGGCTGCCGGAGCAGGCGCTGATCGACATGGGCGACTTCGTCGGCGGCATGCTGAAGTATCTGCGGGCGCATCCGGTGCCGCGCGTGACCGTCGCCGGCGGGCTGGCCAAGCTGACCAAGCTGGCGCAGGGGCGGCTGGACCTGCATTCCCGCCGGGGCGGGGTGGACCTGCCGGCGCTCGCTGAGCTGGCGCGCGACCTCGGGGCGGGCGAGGCGCTGGCCGGGGAGATCGCCGGGGCCAATACGGCGCTGGAGGCCTTCACCCTCGCGGCGCAGGCGGGGATTGCGCTGCCCGATGCGGTGGCGCGGCGTGCCCGGGCGGTGGCGCAGGGCGTGGTCGAGGGGTCGCCCGTGGCGGTGGATGTGGCGCTGTTCGGCCGTGACGGTACGCTGCTGGCACGCGCCTGAACGGCTCCCCGGCAGACGGAAAAAAGAAGGGTCAAACCTATAGGCTTGACCGGGGGAATCCATTCCCCCGATCTTTTCCCTCATGGCCGGAACCGCCGCTGATACGCCGCGCTGTAGAGGGCGCTGTCCCGGAACTCCCCCGCCGTCAGTGCCGGCCCGACCAGGATCAGCGCCGTGCGTTCCGCCGGCTCGGCGGCGAGCTTCGCCACGATATCCCCGAGCGTGCCGCGCAGGATGCGCTCATCCGGCCAGGAGGCGCGCACCACGATGGCCACGGGGCAGCCGGCGCCATAGAGCGGGGTGAGGCTTTCGACGATCCGCCCCAGGGCGTGGACCGCCAGATGGATGGCGAGGGTGGCGCCGGTGGCGCCGAAGGCCTCCAGCGTCTCGCCCGGCGGCATGGCCGAGGCGCGGCCGGAGACGCGCGTCAGCACCACGCTCTGCGCCACTCCCGGCACCGTCAGCTCGCGCCCGAGCGCGGCGGCGGCGGCGGCGAAGGAGGGGACGCCCGGCGTCAGGGTATAGGGGATGCCGTGGCGCTCCAGGCGCCGGATCTGCTCGGCAACGGCCGACCAGACGGAGAGGTCGCCGGAATGCAGCCGCGCCACGTCCTGCCCGGCCCGATGGGCGTGGAGGTATTCGGCCTCGATGGCGTCGAGGTCGAGCGGGGCGGTGTCCACCAGCCGGGCGCCGGGCGGGCAGTGCGCCAGCAGGGCGGGCGGCACGATGGAGCCGGCATAGAGGCAGACCGGGCAGGCGGCCAGCAGGTCCCGCCCGCGCAGGGTGATGAGGTCCGGCGCGCCGGGGCCGGCGCCGATGAAATGCACGGTCATGCGTTTGGTCCTGCCGAGAGGGCGCAGGTGACGCCCTCGGCGGTGATGCGCGGCAGCACCAGCGCACCGCCCGCCGCCAGGGCGCAGCCCTCGGCGACGGAGGCGATGCCGGTGGTGCGCAGGGCCGCTTCGGAGCGGGTGGGGCAGCGGTCCTGCACGGCAAGCAGCGCGGCGTGGTCGAGGAAGACGAGCTCCACGCCGAGGGCGGATGCCGCCTCGGCAAGGGCGGGAAGGTCACGGCGGAAGGCGGGGGCGGCGAGGCGGCCGACGCGCAGGCCGGACAGCGTCTCGGCGCGGCGGACCAGGGCGGCGATCGCTTCCGCGGAGGCCGAAGGGCGCAGGCCGATGCCCGCCGTGGCCAGGGGAGCGCCGCCCCCCTGGACCCCCCGCCGGGGAGACAGGGTCTCCCCGGACCCCGCCACCGGCTTTTCCACGGCGTATTGCGTCACCGTCATCGCGGGGCGATAGCCGTGGAAGCCGCCGATGCGGTCCAGGCGCTCGATGCCGATCCGCGTCAGGCTGCCACCCCAGCGGGACTGGGCGGCGATGAGGGCGGCCTCGGTCTCCAGGGTCACGGCATTGGCCACGAGGCGGCCGCCGGGGCGCAGCGCCGTCCAGGCGGCGTCCAGCACGCCCTCGCCGCTGGCGCCGCCGCCGAGAAACACCGCGTCCGGCGCGGGAAGGCCGGCAAGGCCCTCCGGTGCGGCCGACGGCACCACCCGCAGCCCGGGCACCCCCAGCGCCAGCGCGTTGCGGGCGGCGCGGGCGGCACGATCCGCCCGCGGTTCCAGGCCGATGGCGCGGTTGGCGGGGTGACGCAGCATCCACTCGACCGCCACCGAACCGCTGCCGCAGCCGATGTCCCAGAGCAGTTCGCCCTGGCGCGGGGCGAGCGCCGCCAGCGTGATGGCCCGCACTTCCCGCTTGGTGATCTGGCCGTCCTGCTCGAAGCAATCCTCGGGCAGGCCCGGGGTGAGCGGGATGGCCCTGGCGCCGGGGCCGGGGATGACCTCCAGCGCCAGCAGGTTCAGCGGGTCAGGGGCGAGGCCGAAGGCCTCGGCGGTGGTCGTGCGGTGGCGGGCGCGGGGACCGCCCAGGGCTTCCAGCAGATGGAGCCGCGTCGGGCCGAAACCGTACCGCGTGAGCAGCGCGGCGACAGCGGCGGGGGTGGTGGCATCCGCGGAAAGGGCCAGCAGGCGCGCGCCGGGCTGCAGCAGCGGGAGAAGCGGCTCCAGCGGGCGGCCGCAGAAGGAGAGCGTGGTGCAATCCTGCATCGCCCAGCCCAGCCGGGCGCAGGCCAGGGCGAAGGCGGAGGGCGCAGGGAGGCAGAGCAGCTCCCCGGGCGGGATGTGCCGGGCCAGGGTGGCGCCGATGCCGAAGCAGAAGGGGTCGCCCGAGGCCAGCACCGCCGTCGGCTGGCCGCGCCGGGCGAGCAGGGCGGGGAGACCGTCCAGCATCGGGCTGGGCCAGGGAAGCGCGGTGCCGCGGATCAGCGGCGCGGCGAGCGCCAGGTGCCGCTGGCCGCCGAACACCGTCCCGGCGGCCGCGAGCAGCGTGGCGGCGGCGGGGGAGAGGCCCTCGACGCCGTCCTCGCCGATGCCCAGGATGGAAAGCCAGGGAGCGCTCATCGTGGGGGAATATGCGGGTTCTGCTGCTCGGGGGAACAACGGAAGGCGCCGCGCTGGCCCGCGCCCTGGCGGGGAATTCCCGCGTCCGGGCGAGGCTGTCCCTCGCCGGGGCCACCCGCGCGCCGCGCCCGCAGCCGCTGCCGACGCGGATCGGCGGCTTCGGCGGGGTGGCGGGGCTGGTGGAGTACCTGCGGGCGGAGTGCATCGGCGCGGTGGTGGACGCGACGCATCCCTTCGCCGCGCAGATGACGCGCCACGCCGCCGAGGCCGCCGGGCGATGTGGCCTGCCCCTGCTGCGGGTGGACCGGCCGGCCTGGCTGCCGCAGCCAGGCGACAACTGGGCCGAATTCCCCGACATGACCTCGCTCGCGGCGGCGCTGGGCGCCGCGCCGCGCCGGGTGCTGCTGACGGTGGGGCAGAAGGAGCTGGCGCCGTTCCGCGCCGCGCCCTGGCACCATTACGTCATCCGCAGCGTGGATCCGCCCGCTGCCGATGTCCTGCCGCCGGACGCCGAGGTGCTGACCGCCACCGGCCCCTTCGCGCTGGAGGACGAGCGCGCGCTGCTGCGGCGCCACCGCATCGGGCTGCTGGTGACGAAGAATTCGGGCGGCGCGGCGACGGCCGCCAAGCTGACCGCGGCACGGGAGATGGGCTTGCCCGTGCGGCTGCTGGCGCGGCCGCCGGCGCCGGAGGGGCTGGCGCGCGTGCCGGATGTCGCCGGGGCGCTCGGCTGGCTTCATGCGCTGCTCGCCGAACGAGGCGTGTAGAGCCAGGGGCATGTGCCCTCCCGCGCGAGGGTGCGGGTGGCGGCGGAGCCGATCAGGACCAGGGTGCGCATGTCGGCGAGCGCCGGGTCGGCCCCGGCGAGGGGGCGGAGTTCGATGCGCTCCTCCGGACGGCTGACGGCGGTGGCGAAGGCCACGGGGGTTTCGCCGGGCAGGAGGGTGCGCAGCAGTTCGAAGGCGCGGCCGAGCTGCCAGGGACGGGCGCGCGAGATCGGGTTGTAGAGCGCGATGACGAAACCGGCGCCGGCGGCGGCGGCCAGGCGCTGCTCGACCAGCGGCCAGGGCTTCAGGTTGTCGGAGAGCGAGATGGCGCAGAAGTCGTGGCCGAGCGGCGCGCCGAGGCGTGCGGCGGCGGCGAACATGGCGGAAATGCCGGGCAGCACGGCGATGTCCAGCGCGCGCCACTGCGTGGGGCCGTGTTCCAGCGCCTCGAAAATGGCGCTGGCCATGGCGAAGACGCCGGCATCGCCGGAGGAGACCACCGCGACGCGGGCGCCGGCCTCAGCCATCGCCAGCGCGTGGCGGGCGCGCTCCAGCTCCTGGCGGTTGTCGGTGGCGTGGCGGCGCTGCTCCGGGCGGGCGGCGACGCGGGCGACATAGGGGCCATAGCCGACGAGGTCGGTGGCGGCGGCGAGGGCCGTCTCGGCCTCGGGGGTGCGCAGGTCGGCGTCACCCGGGCCAAGGCCGACGATGCGCAGCCAGCCGCTCATCGCTGCCCCTGCCGGCCCTGGATCAGCACCAGGGAAAAGTAGGGGGCGGGGCTGTCGTCGCGCTCGGCCAGGGGGAGGATGACCTCGCCGGGCATGGTGCCGCGCTCGGCATAGACGGCGCGGTCGGTGAGGCCGAGCTCGGCCAGCACGGCGCGCAGCTTGGGCAGGTTGCGGCCGAGCTTCATCACCACGGCGGCGTCGCAGCGGCGCAGGGCCTCGGCGAGATCCTCGGCCGGCATGGTGGCGGGGAGGACGGCGAGGATGTCGTCGCCGTGGACCATCGGCAGGCCGGCGCGGGACCAGCAGCCGGCCATGGCGGTGATGCCGGGCGTGATCTCGACGGGGTGCGCCGCGCGCAGCCGGTCGAAAAGGTACATGGCCGAGCCGTAGAGGAAGGGGTCGCCCTCGCAGAGCAGGGCGACGTCGCGGCCGGCGGTGAGGTGATCGGCGATGCGGCTGGCGCAGGTGTCGTAGAAGGCGCCCATCCCGGCGGGGTAGCGCGGGTCCTCCACCGGGAGATCGGTGGTGAAGGGATATTCGAAGCGCAGTTCCTCGGCGGCCGGGTTGAGGTGCGGCGTGGCGATGCTGCGGGCATTGCCCGTGCGGCCGCGCTTGGCGAAGCAGGCGAAGACCGGGGCGGCGGCGAGGATTCGGGCGGCGCGGAGGGTGATCAGTTCCGGATCGCCCGGCCCGACGCCGAGGATGTGCAGCATGCCGGTCATGCCGGGAAAAGGTCGGGGGAATGAATTCCCCCAAACCCCCTTCTTCTTTCTTCGAGTTTGCCGCGCTGCCGGTCGGGGCCATCTCCAACTGACAAAAAGAAGATGGGGGTCTGGGGGAATTCATTCCCCCAGCCTTTCTTCTGCATCACTCGCGCTCCGTGGCAAGGGCGTTGACGGCGGCCACGGCCATGGCGCTGCCGCCCTGGCGGCCTTCGACGATCATCCAGGGCACACGGTTGTCGGCGGCGAGGGTTTCCTTGGATTCAGCCGCGCCGACGAAGCCCACGGGCATGCCGATGACGGCGGCGGGGGGCGGGGCGCCGGCGTCGAGCAGTTCGAGCAGGTGGAACAGTGCGGTGGGCGCGTTGCCGATGGCGACCAGGGCGCCGCCGAGCTTCTCGCCCCAGAGGTCGAGCGCGGCGGCGGAGCGGGTATTGCCGATGGCGCGGGCGCGTTCCGGCACGCCAGGGGCATCGAGGGTGCAGAGGACTTCGTTCTCCGCGGGCAGGCGGGCGCGGGTGATGCCGTGCGCGACCATCTTGGAATCGCAGAGGATGGGGGCGCCGCGCTTCAGGGCCGCCTCGGCGGCGGCGGTGAAGCCGGGGGCGAAGCGGATATGGCGGGCCACCTCCACCAGCCCGCAGGCATGGATGACGCGGACGGCGACGCGCGCCTCGGCGGGGGTGAAGCGCGCAAGGTCGGCCTCCGCCCGGATGGTGGCGAAGGACTTCTCGTAGATCGCCGCGCCGTCGCGGATGTAGTCGTAGGGGCCGCTCATGCTTCTTCCAGTTCCGCCGCTGCCTCGGCCAGGGTCAGCCCGGCGCGGGCGGGCGGGTCGCCGGCGCGGCCCTGGCGGATGAGGGCGTAGCGCCCCTCCGCCTCGGCCACGAGGGTGACGGCCGCCGGGGCCGGATGCGCGCAGCCTTTGGCGCAACCGGAGAGATGCAGCAAGCCCGTGGATGGCAGCGCGCCCCTGCCGAGCAGCGCGGCGGCGTCGGCGCGGGTATCGGCCAGGCCGCTGCCGCAGCCCTGGGCGCCGGGGCAGGCGCGCAGGCGCAGGCGCGGGTCGGCGGGATCGGCGATCAGGCCGGTGGCGGCGGCGAGGAGGGGCGCGGGATCCGTCACGCCGGGCAGCAGGAGGGCGCGCCAGGGGGTGAGGCGGAGGGTGGCGTCGCCATGGCGTTCGGCGAGGTCGGCCAGATGCGCCAGCATCGCGGCGGGAAGCGCGCCGAAGGGGATGCCGAGGCCGAGGGCGGCGCTCCCGCCCAGCGGATGCAGGCCGATGGGCTGCGGCGAGGGGGGGAGGGCGGGCGCGGGTCCGGCGCGCAGGCCCGCCGCCGCGAAGAGGGCGGCGGCACCCGTTGCTTTCACCGCATCACGCATCCGGCGGGCGCCGGGGACGGCCAGGAAGCTGCGCAACAGCGCGCCGATGGCGGCGGGCGTGGCGCCGGGCGCGTGGAGGTCGGCGCCGGAAAGGTGGAGCGCGGCCCCGGAGAGGGTGAGGCGGAGGGTCAGGTCGGCCTCGACGCCGTGCAGCGGCAGGGCGCCGCCGCCGTCCAGCAGCAGGCCGAATTTCGGGGGCAGGACAGCAAGGGCTTCGTCGGCCAGGAGGCTTTCCAGGGCAGCGAGCCAGGCGGTGGCCGTGTCCGGGATGGCGGGGTCGGCGCCGAGCAGGGGCGGGGCGATGATGCTGCGGCGACGCTCCGCGCCAGGGTCCGGGTCGGCGAGGCCGGCATCCAGCATGGCCTCCGCGAAGGGCACGACCGTCTCCGGGCGCAGGCCGCGGATCTGGATGTTGGCGCGGTTGGTCAGGTCGAGCCAGCCGTTGCCGTGGCGGAGAGCGGCTTCGGCCAGGGCGCGGGCCTGGGCGGCGGAAAGGCACGCGGCATGCGGCTTCACGCGCAGCAGCAACCCGTCGCCGGAGGCCATGGGCTCGAAGAGGGTGGGGCACCAGCCGCGAATGCTCATGGCGCGAAAAGGCCGGGGGAAGGAATTCCCCCGGACCCCCATCTTTTTTCTGTCTGATAAAAAGAAAGAAGAGGATCGAACGTGTACGTTCGATGGGGAGAATTCTTTCTCCCCAGTGTCCGAGGCCGGGCCTTCATGGCGTGTCGTTCCGGCGGGGCCGCCAGAGGCCGCGCGCGCGCGCCTCGGCGAAGCGGGCGCGCATGGCCTCCAGGGCGGCGGGATTGTTGACCTGGAGAAAGGCGCATACGGCGGGGTCGCCCAGCGTGGCGTCGAACAGGAGATCGAACTGCGGGTCGAGCCGTTCGGGCAGGGTGGCGGCGAAGGCGTGCAGGCCCTCCAGGGCGCGGGCGATCTCGCCGGCGCCGCGATGGCCGTGGCGCATCATGCCGGCGATCCAGGCCGGGTTGGCGGCGCGGGCCCGCACCACGCGGGCGACCTCCTCGGCGAGGCCGCGCAGGCGGGGGGCGTCGGGGGTGGTGGTGTCGGCGTGGTAGAGGGCGGGAGTGGCGCCGAGCGCCGCGGCGGCGGCCGCGAAGCCGCCTTCGTGCGCGGCGTAGTCGGGGCTGTCGAGCAGATCGGTCTCGGCGTGGTCCTGGCTGTGCAGGAAGGCCTCGGCGGCGGTGACGCGGGCGGCCAGGGCGTCGCGGTCCGGCGTGCCTTCGAGGCCGTGCCCATAGGCGGCGGCGGAGGCGTCGAGCCAGGCGGCGCCGAGTTCGTCGCGATTGTTCCAGGCGCCGCGGCCGATGCGGTCCTCAAGGCCGGTGCCGTAGCTGCCGGGGGCCGCGCCGAAGATGCGGGCGGTGGCGCGGCGCAGGGCATCCCCAGTGAGGTTCTGCGCGGCGGCGGCGAGGGGGTTCCAGTTGGGCGCTTCGTCATCGCGGGCGGCGATGGCGCGCACGGCGCTGTCGAACAGGGCGATCTGCGCCGGGAAGGCGTCACGGAACAGGCCGGAGATGCGCAGGGTGACGTCCACGCGCGGGCGGTCGAGCAGCGCGAGGGGGAGGATTTCCACACCCGTGACGCGGGCGGAGCCTTCGTCCCAGACCGGGCGCGCGCCGAGCAGGACCAGGGCGAGGGCCAGGTCCTCGCCGCCGGTGCGCATGGTGGCGCTGCCCCAGAGGTCGAGCACCAGGGATCGCGGCCAGTCGCCCTGCTCCTGGCGGTGGCGGCGGAGCAGTTCCTCGGCGGCCTTCTCGGCCAAAGTGAGGGCGGAGCGGGTGGGCACGCCGCGCGGGTCGATGCTGTAGAGGTTGCGGCCGGTGGGCAGCACGTCGGCGCGGCCGCGCGTGGGGGCGCCCGCCGGGCCGGGCTGGATGAAGCGGCCGTCCAGCGCGGCCAGCAGCGCGGCGCGCTCGGCGGGGGCGGCGGCGTCGAGCCGGCCGGCGTCGAAGTGCGGCGCGGCGCGGGTGAGGGCGGCGAGCAGGGCGGCACGGCGCTCCGGTGCGGGGGCGCGGCCGAAGACATGCAGCCCGTCGCGGATCTGCATCTCCTTGACGTCGCAGAGCCAGGCATCGAGGCGGGCGAGGGCGTCCTCCTCCGGCAGGTCGCGCGGGATATGGCCCTCGGCGAGCAGGCCGGTCTCCTCGGCGCGGTCGAGGATGGCACGGCGGAGCAGGGCGGTGCGGCGGCGGTCCAGCCCGTCGGCGGCGGCGTATTCGTCGATCAGGCGCTCCAGTTCGAGCGCGGCGCCGTGCTGGCCGGCGGACTTCAGCGGCGGCGTCAGGTGGCCGAGGGTGACGGCGCCGAGCCGTCGCTTGGCCACGGCCGCCTCGCCGGGGTTGTTGGCGATGAAGGGATAGACCACGGGCAAACCGCGCAGCAGCGCCGCCGGGGCGCAGGCAGCGGCGAGAGCGGTCGCCTTGCCGGGCAGCCATTCCAGCGTGCCATGCGTGCCGAGATGGACCAGGGCATGGGCGCCGAAGCCCTCGCGCAGCCAGAGATAGAAGGCGAGATAGGCGTGGCGCGGCGGCGTGTCGGGGTCGTGGTAGCCGGCGCGGCGGTCGAGTGCGCTGCCGCGATCGGGCTGCACGGCGAGGAGGATGTTGCCGAAGCGAAGATGGCGCAGGGTGAAGGCGCCCCCCTGGCAGGCCGGGTCCTGCTCCGGGGCACCCCAGGCGGCGGTGACGGCCTCGCGGAGCGGCGTCGGGAGGGCGGCGAAGCGGGTGCGGTACTCCGCCAGCGGCAGGAAAGGTGTCGCCGGGCCTTGGGTCAGGGCGCGGGCGAGCGCCGCCGCGTCGGGCAGCGGCGCATCGAGTTGGTAGCCGGCACCGGCGAGGTCCTCCAGCAGCGCGGCAAGGCTGGCGAAACTGTCGAGACCGACGGCGTGGCCGGCCTGCCCCCCGGCGGCGGGGTAGTCGGAGAGCAGCACGGCAATGTGCCGCTCCACCGCCGGGGTGGCGGCGAGGCGTGCCCATCCGGCGGTGTGGTCGGCGGCCAGTGCGGTGCCCTCCGCATCGGGTGCCAGGATGGTGCGGGCGAAGTCCAGGCCGGGGATCGGCGCCGCCTCCTGCTTGAAGCCGATGGCGGCGGTGAGCAGGCGGCCATCCAGTTCGGGCAGCACCACCTGCATGGCGAGGTCGCTCTGGGAGAGGCCGCGCGTCGAGGCGACCCAGGCCGTGCGCGGGTTGCCGGAGAGGAGGAGTTGCAGCACCGGCGCCCCGGCGGCATCCAGCGGCGAGGCGTCGGCCTGCCGGGCGGAGAAGGCGGTGGCGTTCAGCACCACGGCGGGACGCCAGGCGGCGAGGCGTTCCGCGACGAAGCGGGCGCAGGCGGCGTCCTTCAGGCTGGCGGCGAAAAGGCCGCGCACGCGCAGGCCGCGCGCCCGCAGCGCCTCGGCCATGGCGAGCATCGGGGCGGTGTCGCCGGCCAGCAGGTGCGAGCGGTAGAAGACCAGCACCGCCTGCGGGTGGGCTTGCTCGGCGCCCAGTGCGTGCTCGCCGCAGGCGGGGAGGGGGCGGGGCGGCGGGGCGTCGTCGGGGGCGAGGCCGGCGAGATGCGCGGCGAGGCGCAGGGCGCTGCCCAGGTTCTCCGGGCCGCCTTCGCACATGCAGGCGTCGAGGCGGGCGTAAGCCTCGGGCGGGATGGTGGAGAGGGCGGCCAACTGCGGGTCGGCGCGGCCGTCGCCGGGAAGGAGGGCGAGCGGGATGCCCTCCCGGCGGCAGAGGGCGGCCACTTCCTCGGCGCCGTAGCGCCAGTATTCCAGCCCGCCGAGCAGGCGGATGACCACGCAGCGGGCGTGGGCCAGCACCTCCTCGGCATAGAGGTCCACCGACAGGGGGTGGCGGAGCTGGGACAGGTTGGCCAGGCGCAGGGAGGGGCGGGGAAGCGGCAGGACCTCCCAGGCGGTGGCGGCGGCACCGAGGTCGCTGTCGGTGAAGGACAGCAGCACGAGGTCGGCCGGGGCATGGCCGAGATCGACCGCCGCCGCATCCTCCTCCAGGCTTCGCGTTTCCTGCCGCAGCAGATGCAAGGTCTGTCTCCCGGTTGTTGAGAGGGGCTTTGCCCCTCTCAAACTCTCCCCACCAAGAACCTGAGGTTCCTGGACCTCCCCTCTGATGGCGGGGTCCGGGGGGATACTATCCCCCCGGCGGGGGTCCAGGGGGCGGCGCCCCCTGGCCTGTCCTACCCCAGGATGGCGCGCGCAATGGCCTCGCGGTCCATCCCTTGCTGTCCGATCACCACGAGGTGTCCCTGGCGGTCATCGCTCCAGGGACGGTCGAAGTGGTGCCGGAAGCGGCGGCCGACGCCCTGCACCGCCAGCCGCATCGGCTTGCCCTTCAGCCGCACGAAGCCCTTGATGCGCAGCACGTCATGCGCCGCCGCCACCTCCGGCAGGCGGGCCAGCAGGGCGTCGGGCGTGTCGTAGTCCGGCAGGGGAAGGACGAAACTGTCGAAGTCGTCGTGCTCGTGCGCGCCATCCTCGGCATCGTGGTGCGAGGGGCGGGCGGCGAGGTCGTCTTCGGCGGCGGCGTCCAGGCCGAGCAGCACGGCCGGCTCCAGCGCGCCCTCGCGCGCCGGCACCACCTTCACGGCGCGCGGCAGACGGGCGGCGACCTCGGCGCGCAGGGCGGCGAGGGTGGCCTCGTCCAGCAGGTCGGCCTTGTTCAGCACCACCAGGTCGGCGGCGTTGAGCTGGTCCTCATAGACTTCGGCCAGGGGGTTGTCGTGGTCGAGCGACGGGTCGGCGGCACGCTGGGCGGCGACGGCCTCCGGATCGTCGGCGAAGCGGCCCTCGGCGACGGCGGGGGCGTCCACCACGGTCACCACGCCATCCACCGTCACGCGGGAGCGGATGGCGGGCCAGTTGAAGGCCTTGATCAGCGGCTTCGGCAGCGCGAGGCCGGAGGTCTCGATCAGGATGTGCTCGGGCGGCTCCGGGCGGTCGAGCAGCGCCTGCATGGTGGGGATGAAGTCGTCCGCCACGGTGCAGCAGAGGCAGCCATTGGCCAGCTCGACGATGTTCTCGGCCTCGCAGCCCGGAATGCCGCAGTCCTTCAGCGTCTCGCCATCCACGCCGAGCGCGCCGAACTCGTTGACGATGATGGCGATGCGCCGCCCGTTGGCGTGCTGCATCAGATGGCGCACCAGCGTGGTCTTTCCGGCGCCGAGAAAGCCGGTGACGATGGTGGCGGGCACCTTGTCGAGCGTGGTCATGCGGCGGAGTCCTTCACGGGCGGTTGGAGCGCGGGGAGGCGGCCCAGCACGACCTTGCGCAGCGAGTCCGGGCGGCGCGAGGGCAGCACGGCACCGGAGGCATGGGCGGCATAGGTGGCGCCATAGGCCAGGAGGTCGCCGGCCAGCGCGGGTGTCAGATGGCCGAGCAGGTAGGTCCACTTGCCCGGCGCGGTGATGGCCGCCGTGCAGCCGCGCTCGCAGGCGGCGAGGCAGGTGACGGCGTGCAGTTCCACCGGCGGCGCGGGATGGGCGGCGAGGGCCTCGGCCAGGGCATCATGCAGCAGGCGGCCGGGCGGGATTTCGTCCTCGGCGAGGGGGCGGCTGGCGCGGCAACTGGTGCAGACCACCAGGCGCGGCTTCGGCGCAGGCTCGTTCTCCGGCGGCGGCTCCATGCACGCTCCCTGCGCCCTGCGGCGCGGATAGAGACGAGGTGCCGACCGCCCGCGCGTCGCCGCGCGGAACCGAGGCGCCGAGGGTGGATGCCCGGCCGCATCGCCGCCCGCCGGGGCACCCCGCCCGGTGGCACGATCCGATGGTGATGGCAGGTCTCCTGGCTCGCGGATCCAGCGCGGCCCGCCGGCCTTCCCAAAGCGCTCCCCCGGGGGGGGCGGTGCTCCAGTGGCCGTGGCGGCGGGTCGCTCTCCGCCCACAGTTGCGGGGGCAGCCGCGGCATGGGGCGTGAGGGCAAGCCCTCCAACCCGGCACCGCATTCCCTTTTCACCTTCCGCGCGGGAAGGACCATCGGGGCGTTCCTAGGCGGGCACGGGGCGGGGAGTCAAACCCCCGCCTGCTTCCGGGCCCGGGTGCAATTCCGCCGCCGGTTGCAGCAGCGCCGGGGCAATCAAGGAATTGGAGAGAAGTTTTCGCCTGCTTGAACAATTCCGCCTGCGGGAAGGACAGCAACATCCAGAATCCTCCGAAACCCCGAGGCTGAAATGTTCATACCTATTCGAGGATTTGCGGTGGCAAGGCAGGAAACCATTGTCGGAATCGCGGATTCATTTCACCGCATCGGATGAGGATCGGGATCGACTTGCCGAAGGGGTGGACAATTCCATGCGACTGGTCTAGACCCAACCCAACCTAGTGGCGGCGACACAGAATTATGGCCCTTTCAGGGCAGTGAATGCAGGGCCTCCTCCGGCCCGTCCCCGTGTCCGCCGTTCCCAAAAACCCACGGAGGTGAAGCCGCCCCACCCGGCGCGCGGCAGGCAGAGGACGATGGAAACAGCAACCCAGACGACGGGCGAGGACGCCCCGCCGCCGGTGAAGATCGCGCTCCGCAACGTCTTCAAGGTGTTCGGCGACCGGCCCGAGGCGGCCATCCGCATGGTCCATGAGGGCCGCGGCAAGGAGGAGATCCACGCCGCCACCGGCTGCACGGTGGGCGTCAAGGACGCCAGCTTCGACATCCGCGCCGGCGAGATCTTCGTCATCATGGGGCTTTCGGGCTCCGGCAAGTCCACCCTGCTGCGGCTGATCAACCGGCTGATCGAGCCTTCCGCGGGCGAGATCCTGGTGGATGGGCAGGACATCACCAGGATGTCCAAGCGCGAGCTGATCGCGCTGCGCCGGCGGGACATGAGCATGGTGTTCCAGTCCTTCGCCCTGCTGCCCAACCGCACGGTGCTGGACAATGCCGCCTTCGGCCTCGAAGTGGCCGGCGTGGGCGAGCGGGAGCGGCATGAGAAGGCGCGCGCGGCGCTGCAGGGCGTGGGTCTCGGCGCTTATGCCGACAGCCGGCCGGACCAGCTCTCGGGCGGCATGAAGCAGCGCGTCGGCCTCGCCCGTGCCCTGGCGAGCGAGCCCACCGTGCTGCTGATGGACGAGGCCTTCTCGGCGCTCGACCCGCTGATCCGCGCCGAGATGCAGGACGAGCTGCTGCGGCTGCAGGCCGAGCACAGCCGCACGATCATCTTCGTCAGCCATGACCTCGACGAGGCCATGCGCATCGGCGACCGCATCGCCATCATGCAGCATGGCGAGGTGGTGCAGGTCGGCACGCCGGACGAGATCGTCACCAGCCCGGCGAACGACTATGTGCGCTCCTTCTTCCGCAACGTGGATGTCAGCCAGGTGTTCCGCGCCGGCGACATCGCCCGCGAGTCGCAGGTGACGCTGATCGAGCGGCGCGGCCTCGCGGTGCCCGCCGCGCTGGAGCGGATGCGGCGGCACGACCGGGACATCGCCATCGTCGTCGGGCGGGACAAGACCTACCATGGCATGGTCAGCGCGGATTCACTGGCGCAGGCCGCGCGCAGCGGCTCCGAGGACCCCTACCGCAAGGCGCTGCTGCCCGAGGTGGAGCCGATCGCCGCCGACGACACGCTCTCCGACGTGATGGGCAAGGTGGCGGAGAGCCCGCACCCGGTGCCGGTGGTGGACGCGGACCACCGCTATGTCGGTGCGATCAGCAAGTCCACGCTGCTGCGGACGCTCGACCGCTCGGGCAACTGAGCGCCTCCCCGCCGAAGGAACACGCCCCATGCAGGACTGGAACCTGGGCATCGGCGAGGGCGCCGATGCCGTCGTCAACTATGTGCTCGACCACTTCACCCCGGCGCTGGACACTATCGCGACCGGCATCGGCTTCGTCACGGATGGCATCCGCGCGGCGCTGACCGGCGTGCCGGCGCCGGCCGCCATCGCCGTCATCGCGCTGCTGGCGCTGTGGCGCGTGGGCTGGAAGTTCGCCGTCTTCGCCGTCGCCGCGCTGCTGCTGATCGGCGGCATGGGCCTGTGGGAGCGCATGATGGAGACGCTCTCCCTCGTGCTCGCCGCGACCGCCATCGCCATCGTCATCGGCGTGCCGCTCGGCATCGCCATGGCGCGCAGCAACGGCGTGCAGCTCGTCGCGCGTCCGGCGCTCGACCTGATGCAGACCATGCCGGCCTTCGTCTACCTGATCCCGGCGGCCATGTTCTTCGGCCTCGGCGCGGTGCCGGGCACCATCGCCACGGTGATCTTCGCCATGCCGCCGGTTGTGCGCCTGACCAATCTCGGCATCCGCCAGGTGCATTCCGAGTTCATCGAGGCGGGCCAGGCCTTCGGCTGCACGCCCATGCAGCTGCTGCTGAAGGTACAGGTGCCGAACGCGCTGCCCTCCATCATGGCCGGCATCAACCAGACCATCATGCTGTCGCTCTCGATGGTGGTGATCGCCTCGATGATCGGCGCCGGCGGGCTCGGCAACACCGTGCTGACCGGCATCCAGCGGCTCGACGTCGGCACCGGCTTCGAGGGCGGGCTCGCCGTGGTGGTGCTGGCGGTGCTGCTGGACCGCATCACCCAGAGCTTCGGCCAGAAGCGGGAGCCCTCGGGGCTGCGGGCGCTGTTCGCCCGGCGCAACGGCGAGGCCGCGGCGCAGCCGGCCAAGGCCTGATCTTTTCACTCAAGCCGGGCTGAAGGCTGGGGGGAATGAATTCCCCCCAGGCCCCCCTTCCTTTTTCTGTCGGTTCCCCGCGCGGGCGGAAAGCGCAGCGCCAAACTGACAGAAAGAAGATGGGGGTTCGGGGGAATTCCTTCCCCCGACCTTTTTCGTCCGGTCCGTTCCAGGCAACCAAGGAAAGGAAACCCCATGTTGCTGAAGAAGCGCGAACTCTTCGGTCTCACCGCCGGCCTGGCGATGGGCCTCACCGCCGGTGCCGCGCGCGCGCAGTCCGGCCAGCCGATCAAGCTGGGCTTCGCCGCCTGGGCCGATGCCGAGTTCATCACCCGCCTCGCCGCGAAGCTGATCGAGGACCGCCTCGAGACCAAGGTCGAGCTGGTGCAGACCGATGTGGCGCCGCTCTACCAGGGCCTCACCCGCGGCGACGTGGACGCCATGCTGATGTGCTGGCTGCCGCAGACCCATGCCGACTACTGGAAGCGCGTGCAGGGCAAGGTGGAGCGCCTCGGCGTGCTCTACAGCGGCGCGCGCCTGGGCTGGGTGGTGCCGAAGTATGTGCCGGAATCCGAGGTCGCCTCGATCGCCGACCTGGCGAAGCCCGAGGTCCGCAAGAAGCTGAACGGCCGCATCCAGGGCATCGAGCCGGGCGCCGGGCTGACGCGGCTCTCGCACAAGGCGCTGGAGGCCTATGGCCTCGACGAATACACGCTGCAGGAGGCCAGCGAGGCCGCCATGCTCAGCGTGGTGGACCGCGCCATGCGGCAGGACAAGTGGGTGGTGGCGACCTCCTGGAGCCCGCACTGGATGTTCGGCAAGTACGACCTGCGCTACCTGGCCGACCCGAAGGGCGCGCTGGGCGGCGAGGAGGAGGTCATCGCGCTCGGCCGCCCCAAGCTGAAGGAGGAGCGGCCGGAGGTCGCCGGCTTCCTCTCCCGCCTCAACATGCCGCTCAACGAGCTGGAGAAGGCGATGCTGAAGGCGCAGCAGGAGAGCGCCGACGCGGCGGTGGCGGACTACATCGCCAGCCACAAGGACCGCGTGAACGGCTGGTTCGCCAAGAGCTGAGCCTGGCAGTTCAGGCCTGGGCCGGGGCGCATTCCTCCCCGGCCCCGTTGCGACGGCCTCCGGCTGTCGCCTGAAGCGCATGCGCCACTCCGAGGCCTCCAATCCTTCGCCTCGCGCGCTTCTCGCCCTTCTCGGGCCACAGGCCATGGCGGTCCCAGGACCGCACCCGTTTCCCCAGCCGTTCCGGCATGCCGTCGCGCGGCCGCGGGGCCGCATGCCTTCCGATCAGGCTGCCCCAGGCCCAACCACACCACCCCGGGAGTCACCCATGCTGCTCAAGAAGCGCCAGTTCCTCAGCCTCTCCGCCGGCCTGGCCGCCGGCCTCGCCACCGGTTCCGTGCAGGCGCAATCCGGCAGGCCCATCCGGCTCGGCTATGCGCCCTGGACCGATGCCGAGTTCATCACCAGGCTGGCCGCGAAGCTGATCGAGGACCATTTGGGGACGCCGGTGAAGCTGGTGCAGACCGATGTGGCGCCGCTCTACCAGGGCGTTATGCGCGGGGACCTGGATGCCGTGCTGATGTGCTGGCTGCCCAAGACCCACCGGGACTACTGGAAGCGCGCCGAGGGCAATGTGGAGCGCCTCGGCCAGATCTACACCGGCAAGATGGGGCTGGCGGTGCCGGCCTATGTGCCGGAAGGCGAGGTCTCCTCCATCGCCGACCTCGCGAAGCCCGGGGTGCGCGGCAAGGTGGAGGGCCGCATCCAGACCATCGAGCCCGGCGCGGGCATGACGCGGCTCGTGCATGAGACCGTGAAGGCCTATGGGCTGGACTACACCGTGCAGGAATCCGGCGAGGCCGGCATGCTGGCCATGCTGCAGCGGGCGATCCGCGGCAAGGACTGGATCGTCTTCTCCGGCTGGAATCCGCACTGGATGTTCAACAAGTTCGACCTCCGCTACCTCGACGACCCGAAGCTGAGCATGGGCGAGGAGGAGAAGATCGTCGGCGCCGGGCGCCTCGGCCTGCGCGAGGAGCGCCCGGAGGTGGCGGCCTTCCTCTCCCGCCTCAGCCTGCCGCTCGAGGAGCTGGAGAAGGCGATGACGAAGATGCAGGAGGAGAACGCTGAGGCGGCGGTGGCGGACTACATCGCCAGCCACCAGGAGCGCATTGCCGGCTGGCTGGGCAAGGCCGCCGGCTGAGGCGCCCGCGCGACGCTGCCAGGCACCGCCACGCTCTCCGCGGAGCGGTGAGAGGGGCGGGGGCGGCCGCGAGCCGCCTCCGCTGCGCGTTTCAGCCCCGCTGTCCGCGGCGCCGGGCAATAAGGATTGATTAGGCAGGCCTGCCTATGCTCGGCCGCGGATGGACGCCGCAGGAAGCAGTGACAGCGCATGCCTAGACACCGGATCATGCCCACGGGACGGGAATCGCCCTTCGGAGAGGAGGAGCTGATCGTCACCAAGACCGACCGGAAGGGGCGCATCCTCTACGCCAACGACGTCTTCCTGCGGGTTTCCAAATACGCGGTGAGCGACGTGCTGGGCCAGCCGCACAGCCTGGTCCGCCACCCGGACATGCCACGCAGCGTGTTCCGGCTGTTCTGGGAGACGCTGGAGGAGGGGAGCGAGTTCTTCGGCTATGTGCTGAACCTCGCGGCCGATGGCAGCCACTACTGGGTCTTCGCCCATGCCACGCCGACGCGGGACGCGCAGGGTCATGTGATCGGCTACCACTCGAACCGCCGCCGGCCCGATCCGGCGCAGGTGGCGCGCGTGCGCCCGATCTATGAGCAGCTGCTGCGTGCCGAGGCGGCAGCGCCCGACCGCAAGCAGGGCATGCAGCAGGGTGCCGCCGCGCTGAACGAAATGCTGGCGAAGCAGGGGGTCAGCTATGAACGCTTCGTCTTTTCTCTCTGATCCGCGCCTGCCGCTGGGGCTGACCGCCATGCTGGCCGGTGGCAACGCGGCCTGGGTGCTGGCGGCGGGGCCCTCCTGGGCGGCGGCCCTGGCGGCGCTGCTGCCGGCGCTCGGCGCCGGGGCGGCGCTCGCGGCGGTGCTGCGCCAGGACGCGATGCTGCGCCGGGCCGCGGCGGTCTGCGAGGCGGCGGCGAAGGGAGATCTTGAGGCCCGCATGCCGCAGCCCTTCAACCCCGGCGCGGTCGGGCAGTTCGAGGCCTCCGCCAACCGCATGCTCGACATCGCCGATGCCTTCGTGCGGGAGGCGGCCGGCGCCATGCAGGCCGCCAGTGCCGGGCGATACTATCGCAAGGTGCTGCTGCGCGGCCTGCCCGGCCGCTTCCGCAAGGCCGCGGAGGACCTCAATGCCGGCATCGCGCAGATGGAGGGCAAGGCGCGGGAGTTCGCCTGCTTCGCCGACGGCTTCGAGCGCGGCGTGGGGGGCGTTGTGGAGAATGTCGCCGCCGCCGCCGTGGCGCTGCGCGGCAATGCCGAGGGCATGCTGAACGCCGCCGGGCAGACCAGCGAGGGTGCCGCCGCCGCCGCGACGGCGACGCATGCGAGCGAGGCCAGTTCGCAGAACGTGGCGGTGGCGGCGCGGCAGCTTTCCTCGGCGGTTGGCGAGATCACCCGCCAGGTCGGGCGCGCCTCGCAGATCGCCCGCTCGGCGGTGGCGGCGGTGGAGCAGGCCAACACCACCGTCGCCGGGCTGGACGATGCGGCGCGGCAGGTGGGCGAGGTGGTGCAGATGATCACCGAGATCGCCGCGCAGACCAACCTGCTGGCGCTGAACGCGACGATCGAGGCGGCGCGCGCGGGCGAGGCGGGCAAGGGCTTCGCCGTGGTGGCGGGCGAGGTGAAGGGGCTGGCCACGCAGACGGCGCGCGCGACCGACCAGATCACCCGCCAGATCGGGGCCATGCAGCAGGCGCTGGCCCAGGCGGTGGGAGCCATCGAGCATATCGGCAGCACGGTGCGGGAGACCGACGAGGTGGCCACCGCCATCGCCGCCGCCGTGGAGGAGCAGAGCGCGGCCACCGCCGAGATCGCCCGCAGCGTCGCGCAGACGGCGCAGGGTACGGCGGCCGTGGCACGCAACATCGAGGCGGTGCGCGCGGCCGCGGGGGAGACCGACACCGCCGCCACTGCCATGCGCGACGCCGCCGGCGGCCTCTCCATCCAGGCGGAGCGGCTGCGGCGCGAGGTGGCGGAGTTCCTGGCGCGGGCACGGCAGGCGGTCTGAGGCAAGGCCGGGGGAATTCATGCCTCCGGGCTTTGGCGGCGAGGGGAAATCGGCTAACCCCGGCGGGCCATGACCTTCACCCTTGTCCTTGGCGGCGCCCGCTCGGGCAAGTCGCGCCATGCCGAGGCGCTGATCGCCCGCCATCCGGCGCCCTGGGCCTATATTGCCACGGCGGAAGCGTGGGATGACGAGATGCGCGTGCGCATCGCCGCCCATCAGGCCCGGCGCGGCACGGAATGGCACACCATCGCCGCGCCGCTCGACCTCGCCGGCGCCCTGGCCGGGGCGGGCGGCCGCCCGGCGCTGGTGGACTGCCTGACGCTCTGGCTGACCAACCTGATGCTCGGCGACCACGACATCGAGGCCGCCTCGACGGCGCTGGAGGCGGCGCTGGCGGCGCGCGAGGCGCCGACCGTGCTGGTGGCCAATGAAGTGGGGCTGGGCATCGTACCGGAGAACGCGCTGGCGCGGCGCTTCCGCGATGCCGCCGGCGTGTTGAACCAGCGGCTGGCGGCGCGCGCCGCATCGGTGCATTTCGTCGCCGCCGGCCTGCCGCTGGTGCTGAAGGGGAAGTCATGAGCGAGGATCGCGACGAGTCCGCGCGCCACCAGGAGAAGATGGCGAAGCGCAAGGCGGTGCAGGATGCCGAGGTGGCTTCCAAGACCGTCGAGAAGGGCCTGCTGATGGTCCACACCGGGGCGGGGAAGGGCAAGTCCACCGCCGCCTTCGGCCTGGCGCTGCGGATGCTGGGGAATGGGCGGCGCGTCGGCGTGGTGCAGTTCATCAAGGGCGCCTGGTCCACCGGGGAGCGTGGCGTACTGGAGGCCTATGCCATGCTGGAATGGCACAGCATGGGCGAGGGCTTCACCTGGGAGACGCAGGACCGCGCGCGCGATATCGCCGCCTGCCGCCGCGCCTGGGAACAGGCGAAGCGGATGATGGCCGCGGGCGATCTCGGCCTGCTGGTGCTGGACGAGCTGTGCATCGCGCTGCGCTACGATTACCTGCCGCTGGATGAAGTCCTGTCGGAACTGGCCGCCCGCCCGGCGGGGCTGCATGTGGTGGTCACCGGGCGCAATGCGCCGGCGGCCCTGCTGGAGGCGGCCGACATGGTCACCGAGATGAAGCCGGTGAAGCACCATTTCGCCGCGGGCGTGAAGGCGCAGGCGGGGATCGAGTTCTGAGAGAAAAAGTCCGGGGGGAATGAATTCCCCCCAGGCCCCCCTTCTTTTTTCTTCGAGTTCCAGTTCTGGCGGGCTGTGCGCCGGAACTGGCAGAAAGAAGATGGGGGTCCGGGGGAATTCCTTCCCCCGGCCTTTTTCCGCCCACCCGCAGGGGAAAGCCATGCCCGCAGTCGCCTTGATGCTCCAGGGAACCGGCTCATCGGTCGGCAAGTCGCTGCTGGTGGCGGGGCTGGCGCGGGCGCTGGTGCGGCGCGGATTGCGGGTGCGGCCCTTCAAGCCGCAGAACATGTCGAACAACGCGGCGGTAACCGCCGATGGCGGCGAGATCGGCCGGGCGCAGGCGCTGCAGGCGCGCGCGGCCCTGGTGGAGCCGAGCGTGCACATGAACCCCGTGCTGCTGAAGCCGCAGAGCGAGGTGGGGGCGCAGGTGGTGGTGCAGGGGCGCGTGCATGCCACGGCGCGGGCGCGCGAATACCAGGCGATGAAGCCCGCGCTGTTGCCTTTTGTGCTCGACAGCTTCGCGCGGCTGCGCGCCGAGGCGGATATCGTGCTGGTGGAGGGCGCCGGCTCGGCCTCGGAGATCAACCTGCGGGCGGGCGACATCGCCAATATGGGTTTCGCCCGCGCGACGGGAACGCCGGTGGTGCTGGTGGGGGACATCGACCGGGGCGGGGTGATCGCGGCGCTGGTCGGCACCCATGCGGTGCTGGCGCCGGAGGATGCGGCGCTGGTGCGCGGCTTCATCGTCAACCGGATGCGGGGCGACCTCTCGCTCTTCGCCGAGGGGATGGCGCAGATCGCGGCCCGCACGGGCTGGGCGCCGCTCGGGCTGGTGCCGCATTTCGAGGGCGCGCGCCGGCTGCCGGCGGAGGACGCGATGGACCTCGCCGAGCACCTGCCGCGCCAGAGGGAGGACAAGTGTGCGGGCGGCAAGTGCCGCATCGCCGTGCCGGTGCTGCCGCGCATCGCCAATTTCGACGACCTCGATCCGCTCGCCGCCGAGCCGGAGGTGGAGCTGATGATGCTGCGCCCGGGCATGGCGCTGCCGGGCGATGTGGACCTCGTCATCCTGCCCGGCTCCAAGGCCACCATCGCCGATCTCGCGGCGCTGCGGGCGGAGGGGTGGGATACCGACATCCTGGCGCATCACCGGCGCGGCGGGCGGGTGCTCGGCCTCTGCGGGGGATACCAGATGCTGGGGCGGCGGATCGCCGATCCGGACGGGGTGGAGGGGCCGGCGGGCGCGGTGCCGGGGCTCGGGCTGCTGGCGGTGGAGACGGTGCTGCAGGGCGACAAGCGGTTGGCACGGGTCGCCGGCGAGACGCTGGCCGATGCGGCACCCTTCACGGGCTACGAAATGCATATCGGCCGCAGCAGCGGGGCGGACACTGCCCGGCCGTTGCTGCGCTTCGCCGATGGACGGGTGGATGGTGCCGTCTCGGCGGATGGGCGCGTGGCCGGGACCTATGTGCACGGCTTCTTCGCGGGGGATGCGCAACGAGGGGCTTGGCTGGCACGGCTCGGCGCCGCCGCCGCGCCGGCCGGGCATGACGCCGCGGTGGAGTCCGCGTTGGACGGGCTGGCGGCGCATCTGGAGCGGTATCTGGAAGTTGATGTTCTGCTTCAGCTGCTCCGCTAAATGAGATTGGTCACCGAAAGCGGGACAATGGCATCCAGACTGCCGAGGCGCGTTGGTGCGCCAGAACGGAAGCCACAAAAATGGACCGCATCCGAGCCCTGATCACGCGCCCCTGGACCCGGCCCTCCGTGCGGCCGGCCAACGTCGCCAGCCTCGCCGCCGCGCTGTACCGTGCCGAGCGGAAAGAACTGGGCGCTGCCGCCGAGTTGTCGCGCTGCGTGCGCGCCGCCGCGGCGATGATGCCCCGCCAGCCGCGCTGAGGGGAGGCGCTGCCTCCGGCGTCTGGTTCGCCCGTGGGGAAGTGCGGGCGTCTATGCGGATGACGCGGCGCCACCTGGCCTGAGCGCCATCGTTCCTCACCACGCCAGCAGCGCCAGGGCGAGCACCGCCGCCAGTTGCAGTGCGCAGGCACGGCGATAGAGCGTCAGGGCGCGGCGGAGGTCGGCAGCGGTGGCGCCGGAGCGGCCATCACCCATCCAGGCGTCCTCGACACGGGTATCGCCATAGGTGCGCGGGCCGGCGAGGCGCAGGCCGAGCGCGCCGGCCATGGCGGCTTCCGGCCAGCCGGCATTGGGCGAGCGGTGGCGGCGGGCGTCGCGCCGCACCGCGCGCCAGGCGCCGCGCGGATCGGCGCCGCGCGTCAGCGCCGCCGCCAGGATGAGCCAGAGCGCGGCGAGGCGCGAGGCCGGAAGGTTGACCAGGTCGTCCAGCCGGGCGGCGGCCCAGCCGAAGGCCTCGTGGCGCGGCGTGCGGTGGCCGATCATGCTGTCGGCGGTGTTGATGGCCTTGTAGCCGGCGATTCCTGGCAATCCCGCCACGCCGCACCAGAAGGCGGGGGCGACGACGCCGTCCGAGAAGTTTTCCGCCAGGCTCTCGATGGCGGCGCGGGCGACGCCGGCCTCGTCCAGCGTCTGCGGGTTGCGGCCGACAATCATGGCGACGGCGGCGCGGCCACCTTCCAGGCCACGCTGCTCCAGCCCCACCGCCACGGCGCGGACATGGTCGTGCAGGCTGCGCTGCGCCGGAAGGCTGGCGGCCAGCAGGGCCAGCAGGGCCAATGCCGGGGCGGCCGGCAGGAGGGCGAGCAGCGCCGTTTGCAGCAGTGCCGCCGGGCCGATGCCGGCCAGCAGCAGGAGCATGACCGCCAGCACGCCGTTGCGGCGTCGCCGTGCGGAGGGGAGGGCCGGGCGGTTCAGCCGCGCATCGAGCGCAGCGATCAGCGCGCCGATCCAGACCACGGGATGGCGGATGGTGGCGAAAAGCGCGGCGGGATAGCCGAGGGCCGCCTCGATGAGCAGCGCGCCGGACAGGATCAGGAGGGACGTGGACAGGGGAGGAATCGCCTGTTAGCGCGGGGCCTTGAGGTGGTTGTCCGGGGCGAGGTCGGGGGAATGAATTCCCCCGAACCCCCTTCTTTTTTGTCTGTTCAGGCACTGGCGTGCAGGTGGCGCTGGAAGTGGCAGAGGAAGGATGGGGGTCTGGGGGAATTCTTTCCCCCAGCCTTTGCCCGGATCGGGTCAGCGACGGGGGTAGCATGGGGCTGGACGGCCTGGAACATGGCGGACGGCTCGCGGAGGCACGGCGCCGCTTCGCGGGGGCGCCGGAGCCGTTCCTGGATCTCTCCACCGGCATCAACCCGGTGCCCTGGCCGGTGCCGCCGCTGCCGCCCGCGGCCTTCACCCGGCTGCCGGAGCCGGAGGAGGAGACGGCGCTGCTGCAGACGGCCGCAGCGGCCTATGGCGTGGCCGATGCGGCCTGCCTGGCGGCGGCGCCGGGCACGCAGCTGCTGATCCAGTTGCTGCCGCGCCTGTTCCCGCTGCGGGAACTCCGCATTCTCGGGCCGACCTATGCCGAGCATGCCGCCTGCTGGCGCGCCGCAGGAACCGCAGTGCGCGAAGTGGCGCGGCTGGAGGATCTGGACGGCCACGGCGGCGCCCTGCTGTGCAACCCGAACAATCCGGACGGGCGCCGCCACCCGCCCGGCGCGCTGCTGGCGCTGGCGGACCGGCTGGCGGCGCGCGGCGGCTTCCTGGTGGTGGACGAGGCCTTCGCGGACCTGGAGCCGGAAGCGCTGGGCTGTGCGGCCGCGCTGCCGCATCCCGGGCTGATCCTGCTGCGCTCCTTCGGCAAGAGCTATGGGCTGGCGGGGCTGCGGCTCGGCTTCGCGCTGGCGGCGCCGGCGCGGGCGGCGGCGATTCGCGCGGCGCTGGGGCCATGGGCGGTGTCCGGCCCGGCGCTGGCGGTCGGCCGGGCCGCGCTGGCCGATACGGCTTGGCGGCAGGCCGCCGCCGCGCGGCTGGCGGAGGACACGATGCGGCTCGACGCGCTGCTGGGCGCCGCCGGGTTGTGCGTCCGGGGTGGGACGCGCCTGTTCCGGCTGGCCGAGGGCGACGCGGCGCTCTGGCATGAACGGCTCGGGCGGGCCGGGATCCTGACGCGGCGCTTCGCCGCCATGCCGCGCTGGCTGCGCTTCGGCCTGCCGGGCGACGCGGCGGCATGGGCGCGGCTGGCCGCCGCGCTCGGGTCCCGCGTGGGGGAAGGGTAAGGCCTGAGGGGCGTTCCGCCGGCAGAGGCGGATAAGCCAGGAGTAACTTGCGAATCATTCTCATTTGCGGTTAGGCTTGGCCCGGCTTCGGACAGCAGGGATACCCGCCATGTTCCATCATCGATCCTGCGGCACGGCTGACCTCGTGGCGCTGATGGCCGCCCACCGTGCCGCGCTGCGCGATGTGACCGCGCTGCGCCAGCAGGACATCACCCGGCTTCTGCACAGGCTGGAGGAAGAGGAGGAGGAGGCGCCCGCCAGCCATGGGGAGGCTGCACGCCCCGCGACGGCAAGGGTGGCGATGCCCTCCTGACGGCGGGCTTCTCGCGTCTCGCGGAGGCCGGAGCGGGCACGCTGGCCTCGGGAGGCGTGAACAAGAGGCCGGCGCCGGGCATTTGCATGGGGTATGTTATGTTGTAACGTCGGTGGCGGTAGGAACGTCTCCCCGGCCTTCCGGCCGCGCCCATGGCGGGCCGGGACTGATGGCGGTGTTCCCCGTCTCCAGGACCCGATCCGCTCATGAAACATGGTGACTTGCCGCCCCGCGCGCCGCGCGGCCGGACTCTCGCGCTGCTCGCCGCGCTGAGCGCGCTTCTGCTGCCGCCTCCTGCCAGGGCGCAGGAAACGCCGGAGCCGGAGGAGGCCTGCGAGACGGGCTCGGTGCTCACGCCAGGCCTCTGCCTCAGCACCGGCTTCATCGTCGATGCCTTCGGCAACCTGCGGGGTGGGCTGCGGCGGGATGTCTCGGCGGTCGGTCAGCTCCGGCTCGGGCTGGAAGCCGATCTCGGCCGGATCGCCGGCCTCGGCGGCTGGAGCCTTGGCGCCAGTGCCATCGGCATCTATGGCAAGCAGCCGGGTGCCGGCCTGACCGGCTCGCTGGCGCCGCCGAGCAACATCGAGGCGCTTTCCACGGTGCGCCTGATGGAGCTCTGGGTGCAGCGGGAGGTCGAGGGCTGGGGCTCGCTGCGCGTCGGGCAACTGGCGGCGGATACCGAGTTCGCCGTGGCCGACACCGCCGCCAACCTGGTGAACGGCACCTTCGGCTGGCCGGTGGCGCTGGGCGAGGGGCTGCCTTCCGGCGGCATCGCCTATCCCTTCGCCGCGCCGGGCGTGCGGCTGGCCCTGGGTGAGCCGGAGGAGGCCAGCGGCTTCCGCCTCGGCCTGTTCTCCGGCGATCCGGGCGGGCGGTACGGGCAGGATACGGAGGGGCAGCGGCACAACCGCTACGGCGTCAACTTCAGCACGGCGGACGGCGCCTTCCTGATCGGCGAGGCGGTGTTCGGTGCCCGTGCGCCCGAGGAGGGGCCGCGCCCCTGGGTGGCCAAGCTGGGCGCCTGGTACCACAGCGGCGGCTTCGACTCCCCGCGCTACGACGCCGATGGCCGCTCCCTCGCCGACCCGGCCAGCAGCGGCGAGCCGCGCCGCTTCCACAACAACTATGGCGGCTACGGCATCGGCGAGGCGACGCTCTGGCGCGGCGAGGGGCAGAGCCTGGCCGCCTTCGCCCGCCTCTTCGCCGCGCCCTCGGACCGCAACCTCGTCTCGCTGCAGGTGGATGGCGGCTTCGCCTGGGCCGGCCCCTTCGGCCTGCGGCAGGACACGCTCTCCTTCGGCGCCTCGCAGGCGCGGATCGGGCGCGGCGGGCGCGGGCTGGACGAGGACACGCAGGCCTTCAGCGACCCGCTCCGGCCGGTGCGGCGGCATGAGACGGTACTGGAGGTGAACTACGACCTGCCGGTCGGGCCGGTGCATCTGCGGCCGCTGGCGCAGTGGTACATCCACCCCGCGGCGGGCGAGCCGGACGAGGAGACCGGCCGCAAGCTGCGGGACGCCGTGCTGCTCGGGATGCGCGTGCAGGCGGAGTTCTGACGCGGCCGGGAAGGGCGCTGCCCTCCCCGGACCCCTCCCGCTGGGGGGATGGTATCCCCCCAGACCCCGCCATCCGTTCTTTCTCGTGGCAGGCGTGGGGGCCACGCAGTCGCCGGCGGGGCCCGGGGTGGCACTGTCACCCCGGCGGAGGGGTTCCAGGGGAGGCGGCGCCTCCCCTGGCCCTGGCCTCAGGCCGCGCGATGGCTGGCCGCGCGCACCCGACGCTGCTGGCGCAGCACCTCCTCGATCCAGTCGTTGAGCCGCGCCGTCTCGGCCTCCGCCTGCTCGCGTTCGGGATAGGCGACGGGGAAGCGCAACGCCATCCAGCGCCAGGCGACGAGGCGCTTGTGCACCTTCTCGGCGCGCTGCAGTTCCTCGTTGCTGGCGCGGTCGGGCGGCAGCAGGCGGCCGGCCAGCGGCGGGCGCACCGGCCGGCCGGCGCCGTGCTCCACCGCCCATTGCGCGAGGCGGGTGATGCCGTCATCCCGCTCGTCCACCGGACACATGGCGTAGGTCCAGCGGTCCAGCAGGGAGAGGCCGGCGACGCCGTCGATGGCGGAGGCGATGGCGAGCGGCTGCGTCAGGTCGGCCAGGCGGTAGTTGGGGTCGTCCTTGCGCAGCACGGCGCGCTTGATGCGGGCCAGCACGCCGAAGAGGCTGTCCGAGCCGATCTCGGCGGCGACGGCGGCGATGATCTCGGAATCCGGCTGCACCTGCGGGCGCAGCTCCTCCGGCGGATGCGGCGGGGCGTGCAGCATGGCGCTGATGAAGCCGGGATCGCCGGCGCCGGCCAGCACGGCGACGATGCCGCCCTCATGATGGCCGAAGCGCCCGGCGCGGCCGCCGATCTGCTTCACCTCCTGCGCGTTCAGCTCGCGCCGCTCCTCGCCGTCATACTTGCGGAGCGTGGAGAAGATGACGCGGCGGATCGGCAGGTTGAGGCCCATGCCGATGGCATCGGTGGCGACCAGGATATCGGCCTCGCCGCTGCGGAAGCGGGCGGCCTCCGCGCGGCGCACCTCGGGGGAGAGCGCGCCATAGACCACCGCCACCTTGCGGCCGCGCTTCACCAGCTGCTCGCGCAGTTCCATCACGTCGCGGCGGGAGAAGGCGACCAGCGCGTCGCCGGCGCGCAGGTCGGAGAGGCCGATCGGGCCGCGCGCGGCGTTCAGCGGGCTTTTGCGCTGGAGCGAGATCTCCTCGACCTCGTCGCCGCAGAGCTGGGCGATGCGCTTCACCATCGGGATGCATTCCGGCGCGCCGAGCACCAGCACCTCGCGCGCCGGCACGCCCATGATGGCGGCGGTCCAGGCGGCGCCGCGGTCGCGGTCGTGCAGGAGCTGGGCCTCGTCGATGATCGCCACGTCCACCGGGTTGCTGAAGGGGCACATCTCCACGGTGGCGGCGAGGTGGCGGGAGCCGGGGGCGGGGATGCGCTCCTCGCCGGTGGCCAGCGCCGCCTCGATGCCGCGCGTGGCCAGCGCCTCGCGGAACTCGTGCGCCAGCAGGCGGAGCGGCGCCAGGGCCAGGCCGCTCTCCGCCGCCGCGAGGCGGTCCAGCGCCAGGTGGCTCTTGCCGCTGTTGGTCGGGCCGGTGACGATGGTGATGCGGCGGATCAGCGCCCGCGCGGTGGCGAAATGCCCGGCGTAGCGGTCGAGCGCGGCGGCGCGGGCGACGGCGGCATTGGCCACCTTGTTGCCGCGCCCGGCGACCTCGGCGGCGCGGTCCAGCCGCAGGCCGGTCTGGCGGGGGGCGCGGGGCGGCTGCTGGGTCCGCTCGGCCTCGCGCCAGGCGAAGACCTCGCGCCGCAGCGCGGCCACCTCGGCGGGGTCGAACTCCCAGCGCTCGCGCCCGCCTTTCGCGCCGCGCAGGCGGCGCGCCACCGGGACCAGCCCAGCGCCGACCCAGCGCAGCACCTCACGCTCCGAGGCATGCAGCAGGGCGGGCAGGGCCTCGATGCCGACCAGCCCGCGCTCCCATTCACGCAGGCGGGTGACTTCCTCGCGCCGCTTCTCGCGGGCGGCCTTCTCGGCGGTGCGCAGGTCCTGCCGGCGGCGCTCCTCGACGCGGCCGGTGGCGAGGACGAAGTCGGACGTCTGGGCGGCGTTCAGGCCATGCGCGGCGGCGACGGCCTGGGCCAGCGCGGCATGGCGCTCGCCGGAGAGCGGCTTGCCGCTTTCCAGCAACTCGCCGGCGAGGATCTCCAGCGTGGCCTCGGGCGTGGCGGCGGTGCCGCGCAGGCGGGCGGCGACGGCCTCGTCCAGCGCCGCCCGCAGGGCGCGCTCGTCGGCCTCGGGGTCGTTCAGGCTTTCGGCGGCGGCCTCGGCATCGGCGCGGCGCACCCAGGGCTGGCCGGCGCGGTTGGCCAGGTCCATTGCCGCCTTGGACCAGGACTTCCGCCGCACCTCGACCAGCGCCTCCCGCACCGCCTCGGCATCGGCGGGCAGGCGGCGGGCGACACGGCGGATCAGCTGCGGCATCTCACGCGGCTCGACCCGCAGGCCCGCCGCCAGGATGGCGGCCTCCGCCGGGTGGGCGGGGGCGTGTGGGTCATCACTCATGCGCGGGCTCGTCCTTCAGGGATACGTGGGGCATGGCTTAGCGGAAAACTCCACCCGGGCGCCAATGTTGCGCCGCGGCCAAGGGGGCGCCGCCCCCTTGGAACCCCCGCCGGGGTGGCTGTGCCACCCCGGACCCCGCCGTCCGTGGGCCTTTCGCCCTGGCACGGGAGGACGGGCCAGCCGGGCGCGCCGGCCCTCGGCGTCATGGCCGGGATCTGGCGAGGAGAAGCGGCTTCCCCAACAGCGGACGCACCTCGGAAACTGGCGGGGTTAAGGCCTCGGAATAAATTCCCTTATTTCAAAGGTATTCCAGCGCCTGGCGCTTCGATCTCTTGACCGTCCTTCGGAGCGCGGCCGGGTTCCAGGCCTTCACGCCAGCAGGCGAGAAACGAATGGCGGGGTCTGGGGTGACACTGTCACCCCAGCGGGAGGGGCTCGGGGAGGGCGGCGCCCTCCCCGGAGCGGCGTCAGACGTGCTGTCCGCCGTTGATGTGGATTTCGGCGCCGTTGATGTACGAAGAGGGGTTGGTGCAGAGGAAGTGGATGGTTTCCGCCACCTCGCGCGGGTCGCCGAGGCGGCGCAGGGGCACGATGTCCTGCACCAGCGCGTCGGTGCCGGGGGAGAGGATGGCGGTGCGGATCTCGCCGGGCGCGATGGCGTTGGCGCGCACGCCGCGGGGGCCGAACTCATGCGCGAACTCGCGGGTGAGTGCCGCGAGGCCGGCCTTGGAGGCGGCATAGGCCACGCCGGCGAAGGGATGCACGCGCGAGCCGGCGATGGAGGTGACGTTGACGATGGCGCCCTTCGCCGCCTCCAGCTCCGGCAGCAGGTCGCGCGCCAGCAGGGCGGTGGAGACGAGGTTGACGTTCAGCACGCGCGTCCAGGTGTCGGCGTCGCTCTCGACCACGCCGAGGCGCCGGCCGCCGGGGCCTTTCGGCGAGATGCCGGCATTGTTGACCAGGGCGTGCAGCTTGCCGCCGATCAGCCGCTCCCGCACCGCGGCGGTGAGGGCGGGGATGGCGCCGAGGTCGGCGAGGTCGGCCTGGATATGGCCCATGCGGCCGCCGGCCCAGGGGCAGGCCTCGGAGAAGGCCTGGCGGGAGACGGTCAGCACCCGCCAGCCCTGTTCCTGAAAGAGCTTCACCGTGGCGTGGCCGATGCCGCGGCTCGCTCCGGTCAGGAGCAGGGTGCGGGGCGCGTCGGACATGGGGGGCGACCTCGGTCGGGGGCTGCGTGAGAGGCCAGGATAGCACGCGGGGCGGTGCCTGTCCCGCGCACCCCCGGCGGCGGGATCAGTCCAGCACGGCCTGGTAGCTCAGCACCCGCAGCTCGCGGCGGATCGGATAGGTGGAGGAGGGCATGAGCTGGGTGAGCAGGACCACCGCCATCTCCTCGGCCGGGTCCACCCAGAAGGCAGTGCTGGCGGCACCGCCCCAGGCATACTCGCCTGGCGTGCCGAGGATCTGCGCGCGCGCCGGGTCGAGCGTGACGGAGAAGCCGAGGCCGAAGCCGATGCCCTCGGCGGTGGATTCGGACCAGCGCGGTTGGCCCATGGCCGCCATGTCGCCGTTCAGGTGGTTGGTGGTCATCAGCTCCACCGTCTTGCGGCCGAGCAGGCGGGTGCCTTCCAGCTCGCCCTTGTTCAGCATGAAGCGGCAGAAGCGCCAGTAGTCGCCCGCCGTGGAGACCAGGCCGCCGCCGCCGGAGCAGACGCTGCGCGGGCGCAGGTAGCGGCTGGTCGCGGGGTCGTCGATCAGCGCCAGCCCGCCATCCGCGCCGCGCGCGTAGTTGGCGGCGAGGCGGGGGTGCTTCTCCGCCGGCACGAAGAAGTCGGTATCCGTCATGCCGAGCGGGACGATGACGCGCCGGCACAGGAACTCCTCGAAGGGCTGGCCGGAGATGACCGCGACGAGATGGCCGAGCACGTCGGTGGCGATGCTGTAGTTCCAGGCGCGGCCGGGCTGGGCGATCAGCGGCAGGGCGGCGGCGCGCTCCACCACCTCGGCGAGCGAGGTCTCGGCGGTCTGGAAGTCCACACCGGTCTCGCGGTACTGCGCGTCCACCAGCCCGGCCTGCATGAAGCCGTAGGTGAGGCCCGAGGTGTGGGTCAGCAGGTCGCGGAAGGTGATGTCGCGTTCGGCGGGGACGGTGTCGATCTTGCCGCGCGCCCCGCCGGTCGCCACGCGCATGTCGCGGAAACAGGGCAGGAAGCGGGTGATCGGGTCATCGAGCTGGAAGCGGCCCTCCTCATACAGCATCATGATGGCCACGCTGGTGAGCGGCTTGGTCATCGAATAGATGCGGACGATGGTGTCCGGCGCCATGGGCGTGCCGCGCGCCAGGTCGGCGAGGCCGGTGCTGTGCAGCTGCGCCACCGCGCCGCGCCGCGCCACCAGCGTCGTCACGCCCGCCAGCTTGCCATCCGACACCAGCCGCGCCGACCAGTCCTCGATGCGCTTCAGGCGCCGGGAGCAGAGGCCGACGCTCTCCGGCGGGACCAGGGCGGGAAGGGTCATGGGTCAGGCTCCGTCACAAGAGGAGTGATCCTGGGCTGCATGGCGGGCGGCGTCGAGGGGTGATGCGCAGGGCCGGAGCGATTTGAGGCACCCCGGTCACGGCAGCGGCGGCGGCGCGTGCTATTTGGATTCCTGACGGCCGGCAGAAGGCTCGCCGCGCGCTGAACAAAACCTTCAGGCGGCAGGTCAAGATGGCGAATCTTATTGGAGGCTCCGGGAGCGAGCGGCTCACCGGGACGACCCTGGCCGACACGATCTACGGCATGGACGGCAACGACACGCTGGAGGGCGGTGCCGGCGCCGATACCCTCTGGGGCGGCAACGGCAATGACGTGCTGATCGGCGGCCGTGGCGCAGATATGCTGATCGGCGGCGCCGGCAGCGATATCTTCCGCTATGCCAGCCTGGAAGACATCCACCTCGACCGCATCGTGGATTTCGAGGCGGGCGATCAGATCGATCTTTCGGCCATCGCCGGCCTGCGCTTCCTGGGCGAGGCGGCCTTCACCGGAACCGCGGGCGATGTGCGCGTCAGCTACAGCGCCGGCCTCACCACGCTGCTGTTCGACACGCGCGGCTACGGAGCCGCCGATGTGGTGCTGACGCTGAACGGCACGCTGCGCCTGACAGAGACCAATGCGGGTTCGCGCATCCTCATCCTGGCGGCAGCGAAGGTGCTCACGGGCGGCACCGGGAACGACGCACTCACCGGCGGCGTGGCCGACGACACCCTCTCGGGTGACGCGGGCAATGACACGCTGACCGGCGGCGACGGCAATGATGTGCTGTTCGGCGACGACGGCAATGATGTGCTGACCGGTGGCACGGGCGCCGACCGCATGACCGGCGGCGCCGGCAACGACACCTTCCGCTATCTCGACATCCTCGACTTCAGCGGCGACGTCATCCACGACTTCTCGACCGGCGACCGCATTGACTTCTCCACGCTGCGGACCTTGCGCTTCATCGCCGATGCCGACTTCAGCGGCGCCCCTGGCGAGATGCGGCAGAGTGGGGAAATGCTGCTGATCGACACGGACGGCGACCGTATCGGCGACATTGCGCTCTCCCTGCCAGGCGGCGGCATGCTGCAGGAGACCGCCAGCGGCTCCGGCATCCTGATGCGGGCGCAGCCGATGGTCCTGACCGGCACGGATGCCGCCGACCGGCTGACCGGCGGTGCGGCGAACGACATGCTGGATGGCGGCGGCGGCGACGACATCATGTTCGGCCAGGGCGGCGACGACCACATCTTCGGCGGCGCGGGCGCCGACTATCTGGCCGGCCGCACCGGCAACGACACCATCGACGGCGGCACCGGAAACGACACGATCGTCGGGGATTCCGGAGACGACGTCATCCTGGGTGGTGCGGGCAACGACTTCATCCGCGGCGGGCCGGGCCGCGACACGCTCACCGGCGGGCCGGGCACCGACACCTTCAACTATCTCACCGTCGACGAGGTGAACGGCGACGTCATCACCGACATGGACGCCAGTGACGTCATCAGCCTGCGCAGCATCGGCACCCTGACCTACATCGCCGACCAGCCCTTCTCCGGCCGGGCCGGCGAGTTCCGCTTCGACGGCGCGACGCTCTGGATCGACGCGAATGGCGACGGCATCGCCGAGGCCAGCATGCGGGTGGAGACCGGCGGCCGGATGCTGGACGAGAGCCTGCCCGGGAACATGCTGCTGGTGCTGGCGACGGACCGTGCCCTGGCGGGCGGCACCGGCAACGACACGCTGAACGGCCGCAGCGGCAATGACACGATGGGCGGTGGCGACGGCAACGACATCCTGGTTGGCGGCGCCGGCAACGACCTGCTCGATGGCGGCGCGGGCGAGGATGTGCTGAACGGCGGCACCGGCTCCGACATCATGACCGGCGGCGCGGGCGCGGATATCTTCGTCATCGACGCCACTCAGCGCAGCGCCGCGGCCGATGTCATCACCGACTTCAGCGCCGAGGACAGCGTCCTGCTCACCGGCCCGGACGGGTTGACCTGGATCGGCGACAATGCCTTCAGCGGCGTGCGTGCGGAGGTGCGGCAGAGCCATGTCGCGGAGGGCACGCTGCTGCTGATCGACGGCAACGGGGATGGCGTGGCCGAGCAGACCGTGTTGCTGCGCGGCGCCGTCGGGGTGCAGGAAAGCGCCTCCGGCTCGCTGCTGCTGCAGCTTGCCGCCGCCCTCAACCGCACCGGCACCGCGGGCAACGACACCTTGAGCGGTGGTGTGGGCGATGACCGGCTGAGTGGCCTCGCCGGCAACGACACGCTGAACGGCGGCGGCGGCGGCGACCTGCTGGACGGCGGCACCGGCAACGATACGCTGAACGGGCAGGACGGCGACGACACGCTGCTCGGCGGCGACGGCGACGACATCCTGGTCGGCGGCCTCGGCAACGATGCCATGACCGGCGGCGCCGGCAACGACACCTTCCGCTTTGCCGCGCCGAACGAGATCGGCCTGCGCGGCGACCGCATCACTGATTTCGACTTCGGCGACAGGATCGACCTGGCCGCCTTGAAGGACTTCACCTTCTCGCCCGAGGGGCTGACCGGGGCGGGCGGGCAGATCGCGGTGTGGGACAGCTACGGCGGCGTCAGCACTGGAAAGACCTTCCTGGTATTCGACGCCGACGGCGACGGCAGGCCTGAGGCGGTGCTGGAACTGGACGGCGACTTCACCCTGGAGGAGACGGCCAACGGCTCCCGCATGCTGGTGCGCGCGCCCGATCGCGTCCTGAACGGCGGCGCCGGCAATGACACGGTGGCCGGCGGCGCCGGGAATGACGTGCTCAGCGGCGGCGCCGGCAACGACGTGCTGGATGGCAAGGGGGGAGACGACCGGCTGCGCGGCGGCGCGGGCGATGATCGCCTGCTGGGCGGCGCCGGCAACGACTGGCTCTACGGTCATGAAGGCAACGACGCCCTCGAGGGCGGGGATGGCAGCGACCGCCTGATGGGCGATGACGGGGACGACCTGCTGATCGGCGGCCTCGGCGCCGACAACATGACCGGCGGCGCCGGCAACGACACCTTCCGCATCAGCAGCGCGGCGGAGATGGCGGGCGACGTCATCGCCGACTTCTCGGCCGGCGACACTCTCGACCTGGCGGGGCTGCATGCCCGCTTCATCGGCAACGCGAGCTTCATCGCTGACGGCACGGCGCAGATCCGTGTCTTCACCGGCTCCAACACCGGCGTCGCGCTGGACAGCAACGGCGACGGGCTGATGGATACGCTGCTCACGCTGCGCGGGCTGGTGGCGCTTGAGGAGACCGCGGCGGGCTCCGGCCTGTTCCGCTGCGTGCCCGACCTGACGCTGACCGGCACCGCGGGGGGCGACACGCTGTCCGGCCGGGAAGGCAATGACACGCTCACGGGGCTCGACGGCAACGACGTGCTGAGCGGCGGCGCCGGCAACGACGTGCTGAGCGGCGGCGCCGGCGATGACGTGCTGAATGGCGGCCTGGGCAACGACGTGCTGACCGGCGGCGCCGGGGATGACCGCTTCGTCTGGAGCCCCGACGAGCTGAACACCTATTTCAACGACACCGTCACCGATTTCGCTGCGGGTGACAGCCTGGACCTCTCGGCGCTGTTCGGCCGCTTCCTGGGCACGGCCGCCTTCACCGGCATCGGGATGAGCGAGATCCGCCAGGTCGGCGCCGCCGTCTATCTCGACATCAATGGCGACGGCTTCTCGGACAGCTCGATTCAGCTCACCGGCCTGACCGGGCTGCTGGAGGAGGCCGAACGGGACTCCGGCGTTCTGGCCCTGTCCTCCCCGCTCACGCTCGTCGGCAGCGCCAGCAATGACGTGCTGACCGGGCGGGGCAATGCGGACAGCCTTTCCGGTCTCGCCGGTGACGACACGTTGCAGGGCGGTGGCGGCGATGACCGGCTCGACGGCGGCATCGGGAACGACATTCTGCTGGGCGGCGACGGCAATGATACGCTGATCGGCGGCCCCGGCGCGGACACGCTGACCGGTGGTGCGGGCAATGACCGCTTCATCTTCGCCGATGGCGATGTCGGCACTGGCGCGGCGCGCGACGTGATCACCGACTTCAATGCCACCGCCTATACGGACCTGCTCGACCTCGCGGGCATCGACGCCAACACGGCGGTGGACGGCGACCAGGCCTTCGTCCTGATCGGCGGCCCCAGCTTCACTGGGGCGGGGCAGCTGCTCTTCGTCAACGGGGTGCTATATGGCAACATCAATGCCGATCTGGCGGCGGATTTCGAGATCGCACTGAGCGGGGTGAGCAATCTCTACTCCTGGCATTTCGCCGGGCTGTAGGCGGGGAAGGGTGCCGCTCGCCAGCAGCGGAAGAAGGCCGCGCTTGCGCTGGATCAAGGACGCGATGCGGCGCGGGGCGCAGAATGCGGCTTCTGGTTCACCCGCATGGGAAGCATTTCGATGTCTCGCCTGATTGCCTCTGCCCTGGCCCTGCCGCTGATCCTCGCCCTGCCGGCGGCAGCGGCCGAAGTGGAGGTTCATGCCCTGAACCGCGGCGGCAACGGTGCCATGATGGTGTTCGAGCCGGCTCTGGTCCGCATCCAGCCCGGGGACACGGTGCGCTTCGTCGCCACCGACAAGGGGCACAATGCCGAATCCGTCCCCAGCATGCTGCCGCAGGGCGCTGAGCCCTTCACGGGGCGGATGAACGAGACCGTCACCGTCACCTTCGACAAGCCCGGCGTCTATGGCATCCGCTGCAAGCCGCATTACGGCATGGGGATGGTGGCGCTGGTGGCCGTGGGCACGCCGGAGAACGAGGCCGCTGCCCGCGCCGTGACGCATCCGGGCCGGGCGAAGCAGGTCTTCGGCCAGCTCTTCGGCACGCTCGATGGCCAGCTCGCCGCCGTGAAATAGCGGCAATACCACCTCGGGCTGCGGCAACCTCCCCGCGCCTGTGCCTTTAGTCCCGGTGGCGCCCCATCCGGCTTGGGGTCCGAACCCACGGGGAGGTGACGTTGGTGCACAGGCATGCGGAGCAGCGGAACGGTGTCGTGGTGGTGACCGGCGCCTCGGCCGGTGTCGGCCGGGCGGTGGCGCATGAGCTCGCCCGGCGCGGCGCGCGCATCGGCCTCATCGCGCGGGATGGCGTTGCGCTGGAGGAACTGGCCGGGCAGCTCCGCGCCAATGGCGCCGCCGCCGCGCTGCCGCTGCCCTGCGACGTCGCTGATGCCGATGCCGTCTTCGCCGCGGCCGCGCGGGCGGAGACGGAGCTCGGGCCGATCGATGCCTGGATCAACAATGCCATGGCCACCGTCTTCGGCCCGGTCCATGACATCACGCCGCAGGAGTTCCGCCGCGTCACCGAGGTCACCTATCTCGGCTACGTGCACGGCACCATGGCGGCGCTGCGCTACATGCGGCCGCGCGACCGCGGCACCATCCTGCAGGTCGGCTCGGCGCTGGCCTACCGCAGCATTCCCCTGCAGAGCGCCTATTGCGGCGCCAAGCATGCCATCGTCGGCTTCACCGACTCCCTGCGCACCGAGCTGCGGCACGACAACAGCAACATCAAGGTGACGATGGTGCATCTGCCCTCGGTGAACACGCCGCAATTCGCCTGGGCGCGCACCCGCATGCCGCGCGCGCCGCGTCCGGTCGGGGCGCCGGTGGCGCCTCAGGTGGTGGCGCGCGACATCGTGGCGGCGCTTGAGCGCCCGGCGCGGGAAAGCTGGCTGGGCAGCACGACCGCGCTCGCCATTCTGAGCGGGCTGATGGCGCCAGGCATCGGCGATCGCTACCTCGCGCGCACGGCGGTGGAAGGGCAGCTGAGCGACATGCCGCTCGACAAGCCGCGCGAGGGCAATCTGTTCCGGCCGGTCACCGGGGTGGAGCGGGCCTTTGGCCCCTTCGTGGGGGAAGCGAAGCACAGCGAGGTGCAGGTCGATGGTGCCTGGGCGCGCTATGGCGCGGCGGCGGCCACGGCACTGCTGGCCTGCGGCCTGGGCGTGCTGATCGGGCGGCGGCAGGGGCGGTGAGGCGGCGCGGGGCCGGCCGCGAACCGGCCCCCGCCGGCTCTCTCAGGCCGGCACGCGCTGGTCGTAATGGCGGATGAAGCGGGCGCAGAGACCGGTCAGCTTCTCCACCAGCGCGGCGCCGGTCTCGGCCGAGCAGAGCTTCGGGTCACCGCCGCCGACGCCCTGGTTATAGACCTCGTCATACTCGATCGGCAGGCCCACCTCGGCCCCCTCGAAGCTGCCGGCGCCGAGCGTGATGTGCGGAATATCGAGCTTCGCGTTCCGCTTCAGCGGCTGGCCGGCGGGGATCATGTCCGGGCGCATCATCTCGGGGAAGAGGTGCAGGCCGAGGCTGGTCAGCGGGTCGGCGCCGTGTCCGGAGACCGCCTTGGCCTTCTCGGCGCCCAGAATGCCGGGCAGCAGCCCGTAGCCGATGCGCCAGAGATAGAGGCTCGGGATCAGCGTGCCATCGCGCCGGTAGATTTCGCGCGTCACCTCGGCGATCGGACCGACATTGCCGCCATGACCGTTGATGACGATGACGCGGGTCAGGCCGTTGCGGAACAGCGAGCCGAGCATGTCCTCCAGCACGCGGGTGAGTGTCGCCTGGCTGATGGCGATGCCGCCGACCATCGGGCCGAAATGGTCGGCGCCACCGAAGGGGAGGACCGGAGCGACGAGGGTGCGCGTGCCCATCTCCGTGGCACGCAGCGCGGCCAGCTCGGCCACCTTCTCGGCCAGCAGGTAGTCGCCCATCGGGGCATGCGGGCCCTGGTCCTCATGGCTGCCCATCGGCAGCAGGATCACCGGCTTCTGCGCCAGCAGCTCGCGCGCCTCGCCGCCGGTGATGGTGCCCATATGCACCTTGGGCTCGGTCAGATGTGCCACGACTGTCGGTCTCCTTGTCCGGGGTGAAAGTCTGGGGGGAATGAATTCCCCCCAGACCCCCCCCCTCTTTTTCCTGTTAGTTCCCGTGCCCGTTCGCCGCGCAGCGCCAAACTGATGGAAAGAAGATGGGGGTTCGGGGGAATTCATTCCCCCGATCTTTTCAGGCGATTTCCGCCGCGCGGATGCAGGCCACCCGGTGCCCGTCCTCGCCGAAGGGCAGCAGCTCCGGTACCGTGCTGGCGCAGGCTTCCACCGCATGGGCGCAGCGGGTGCGGAAGACGCAGCCGGAGGGCGGGTTGGCCGGGCTGGGGGGATCGCCGGGCAGCAGGATGCGGGTGAGGCGCCTGGCGGGGTCGAGCCGTGGCGTCGCCGAGAGCAGGGCGCGTGTGTAGGGATGCGCCGGCGCGGTGAAGATGGCCCTGGCCGGGCCTTCCTCCATGACGCGGCCGAGATACATGACGATCACCCGGTCGCAGAGATGCGCCACGACCGGCAGGTCGTGGCTGATGAAGAGCAGGGCAAGGCCGAGGTCGCGCCGCAGCTCGTCCAGCAGCTGCACCACCTGCGCCTGGATCGAGACATCGAGCGCGCTGACCGGCTCGTCCGCCACCAGGAAGTCCGGGTTGGTCGCCAGGGCGCGGGCGATGCCGATGCGCTGCCGCTGGCCGCCGGAGAATTCGTGCGGGAAGCGCTGCGCATGGGCGGGGTCGAGGCCGACGCGGACGAGCAGGGCGGCGACCTTGTCGGCCACCTCGCGGCGGGAGGCGCGGTGGTGCAGCACGATGCCGTCGGCGATCTGCGCGCCTACCTTCCGGCGCGGGTCCAGGCTGCCATAGGGGTCCTGGAAGACGATCTGCAGCCGCTGGCGCAGCCGCCGCCACTCGGCGCCGGAGACGCCGGCGAGGGGGCGGCCCTCCACCAGCACCTCGCCGCCGCTGGCCGGCATCAGGCCGAGCATCAGCCGGCCCAGCGTGCTCTTGCCCGAGCCGCTCTCGCCGACCACGCCGACCGCCTCGCCACGCGCCACCACGGCGTCGATGCCGCGCACCGCCTGCACAGGGCGGCCCTTGCGGAACATGCCCTTGCCCGGGAAGGTCTTGGAGAGGCCGCGGGCCTCGATCAGCGCGCCGCTCATGCCGGCACCTCCTCCTTCCGGGGCGCCAGCTCGGTCCAGCGGATGCAGCGCACGGTATGGCCGGGGGCGGCCAGATCAAGCACGGGCGGCTCGGCCGAGCAGGCGGCCACCGCATGGGTGCAGCGCGGTGCGAAGCGGCAGCCCTTGGGGAAGGCGTGCGGCGGCGGCACCACGCCGGGAATGCCGGCGGGCTGGGTGTCGCCTTCCGGCACGGCGGCCAGCAGGGCGCGGGTATAGGGGTGCAGCGGGTCGCGGAAGACCTCGGCCACGCTGCCCTGCTCCACCACCTGCCCGGCATACATGACGGCGACGCGCTGGGCGATCTCCGCCACCACGCCCAGGCTGTGGGTGATGAAGACGATGGCGGTGCCGGTTTCGCGCTGCAACTCGGCCAGCAGGTCGAGGATCTGCGCCTGCACCGTGACGTCGAGCGCGGTGGTCGGCTCGTCGCAGATCAGCAGCTGCGGGCGGTTGGCCAGCGCCATGGCGATCATCACGCGCTGCCGCATGCCGCCCGACATCTCGTGCGGGTAGGCGCGCATCCGCCGCTCGGGATCAGCGATGCCGACGCGGCGGAACAGCGCCTCGGCCTGCTTCCAGGCGGCGTCGGACGAGATCTTCTGATGCGCGCGGATCGCTTCCGCCACCTGGGCGCCGGTGCGGTAGACCGGGTTCAGGCTGCTCATCGGGTCCTGGAAGACCATCGCCATGCGGCCGCCGCGCAGCTTGCGCATCTCGGGCTCCGGGAGGCGGAACAGCTCGGTCTCGCCGAACCAGGCCTCGCCGCTCACCACCCGCGCGACCGGCGGCAGCAGCCCCATCAGCGCCGTGGTGCTGACCGACTTGCCGGAGCCGCTCTCGCCGACGATCGCCAGCGTCTCCCCGGCGCGGACACTGAAGGAAACATCCTGCACGGGGCGGATCGGGCCGCGCGGGGTGTCGATCTCGACGGTGAGGCCCTGCACGTCCAGCACCGTCTCGGGCGCGGGCTCCCGGCGGGGCAGCAGGCCGGGCAGCAGGCGATCGACCGCGCGCAGGCGGCTCCGGGCGCCGGAGGTGCGCGGGTCCACCGCGTCGCGCAGCGCGTCGCACAGCAGGTTCATCGCCAGGATGGTCAGGGTCAGCACGGCGCAGGGCCAGAACAGCAGCATCGGCGCCTGGTCCATGGTGGCCCGCGCCCCGCGGATCATCAGGCCCCAGGAGGGGGCGGGCGGCACCACGCCGAGGCCGAGGAAGGAGAGGCCGCTCTCCAGCACCACCGCCGAGGCCACGGCCAGGCTGAGCTGCACCAGCACCGGCCCGGCCACGTTGGGCAGCACGGTGCGCAGCAGGATGCGCGGCGCCGGGGCGCCGAGCGCCCGCACCGCCTCGACATAGTCATGGCTGCGGGCCGAGAGGACCTCGGCATAGGTGACGCGGACGAAGCCGGGCAGATAGAGCACCGAGAGCACCAGGATCAGCGTGCCGGCGCCCGGCCCCATCAGCGTGACGACCAGCAGCGCCAGCAGCACGGGCGGGAAGCAGAGGATGACGTCCATGCTGCGCACCGCCAGCAGCTCGCCCAGGCCGCGGAACCAGCCGCCGAGCAGGCCGAGCAGCGTGCCGAAGGCGCCGGCGATCAGCGCGGAGGCGAAGGCCACGCTCAGGCTGGTGCGCGCGCCCCAGATGAGGCGGGAGAAGACGTCGCGGCCGAATTCGTCGCGGCCCAGCGGCGAGCCCGGGAGCGGCCCCGCCAGGCGGTGGGCGATGTCCTGGCGGATCGGGTCCGGCAGGGGCAGCAGGGGCGCGGCCAGGGCGGCAAGCAGGATCAGGCCGACCAGCGTGCCAGGGACGATCAGGCGCTTCATGGCCTTGAGCCTCCTTGGGCAGGAAGGCCGGGGGAATGAATTCCCCCGAACCCCCTTCTTTTTTCTGTCAGTTTGGTGCTTGGGGGCAGGGCGGGCGCCATCATCATGCCGCGCGGATCCTCGGGTCCAGCGCCGCGTAGAGCAGGTCCATGATCAGGTTGATCAGCAGGAACAGGCCCGAGATGGTCAGCACGATGCCGACCACCATCGGGTAGTCGCGCGCCTCCACCGCCCGCAGCAGCGGCGTGGAGAGGCCGGGCCAGTTGAACACATACTCCACCAGCACCGTGCCGCCGAGCAGCGTGCCCATGTGCAGGCCAAGCACCGTCAGCACGGGGATGAGCGCATTGCGGACGACATGGCGCACCAGCACGCGGCGCGGCGTCAGGCCCTTGGCGCGGGCGGTGCGGACATAGTCGCGTGAGAGGGCATCCAGCACCGAGGCGCGCGTCATCCGGAACAGCACGGCGGCCAGCCCCTTGGCGATGGTCAGCGCCGGCAGGGCCAGCAGGGCGAGGTGGCGGCCGGGATTGTCGGCGAAGGGCACATAGCCGCCGGCCGGCATCACGCGCAGCCACTGCGCCAGCATCAGGATCAGCAGCGTGCCGACCACGAAGACCGGAACCGCCAGCAGCAGCGCCGCCACGCCGGAGGCAAGGCGGTCGAAGGTGCCGCCACGATGCAGCGCGGCATAGGTGCCGGCCGGCAGCGCGACGATGACCGCGAGGATGGCGCCGGCGAAAATCAACTCCAGCGTCCGCGGCAGGCGCAGTGCGACCTCGGCGAGCACGGGATAGTCGTCGATCAGGGAGTTGCCGAGGTCGCCGCGCGTCAGGCCGCGCAGGAACTCGCCGTACTGGACGAGCAGCGGATCGTTCAGACCGAGCCGGTCGCGCAGTTCGGCCACGGCGCCGGGGTCCGGCATGATGCCGCCGGTGGAGAGCAGCAGCTCGGCCGGATCGCCGGGGACAAGGTGCAGCGTCATGAAGACGATGGTCGCCACCAGCCAGGCGAGGATGAGGGAGACGCCGATGCGGCGCAGGATCCAGGCCATCAGGCGAACTCCGTGGTCTCGAGATGCGTGCCGGAAAGCGTGGTCAGCGCGCCGGGCAGGTTGGTGAAGCCCTGGATGTTGCGCTTCATGCCGTAGCCCTGGCTGCGCCAGGCGAGGCCGACCATCGGCACCTCCTCCAGCGCGGCCCGCTGCATGTCCTTGTAGAGGGCGATGCGCTTCTGCGGGTCGAACTCGGCGCGGCCCTGCGCCAGCAGCGCGGCGGTGCGCGGCGCCTGTACGCCGAAGGAGCGGCCGTGCGAGGGCGAGAGCGTGGTGTCGAGCACCGAGCTCAGCCCGTCCGGATCGTTGTTCTCGGCCGTGGTGCCGTGGATGGCGATCTCGTACTGGCCACGTGTGCCGAGGCTGACGCGGGTGGACCAGTCCGGCAGGCGCAGCTCGCAGCGGATGCCGATGGCGGCGAGGTGCTGCTGCACGACCTCGGCGGTATCCTTGTGCATGCCGAATTGCGCGGTGGCGAGCAGGGTGGTCTGGAAGCCGTCGGGGTGGCCGGCCTCGGCCAGCAGGGCCTTGGCGCGGGCCGGGTCGTAGTTCCAGCCCCGCGCGAGCTGCTCGTCGTACCAGGGCGTGCCGGGCGGGATGGGCACGCCCTCGATCGGGCTGCCGCGGCCGAAGAAGGCGGTCTTGACGATATCTTCGCGCCGGATGGCATGCGCGACGGCGCGGCGCACCCGCGCATCGGCGAAGGGGCCGCGCGTGCCGTTGAACAGCACGTCCATGAAGGGGCCATCCACCGCGTCGAGCTTCAGCGCCGGGTCACTCTCCACCGCGGCCATGGACTGCCAGGGGACGTATTCGATCATGTCCACGTCGCCCGACTGCAGCGCGGCCGCGCGCAGGTTCTCGTCGGCATAGACCACGAACCGGATGCGTTTCAGCTTTGGCAGACCCGGCTTGTAGAAATGGTCGAAGGCGGTCAGTTCCAGCGAGCTGCCGCGTTCCTGGCCGGTGAGGCGGTATGGCCCTGCGCCGACGGGGTCGCTGGGCTCCGATTTCCGCCAGACCATGGCCATGTTGTAGCCGCCGAACCAGTGCGGCAGCGTCGCCGCCGGCTCCTTCGTCACCAGCCGCACCGTGCGTGCGTCCGGCGTCTCGATGCGCTCCACGCGCTGGAACTGCGCGCGCATATAGGCGGTGGAGCGTTCACCGGCGATCTGCTCCAGCGTCCACTTCACGTCATCGGCGGTGACGGGCTCGCCATTGTGGAAGACGGCATCGGGACGCAGGCGGAACACCCAGGCGCCGTCGTCGTCGCGCGACCAGGATTCGGCGAGTTCGCCGCGCAACTCGCCCTTGCTGTCGTAGGAGACGAGGCTGCGGTGGATCAGCAGCTTGACGGTGCCGGCCGAGGCGCCGGTGCTGGCCCAAGGCTGCAGGTTGGGCGGCCAGGCGGAGAGGCCGAAGCGCAGCACGCCCCCGGCGGCCTGCGCATGTGCGTTGCGACGCAGAAAGGGAAGCGTCGCGCCGGCCATGAGCAGCGAGCGTCGGGGCAGGGTGGTCATGGGCAAGCCTCCAGCCTGGCGAAGCGTCACGCGTGAACGCGCAGGCCAGAGGGTCCGGCGAGAAGCGGGCATGCGTCAAGGAAGGGTGCGCGGAAACCGGCCGGAAAAAAGCCCTGGCCGGACTGGAAAATGGCGCGAAGCGAAGCACGGGCGCCTATCCGCTGCCACGAAGCGCCTGGATTTTGCGCATGCGAGAGATGGCGGAAAAATTGCTGATTCTGCTGGAGTGATTGGGAAGAAATAGTCTTTTCAAGATCGTGGATTTATGGATTTTCCTGCGGCTTTGCACGGACAGACGAAGATGGAGATTCGGGCAGCACCCGGGGTCCTTTTCCCTGCTCAACGTTGGGCGGAGATGAGGACCATCATCGGCCGTTCCATCTCCTCCGCCAGCGCGGGGCGTTCTGCAACCTGCTCCTGCGTGGGGTGCCATTCCTGGACCTCGCGGACCGCAAAGCCGGAGGCGATCAGGGTGTTCAGCGTCGTCCCGAGGGTCCGGTGCTGCTTGACCACGCCCCTGGCCAGCCAATCCGTCGTGCGGGCGCCCTCGACCGCGTAGTTGTCCACGGCCCAGGTCTTCTGACCGTCCTCGCGCACCAGCCAGCCCGGGCGCGTGGAGGCCATGTAGATCGGGTGCTCGATGGTGAACACGAGGTGCGCCCCAGGGGTGAGGGCACGGAACACCATGCGGATAAGCCTGCCGAAATCCTCAATGTAGTGGAAAGTCAGGGAACTGTAGGCGAGGTCGAACTCTCCCGCCGGCAACTCCAGGGTCTCGAGATCGGCCCTGGCATATTCCACGGCAGGATCGACGGCGCCCGCCTTCGCCCGGGCCAGCATGTTTTCCGACAGGTCCAGTCCAAGCACATGGGATGCGCCCTCCGTCCGCGCCCATCGGGCAAACCAGCCGAACCCGCATCCGAGATCGACGAGACGCCGGCCCCGGAGATCCGGCAGCATGGCCTGGATGGCGGGCCACTTAGTACTACAGTTGCGTATTATTGGCTAAGCTGATTCACTTGGCGTCTGCGGAGGCGGAGGCTGGGTGATGTCTGTGGCGTCATGGTCTGGATCGCTGTTGGCGTGGGAACGGGAACTTGCG
>NZ_JASIRT010000011.1 GCF_030063475.1 Roseomonas sp. E05
TCATCGCGCAACGCATCCGGGTCCGCGCTCATCCAGGCCAGCCTCCAAAAGCCAGCCTTGAATCACGCCCCGCTCAGCAGCGGAATCCCTCAGATCAGGAAATCGTCACCACCGCCTAGAGCATTTTCCGTTCGCCCTGGCTCATGGAAAATGCTCCAGCCGTTTGTTTTGACGAGCATCTTCGCCCGTCCCGATGATGCCATCAGAACGGGATCTGCTCTAGCAACGGTCTGCGGCACCCGGTCGCGGCGGATCAGCGGCCGGCGCCACGGCTTCCGCCTGCTCTCAGGCGCCATTCCCTGCACTGCTGGCGGATGCAGGGCGCCTGCGGTCATGCGGCACCGCCATGGCCCGCTCGAGATCACCGCCCTCGCCCGGAAAGACCGTCAGCCGGGCATGGGCCGGCGAGGAAGCGCCATCAGCGCCGCACATAGGCCGGGAGCGCGGCTTCGATCTCCCGCAGGCGGGCCTCCAGATCACTCCGCTGGCGGTACTTGCCGATATTGCCGGCGGAAACGGCCGGATTGAACAGCGTGCCCTGCTTGCTGGCCACCCTCTGCTCCACGGCACCCGCGTCGATCCCGAGCAGCGCACAGATCTCGGCCCGCACCTCCGGCCGAAGGACGAAGCTCTCGAAGGACAGGTAGATGAGCTTGCCGTTCTCCATCTCCCGCCAAAGGAAGCCTTTGTCCCAGATCTTTCCGACATCCTCCGGCCCATAGCCGCCGCGTGCAAGGAACTGGCTGCGGAAACGCTGGTGCACGAAGCAGAACTTCCGCGCGGGGTTCGGATCGTTGATGTAGTCCGGATCTTTCTCGGCGTCCGCGAACTGGTCGAGGATGTCGCGCTCGACAACCACCGTGTTCATCCTCCCGAACAGGCTCCGCTGGTGGAAGTCGAAGGGGTGGAAGAGGTTGTTCCAGAGCGTGAAGCGCGACGAAGTCTCCGCCAGGGCAACTTTTTCGATCCGCTGATACGCCAGCCTGAGGGCACTCAGCAGCGAGAGCAGAAGCTGTGCGCGCCCTGCCGGCTCCGCGCGCGAGAGCTGGCCGAGTTCGGCCAAGATGCGCTCGACGGCAGGCTCCAACCGCCCGTGGCACATCTTCTGGAGGTCACGAAAGCCCGTGTTCAGCCACAGTCGCGTGTCGCGCGGGTATTGCTTCCACAACGGATCCTCGTCCATCGGCAACGTGCCGGTGAACAGGCCGCGGGCCCGCCGGACATCCTCCTCGGACAGCACTCCGTGCTCGGCAGCCTGGCGCCACAGGTAATGGAAGCCGCCTGGGAAGCGGTTGATCGGGCCTTCGGTCCCCGGCCAGAGCAGGGCGCCGGGGACTCCCTTGAAATATTCCACCACCGCCGACTTACCGGTGGCGACAAAGCCGCAGATGTTGATCGGATCCATCGATGCCTCTGACCTGCCGGTCACGAACTTGCAGTGGGGAGCCGCCCTTCCGGTATCGCGCGGCTCCGTTGCCGCGCGGCCGGAAGTCAGGTCCTGTAGTCCTTGCCGGCCACCACCGCGGTGTGGAAGCGGGGCTGATCGGGGCTCTCGGCTTGCCGCATCAGGGCCTCGGCGAGTTGAAACTCGTAGTCGTAGTCGATGTCGAAGCTCTCGGCCTCCGGCGTCTCCATGAAGCCTACGCGGCCGTTGTAGAGGAAGCTTCCCTTCTCGAGATAGGCCTGCCGCGCATAGTGCGCGTCGAAGATCGCGACGATGAAGTTGATGATCGTGAGCGGCTCGAGATCCTGCGTCCGCGGGCTCTTCCTGGTGGCATCGAAGTTGATCCACCGGCCATTGAGGAAGGTGTGCTTCCTGACCGTGTTGGCGGTGAACAGTGCGGTTGGCTTCTCGGCCATGAACTTCCGGACGGCGGCGTCGATGGTCTGCGCCTTCAGGAAGGGCGCGGTCGGGTTGATCACCGCGACCGCGTCGCACTCATTCTTTGAGATGAAGTCGAAGATGATGTCGTCGGTCGAGGCGGCGGAGGTGGCGAGCTCGGCGGGGCGCATATAGGCGTCCATGCCGTATTCCGCCGCCACCGCGGCGATCTCGGGGCTCTCGGTGTTGACGACGACGCGTTCGATCTCCTTCGAACGTTTCGTGGTCTCGATGGCATAGGAAATCAGTGGGCGCCCGTTCAGGTACCGCAGATTCTTGGCCTGCACCCGGACGCTGCCGAGGCGAGCAGGAATATACCCGAGGATCTTCATGGGCTTCACGCTCACACAACGCCGTTGTTGATGAAGTCGTTCAGGTGGATCCCGCCGATGAGCACCTCGCCCGCCACCACCGGGGCTGCCGTGATCTTCAGGCGGTTCAGAATGCTGAGGCCCTCGCCCGCCAGCAGGTCCGCGCGCAGGGTGGTCGGCCGGGCGGTCATGATCTCGGAGACCGTCCTCGTGACAAGCTCCGGCGCCATGTGGCGGCGGATGTCGCCATCCGTGACGATGCCCGCCAGATCACCGGCGGGGTGGACCACGAGAACATAGCCGAGCCCGAAGCGGCTCATGCTGACCAGCGCGTCGCCCACGGACTCCTCCGGCCCGACATGCGGCACTTCGGCCAGCTTGCGGGCGATGTCGCTGACCCGCTTCAACTGCGCACCGAGCTTCCCGCCGGGATGGAAGACCTTGAAGTCGGAAGCCGTGAAGCCGCGCGCCTGCAGGAGCGCCACGGCGAGCGCATCGCCCAGGGCGAGCAGCATTGTCGTCGAGGTGGTGGGGGCCAGCCCGTTCGGGCAGGCCTCGGCCATGCGCGGCAGGGCGAACGTGGTGTCGGCGGCCGATCCGAGAGCGCTGTCAAGCTTCGAGGTCATGGCGATCAGCGGAATGCTGAAGCGCCGCGTATGCGCCACCAGGTCGTTCAGCTCCGGCGTCTCGCCCGACCAGGAGAGCGCGATCACCGCGTCGCCGCTCTGGATCATGCCCAGGTCGCCGTGGCTCGCCTCACCCGGATGCACGAACTGGGCCGGCGTGCCGGTCGAGGCCATGGTGGCGGCAATCTTTCGCCCCACATGGCCCGACTTCCCCATGCCGCTGATGATGACGCGCCCGCGCACCGCCCGAAGGAGTTCGATGGCCTGCTCGAAAGGCGCCGCGAGCGGCCCCTTCAGCGCGTCTTCGAGAGCTTTGAGGCCGTCCCTCTCGGTCGCGATCGTCAGAATGGCAGCTTTCACTGCCTGCGACCCGGGTCCGCCAGCATCAGAGGCAAGATCAAGGCTCATGAGTTATTCCCAATCTGCTTTGGTGACATGGCGAACCTGCCGCGCGCCAGTTCGCGCGAAACCGGCAGTCTGCTGGAATCGCCCGGCTCGGCGTGGTTTCCGTACAGGGTCCGGCTGGAGACGCGGCCATAACGGCGAAGTTGAGTTCGCCCGCCATATCCGACCGCACCGCTTGGCATATGCCACCTTCTCGAAACCGTGACCGGATTCATGACGCAAACCGTCATCAGCGGCAACGGGTTTTCATCGTTGCGGATCGGGTGTTCTGGCGTGAATCCGGCAGCGAAGTTTCAAACTCATGCAGAAGTCTCACACGAAAAGAACAGAAGAACGGAAGTTGAGTACAGTACATCCCGGCCCGTCAGAGCTTGAGCGCCTTCCCCATGTTCTGGGCCTCGCGGAGGGCAAGGGAAGGAAGATTTTCGCGGGCGCGGCCTGGGCGGTGTGGGAGCCGCCGATCGGGGCGGTGTAGCCGCCTGGCAAGACATTGCCGCAGGAGTTGCCCCAGACGATCCCACCTCGCCTTTGGCGGCATCGGAGCGGCGCCAGGTGGCGCAGCATTCCAGCCGATCCCGGGCTCGGGTGGCTGGCAGCCCAGTCCCTGCATCCGCTCGAACCGAAGCCGGTACTCTACGGCGGCCAGCCCGGCCAGGATCCTGCCATGTTCCGCGGCCAGACACACAAGGGTTGCCTGGAAGGGATGCGTGGGGGCTGCTACGGACCTGCGGACGGGCAGAGATCAGGCCGCGGAGCATGGCGGCTTGCAGGCCGCACCCGTCCGGCGCGCCCAATGAGGATCAGGCGCTCCGCATGATGCGGCCCTGTGCGTCCTCCGGGCGGGCAGCCCGGCCCTGCCGCAGGCGGTGCCGCGCAGTACCGCCGCAGAAGGAATCACGGTCGGCGGTCTCTCCGCGTCCCAGTAGGCGCGGGGACCGCCGGCCGCTCGCCTTCACCGGCACATCAGGACGGGCAGCTCCGCATTCTCCAGCACGTGCCGCGTGACGCCCCCCAGGATGAGCTGGCGCAGGCGGGAATGGCTGTAGGCGCCCATGCAGAGCAGGTCGGCGTTGAAGTCGCGCGCCGCACCGAGCAGCCCGGCACCCACCTCGCGCGTCTGCGGCTTGAAGGGCACCGCCTCGGCGGTGACGCCGTGCCAGCGCAGATAGGCCTGCAGCCCCTCGGCGCTCGGGCCGCGCCGCTGGTAGTCCTCGCTGTGCAGGATGCGCACGGCCTCGGCATGGTGCAGCCAGGGCAGCGCCGCCGCCACCGCCGCCGCACTCTCCGCCGTGCCGTTCCAGGCGCAGCAGACGCGGGTACCGATGGTTTCCGGCACCTCGCGCGGGGCGATCAGCACCGGCCGGCCGGAATCGAACAGCACGGCATGCAGCGCGTCGGAGGAGGAGACGTCCTCACCCGCCTCGGGGTGCGGCACCACGGCCATGTCGTAGAGGCGCGACTGCTGCGCGACGATGTCCTCCTCCCGCCCGGCGATCGATTCGAAGGAGAGGGTCGGCCCCTCCGTCTTCGCGGCCGTCTCGGCGGAGAGGGCGATGGTAACGTCGCGGCCCTGCACGAAGCGCTCGAACAGGCTGCGCACGCGGTTGGCGCGCTCGCCGCTCTCGCGCTCGGTGGCGGCCATCATCTCCTCGATCATGGCGCCCGAGAGACCCTCGCCGGCCAAGGGCGCCACGTCGCGGGCGTCCACCCGCACGTGCAGGCAATGCACATGGGCGTTCCAGGTGCGGGCCACCATCAGGGCGGTGTGCAGCGCCGCCTCGCCGGCGGCGGTTCCAGTCAGCGGCAGCAACAGCCGGCGGTAGGCCATGGCTCGGTCTCCTCTCTCAGTCCGGCGCTCCGGTCCGGGGCGCCGGGCAGTGTAACACGGCCAAGCTCAAGATGTTCCCCTTTGTCCTGCCCGCCCGGCCTCGGCCCGCAGGCTAGAGCCTCGGCCCGGCCGGCGGCTCGTTAAATCTCGTTCGGCATCGCGGCGGTCACGTCCAGCCGCCGCCAGTCCAGCGGCCCCGGGTCCAGCCGCGCCGCCTGTTCCAGCACGGCAAGGTCGGCATCCGAGGCGTCGCCACGCCTGGCGGCGATCCGCTCGCGCAGCAGCGGCATCGGCGCCTCCAGCCAGATGCCCTGGAAGGGCACGCCGGCCCGCGCCGCGGCGGCGGCGATTCCCGCCCGTTGCGCCGGCTCCAGGAAGGCGGCATCGGCGATCACGCAGTGGTCGGCGCGGGCGGCGGCTTCGGCCCCGGCGAAGAGGGCGGCATAGGCGGCCTCGCTGGCGGCGGCGGAATAGGCCTTGGCGGGCAGGCGAACTTCCGGCGCCACGCCATGCTGGCGCTTGCGGATCTCGTCGCTGCGCAGGACCAGCGCGCCGGGGGCGGCACCCAGGCCGGGCGCCCAGCGCCGCGCCCAGAAGGACTTGCCGCTGCCCGGCAGCCCGCCCACCGCGACCACCCGCGGGGGGGGCGGGCGCAGGGCCGCCTCGGCGGCGGCCAGCCAGGGCAGGCCGTCACGCCCGACGCGCTGCAGCACATGCGCGCGGATCAGGCTCCGCAGCGAGAGCCAGAGCGGCAGCCCCACCACCAGCCCGGCATCGTCACACCGCGCCACATAGCGGTTCAGCACCCGGTTGGCCGCCGGCCGGCCGACATTCAGGTCGAGGTCCGCGAGCAGGAAGGCCAGGTCATAGCCCGTGTCGACGGTTGCCAGCGCCTCGTCGAATTCCAGCGCGTCGAAGGGCACAGGGCGGCCCCGCCAGAGCACCAGATTGCCGAGATGCAGGTCACCATGGCAGCGGCGGACGAAGCCGGCCTCGGCACGCGCCGCCAGAGCGGGGGCCAGGGCATCGAGCCGCGCCAGCGCCATCGCGGCCCAGGCATCGCTGCGCGCCGGCGGCAGCCCGGCCTCATGCGCCGCCGCCGCCGCGCCGGTGATGACGTCCCGCAGCGCGCCGTTGGCGTCCCAGCCGGCCACCGGCGGCAGGCTGGCGTGCTGCGCCGCCACCGCGTCGGCCAAGGCGTCCTGCAGCGCCGGGCCCAGCGCCCCGCGCGCTGCGACCGCGTCGAGGAAATCCCCCGGCGGGAGCGGCGCCATCTCCACCGCCCATTCCTCCGCCGCCCCGTTCCCACCAAGGCGCAGCGTGCCGTCCGGGCTGCGCGTCAGGGGGTGCACGGCGCGGTAGAGGTCCGGCGCCGCCGGCGCGTTCAGCGCCAGTTCGCGGCGGCAGTAGCGCTCGCGGTCCTCCAGCCGGGTGAAGTCCAGGAAGCCAAGCGCCACCGCCTTCTTCAGCTTGAACACCCGGTCCGGGCCGACGAAGACGGCGGAGATATGCGTCTCCACCGGCGCCGCATCGCCCGTCAGGCGGGACAGCAGGGTGGCGGCCTCCTGCTGCCCTGCCGGGATGCTCACGGGAAAAGCGTCTCAGTGCGCCAGCCACCGCCGGGCTGCGCGTGGAACAGCCGCCGGTCATGCAGGCGGAAGGGCATGTCCTGCCAGAATTCGAAATGCGCCGGCAGCACGCGGAAGCCGCCCCAGTAGGGCGGGCGCGGGATGTCCTCGCCGGGGAAGCGCGCCTCCGCCGCGTTCAGCGCCGCCTCCAGCTCGGTGCGGCCGGCGAGCGGGCGGGACTGCTGCGAGGCCCAGGCGCCGAGGCGCGAAAGGCGCGGGCGCGTGGCGTAGTAGGCGTCAGACTCCGCCTCGGTCACGGCTTCCACCGCACCCTCCACCCGCACCTGCCGGCGCAGCGACTTCCAGTGGAACAGCAGCGCCGCGCGCGGGTTGGCCAGCAGTTCCCCGCCCTTGCGGCTCTCGCGGTTGGTGAAGAACACGAAGCCGCGCGAATCCAGCCCCTTCAGCAGCACCATGCGGGCGGAAGGGAAGCCATCGGCCGTGGTGGTGGCCAGGCACATGGCGTTGGGGTCATTGGGCTCGCTCGCCTCGGCCTCGGCCAGCCAGGCGCGGAACAGGGTGAACGGATCAGTGGATGCATCAGGCGCGGACATACGGCTCCCCCTTGCCCAGGCGAAGGCGGTGTGCCACCACCGCCTGACCCTTGCAACGGGGATCTCCCCAGCCCCGCCACCCCTGACGAAGACGGTCCTGCCTCACGATGGAAGCTGACGCCCCGCACGCGACCTCTGCAACCGGCACGCTGATGGCCGGCAAGCGCGGCCTGATCATGGGCGTGGCCAACGACAAGTCGATCGCCTGGGGCATTGCCCGCGCCGTCGCCGCCCAGGGCGCCGAACTGGCCTTCACCTACCAGGGCGAGGCGCTGGAGAAGCGCGTCCGCCCGCTGGCCGCCAGCGTCGGCAGCGACCTGGTGCTGCCCTGCGACGTCGCCGACGAGGCCAGCATCGACGCCGTCTTCGCCGCGCTGGAGGGACGCTGGGGCAGGCTGGACTTTCTGGTCCACGCCATCGCCTATGCCGACAAGCAGTATCTCCGCGGCCGCTACATGGACACGCCGCGCGAGGCCTTCCTGCAGGCGATGGACATCTCCTGCTTCTCCTTCGCCTCGGTCAGCCGCCGGGCGGTGGCGCTGATGCCGGAAGGTGGCAGCCTGCTCACCCTCTCCTATCTCGGCGCCGAGCGGGTGATGCCGCACTACAACGTCATGGGCGTCGCCAAGGCGGCGCTGGAGGCTTCGGTGCGCTACATGGCGGCCGATGTCGGCGCGGAGAACATCCGGGTCAACGCGATCAGCGCCGGCCCGATCAAGACGCTCGCCGCCAGCGGCATCGGCGACTTCCGCTACATCCTGAAGTGGAACCAGTACAACGCGCCGATGAAGCGCAACACCACCATCGAGGATGTCGGCGGCGCCGGCGTGTTCCTGCTCTCCGATCTCGGCTCCGGCGTCACCGGCGAGGTGCTGCATGTGGACAGCGGCTACCACATCGTCGGCATGAAGGCGCCGGACGCGCCGGACATCACCACCGTCTGAGGCCACTTCCGCGCCGCGTCATCCGCGCGGCGCGGCAACCTCCCCCCCTCCCTCGCCGTTCCTCTCCCACGCGGCCAATCGGGGCCGCGTCAGGGGAGGCGCGCATGAGCCAGCACGAGCAACCGCCGCTGCCGCCGGCTGCGCATGGGCCGACACCCACCGCCGGTGCGCGCACGGCCCCCGCCTCCAGCGGCGCCGAGGGCGACGCCGCCGCGGCGGAGCGGCGCGACGAGGGCGCTTCACCCCAGTCCGCCACCCAGGCTGCGACCGAGGCCGAGCAGGACGACCGCGCCGAGCGCGCGGAAGCCGCGGCGAAGAACGCTCGCTGAGGCGCCGCACCCCATCCTACGGATCGAGGAGAAAGTTATGAGCAAGGCGCACATGCCGCCCGTGCCCCCCGAGAACCGGCCCAAGGGTCCGGGCGGGAGCACCGAGGCTGCGTCCGACAAGACCGAGCAGCATGCCAAGCCGATGAACAACATCCCGCAGAACCAGGGCCGCAGCGGCGATATCGCCCAGAATACGCGGAACGAGGGCTACCAGCAGGACCGCTGACCGGCGGCGAAGGAGAAGGCACCAATGCCCGAGCATAATTCCGACACCCAGCGCCACGGCGGTCCCGGCAGCAGCCATCAGAACCGCCAGGATCCGAGCAAGTCCGCCCCCACTGGCCATAAGGGCGGCGGCTCGACGGAAGGGCCGACGCCCGGTTCGCCGACCAATAGCCGCGAGAGCCGAACCTCCGGCGGCGGCGGCGAGCGGGACAGCCACCACACCCACGATTCCACCAGCCGCTCCTGAGGGCAGGAGCGGTCCGGAAGGAGGCTCAGATGGCCGACGACGACAAGCAGAACCGCGACGCGATGAACCCGGACGACAGCGGCACCATCCGCAAGTCGCATCTCGGCGATGCCGAGCAGCAGGAAACCGCCAGCGGCACCATCCGTCAGCCGATCCAGCCGGGGGAAGTGCAGCCGGGCGAGACGAACGAGCTGGCGCAGACCCTGGGCGGGCCGGTGGATGTCTTCCCCGCCGGCGGGCGCCGCAAGACGCCGCAGTCCGGCGCCTGAGCCCTCGGGGGAGGCGCCGCCTCTCCCCCGAACCCCCTCCGCCGGGGTGACCGTGTCACCCCGGACCCCGCCATCAGGGGGATAGCCTCTTGGCGTTCGCGGCGCGGTTCCGCATAACCACCGGCCATGATCGTTGCCGCCGGTGCCCTCTTCCATGTCCCATAACAGCTTCGGCCACCTGTTCCGCGTCACCTCCTGGGGCGAAAGCCACGGGCCGGCGATCGGCGGCGTGGTGGATGGCTGCCCGCCCGGCATCCCCCTCAGCGAGGCCGACATCCAGCCTTTCCTGGACCGCCGGCGGCCCGGCCAGTCCAAGTTCGTCACCCAGCGGCAGGAGCCGGACCAGGTCCGTATTCTCTCCGGCGTCTTCGAGGGCATCACCACCGGCACGCCGATCTCCCTGCTGATCGAGAACCAGGACCAGCGCAGCAAGGACTACGGCGAGATCAAGGACCGCTTCCGCCCCGGTCATGCCGACCTGGCCTATCACCTGAAATACGGCCTGCGCGACTACCGCGGCGGCGGCCGCTCCAGTGCGCGGGAGACGGCGGTGCGCGTCGCCGCCGGCGCCATCGCCCGCAAGGTGCTGGGCGCCGGCGTCACCATCCGCGGCGCCATGGTCGCCATGGGGCCGCTCGGCATCGCGCGCAGCCGCTTCGACTGGGCCGAGGTGGAGCGCAACCCCTTCTTCTGCCCCGACCCCGGCGCCGTGCCGCTCTGGGAGGAGAAGCTGGCCGCCACCCGCAAGGCGGGCTCCTCCCTCGGCGCCGTCATCGAGCTGGTGGCGGAGGGCGTGCCGGTCGGCCTCGGCGCGCCGCTCTACGGCAAGCTGGACGCCGACCTCGCCGCCGCGCTGATGAGCATCAATGCCGTCAAGGGCGTGGAGATCGGCGAGGGCTTCGCGAGCGCCGCCCTGGACGGGGAAGGCAATGCCGACGAGATGCGGATGCGGCCGGACGGCGAGGTGGAATTCCTCTCCAACCATGCCGGCGGCGTTCTGGGCGGCATCTCCACCGGCCAGCCCGTCGTGGCGCGCTTCGCGGTGAAGCCCACCTCCTCCATCCTGACGCCGCGCCGCTCGGTGGACCGCTTCGGCCAGGAGGTGGAAGTGCTGACCAAGGGCCGGCATGATCCCTGCGTCGGCATCCGGGCCGTGCCGGTGGGCGAGGCCATGCTGGCCTGCGTGCTGGCCGACCACCTGCTGCGCCACCGGGCCCAGAACCCCGATGCGCCGGAGCGCCCCCGCCTGCCGCGCAACTGACCGTGAAGCGGCCTGCTGAGTAAAATTCGTGCATCGACTTGACCCCTCCGAAACCGGTCTGGATAGCGGGACGGTCCGTTTGGCGGAGGATTCCCCATGCTTCGCGCTGTCGATGACACTCCTGACGCCTGCCGCGGCTTTCTCGCCCTTGCGGGAGAAGCATCCTGGCAGCGCCGCATGGCCGATCTGGCCGTCCGGGCGACCTCGCAATCCTGGCGCGGCCGCGCCACCCAGCAGCGGCACGCGCTGGAACTGATCCTGGCGCGCCTCGCGGGCCAGCGGCAGGCGCCGCGCCTCGGCCGTGCCGAGCGCCTCGTCCTGGCGCTGGCCCGCGAGGCGGTGGCCCTGGCCGATACCCTTCCCCAGGAGCCGCGCACCCGGCTGCGGGAGCGCCTGCTGCAGGGTCTGACCGGCGAGGCCACCCTGATCCCTCTCTTTCACCTGCTGCGCGAGGCCGCGCGCCAGCGCGAGCGCGGCTTCACCGTCCGCTTCACCGGCCTGACCGAGAACACGCCCTATGACCTGCTGCTGGAGCGGGAGGGCGTGCAGGCGGAGCTGGTCTGTGAGACGCTCTCGGCGGAGGAAGGCCGGCAGGTGCCGCGAGGCGACTGGTGCCGGCTGATGGATGGCATCAATCCCGACCTGCAGACCTGGCTCGCCGCCCATCCCGGCCGCTACCTGCTGAAGATGACGCTGCCCGAGGGCATCCAGGGACCGGAGCAGCTCGCCGAACTCCAGCAGCGGATCAGCGCCATGCTGGCCGACCGCAAGCGGCAGGATGCCAGCGCCGCTGCCGTGCTGAAGCTCGATCCCTTGATGCTGGCCGGCGCCCAGGCCGCCGGACAGGGCCTGCCGGAGCGGCTGCGCAACCAGTTCGGCCCCGATGCGCAACTGGCGGTGACGGCCGACCCTGCGGGGGGCAGCGTCTTCGTCATGGCGGCCCGGGCGGGGCGGGAGAATGCGGTGGCCGGCGCCATCGTCCGCCGGCTGGAAGCTGCCGCCGAAAGCCGGCTTTCCGGCACCCGCGCCGGCATCGTCTCGGTGTTCCTGGAGGATGTGGAGCGCCCCGAGTGGCGCAGCCTGCGCGAGACGCTGGAGGTGGAGGGCGCCGTGCGGCGCTTCTTCACCACGACCAAGGCGGCCCGCATCACCGCCGTCGCCTGCGCCACGCGGATGGAGATGTTCGGCATGGCCCCGCCGGACGCGGCGGAGCAGGGAGAGCTGCGCTTCCGCAACCAGGCGCATCCGGCGGCAAAGCTGTCCGCGCTGCAGCCCGCCATCCTCTCATTCTCCTAAACAGCGAACTACCAGGCTGAAATCCAGATATAAATATAAAGTGAAGGTTTCTGAGGCCCAATCGTAAAGTTTCGTCGTTCTGCTGCCACTTTTTAGGTCATGCTGCGTTGCATGGTTCTTACAACCACCGTGCCGCACACGAGAGCGCCCATGTCCGAGCGTGAAATGGAAGCCAAGCTGCTGGAGCTTGATCGGCTGCTGAACGACCCCGAGGTGCAGATGGACCCGCACCGCGTCTGGTCGTTGCTGCAGGAGATCGCCGGCGCCACGAAACTGGCGGTGCCGCGCCCGGCTTAGCCCCTCAGCCCTCGCGCCGGGCGGCAATCAGGAATTCCCGGTTGCCCTCCGGCCCGAGGATTGGGCTGGGTTCGATCCCCAGCACCGTCCAGCCGGGCAAGGTTCCCCACCAGTCGCGAACCCGCTCGCAGACTTCGTCATGCACCGCCGGGTCGCGCACCACCCCGCCCTTCCCCACCTTCTCCGGCCCCGCCTCGAACTGCGGCTTGATCAGCGCCACCGCCCAGGCATCGGGCGCGGCCAGCCCCAGCGCCGCCGGCAGCACGGTGGCCAGCCCGATGAAGCTGGCATCGCAGACCACCACCCCCGGCGCCTCCGGGATCAACCCGGCATCCAGGCGGCGGGCATTGGTCCGCTCCAGCACCGCGACGCGCGGGTCGCTGCGCAGCTTCCAGGCGAGCTGCCCGTGCCCGACATCCACCGCGTAGACCTTCGCGGCCCCGTGCTGCAGCAGCACATCCGTGAAGCCGCCGGTGGAGGCGCCGACATCGACGGCGACGCGCCCCTCGGGCGAGAGGCCGAAATGGGCCAGGGCATGGGCGAGCTTCATGCCGCCGCGGCTGACCCAGGGGTGCTCCTGCCCCTTCACCTCCAGCGGCGTGTCCTCCGCCACCGGCTGGCCGGCCTTCTCCACCCGCCGGGTGTCCGAGAACACCTTGCCGGCCATGATCAGGGCCTGGGCCTTGGCCCGCGACTCCACCAGGCCCCGCTCGACCAGGGCCACATCCGCACGCTGCTTGGGCATGTCTCTCGATCCAGGACCGCGCCCCACGAAAGGCGGGGTCCGGGGGGATACTATCCCCCCGGCCGGGGTTCCAGGGGGCAGCGCCCCCTGGCGCTCACGCGCGGGCCGGCTGCGCGCTGGCCGCGTCGCCCAGCGCCGCCACCGCCGCCGCCACGATGGAGCGCGCCGAAAGGCCGGCGGCCTCGTACTGGGCCTTCGGGCTGTCGTGGTCGATGAAGGCATCCGGCAGGGTCATCGGCCGGAACTTCAGCCCGGCGTCGAAGGCACCCTTCCAGGCCAGATGCTGCATGACCAGGGCGCCGAAGCCGCAGACCGAGCCTTCCTCGATGGTGATCAGCACCTCGTGCTCGCGCGCCAGCCGCTCGACGAGAGGGGTGTCCAGCGGCTTGGCGAAGCGGGCATCGGCCACAGTGCAGGAGAGGCCGCGCGCACTCAGTTCCTCGGCCGCCTTCAGGCATTCCTGCAGCCGTGCGCCATAGCTGAGGAGCGCGATCTTGGTACCTTCCCTGATCACGCGGCCCTGGCCGATCGGCAACACCGTGCCGCGCGCCGGCACGGCTTCCAGCCCGAAGCCCTCACCGCGCGGGAAGCGGAGGGCGATCGGCCCGGCGTCATGCGCGGCGGCGGTGGCCACCATGTGCGCCAGCTCCACCTCGTCGGCCGAGGCCATCAGCACCATGTCCGGCAGGCAGCCGAGATAGGCGATGTCATAGGCGCCGGCATGGGTGGCGCCGTCGGCGCCGACCAGCCCGGCGCGGTCCAGCGCGAAGCGGACGGGCAGCTTCTGCAGCGCCACGTCATGCACCACCTGGTCATAGGCGCGCTGCAGGAAGGTCGAGTAGATCGCCACGAAGGGCTTCATCCCCTCGGTCGCCATGCCGGCGGCGAAGGTGACGGCGTGCTGCTCGGCGATGCCGACATCGAAGGTGCGCTTCGGGAAGCGCTTGCCGAAGGCGTCCAGCCCCGTGCCCGAGGGCATGGCGGCGGTGACGGCGACGATGCGGTCGTCCTGCTCCGCCTCGGCGATCAGCGACTGGGCGAAGACCTTGGTATAGGTCGGCGGTCCCGGCGGCGCCTTGGCCTGGGTGCCGGTGACGACGTTGAACTTGCTGACGGCGTGGTACTTGTCGGCGCTCGCCTCGGCGGGGGCATAGCCCTTGCCCTTGCGGGTGACGACGTGCAGCAGGATGGGCGCCCCCTCCTCCGCGTCGCGCAGGTTGCGCAGCAGCGGCAGCAGGTGGTCCATGTTGTGCCCGTCGATCGGGCCGACATAGTAGAAGCCCAGCTCCTCGAAGAGCGTGCCGCCGGTCAGCATGCCGCGGGCGAACTCGTCGGCGCGGCGGGCGGCGCGCTCCAGCGGCGCCGGGAAGCGGCGGGCCACCTTGGCCATCACCTCGCGCAGCGAGAGGAAGGGCCGCGAGGAGATCAGCCGCGACAGATAGGCCGACATGGCGCCGACCGGCGGCGCGATGGACATGTCGTTGTCGTTCAGCACCACGATCAGGCGGGATTTCATGGCGCCGGCGTTGTTCATCGCCTCATAGGCCATGCCGGCGCTCATCGCGCCGTCGCCGATCACCGCGATGACGTTGCGGTCGTCGCGAAAACCACCCTGGCGCTTCAGGTCGCGCGCCACCGCCATGCCCAGCCCGGCCGAGATGGAGGTGGAGGAATGCGCGGCGCCGAAGGGGTCGTATTCACTCTCGCTGCGGCGGGTGAAGCCGGAGAGGCCGCCGCCCTGGCGCAGGGTGCGGATGCGGTCGCGCCGGCCGGTCAGGATCTTGTGCGGATAGGCCTGGTGGCCGACATCCCAGAGCAGCCGGTCCTTCGGCGTGTCGAAGACGGCATGGATGGCGACCGTCAGCTCCACCACGCCGAGCGAGGCGCCGAGATGGCCGCCGGTCTGGCTGACCGCATGGATGGTCTCCGCGCGCAGCTCATCGGCGATCTGGCGGAGCTGCTCGGCCGAGAAGTTCTTCAGGTCGGCCGGGACGCGCACCCGGTCCAGCAGCGGGGTCGCCGGCGGCTGGTTGGGAGGCAGCCGGGCGGGATTCGAGGGATTCGCCATCAGGACCTCCGGGCAATGGTATAGGCGGCCAGCATTCGCAGCAGATCGGCGCGCTCACCGAAACTGTCGAGATGCGCCGCAGCCTGCTCCGCCAGCCTTTCGGCCTGCACCTTTGCGCGATCAAGGCCGAGCAGCCCCACCAGGGTCGCCTTGCCGGCCTCGGCGTCCTTGCCGGTGCGCTTGCCGGTCTCGGCGGCGCTGGCGGTGGCGTCGAGGATGTCGTCGGCGATCTGGAAGGCGGCACCCAGTTCGCGGCCATAGGCGCAGAGGGCATGGCGCTGCTGCCCCGGCGCCTTGCCGAGGACGGCCCCCGCCTCGGCCGAGAACTCGATCAGCTTGCCGGTCTTGAGCAGCTGCAGCCGGCCGATGGCGGCCTCGCTCGGGGCCTCGGCGCCCTCCTCGGCCAGCATGTCCAGCATCTGGCCGCCGCACATGCCGCGCGGGCCGGCGGCCTGGGCCAGGCGCAGGCACAGTTCCGCCCGCACGGCGGGATCGGAATGCGTGTCCTCATGCGCCAGCACAGCGAAGGCCTGCGCCTGCAACGCGTCGCCGGCGAGGATCGCGGTGGCCTCGTCGAAGGCCTTGTGCACCGTGGGCTTGCCGCGGCGCAGGTCGTCATTGTCCATCGCCGGCAGGTCGTCATGCACCAGAGAATAGGCGTGCAGCATCTCGATGGCGGCGGCGACCCGCAGCGCCGAGGTGCGGGAGACGCCGAACTGCGCCGCCCCCTCCAGCACCAGGAAGCCGCGCATCCGCTTGCCGCCGCCGAGCGCGGCATGGCGCATGGCGGCATAGAGCCGCGCCTCCGGCCCTTCCTCGGCCGGCAGCAGGGTGTCGAGCGCGTGCTCGATCTCGGTCACGGCGGCGCCGAGCGCCGTGGCGAGCGGGGAGGCCTGGAGTTCCGACATGGTCAGGTCAGGTCCCGCAGCGTGGCGCCCTCCGGCCCGCCGGACGGACCGGCGACGATCGCCTGCACCTTGCCCTCCGCCTCGGCCAGCTTGGCCTCGCAGTGGCGGCGCAGCGCGGCGCCGCGCTCATAGTCGGCGATCGCCTCTTCCAGCTTCGCCTGGCCGCCTTCCAGCTTGCGAACGATGGCATCCAGCTCCGCCAGGGCGGCCTCGAAGGACAGGGAAGCGACGTCCGTCTGGGGGGGCGTCTCGGGCATGGCGCAGGAACCTCGGAGCAGGGTATCGGCAGGTCAGGCGTGCATCAGCGCGCGCACATGGCTGGCGGCGGAAGCCGCCAGCGCGTCCAGATCATAGCCGCCTTCCAGCGTGGAGACGACCCGGCCGCCGCAGGCGCGCTCCGCGAGGCGGCAGATTTCCGCCGTGATCCATTCGAAATCCGGCTCGCGCAGGCGGAGCTGCGCCAGCGGATCGCGCGCATGGGCGTCGAAGCCGGCCGAGATCACAATCAGGCCAGGAGCGAAATCCTGCACCGCCGGCAGCAGGCGCTCCGCCCAGGCGGCGCGGAACGCCTCGCCCGTGGCGCCCGGCGGCAGCGGGGCATTGAACACATTGCCGACGCCACGCTCCGTGGCCTCCCCTGTGCCGGGGTAGCAGGGCGACTGGTGCGTCGAGGCAAAGAGGATGCCGGGGTCGCGCTCCACCACGGCCTGGGTGCCGTTGCCGTGGTGCACGTCGAAGTCGAGGATGGCCACGCGCCCGATGCCATGCGCGGCCTGGGCGTGGCGGGCCGCCACCGCGGCATTGGCGAAGAGGCAGAAGCCCATCGGCCGCCGCGGCTCGGCATGGTGGCCGGGCGGGCGCACGGCGCAGAAGGCGCGCCGCACCTCGCCCCGGCAGACGGCATCCACCGCCGCCACCCCCGCCCCGGCGGCGCGCAACGCGGCCTCGGCGCTGCCGGCGGCCATGCCGGTATCGCCGTCCAGCGGCACCCATTCGCCCTCGGCGGGGCGGATGTCGAGGAGGCCGCGCACATAGGCCTCCGGATGCACGCGGCAGAGCTGCTCCAGGCTGGCGCGCGGCGCCTCCTCGCGCAGCAGATGGGCGAACTCCTCCGCTTCCAGGGCGGCCAGCACCGCGCGCAGCCGGTCCGGGCATTCCGGATGGTCCGGGCCGTTGGAATGCCCGAGGCAGGCGTGGTGCGAGACCAGCAGGACGCTCATTTGGCCGGTTTCTCTCCGGCTGGGTCCTCCCGCCGCCGCAAGGTGAAGCGGTACAGCCCCGCCACCTCGCTGAAGGAGACCAGCGCATGGCCGGTCTCCCGGCTATAGGCCTGAAAATCCTTCACGCTCGCGGGATCGGTCGCCAGCACGGTCAGCCTGGCGCCGGGCGGCAGGCCACGCAGCACCTTGTTGGCCTTCAGCACGGGCAGCGGGCAGGTCAGCCCCTGCACATCGAGGGTGGTCTCACTCATGGGCGGACTGCACCACCGCCGAAGGCCGCGCGCAAGCCTCCGCTCACAAGCCCCGCACCCGCTCGGCCAGCACGCGCTGCGCCGCCATGGCAGCCCCCGTGCCGCGCCGGAAGCTGAAGGCCAGCGGCTCGGCGCCGCCGCGGTCCCAGACCTTCAGCTCCTCGTCGAAATCGGCCGTGCCGCCGGCCTCCACCGAGAAGCGGTAGATCGCCTTGTAGGGAACGCTCACCACCTCGGTCTTGGACCCGGTGACGCCCTGGCGGTCCAGCAGCATGATGCGCCAGTCGGTCAGCGCGAAACCGTCCCGCACGGTGCGGAAGGCCGCCAGCACCTCTTCCCCCGGGAGCAGCGCCTCCTGAAAGCGCGGTCCGAGATCCTTCGGCTCCACCTGCCCGGCATCGCCGGTGATCGCACCCAGAAGCCTGCCCAGCATCGCCCGCCTCCCCTCTGCCGATCATCGGGATATGGGTCGGCCAGAGGCACAAGGCCAGGGGCCAGGGAAGGCGCCACCCTCCCCCGGATCCCGCCCTTCGTTGACGGCCTCCCTACTGGAAGGTAGGCAAACCGGATGAGCACCCGATCGGCCCTCCTCCGGCACGCCGAAACCCTGATGCGCACGCGCGGCTATGCCGCCTTCAGCTTCGCCGACCTCGCGGAGCACGTCGCCATCCGCAAGGCGAGCGTGCACCACCACTTCCCCTCCAAGGAGGAACTGGGCCGCGCCCTGGTCCAGGACTACCGGCAAGGCTTCGAGAAGCAGCTCCACGCCATCGAGGCGGAACACGACAGCGCACCGGCGCGGCTGCGGGCCTTCGGCCATGTCTTCGCGGCCAGTTGCGAGGCCGGCATGCTGCCGCTCTGCTGCGCCCTCGCGGGGGAACGCGCCGCCCTGCCGGAGAGCCTGCGCGAGGCGGTCCGCGACTTCTTCCAGATGCATCTGCGCTGGCTCACCCGGATCGTCGCCGCAGGGCAGGAAGCGGGGGAGCTGGCGCATCCCGCGCCGGCCGCGCAGGTCGCCCTGACGCTGCTCAGCCTGCTGGAAGGCGGCAGCCTGGTCGGCTGGGCCCTGCAGGAGCGCGCGCCGGTCCTGCACGGCTTCGAAAGCGCCCTGCACGACATGGAACGCGTGGTGGCGCCCGGTAGGGAAGCGCCATGACAGGCGGGCCGCAGGTGGCACTTCACGGCAGGGCCAGCACCATTCCCCCGAGGGGAACCATGGCCCTGCTCACCCGCCGCCCGCGGCGGCCGAAAGGCATGCCGGCATGACCCGCAGCCTGGCGCAGGTCGAGGAGGCGGAACTCGGCAGCCTCCCCGGCCCTCCCCCGGCCGACCGGCGCTCGGAACGCGCGGTGGGCATCGCCTGCCTGCTGGCCACCGCCTGCGGCTGGGCGCTCAACTGGGTGGCCATGAAGTTCCTGCTGCAGGTCTGGCCGCCGCTGTTCGCGCGCGGGCTCGCGGGCGTGGTGGCGGCAGCCGGCCTCGCTTTGGTGGCAGTGCTGCTCGGGCAGAGCCTCCGGGTGCCGCGCGCGGCGACGCCGCGGCTACTCGGTGCCGCCTTCACCAACGTCTTCGCCTGGATGGGCTTTTCCTCGCTCTGCATGCAGTGGGTGAGCGTCGGCGAGGGGGCGCTGCTGGTCTATACCATGCCGATCTGGGCGACGATCTTCGCCTGGCCCGTGCTCGGCACGCGGCCGACGCGGCGTGGCATCGCCGCCCTGCTGCTGGGCGTGGCGGGGATCGGCGTGCTGCTCGGCGGGCAGAGCTTCGCGGCGGGCAGCGGGCAGTTGCCCGGCGTCAGCCTCGCGCTGGGCGCGGCGGTGCTGTTCGCCCTCGGCACCGTGCTGAACGGGGCGCCGCTGCCGCTGGCGCCGGTCGCCTCGACGGCGTGGCAGGTCGGGCTGGGCTGCTTCCCCATGCTCCTGCTGGGCCTCGCTTTCGAGCAGCCGCAGTTCGGCGCCCTGACCCCCGCCGGTCTCGGCGCCATGCTTTACATGACCATCTTTCCGATGGGGGTCTGCTACCTGACCTGGTTCGGCGCGCTGCGCCGCCTGCCGCCCTCCGCCGCCTCGACCGGGATGCTGCTGGTCCCCCTGCTCGGCACGCTGACGGCGGCCGCCCTGCTGGACGAGCCTTTCGGCCTGCGCCAGGCCCTCTCGATGGTCCTGACGCTCAGTGGCGTGACGCTGGCCCTGCGGCGCAACTGAGCGCGGGAGGCCGGGTGGCCAGAGGAAACGCCGTCCCCTCCCCGGCCCTGGCCTGTCGCCCCAGCCTGCGCTGAACTATTCTCGCTCCTCATGACCCTCCGCATCGGCATTGATCTCGGCGGCACCAAGACGGAGATCGTCGCACTGGACGACGCGGGCGCGGTGCGGCTGCGCCGGCGCGCCGCCACGCCGGGCGACTATGACGGCATCCTCCGCCTGCTGGCGGAGCTGGTCTCCGGTGCCGAGGCCGCGCTCGGCGCTCAGGGCGCCACGGTCGGTGTCGGCATTCCCGGCAGCCTGAGCCCCGCCACCGGGCTGGTGCGCAACGCCAATACCCAGTGCCTGAACGGCCGCGCACTGGACCGCGACCTGGAGACGCGACTCGGCCGCCCGGTGCGGCTTTCCAACGATGCCAACTGCCTGGCACTGAGCGAGGCGGCGGATGGCGCCGGTGCGGGCCATGGCGTGGTCTTCGCGGTCATCCTGGGCACGGGCGTGGGCGGCGGGGTGGTGGTGGAGGGGCGGCTGATCGAGGGTCGCAACCGGGTGGGCGGCGAATGGGGGCATAACCCCCTGCCCTGGGCCCGGCCGGAGGAGCATCCCGGCCCGCGCTGCTGGTGCGGCCAGCGGGGCTGCCTGGAGGCATGGCTCTGCGGCCCGGCGCTGGCCGCCGACTGGAAGGGCGCCGGCCATCGCGACGCGGGCGGCATCGCCGAGGCGGCCGCGGCCGGGGATGAGGCTGCAAAGGCGGCACTGGACCGCCATGCCGACCGACTGGCGCGGGCCCTGGCCGCCGTGACGAACCTGATCGATCCGGACGCCATCGTGCTGGGGGGCGGCCTCTCCAACCTGGACCACCTCTATGACGAGGTGCCGCGCCGCATGGCGCCCTATGTCTTCGGTGACGTGGCGGCGGTGCGGCTGGTGCGGGCGAGGCACGGCGACTCCTCCGGCGTGTTCGGTGCTGCGCGCCTGTGGGACCGCCCCTGAACTGACAGAAAGAAGATGGGGGTTCGGGGGAATTCCTTCCCCCGGCCTTTTTCCGCCCTAGAATACGGCCATGCCCGCCCTCTGCCGCGACTGCCTGCGCCTGTTCCAGGAGGAGGCCACCTGCCCGGCCTGCAAGGGTCGGCGCATCGTCCGGCATGCCGAGCTGACCGACCTCGCCATCGCGCATGTGGACTGCGACGCCTTCTTCGCCAGCGTGGAGAAACGCGACCGGCCGGAGCTGCGGGCGCAGCCGGTGATCGTCGGCGGCGGCAAGCGGGGCGTGGTGGCGGCCTGCTGCTACCTGGCGCGTATCCGGGGCGTGCGTTCGGCCATGCCGATGTTCAAGGCGCTCTCCCTCTGCCCGGATGCGGTGGTGATCCGTCCGGAGATGGCGAAATACGCCGCCGCCAGCCGCGCCATCCGGGCGCTGATGGAAGACCTCACCCCCCTGGTGCAGCCGCTTTCGATCGACGAGGCGGTGCTCGACCTCTCCGGCACCGCGGCGCTGCACCGTGCGCCGCCCGCCGCCGTGCTGGCGCGCTTCGCGCTGCGGGTGGAGCGGGAGGTGGGCGTCACCGTCTCGGTCGGCCTCGCCCCGAACCGGTTGCTGGCGAAGCTGGCGGTGGAGCGGGACAAGCCGCGCGGCTTCGCGGTGATCGGCGCCGCCGAGGCGGCCTCGGTGCTGGCGGGGGAGCCCGTCTCGGCCTTGCCGGGGGTCGGGCCGGTGCTGGCGCGCAAGCTGAACGGGCTGGGCTTCGTCACGCTCGGGCAGTTGCAGGCGCTCTCCCCGCGCGAGGCGGCGGCGCGGCTCGGCGAGGAGGGGCCGGCGCTCGCCGCCCGCGCGCGCGGCGAGGACAGCCGGCGGGTGGACCCGAACCGCGAGACCAAGTCGATCAGCGCCGAGACCACCTTCGAGGCGGACCTGCGCGGGGTGGCCGAGCTGGAGGCGCCGCTCTGGCGGCTCTGCGAGAAGTTGGCGCGGCGGCTGAAGGAGAAGGGCTTCGCCGCCGGCGGCGTGGTGCTGAAGCTGAAGACGGCCAGCTTCGCGCTGCGCACGCGGCACGTCCGGCTGCCGGCGCCGACCCGCCTGCCCGATACGCTCTTCGCCGCCGCCCGGCCGCTGCTGGCGCGGGAGGCCGACGGCACGGCCTTCCGGCTCATCGGCATCGGCGCGCAGCCGCTGCTGCCCGGGGCCGGGGCCGATCTGGGTGACCTGGTGGATGCCGAGGCGCCGCGCCGCGCCGCCCGCTGGGAGGCGATGGAGAAGCTGCGCGCCCGCTTCGGCGAGGCGGCGGTGACGCGGGGGCTGGCAGTGAAGCGCTGAAGCCGGTGCATTTCTGGCATGGACCTTGCCACCTTGCCAGACATAGGATGACCTGACATCAGTTTTGCACGGCAGAGGAACCGCACATGCCCCAGATGATCCCCGCCGAGATGGCGAAGCAGATCGGCAGCGGCCTGCTTTCCTTCCCGGTGACGCATTTCCGGCCCGACTTCACCTTCGACGCGGCGCCCTACCGCGAGCATATCGGCTGGATGCTGGGCCACAAGCCGGCCGGGCTCTTCGCCGCCGGCGGCACGGGCGAGTTCTTCAGCCTCTCCGCCGCTGAGATCGCCACCGTGGTGAAGGCGGCCGTGGACGAGGTGAATGGCGCCGTGCCGGTGATCGCCCCCTGCGGCATGGCCACCGCCATCGCCAGGGAACTGGCGCAGTCGGCCGAGGCGGCGGGCGCCGACGGGCTGCTGCTGCTGCCGAACTACCTGGTGAACTCGGAGCAGGCCGGCCTCGCCGCGCATATCGAGGCGGTCTGCAAGAGCACGAAGCTCGGCGTCATCGTCTACAACCGCGACAATGCCATCCTGAACGAGGACACGCTGGCGCGGCTCTGCGAGCGCTGCCCGAACCTCGTCGGCTTCAAGGACGGTGTCGGCGATATCGAGCTGATGACGCGGATCTACGCCAGGATGGGCGACCGGCTGACCTATGTCGGCGGCCTGCCGACGGCGGAGACCTTCGCCCTGCCCTATCTGGAGATGGGGGTGACGACCTATTCCTCCGCGATCTTCAACTTCGTGCCGGAATTCGCGCAGGACTTCTACGCCGCGGTGCGCCGGCATGACCGCGAGGCGGTGTTCCAGGGTCTGCGCGACTTCGTGCTGCCCTACATCGCCCTCCGCAACCGCCGGAAGGGCTATGCCGTCTCCATCGTGAAGGCGGGCTGCGCCGCGGTCGGCCGCCCCGCCGGCCCGGTGCGCGCGCCACTGACCGACCTGGACGCGGGCGAGATGGAAATGCTGAAGGCGCTGATCGCCAAGCTGCCGGCAGCCGCGCAGCGCGCCGCCGCCTGAAGCGGCGCCGGCAGATGCGTGGGGGAGCCTTGCTCCCCCACCGCTTTCCCTACTTGCGCAGCTCGCCGGGCTCGCGCTGGCTGCCGGCCTGGCTGTGCCGCGCCGCCTGCTCGCTGCCCTCGCCCCGCGCACCCGCCACCGCGACGCGCGCCGCCTGCAGCAGCAGGCCGCTGTCATTGCCGATGGTGACCAGCTTGAAGCCCATGCCGATCATCCGCTTGGCATAGGCGGCCGTGGCATTGTGCAGGCCGACGGCGATGTTGCGCTTGCCGCACTCGCTCAGCAGGCGCTCGTAGATCTTCATGATCTCCGGCTCCTCGCGGTCCAGCTTCGGCACCAGGCCGAGCGAGAGGCCGAGATCGGAAGGGCCGACATAGATGCCGTCGATGCCCGGCGTATCCAGGATGGCTTCCAGATTGTCGAGCGCCTCCTGCGTCTCGATCATCGGGATGACCGCGACGTCCTTGTTCGCGGTGGCGAAGTAGGAACCGGCCTCGCCGTAGATGCCGGCGCGAATCGGGCCGAAGGAGCGCGTGCCCTCCGGCGGGTAGCGGCAGGAGGAAACCAGTTGCCTCGCCTGCTCCGCCGTGTTCACCATCGGGCAGATCACGCCCATGGCACCGGCATCCAGCACCTTGCCGATGATGCCCGGCTCGTTCCAGGGCACCCGCACCATCGGCGTCACCGCGTGCGGCTGCATGCCCTGGAAGCAGGCCACGGCGGAGAGATAGTCCTGCACGCCGTGCTGCATATCGACGGTCAGACTGTCGAAGCCGGCCTGAGCCATGACTTCGGCGCTGTAGGCGTTGGGAATCGCAAGCCAGCCATTGACCACGGCTCGGCCCTGCGCCCAGGCCTCCTTCACCTTGTTTGCCATAGGATCTTCGTTTCCTCCGGGATGGAGGAAAACGCTAGGCCCGGTATAGCGTGAGCGTCAACGTACCGAACGCATGATCGATACGCTTTTGCCATGGTGTGCGCGGACGGTCGCAGACGGCCGGGCGCGTGTGGAGCGGTTTGCAAGGCGGCTCCGATACGCAATCCTTGCGCAGGGCTGAGCGGTTGGCGCTCCCCACAGAGAGGAGGCAACATGCTGCCCGGAGGACTTCTGCTCACGGCCTGCCAGGTCAGAATGGCGCGGGCGGCGCTGCGCTGGCCGGTCGAGGAACTCGCGCGTCGCTCGGGCGTCAGCCAGGCCAGCATCCGGCGCATTGAGTCGGTCTATGGCGTGCCCAACGTGACGGTCAGCATCCTGGACAAGCTGCGCAGCGCCTTCGAGGAGGCGGGCATCGTCTTCCTGGCCGATGACGGCGCGCAGGACGGCGGTCCGGGGATCCGCTTCAGCCGCTATCCCGGCCGGTCCGCCGCCGCCGCCTGAGGCGGCCGCTTTCCGCTGGCCCGTCCCGGCGGGCGGGCGTAGCCTGCGGCGCCATGTCCCACGCGACGATCCACGCTCCCGCCCCGGCGGCGCCCCACTGGCGCCTCGCCTCGGAAACCGGCGCGCTGCGGGAGGTGCTGGTCTGCCCGCCGGACCACTACCGCTGGCTCCCCACCAACAGCATCGCCCGCCGCACGCTGGCCGAGGCGCGGCAGGCCCCGGCCCCGGCCCATCTCGCCGCGCAACACGCCGAGCTGGTGGCGGCGCTGCGGGAAGGCGGCGCCAGCGTGCACCAGCTCCAGCCCGAGCCGCACCTGCCCTACATGGTCTATACACGGGACAGCGTGGTGGTGACGCATCGCGGCCCGGTGCTGTGCCAGCTGGAGCGGCCGCAGCGCCGCGGCGAATACGCCGCCCTGCTCGACTTCCACGCCGCGCATGGCAGCGGCTTCTGGCGCAAATCCTCCGCCGGCACGCTGGAGGGCGGGGACATCCACATCCTGCGGCCCGGCCTGGCGGTGATCGGCCATTCCGGCGGGCGTACGGATGAGGCAGGGGCGGAGCAGCTCGCCGGCTGGCTGCGCGCCGAGGGCTGGGAGGTCCGGCTGGAGCCCTTCGACGAGCATTTCCTCCATCTCGACGTGCTGTTCTGCATGGCCGCGCCCGGCCTCGCCGTCGCCTGCACCGAGGTGCTGGAGGAGGACTTCATGGCCTGGCTGGCGGCGCACGGCATCCGCTGCCTTCCCGTCCCCTACCGCGACGCAATGCAGCTCGGCTGCAACATCCTCGCCCTGGGCGGCGGACGCGTGGTATCCGCCCGCGGCAGCAAGGCCCTGAACACCGCGCTCCGCGCGGAGGGGCTGACCGTGCTCGACCCCGAGCTGTCGCTGTTCACCCTGGGCGGCGGCGGCCCGCATTGCCTGACCTGCCCGCTCCTGCGGGGAGAGGAGACTGCATGACCATCACCGCCAACCCCGTGGACACCGTGATCGCCGCCGCGCGGGCGTTCCTGGGCGACCGGCTCTCCACCAACGCCTCGGTGCGCGAGCAGCATGCCAAGGGCGAGGACGCCAATCCGCCCGTGCTGCCGGATGCCGTCGCCTTCGTCGAGAGCACCGAGGAAGTCTCCCGCCTGCTGGCGCTGTGCAACACGCATGGCGTGCCCGTCACCCCCTTCGGCGCCGGCACCAGCCTGGAGGGGCATGTGGTGCCGCTCCGGCGCGGCATCAGCCTCGACCTCAGCCGCATGACCGCCATCCTGGAGGTCAATGCCGAGGACATGGACTGCCTGGTGGAGCCGGGCGTCAGCCGCCATCAGCTCAACGACCACCTGCGCGACCAGGGCCTGTTCTTCCCCGTCGATCCGGGCAGCCACTGTTCGCTCGGCGGCATGGTGGCGACCCGCGCCTCCGGCACCAATGCGGTGCGCTACGGCACCATGCGCGAGGCGACGCTCGGCCTGGAGGTGGTGCTGGCCGATGGCCGGGTGATCACCACCGGCGGCCGCACCCGCAAGGCCGCCAATGGCTACGACCTGACGCGGCTTTTCGTCGGCTCCGAGGGCACGCTCGGCGTGGTCACCAAGATCCGCCTGCGGCTGCAGGGCATCCCGGAGGCGACCAGCGCCGCCGTCTGCCAGTTCGAGAGCCTGCAGGCGGCGGTCGAGACCGTCATCATGACCATGCAGGCCGGCATTCCCGTCGCCCGCATCGAACTGGCCGATGCCGACCAGATGCGCGCCTCGATCGCCTATTCCAAGCTGGATTTCCAGCCGCTGCCGACGCTCTTCCTGGAGTTCCACGGCAGCCCGGCCGGCGTGCAGGAGCAGGCGGCGGCGGTGGAGGCCATCGCCGAGGACATGGGCGGCAAGGGCTTCGCCTGGGCGCACGACGCCGAGGCGCGCAGCAAGCTCTGGAAGGCCCGGCATGACGCCTGGTGGGCAGCCAATGCCCTCTATCCGGGCTGCCGCGGCATCACCACCGATGTCTGCGTGCCGATCTCGCGCCTAGCCGAGGCCATCACCGGCGCCAAGGCGCTGGCCGATGCCGCCGGGCAGAACACCTGCATCGTCGGCCATGTGGGGGACGGCAACTACCACGTCGTCATCCTCTTCCCCGCCGACGACCCGCAGGGGCTGGAGAAGGCCTGGGCGCTGGACCGGCAGATCGTCGCGCAGGGACTGGCGCTGGGCGGCACCTGCTCGGGCGAGCACGGCATCGGCCTCGGCAAGCGCGAGTTCCTGGAGCAGGAGCACGGGGCCGAGGTGCTGGCGGTGATGCGCAGCCTGAAGGCAACACTCGACCCGAAGGGCATCCTGAACCCGGGCAAGCTCTTCCTGAACTGAGCCACCTGCTCCGGGGCGGCCCCGTCAGGCGGCCGAGGCCGCCGCGACGGACTTGTCCCGGGGCTCGAACAGCACCGTACGGACCTCCTCATGCCCGGCGCGGATGCGGCGGGCGATCTCCCGCGTGCTCGCCTCCACCGCCTCGTCGCCGAGCTGGTCCTGGAAGTCGAGGGTCAGGCCAACGAGCACGTGGTTCGGCCCGAGATGCAGGGTCAGGATGCGATCCAGCCGCACCACCCGCGGATCGGCGCGGACCAGCCCGGCGATGTCCCGCCGCACCTCCGGCGAGACGCTCTCGCCCAGCAGCAGGCTGCGGCTCTCCCGCGCCAGGAAGAGCGCGGTCCCGCCGAGCAGCAGGCCGATCAGCAGCGAGGCCACCCCTTCCATGACCGGCCAGCCGAAGACATAGTCGAAGGTAAGGCCGAGCGCAGCGATCACCACGCCGGCCACCGCCGCGCTGTCCTCGAATACCGCCGTCATGGCGATGGGGTCCTTGGTCGTGCGGGCGGCGCGCAGCCAGTTGCCCCGGGGGCGCGCCTGCTTGCGGAACTCGCGGGCGCCGAAGAACAGGCTGATGCCCTCGAAGATGAAAGCGAGGGCGAGCACGCCATAGCTGATCCAGACACTCTGTGCCGGCACGGGATGCAGCATCTGCTCGATGCCCTCCCAGACCGAGACGCCGGCGCCGACGCCGAAGATCATCATCGCCACGATGAAGCTCCAGAAATACACCTCCAGACCGTGGCCGAAGGGGTGCAGCTCGTCGGCCGGCCGGCTCGCCTTGTGCATGCCGTAGAGCATGAGGACTTGGTCACCGGAGTCGACGGTGGAATGGATCGCCTCGCTCAACATCGCCGAGCTGCCGGAGAGCAGGGCGGCGCCGAACTTGGTCGCGGCGACGGCGACGTTCCCGGCCAGCGCGGCGTAGACCGCCAGCTTCGAGCTTCCCTCTTTCGGCATCCGTGTCCCTCGCTGCGGCCCGCTCCACGGGGAGCAAGCGTGGCGCGCCGGAATCGTTGCCCAGTCGCGGCACGGGAGCGCAGGGATGAACGATCATCCATAATAATATTTCGCGGTGGCTGCTGGCGGACGATGACAAAACCAAGGCTCTACCCGCAAAATGGGACAGGCCGGCGGCGTGAGCCGCCGAATGTCCAAGGGAGCCTCAGACCGAATGATCCGTCGCCAATTGCTGACCGGTGGCGCCGTGCTGGGCGCCTCGGCGCTGGCCGCCCCGGCCATCGCCCAGACCGCGCCCGAAATCCGCTGGCGGCTGGCCAGTTCCTTCCCCCGTTCGCTGGACACCATCTGGGGCGCCGGCGAGCATGTCGCACAGCGTGTCGCGGCGCTGACGGACGGCAAGTTCCAGATCCGCGCCTTCCCCGCCGGGGAGCTGGTGCCGGGCCTGCAGGTGGCGGACGCGGTGCAGAACGGCACCGTCGAGTGTGCCCACACCGCCTCCTACTACTTCGTCGGCAAGGACCCGACCTTCGCCTTCGACGCCACCCTCCCCTTCGGCCTGAACACCCGGCAGATGAACGCCTGGATGCACGAAGGGGGCGGCCGCGAGGCGCTGCGCACGTTCTTCGCCGGCTACAACATCGTCTCCATCCCCGCCGGCAATACCGGCGCGCAGATGGGCGGCTGGTTCCGGCGCGAGATCAAGTCGGTGCAGGACCTGAACGGGCTCAAGATGCGCATCGCCGGCCTGGCCGGGAACGTGATGCAGAAGCTCGGCGTGGTGCCGCAGCAGATCGCCGGCGGCGACATCTACCCGGCCCTGGAGAAGGGCACGGTGGACGCCGCCGAATGGATCGGCCCCTATGACGACGAGAAGCTCGGCTTCAACCGCGTCGCGCCCTACTACTACTTCCCGGGCTGGTGGGAGGGCTGCCTCAACCTCTCGCTCTACGTCAACCAGGCCAAGTACGACGAGCTGCCGAAGCTCTACAAGGAGGTCCTGGAGAGCGCCTGCCACGACGCCACCCTCACCTCCATTGCCAAGTACGACGTGCAGAACCCGGCGGCGCTGAAGCGGCTGATCGCCGCCGGCACGCAGTTGCGCGCCTTCCCCCGCGACGTCATGGGCGCCGCCTACAAGGCCAGCTTCGAGCTGTACGATGAGATCGCCGCCCAGAACGCCACCTTCAAGAAGATCTACGACGGCTGGCGGGAGTTCCGGGACACCGAATATGGCTGGTTCCGGGTGACGGAGCACAGCTTCGACCAGTTCGTCTATGCTATGTACGGCCAGGAGGCGCAGCAGCGCCGCTGAGGGCCGCCCCGGCGCCGCCCGCGCGGCGCCGGGCTCCCCTTCTCCCACGGCGCCCGCGTGGCGCCGGCTTTGTTTGTGTCAGATCTGGAAGGACCCGCTGGATGGGTGCCCTGCTTGGCTTCAGTCGGGCGATGGACAAGGTCAGCACCGCCTTCGGTGTGATCGCCTACTGGCTGGTGCTGCTGGCCTGCCTGGTCAGTGCCGGCAATGCCGTGGTGCGCTACGGCCTCAACTACTCCTCGAACGCCTGGCTGGAGGTGCAGTGGTACTTCTTTGCCGGCATCGTCATGCTCGGCGCCGCACCGACGCTGATGCGCAACGAGCATGTGCGCGTGGACCTGGTGTTCGGCAACCTCTCGCCGCGCGCCCGGCTCTGGGTGGACGTGGTCGGCCTGATCCTGTTCCTGCTGCCGGCCATGGGGCTGATGGCGTGGATGACCTGGCCCTTTTTCCTCGACAGCTGGCAGCGCATGGAGGAGTCCTCCAATGCCGGCGGGCTGATCCGCTGGCCGGTGAAGCTGATCCTGCCCGTCGGCTTCGCGCTGGTCTGGCTGCAGGGGCTGGCCGAGCTGATCAAGCGCGCCGCGCTGCTGCGCGGCATCACCCCGCAGGGTGGGGTGGTCACCGACTACCACCGCCCCGACCAATGATCGCCACCCCGTAACGCGGACAATCCTCCCCGATGCTGACCCTTGAGATGATGCCGCCGCTGATGTTCGGCGGTCTCGTCGTGTTCCTGCTGATCGGCTTCCCGGTGGCCTTCTCGCTGGCCGCGGCGGGGCTGTTCTTCGGCTTCCTCTCCATCGACCTCGGCTTCTTCACCCCGGCCTATCTGGGCAACCTGCCCTTCCGGGTGTTCGGCATCATGTCGAACGAGCTGCTGCTCTCCATCCCCTTCTTCACCCTGATGGGGGCGGTGCTGGAGCGCTGCGGGCTGGCGGAGGACCTGCTGGAGGGCACCGGCCAGCTCTTCGGCAAGGTGCCGGGCGGGCTCGCCATCGCCGTCATCCTGGTGGGTGCCGTGCTCGGCGCCATCACCGGCACGGTGGCGGCCTCGGTCATCGCCATGGGCATGATCAGCCTGCCGGTGATGCTCCGCTACGGCTACGACATGCGGATCGCAACCGGCGTCATCGCCGCCTCCGGCACCATCGCCCAGCTCATCCCGCCCTCGCTGGTGCTGATCCTGCTCGGCGACCAGCTCGGCCGCTCGGTGGGCGACATGTATGCCGGCGCGATCGGCCCCTCGATGCTGCAGATCGCGCTGTTCATCCTGTTCATCGCGCTGGTCGCCATCTTCCAGCCGCACCGCGTGCCGCCGCTGCCGCCCGAGGCGCTGGGGCCGCGCGGCTGGCCGCTCTACTGGCGCGTGGCGAAGGGCATGGTGCCCTCGATCGTGCTGATCTTCCTGGTGCTCGGCACCATCTTCTTCGGCATCGCCACGCCGACGGAAGCCGGCGCCATGGGCGCGGTGGGCGCCATGGCGCTGGCCGCCATCAACCGCCGCCTGACCTGGGCGCTGCTGCGCCAGGCCATGGAGAACACCATGCGGCTGACCGCCATGGTGATCTTCATCCTGGTCGGCTCCACGGTGTTCAGCCTGGTGTTCCAGGGGGTGGACGGCGCGCTCTGGATCGAGCACCTGCTCTCGCACCTGCCGGGCGGCCAGACCGGCTTCCTGATCTTCGTCAATATCTTCATCTTCTTCCTGGCCTTCTTCCTCGACTTCTTCGAGATCGTCTTCATCGTCGTGCCGCTGCTGGCGCCGGCGGCGGCGAAACTCGACATCAACCTGGTCTGGTTCGGCGTGCTGCTCTGCGTGAACCTGCAGACCAGCTTCATGCACCCGCCCTTCGGCTTCGCGCTGTTCTATCTGCGCGGCGTGGCCCCCAAGGAGGTGCTGACCAAGGACATCTACTGGGGCGCCATTCCCTGGGTGTGCATGCAGCTCGTGCTGGTGGCCACCGTCATCCTCTGGCCGCAGAGCGTGACCTACTGGCTGGATTCCGGCCCGAAGGTGGACCCCAGCAGCATCCGCATCGAGGTGCCGCTGCCGGACATGCCGGCGGACGACGCTCCCATCATCTTCAAGTAAGGGAAAAAGTCCGGGGGAAGGAATTCCCCCGGACCCCCATCTTTTTTCTGCCGGTTGGCGGGGTCCGGGGTGGCACGGCCACCCCGACAGAGGGGTCGGACGCACTGCGTCCGACGGGAGGCGGCGCCTCCCTTGGCCCCGCGCTCAGTCCAGCACGCCTTTCACCAGCGCGATGCGCGTGTGCTCGCCGGTAATGCCGAAGTCGTCGTCGTTGATCAGCATCAGCGTGCCGCCCGGCAGCAGGGCGATGCCCTCGATCTTCGCCGGCAGTTCCGGATGATCGGCACTGTCGAGCAGGAGGCGCTTGGCCAGCGGCTTGAGGTCGGTGCCCCCGAGGTCTCCGACCTGCTCCAGGCTGGGCTGCGTCGCCGCCTCGTCCCAGCGGGTGCCGTTGATGTTCGTGGCGCCCTGATCCAGCCTCACCTCGTAGAGCTTGGTGGTCTTCTCGGTCCGCTCCAGCACCAGCAGGCGCTCGGGGCCGAGCCAGGCCAGTTCGGAGATGCGCGGATCGCTCTGCTTCTTCGAGGGGTCGTTGCGGAAGCTCTGCGGGTCGTCGAGCTGGTAGATCCATTCGCCCGTCACCGTGTTGGTGGCGGGGTCGTAGCGCAGCAGGCGGGTGTTGCGGGCGTCCCGATAGGCAGCGGCATCGGGGTTGGCAAGCGGGTTCTGCAGGATGGCGTAGAGGGTGGCGCCATCCGGCCTGCCCGCCATGCTCTCGATGCCGCGGTTGGACTGGCGCTTCGCCAGGAGGGCGGGCAGGCCGTCCACCACCTCGTAGCCGGCGCCGGCGAACTCGCCCGCGGTACCGGCCGGCACCACCCGGCGCAGGATGCGGCCATCGGCGCCGACATGCACCAGGGAGGGGCCGTTCTCCTCGCCCACCCAGAAGCTGCCATCCGGCAGGCGCAGCAGGCCCTCGGCGTCGATGGCGGAGGGATCGAAGTCGAGCTTCTGGCCTTCGCCATCCAGCGGCTGCTCGGTGCGCCCCTTCAGCGGATTGGTCAGGCCGGTGATGGGGCGGCCGTCCTGCGTCTTCAGGGCGATCGCCTCGAAGACGCGGAAGCGCTTCTGCCCGGGCAGGAGCTGCACGCCATAGAGCGTCGGCGCGTAGTCCGGGAGGGGGTAGAGCCGGCCGCGCTTGTCGGCCGCGCAGATCCTGTCGGCGGCGAGGCCGGTGATGCCCTCGGCATCGCTGCAGGCGATGTTCGGGCCGCGGTCCGAGAGGGTGTAGACGATGTCGGCCGGGTCGTTCGGCCGGTGATAGGCGGCGCTGCCGATGCCGATATCGAGGTCCAGCGTCTTGCCACCCTCGAAGCGGAACTGCCCAAGGCGCAGCGACGGATCGCTGTTGTCGAGGATGGTGATCTCAGGCCTGGCCTGGGCGATGCCCGGCAGCAGCAGGCAGGTGGCGAGGAGAAGACGACGCATCGGCGCCCCCGTTGTCGATTCGCGATGGCGCAAGCTAGGCATTCGCCTTCGGCGCGGCGTGTGACCCTTTGATGACGGATGGCGGGGTCCGGGGTAACACTGTTACCCCGGCGGGGGGTGCAGGGGGGCGGCGCCTCCCTGCCCTGCGGCCCATCTGGCGAGCGCCTCGGCATTGCCCGCCGCCACCGCCAGCCCGAGCAGCGCGCCGAACTTGAAGCCATGCCCGGAGAAGCCGCTCATGACGACGCAGCGCTCTCCCAGCGGCTCGACGATGAAGCGTTCCTCCGGCTCGACGTCGTAGTAGCAGGCGCGCGCACCGAGGAGGCGATAGGCGCTCGCATCGCGCAGCCGGGGCCGGGCCAGGGCGAGGATGGCCTCTGCCTCGGCGGCGCTGGCCTCGCGCGGGTCCTCGGCGTCGCCCTGCAGGGAGAAGCGGTGGTCGCCGACCTTCAGCGGCGTGCCGGCGACGGGCGGCACGGCATAGAAGCCCCCCTCATCCGAGAGGTCGAGCAGCATGGGTGCGGCTTCCCAGGCGGCGCGGTGTGCCGGCGGCGGCTCCAGATACACGACGATCTGGCGGGAGGCGGTGACGCGCCCGGCGAGGCCCGGCAGGAAGCGCGGCGCCCAGGGGCCGGCGGCGAGCACCAGGCGGTCGGCCGCGTGGCGGGTGCCGTCCTCCAGCGTCAGGCTGGCGCGGGCGGGATCGGCCGCCCTGGCCCGCGCCTGCAGGAAGCGCACGCCGCGCCCGCGCAGGTGCCGCGCCAGCGCGCCCACGATGCGGCTGGCCAGCAGCACGCCGCCGCTCGCCATGTGGAACGCGGCGCCGATGCCGTGGGTGCCCAGCATCGGAAAGCGGGCGGCGAGCGCGGCAGGGGCGAGATCGGTGAAGGCGTGGCCCTGGGCGGCGAGGGTGGCGCGGCTCTCGGCCAGCCAGCCTTCCTGCCGGCTGGCCACGGCCAGAACGCCGGTCGGCACGTAGGGGCGTTCGCCGAGATCCGCCCAGAGCAGGTCCCAGGCGGCATAGGCCTCCTCCACCATCCGCGTGTAGCCGGTGGCGGCGCCATAGGCGTGACGGATCAGCCGGTGCTCGTCCACGCTGGCGCCGCGCGGGTTCGGCACCGGGTCCTGCTCGACGACGGTGACGGAGAAGCCTGCGCGGGACAGGCCCCAGGCGGCGGAAAGGCCCATGATCCCGGCCCCGAGGACAAGCGCGTTCGGCATGGGCGCGAGGATGGCGCAGCACCGCCACGCTGCCTAGACGGGTGCGACATGCAACACCCTCACTCCTGGCTGGTTGTCTGGCCAGGGACGCAAGTGAGAAAGGGTGACCGGATGGAGCGGATTCTCGACGCCTTCCTGACCGGAGCCGGGATGCTCTGGCAGGCCCTTTGGGCACTGATCTTTGGCTACATCATCTCGGCCGGCATTCAGGTGCTGGTGTCGCGCGAGCAGATGGCGCGGCTTCTCGGGGCGAAGGGCGTGAAGGAAACGGCGCTGGCCAGCCTCTTCGGCTTCATCTCCTCCTCCTGCTCCTTCGCGGCGCTGGCGGCCTCCCGCTCCGTGCTGGTCAAGGGCGCGCACCCGGCCAATGCCCTTGCCTTCCTGATCGCCTCGACGAACCTCGTCATCGAGTTGGGCGTCGTGCTCTGGGTGCTGCTGGGCTGGCGTTTCATGGTCGGCAACCTGCTGCTCGGGCTGCTGATGATTGCCTATGCCTTCCTGCTCACCAGCCTGTGGTTCCCCTCCCGCCTCGCCGCGCAGGGCAAGGCACATGCCGAGGAGGCGCAGCAGGCGGGCGGCATGGAGATGGAACACGGCATGCGGGGCAGCTGGCGGGAGAAGCTGCTCTCCCGCGAGGGCTGGCAGCACATCGCCATGGCCTTCTTCATGGAATGGCGAATGGTCTGGAAGGAAATCCTGTTCGGCTTCACCATCGCCGGCTTCATTTCGGTCTTCGTGCCGCAGGCCTTCTGGAACGCGATCTTCCTGGTGGAGAACGGGGCGCAGGCCTCCCCCTCCTTCCTCATCGTCGTCGAGAACGCCCTCGTCGCGCCGGTCGTGGCCTTCTTCACCTTCATCGGCTCCATGGGCAACGTGCCCCTGGCGGCCATGCTGTGGTCCAAGCAGGCCTCCCTCGGCGGGGTCATGGCCTTTCTCGGCGCCGACCTGGTGGCCGCGACGGTGGTCTGGGTGCATGCCAAGTATTATGGCTGGCGCTATGCGCTCTACCTTTCAGCGCTGCTCTATGTCTGCATGGTCGCGGCGGGAATCAGCGTCCACTACCTCTTTGCTCTTGCCGGCATGATGCCCGACCAGCGCCCCGCGCTCGACGAGATGGTACGTTTCGCCATCGACTACACCTTCTTTCTCAACCTGGCCTTCCTGGCGGCCGCGGCGATCCTGGTGTGGCTGAACTTCCGCGGCGGCACGCCAGGGCATCAGGCGAAGCGGGAGGGGCAGCATGCCCATGCCGACTGAACCATTCCCGCTTTGCCTCTGGCGCCGCGGCGCAGGCCCTTGCACCGCAGCACCCGGGAGCACGCCACGCTGAAGATCGGGCTGGGCTGGCGGGTGCAGTATGACCGGGTCCTGCTGGCCGGCCAGCGCGCCGGCTGAGGCCACGAAGGCGGAAGGCGGGTCCGGGGTGACAGTGTCGCCCTTGGCTGGGGTCCCGGGGAGGCGCCGCCTCCCGGTGGAATCACGCTGCCGGGCCGACCGACAGGGCGATCGTGCCCCGCAGCGCCTCGCCGGGCGCCAGCACACGCATTGCTCCCCAGGGCGCGAGTTGTGGCCGGTTGATCACGTCCGGCACATGGCTCACCGGCTCCAGGCAGAGCACGGGCCGGTCGATGGGGGCGAAGAACTGCAGGTTGCGCGCCCAGTCGCCGGTGGCACGCAGCACCAGGGTCAGGTCGGGGCGGTGCAGTTCCGCCACGCCGTCCCAGCCGGCGAAATGGCCGTCGGTGCCGAGCCAGTCGGCCTCGCCGCCGTCCAGGCCGCGCGAAGGAATCGCCTCGACCGGCAGCTTGCGCGCGTTCCGCCGGAAGGTGACCTTGCTGGCGAAGCGGACCCTGCAGCCCGCCGGCCGGGCGAACCAGGGATGCCAGCCGAAGCCCATCGGGCAAGGCTCGGCGCCCCGGTTGCGCAGGGTGAGGTCCAGTGCCAGCCCTTCTTCGGAGAGCGCCACCTCCAGCCGCGCGGCATAGTCGAAGGGGGCCCGCGCCAGGGCCTGGGTCAGCACCGCCCGCTCCGCCGAAGCGGTTTCCACCTGCCAGGGCAAGGCTCGGGACAGGCCGTGCAGGGCATTGCCCTCATCGGGGTGGGTGATCGGGAAGTGGTAGGTCTCGCCGGCCCAGGGGAAGCGGCCGCCGTCGATCCGGTTGGTCCAGGGCAGCATCCAGAAGGCGCCGTGGGCCGGGTCGAGCAGCGCCCGCCCGGCATGGGCGAGGCCGGCGAAATGGGCGCCCCGCTCCGGCAGCAGATCAGCCCGCCAGGGGCCGCATTCGAGGCGCATGCATCCTCCCGAGGATGGATGATCAGGGCTTGGGCGCGGGGCATCGCCCGCGCCCGGAGGCCGGCTCAGTCGAGCGCGAAGGGGTCCCGCGGGCTCGGCGTGGCGCGGCTGTAGTTGTTGGCGCAGTAGTCGCCGCCCTGGTAGCGCTCCACCACCGGGTTGTCGGAGACCTTGTCCTTCACCTGCTCGCGGGAGGTCTCGGCGGTGTCCTGCGGGTGCCAGCCGATGCGGTCGCGATGGTCCTTGCCCCAGAAGCTGGCCGGGTTGTCGCTGGCGCCCCAGACCACGGCATGGCCGACCTTCGGCGCCTTCAGGAAGGCGTCGCAGAGCCGGGCCAGGTCGGCATAGGAAAGCCAGGTGGAGAGCATCCGCGCATTCGCCACCTCGGGGAAGCAGCTGCCGATGCGGACGTTCAGGTTCTCGACGCCGTGCTTGTCCCAGTAGAGCCGGCCGATCAGCTCGCCATAGGCCTTGGAGAGGCCGTAGAAGCTGTCGGGGCGGAAGGCGCAGTCATGGTCCAGCTTCTCGCTGCGCTCATGAAAGCCGATCGAGTGGTTGGATGAGGCGAAGAGCACCCGCGCCGCGTTCCGCCGCGCCGCCTCGTAGACGTGGTAGAGGCCGCGGATATTGGGATCGAGCACCTCCTCGAAGGGCCGGTCCACCGAGACGCCGCCGAAATGCAGGATGGCGCCGCAGCCATCCGCCAGATCGTGCATCGTCACCTCGTCGCCGAGATCGGCGGTGGTGAACTTCGCGCCCGCCGGCATCTCGTCCGGAAAGGCCTTGATATCGGTCAGCACCAGGGTGTGGCCGAGGGCGGCGAGCTCGCGGGCCAGCATGCGCCCGAGATTGCCGGAGGCGCCGGTGAGCAGGACGGGCTTTTGCGAAGCGGACATGGGTTCGGATCCTCAGGACATCACTGGCCGTAGCCGAGGAGCAGGCGCGGCAGGGTGAGGGAAACAGCCGGCCAGTAGGTGGTCAAGGCCAGCGCCACCAGGATGGCGCCGTAGAAGGGCCAGATGCCCTTCATCGTCTGCTCCATGCGGATCTTGCCGATGGCGCAGCCGACGAAGAGCACAGCGCCGACCGGCGGCGTGGTGAGGCCGAGGCCCAGGTTCATCATCACCACCATGCCGAACTGCACGGGGTCCATGCCGAGCGCCTGCACCACCGGCAGGAAGATCGGCGTGGTGATCAGGATCAGCGCGGCCATGTCCATCACGCAGCCGAGCAGCAGCAACGCCACGTTGATCAGCAGCAGGATGACCACGGGGTTGTCGCTGATCGCCAGCATGCCGCGCGTCAGCATGTCGGCGAAGCCATAGAGCGCCAGCAGCCAGGCGAAGGCGGTGGCGGTGCCGACCAGCAGCAGCACCACCGCGGTGGTGCGGACCGAGGCGGCGAGCGCAACCTTGAAGGTCTCCCAGGAGAGGCCGCGATAGACGACCAGCGTCGCCGCCAGCGCCCAGATGGCGCCGAAGGCGGCGCTCTCCGTCACCGTGAAGACGCCGCCCAGCACGCCGCCCAGGATGATGACGCCGGTCATCAGCCCCGGCAGGGCGTCGAGGAAGGTCATGATCAGGTGGCGGAAGCCCTGCCATTGCTCGGCCGGGTAGCCGCGCCGCACCGCCAGCACATAGGCGGCGACCCCGAGGCAGAGGCACATCACCACGCCGGGGATGATGCCGGCGAAGAACAGCGCCGAGACCGAGATGCCGCCGCCTGCCGCCAGCGAGTAGAGGATCATGTTGTGGCTGGGCGGGATCATGATGCCGGCGATGGAGGCGGTGACGGTGACGTTCACCGCGTAGTCGGTGTCGTAGCCCTTCTGCTTCATGGCCGGGATCAGCACGCTGCCCAGCGCCGAGGCATCGGCCACTGCCGAGCCGGAGATGCCGCCGAACAGCATCGAGGCGGCGACGTTCACCATGCCGAGCCCGCCGCGCATCCAGCCGACCGCGCTGGCCGCCACCGCGATCAGCCGGCGGGCGATGCCGCCATGCATCATGATCTCGCCGGCGAAGATGAAGAAGGGAATGGCGAGCAGCGAGAAGGAGCTCATTCCCGCGGTCATCTGCTGGAAGGCGACGGCGGGGCTGATGCCCTCCCACAGGAAGCCGCCGAGCGCCGCGAGGCCGAGCGTGAAGGCCACCGGCACGCCCATGACGATGCCGCCGAAGAAGATGGCGAAAAGGATGATCAGGCCGATTTCCACGGGCGGGCTACTCCAGCGACGGGGCGGAACGGGCTTCGGTGTGCCGCCCCATCAGGGCCAGCAGGGCCTGCTCGGCGGCGAAGAGGGCGATCAGCACGCCGCTGACGATGAGCGGCAGGTAGGTGAAGACCTGGCTGATGCCGAGCAGCGGGATTCGGATGCCCTGGCTGGTCTGCACCAGTTCCCAGGACCAGATCGCCATGCCGAGGCCGAACAGCCCGACGACGATGTCGGAGAACACCTCGATGGCGCGGCACGGGCCCGGCGGCAGCGCCTCACGGAAGCCGAGGACGGAAAGGTGGAAGCGCTCCCGGACGCCGACCGCCGCGACCGGCAGGGCAATGGTGACGACGATCAGCGTCGCCGCGCGCTCGACCCAGGTCGGCGTGTCGTTCAGCACGTAGCGGCCGAACACCATCCAGCCGGTGATGACGACCAGCGCCACCATGGCGATGGAGGCGAGCACGATGACCAGTGTGGCGAGGCCATCCAGCACGCGCGAGAAAAGCTTCATGGGCGGGTGGACTCCGAAGGAGAGCGACTCCGGCGGGCAACGGGGCGGCCGCACGGGGCCGCCGGCCGAGACATGAAAAAGGCGCGGCGCCCTTGCGGACGCCGCGCCCCGGATCACCGGTTCATTTCGTTTCGCGGATCTGCTTGACCAGTTCGGCCATCTTCGGATCGGCCGCGTACTTGTCGTAGACCGGCTTCATCAGCTCCGCCCAGGGAGAGCGATCCTCGACGTCCGTCACGACGGCGCCGCCGGTGATGACGCGCTCGCGCGAGACCTTCTCGCGCTCGGCCCAGAGCTGCCGCTGGTAGGTGGCGCTCTCACGCGCCGCGTCCTTCACCAGCTTCTTGTCGGCATCGTTCAGCCGGCGCCAGCGGGTCGCCGAGACAGCCAGGATCTCCGGCACGTTCGAATGCTCGTCGGTGATGTAGTACTTGGCCACTTCGAAATGCCGGGTGCTCTCGTAGGAGGGCCAGTTGTTCTCGGCGCCGTCGATCACGCCCGACTGCAGGCTGGTATAGACCTCGCCGAAGGGCAGCGGCGTCGGGTTGGCGCCCAGCGCCTTGACCAGGTCGATCCAGAGATCGGAGGTCTGCACGCGGATCTTCATGCCCTTCAGGTCGGCCGGGCTGGTGACCTTGTTGCGGGTGTAGAAGCTGCGCGCGCCGGCGTCGTACCAGGCGAGCGGCACAATGCCGACCTTCTCCAGATCGGCGGCGATGGCGTCGCCCACCGGGCCATCGACGACATGATGAAGGTGCTCGACGTCGCGGAACAGATAGGGCAGCGTCAGCACCTGGGTGGTGGCGACCAGGTTGTTCAGCGGGCTCAGGTTGAACTCGGCGAAGTCGATCGAGCCGAGGCGCATCTGCTGGATGGCTTCATCCTGCTGGCCGAGCTGGGCGGAGTGGTAGGTCTTGAGTTTCAGGCGACCGTTGCTGCGCTGGGCGACCAGCTCGCTGAAGCGGTCCATGCCCTTGGAAACGGGGTAGTCCGGCGGATGGATGTTCCAGCCGCGCCACTCCTGCGCCTGCGAAGGGGTGGAGGTCCAGCCCAGCAGGGCGATGGCGGCTGCGGCCGCCCAATTCATCAGACGTCGTGTCATCGTACGTCCCCCCATATGATTTTCTTCAGCGGAGGTTGCGCCGGAAATAGGGAGGCTGTCAAACCCCCAAACAGCAATGTTCCCTCCAGCTTGCAGCGCGGCGCGGCCGCGCTCAGCATGCGGCCTGTCTGTTCCGCCGGAGCTAAACGCCGCATGAGCCTGCCGATCACCTCCCTCGCCGCCGCCGCCGAAGCCCTCGCGGCCGGCCGCACCACCGCGCTGGCCCTGACGGAGGCGGCGCTGGCCCGCATCGCGGATCCCGCCGGCGAGGGCAGCCGCGCCTTCCTGGCGGTGCAGGCGGAAGCCGCCTGCGCCGCGGCCCGCGCCATGGACGGGCTGCGCGCCGCCGGCCGCGCCCCCTCCCCCTGGGCCGGCATCCCGATCTCGGTGAAGGACCTGTTCGACCAGCGGGGCGTGCCGACCCGCGCCGGCGCCGTGGCGCTGGAGGATGCACCGCCCGCCGCCGCCACGGCACCCGCCGTGGCCCGGCTGGAGCGCGCCGGCTTCGTCGTACTCGGGCGCACCAACATGGTGGAGTTCGCCTTCAGCGGCCTGGGCGTCAACCCGCATCACGGCACCCCGCGCGCACCCTGGGACCGCGCCACCGGCCGGCTGCCCGGCGGCTCCTCCTCCGGTGCCGCGGTCGCCGTGGCCGACGGCATGGGACTGGGCGCGCTGGGTTCGGACACCGGCGGCTCCTGCCGCGTGCCGGCGGCGCTCTGCGGCATCGTCGGCTACAAGCCGACCGCGAAGCGCGTGCCGCTGGAGGGCGTGCTGCCGCTCTCCGGTTCGCTCGACAGCATCGGGCCGCTGGCCAATACCGTCGGCTGCTGCGCCGTGCTGCACGCGCTGATGGCCGGGGCGGAGGAGGCCGCGCCGCCGCCGGTCCTCTCGTTGGCCGGCCTGCGCTTCGGCCTGCCGGAGGAGACCTATCTCTTCGAGGGGCTGGAGCCGACCGTCGCCGAGGCCTTTGCACGCGCCGTGACGCGGCTGAAGGCAGCGGGCGCGCATGTCGAGCGTCTCGCCCTGCCAGAGTTGGCGGAGATCCCCGCGACCAATGCGGCGGGCGGTTTCACGGCGGCGGAGTCCTATGCCTGGCATCGCGGCCTCATCGCGCGGGCGCGCGACCGCTACGATCCGCGCATCCTGTCCCGCATCCTGCGGGGCGCCAGCATGAGCGCGGCGGATTACCTGGATCTGCACAAGGCCCGGAGCCGCATCATCGCCGCCGTGGCGGCCAGGACCGCATCCTATGACGCCGTGCTCTGCCCGACCACGGCGCTGACGCCGCCTGCCCTCAGCGCGGTGGACGAGGAGGCGGAGTACAACCGCATCAACCTGCTGCTGCTGCGCAATACGGCCGCCTTCAACTTCCTCGACCGTTGCAGCATCAGCCTGCCCTGCCACGCTCCGGGCGAGGCGCCGGTCGGGCTGATGCTGAGCGGCGCGCATGACGGCGATGCCGCCCTGTTCGCCACCGCAGCGGCAGTGGAGGCCACCCTGCGCGGCTGAAACCGACCAATCGCGCAGGGAGGGGCTTCCCCTGCGCGCCCACTGCCGCTAAAGAAGCCCCTGGCGAGGACCCGTAGCTCAGCTGGATAGAGCGTTGCCCTCCGAAGGCAAAGGTCGCACGTTCGAATCGTGTCGGGTCCGCCATCTCCATCAATGGATTAGCTCTTCGGCACCTCAACAGGCCGCGGCTTCTGGCAGAGCCTTGGCCTAAGGTTCGTCAGGCAACCCGCCAAAGGTTGATGCCAGGTGCAGGCTGCTGCTGAAGTTGGCAGCCGCCTTGTAGCGGTGGCGACGTCCCTCCACTCTTTCAGCCGCCAGCCGCGCCCAGAGATTCTCGGTGCGTTGCCATCGCCGGTAGGCGGCACGGTTGAAGTGCGGCTGGCGAGGATGCGTGGGGCTGGAGCGCGCCAAAGGGGTGGCGCCCGCCTCGGCCATCAGCGCAAGCCAGGCCACCGACGGGTAGGCGGCATCACAGACCACATGGCCGAGATGAGCGGCGGTGAGCAGCAGCGCCGGAGCGGCACGGAATTCGGAGACTTGGCCCGGCATCGCGCAGGTGAGCAAAGGTGCGCTCCCATACGCCCGGCCGAGATCAGCGGATCTGCAAGCTGGGCAGCCTTCCAGCACGGGTCGAGCGCAGGTGGCACCGGGTGCCATTTGGCACCGTTGTGCTGACGCCAGATCACCGTCTCAACCGTCTGCCGCTGGTCCGGAAAAGGCCGCCCCGTACCAGATCCCGCCACGTCCAGCGCCGTCTTCAGACGCGCCCACTCTCCATTGCTCAGAACCCGCATCCCAGGCCAACAACCAGAACGTAGCAGGGGTGTCTGACGGGCCTTAGGGAATATTGATCGCCGTCGTGCTCTTCACCTCCTCCATCACGGTATAGGTGTGGGTCTGGCGGATGCCGGGCAGCGCAACGAGAGTGGCGCCGAGAAAGGCGCGATAGGCCGCCATGTCGCGGACGCGCACCTTGATGAGATAGTCGAAGCCGCCGGCGATCATGTGGCACTCCATGATCTCCGGCGTACGGCGAACGGCGGCGGCGAAATCCTCGAAAACCCGTGTGCTCGTTCGGTCCAACGTGACCTCGACGAAAATCAGCAACGCGCGGTCCAGCTTCGCCGGGTTCAGGCGGACGGTATAGCCTTCGATGACGCCGTCCTTCTGCAGCCGCCGCACCCGCTCATGCGTGGCGGGCGGGCTCAGATGCGCCTGCCGCGCCAGTTCCACGTTCGTCATGCGCCCATCCTTCTGCAGCAGGCGCAGAAGGCGCTTGTCGATGTCGTCCATGTGCACCGAATTTCCGTCACCGAATTCACGCGGGCCTTTGGCGAAAATTTTATATCCTGGCCTGACTACCGAACCAAATTCGCCTGACCTCCCGGTACACCGTCGATTGAACCAGAGATGCCGTAGAGCCCATGCCGTCCGACGAAGCCCTGGCCACGCCGCAGGTGGCGCCTGCGCTCTTCAGCCGCTTCACGACCCTGCCGCGGCAGGAGCCGCTGCGGGCCGCCGTCACCCGCCAGACCCGCACCCCCGAGGCGGACTGCATCGCCCGCCTGCTGCCCGCCGCGACCCTGCCCCCGGCCCAGGCCGAACAGGCGGCGGCGACGGCGCGCCGGCTGGTGGAGGCGCTGCGCCGGAAGGGCACGCGCGGCACTGTCGAGGGGCTCATGCAGGAATTCTCCCTGTCCAGCCAGGAGGGGGTGGCGCTGATGTGCCTGGCCGAGGCGCTGCTGCGCATCCCGGATGCCGCCACGCGCGACGCGCTGATCCGCGACAAGGTGGGCGAGGGCAACTGGCGCGCACATCTCGGCCACTCATCCTCGCTCTTCGTCAACGCCGCCGCCTGGGGGCTCGTGGTGACCGGCAGGCTGGTGGCGACCAGCAGCGAACAGGGGCTCTCGGAAGCGCTGCGGCGCCTCATCGCCCGTTGCGGCGAGCCGGTGGTCCGCCGCGGCGTCGATCTCGCCATGCGGATGATGGGCGAGCAGTTCGTCACCGGCCAGACCATCGCCGAGGCGCTGGCACGCAGGCGCAGGATGGAGGCCAAGGGCTTCCGCCACTCCTACGACATGCTGGGCGAGGCCGCCCTCACCGCCGCCGACGCCGCGCGCTACCACGCGGCCTATGAGGCAGCGATCCAAGCGATCGGCACCGCCGCGGCCGGGCGCGGCATCCATGACGGTCCGGGGATCTCGATCAAGCTTTCCGCCCTGCACCCGCGCTATTCCCGCGCGCAGCGGGAGCGCGTCCTGGCCGAGCTGCTGCCGCGGGTCGCGGCCCTCGCCGCGCTGGCCAAGCGCTATGGCATCGGACTGAACATCGACGCCGAGGAGACCGAAAGGCTGGAGCTCTCGCTCGACCTGCTGGAGGCGCTCTGCGCCGACCCGGCGCTCGCCGGCTGGAACGGGCTGGGCTTCGTGGTGCAGGCCTACCAGAAGCGCGCGCCCTTCGTGCTGGACTTCGTCATCGATCTCGCCCGGCGCAGCGGCCACCGGCTGATGGTGCGGCTCGTCAAGGGCGCCTACTGGGACAGCGAGATCAAGCGCGCGCAGCTCGACGGGCTGGCGGACTACCCCGTCTTCACCCGCAAGCTGCATACCGACGTCTCCTATCTGGCCTGCGCCCGCAAGCTGCTCGATGCGCGGGACAGCGTCTTCCCGCAGTTCGCCACGCACAACGCGCAGACGCTCGCCGCCGTCCATGCCATGGCAGGGCCGGCTTTCAGGTCCGGCGACTACGAGTTCCAGTGCCTGCACGGCATGGGCGAGCCGCTCTACGAGGAGGTCGTCGGCCCCGACGGGCTGGACCGGCCCTGCCGCATCTACGCTCCGGTCGGCACGCATGACACGCTGCTCGCCTATCTCGTGCGGCGGCTGCTGGAGAACGGCGCCAACTCCTCCTTCGTGAATCGCATCCAGGACCCGGCGGTGCCGGTCGAGACGCTGGTGGCCGATCCGGCGACGCAGGTGGCGGCGATGCAGCCGCCGGGCGCGCCACATCCGCGCATCCCGCTGCCGCGCGACCTCTACGGGCCGGTGCGCGCGAATTCCGCCGGGATGGACCTCAGCAGCGAGGCGGTGCTGACCCTGCTGGCGGAGGCGCTGCGGGAGAGCGCGGCGCGGCCCTGGCAAGCCGTGCCCCTGGTGGCCGGCTCCGAGGGTGCGGGCGAGGTGCGGGCGGTGCGCAACCCGGCCGACCGGCGCGACCTTGTCGGTCATGTGCTCGAGGCCGGCGAGGCGGAGGCCGGACACGCCCTCGCCGCCGCCGAGGCCGCCGCGCCGCGCTGGCGCGACACCCCACCGGCCGAGCGGGCTGCCTGCCTGCTGCGCGCTGCCGACCTGCTGGAGCAGCGTATGCCGGCGCTGCTTGGCCTGATCGCGCGCGAGGCCGGCAAGTCGATGGCCAATGCGGTCGCGGAGGTGCGCGAGGCGGTGGACTTCCTCCGCTACTACGGCGCGCAGGTGCGGGACGGCTTCGACAACGCGACGCACCGGCCGCTCGGCCCGGTGCTCTGCATCAGCCCCTGGAACTTTCCGCTGGCCATCTTCACCGGGCAGGTGGCGGCGGCGCTGGCGGCCGGCAACCCGGTGCTCGCCAAGCCGGCAGAGGAAACGCCGCTGATCGCGGCGCAGGCCGTGACCATCCTGCACGCGGCGGGCGTGCCGCCGGACGTGTTGCAGTTCCTCCCCGGCGATGGCCGGCTCGGCGCCCTGCTGGTGGCGGACGCGCGGGTGCGCGGCGTCATGTTCACCGGCTCCACCGAGGTGGCCAGGCTGATCCAGGCCGAGTTGGCGAAGCGCCTGAACCCGGATGGCACGCCGGTGCCGCTGGTGGCCGAAACCGGCGGGCAGAATGCGCTGGTGGTGGATTCGTCGGCGCTGGCGGAGCAGGTGGTGGCCGATACGCTGACCTCGGCCTTCGACAGCGCCGGGCAGCGCTGCTCGGCACTCCGCGTGCTCTGCCTGCAGGAAGAGGTGGCGGAGCGCATGCTGACCATGCTGCTGGCGGCGATGGCGGAGCTGTCGGTCGGCAACCCCGACCGGCTCGCCACCGATGTCGGCCCGGTCATCACCGAGGAGGCGCGGAACGGCATCCTGGCGCATGTCGAGGCGATGCGCCGCGCCGGCCGCCGCGTGCATCAGGCGCCGCTGCCGGAGGACTGCCGCCAGGGCAGTTTCGTGCCGCCGACGGTGATCGAGATCGGCGACATCGCCGAGCTGCAACGCGAGGTCTTCGGCCCGGTGCTGCACGTGCTGCGCTTCCGCCGCGAGAAGCTGGACGCGCTGGTGGATGCGGTGAACGCCACCGGCTATGGCCTCACCTTCGGCGTGCATTCCCGCATCGACGAGCGGATCACGCAGGTGACGGAGCGCGTGCGGGCGGGGAATGTCTATGTGAACCGCAACCTGGTGGGCGCGGTGGTGGGGGTGCAGCCCTTCGGCGGGCATGGGCTTTCGGGCACCGGGCCGAAGGCGGGCGGGCCGCTCTACCTGCGGCGCCTGCTGGCGGAATGCCCGCTGGCCGCCAGCCTGCCGGCGGGCCGGGTGCCGGCGCCGGCGCGGGCCTGGGCGGAATGGCTGGCCGCCCGGGGCGAGGCGGGCCTGGCGGAGGAGGTCCGCGGCCTGCTCGCCGCGACGCCCCATGGTGTCACGATCGAACTGGCGGGGCCGGTCGGCGAGCGCAACCTCTACGCCACCGGGCCGCGCGGTGCGGTGCTCTGCCTCGGCGCCGCGCGGCCGGCAGTGCTGCGCGCCATCGGCGCCGCGCTGGCCACCGGCAACCGCGCCTTGGTCGAGCGCGACGGCCCCCTGGACCCCGGCGCGCTGCCGCCGGCGCTGCGGCCCTGGGTCGGCCAGGGCAATGCGGCGATGGCGCAGGCCGTGTTGCTCGGCGATGGCGGGCCGGAGAGGGTGCTGGCCCGCGCCCGGCAGCTTGCGGCAGCGGAAGGTGCGATCGTGGCGCTGCATGCCGCCCGCCCGGACGGCAGCTTCCCGCTCGACATGTTGGTGCAGGAGCGCGCCACCAGCATCAACACCGCAGCCGCCGGCGGCAATGCCAACCTGATGATGATCGGCTGACGAGCTGACCGGCGTGCGGGCTGGGGAGGCCACGACGTCGCCTGGGGGCAGCCAGGCGGCCCCGGTCCGGTCATGATGGGGAGGCGCAGCTCTTCGTCAGATGCATTCCCCGCCGCCGGCCACGCGCGACTGGTTCATCCCCCGGATGGGCGAGCCGCAGGGCGCCACGGCGCGCTCCGGGACCATACAGATAGTACCCGATCAGCATCCGCGAGCCGCCCGAGGCGGGGAGGATGGGATTGACGCTGCGGCCCGCAGGCACTGCGACTGAGATCGGCTGCCCGGCGTTCTCGTTGCTGGGGAGGCCCGGACTGTGCAGAGCTTGATCCCGCACATCGTCATTGCGGGGTGTGGCAGAGGGCGTGGTGATGGCCCTATGCGCCGCCGCCTCGCAGCGGCCAGGGATCTCGGCCGCCAGATCCGCCAGTTGGCCGAGCGCCGCCTGCTTCATCAGGACCAGCAGATGCTCCTCGATCAGCTCGGGAGCAACAGCCTGCGCCCAGAGGTCGCCCATGGTCCGGTCGCCCATGGTCCGGTCGGGCATGCGGGCATTCTTGCGGATGATCGCGGCCCGCGTCTCATCCGCCCGCCCACCACGCACCAGCTTTATGGGCGGGATCTGCAAGCCCTCATCAAACACCTCGCGCAGTTCGGGGCTGCGGGTCTTGTCGCCAATGTCGGGTGCATGCGCGGTGGAGGCGTTGAAGGCCACCAGCCTGCCGTTGCGGAGGATCGGCTTGGCCACGGGGTGGCCGGTGCTGAGCCAGGGGCCGCTGGTGATCAGCACCTCGCCCGGCGACAGCACCTCTTCCGGGAAGCGGCGGATGATGATGTGCTTCACCGTCTCCGGCAGCGTGTCGATGAAGTTGGGGATGCTTTCCGTCGAGAGAGGGGCCGGGGCACATCCAGCATGTGTGGCCGTAACCCTCCTCTTCCCCGGGCGGCACATGCCCTTTCGAACCGTGTCCGGGTTGCGGCTGAGGTGGGCACTTTCCTGCCGTGCTGCCCCTCCTCCCGTCTTTGCAGGACATTGAGGCGCAGGCACCCGCACCCCGGCGAAGCACACAGCATCGTGTCTCTCCGCACCCAGAATGTTTATATTACGATAATATATCGTGCTTAAAGGGATTTTTATATAAATAGTGAATTTTTCTATATTTTTAGGAGAAAAAACAGCAATTTTCCAATCGTTCTGGCTTCGCGGGGGCCCCATTCGTCCCGCGAAAAGCCGGCTCTCCGCACCCGCGGGAGACTCCCAAGAAAGTTCTGCACTTTCTTCCGAGAGGCCCGATCGTAACACGGCATTCCCCCACCCTGGCCTCCCATACGGCATGCAGAGGCTATCTCCTGGGTGAGCCCAGGAATTCTCCTGCCACTTCCCAACTATCCGCCACCCATCAGCGGAACCAGGACCCTCTCTGGCTCCGTCCATGATCCAGGGCTGGTCCTCGGCGGCCGGTCCACACTGTGGCTGGCATCGCCACAAAATCCGGAACCTGCCGGCGAAACTGAACCAAGAGCGCGCCCTTGCCACCGCTGCGGCAAGAGCCACAAGCCCTCCAGGAAAATCTTCTTTGTTTCGAATTCGTATATAATCTAAAAAGTTATAATATTCACAATTTACAACAACACAAAGTGAATTTGTTTGTTCTGCTGCCGCGACATCTTCGCTTTGCCGCCGGGAGATCTCGTATTTTTTTATCCGTTCTCATGATGAGGAAAGATTATTCACACCCAGCGGAGCATTTCTTGCGTGAATGCAACAAATATTTGCTGCTCCGGCCCCGCGCAGCTGGCGCGCATGCGGCCGCCGGCTTCTGATCGCTGAGCCACCCGCCCGGATGGCGGAGGCTCTCTTCTGGAGGACCGTGAATGGCGCGCTTACCGGCAGACCGGACCCGTCATGGCAGCAGCGATGGACGCCAGGACCTCTTCAGCCGGATCGAGGCATTCGGCACCGCGCTGGCCGTCGTCGATGAAAGTGGCCGGTCATGGTCCCATGCGGAGTTTGCTGCGCATGCGGATGCCGGGTGCGCGCCACTGCCGCCAAAGCGCTGCTTCGTTGCGGTCGAGGCCGCAAACGCGCTGCACTCGCTCGCCGCCTATGTCGGCGCCCTCCGGGCCGGCCATGCGGTGCTGCTCCTCAAGGAGGGTGAAGGCGAGGGCTGCCCGCTGCTGGAGCGGTTCCGCCCCGACTTCGTCTACCGGGCCGACAGGCAGGCGTGGCAGGAAGGATCCGCCGGGCCCGCGGAGGCCGATCTACATCCGGACCTGGCCGTCCTGCTGGCCACCTCCGGTTCCACGGGGGAGCCGAAGCTGGTGCGGCTCTCCAACACCAACCTGCTCTCGAATGCCCTGGCCATTGCCGAGTATCTCGGCTTCCGCCCCGGCGAGCGCGCGATCACCACGCTGCCGTTCCACTATTCCTACGGCATGTCCGTCATCAACTCCCATCTGGCGACAGGCGGCGCGCTCATCCTGAACCAGGACTCGGTCGCCGAGCCGGCCTTCTGGAGACGCTTCGAGGCCTTTGAAGCCACGAGCCTCGCCGGCGTGCCGCACAGCTTCGCGCTGCTGGAGCGGAGCGGCTTCCTGTCCAGGCCCCTGCCGGCTTCGCTGCGGTACATCACGCAGGCCGGCGGCAAGCTGCCGGAGGACAAGGTCCGGCGGTTCGCCGATCACGCCGAGGCGCAAGGCCGCCGCTTCTACGTGATGTATGGCCAGACCGAGGCGGCGCCGCGCATCGCCTACGTGCCTCCTGCGCTGCTGAAGCGGCATCCGGCTGCCATTGGCGTGCCGGTTCCAGGCGGCAAGATCGCGCTGCTGGATGAGCGCGGGGTGCCCATCGATGCCGCCAATGCCGAGGGTGAACTCGTTTATTCCGGCCCGAACGTGATGATGGGCTACGCGCTGAGGCGCGAGGATCTGGGCCGGGGCGCGGAGCTGTCCGAGCTGCGGACAGGGGATCTGGCCGTCCGCAACGCGGAGGGGCTTTTCACCATCACCGGCCGGAAGAGCCGCTTCATCAAGCCCTTCGGGCTGCGTATCGGCCTGGATGACATCGAGGCGCGGCTGCGCGAGGCCGGCTTCGAGGGCGCGGCCACCGGAACGGACGACGGCCTGCAGATCGCGGTGGTGGCCCCCGCCTCGACCGAGGCGGTGGTGGAGCTGGTGCTGCGCCAGCATGCCCTGCCCGCCACGAGCGTTCAGGTCGCCCATGTCGCCGAAGTTCCCCGCCTGCCCTCCGGCAAGGTGGATTACGCCGGCATCCGCAGGGTGTTCGACGCCAGCGCCGCGCCCGCAGGCCAGGCCGGCCGGAACCTCTCCCTGCATGCGGCCTTTGCCGATCTGCTCGGCCGGCCCGATCTCGGACGGGATGAGTCCTTCGCATCGGCGGGGGGTGATTCGCTCAACTTCATCAACGCGCTGCTGCTGGTCGAGGAACGCCTCGGCTTCGCGCCCGAGGGCTGGGAGCGGATGACCATCTGCGAGCTCGAAGCCGCCAAGGCGCGCAAGCCGGATGCAGCAGAGGTCTCCGCCAGCCAGACGAAGCTGTTCTTCCTGGACCAGGTGCGCGCCAGCCTGATGCTGCTGGGCATCCCCTTCCACACCGCGCTGGCCTATACCGCCTTCCCCTGGATCGCCAAGGGCGGCGAGCCGTCATCCCTGCTGATGAACTTCTCCGAGTTCCTCAACACCTTCCGGATGCCCGCCTTCTTCCTGCTGGCCGGCTTCTTCGCCATGATGTTCGTCGACGAGAAGAGCCCGGCGAAGTGGTGGAGAAGCCGCGCCGTTCAGCTGGGCCTTCCGCTGTTCGCCACCATCCTCCTCATCAATCCCCTGCTGATGCTGGCGCGCGCGCTGAACACCGCACAGGATGCGGACGTCATGGCGACCTGGCTCGCCCTGCTCACCACACCGGGGCAGCACTGGATCGAGCATGCGTGGTTCCTGGTCTTCCTGCTGGCCTACACGCTCGTGCTCGCCCTGTTGTGCGGCCTCTGGCGGGGAAGGCCGATCCGGCGCGACACCGCCGCCCTGGCGGAGCGCGTTCTCGCCAGCCGGACCAGTCTGGCCCTCACGGCCATCGCCGCCGGCCTCGCCAGCACCCTGGGCGTTGGCGTCCTGAAGGTCCTCGGCATCACCTTCGCCTACCGGCACATGCTCTATCTGAGCGAGATGGCCGCGCTGCTGCCGGTTTTCGCCATGGGCTGCCTTGTCGCCTCGCGCAGGGACTTCATCGGGCGCTTCGCTTCGGTTGACTGGTCGGCCATCGCCCTGGCGCTCGGCGGGGCCGTCATCCTGACGAACATCCAGTTGCGCGAGGAAACGCTCTACCGCGTGGTGACCTTCTTCCTCGTGCCCATCATGGGCATCTACTGGTCCAAGCTGCTGTGCTTCGTGGCCCTGCGCTGGTTCGACGCGCCGAACCGCTGGACGCGCCTCCTGGTCAACGCCTCCATGACCGTCTACCTGATCCACATCCTCTTCATCGTGTTCCTCGCGAATGCCTTCGCCTATGTGCAGTTGCCGTCCCTGGTCGAGTTCCTGATCATCACCGGGCTGGCCGGCGCGCTTTCGCTGGGCTTCCACCAGATCGTGGCGCGCCATTGGCTGCTGATGCTGCTCTTCACCGGAACGGCCAGGGGCCGGCGCGGGACGGCGGCTCCGGGGCGCCAGCCTGCTGGCCGCATCGTGCGTTCCGCATAGAGGCCGGCGCGAGCCGCCGGTTCACCGCGGCCGGGAACCATCCCCGGCCGCAGCCGCCCGCGGATGGCCTGCAACGGTGCGGCCCGGTCAGACGCCTCCGCCGCGCTCGGCCAGCAGCCGCGCGCCGATCCGCGCCATCTGCTCTGCAACGCCGAGGCCGGCTCCCTCCCCCGCCGCCACGGCGGCAAAGAAGCGGCGCTTCAGGAAATGCCGCCAGCGCACGGGCTGCGCCATCAGGAACTCCGTCAGCAGGGCGTACCGCTCGGGCGACCAGACCGCCTCGAACTCCCGCCGGGCCTGGCCCAGGTCGAAATGCGCCGGCGGTGATCTCTCTCCACGCGCGGCACGCAGCGCGGCGGTCGCCGCCCCGTCCACCTTCCCTCCGCGCAACGCCACGCCGTAAGCCTCCCGCGCGGCCGCCTCGGAGATGAAGCCGCTGCGCAGATCGGCCAGGACGAGCGCCGGGTCACGCGTGAACGGATCGCCATAGCCGCCGGCCCCGGCGCCCACCACGCGCACGATGTCGCCCGGCTCGCAGCGCAGGATGTCGGTATTGCCGAGGCTGAGTTCCGCCGGCGTGCCGGGATTGCGCAGGAAGCGCGAGGTCGTGCCGGCCCGGCCGCCCATCACCCCCCAGGAGGCGAAGACCGAACGGTTGCGGTTGCGCGCCGTCACCACGGTGTCGGGCGAGAAGACCTGGAACTCCATCACCGCCGAGAGCCCGCCGCGATACCGTCCGGGGCCGGCACTGTCGGGCCAGAGCCCGTAGCGCCGAAAGAGGATCGGAACCTCGGCCTCGCTGATCTCGATCGGCGTGTTCTTCAGGAAGGCCTGCGCGCCGCCCGCGCCGTTCGGGCCGTCGGAGACCGGCGTGCCGCCGCCGCCGCCGCCCACCGGGCCGATCGAGGCCATCACCGGCCGCCCGTCCCATCCGGTGGTGCGCACATTCATGATCGAGTTGCCGCCCGGCGAGGTGGCCGGCATCTGCTCCGGCAGCGCCAGCGAGAAGGCACCGAAGGTGACGATCTGCGTCAGCATGCAGGTCAGCGAGCGCATGCCCACGGCGGCCGGCGCCACGGCGTTGACCACTGTGCCTTCCGGCATGATGGCGCGCGCCGCGCGCAGCGTGCCGGCGTTCAGCAGCAGCTCGGGGTTGAGCGTGAAGAGCACATAGGTCAGCCCGACCAGGCAGAGCGGATGCCGCTCCCGCCCTCCGGTCGGCATGTTGAGCGAGGAGGCGACCTGCGGGTCGCTGCCGGTGTAGTCGAGTTCCACCGTCTCGTCCCGCACGCGGAGCGTCAGCGCGATGCGGCAGGGCACGCCGCCCTCGCCGTCCTCGTCGGCGAAGTCGGCGAAAAAGTACTCGCCGTTGGGAATGCCGCGGATGACGGCACGCGCCTGCTCCTCGGCATAGTCGAGCATCTGGCGGATGCCGTCGCGGAAGGCCTCGGTGCCGAAGCGGGCGATGATCTCGTGGATCTTGCGCTCGCCGATGTTGACCGAGGCGATCTGCGCCTTGAGGTCGCCCCAGTTCTGCTCCGGCGCGCGGACATTGAGCCGCATGATGCGCAGCACGTCCTCGTTCATCTGGCCGCGGCGCACGAGCCTGAGCGGCGGCACGCGCAGCCCCTCCTGCTCGATCTCGGTCAGCGAGCGCGAGAGCGAGGCCGGCACCGCGCCGCCCACATCGGTGTTGTGGATGTGGCCGACGACGAAGCAGACGATCTCGCCGGCGTGGAAGACGGGCTTCCAGATATGGATGTCGGGCGTGTGGGTGGCGACATTGCCGCTGTAGGGATCGTTGGTGATGCAGATGTCGCCCTCCTCGTAGGAGCCGATCATCTCCAGCACCGGGCCGTAGTCGATGCCGCTGTACCAGGGCGCGCCGAACTGGCGCGGCGAGGCAAAGGCCAGGCCGTCCGGCGTCACCAGCGTGCAGGAGAAATCCTCGGTCTCCTTGACGAAGGCGGAATGCGCGGTGCGCATCAGGGTGAAGGCCATGGCATCGGCGGCGGCGCCGCAATGGTTGGCCAGGATCTGCAGGCTGCGGCGGTCGATCGGCATCCTTCTGCCTCCTCAGCGGCCTTCGGGCGTGATGACGAGGTTCCCGAAGCCGTCCACCACGACGCCGAAGCCGGCCGGGACGCAGGTTGTGCTGTCGGGCTGGGCGATGATGGCGGGCCCGGGAAAGGTGTGTCCGGCGCGCAGCCCCTCGCGGGCATAGAGCGGCACCGGCCGGCGCGCGCCGTCGAGCCAGGCCTCGGCCACCGCCTCCGCGCGGGCGGGCGCCGCCGCCTCGGCCAGCCGCGGCAGCACGGGCTTCGGCGTCTCCCCGGTGACCACCAGCCGCAGCGAGACGATCTGCACCGCGCCCTCGCGGTCGGCATGGCCGTGCAGGCGCTCGTGTCGGGCATGGAAGGCCTCGCGCAGCGCGGCAAGGTCACCGGCCTCGATCCAGCCCGGCTCCAGCGGCGTCTCCACCTCGAAGGACTGGCCGCGATAGCGCATCTCGGCCGAGAGGCTGATCACAGGCGTGCCGCCGAAGCCCTGCTCCTCGACCAGCCAGGCATGGGCCTCGCGCTGCATGGCAACGAGCGCCTCGCGCAGCGCCGCCTCCGCGCCCGGCTCCAGCCCGAGCCAGAGGGTGCGAATGACGTCGTTGCGCAGGTCGGCGACGAGGCCGCCCAGGGCGCTCAGCACGCCGGGCGTCGGCGGCACCACCACGCCCGCCAGGTTCAGCTCGCGCGCCAGGAAGCAGGCCAGCATCGGCCCGGCGCCGCCGAAGGCCAGCATGCGGAAGGCCCGCGCATCCAGCCCGAAGCGCGAGATCAGCCCGCTGGCATCGGCATACATGGCGGAGACGGACAGCTCCAGGATGCTGGCCGCCGTCTCCTCCAGGCCGGTGCCGAGCCGCGCCGCCAGCCGCGCCACCGCCGCGCGCGCCGCCGCCACGTCCAGCCGCACCGCGCTGTAGCCGAGGTCGCTGTGTCCGATCAGCCCGAGCACGGCGACGGCGTCGGTGATGGTCGGCTCGGTGCCGCCCTTGCCGTAGCAGGCCGGGCCGGGCGTGGAGCCGGCGCTGCGCGGCCCCACCTGCAGCACGCCGAAATCATCCACCCAGGCGATCGAGCCACCCCCCTGCCCGATCGAGGTGACGGAGACCGAGGGGATATGGATCTGGAAATCGCCGATCACCTCGCCGCTGCCGTACTCGGCCTCGCCCTCGACGAGCACGGCGAGATCGGCGCTGGTGCCGCCGATATCCAGCGTGAGCAGCCGCGGAAAGCCGCAGGCGCGGGCGATGAAACCCGCCCCGATCACCCCCGAGGCGGTGCCGGAAAGGATCATCTGCACGCATTCGGCGCGCGCCTGGGCAAGCCCCATGACGCCGCCGTTCGACTTGGTGATGCGCGGCGCCGCCGGCACGCCGAGGCCGGAGAGCGTCGCCGCGAAGCGGTCGAGATAGTGCGCCACGCGCGGCTGCACATAGCCGCTGATGCAGGCGGTGATGCTGCGCTCGTATTCGCGGATGATCGGCCAGATGCCGCTGCTGCGGAACACCGGCAGGGCGGGGTCCAGCTCCGCCAGCATCGTCTCGACCGCCCGCTCATGGGCATCGTTGCGCCAGGCGTGCAGCAGCCCGATCACCACCGCCTCGGCGCCCGCCGCGCGCGCCGCCGCGTATGCTGCCGCGACGCGCTCACGGGTGACGGGCGCGAGTTCCCGCCCATCGGCGCGGATCCGCCCGTCGAGGCCGAAGACGCGCGCGCGCGGCACCAGCGGGTCCGGCCGGCGGGCATAGAGGTTGTGGTAGCGCGGCACTTTGAGGCGCGCCATTTCCAGCACGTCCTCGAAGCCCTCGGTGGTCAGCAGCGCCAGCCGCACGCCGTTGCGCTGGATGACGGTATTGATGCCGACCGTGGTGCCATGGGTGAAGTCGGTGACCGCCTCGGGCGCCACGCCGTGGTGCGTGGCCAGCAGGCCGAGCCCCTGCTCGATCTCGGCGCCCGGTGCGTCCGGGCGGGAGAAGACCTTGAGCGTGACGAGCCGCCCATCCGCCTCATCCAGCGCGGCGAAGTCGGTGAAGGAACCGCCTACGTCCACGCCCACGCGCCAGCCCATGCCACCCTCCCTGGTCGAGGTCGTGATGACTGCCACGCGCAGCGCCGGCGGCGCCAATGACTTCTGGCCCGGCGGAGCAAACCCGGGGTTATGGCCCGTTGCACCATAACCCCGGGTTCTGGCGGCTGTGCCGAAAGCGATTGGACCACCGCCGCGCCCCGGCCTGATTCTTGCTGCCGTGAATCGAAGTCCGGCATGGAGGGGGCAGGGATGGCGTGGCGGTTGCAGGCAGGTTTCCGATGAATCCAGCGCCGCCCCCCCTGCTGCGCCGGCTGGGCGAGGCGCATCGCCGGCCCGTGGCATTCACCCTCGATGGGCAGCCCGCGACGGCCCTGGAAGGCGACACGCTGCTCACCGCCATCCTCACCAACGCTTCCGCGCTGCGCCTGTCGGAATTCGGCGACGGGCCGCGCGCCGGCTTCTGCCTGATGGGCGCCTGCCAGGATTGCTGGGTCTGGACCGAGGCGGGCACGCGGCTGCGCGCCTGCGGCACACCCGTCACCGCGGGCCTGCGGATCATGACGAAGGAGGCCCCATGGCCCAGCCTCGGGTGACCATCGTCGGCGCCGGCCCGGCCGGGACGCGCGCCGCCGAGTTGCTGGTCGCCGCCGGGCTGCATCCGCTGCTGGTGGACGAGGCGGCCGACAATGGCGGGCAGATCTATCGCCGCCAGCCCGCCGGCTTCCGGCGCCCGCCCGCAGCGCTCTACGGCACCGAGGCCGGCCGCGCGACGGCCCTGCATGCCAGCTTCGATGCGCTGCGCGGCCGCATCGAGCACTGGCCGGAGAGCCTCGCCTGGAACCTCCGGGATGGCGTGCTGCACGTGCTGCGCGGGGAGCGCAGCCATGCCTTGCCCTTCGATGCCCTGATCCTGGCCACCGGCGCCACCGACCGGCTGATCCCGCTGCCCGGCTGGACGCTGCCCGGCGTCTTCACCCTGGGCGGTGCACAGATCGCGCTGAAGGCGCAGGCCTGCGCCATTGGCCGGCGGGTCGCCTTCCTCGGCTCGGGGCCGCTGCTCTATCTGGTGGCGGCGCAATACGCCAAGGCGGGGGCGGAGGTGGCGGCGGTGCTCGACACCGCGCCCGCCGGTGCGCGCTGGCGTGCCCTGCCGCTGATGGCCGCGCGCCCCGCCCTGCTGGCCAAGGGCGCGGCGCTGCTCGCCCGGCTGCGCCGCGCCGGAGTGCCGGTGCATCGCGGCGTGACGCCGCTCCGCCTGTGCCCAGACGCCTCCGGCGCGCGGCTCGGCGGCATCGCCTTCCGCCAGGCCGACGGCCGCGAGGCCGTGCTCGACTGTGACGCCTCCGGCCTCGGCTGGCACCTGCGCGCCGAGACGCAGCTCGCCGGCCTCGCCGGCTGCGGCTTCGACTTCGACCGGGCGAGCCGGCAATGGCTGCCGCGCATCGACGCGGATGGCCGCAGCGAGGTGCCGGGCCTTTACATGGCCGGTGACGGCGTGCGGCTGCTGGGCGCGGATGGCGCCGAGATCGCGGGCCGGCTGGCGGCGCTTGCGGTGCTGCGGGATCTCGGCTTCGCCCCGCCGGCGGGCGCTGATCCCGCCGCGCTGCGCCGCCGACGCCAGGCGATGGACCGCTTCCGCCGCGGCCTCGCCATCGCCTTCCCCTGGCCGGCACAGCTCGTCGCCGGCCTGCCGGACGAGACGCTGGTCTGCCGCTGCGAGGCCATCACCGCGGGCGAGTTGCGCCGCAGCGCAGGCGCCCTCGATGCGCCCGAGGTGAACCGCGCCAAGGCCTTCAGCCGCGTCGGCATGGGGCGCTGCCAGGGGCGGATGTGCGGGCTGGCGGGCGCCGAGATCCTGGCCGCCGCGCGCGGCGTGCCGGTGGAGGAGGTCGGCCGGCTGCGCGGTCAGGCGCCGGTGAAGCCGCTGCCCGTCGCCGCTCTCCGGGAGGAGGAGGCATGAGCGACAACCGCGCCGACGTGCTGGTGCTGGGCGGCGGGCTGATGGGCGCCGCCACCGCCTTCTTCCTGCGCCGCCGGGGCCTCTCCGTCATCCTGCTGGAGCGCGGGCTGGTCGGGCAGCAGGCGAGCGGCGTCAATTTCGGCAATGTCCGGCGGCAGGGGCGCTTTCCGCCACAACTGCCGCTGGCCAACCGCTCCCGTGCCCTCTGGGGCCAGCTGCCGGAACTGCTCGGCGAGGATATCGAGTTCCTGCCCAGCGGCCATCTGCGCGTCGCCTATACCGACGAGGCGGCCGGCATGATGGAGGCCTATCGCGAGGCTGCCCGCCCCTACGGGCTGAAGCTTGAGGTGCTGAGCGGCAACGCGGTGCGCGCGCGCTTCCCCTGGCTCTCGGCGGAGGTGCGCGCCGGCTCCTGGTCGGCCGAGGACGGGCACGCCAATCCGCGCCTGGCCGCCCCCGCCTTCGCCCGCGCCGCGCGGCGCGCCGGCGCGCGTATCGAGGAGAACACCGAGGTGCTCGCCATCGAGCGCGAGGCCGCCGGCTGGCGGCTCGATGCCGCCGATGGCCGCGCCTTCCGCGCCCCGGTGCTGCAGGTCTCGGCCGGCGCCTGGGGCGGGCGGCTCGCCGCGCAGCTCGGCGAACCCGTGCCGATCGTCGTGCGCGGGCCGCAGATGGGCGTGACGGAACCGGTGCCCTATGCCCTCACCCCCGTCCTCGGCGTGACGGCGACGGTGGTCGGCGAGGTGATCTACCTGCGGCAGGTGACGCGCGGCAACATCGTCTTCGGCGGCGTCGGCCACGGGCCGGCCGACCTCGACACGTGCCGCGCCCGCGTCGAGCCCGCCATCACGCTGCGGCAGTTCATCCAGCTCCGCCGCATGGTGCCGGCGCTCGGCGCGCTGCGGATCATCCGCACCTGGAGCGGCATCGAGGGCTATATGCATGACGAGATCCCGGTGATGGGGCCGAGCGCCCGCTGGCCGGATCTGTTCTACGCCTTCGGCTTCTGCGGCGCCGGCTTCCAGCTCGGCCCGGGCGTGGGCGACGTGATGGCCGAGCTGATCGCGGCGGGCCGGAGCACGACGCCGATCGAACCCTTCCACATCGCCCGCTTCGCCGCCAAGGCCGCATGATCCCGCCGCCGCTGCCCTTCGAGACCATGATCCTGGAGCGGCGGCACGGCCCCTACCGCCTCTCCACCGACCGCGCGCTGCTCGATCTCGACGCGATCCACCGCTTCCTCGCGGAGGACTCCTACTGGGCGCGCGGCATCGGGCGCGGGCTGGTGGAGCGCGCCATCCGCGGCTCGCTGCCGCTCGGCGCCTATGACGCCGGGGGGCGGCTGGCCGGCTTCGCCCGCGCCGTCACCGACGGCGCCGTCTTCGGCTATCTGCGCGACGTCTTCGTGCTGCCGGCGCATCGCGGCCGCGGCCTCGGGCGCGCACTCACCGCCGCCCTGCTGGAGCACCCCGACCTCGCCGGCCTGCGCAACTGGATGCTGGCGACCGAGGATGCCCACAGCCTCTATGCCACGCTCGGCTTCGCCCCGGTCGCCAACCCCGCGCGCCTGATGCAGCGCCGGCGCCCACCGGACGCCCCCGCTTCCTGAAGGAGACCCGACCATGCCGCTGAAGCCCCGCCACCGGCCGGCCATTCCGCTGGCCCTCGCCGCCCTGCTCCTGGCCACGCCCGCCCTGGGACAGTCGATCCTGCGGATGGGCATCAGCGCGGCGCCGGGCTCGGTGGACCCGCATTTCAACCAGGGCACCTCCACCCAGACCCTGACCTACCATGTCTTCGAGACCCTCACCGACCGGCGTCCCGATTCCAGCCTCGCCCCCGGCCTGGCGCTGAGCTGGAAGCCGGTCGCGGACGATGTCTGGGAGTTCAGGCTGCGCCCCGGCGTGCGCTTCTCCGATGGCCAGCCCTTCACCGCCGACGACGTCGCCTTCACCATCGCCCGCGTGCCGAAGGTGCCGAACGCCACGGCGAGCTATGCCGGACAGACCCGCTCCATCCGGCGCGTCGAGGTGGTGGACCCGCTGACGGTGCGCTTCCACACCGATGGCCCCTCGCCCAACCTGCCGATCGACCTTGCCGTGGTCGGTATCGTCTCGCGCCATGCCGGCGAGGGCGCCACCACCGAGGACTACAATGCCCTCAAGGCCGCCATCGGCACCGGCCCCTTCATCCTGCGCTCCTTCGTGCCGGGGACCGAGGCGAAGCTGGAACGCAACCCAGGCTGGTGGGGCCCGAAGCCGGACTGGGACGCGGTGGAGTTCCGCTACATCGCCAATCCCGGCGCGCGCTCGGCGGCGCTGCTCTCCGGCGGCGTGGACCTGATCGACCTGCCTTCGCCCAACGACCTGCCGCGCTTCCGCAACGACCCCGGCATCTCCCTCTTCTCCACCCAGGGGCTGCGGCTGGTCTATCTGGCGCCCAACCAGGCGGCCGAGGTGGCGCCCTTCATCACCGGCAATGACGGCCAGCCGCTGCCGCGCAATCCGCTGCGCGACCAGCGGGTGCGGCGCGCGCTCTCGGTCGCCATCAACCGCACCGGCCTCACCGAGCGGGTGATGCAGGGCACCGCCGAGCCGAACGGCCAGTTCATGCCCCGGGGCACCTACTCCTACAACCCCGGCATTCCCGTGCCGCCCTACGACCCGGCGCTGGCGCGGAAGCTGCTGGCCGAGGCCGGCTATCCCGACGGCTTCCGCATGACGCTGCACGTGGCGCAGAACGCCCGGCCGACCGACCCGGTCTCGGCCCAGGCGATCGCGCAGATGTGGACCCGCGCCGGCGTGCAGACCGAGGTCGAGACCATGCCGCTTTCCGCCTACAGCCCGCGCGCCGCGAAGATGGAGTTCGCCGCCACGATGTGGGGCTGGGCCAGCCCGGGCCATGCCGGCCATCCGCTGATCAGCGTGCTCAGCAGCTACAACCGCGAGCAGCTGACCGGCAGCTTCAACCGCGAGGGCTATTCCAACCCAGCGCTCGACGCGCTGGTCCAGCGCGCCGTCACCACCCTCGACGACGGCGCGCGCGAGCGGCTGTTCCGGGAAGCGATGGCCATGGCGATGGAGGACGTCGCCGTCATTCCGCTCTACCAGCTCACCAATATCTGGGCGACGCGCAAGGGCATCACCTACGAGGCCAGCGGCTACGACTACACCCGCGCCGTGCTGGCGCATCAGGCGCGCTGAGCCGATGCGCCTCTACATCTCCGCCGACATCGAGGGCATCGCCGGCGTCGTCTCGCGCCAGCAGACCCTGCCCTCGGGCCTGGAATACGAGGCGGCGCGACGCTGGATGACCGACAGCGTCGCCGCCGCCGCCGAGGCCGCCTTCGCCATGGGCGCCGAGGAGGTGGTGGCCTGCGACAGCCATCTCGCCTCGCAGAACATGATGATCGACCGCCTGCCGGAGCGGGTGCAGCTCATCCGTGGCGTGCGCCGGCCGCTCGGCATGGTGGCCGGCATCGACGAGGGGCGCTTCGACGGCGCCCTCTTCATCGGCTGGCACACCGGCAGCACGCACCGCTCCGGCGTGCTGGGGCACACCATGCGCGGCCTGGTGCTGCGCGAGGTGCGGCTCAACGGCCGGGTGGTCTCGGAGGCCGGCTTCTACCACCCGCTGCTCGGCCAGTTCGGCGTGCCGCTGATCGGCATCTCCGGCGACGACGCCTTCGTCGAGGAGACGCGCGGGCTGGTGGGCGATGTCGAGGCGGCGGTGGTGAAATGGGCCTATGGCCATCTCGCCGCGCGCAGCCTGACGCCGGCCGCGGCGCAGGCGGAGATCGCCGCCATGACGCGCCGCGCCCTCGGGCGGCTCGCCGACTTCCGCCCGGCCCCAATCGAAGGACCGATCGCGCTGGATGTGGTGTTCAAGCACCGCCCCCCGGCTGACACCCTCGCGCTGCTGCCGCAGGTGGAGCGGCTCGACGCCTACAGCATCCGCGTGATGGTGCCGGACATGCGCGGCGCCTCGAACTTCATGGCCGTCGTGACCGGCTACGACCCGACGGAGCAGTAGCATCGCCCGCGCCGCCGATGGCGGCGCGGATATCCTCGGCGATGTCGCGCACGAAGCGCGAGGCCGGCCGCGTGCCCGAGGTGACGAGGCTGAGGCTCATCAGCACGCGCGGCAGGAAAGGCCGCGCCACCACGCCGGGGAACTCCGCCCAGGGCAGCATCCCGTCCACCAGCCCGACGCCGAGCCCCGCCTGCACCAGCGGCAGCGCGGCGATCGCGGTGGCGACCTCGACATGCACCTGCCGCGACAGCCCGGCGCGCTCGAAGGCGGCATCCAGCAGCGGCCCGACATCGGCATGCGAGCCATAGGAGATCAGCCGCTCGCCCTCCAGGTCGGCGGGCTCGATGGCGGCGCGGCGGGCCAGCGGCGAGGCCGCCGGGATCAGCGCCACCACCGCCGCCGTCGTCAACAGCTCGGCCTGCACCATCGGCACCCGGATGGCCGAGAGGGTGAGGCCGAGATCCACCTCCCCCACCAGGATCTTCTCGCTCAGCTCCTCGGCCGAGAGGGTGCGCAGCAGCACCTTCACGCCGGGATGCCGCGCCTGGAAGGCGGTCAGCGCCGCCGGCAGCACGGCGAAGCTGGGCGGCGCGCTGGCCCCGATGCGCAACAGCCCGACGCGCCGCTCCCGGATGCGGATGGCGAGGTCGCGCACCGTCTCGATCTCGCGGAAGACACGGTCGGCATCGGCGAAAAGAAGCTGCGCCTCCGCCGTCGGGTGCAGCCGGCCACCGGCGCGCTCGAACAGCCGATAGCCGAGCTGGCTCTCCAGATGACGCAGGATCTTGCTGACGGCAGGCTGCGAAACGTTCAGGAACTGCGCGGCGGCGGTGAGGGTGCCGCTGCGCATGATGGCGCGGAAGACTTCGAGCTGGCGAGCATTCATGCCACGAGCATAGGGTCACGCAGCGGCGCCGCACCATGCCCCCGCGGACCCTGGCCAGGTGATCATGCCGGCCGGATCATGGAAGCGGCCTTCTCCGCGATCATGATCGTCGCGGCATTGGTGTTGGCGGATACCAGGCTCGGCATCACCGAGGCATCGGCAATGCGCAGCGCGCCGAGCCCGTGCACGCGGAGGTCGGGCGCGACCACCGACTGCGGATCCACTCCCATCCGGCAGGTGCCGGCGGCGTGGTACACGGTCGATCCGCGCGCCCGGGCATGGGCAAGCAGCGCCTCATCCTCCTCGCAGCACCCGCCCGGCACGGTTTCGGGCCCGCGGAAGCGCGCCAGGGCTTTCGTCCCGAGCAGCCGGCGCGCCCAGCGCAGGCCGGCCACCGCGGCGGCGCGGTCCTCCGGCGCGGCGAGGTAGTTCGGCTGAATCATCGGCGCCACAGCCGGGTCAGGGCCGCGCAGCCGCACATGGCCACGGCTCTCCGGCCGCAACTGCCAGACCCCGAGCGTCATGCCCGGCTCGCGCTCCAGCACCCCGGTGACGCCCCCCTCCTGATAGCTCGCCGGTGTGAAGACGAACTGCAGATCCGGCTCCTCCAGATGCGGCATGGAGCGGAGGAAGACACCCGCATGGGCCGGGCTGAAGGCGAGCAGTCCCCGGCGGCTGGCGAGCCAGGCGACAATCTCGGCGCCGAGGCGAAGGCCACGCGCACGCTCGTTCAGCGTTCCGGCGCCGGTGACGCGCCGCGCCACGCGCAGCGCATAGTGGTCCTGGAGCCCCTCCCCGACCCCTGGCAGCTCGTGCGCAGGCGGCACGCCGGCCGCACGCAACGGGTCCGCCGGCCCGATGCCGGAGAGCTGCAGCAGGTGGGGCGAGCCGATCGCGCCCGCGGCGAGCACCACCTCACGGCGCGCCGTCGCCCGCAGCAGCCGGCCGCCCTGGCGGAACACCACGGCCGTCGCGCGGCGCCCCTCAAGCTCGATCCGCACCGCCTGGGCATGCGTCTCGACCCGCAGGTTCGGGCGGCGCAGCGCGGGCCGCAGGAAGGCCGTGGCGGCGCTGACGCGCCGCCCGTTGCGGATGCTGCGCTGATAGTAGAAGGCGCCTTCCTGCCGCGCGCCGTTGTAGTCGGGATTGCGGGGCAGGCCCAGCTCCGCCGCGCCGGCCAGGAAGGCTTCGCAGAGCGGGTGCCGCGCATGGATGTCGGAGACATGCTGCGGCCCGCCCGTCCCGCGCCAGGCATCGGCGCCGGCGCTGCGGTTCTCGGCCTGGCGGAAGAAGGGCAGGACGTCCGCATAGGACCAGCCCCGGCAGCCCCGCTGTGCCCAGGTGTCGAAGTCGCGCGCCTGGCCGCGCACCCAGAGATGACCGTTGATCGCACTGGAGCCGCCGAGCACCTTCCCGCGCGGGAAGAAGATCCGGCGCCCATCCACCTCCGGGCCCGGCTCCGTCTCGAAGCACCAGTTGAAGCGGGGGTCCCGGAAGGTCTTCAGGAAGCCGGCGGGAACGTGCAGGTAGGGGTGGCGGTCCGGCCCGCCGGCCTCCAGCAGCAGCACGCGGCTGCGTCCATCCTCGGTCAGGCGGTTCGCCAGGACGCAGCCGGCGGAGCCGGCACCGACGACGAGATAGTCCCACTCGCCGTCGAGCTGCTCGGCCATCATGCGGCGGCGGCGCTCCGCGGCGCCTCGCCGGCGATCGTCGTGCGCACCATGTGCCGCCGCTCGGCGCTGCTGGCGAAGGGCGTGGCGCGATGCAGAACCGCGCGGTTGTCCCACAGCACGAGGTCGTGCCGCGACCAGCGATGGGCATAGACGAAGCGCGGCTGCGTCGCGAAGGCCATCGCCTCCTCGATCAGCGCGCGGCCTTCCGTCTCGTCCATGCCCTCGATGCCGCGCGCATGGGCGCCGAGATAGAGCGCCTCCCCCTGCGGCCCGTCGAGCACCACGGGGTGGCGCACCGGCGGCCAGTCCTGGCGCTCCGCCGCGGTGACCAGCTCGGGCATGATGCGGCTGCGCGACCAGCCGAAGTCATGCACGGCGGTCCGGCCGCGCAGGCCCGCGCGCAGCGGCCCGGGCATGGCCTCCCAGGCGGCGCGCATGCTGGCGAACTCCGTGTCGCCGCCCTGGCCGGGGATCTCCCGCGCGGACAGCATGGAGGCGCGCGCCGGCACCGGCTTGAAGCTGCTGTCCGCGTGCCAGAGGCGGTTGGCGCGGTTGTTCAGCACCTGCCGGTCGGTGGGCGGCGCGATCTGCCCGTCGGGGCCGACATTGGTCAGCACTAGCAGATGGCCACCCGCACCGTTGGCACCCGCGCGGGTCTGCTCCAGCGGGCCGAGCCGGGCGCTGAAGGCGAGTTGGGCGTCGTCGTCGATGGCCTGTTCCGGGAAGACCAGCACGGAGAACCGCTCGAAGGCCTCGCGCACCGCCTGCATCACGGCGTCGTCGGGAGGCTGGCGGAGGTCGAGGCCCGATAGGCGGGCGGCAAACAGCGGATGCAGCGGCTCAATGTGCAGCATGACGGCTCCTCCGTTTTTGTTGGGGGCCAGAATGCCGCCTGCCCGCGGAGCGGGATAAGCCTGCATTCCAGGAAAACACTTTCCCCCAATCCGGGCTTATCCAGGCCCGAGCCGCGCCCGCAGATGGGCCACGAAGGCGGTGACCTTGGCCGGAACGGGCTCGGCGCGCGCATGAATGGCATAGATCGGCGCGTCGAAGCCCGCGGGATGCGCCGCTATCTCCGGCAGGCAGGCGACGAGCCGCCCAGCGGCCAGATCGGCGCCCACCATCCACTCCGGCAGCAGTACCAGGCCGAGCCCGTCCAGCGCCGCCTGACGCAGCGCCTCGCCGCTGTTGGAGCGGAGCGGACCCACAACCTCCAGCACCTGCCGGCCCTGCGGAGCGTCGAAGATCCAGACCACCGGCTCCGCCTCGCGCCGGTAGCCAAGGCAGTCATGCGCCAGGACATCCTGCGGGCGCCTAGGCGGCGGCCGCCGCGCCAGATAGGCAGGGCTTGCGCAGAGGATCCGCCGCGCGCTGGCCAGCGGGTGTCCGACCAGCGACTTCTCCGCGGGCAGGCCGTGCCGGATCACCAGATCCACGCCGTTGGCCGGCGCAATGTCCGGAAGCTCCGTCAGGGCCAGGTCGAGGCTCACCTCCGGGAAGGCCTCCCGGAACCCGCGCAGCGACGGGACGACATGCAGCAGGGCGAAGGAGCGGCGCGCCAGCACGCGCAGCATGCCGCGGGGCCGGTCCTGCAGTTCGCGCGTCTCGCGCAGCGCGCCATCAAGCTCACCGAGCAGCGGTGCGAGGCGCCGGTACAGCGCCTCGCCGGCCTCGGTCGGCGCGAGATGGCGGGTCGTGCGGTTCAGCAGCCGGACGCCGAGCTCTGCTTCCAGGTCCTGCAGCCCCTTGGAGGCCGCCGTGCTGGAGAGGCCGAGCGCACGGCCGGCGCCGGAAATCCCCCGCCGCTCGACGGCGCAAAGGAACAGCCGCAAGGCGGTCAGGCGATCCATGGCGCGGTGATCCTCCTCCAGGTCTGGCCGCCTGGTCGCGCCGGTCCGCCCATGCCGTCTCCCTTCATGGCGTCCAGCGGATCAGGAGGCGCGCGCAAGATCAAGGGCGTCATCCAGCGGACAAGTCCGGGGAGAAGGGCATTCTGCTGCATCCACGGCGCAAGGGGGCGGCATCCGTCGCATGAGCCCGGAGACGTAATCGAAATCGTGCGCGGCCCGCCCGCCGCCCGGCCTCAGCGGTTCGGCCGCAGCAGGGGCAGCCCTTCGGGGCCGGCGCCGGCATCCCCGGCGAAGCGGATCTCCTTCAGCAGGAAGGCCGTGGCGTCGCGGATCTCGGTCTCCAGTTCCTCCGCCGCGCGGGCGCCCTCCCCGGCACGCAGCGCCTCCAGGATCTGGGCGTGGCGATGCGCCTGCTCGGCCGGGCGGCTCATCAGCATCCAGCGCGCCTCCCAGAACAACGGCCCGCGCCGCAGCCACAGGCTTTCGATCATGCCCAGGAGCAGCGGCGCCTCGGCCCGGCGATAGAGCGTGAAGAGGAACTCACGGTCGACGCGCAGGAACTCCTCCGGCTTGCCGCCGGTACGCGTGCCGGCATGTCCGGCCAGCAGCTGCTCCAGCGCCTCCAGGGTCGCTGCGTCCAGCTGCGGCACGGCCAGCCGCAGCGCCAGCGGCTCCAGAGCCGCGCGCACCTCGCCCAACTCCAGGAAGGCCGCCCGGGTCAGGCGGGGCACGATGGCGGTCCCGGAGGCGGTGATGTCCAGTGCCTGCTCGGCCGCCAGCCGGCGCAGCGCGGCGCGCACGGGCATGGGGCTGGTGCCCAGCGCCGTGGCGACGCGCCGCAGGGAGAGCTTGTCGCCCGGCGCGAAGGTACCCTCCACCAGGGCTTGGCGCAGGCGGCGATAGGCCTGTTCCTCCAGCGGCGGGGGCTCGGGGGAGGGATCGGGCGAATTCACTGAGATTCCGGTTGCTCGCATTTCGTGATCACAATAGCATTGATTCCGAGATGGCAAAGGTGCCCGCCTGGCGGCCGGAAGTTGCCAGGGCCAGCGCCGCCTTCTGCTGGGGAGACAGGGTATGAGCACGACCACCGCCTTGCGCCGCAACAGCGATCTGGGCGCCGCGCTGGCGGAGGCCCGTGCGGCCTACGCCGCCGCCCGCCCGCGCAGCGCCGCCCAGCATGCGCAGGCCCGGGAGGTGCTGCCCGGAGGCAATACCCGCTCGGTGCTGATCTACGCCCCCTTCCCCGCGACGATGGTGCGCGGCGAGGATTGCCGCCTCTGGGATTTGGACGGCCACACCTATCTCGACCTCTGCGGCGAGTACACGGCGGGGCTGTTCGGCCATTCCGAGCCGCGCATCCACCGCGTGCTGCATGCGGCGCTGGAGGGGGGCATCAACCTCGCCGCGGTCGGCCAGGGCGAGGAAAGGCTGGCCCGGCTGCTCTGCGGCCGTTTTCCGTCGCTGGAGCGGGTCCGCTTCACCAACAGCGGCACCGAGGCCAACCTGATGGCGCTGACCGCCGCGCGCGGCTTCACCGGGCGCGGCAGCACGATGGTGATGCGGGGCGGCTATCACGGCGGGGTGCTGACCTTTCCGGCGGCGGGCGCGAGCCCGGCCACCCTGCCGCTGCCCTTCATCCCCTGCACCTACAACGACAGCGACGAGGCCGCACGCCTGGCCCGCGCCCATGCCGCTGACCTCGCGGCGATCATCGTCGAGCCGATGCTGGGCAGCGGCGGCTGCCTCCCGGCGCGGCCGGAGTTCCTGGCCACGCTGCGCGCCCTGGCCGACGAGACAGGCGCCGTGCTGATCTTCGACGAGGTGATGACCTCCCGCATGGCGGGCGGCGGCATGCAGGCGCGCCTCGGCATCACGCCGGACATGACGACGCTCGGCAAATACATTGCCGGCGGCATGAGCTTCGGCGCCTTCGGCGGCCGCGCCGACATCATGGCGCAGTTCGACACGACGATGCCGCATGCCGGCACCTTCAACAACAACGTGCTGAGCATGGCGGCCGGTGGCGTGGCCATGGGCGAGATCTTCACCGCCGAGGTGGCCGAGGCGCTGTTCCAGCGCGGCGAGGCGCTGCGCGCGCGGCTGAACGAGGTGGGCCGGAAGGCCGGCGTGCCGCTCGGCTTCACCGGCCTCGGCTCCATGATGACGGTGCAGTTCCGTCAGCCGCTGCCGGACCGCCCCCATGCCGCCAGCCCCGCCGAGGAGGCGCTGCGCGAGCTGTTCTTCTTCGACATGCTGGCCGCCGGCATCTATCTGGCGCGGCGCGGCATGGTCGCGCTCAGCCTGCCCGTGGGCGAGGCCGAGATGGCCCGCTTTGTCGCGGCGGTCGGCGAGTTCGCCGAATCCCGCGCCGAGCTGCTGCGCGCCGGCGGCCCCGCCGGCTGAGCCGGGCCGGCCAAAGGTCGGCCTGCGGAAAACCTGGACCACAACGAAAGCACTCCGCCGGGCCAACCGGCGGAACGGGGACCGCTGGTCACCCGGCAGCAGACTGCCGGGCGCGCCGCGCTCATGTGAACCTGAGGGAGACTGCCGATGCATCGTCGCCGCTTCATCGCGACCGCCGCCGGGCTGGCTGCCGCCGGCATGGCGCGGCCCTTGCGCGCCGCGAACGCCGACCCGCGCGTGCTGCGCTTCGTGCCGCAGGCGAACCTGACCTCGCTGGACCCGATCTGGACCACCGCCGCGGTCACCACCAACCATGCCTACAACATCTTCGACACGCTCTACGGGCTGGACGACGACCTGCAGGTGCAGCCGCAGATGGCCGAGGGCCACCGTGTCTCGCAGGACGGGCTGACCTGGGAGGTGCGGCTGCGCGACGGCCTGCGCTGGCATGATGGCGAGAAGGTTCTGGCGCGGGACTGCGCCGCCAGCCTTGAGCGCTGGAGCAAGCGGGACACCTTCGGCCAGTCCATGGCGCCGCGCGTGGCGGAATGGGGGGCGGCGGACGACCGCACGATCCGCATCCGCCTGCACAGGCCCTTCTCGCTGATGCTGGAGGCGCTGGCCAAGAGTTCCTCCAGCATTCCCTTCATGATGCCGGAGCGGCTGGCGCGCACCGACCCCTTCAAGCAGGTGACGGAGATGGTGGGCTCCGGCCCCTTCCGCTTCCTGCCCGGGGAGTATGTCTCCGGCAGCCGCGCCGTCTATGCGCGCTTCGAGGGCTATGTGCCGCGGCAGGAGCCGCCGCAGCGCACCGCCGGCGGCAAGGTCGCGCATTTCGACCGGATCGAGTGGCATGTGATGCCCGATGCCGCGACCGCCGCCGCAGCGCTCCAGGCCGGCGAGATCGACTGGTGGGATCAGATGCACCCCGATCTGGCACCGCTGCTGCAGAGCAACCGCAAGGTGAAGGTCGCGGTCAACGATCCCGCGGGCTACATCGGCATGCTGCGCTTCAACTGCCTGCATCCGCCTTTCGACAATCCGGCGATCCGCCGTGCCGTCCTCCATGCCGCCAAGCAGGAGGATTACATGCGCGCCGTCACCGGCAACGATACGGAGCTGTTCCGCACCTGCCATTCCATGTGGCCCTGCGGCACGCCCTATGGCGTCGAGACGACCGATCCGGCGCTGAAGGGACCGGGCGACCTTGACCGCGCCAAGGCCATGCTGCGCGATGCCGGCTACAAGGGCGAGCGGGTCGTCATCATCAACCCGACGGACATGCCCACCATCGGGCCCTTCGGCCTGGTGACGGCGGACCTGCTGCAGAAGCTGGGCATGAATGTGGAACTGGTGGAGACCGACTGGGGCTCCGTCGTGCAGCGCCGCGCCAGCCGCGCGCCGGCCGACCAGGGCGGCTGGAGCATCTTCCACACCTGGTGGCCCTCGCTCTCGGTCTACACGCCCGCGATCAACCCGACGCTGCGCGGCGGCGGCGAGAAGGGCTGGTTCGGCTGGTACGAGAACGCCGCGGTCGAGCACATGGCGGAGGAGTGGCTGAACGCGCCGGACGTGGCCGCGCGCGCCGCCATCGCCGCGAAGATCCAGCAGGAATCCTACGAGCAGGCGCCGATCGTGCCGCTCGGCCAGTTCTTCATGCGCACCGCCTACCGCACCGATCTCAGCGGCTTCCTGCAGGGCTCGGCGCCCTATGCCTGGAATGTGCGGCGCGGTTGAGCGGCTTCGGAACGCAACGAACCCTGGAGAGACAGACGGACATGGCAAGGCTGACGCGTGACGCGATGCGGGGCAAGGCGCAGACGGTGCTGGGGCTGATCGACCCGGCCGAACTGGGCTCCACCCTGATGCATGAGCACCTCATCTGGAACATCACGCCGCCCCCCGAGCGCGACAAGCCGGTGGCGGAGGCGCTGGACCTCGGCCAATGGTGGGACCTGCAGACCCGCATGGTGAAGGACTACCGCAACTCGACCCAGCTCGACGTGGGCGTGGCGACGCGCGCGGCGGCCGAGGTGGTGCAGCATGGCGGCCGCACCATCGTCGAGCTGACCATCGGCGGGCTGATGCCCAACCCGGAGGGGCTGGCGCAGGCCTCGCGCGAGAGCGGCACGCAGATCGTCATGGGCTGCGGCCACTATGTGCACGACTACCAGGACCCGGCCAATGAGGGCCGCAGCGTGGATACGCTGGCGCAGGAAATGGTGGACCAGATCCAGCTCGGCGCCTGGGGCACGGAGGTGCGGGCCGGCCTGCTGGGCGAGATCGGCTGCCAATGGCCCTGGACCGACCTCGAGAAGAAGATGCTGGCCGCCGCCTGCCTGGCGCAGCAGGAGACCGGCGCCGCGCTGACCATCCACCCCGCGCGGCACGAGGACCATCCCTGGATGCTGGTCGAGTTCCTGCGGGCGCATGGCGCGGATCTCTCGCGCACCATCATCGACCACATCGACCGCACCATCTTCGACGACGAACGGCTGTTCCGTCTCGCCGATGCCGGCGTCATCCTGGAATGGGACCTGTTCGGCCAGGAGAGCAGCTATTACCAGCCCAATCCGGACATCGACATGCCGAACGACGCCCAGCGCCTGCGCGACATCCGCAAGGTCATCGATCGCGGCCATGGCGACCAGATCGTCATCAGCCATGACATCTGCCACACGGTGCAGCTGACCGAGAACGGTGGCCACGGCTATGCCCATATCTACAAGCAGGTTCTGCCGCTGATGCGCCGGCGCGGCTTCACCGAGGCGGAGATCGACGCGATCATGGTCGGCACGCCGCGCCGGCTGTTGACGTTCATCTGACGCCGCACGCAGGCATCGCATGGGGGCGTCGCATGGGGGCAGGCCCGCGGCGCCCTGTTCCGGCTCCTTCGCCGGCCACCGGACCCTGCTTGGCGGGCCGGGCGCCTCGCTTGGCTCACCCGCGGCCCGCAAGCAGCGCCGCGGGGTGGCGGTACCATACGCTCCGCGGCTCCGGGGGAGCGGCCGGAAGCGAATTGTTAACATCTCTGCCGCATGCTTCCGCGCCTTGGCTGAGGATCTTCCCCCATGAGCGATGCTGTTGCCGGTACCTACACCCTGCCTTCCGCCCCGCCCGCGGACCGCCGCCCCTCGCCCGCAAAGGGCCTCCTGTGGGGTGGTGCGCTCAGCCTTCCCCTTTGGGCGGTGATCGCCTGGGTGGCCACGCGGGTACTCTGATCGCCCGGAAGGGCCGGTTCCTTCAGGAAAGGGTGGAGAGCGGGGTGACACTGCCACCCCGGCAGGATCCCAGGGGCAGCGCCCCTGGCCCTGGTTGACCGCGCCTTCGCCCGCTCACCCCCAGAAATACAGGATCAGCGGCACGCCGAGCACGAGGCAGATCACCGCCAGCGGGGCGCCGAGCCGCGGATAGTCCTGGAAGCGGTAGCCGCCCGGCTCCATCACCAGCGTGTTGGACTGATGCCCGATGGGGCTGAGGAAGGTGCAGGAGGTGCCCAACGCCACCGCCATCAGCATTCCGTCGGTGGAGACGCCGGAGCCCTGCGCCAGCCCCATGGCGATCGGCGCCATCAGCAGCACGGTGGCGTTGTTCGCCATGATTTCGGAGAGCAGCATGCAGGCCAGCATGACCGCGCCGGCCAGCGCCCAGCCCGGCAGGGCGGCGGCCGGGCCGGAGAGGACCTGCACCAGCAGGGCCATGGTACCGGAGGACTCCATCGCCTCGCCCAGCGGGAAGAGGGCGCCGAGCAGCACGATCACCGGCCAGTCGATCGCGGAATAGGCCTCATCCGGGCGCAGGATGCGGCAGGCGATCATCGCCGCCAGCACGGCCGCGAAGGCGATATGCGCCGGCGCAAGGTCGAACAGCACGGCCAGGATGCCGGCCAGGAACAGCCCGCCCGCCAGCCAGGCGCGCTGCGGCCGCCCCAGCGTCACGCCGCGCTCGGCCAGCGGCAGCAGCGAAAGCGCCTGGAACGCCTCCGCCTGCCGTTCGGGCAGCACCTGCAGCAGCAGCACATCGCCACCGCGCAACACGATGTCGCTCATCCGGTCGGTGACGCGGCGGCCCTGGCGGGAGACCGCCAGCAGGTTCATCCCGTACTGGCTGCGCAGGCGCAGCGCGCCGGGCGAGCGGCCGATCAGCGGGGAGCCGGGCCGCAGGATGGCCTCCACCGCGTTCACGTCCTCGGCCACCAGGGCGCGGATGCCGTCCTCGTCCTCCTCCTCCTCCCCGGCGGGGACGCCTTCAGGCGCGGCGAGCGACAGGGCGGCGGCCTCCACCAGGTTCCGCAGCGCCTCGGGCGGCCCTTCCAGCAGCAGCACGTCGTCCGGCCGCAGCCGCGCCTCGCCAGGGGGCGCCAGGGTCCGGTTGGGGCCGCGGAACAGGCCCACGACGGTGACGTCATCATCGCCCATGCCCTCCAGCGCCCGGATCGAAATGCCGATGGCGCGGCTCCTCTCGCCGATCCGCGCCTCGGCCACATAGTCGCCGGCATCGACGCCAGTGGGCTTGGCGCCCTGCTTGTCGCGCAGCAGCCGGCTGGCGAGGACGACATAGGCCACCCCCACGAGGGCGATCGGCAGCCCCACCCAGGCGAAGTCGAACAGCCCGTACCGGCCGAGTTCGGTGCGATCCGCCCGGATCGCCGAGACGATCAGGTTGGGCGGCGTGCCGATCAGCGTGACCAGCCCGCCCAGGACCGAGCCGAAGGCCAACGGCATCAACGAGCGCGAGGGCGAATACTTGTCCCGGTAGGCGTTGCGCAGCGCCACCGGCATGAACAGGGCCAGCGCGCCCACATTGTTCATGAAGGCCGAGAAGCCGGCGCAGAGTGCGGTCTGCACGCCCACCTGCAGGCGCGGCCGTCCCCGCATGCCGCCGAGCCGGCGCAGCAGGAGGTCCACCGTGCCGGCGGATTGCAGGCCCTTGCTGATGGCCAGCACGGCGGCGACGGTGGTCACGGCTGGCTCGGCAAAGCCCAGGAAGGCCTTCTCCGGCGCCACCTGGCCGCAGATCACAAGGGCCAGCAGCAGCAGCAGCGCCACCACGTCGTAACGGACGGGTTGCAGCACAAAACCCACCAGCGCCAGGAGAGTGAGGGCGGTGATGGTGATCTGGTCGGGGGTCATGCAAGCTTCTTTAGGGAGGAACTCAGAAACCCGCGAGGCGGCCGGCGGTTTCCGGTAGAGGGGGCCTCCGGCTGATCCATGTCAGCACGTCCCGCACCTTCCCTGCCCTAGCCTTGCAACCCGCGAGGTCAACGGGCGGAGGCGGCGCATGGGACAAAAGGATGCAACGGGCACGCGGCGGATGGCGCGCGCCTTCACCGGGCAGCTCGGGCCGGGCAGGGCCCGCTGGGCGGGACCATGAACGGGCCATTCAGCCGCGGCGTGGGGCGAGACCCGGCCGCAGGGCTGCGGCTGGCCGGAAGCCGCCCGCCCTCCCTGGCGCCATTCCCCCTTCCCCAGGTCTATCAATTGCTTGAGCCAGGGCCCGTGGTGCTGCTGACGACCGCAGAGGCCGGCCGTCCGAACGTCATGACGATGTCCTGGCACATGGCGGTGGAGTTCGAGCCGCCGCTGGTTGCCTGTATCGTCAGCAGCGGCAACCACAGCCATCGCGCGCTGTGCGAGACGGGCGAATGCGTCATCGCCATTCCCGACCAGGCACAGGCGCCACAGGTGGCCGGCATCGGCAACTGCTCGGGGCGGGACCGCGACAAGTTCGCGGATTTCGGGCTGACGACCGTGCCGGCGGCCTGCGTGGCGGCGCCACTGGTGGCCGAGTGCTTCGCCAACCTGGAGTGCAAGGTGCGCGACACCCGCCTGGCGAGCCACTACGACCTCTTCATCCTGGAAGTGGTGAAGGCCTGGATCGATCCGCTGCAGAAGGAGCCTCGCACCCTGCATCACCACGGCTTCGGCCGCTTCGTGGTGGACGGCGAGACGATCACCCTGCCCTCGGCCATGCCCTGAGGCGGAGGGGCGCCAAGGAAAAGGGCGGGACCTTGCGGCCCCGCCCCGTCATCCTCAGCGCGAGTAGAACTCGACGACGAGGTTCGGTTCCATCTGCACGGGGTAGGGCACGTCGGAGAGCTTCGGGGCGCGGAGGAAGCGGCCCTTCATCTGCCGGTGGTCCACCTCGATGTACTCGGGCACATCGCGCTCGCCGCTCTGCGCGGCATCGAGCACGGCGACGAGCTGCTTCGACTTCTCCTTGACCTCGATCACGTCATCGTCGCGCACGAGATAGGAGGGGATGTTCACCCGCTGGCCATTCACCGTGATGTGGCCATGGTTGATGAACTGGCGCGCGGCGAAGGGGGTCATCGCCAGCTTCATGCGATAGACCACGGCGTCGAGGCGGCGCTCCAGCAGCTCGATCAGGTTCTCGGAGGTGTCGCCCTTGCGGCGCACGGCCTCCTCGTAATACTTGCGGAACTGCTTCTCGCCGATATTGCCGTAGTAGCCCTTCAGCTTCTGCTTGGCCATCAGCTGCACGCCGAAGTCGGTCGGCTTCTGCTTGCGGCGCTGGCCGTGCTGGCCGGGGCCATACTCGCGCTTGGCGACCGGGGACTTGGCGCGGCCCCACAGGTTCACGCCGAGGCGGCGATTGATCTTGTACTTGCTTTCCGCGCGCTTCGTCATGCGGCGGGCTCCTTTTGTTGTGCGACGCTGTCGCTGTTGTCCCGGTAGTCCCGAGGCGGACATGCCAAGGGCGGGGCGCACGACAGGCGTGCGTCCGCTTTCCCGGAAGGAGGCGCGCCTTTAGCGCCGCGCCCCGCGGCTTGTCAAACCCGAGCGCCTGCCTCTACTGCACTCCCTCATGGTGACGCGTTCGGAAATCCTGGTGCTCGGGCTGACGGCGGGCGTGATGGGCAGCCTCGTCGGCGGGCTGATGCTCGGCATCGGCCTGGGGCTGGTGGTCAACAACGTCCATGCCGGCTGGGTGCTGGTGCTGCCGGCGGCGCCGGCCGGCGGCGGGCTCGGCTACCTGCTGGCCCGGCGGCTGGCGCGGCAGGCCGAGGCATAAGCCCCGGCCGCTGCGCGAAACCCCGCCGGCCGCGGCGGGTTTGGCCCGCGGGCGGCGCCCCGCGCCACCGGGGCAAGGGAAAGGGTCCGGCGCGATGTCCACGGCAGGCCACATGACAGTCTCCACGGAGGAGGCGCGCGGCCGGCGCTGCGCCCTGGCGCTGTCCGGCGGCATCGCGCTTGGCACCTTCGAGGCCGGCGCCTATGCGGCCCTGCATGAGGCCGGGCTGGTGCCCGGCTGGATCGCCGGCACCTCGATCGGCGCCATCAACGCCGCCCTCATCCTCGGCAACCCGCCGGAGCGCCGCGTCGAGCGGCTGCGGCAGTTCTGGTCGGCGGCGGAGGTCGAGCCGATGCCGCTCACCACCTTCTGGCTGGGCTCGCCCCTGCCCGGCCCCTGGCGACAGGTGGAAAGCCTCCTCAGCGCCCTGCAGACGCATCTCCTCGGCTGCCCCTCCCTCTTCCGGCCGCGCCTGGGGCTGCCAGGCACGGGCGCCGCCGACGTGGCGGCCCTCTACGACCTCGCACCCCTCCGCGCGCAGCTCACCGCGCTGGTGGATTTCGGCCGCCTGAACAGTGGCGAGGCGCGCCTCAGCATCGCCGCAACGGATATCCTCTCCGGCGAGCGCATCACCTTCGACACCGCGCGCGGCGACCGCATCGGCCCCGACCACCTGCTGGCCTCCAGCGCGCTGCTGCCGCTCTTCCCACCCGTGGAGGTGGAGGGTCGCCTGCTGGGGGATGGCGGGCTGACCGGCAACCTGCCGATCGACCTCATCCTGGACGGCGCCGGGGATGGCCCGCTGCTCTGCTTCGCGATCGAGCTCTTCGCCCGCCATGGGCCGCGGCCGCAGGGGCTTTCCGCCGGGGCGGCCCGCGCGCTCGACATCGTCTTCGGCAGCCAGAGCCGGCATCTTCTGGAGGCGCGGCGGCGTGAGCACGACCTTCGCCGCGCCCTGGTCAAGCTGGCCGACCGACTGCCGGCGGAACTGCGGGAGGATCCCGCCCTCGCCCCGCTGCTGGCCAAGGAGCCGCCCTCTGCCGCCACCATCCTCTGCCTCAGCTATCGCGCGGGGCGGGACGAGGCGGGCGCGGACAAGGTCTTCGACTTCTCCCGCACCACCCTGGCGCAGCGCTGGGAGGCCGGGGCCGCGGCCATGCGGGCCGCCCTGGCATTGCAGGCGAGCCTGCCGCCGGCGGCAGGGCTGGACGTTCATGAGATCCCTTGCCGCGCCGGGCCGGGGCCGGCGGAAGGATAGGACGGGAGAGAGCTTTCCCGCCGGGCAGGTCCGTTCCTCCCCTTTTCACCCGGCCTGCCGCCGCTTCACCGGCGGCCCCGCGGTCTGGGCCGGCAGAAAAAAGGGGAGCCGAAGCTCCCCCAAGGTCATGCAGCGCAGCGTAAAGGTTCAGGCGGCGACCTGCAGCGACTCCGACTGCCGGCGCACCATCTCCTGATAGGGACCGGGGCGGCGCATCAGCAGGTCGGGCGCGCCGTCCTGGACCACCTGGCCGTTCTCCATCACCACGATGCGGTCGAAGTTGGTCAGGGTGGCCAGGCGGTGGGCGATGGCGATGACCGTGCGGCCCACCATCAGCCGGTCCAGCGCCTGCTGCACCTCGGCCTCCGACTCGCTGTCCAGGGCGGAGGTCGCCTCGTCCAGCAGCAGGATCGGCGCGTCCTTCAGCAGCGCGCGGGCAATGGCGAGGCGCTGGCGCTGGCCGCCCGAGAGCTTGGCGCCACGGTCGCCGACGACGGTGTCGAAGCCCTCCGGCAGCGCCTCGATGAAGTCGCGGCAGCGGGCGGCCTCGGCGGCGGCCAGCACCTCCTCGTCGGTGGCGTCGGGGCGGGCGTAGCGGATGTTCTCCATCACCGAGCGGTGGAACAGGGAGACGTCCTGCGGCACCACGGCGATCATCTCCGCCAGGCTCTCGCGGGTGGTGGCGGCGATGTCGTCGCCGTCGATCAGCACCGCGCCCTCCTGCGGCGCGGAATGGCGCTGCAGCAGGGTGAGCAGGGTGGACTTGCCGGCGCCGGAGCGGCCGACCACGCCCACTTTCTGCCCGTGCGGGATGGTCAGGTTCAGCCCCTGCAGCACCGGCGAGGAGCCCTCCGGCGCGCTGGGATAGCGGAAGGTAATATCCTGGAACTCCACGCTGCCGCCGCGGGCATGCAGGGGATGGGCGTCCTCGGCATCCGGCAGGTCATGCGCCACCAGCAGGGCGGCCAGCGCCTCGCGCATCCGGGCGACGTATTGCGTCAGGTCCACCAGGGCCATGGCGAGGTCGCGGCTGGCATGCAGGATGGTGAAGCCCAGCGTGCAGACCAGCACGATGTCGCCGGTGGTGGCGCGGCCGAGCTGCCACAGGTGCACCACCCAGGCCAGCAGCAGGGCGGTCAGCACCGCCGTCGCGGCGCCATGCACCAGGCGCAGCTTCTCCAGGTAGCGCAGGCTCTCGCGGCGCGCGGCGGTCTCGCCGGCCAGCGCGTCGTCCAGCCGCTTCGCCTCGCGGCCGAAGGCGCCGAAGGCGCGCACCAGGGAGAAGTTCTGCACCACGTCCACCAACTGCCCGTCCACGGCGGCGGCATGGCTGGCGAAGCGGTCGTGCTTCTGCTCGCCCTTGCGGCCCAGCCAGGCGACGCCGGCGGCCAGCAGCCCGGCCACCACCACCAGGCAGCCGGCCATGACCGGGTCCACGCTCGCCAGGAAGGCGATGGCGAGCACCACGGCGACGGCCGGCGGCACGGTGTGCCAGGTGAAGTTCTGCAGCACGGTGAAGGCGGCGGTGCCGGTGGCGCTGACGCGCGCCGCCAGCGTGCCCGCCGAGCGGTTGGCGAAGTAGCCCGGCGAATGGCCGGAGAGGTGGCGGAACAGCTCCGCCCGCATGGAGGCGGTGGCGCGCGGGAAGCGGTCCGCCGCGATCCAGCCGCCGACGCGCCAGAGCATGTTGTCGGCGGTGATCACGCCGGCCAGGATGGCGAAGGCCATCCAGACCGCCGTGGTGTCCGCATTGGCCGGCCCACCCGAGAGCGTGTCGATCAGGTGCTTGACCGCGTAGTTGGCGCCCACCGAGCAGCCGACCGCGCCCAGCACCGCGAGCAGAATCGTCACATGGCTCCCCGCATGGGGGCGCAGGTGGCGGAACAGGAACCCGACGGGGCGCCGGGCGAGGCGCAGCAGGTCGCTGGGATTGGGACGCTGCATGGGGCGGTCAGCCTCCTAGATTTCGTGAGCACATACGCGTGAGGGGGATGCGCTCTGTGCGTTCATGCGGAAGGAACGCCAGCAACAAGACGAAATCGTGGCGATGTTTGCCGAATCCGCACCTCAATCAGGTGCGAGGTTGTCGGCAGTGAAATACGGAGACCGGACCCGATGCGTATCGCCCAGATCGCTCCCCTGACGGAAGCCGTCCCGCCGAAGCTGTATGGCGGCACCGAGCGGATCGTCTCCTACCTGACCGAGGAGCTGGTGGCCCTCGGGCATGATGTGACGCTGTTCGCGAGCGGGGATTCGATCACCTCGGCCACCCTGGCGCCGATGTCGGCCAAGGCGCTGCGGCTCGACCCCTCGGTGCGCGACCCCAACGCTCCGCTGACGCTCATGCTGGAGCAGGTCTATCGCCGCCGGCATGAGTTCGACCTGCTGCACTTCCATCTGGACTACCTGCCCTTCCCGCTGTTCTCGCGGCAGAGCGTGCCCTTCGTCACCACCCTGCACGGCCGGCTGGACCTGCCGGAGCTGCAGCCGGTGTTCGACACCTTCAGCCAGGCGCCGGTGGTCTCGATCTCCAACGACCAGCGCCGGCCGCTGCCGCAGGCGCACTGGGCGGGCACCGTCTATCACGGCCTGCCGGAGAAGCTGCTGGTCCCCGATGCCGGCGCCAGGCCGGGCTACCTGGCCTTCCTCGGCCGTATCGCCCCTGAGAAGCGCTGCGACCGCGCCATCGAGATCGCCATCGCCACCAACACGCCGCTGAAGATCGCGGCCAAGGTGGACCGCGTGGACGTGGACTACTTCGAGAGCAAGATCAAGCCGATGCTGGCGCATCCGCTGGTCGAGTTCATCGGCGAGATCAACGAGCAGCAGAAGCAGGACTTCCTGGCCAATGCCCTCGGCCTGCTGACGCCGATCGACTGGCCGGAGCCCTTCGGCCTGGTGATGATCGAGGCGATGGCCTGCGGCACCCCGGTGATCGCCTTCCGCCACGGCTCGGTGGCCGAGGTGATCGACGAGGGCGTGACCGGCTTCGCGGTGGACAGCATGGCCGAGGCGATCGCCGCCGTCGGCCGCCTGAAGGCGCTGCCCCGCGCGGCGGTGCGCGCCCGCTTCGACGAGCGCTTCACCGGCCGCCGCATGGCCGAGGACTATGTGGCGATCTACGAGCACCTGGCCCGGCAGGCCGGCCAGGCCAACCTGCGGGTGGCGGCGGAGTAATCCGCCCTCTCCTCGGGGAGGTCCCCTCCCCGGCGCGCGGCGCGGGCGTTCCGGCTCCCGCCCGCGTGGCGCGCGGCCCGATCCGGCTTTGATTCCGGCGCTGTCTGGCCTATCTCAGGCGCTGAATTCGGCGGGACGCTCGCCGCCTTGACCCGCCGCGCCGGAACAGCATGACCGACACTCCTCTCTCCCGCATCCGCAACTTCTCGATCATCGCCCATATCGACCACGGGAAATCCACCCTGGCCGACCGCCTGATCCAGGCCACCGGCTCCGTCGCCCTGCGCGACATGAAGGAGCAGATGCTGGACAGCATGGAGCTGGAGCAGGAGCGCGGCATCACCATCAAGGCGGCCTCGGTCCGCCTGGACTACAAGGCGAAGGACGGCAACAGCTACGTCCTGAACCTGATGGACACGCCGGGCCATGTGGACTTCGCCTACGAGGTCTCCCGCTCGCTGGCGGCCTGCGAGGGCTCGCTGCTGGTGGTGGACGCCTCCCAGGGCGTCGAGGCGCAGACCCTGGCCAATGTCTATCAGGCCATCGACGCCGGGCACGAGATCGTCCCGGTGCTCAACAAGATCGACCTGCCGGCGGCCGAGCCGGAGCGGGTGAAGCAGCAGATCGAGGACGTGATCGGCCTCGACGCCTCGGATGCCGTCGAGATCAGCGCCAAGTCCGGGCTGAACATCGAGGGCGTGCTGGAAGCCATCGTCACCCGCCTGCCCGCGCCCACCGGCAATGCCGATGCCCCGCTCAAGGCCTTGCTGGTCGATAGCTGGTACGACCCCTATCTCGGCGTCATCATCCTGATCCGGGTGAAGGACGGCGTCATCCGCAAGGGCCAGAAGATCCGCTTCATGGCCCAGGGCTCCACCCATGTGGTGGACAGCGTCGGCGTCTTCACGCCCAAGATGGTGGCGGTGGACAGCCTCGGCCCAGGCGAGATGGGCTACCTGAACGCCGCCATCAAGACAGTGGCCGACACCAATGTCGGCGACACCATCACCGACGACCGCAATCCGGCCGCCGAGCCGCTGCCGGGCTTCAAGCCCTCCATTCCCGTGGTCTGGTGCGGCCTCTATCCGGTGGATGCGGACGACTTCGAGAAGCTGCGCGAATCGCTTGGCAAGCTCAGGCTGAACGACGCCTCCTTCCACTTCGAGGCGGAAAGCTCGGCGGCGCTGGGCTTCGGCTTCCGCTGCGGCTTCCTGGGCCTTTTGCACCTGGAGATCATCCAGGAGCGGCTCTCCCGCGAGTTCGATCTCGACCTGATCGCGACCGCCCCCAGCGTCGTCTACAAGCTGCGGACCACCAAGGGCGAGGAGATCGACCTGCACAATCCGGCCGACATGCCGGACCCCTCGCTGATCGAGAGCATCCAGGAGCCCTGGATCAAGGCCACCATCATGGTGCCGGACGAGCACCTCGGCTCGATCCTGACGCTCTGCTCGGAGCGGCGCGGCCAGCAGGTGGAGCTGACCTATGTCGGCAACCGCGCCATGGCGGTCTATCGCCTGCCGCTGAACGAGGTGGTCTTCGACTTCTACGACCGCCTGAAGTCGGTCAGCCGGGGCTACGCCTCCTTCGACTACCAGATGGACGGCTATGACGAGGGCGACCTCGTGAAGATCTCCATCCTGGTGAACAACGAGCCGGTGGATGCCCTCTCCTTCATGGCGCACCGCTCCCAGGCCGAGCGGCGCGGCCGCTCCATCTGCGAGAAGCTGAAGGAGCTGATCCCCCGCCAGCTCTTCAAGATCCCCATCCAGGCGGCGATCGGCGGCCGTGTCATCGCGCGCGAGACCATTTCCGCCATGTCGAAGGACGTCACCGCCAAGTGCTACGGCGGCGACATCTCCCGCAAGCGCAAGCTCCTGGAGAAGCAGAAGGAGGGCAAGAAGCGCATGCGCCAGTTCGGCAAGGTGGAGATTCCGCAGTCGGCCTTCATCGCCGCGCTCAAGATGGACAGCTGACCGGGCGCAAACTGCCCCGTCCGCAGAAAGCCGCCGGTGCCGCAGGGTGCCGGCGGCTTTTTCTTTGCGCAGAATTCCTTCTCTGAAGTAATCGCTCAGAAACCTGAAGAGAATAACATCTTCAACATGGCGCACCTGCCATGTTCATCACGAAAAACGCTCATTCAGCAGAAGCCTTTCTCCCTTTCCATCTTCTGCACAAGACAGCCGTTTCGTCAGCCAAGATCGCGTAAAGTATTGTTTTTTTGAATAAAATCCGACCTTCCGCCGCGGCTTCACGGCCGCGCCAGGCCAAGCAGCCTTGAATCGGTTTTTATTTGGAACATAGCGTGAATATCCGGCGATTCGGAGGAAAAGCGCATGCATTTGGCACTAAAAGAGCGATATAAGGATTATTGCGGCGGATTAATACTTTGCGCTCTCGGCGCGGCGACCGCCCTGCAGGGGAAGGCTTATCATCTCGGCACCCTCAGCCGCATGGGCCCGGGCTTCATGCCCACCGCGCTCGGCGTGCTGCTGCTGATCGTGGGGCTCGTCCTGCTGGCCGCCTGCGCCCTGCGGCGCGATGAGGCCGCGCCCTCCCGGCCTTCCCTGCCCAGCGCCGAGGAGACGATTCCGTTGCGCGCCGAATGGCGCGGCTGGCTCTGCATCTGCGCCGGCGTGATCATCTTCGCGGCGCTGGCCGAGCCCGTCGGGCTGATCCCGGCCACCTTCGCCGCTGTCGTCGTCACCGCCATGGGCGACCGCGAGAACAGCTGGCGCGACGCCATCCTGCTCGCCCTCGGCATGGTGATCTTCGCCGTCGTCGTCTTCTGGTGGGGGCTCGGCGTGCTCCTGCCCCTCATCAAGGGCGTCCTGTAAGATGTGGCAGTCCATTCTCGACCTCGGCTACGGCTTCGGCCTGGCCCTGGAGCCGCATAACCTCTTCTGGTGCTTCTCCGGCGTCCTGGTCGGCAACCTGATCGGCGTGCTGCCCGGCACGGGCGCGCTGACCGCCATCTCGATGCTGCTGCCGCTGACCTTCTCGCTGCAGCCGGTGCCGGCCATCCTGATGCTCGCCGGCATCTTCTACGGCTCGCAATATGGCGGGGCGATCGGCGCCATCCTGCTGAACCTGCCCTCCCACCCGCCGCACGCCGTCACCTGCCTCGACGGCTACCCGATGACACGGGCGGGCAAGGGCGGCACGGTGCTCGGCCTGACGATGATCTCCTCCTTCTTCGCCGCCTCCTTCGGCATCGTCGTCATGATCTTTGCCTCGCCGCTGCTGGTGCAGGTGGCCTTCAAGTTCGGCCCGGCGGAGCTGTTCTCGATCATGCTGCTCGGCCTGATCGCCGGCTCGACCATGTCGCGCGGCTCGCCCCTCAAGGGCATCGCCATGACGCTGATCGGCCTGATCCTGGGCTGCGTCGGCACCGATGTGCAGACCGGCCTGCAGCGCTTCACCTTCGGCCTGCCGGAGCTGGCCGACGGGGTGGAGCTGGTCTCCATCGCCATGGGCGTCTTCGGCATCGCCGACTTCCTGCGGCACGTGAACCGCATGAAGCATATCGGCAGCCTGAAGCCGGTGAGCCTGAAGGACATGCGCCCGAGCAAGGCCGAGCTGAAGCAGGCCTTCTGGCCGATGCTGCGCGGCACGCTGGTCGGCACCATCTTCGGCGCCATGCCCGGCACCGGCCCGACCATCACCACCTTCATCGCCTACGCGCTGGAGCAGAAGATCTCCCGCACGCCGGAGAAGTTCGGCACCGGCATGATCGCCGGCGTCGCCGCCCCCGAGGCGGCCTCGCACTCCAAGACGCAGGTGGACTTCATCCCGACCATGAGCCTCGGCATCCCCGGGGACGCGGTGATGGCGCTGCTGCTCGGCGCGCTGCTGATCCAGGGCATCCAGCCCGGCCCCCGCCTGCTGAGCGAGCACCCGGACATCTTCTGGGGCCTGATCGCCAGCTTCTGGGTCGGCAACGTGCTGCTGATGGTGCTGAACGTGCCGATGATCGGCGTCTGGGTGAAGCTGCTGCAGGTGCCCTACCGCTTCCTTTTCCCGGCCGCCGTCTTCTTCATCGCCATCGGTGCCTATACGGTGAACAATGACATCTTCGCCGTCTACGAGGTGCTGGCCTTCGGCCTGATCGGTGCGCTGTTCATGGCGCTCGACTTTCCCATCGCGCCGATCCTGCTGGGCTACGTGCTGGGGCCGATGGTGGAGGAGAACTTCCGCCGCGCCATGCTGCTCTCGCGCGGCCATTTCTCGGTCTTCATCGATCGCCCGATCAGCGCCGCCATCCTCGGCGTCATCGTGGCGCTGCTCGCCGCCCAGGCCTTCTTCAGCCTGCGTGCCCGCCTGCGCCCGCGCGCCGCGGCGGCGGCGACCATCGCCTTTCAGGAGTAGGCGGCGGGCAGGGCGCGCCTCCACCCAGGCGCGTCCTGCAGGGTGGGTCACTTCCTATTGACTTTCACATGACGGAATCGTCATGCCGGAAGCAGGCCGTTCCGGCCGGGAGAAAATGATCCGATGATTCGCTCCACGCTCCGCCGCGCCCTGATCGGCGCGGCCTTCGGGATCGCCGCGCTGGCCCTGCCGGCCGGTGCGCAGCAGGCCTATCCCAGCCGCACCATCACCGTGGTCGTCCCCTTCGCCGCCGGCGGCCCGACCGATACCGTGACCCGCCTGGTGGCGGAGGCCATGTCGCGCGACCTCGGGCAGACGGTGGTGGTGGAGAATGTCGGTGGCGCCGGTGGCACGCTGGGGGCGGCGCGCGTCGCCCAGGCCAGGCCGGACGGCTACACCCTCCTCATGCACCATATCGGCATGGGCACCACCCCGACGCTCTACCGCCGCCTTTCCTACGATCCGGTGGGCGGCTTCGAGACGATCGGGCTGGTCACCGAGGTGCCGATGACCATCATCGCCCGCAAGGACATCCCGGCCGCCAACCTGCAGGAGCTGGCGGCGCTGGTCCGCAAGGAGACGACGAAGCTCAACTACGCCAATGCCGGCATCGGCGCCGCCAGCCATCTCTGCGGCCTCCTGCTGCAAAAGGCGATCGACGCGCCGATGACCACTGTGCCCTATCGCGGCACCGGCCCGGCGATGACCGACCTGATCGCCGGCACGGTGGACCTGATGTGCGACCAGACCACCAACACCACCGAGCAGATCCGCGCCGGGGCGGTGAAGGTCTTCGCCGTCACCACACCGCAGCGCCTGCCCTCCCTGCCCGATGTCCCGACCACCGCCGAGGGCGGCCTGCCCGGCATGGAGGTGACGATCTGGCATGGCCTCTACGCGCCCAAGGGCACGCCGGAGGAGATCCGCCTGCGGCTCTCCCGCGCGCTGCAGGTGGCGCTGCGCGCCCCGGCGCTCATCCAGCGCTTCGCCGATCTCGGCACCGCACCGGTGGCGCAGGACCGGGCGACCCCGGAGGCCCACCGCGCCTTCTGGCAGGCCGACATCGCAAAATGGCGGCCGGTGATCCAGGCCGCCGGCCAGTACGCCGACTGAGGCGCCTCCCCTGCCCCACCCGGGAGCTTTCCGGGCGGGGCATCCGGCTTCCATGCGCAGAAGGCATCACTGCCGATTTCCGGCGGCGCGGAAAGACGCTATGGCTATGCTCTGGAGAAAGCCCCGCAGCCCTTCGATGGGCGGTGTGGCCTCTCCTTTGTCACCCCGCCCTTCGTGTCGCCTGGGAGACGTGATGCAATTCCGCCGGCACCGACTCCGGCCAGCATGAACGGACAGGCGACCCAACAGCCTCCCTCGGTCCGGCTGTACCTGCTTATCATCGCCCTGGCCGCCTTGCTGCCGGTCTGGGGCCTTGCCGGGCACCTTGCGGGCCGTATGGCCGAAACCGAGCGCAACCGCCTGCTCGAAACCGCCAGCGACGCCGCGCGCGACCTCGCCTTCAACCTGGAGCGCGAGGTGCTCGGGCTGCACGGGGAGCTGGCGGCCCTCGGCACCTCGCCTGCCTTGCAGACCGGCCAGTTCGCGGCCTTTCACGAGCAGGCCCGCGCCCTGCGGATGATCCGCCGCACCTACCACATCCGCCTGACCGACGCCGAAGGCCATGTGCTGGTGGACAGCGCCAGCCCCTTCCGCGACCCCGCGGCGCCCGGCATGGAACTGCCGGTGCTGCCGGATGCGCCGCAGCAGGCCGGCATTTCCACCCTGCACTTCCCTGCGGATCCGGGGGGCAGCCTGCGCATCGACATCACCGAGGAGGTGCCGCGCGGGCCGGGCCAGCCTCCTCTGCTGCTGACCGCCTCGATCGACCCGGCGATGATCTGGAACGAGCCGCTGCGGAACCTTGACCTGCCATCGGGCTGGATCGCGCTGGTGGTGGACGACAGCGCCCGCATCCTGGCCCGCCAGCCCACCGTGGCGCAGCTGATCGGGTCCGAGGCATCCCCGAACGGCTCCATCCGCAGTGCCCTCGACAGCCAGCAGGTCTCCGGCTCCATCCAGAACCGCGATTTCCAGGGGCTGCCGGTCCATGCCGCCTGGCACCGGGTGGAGGGGGCGCCCTGGGTGGTGCTGGTCGCGCTGCCCACCGAGAGGCTGGACGGGGCGCTGCGCCGGATGCTGAGCCCGGTGGTGCTGCTGGGCGGCGGGCTGCTGCTGGTGTTCACCGCCGGCCTCGCCTTCTGGGTAGATCGCAAGGTGGCGGCCCCGCTCAACCAGCTCGGCCGGATCGCCAGCGCCTTCGGCCGCGGCGCCCCGCTCCCCGCGATCCCGCCCAGCGGCCTGCGGGAGATCGACGCCGCCACCCGTGCGCTCACCAGCGCCGTGGCGGAGCGGGAGGCGCTGGAGACCGAGCGGCTCTCCCTCTCCGCCCGGCTGCAGACGGTGCTGGAGAGCACCACCGACAGCGTGCTGGTACTCGATCGCGCCGGGAAGGTGCTCTACCTGAACGGCCGCGCCCGGGCCCAGGCGGTGGATGCCGCGGCCAGCATCGGCCGGCCGCTGCGGGACAGCTTCCCCGGCTGGGAAGGCGGTCCGTTCGGCGCCGCCTCCGGGCAGGCCCTGGCGGAAGGAGTGCCGAAGAGCGTCACCGCCTTCCACCCTGCGCTGGGCCGCTGGATCTCGGCCGACATGTATCCCTCGGCGGAAGGGCTGACGCTGTTCTTCCGCGACGTCAGCGACGAACACGCGGCCCAGGCGGCGCTACGCCAGAGCGAGGCGCGGCTGAAGGCGGTGCTCGACAACGTCCCGGTCGGCGTGGTGCTGGCCGAGGCGCCGGAGGGCCGCCTGCTGCTCGGCAACCGGCGGCTGGACGAGATCCTGCGGCACCCGCTGGAACTGTCCGGCAGCATGGAAGAGTACGCGGCGCAGTGGGAGGCCTACCATCCCGATGGCCGGCGGGTGGAGGGGCGCGACTTCCCCCTCAGCCGCGCGCTGCTGACCGGCCTGCCGGCCAGCAGCGAGTACCAGTATCGCCGGGGCGACGGCAGCATGGTCTGGCTGCGGACCACGGGCATGCCGGTGCGGGACGCGGAGGGGCGGGTGGTCGGTTCCGTCGCCGCCCTGGTCGATATCGATGCCGAGCGCCGCGCGGCGGAGGCGCTGCGCGAGAGCGAGCTGCGCTTCCGCACCCTGGCCGAGGCGGTGCCGCAGGTCGTCTGGTCCTCTCTGCCGGATGGCCGCATCGACTATGTCAACCCGCGCCTGCAGGACTTCACCGGCCTGATGCCAGGCCTCGCCATGGAGTCCCCCGTGCGCATCGTCCATCCCGAGGACCAGCGCCGCGCCGCCCGCGCCTGGCAGCGGGCGCTGCGGCGCGGACGCCCCTTCTCGGCCGAGTTGCGGCTGCTGCGGGCGGAGGGCGGCTGGCGCTGGTGCGCCGTGCGCGCCCTGCCCGCCCGCGCCGCCGATGGCACCATCCGCCGCTGGATCGGCGCCGCCACCGACGTCTCGGAGCTGGTGGAGGCGCGTGAGGCGCTGGCGCGCCAGGTGGCGGCGCAGACCGCCTCGCGCGAGGCCGCAGTGCAGGCGGCGGCGGCACTGGCCGCCTCGGAGAGCCGCTTCCGCCGTTTCGCCGAGGCCAGCCCCGATGTGATGTGGATGACCGACCCCGCCACCGGCCGGGTGGAGTTCGTCAGCCCCGCCTTCGAGCGGATCTGGGGCGTCGCCCAGGAGCGCTTCGGCAGCCAGCCGCATCTCTGGGAGGAGATGATCCACCCCGCTGACCGGTCGCGCATCGAGGCGATGCAGCAAAGCAGGCAGGGGGCCGAGACCTTCGAGATCGAGTACCGCATCCAGCGGCCTGACGGGACACAGCGCTGGATCCGCGATGTCAGCTTCCCCATCCTGGACGCGCAGGGCGTGCCCTCCCGCCGTGGCGGGCTGGCGCGCGACGTGACCGAGGCCAAGGCCGCCGAGGCACGGCAGGCGCTGCTGCTCGGCGAGCTGAACCACCGGGTGAAGAACACCCTGGCGACGGTGCACTCCCTGGCGCTCCAGACGGCGCGCGCCATGGGTGACAAGTCGGAGGCCACGCAGCGCTTCCTGCAGGATTTCCAGTCCCGCCTGCTCACCCTGGCGCGCGGGCACGACCTGCTGACCGCCCGCACCTGGCGCGGCACGACCCTGGCCGAGACCGCCCGCGCCGTGCTCACGCCGTGGCAGTCCACCTCCGGGCCGGGTGGCGAATCCCGCCTGGTGATCAGCGGCCCACCAGTGTGGCTGGCGCCGAAGCAGACTCTCGGTTTCGCCCTGGCCCTGCACGAGCTCGCAACCAACGCGGTCAAACATGGTGCGTTGACGCGCGCGGAAGGACGTATCGTGGTTCGCTGGCAGGGCGAGTCCGGTGGTATGGTGCGGTTGACTTGGCAGGAGCAGAACGGGCCACCGGTGCAGGCACCCTCGCGCAATGGCTTCGGCAGCCGCATGCTGGAGCGCGGGTTGCCGGCCGAACTCGGCCCGGGCTCCTCGGTCGAACTGGACTATGCCGCGGATGGCTTCGGGGCGGTGATCCGTTTCCGCCCCGTCACTGGCCCGCAAGTTGAAGAGGAAACCGCATGAGCGGACTAAAGGGGCGACGCATCCTCGTGGTGGAAGATGAAGCGCTGATTGCCATGCTGGTCGAGGATGCCCTGCTGGAAGCCGGAGCCTGCGTGCTCGGCCCCGCCGCCACGGTGGAGGAGGCCCTGGCGCTGTTCGAGGAGGAACACCCGGAGGCGGCGGTGCTGGACATCAACCTTGCGGGGCAGGCTTCCACCCCGGTGGCCGACATCCTGGTGGAGCATTCCATCCCCTTTGTCGTCGCCACCGGCTATGGCGCTGCCGGCCTGCCGGAGCGGCACCGGGATGTGCCGGTGCTTGCCAAGCCCTATGACCCGCGCGACCTGATCACCGCGCTGGAGCAGGTCTGCTGCTGACGGCTGCCGGGCGCGGTGCCGCGCCGCCGCGCCCGGCAGCCCGCGGCTTCAGGTCGCGTTCAGCACCCGCCCGGCCACCGCATCGAGCCTGGCGACCAGTCCAGGGTCGCGCATCGCCGCGGGCGTGACGATGGCGTATTCCAGCGCCCGGTCACAGCCTGCGGGGCACGGGCCGCGCGGCTTGCCCAGCATCGGCACCACCGTCCTCACCAGGGCCTTGGCATGGTCGGCGTTGGCCTGCATGACCTTCACCACCGCATCCACCGTGACGTGGTCATGGTCGGGATGCCAGCAGTCGAAATCCGTCACCATGGCGATGGTCGCGTAGCAGAGCTCCGCCTCGCGGGCGAGCTTGGCCTCGGGCATGTTGGTCATGCCGATCACGTCGCAGCCCCAGGCGCGGTACAGTTCGCTCTCCGCCTTGGTGGAGAACTGCGGCCCCTCCATCACCAGGTAGGTGCCGCCGCGCTTGTACTTGAGGCCGATCTGCCGCGCCGCTTCCTCCGCCGCGTCACCGAGCCGGGGGCAGACCGGGTGCGCCACCGAGACATGCGCGACGCAGCCGGTCTCGAAGAAGGATTTCTGCCGGGCGAAGGTGCGGTCGATGAACTGGTCCACGATGACGAAGGTGCCGGGCGGCAGGTCGCCGTTCAGCGAGCCGACGGCGGAGAGCGAGAGGATCTCCGTCACCCCCGCGCGCTTCAGCGCATCGATATTGGCGCGGTAGTTCAGTGCCGAGGGAGGCTTGCGGTGGCCGCGCCCGTGCCGCGGCAGGAAAACGCAGCGCACGCCGGCGAGGCGGCCGAAGAGCAACTCGTCCGAGGGTTCGCCCCAGGGGCTCTCCACCCGGCGCCACTCGCGCTCCTCCAGACCGTCGATGTCGTAGAGGCCGGAGCCGCCGATCAGGCCGATGACGGGTTCAATGGTTTCGCTGCTGGGGGTCTGGCTCATCGGGTTTCCCTCTGGAGGGTGTCGCTCACGGCGTCGGCGCATTCTGGGGCCGGGCCTGAACGGAAAAAGGGCCGCCCTGGAAGACGGCCCCTCGGAATCTTCCCTTCCGGGGCATCCTGGGCAGGCCGGGCGGGATCGCCGGGCCTGTCCTTGAAGCAGGATGCCGCCGGCGGCAAGCCGCCGGACGCACGGTGAGGTCAGGTCACCGGGTCGCCGCCGGCCCGGGCCCAGATCTTGCGCTTCACCGCATAGGTGAGGCCGCCCAGGATCACCAGGAAGAGGATGATCCGAACGCCCATGGTGCGGCGGGCCTCCAGCTCGGGCTCGGCCGCCCAGGTGAGGAAGGCGGAGACGTCGCGCGCCATCTGGTCCGTGGTGGCCTTGGTGCCGTCGGCGTACTGCACCTGGCCGTCGCCGGTCAGCGGCGGCGGCATGGCGATCTGGTGGCCGGGGAAGTACTTGTTGTAGTGCATCCCCTCCATGACGGTGGCGCCCGCCGGTGGCGGGTCCTCGTAGCCGACCAGCAGGGCATGGATGTAATCCGCCCCGCCGACGCGGGCCTTGGTGATCACGGAGAGGTCTGGCGGCAGGGCGCCGTTATTGGCCGCGCGAGCCGCCGCGTCGTTCGGGAAGGGACTGCGGAAGCGGTCGGAAAGGCGGCCCGGGCGCTCGAACATCTCGCCGTTATCGTTCGGGCCGTCCTGGATCTGATAGCTCTGCGCGATGGCGCGCACCTCGGGCTCAGAGAGCCCGATGTCCCGCAGATTGCGATAGGAAAGCAGCCGCATCCCATGGCAGGCGGCGCAGACTTCCTTGTAGACCTGGAAGCCACGCTGCAGCTCGCCGCGGTCATAGGTGCCGAACAGCCCATCGAAGGAATAGCGGGTGTCCGGGATATGGATCTCGTGCTCCTGCGCGCGGGCGCCGGGCGCCGCGAGCAGGCCGAGGGAGAGGGCGGCCGCGACGGCCGCGGCCTTCAGGCCGCGCATCGGCAGGGTGCGGAACGGCATCACGCCTTCTCCATCGGCTTGGCCGCGGCGGCGCCGCGCAGGGGTCCGCCACCGCGCAGCACGGCACGGCTGATGCTCTCCGGCAACGGCAGCGGACGCTCGATCTTGGAGAGCAGCGGCAGGATGACCAGGAAATACGCGAAGTAGTAGGCCGTGCTGAGGCGCGCGATGAGCACGTAGATGCCTTCGGCCGGCCGGCCGCCCGCCCACATCAGGACGAAGAAGTTCACCGTCCAGAGCAGCATCAGCCACTTGGCGATCGGCCGGAAGCGCATGGAGCGAACCGGGGAGCGGTCCAGCCAGGGCAGGACGAACAGCACGGCAATGGCGCCGAACATCATCAGCACGCCGCCGAGCTTGTTCGGGACCGCGCGCAGGATGGCGTAGAAGGGCAGGAAGTACCATTCCGGCACGATATGCGCGGGGGTCGAAAGCGGGTTGGCCGGGATGTAGTTGTCCGGGTGGCCGAGATAGTTCGGCGTGAAGAAGACCAGGAAGGCGAAGACGGCGAAGTAGACGATCATCCCCACGCTGTCCTTGGCGGTGTAGTAGGGATGGAAGGGCACCGTGTCCTGCGGCCCCTTCGGGTCGATGCCGAGCGGGTTGTTCGAGCCGGTGATGTGCAGCGCGGCCACATGCAGGAAGACCACGCCGGCGATCACGAAGGGCAGCAGGTAATGCAGGCTGAAGAAGCGGTTCAGCGTCGGGTTATCGACGGAAAAGCCGCCCCAGAGCAGCGTCACGATGCTGTCGCCCACCAGCGGGATGGCCGAGAACAGGTTGGTGATGACCGTCGCGCCCCAGAAGGACATCTGCCCCCAAGGCAGCACGTAGCCCATGAAGGCGGTGGCCATCATCAGGATGAAGATGACGACGCCGAGCATCCAGAGCAGTTCGCGCGGCGCCTTGTAGGAGCCGTAGTAGAGGCCGCGCCAGATGTGGATGTAGACGACGATGAAGAACATGCTGGCGCCGTTCATGTGAACGTAGCGGATCAGCCAGCCGTAGTTCACGTCGCGCATGATCCGCTCGACGCTCTCGAAGGCGAGCGAGGTATGCGCCGTGTAGTTCATCGCCAGGAACACGCCGGTCGCGATCATGATCACCAGGTTGATCATGGCGAGCGCGCCGAAATTCCAGAAGTAGTTGAAATTCCGGGGAGTCGGGAAGCTCCCGTACTCCTTCTGCATCATGGTGAAGATCGGCATGCGCTGGTCGATCCAACGCACCACCGGGTTAGCGAAGCTGCTCTCGTGCAGGCCGGATGCCATGGGGTGCGGTCCTCAGCCGATGCGGATCAGGGTGTCGGACGTGAAGGCGTATTCCGGCACCACCAGGTTTGTCGGCGCCGGGCCCCGCCGGATACGGCCGGAGGTGTCGTACTCGCTGCCGTGGCAGGGGCAGAACCAGCCGCCGTAGTCGCCGCGCGGATCGGTCGGCTTCTGGCCCAGCGGCACGCAGCCGAGATGGGTGCAGACGCCGACGACGATCAGCCAGGGCGCCTTCTGCACGCGCGCCGCGTCGGCCTCGGGGTCGCGCAGCGAGGAGACGTCCACCGAGCGAGCCTGCTCGATCTCCTGCGGGGTGCGGTGGCGCACGAAGACCGGCTTGCCGCGCCACATCACGGTCACTGCCTGCCCTTCGGCAATATGGCCGACATCCACATCGGTGCTGGCCAGCGCCAGCACGTCCTTGGCCGGGTTCATCGAGGCGATGAAGGGCCAGGCGATGGCGCCAACACCGATCACTGCAAAAGAGCCTGTCACCAGTTTCAGGAAGTCCCGTTTCGTCCCCTGCTCGGGCCCGTGGGCACCGCCTGTGCTGGGGGAACTGCTCGGCGCAAGCGTATCGGCCATGCCTCATCCGTCCCTTTTGGCGGCCGCCCCGATTCGCCTGGCAGGCGGGCCGACCGCTGATCGTTCTCCGCGGAGCCGCGGTGGCGCCAGTGACGCGCGAAATCTGCCGCGACCTATGCGCCCGCGTCATATAAGGGCAGGGGACAGAGAGTGGCAATCGCCGCTGGGGCGGCGCCAGCCACACGCCGCAACATTCCGTGGCCCCCTGTTGCGGCGTTGCCTCGCCCAGGCTAGCGCGGCGGCCGGGCGCGCCGCGCCTGCTTCCGCCGCGAGGACCGCCATGCCCGATTCCCTCCCCCATCCCCTCGCCGCGCCGGCCCGCGCCTGGTTCGAGTCGTTGCGGGACCGGCTCTGCGCCAGCTTCGAGGCGATCGAGGATGCGCTGGAGAGCGGCCCCCATGCCGCCCTGCCTCCCGGCCGCTTCGCCCGCACCGCCTGGGAGCGGGTCAATGAGGATGTGCCTGGCGGCGGCGGCGTCATGTCGGTGATGCATGGGCGGGTCTTCGAGAAGGTGGGGGTCAACGTCTCCACCGTCTGGGGCAGCTTCAGCCCGGAGTTCCGCAAGCAGATCCCCGGCGCCGAGGAAGACCCGCGCTTCATCGCCACCGGCGTCTCGCTGGTCGCCCACATGCGCTCGCCGCGGGTGCCTGCGGCGCATATGAACACCCGCTTCATCGCCACCCGCCATGCCTGGTTCGGCGGCGGCGGCGACCTGACGCCGATGCGCCTGGACGCCCCCGAGTCGCTGGCGGATGCCGAGCGCTTCCATGCCGCCTTCCGCGCCGCCTGCGACCGGCACGACCCCACCTACTACCCGCGCTTCAAGCGCTGGTGCGACGAATACTTCTACCTGCCACACCGGGGCGAGGCGCGCGGCCTGGGCGGCATCTTCTACGACTGGCTGGGCCGCGACGATCCCGACGCAAGCCGCCTGCCCGACCACTTCGCCTTCACCCGCGACGTCGGCGAGGCTTTCCTGGAGGCCTATCCCGCCATCATCCGCGGCCGCATGCACGAGCCCTGGACCGAGGCGGAGCGCGAGCACCAGCTTGTCCGCCGGGGCCGCTATGTCGAGTTCAACCTGCTCTACGACCGCGGCACCCTGTTCGGGCTGAAGACCGGCGGCAATGTCGAGGCGATCCTGATGTCCATGCCGCCCGAGGTGCGCTGGCCCTGAGCCCGGCCTGGGCCCCACGGCAGGGGGTGGCGCAGCCGGCGGTTGTTGCGCCATGCTGCCGGGGTCCAGGAACGAAACACCGGAGGAAGCCCCCATGGCCACCCGACGCCGCCTGCTCGGCGCCACGCTGAGCCTGCCTGCCCTCGCCTTGCCCACGCTCGCCCGGCCCGGCCTCGCCCAGACCGCCTGGCCGGAGCGCACGGTGCGGATCATCGTCCCCTACCCGCCGGGCGGCTCGACCGACGTGCTGACCCGGCTGATCGCCGAACGGCTGCAGCATCGCCTGGGGCAGACCATGGTGATCGAGAACCGGCCGGGCGCGGGCGGCAACATCGGCATGGACGCGGTCGCCAAGGCGACGCCCGACGGCTACACCTTCGGCGCCGCGACGATCGGCCACTTCGCCATCAACCAGTTCCTCTACCAGCAGATGTCCTGGGACATCGACCGGGACTTCATCCCGGCCTCGCTGACCTGGGAGTTCCCCAACGTGGTGGTGGTGGCGAGCGACCACGTGCCGGCCAAGACGCTGCAGGAGTTCATCGCCTGGGCGCGCAAGCAGCCGAAGGGCGTCTCCTTCGGCTCGCCGGGGGTGGGCACCACGCCGCACCTCTCGGGCGAGATCTTCCGCGAGCGGCTGAAGCTGGACGCCACCCATGTTCCCTTCCGCGGCGCGGCGCAGACCATCCCGGCCATGCTCTCGGGCGACGTGACCTTCGCCATCGACAACCTCGCCTCCTACATCCCGGTGATCCAGGAGGGGCGGATGCGGGCGCTGGCCGTCACCAGCGCCCAGCGCTGGCCCACCCTGCCGGAGGTGCCGACCATGGCGGAGGCAGGGATGGACGACTTCGTCATCACCTCCTGGGGCGCCTTCGTCGCGCCGGCCGGCACGCCGCGCCCGGTCGTGGACAAGCTGAGCGCCGCGCTGAAGGCCATCGCCGAGGACGAGGCGGTGAAGCAGCGCTTCCTGCAGGCCGGTGCCTACACGCTGTGGTCCACGCCGGAGGAGGCCATCGCGCGCGGCAAGCGGGAGCGGCCGATGTGGGAGGCCGCCATCCGCAATTCCGGCGCCAAGGCGAACTGACGCCCCCCCCTGCCTGCCAGGAAGCCGGGCCTGCCGTTGAAGGCGCCGGTGAAGAAACAAGGTTGGGGGAGATGAACTCCCCCAAACCCCCTCCTTCTTCTATCAGTTTTCGGTCACGCCCGTGGCGGCCGCCGTCCCCGGCCTGCGCGCTCTCCGCCGGCGCGACAGAACTGACAGAAATAAAGAAGAGGGGGTCCGGGGGAGAATTCATTCTCCCCCGGTTCCATCCCGGCCGGATTTGAGGACAGGGCTGTCCGAGGCAATGCCCCGGACCCTCCGCCGCTTTCCTGTCAGCGGCCCCAGCCGCCGCCCCCATAGGGGCCCCGAGGTCCACCCGGCCCGTGTGGCCCGTCATGATGATGGTATCCCCCCGGCGGCCCGCAGGGACCCCAACCCCAGGGTCCGCAGCAGGCCGAGAGGCTCCCCGCCAGCAGCGCCAGCGACAGCAGGCGCAGGATTCGGCGCGTGTTCCAGGCGATCATCGGCATTCCTCACAGTTGGTTCCGACTGCCGAAGGCTCGGCGCGCAGCATGGCCATTTCGCGGCGGCAGGCCCGCGCGGCCGCCACCTTGCGGCCATGCAGCCGCCCCTCCATACCATTGCCGTCATGCGCCAGGATCTCTCCACGCCGGCCGGGCGGCGCGCCGCCTGGCTCAACAGCCTGTTCGTCGACCATGCCGTGCTGCGCCTGGGCTGGCGCAACTGGGGCGTGGTGGAGCCGGGGCGGCTGTACCGCTCCAACCATCCGAGCCCCTGGCAGATGCGGATGGCGGTGAAGCGCTTCGGCATCCGCACCATCATCAATCTGCGCGGCCATCGCGAGACCTGCGGTTCGGACGCGCTGGGCCGCGCCACCGCCACCGCGCTGGGGCTGGAGCATGTCGATGCGCCGCTGGAATCGCGCGGCGCCCCGCACAAGGACCGGCTGCAGCGCCTGGCCGGCATCTTCCGCCGCCTGCCGGAGCCGATTCTCCTGCACTGCAAGTCCGGCGCCGACCGCACCGGGCTCGCCGCCGGGTTCTGGCTGATGCTGCAGGGCCGCCCGGTGGAGGAGGCGATGCGCCAGCTCTCCTGGCGCCATGGCCATGTCAGCGCCAGCCGCACCGGCGTTCTGGACGCCTTCTTCCGCGAATACGCCCGGCACACGCGGGCGCATGGCCCGAAGCCCTTCCTGGACTGGCTGGAGCAGGACTACGACGAGACCCGCCTGCGCCAGGAATTCCGCAGCCGCGCCTGGGCCGACCGGCTGGTGGACAACATCCTGCGCCGGGAGTGAGGGCGGCGAATCTCGCGCCCGCGATGCATCCCTCGGCCCTCGGCCCGGTTCTTCCCGTGGATGGCCGCCTGCGGGCGGTCCGGACAGGAATGGGAGGCCCCATGGTCAACGCAGCGAAGATCGCGGCAGGCGAGATCCAGGACCACATGCCGGTTGTGGGCAGCGACGGCCGCCCCTTCGGCACGGTGGACCACGTGCAGGGCGACTACATCAAGCTGACCCGCAGCGACCCCGCCTCGGGCGGCGAGCACCGCTACATCCCCTCCAGCACGGTCGCCGGGCTGGATGGCGGGGTGGTCCGGCTGTCCATGCCGGCCGAGCGGATGCAGCAGGCCTGCCTCAGCGAGGCGGAGGTGCAGGAGCGCATCTCCCGCGGGCCGGACGCCGGCGCGCCTTTCGGGGAGCCGAAGCAGGACGGGCCGCATGGCAGCCGCGCCCATGCGCATGGCGGCCCGAAGGGCCAGCGCGAGCATGGCACCAGCGGCCAGGCGCCCGGGCCGGGCGGGCAGCTTTCCTTCGGCGCCGACAACAAGCTGACCTGAGCCGAGGGAGGCCGCGCGTGGAAGTCCCGAACCAGGTCACGGTCGATTTCGGCAACCGCACCTATACCGGCAACTATGTGGTGGAGGGCAACCTCGTCACCGTCACCTCCGACGACTATGGCGGCGAGGAGAGCGCTCATATCGACGAGGCGGACCCGCATGACCTCGCGCAGGTGCTGCTGCGGGAGATGATCCGCCGCAAAGAGGACCGCTGAAGCGGGCAGAAAGAAGCTGGGGGCCGGGGGAATTCCTTCCCCCGGCCTTCCCTCCGGTCGCCTCAGGCCAGCGCGAAGGCCTGGGTCCGCACCATCCGGGCATAGAGCCCGTCCCGCGCCATCAGCTCGGCGTGGCGCCCCTGCTCGATGGCGCGGCCCTCCTGCATCACCACGATGCGGTCGGCCTGCTGCACCGTCGCCAGGCGGTGCGCGACGACGAGGGTGGTGCGACCTTCGCGCAGGGTTTCCAGCGCCCGGCCGATGGCGGCCTCGTTCTCCGCGTCCAGCGCGCTGGTCGCCTCGTCCAGCAGCAGCACGCGCGGGTTCCGCAGCAGGGCGCGGGCCAGGGCGATGCGCTGCCGCTGCCCGCCCGAGAGCCGCGACCCGCCCGGCCCCAGCACCGTGTCGTAGCCCTGCGGCAGGGCGGTGATGAAGCCGTGTGCGGCGGCGGCGCGGGCTGCCTCCTCCACCTCCGCGCGGCTGGCGCCGGGATGGCCACAGACGATGTTGGCGAAGACCGTGTCGTCGAAGATCACCGGCTCCTGCCCGACATAGGCGATGGCGGCACGCAGCGATTCCAGGGTCACCGCCTGAATGTCGGCGCCGTCGAGCAGGATGCGGCCCTCGGTGGCGTCGTAGAGCCGCGGCAACAGGGCGAGCGCGGTGGATTTGCCGGCGCCGGAGGGCCCAACCAGCGCCACCGTCTCTCCCGGTGCGGCGCTGAAGCTGAGGCCGGAGAGCGCGGCGTCGCCCAGGCCGCCGTAGTGGAAGCCGACCGCCTCGAACGCCAGCCGCCCCGGCCCCTCCGGCAGCGGCGGAGCGCCGGGCGGTACGGTGACGGTGGCGGGCCGGTCCATCACGGCGAAGACGCGGGTCAGCCCGCCGAAGCCTTCCTGCAGCGAGGCGTTCAGCGAGCCGAGCGAGCGCATCGGCCGGGTCGCCAGCAGCAGGGCGGTGATGAAGCCGGTGAACTCGCCCACCGTGCCGCGCCCGGTTCCCACCTTCCAGCCGACGAAGGCCAGCACGCCGGCCACCGCGATGCCGCCCAGCGCCTCCAGGATCGGGTCGAGCATGGCGCGGATACGGACGATGTGCAGCAGCGCATGGCGCAGCGCGGCGAAGGCGCCGGCGGCGCGGCGCTCCTCCTGCGCCTCAAGCTGGTAGCTGCGCACCACGCGGGCGGCGGCGAAGCTTTCGGCAAGGATGGCCGCCGTCTCCCCCACCCGCTCCTGCATGCCGCCCGAGGCGCGGCGGATGCGCTTGCCGAGCCGCGTCACCGGCACCACCGCCAGGGGATAGAGCACGGCCAGGATCAGGCTCATGTGCCAGTCCAGCCAGACCATCGAGGCGGCGAGGCCGATCACCGTCAGCCCGTCGGCCAGCGCGTTGATCGCCTTGGCCAGCGCCTCGCGGATGGCCTGGGCGTCGGCGGTGAAGCGGGCGGCGTGGCGGGCCGGCGCCTCCTGCACCACCAGGGCGAGGTCGGTGCGGGTGAGCGCCCGGAACAGGTCGTTCTGCACGGACTCGATCACCCGCAGCACCACCGCCTGGACCGAGACCGTCTGGCCGTACTGCGCCAGCGCCTTGGCCGCGGTGATGACGATGATGACCGGCGGCACCAGCCAGACGATGCGCATGTCGCCGGCGGTGAACAGGTCGAAGGCCTGCTGGATGACCAGCGGGTAAAGCGCCGTGAGCCCGGCCAGGGCGGCGGTGCAGACCAGCGCCAGCAGGATGCCGAGGCGGTGGTGCCGCACATAGTCGCGCCACAGGCGGCCACTCAGGGCCTGGGTGGTGTCGGGAGGCGGAAGGGAGGCCATGCGAGGCTGGTAGCACGAAGCCGGCCGGAATGGATGGCCCACCTTCCCCGCGTCGCCCTCGTCCCGGCTGCGCAAGGCCCAGGGGCGCGAGGCCAGCGGGCGCACCCTGACGGTTGGCGCCAGGCGGCGCCCGTCTGCTACTCCGCCGGGACGGGCACCGCTGCCACCCGCGGCGCGGTGCGGGAATGCCAGGCGACCGTGGCCATGCCCACCAGCGCCACGGCGGCGACATACCAGGCAGGCCCGGCGCGATCCCAGGCCACCAGCGCCTGCACCAGCAGCGGGGTGATCCCGCCGAACACCGCATAGGCCATGTTGTAGGAGAAGGAGAGGCCGGTGAAGCGGATGGCCGGCGGAAAGGCCCTGACCATGACATAGGGCACCACGCCGATGATGCCGACCGCCGCGCCCGCCAGGGCATAGAGCGGCAGCAGCAGCTCCGGCCGCGCGGGCGCCAGGGTGTAGAGCGCCAGGGAGGTGGCGATCAGCGCCAGGCCGCCCGGCAGCATCACGCGCACCGCGCCGAAGCGGTCCAGCAGCGCGCCGACCAGCACCGCGCAGACGGTCAGGGCGAAGGTGGCGGCCAGGTTGGCCTGCAGCGTCTCCGCCGCGCTGAAGTGATAGAGGCGCTGGAACAGGCTCGGCGTGATCAGGATGACGACCACGATCGCCGCCGTCAGCATCCAGGTGACCAGCATGGAGACCAGCACCGCCTGGCCATGCCCCTGCAGCACCGCCTTGATCGGCAGTTCGCGGCTGAGCGCGGCGCGCTGCCGCATCTCCTCGAAGACCGGCGTCTCGTGCAGGAAGCGGCGCAGATACATGGCACCGAGGCCGAACAGTCCGCCCACCAGGAAGGGGATGCGCCAGGCCCAGGCCGCCACCGCCTCCGGCGCGAAGGCGGTGTTGATGGCGGTGGCCATCAGCGAGCCCAGCATGATGCCGCCCGTCAGGCCGCCGGTCAGCATGCCGCAGGCCAGCCCGACACGACGCGCCGGCACATGCTCGGCGACGAAGACCCAGGCACCCGGCGCCTCGCCGCCGATCGCCGCGCCCTGCAGGATGCGGAACAGCAGCAACAGGATCGGCGCCGCATAGCCCAGCGTGGCATAGGTGGGCGTGAGGCCGAGCAGGAGCGTCGGGATCGCCATCAGGAAGACGGAGAAGGTGAACATGCGCTTGCGGCCGAAGCGGTCGCCGAAATGCGCCATCACCAACCCGCCCAGCGGGCGCGCCAGATAGCCGGCGGCGAAGATGCCAAGCGTCTGCAACTGCTGCAGCCATTCCGGCATGTCGGCAGGAAAGAACAGATGGCCGATCACCGTCGCGAAGAAGACGAAGATGATGAAGTCGTAGAACTCCAGCGCGCCGCCGAGCGCGGCGAGAATGAGCGTGCGCAGGTCCCTTCCGCTCAACGGGCGCGTGGAGGGCGTGCTGCTTCGCTCGGTCATGTCCGGTGCCACCTGTCGTGAAACGGGAATGGATGCTCCTTTCCTTTCGCGGAAGGCATCCAGGTGGCAATTTTGCGTCTCGCCGCCCGCCCCGCCATGCCCGTTTGCTTGACGCTGCATTGCAGCAGGGTCAGGGCTTCCCAGAGCCGGGCCGCACGGTCGGGGAATTCGCTCCCCTGGCCCGTGCTTCACTTCAAGGCGGGAAGCGGCTCCAGCCGCTTGTGCAGGAAGTAGCGGGCGCCGCCGCGTGGATGGCCGGCGATCTCGCCGAACAGCGCATAGCCGAGACCCTCGTAGAAGGGGCGGGCCTGGAAGCTGAAGGTATCCAGCCAGATGCCGGCGCAGCCGCGCTCCACCGCCACCGCTTCGGCGCGCCGCATCAGCCTCGTGCCGAAGCTTTTCCCCCGCAGCGCCTCCGGCACCGCCAGCAGTTCGATGAACATCCAGTCGTAGCTCGTCCGCCCCCAGAGCCCGCCCACGGTCGCCCCGGCGGCGTCCCGCAGGAGAAGCACCAGCGGTTGCATGTTCGAGGGTCCGACCTGGCTCTCGTTGAACCGGGTCAGGGCGGCGATGATGGCCGCCCGGTCCTCGGGGGTGGGTGAATCGGCGGCGACAAGCTCGATGTCCATGCCGGACTATGTTGCGGGCGCATCGCCGCCGTCCACCCTCCCTTCAGCGCGTGCGGATCGCGGCGTGCAAGCCGGCGCCGGGCAGCATGCCGCCGCTGAGCCGGCTCCTCAGCCGCGCGGGGCTATTGGAAGCCGGCGGCGCGCCCGGGTGGCCGCCAGCCTCCAGCCGCTGCCCGCCAGCACGGCGAGGGCCAGAAAGCTGGCGGAAGCACCGCGAGCCGCAGCGGCAGCCCGCAACTCCGGCGCCACGAACTGCGGGGAGAAGGCGCCGTAGAAGAGCAGCGTTTTCGGGTTGGCCAGCGAGACGAGGAAGGCCCGCGCCCGGATCCGCCGTGCCGGGCCGGGCGCCGGCGGCATGGCGGTGAGATCGGCTGGCGCGGCGCACCACGGCCGCAAGCCGGGATACAGCAGAGAGGCGACAGCAGTGCCGGTCATTGCAGGAAGCCGATCCAGCGCCCCGCCAGCACCGCTCCGGGCCAGACCAGCAGCGAGACCAGGGCCGCCAGCCGGACCCGGTTGGGCACCGGGCCGCCCTCCAGCGCTGTGCGCCAGGACCGGCCGGCCCGCAGCGCCAGCGCATTCAGCAGGCCGAGCGCGACCAGCGCCAGCTTGGCCAGGAAGGCGGGGTTTTCGACATAGGCGGCGGGGCGGGTGCTGAAGAGCAGGAAGCCGGTCAGCGCCGCCCCGGCCAGCGCCATCCCCGCCACGCACGAGAGCGGTGGCCCGAGGGCCGCGAGGGCATGGCGCCGGAACAGGCCGAGCAGCCGCAGGTCCAGCGTGACGATGGCCCCCAGCACCACCCCGAAAGACAGGATATGGGCCGCGTTGACCAGCGGATACAGCACCGCCGACCGCCGGAGCGCCACTGCCACCGGCCAGTCCGACAGCAGTTGCAGCCAGCCCTCCACGCGGCGGGCCCGCTCAGCCGCCGCGGATGCGCTCCGGGTAGAGGTCGTACCGGCGCTCGCCCAGGGTGAGCCGGACGGCCTTCATCCGTCGCTCGCCCGCCTGGCGGGAGCGGTTGCCCAGTGCGGTGACCCGGTCACCCGGCCTGGCCGAGCCTTCCACGAAGCCAGCCCGCTCGGTCTGGCGCGGATTGCCGAGTTCCACCAGCCAGATGCCGTCCTCGGCGGTTTCCACGCGCAAGGTCGGGTGCGGCTGGCCGATATGGACCTCGCGCACCGTGCCGGTGAGCGTGACCTGCTCCTCCTCGGCCCAGGACCATCCGTGATGCGCCAGCGCGGCCGGGCTGCTGAGCAGGGCCGCCAGCAGGCCGCCGGCAAGGACGCGGCGAAGGACAGGAACGCGCATGGGCTTCTCCCACGGGCTGATGATTAACATCATGTCATCATCCTGGCCGCTGCGTCCAGGGCTGGCGCCGCCCGCCCTCAGTCCGGGGCCGCCGCCAGCGGGCGCCGCTCGGCGTGAAGATCCTCCCGCAGCAGTTCGGCGTTCAGCGCGAAGGCGGCCATGCTGCCCTGCGCGGCGGCGACGATCGCCAGCTGCACATGCGGCGAGGCATCCCCCGCGACATAAAGCCCTGGCACCTCCGTGCTGCCGTCATGCCCGGCGCGGATCATGCCCTTGCGGGTTCGCTGGCAGCCCAGCCGTTCGGCCAGCTCGCAACGCTGCCGCTGCGGCGCGGCGAGGAACAGCCCGCGGCGGGGCAGCAGGCTGCCATCGGCGAAGCGCAGCGCCCGCAGCTCTCCCGCCTCCTGCTCCAGCGCCACCACCCTTTCCTCGCGCAGCCCTATCCCCAGCTCGGCCAGGCGCCGCCGGTCCTTGGCCTCGATCCGGCTGCCACCGGTGCAGAGCACCAGGTCATGACTCCAGCTGCGCACCTCCAGCGCCATCTTCACGCCGAGGCGGCCCTCGCCATAGACTGCCAAGGGCTGGTCGCGGCGTTCATAGCCATCGCAATAGGGGCAGTGCCACACCGTCCGCCCCCAGAGCACGTCCAGGCCGGGCAGATCGGGCAGTTCGTCCACCATGCCGGTGGCCAGCAGCAGGCGCCGGCTGTGCAGCGGCGCCTCCTCGCCTTCCAGCCTCACCGTGAAGCCCGCCTCCGCGCATGCCGCCTCCAGGACGCGCCGGTCGGCCACCTGCACGCCGGGATAGGCGCGCAACTCCTCCCGGGCGAGGCGGCGCAGCTCGCCGGGCGGGATGCCGTCCCGCGTCAGGAAGCCGTGCATGGCCACGGCGCGGTCATTGCGGTGCTCACCGGAATCGCAGAGCAGCACCCGCCGCCGCGCGCGGCCGAGCAGCAGCGCCGCGCTCAGCCCCGCCGGCCCGCCACCGACGACAATGGCATCCCATTCGTGCTGCATGGCCTAGCCCAGCATCGCGCTGAGATTGGAGCCGAAGCTCGGATAGGCGGTCATCATCGCCTTCAGCTCCGGAGCCGGCACGCCGAAGCGCATGGCGAAGGCGAAGAGGTTCATCACCTCCGGCGCCTCGGGCGCGAGCAGATGCGCGCCCAGGACGTGGCCGCTGCCCGGCTCCAGCAGCAGCTTGTACGCCGCCGTGCTTTCCCCCGTGCGGCGGACCGACTGGAAGCCGGCCATGTCGCCCTGCCGCAACTCGAAGTCCTGCCCCTGCTCGCGCGCCTGCGCCTCGGTCAGGCCGACCGAGGCCATCGGCGGAATGGTGAAGACCACACTCGGCACCACGCGGTAGTCCGGCTCGGCCTGGCAGCCCTCCAGCAGATTGCGCGCCACCACGCCGGCATCATGGCCGGCCACCGGCGTCAGGGCGGGGCCCTGCTGCGCCGCGTCGCCCGCGGCGAAGACGCGCGGGTTGCTGGTGCTGCGCAGGTGCTGGTCCAGCTTCAACCGGCCCTTCTCCACAGCCACCTCGCCGGCCTCCAGCGCCAGCCCGTCCAGCGCGGGGCGGCGGCCGAGGCCGTGCAGCGCCATCTCGGCGACGAAGCGTTCGCCGTTCTCGCACTCCACCTGCAGCGTGCCGTCCGCCTGCCGGCGGACCGCCGTCACCTTGCAGCCCAGCTTCACCGTCACGCCCAGCTCCCGCGTGCGCGCCACCAGGTGCCGCACCAGATCCTGCTCGAACTGTGCCAGCGGCTGGTCGTTGGCGTGCAGCAGCGTGACCTCGGCCCCGCCGCGGGCCGCAAGATGCGCGCATTCGAAGGAGATGTAGCCGCCGCCCACCATCAGTATGCGCGGTGGCAGGCGCTCCAGCGCCAGGAAGTCGTCGCTGGTGGCGAGCAGCTCGGCGCCCTCGATCGGCAGTTGCGCCGGATGGGCGCCCGTCGCGATGACGGCGTGGCGGAAGCCCAGCCGGCGGCCGGCGACCTCCATCGCGTCCGGCGCCACGAAGCGCGCCGCCCCGTGCAGCACCTCGACGCCGGCCTCCTTCAGGCTGGTCTCGCTGTGCTCCGGAACGGTGTCGGTGAAGCTGTGCTTGAAGCGCTGCGCCGCGCCCCAGTCGAGCCGCACGGCCTCGCCGCCCGCCACACCCTGCGGCGCCAGGCGCCGCGCCCGCTCGGCGGCGTCGGCCAGGGTCCAGAACACCTTCTTGGGCTCGCAGCCGCGCAGCGCGCAGGTGCCGCCGACCTCGCGGACCTCGGCCAGCGCGACGCGCCAGCCGGCGCCCGCGCAGCGTGTGGCGACGCTGCTGCCGGCCACGCCGGAGCCGAGGACGATGAGATCATAGCTGTCGGAATCGGGCATTCGGCTCGCGTCCCTGCGTGGCGTGGCTGGCAGGAGAGGCAACACCGGGCCGGGCCGGCGGGTTGCCGGCGCCGCTGCGGGGAAGGCCGCGCCCGGCCCTCCCCGTCATGGCGGGGAGCCGGGCCTCAGAGGATCCGCAGGCGGCCCAGGATGTAGCCGATGCCCGCGGCGATCGCGAGCGAGGTCAGCGGCTGCTCGCGCACATTGTCGCAGAGCTGGCCGACGATGTTCTCCGCCTGCCCCATCTGCTGGTTGTACATGCCCTGCGCCTGGGTGTCGCGGTCGCCGGTCAGGCCGCCCACGGCGTCCTGCACCTTGCCGACACCCTCGCGGGCGGCGCCCGTCACGCGATTCTCGTCCATTGCGATCTCTCCTTCCGTTCTGGGCCGCCTGTCAGCGGTGGCGGTGTGCCGGCAAAACGCCGCAGGCCGAGATTGGATGCGCGGTTGCGTCCGGCCGCGCCGCATGCTGGCTTGCGCCGCCATGACCGACCGCCCGGACGATCCGCCCGCCGACCGCATCGCCCCGCCCGGATGGCTGCGCGCCGGCGCCCCCGCCGCCGTGCTGGCCGCCCTCCCCGGCGCCCGCGCCGTGGGCGGCGCGGTGCGCGACACCCTCGTCGGCCGCCCCGTGCACGACGTGGACGTGGCCGCCGCGCTGCCGCCGGAGGCGATCGCGGAGCGGCTGCGCGCCGCCGGGCTGAAAGTGTTCGAGACGGGGTTGCAGCACGGCACCGTCACCGCAGTACTGGACCACGAACCGGTGGAAGTGACCAGCCTGCGGCGCGACCTGGCCACCGATGGCCGCCACGCCACCGTCGCCTGGACCGAGGACTGGCGCGAGGACGCGGCGCGGCGCGACTTCACCATCAACGCCCTCTCGCTCGATGCCGAGGGGCGGCTCTGGGATTATTTCGGCGGCCGGGAGGACCTCGCGGCCGGCAAGGTGCGCTTCGTCGGAGATCCGGCGACGCGGCTGGCCGAGGACTACCTGCGCGCCCTTCGCTTCTTCCGCTTCCAGGCACGCTACGGCCACGGCACCCCTGACCCGGCGGCGCTGGCGGCGATCCGCGCGGCGGTGCCGGGCATGGTGCGGCTTTCCGCCGAGCGCGTCTGGATGGAGCTGAAACGCCTGTTGGAAGCGCCGGACGTCACCGCCACCCTGGCGCTGATGCGGGGCTGCGGCGTGCTCGGTGCCGTGCTGCCGGAGGCGGGCGACCTTGCCCCCCTCGCGCGCCTCGCCGCGCCGCCCGAACCGGTGCTGCGGCTGGCCGTGCTGCTCGGCGCGGGAAAAGGCGGGGAAGGCGAGGCGGTGATCCGCCGGCTGCGCTTCTCCGGCGAGGAGGCGAAGCGGCTGCGTGCCCTGCTGGCCGGGCCAACCCCCGCCCCGGACCTGGACGGGGATGCGCTGCGCCGCTGGCTCGCCGGCCTGCCGGCCGCCGCCGCCCTCGACGCCGCCTGGGCCGCCGAGGCGCTGGACGGGCAGGACCGCGCCGCGCTGCGCGCCCGCGTCGCCACCACGCCCCGGCCGGTGTTTCCGCTGCAGGGGCGCGATGCGCTGGAACTGGGGATTCCCCCTGGCCCGGCGGTGGGGCGCGCCCTGGCCGAAACGCGCAAATGGTGGTGGGAAGGCGGCTGCACCGCCTCCGCCGCCGCCTGCCGCGCCACGTTGCGCGCCGTTTCCGGGAAGCTCCGCCTCCCGGACCCTCCGCCAGGAAGCTGAGGTTCCTGGACCTCCCTCCACTGGCCGCAGCGCGCGGTCAGAACAGCGAGAGCTGCCGCGCCGCCGTCCCGCTTTCCGGCACGGCGAACTGGCTGCAATCCAGGCTGCCCAGGTCCCGCCGGTCCATCCCGAGGCGCCGTGCCGCCACCTGGAAGCGCCGCGCCAGGATCTCGGCATAGGGGCCGCTGCCCCCCATGCGCTGGGCGAAGTCGCTGTCGTAGATCCGGCCGCCGCGCGTCTGCCGCACCAGGGAGAGCACGCGCTCGGCACGGTCGGGCATGTGCTCGCGCAGCCAGGCCTCGAAAATACCGGCGATCTCCAGCGGCAGGCGCAGCAGGATATAGGCGCCCCGCGTGGCCCCGGCGCTGGCGGCGCGCTCCAGGATGCGCTCCAGCTCCATGTCGTTCACCGCCGGGATCATCGGCGCGGCCAGCACGGCGGTCGGGATGCCCGCCTCGGTGAGCGCCCGCAGCGCGTGCAGCCGCCGCTCCGGCGAGGCCGCGCGCGGCTCCAGGATGCGCGCCAGGGGGGCATCCAGCGTGGTGACGGAAAGGCAGACCCGCGCCAGGTTGCGCGCCGCCAGGCGGCCCAGGATATCGAGGTCGCGCAGCACCCCGGCCGACTTGGTGACGATGGTCACGGGATGGCCGAAGCGCTCCAGCACCTCCAGCACGGCACGGGTCAGCTTCAGTTGCCGCTCCACCGGCTGGTAGGGATCGGTGTTGGAGCCGAGCGCGAGCGGCCGGGCCGCATAGCCGGGCTTGCGCAGTTCCTTCTCCAGCAGCGCCGCGACATCCGGCTTGAACAGCAGCTTCGTCTCGAAATCCAGGCCGGGGGAGAGGCCGAGATAGGCGTGGCTCGGTCGCGCATAGCAATAGACGCAGCCATGCTCGCAACCGCGATAGGGGTTCACCGCACGGTCGAAGCCGACATCGGGCGAGTTGTTCCAGGCGATGGCGGAACGGGCGCTGTCCCTGGTCAGCGTGGTGGCCAGCGGCGGCAGTTCGGCGAAGCTTTCCTCCAGCGTCTGCCAGCCATCATCGAAGGCCTCGGTGGCCAGCCGGTCGAAGCGCACCGCCGGGTTGGTGGTGGCGCCACGGCCCTTGCGCGCGCCCTCCAGCAGGGTGGAGGCAGCGGCGCCGATGCTGCCCTCCGGCATGCTCGGTTCCCCTTCCGTTCGGGCTGGACTCTGGTCGCGGCAGCGCGGCAAAGTCAAGAACATCTCCGGAACGCGGGAGTTGAGGTGACCCTGTCCGAGCTTGCCGTCGTCATTCCCACGCTGAACGCGGCGCGCAGCCTGCCCGGCACGCTGGCGGCGCTCCGGGGAGTGCCGGTGGTGGTGGCGGATGGTGGCAGCATGGACGGCACGCCGGACCTGGCGGCGCGACTCGGCGCCCATGTGATCGCCGCGCCGCGCGGGCGGGGACCACAGCTCGCCGCGGGCGCCGCCGCCGCGCAGGCGGCCTGGCTGTTGTTCCTGCATGCCGATACGCGACTCGGAGAGGGATGGCGCGCGGCGGTCATCCGCTTCCTGGACGCCCCTGGCGCCGAGGGCCGCGCCGCGCATTTCCGCTTCGCGCTCGACGAGGCCAGCCCGCCGGCCCGCCGCCTGACGCGCGCCGTTGCCTGGCGCTGCCGCATCCTCGGCCTGCCCTATGGCGACCAGGGATTGCTGATCCACCGCGACCTCTATGCCGCGCTGGGCGGTCATCCGCCCTGGCCGCTCTTCGAGGATGTGGCGCTGGTGCGCGCGCTCGGCCGCCGGCGGCTGGTCGCGCTGCCGGCCGAGGCCATCACGTCAGCCGCGCGCTGGCGGCGCGACGGGTGGCTGTTCCGTTCGGCCCGCAATCTTCTATGTCTCGGTCTGTACTTCGCCGGCCTTCCGCCGCGCCTGATCGCGAGGCTCTATGCATAGGGATACCCTTCTCATCTTTGCCCGCGCGCCGCGGCTCGGCGCGGTGAAGCGCCGGCTGGCGCGCGGCATCGGCGCCATGGCGGCGCTGCGCTTCTACCGGGCGCAGCTTGCCGCGGTGGCACAGACGGCGGCGCGGGAAGGCCGCTGGGATGTCCGGCTCGCCACCACGCCGCCCGGCGCCCGCGCGCCCTGGCCGCTGCGCCTGCCCGGCATCCCGCAGGGCCATGGCGATCTCGGCGCGCGGCTCGACCGCACCACGCGCGCGCATCCCGGCCGGGTGGTGGTGATCGGCAGCGACATCCCCGGCATCACCGCCGCCGACATCCGCGCCGCCTTCCGCGCGCTGGGGCGGGCGGATGCGGTCTTCGGCCCGGCGGAAGATGGCGGCTACTGGCTCGTCGGGCTCTCCGCCCGCCGCCCGGCGCGGCCTTTCGCCAAGGTGCGCTGGTCCACCGAGCACGCGCTGGCCGATACGCTGGCCAATTTCGTCGGCCGTCGCATCGCCCTGCTGCGCACGCTGCGCGACGTGGACACGGCGGAGGATCTCGCCGCCCTGGCGGCGGCGCCCCGCCCCCTGGCGGGCCTGCCGCGCCTGCAGGCCGGCCGGCCGACGGGGAAGAAAGGCCGCGGGAAGGCGAAGCGGAGGCGAGGGCGGTAATGAACCACGGCCGGGGGAATGAGCTCCCCCGGGCCGCCGCCCTTCTTCCTCACGTTCTTCAGGGATGGATCGCGCCGCCCGGCTCCAGCCCGAAGGCCCTGCCGAGCGCCAGCCGCCCGGCCGGCGTCACGCGGACGGCGCGCGTCCCCTCGATGCGCCGCAGCCAGCCCTGCGCGAAGCAGTGCCGGCACAGCGCCGCCCCCAGCGCGCCCGCGATGTGCGGGCGCCGCTCGCTCCAGTCGAGGCAGGGGCGGCAGAAGACGCGGCGGCGGGAATGCCGCGGGAACGGCTCCACATCCAGGCCCAGTCCCTTGAGGAAGTCGGCGCCGGCCGCGGTGAGGGCGCCGCCATCCGGCGCAAGCTCGAGCTGGCCGCGCGCCACCATGCGGTCAGCCATGGCAACGGCGAGCTGCCCGGCGAGATGGTCGTAGCAGGTGCGGGCGCTGCGCAGCGCCTGATCGCGCGGGCCGACCATCGCGGGCGCCCGGCGCGGCCTGCCGGCCGTCCCCTCCCCACCGGCCGCGACGGCCATGATGCCCTCCAGCATCTGCGCCACCGCCGGCGTGGCCAGCCGGTGATAGCGGTGCCGGCCCTGGCGCTCGACGGCGAGCAGCCCAGCCTCCGTCAGCCGCGCCAAGTGCCCGCTGGCCGTCTGCGGCGCGATGCCCGCCACCCGGGCGAGCTCCGTGACCGTGAGGGCGCGGCCATCCATCAGCGCCGCGAGCATGCTGGCGCGCGCGGGGTCGCCGACCAGGGCGGCTGTCTCGGCAAAGGCGGCGGTGCTGAGCATGGCGGAGCCTCTCCGGAAAGTCCGCATCCTAGCCGCCAAGGCGCACGGATGCTTCGGCCGTGCCCGTAACATCGGGCAGGCAGGACGGGCCAGTCTGCGGGCGACACGCCTGTGGAGCCGCCGATGTCCGCCCTCGCCACACCTCTGCCCCGCCTCGCCCGCCCTGCCGGTCCGCCAGCCGCCCTGACAGGGCCGCGCGGTGAAGGCATCTGGGCACGGTCGCTGCGCTGGATCGCCGACCATCGCCATCTGCGGGAGATGGACGAGCGCCTGCTGCGGGATATCGGACTGACACGCGCGGATGTCGCGCGGGGCCTGCCCTTCCGGCGTTGAGCGCGGCCGCTGCCGCGCCGGCGGAGGTCCAGGCCTTTATCTCGCGGGGCGTGGCTGGCATGAATGCCCGGCCGGCGGCTTCATCGGAACGGGCGCTTTCGGGCCGCAGCCGCCATGTGCAGCGGCGCGCGGCGCGGCCGCCGAGCCTCCGCGGCCGCGTCCTGGCGCCGCGTCCGACGCGCCGGAAGACCCTGAGGGGAAGGAGATCCGACCTTGGCCGATATCCGCCTCGCCATCGGTGGCGAAGTGTTCCATGCCCGCTTCGAGGAGGCCGCGGCGCCGCAGACCTGCGCCCAGTTCCGCAGCATGCTGCCCTACCGCGACCGCATCATCCATGTCCGCTGGAGCGGCGAGGCCTGCTGGATCCCGATGGGCAGCCGCGACCTCTCGATCGGCTACGAGAACGCCACAAGCTATCCGGCGCCCGGGCAGATCATCGTCCATCCCGGCCATGTCAGCAATGTCAGCGAGACGGAGATCCTGCTGGCCTACGGGCCGTGCTGCTTCGCCAGCAAGGCCGGGCAGCTCGCCGGCAATCACTTCCTGACCATCCATGACGATCTGGACCGGCTGGCCAGGGTCTGCCGCTCCGTGCTGTGGGACGGCGCCAAGGACATCGTCTTCGAGGCCGCCTGAGGCCGGCGGCGGAAGACTTCGCGGCGCGCCGGGCAACAGGGGATGGGCCGCCCGCGTTGATGCGGGTGGACCACTTGCGGAGGGACGCATGAGCACTCCATCCAGCTCCGGCCATACCGGCCAGCCATCGGGCAGCTCCGGGAACCCCAAGCCGGGCGACGACGCCCCGCCCGGAACCGCCGGGACCGGCCAGGACGTCTGCCCGGACTGCCAGGGCAGCGGTCAGATCAACGGCCGCGCCTGCGAGACCTGCCAGGGAACCGGCATGGTGAACAAGGGCGTCGGCGGCGCGTAAGGGCGCCCTGCCGGCGCCAGTCGCCAGAGGACTGGCCGTTTGCCGCCGGTCCCGCCCTCCAGGGCAGGCCGGACGGCATTCCGCCCTCTGAGGAAGCCCCGGCAGGCCCGTCCGGGAGCCGGGGGAGTCTCGAGGGAAGCGCGCCGGGCTTCCCGCTCCCGCAGGCCGTGCGTTTTCCCGGACCGGAAGGGGCCCCTCCCGGTCCGCCGCGCCGCTATGAGCCGGAATCCACCTGTTCCACAGGCAACTGCCTCCACCACAGGCAGAACCGGCTCCAGAAACCGGAAATATTTAACCTCGCTCGGCCAGGAAGGGTTGAGCAGGCGGGCCATTCATGTTTTCGGGAGGCACCTCACCGCTGCTGCCCGGGACTCCTGCGTCCGGGGCCGTGCCAGGCCGCCCCTCGCTCCTCGTGAAGGTCCTCCCGATGCTCCTCTCCCGTCGCCACACCCTGCAGGGCCTCGCCGCCCTGGGAACCGCCGGCCTGCTGGCCCGCCCCGCCCTGGCGCAGGCGCGCACCCTCACCGTCTCCACCTGGGGAGGCGTGACGGAGGAAGGCCTCAAGGCCTATGTGCAGCCGGAATTCGAGCGGCTGACCGGCGCCAGGCTGGCCTATGACATCGGCGGCCAGGGCGCGCGCTACAACAAGCTGATGGCGCAGCGCGCCAATCCGCCGGCCGACGTCTTCTTCTCCACCGACGAGGCGGTGATCGCCGGCCAGAAGGCGGGCATCCTGACCACCGCCAGCCGCAGGAACGTGCCGAACATCGCCGACATCGAGGAGCGCCTGCGCACCGTGAAGTCCGGCGAGACGGACGAGACCATCGCCGGCGCGCCCTACACGCTCATCGCCTATGTGCTGGGCTACAATCCGGAGAAGGTGACGGCGCCGGTGACGAGCTGGGCCGACCTGTGGCGGCCGGAGTTCCAGGGCAAGCTGGCCTTCGCCTCGCCGGTGCACAGTCAGATGCCGGCCTTCGTCATCCTGGCCGCCGAGATGGCGGGCGGCTCGGCCGAGAATGTCGATCCCGGCTTCAAGAAGCTGGCGGAGCTGAAGCCCAACAAGCTGACCGTCTTCTGGACGGACTGGGCGCCGCTGGCCAAGAGCGGCGACGTCACCCTGGCGACCGAGTTCGACTACTACCTGGAGACGATGAAGGACCAGAACTACCCGATCGAGTATGTGATCCCGAAGGAGAAGGGGATCGGCGTGCCCGAATATGTCAGCGTGGTGAAGGGCACGAAGAACCAGGAACTGGCCGAGGTCTTCCTGAACCTGATGCTGGACCCGAAGGTGCAGGCCAGCTTCGCCGGCAGCACCTATTCCGGCACCACCAACCGCAAGGCCGAGCTGCCGGAGTCCGTGCGCAGCCGCTGCGCCTGCGGCGCCCGCGCCGACCAGCTCCGCTTCTTCGACCCGGCGCTCTTCGCCGCGCGCCGCCCGCTCTGGACGGAGCGCATGAACCTCGAGGTCGTGCCGAGCTGGCAGGCCCGCTGAGCCTCACAGGCGCCGGGAGGGAGGCCCCTCCCGGCTGCGGATGGATTCTGGTGTTGCTTCCCACCTCCCGAACGGACCGTGCGCCATGAACGCGGCGCGCACCCTGCACTGGCTGCTGCTGCTGCCGAGCCTGCTGCTGCTCGCCCTCCTGCTCGGCCTGCCGCTGGCGGCGATGCTGGCCCGCAGCCTGGAGCCCAACGTGCTGCTGAGCTTCACCGGGCCGGCGCTCGACAACTACGCCTACCTGCTCTCCCGCGCCTACTACCTGCAGGTCATCTGGCGCACGCTGCGGCTGGCGGCGGAGACGATGCTCATCGCCATCCCGCTCGGCTATGCGGCGGCCATGCTGCTGCAGGGGCTTTCCGGCCGCGCCGGCAACCTCGCCATCATGGGGCTGACCTTCCCCATCCTGGCCGGGCCGCTGACGGTGGTGCTGGGCTGGATGGCGCTGCTGGCCGATGGCGGCCCCTTCCTCGGCCCGCTGGTGGAGGCCGGGCTGATCGCGCGGCCGCGCCTGCTGGGCTCGGAAGCGGGCGTGGTCATCAGCCTCGTCCAGTTCGTGCTGCCCTTCGCGGTGCTGACGCTCTACACCGGACTGCGGCAGATCCAGCCCCCGATGCACGAGGCGGCGCGCAGCCTCGGCGCCGGGGCGCTCTCGCGCTTCTGGCACGTGACGCTGCCGCTCAGCCTGCCCTCGGTGCTCTCCGCCGGCATCATCACCTTCTCGCTTGCCGCCAGCAGCTTCATCTCGCCGCACTATCTCGGCGGTGCCGGGCAGCTCACCCTCACGACCCTGGTCTCGCAGTTCATCATGGCCACCTTCAACGCCGAGCTGGCCGCCGCCGCGGCGGGACTCCTGCTGCTGCTGATGCTGGGCTCCGTCGTGGCGCTCACCGCCGCCATCGGGCGGTTCATCCGGCCATGAGGGGGAGTATTCGGGCGCTCGGCCGCCTGGCGGGCGGGCTCTACCTGCTGCTGCTCTATCTCTTCGTGATGGGCCCGCTGCTCTTCGTCATCGCCACCTCCTTCAACCCGGCGACCAGCTTTCCCTCGCGCTTCGAGGGCTTCACCCTCTCCTGGTACGCCGCCATCCTGGAGCGGCCGGAATTCCTCGCCGCGACCGGCACCAGCGCGCTGGTCGCCGCGCTGGCGGCGGCGCTGGCCGTGCTGGTCGCCTTCCTCGCCGCCTATGCGCTGAGCCGGCAGGGCGGCGCCGGCGGGCGCGGCGCCATGGCGACGCTGCTGGCCAGCCCGCTGCTGGTGCCGCAGGTGGTGGTCAGCCTCGCCATCCTGCAGCTCGCCAGCAGCTTCGGTATCGGCACCGGATTCTGGGGGCTGGTGGCGGCGCATGCCGTCTATGTCATGCCCTTCGCGCTGCGGCTGATCCTGACCGGCTTCGCGCGCTTCGACTTCGCGGTGGAGGAAGCCAGCCGCAGCCTCGGCGGCGGGCCGCTCGCCACCTGGCGCGAGGTGACGCTGCCGCTGCTGCGGCCGAGCCTGGTGGCCGGCTTCACCTTCTGCTTCATCCTCTCCTTCGTGAACCTGCCGCTCTCGCTCTTCCTGACCGGCCCGGAGACGGCGACCCTGCCGATCGTCATGTTCGCCTACATCGAATCGCGCATCGACCCGATGATCGCCGCCGTCGCCTCGCTGATCGTGCTGGCGGCCGCCACCGCCACCCTCCTGCTCGACCGCTTCCTGCGCGTGCGGCTCGTGGACTGACGCCAATGCCCGAACTCGTCCTCTCCCATGTCACGCGCCGCTTCAGCGGGCACACCGCGGTGGACGACCTCTCGCTGACGGTGCGCGACGGCGAGTTCGTCTGCCTGCTCGGCCCTTCGGGCTGTGGCAAGACCACCACGCTGCGCATCATCGCCGGCTTCGAGCGCGCCGATGCCGGCAGCCTGACGCTGGATGGCGCCGACATCACCGCCCTGCCGCCGGAGAAGCGCGAGATCGGCGTGGTGTTCCAGAGCTATGCGCTGTTTCCCCACAAGACGGTGGCGGAGAATATCGGCTTCGGCCTCAAGATGCGTGGCCGCTCCAGGGCCGAGATCGCCACGGCGGTGGAGCAGGCGCTGGCGCTGGTGCGGCTCGATGGGCTGGGCGGGCGCTATCCGCGCGCGCTCTCCGGCGGGCAGCAGCAGCGCGTGGCGCTGGCCCGCGCGCTCGCCATCCGCCCGCGCCTGCTGCTGATGGACGAGCCGCTCTCCAACCTCGACGCCCAGTTGCGCGAGGAGATGCGCGTCGAGATCCGCCGCATCCAGCATAGCCTCGGCATCACCGCCGTGCTGGTCACGCACGACCAGGGCGAGGCGCTGGCCATGGCGGACCGCGTCGCCGTCATGTCGCAGGGCCGGCTGCAGCAGATGGCGGCACCCGCCGAGATCTACGAGGCGCCGGCGACGGCCTTCGTCGGTCACTTCATCGGCCAGGTGAACGTGCTGGAGGGGCGGCTGGAACAGGTTGATGGCAGGACGGGGCTGCTCGCTCTGCCGGGCGGGCTGAAGCTCGCCGGCGCGGGCCAGGGCCTCGCCGCCGGGCAGGCGGCGCGGGCCATGGTGAAGCAGGAGCGCATCGCCCTCACCCGCGCCGAGCCGACGGGCCTCCCCAACCGCTTTCCCTGCCGCGTGGTCGAGCGCACCTATCTCGGCGGCGGCATCGCCTATCGCTGCGCGGCGGCAGGGGCGAGCCTGACCGCGCTGCTGCCCAACCACCCCCTGTTCGAGCGCTTCGCGCCAGGGGATGCGGCCTGGCTGGGCTGGACCGCCGCCGACTGCACGATCTTCCCTGGCTGACCGCCTCTCCCGGAGCCCGCCCATGACCAGCCCCCGCCAGATGAAGCTCGGCGCCTTCTTCCATCCCACCGGCCACCATGTCGCCGCCTGGCTGCACCCCGAGGCGCAGATCGACGCCGGCACCAACTTCCGCCACTACGCGCAGATGACGCAGGCGGCGGAACGGGCGAAGTTCGACCTCGTCTTCCTCGCTGACGCCGCCGCGACGCGCGCCGGCAACATCAAGGCGCTGCGCCGCTGGCCGCAATACATGGCCTATTTCGAGCCGACCACGCTGCTCTCCGGCCTCGCCGCGCTGACCGAGCGGATCGGCCTCGTCGCCACCGCCACCACCAGCTTCAACGATCCTTACAGCATCGCCCGCCGCTACGCCTCGCTCGACCATATCAGCGGCGGCCGTGCGGGGTGGAACGTCGTCACCTCCTCCAACCAGGCCGAGCCGTTCAACTTCAGCCAGGAGAAGCTGCTGCCGCATGCGCAGCGCTATGCCCGCGCGCGCGAGTTCGTCGAGGTGGCCAAGGGGTTGTGGGACAGCTGGGAGGATGACGCCTTCCTGCGCGACCGCGAGCAGGCGCTCTATTTCGACCCGGAGAAGCTGCACGCGCTGAACCACCAGGGCGAGTATTTCGCCGTGCGCGGCCCGCTGAACGTGGCGCGGCCGCCGCAGGGCTATCCCGTGCTGGTGCAGGCCGGCGCCTCGGACACCGGGCGCGACTTCGCCGCCGAGGTGGCCGAGATCGTCTTCACCGCGCAGACCGAGCTGGAGGGCGCCCGCGCCTTCTACGCCGACATGAAGGGCCGGATGGCGAAGTTCGGCCGCCCGCCCGAGGCGCTGAAGATCATGCCGGGCCTCAACCCGATCATCGGCCGCACGGAGGAGGAGGCGCGCGAGAAGCACGCCTATCTGCAGTCGCTGATCCACCCCGATGTCGGGCGCGAGCTGCTCTCGCCGGAGCTGGGCGGCATCGACCTTTCCAATGTGCCGGTGGACGAGCCGCTGCCGGAGCGGCTGATCGACGACTCCGTCGAGGCCAGCAAGAGCACCTTCCAGCGCGTGGCCGACATGGCGCGGAAGGAGAAGCTGACGGTGCGGCAGATGTACGAGCGCTACGGCGGCGCGCGCGGCCAGCGCACCGTGATCGGCACGCCCGTGCAGATCGCCGACCAGATGGAGGAATGGTTCCGCACCGGGGCGGTGGACGGTTTCCTGATCCAGCCGGCCGTGCTGCCGAGCGGGTTGGATGAGTTCGCCGCCACCGTCGTCCCCGAGTTGCAGCGGCGCGGCCTGTTCCGCACGGAGTACGAGGGGCGCACGCTGCGCGAGAATCTCGGGCTGCCGCGGCCGGCCGGCCGCTACGCCCAGGGGTGAGAGGATGGCCCCCGGCGCCTGGATGGCTTCCTGAGGCGGGCGTGCCGCGGCTAGAGTATTTTCCGTTCGCCCTGGCTCACGGAAAACGCTCTAGCCGTCTGTTTTGACGAGTATCTTCACCCGTTCCGATGGTGCCATCGGAACGGGATCTGCTCTAGGCTGGGCGGGCATGCAGCCTTCCCGGCATCGCATTTCCACTCCGCCGGGGGCGGCGGCCCGCCGCCCCCCTTCTCCTGGAGGACCGTCATGAAGCGTAGAACCCTGCTCGGCGCCGCCGCCGGCGTCACCGCAGCCACGCTGGCCCGCCCCTCCCTCGCCCAGGGCAAGGCCCGGGTGCTGCGGTTCGTGCCCGAAGGCAACCTGGCCAACCCGGACCCTGTCTGGACCACCACCACCATCGCCCGGAACCACGGCGCGATGATCTGGGACATGCTCTATGGGCTGGATGCGAGCTTCCAGCCGCAGCCGCAGATGGTGGCCGGGCATGAGCTCTCGGATGACAGGCTGACCTGGCGCTTCACCCTGCGCGACGGTCTGATGTTCCATGACGGCGAGCCGGTGCGCGCCATCGACTGCATCACCAGCGTCCAGCGCTGGGCGAAGCGCCGCCCGCTCGGACAGACGCTGCTGGCACGCACGGATGAGATGAAGGCGCTCGACGACCGGCGCTTCGAGATCCGCCTGAACAAGCCCTACAGCCTGGTCACGCACGCCTTCGCCGACAATTGCTTCGTCATGCCCGAGCGGATTGCGCGCACCGATCCGTTCCAGCAGATCAGCGAGTATGTCGGCAGCGGCCCCTTCCGCTTCCTGCGCGACGAGTGGGTCTCCGGCTCGAAGGCGGTCTATGCCCGCTTCGACAAATACGTGCCGCGGCAGGAGCCGCCGAGCTTCCTGGCCGGCGGAAAGGTGGCGCATTTCGACCGCGTCGAGTGGATCGTCATGCCGGACGCCGCCACCGCCACCGGCGCGCTGCAGAATGCCGAGGTGGACTGGCTGCAGCGGCCGGACTTCGATCTGATCTCCATGCTGCGCGGCATGCGCAACGTGAAGGTGGCGGTGAACGACAAGGTGGGCGTGCTGGCGATGCTCGGCATCAACCATCTCCAGCCCCCCTTCGACAATCCGAAGCTGCTGCGCGCCATCCTCTCGGCGGTGAACCAGTCGGACTACATGGCCGCCGCGGTGGGGGCCGAGCCGGAGCTGTTCCACGTCCCCGCCGGCGTCTTCACCCCCGGCCTGCCGATGGCGAACGACGCCGGCATGGAGGTGCTGACCAGCCCGCGCGACCTCGCCAAGAGCCGGCAGATGGTGCAGGAGAGCGGCTACAAGGGCGAGCCGATCCTGCTGATGTCACCCTCCGACTATCCCGTGCAGGCGGCTTTCGCGCAGGTCACGGCGGACCTGTTCAAGCAGCTCGGGCTGAACGTGAACTTCGCCAGCATGGACTGGGGCACGCTGGTGCAGCGCCGCACCAGCAAGGAGCCGCCGGAGCAGGGCGGCTGGAACGTCTTCCCCACCACCTATGAGGGGCTGACGGTGGCTGATCCCTCCAGCCATCCGCCGCTGCGCGGCAATGGTGCGCAGGGCTGGTTCGGCTGGCCCACCAGTCCGCGGCTGGAGGCGCTGCGCGACCAGTGGATGGACGCGCCGGACCTCGCCGCGCAGAAGAAGATCGCCGAGGAGATGCAGCGCGTCGCCTTCGAGGAGGTGCCGTTCATCCCGCTTGGGCAGATCTATTACCCGACGGCCTTCCGCACCGACATCGTGGACATCGTGCCCGCCTCCTTCCCGATCTTCTGGGGCGTGAAGCGCGCCTAAAAGTTTGGGACAAACCCTGGTGTGAGGCGTTGAGGAGGGATGGCGCTTCTCGTTCCTGACGACCTCTGGGCTGTGGTCGAGCCGCCGCTACCGCCAGGAGGGCCGGGCGCGCGGCATCGAGAGCAGCGCCCGCCTGGGCCGCCATCGCTGGGTCATCGAGCGAAGCTTCGCCTGGCTGAGCCGCTTCCGGCACCTCACCATCCGCCATGAGCGCCGCGCCGGCCTGCATCTCGCCCTGACGACACTCGCCTGCGCCGTCATCTGCCTGCGGCAGATCCGCCGCTTTTGTCCCTAATTTTTAGGGCGAGGGGGACCTGCTCGCCGTGCCCGGCTTGCGCAAGGATGGCAGCCGCATCTCGCTGGAGTTCACCATCGTGCCGGTTCCCGGCGAGGACGGGCGGATAGAGGGCATGATCGCGGTGCTGCGCGATGTGAGCCGCCGCTTCGAGGAGCTGCGCGCGCTGCGGCGGGAGCTTGCGGCGCTGAAGGAGCGCCGCTGAACCCGCCGCGGCGGCCCTCAGGCGAAGATCCCGGCCATGGCATAGGCGAAGGCGGCGATCAGCGCGGCGGCCGGCAGGGTGATCACCCAGGCGACGACGATGTTGCCTGCCACGCCCCAGCGCACCGCGGAGACGCGCCGCGCCGACGCCGACGCCGACGCCGATGATGGCCCCGGTGATGGTGTGGGTGGTGGAGACCGGCACGCCCAGCCAGGTGGCGAGGAGCAGCGTCATCGCGCCGCCCGTCTCGGCGCAGAAGCCCTGCACCGGCGTCAGCCGCGTGGTCTTCGAGCCCATGGTGTGGACGATGCGCCAGCCACCGAACAGTGTGCCCAGTGCCATCGCGATCTGGCAGCTCAGCACCACCCAGTAGGGTACGTGGAAGCCGCCCGGCATCATCCCCTGCGAGTAGAGCCGCACGGCGATGATGCCCATGGTCTTCTGCGCGTCGTTGCCGCCGTCGCCGAGCGAGTAGAAGGAGGCGGAGACGAACTGCAGCAGGCGGAAGGAACTGTCCACGACGAAGGGCGTCTTGCGCGCGACGGTCCAGGAGACGACCAGCGCCAGCACCAGGCCGAGCGCCGGCGAGAGCACGATGGCCGCGCCAGCGTCTTGCCGAGGCCGGACCAGACGATCGCGTCGAAGCCGGCCTTCGTCGTGCCGGCGCCGACGATGCCGCCGACCAGCGCGTGCGAGCTGGAGGAAGGGATGCCGAAGCCCCAGGTGATCAGATTCCAGGCGATCGCCCCGCTCAGCGCGCCAAAGATCACCCGCGGCGTCACCAGTTCCGCCTCCACGATGCCGGTGCCGATGGTCTGCGCCACATGAGGCCGTTGAGGAAATCAAAGAGCAGCGCAACGGCGATCAGGCCGTAGAGCAGCGGCAGGGCCAGCGTGGCATCCATCTCGGCCGCCCCGGCTCAGACGTGCTCGACCACGATGGTCTCGATCTGCTCCGCCGCGTCGTCGAAGCGATCTACGGTCTTCTCGAGCAGGTCGAAGACCTCCCGGGCGGCGATGAAGCGCAGCGCGTCCTCCGGGCGGGCGCGGCGGAACAGCTCGGTCACGCCGGCGTCGTGCACGTCGTCCGCCTCGCCCTCGACCTGGCGGATCTGCTCGCAGAGCGCGTTGATCTGCGGCGCCTTGGCGCTGATCTGCGAGAGCAGCGGCACCACCTCGCGCAGCAGCCCGGCGCAACGCAGGATGGCATCGCCCATGCGCTGGAAGTCCTGGTCGAACTCGGTCAGCTCGAACAGGACGATCGCCTTGGCGGCCTTCTTCACCTGGTCGACAGTGTCGTCCATCCGGCCGATCAGCGCCTGGATGTCGCCGCGGTCAAAGGGGGTGACGAAGGTGCGGCGCACCGCCTGCACCACCTCGCGGGTGACCGCGTCCGCGTCGTCCTCGGCGGCCAGCACCGCCGGGAAGTGGCGCTGCACTGCGGCACCGCCTTCCAGAATGCCCCGCAGCTCGGTGGCACCGCGCACCACGCAGTCGGCATGGCGGGCATACATCTCGAAGAGAACCGCTCCTCGCGCGGCATCAGCCGGCGGAACCAACGCAGCATCCGGATCTCCTCGGCGCGGCCATGGCCGCGCGTGCCCCATCCCGCCGGCCATCCGGTGCTGTCACCGGGGCGTCATAATCCAGGCGGTGCGGCGCCGAAATCCCCCGGGGCGTGGAAAGGGCCGCTCACGTCCCGGGCGGCAGCTCCGGCAGGCACCGCAGCAGGGCGGCAAGATCCTCCTCCTGCACCTGCTCCGCAGCCTGCACCGGGCTGAACCAGCGGCGCTCCCGCTGATGGGCTTCGGGCCACTCTCTCAGCAGCCGCTCGACGTGCAGGGGGAAGACGCCGACCTCGCAGCAGAGCTCCTGCCCTGTCTTCAGCCGCTTGCTGTAGCGGTAGGAGCCAATGGCCTGCGTCGCCACGCGGCCGAGCGCGCCGGCCTCCTCGAAGGCCTCCTTGGCGGCCAGCTCCGCGGGGGTGAGCCCTTCCTCGGCCCAGCCTTTCGGCAGGACCCAGCGCCGGGTCTCCCGGCTGGTGACGAGCAGGACCCGCACCTCTCCCTCGATCTCGGCGACCGGAAGCGCGGCGAACTGCTGCCCCCCTGACCGCAGAGGCTTGTCCGGCATGTCCGTCCTGTCCTTCCCGCGACTCCACCCAGCCCTTCCCCTCATGCGCTACCGGCCCGGCCACGTCCAGCGCCAGCGCAGCCGTCCGCAGGTGGCGCGGCGCCATGCTGCCTTCCCCGCGGCTACATGCCGGCATGCTGGCACCGGCCCCGAGCTGCCGATCATCGCAGCCTTCTGCGCGCGCATGTCACGTCCATCCGGAGGAAGGGTGCATGGCCCCGCTCACCGGGGCGCGGCCATGCACCCTTCCTCCGCAGATCGGCATCCCAACGAAGTGCCCCCGCCCGCGTTGGTAGCGGAGGACGACCGCGCACAGCTCCGCATCGTGCCGCGCCGGCCTCGATGAAAACGCGATGACGGAGGAACACGAATGACGCGGATTTTCCAGGGCGCCGCCTGCGCGGTCCTGCTCCTGGCCGGCTGCGCAGAGACGCAGAAGGCGGCCGACACCACCGTCGCGGCGGCGAAGGCACAGGTGAACCCCACCCTCTCCACCAGCGACGCCGCCTTCATGACCAGCGCCACGCGCGGCGGCCTGGCGGAGGTGCAGCTGGGCCAGCTCGCCCAGCAGAATGGCCGCTCGCAGGCGGTGAAGGCCTTCGGCCAAAGGATGGTGACCGACCATGGCCAGGCCAACCAGGAGATGATGGCGCTGGCGCAGCGGAAGCGGATCACCCCGCCTGACGATATCGGGGCCGAACATCAGCGGACCTATGAGGAACTCGCCCGGCTGCGCGGCAGCGCCTTCGACCGCGCCTATGCCCAGGCCATGGTGCAGGATCATCGGGAGGATCTGCAGGCCTATCAAAGCGAGGCGATGAATGGCACCGACCCGGAGGTGCAGGCCTTCGCCGCGCGGCACGTGCCGGTCCTGCAGGAGCATCTACGCATGGCGCAGCGCTTGTCGGCGCGCTGAACGGGGGCGCCAGGGGCTCCGCCCCTGGAACCCCGCCGGGGTGACAGTGTCACCCCGGCCCCCGCCCTCGGCCGGGAATGCCCGGAACCTTCCCGCTCCTCTACGACAGGGTGCCGGAAACGGTTTGCGAAGGCGGCGCGGCCTCCTTCCAGCGTGGCGCCGGCCATACGCCGTTGAACAGCAGCATCAGCGGCGGGCTGCGCCGGATGAGGCGATGGAAGCCGCAGGAGAGGACGGCTGACAGCGTGACAATGATCAGGATCTCGAGCAGCGGCGGCAACGGGATCTTCAGGAAGGCGACGGACAGCCAGAGCACGAAGACGACATGCACCAGATAGATCGTCATCGCGCCTTCCACCATCGCCTTTGACAGCGGCGTGGAGCGGTCAAGCCAGCGCCTCGCGCCTGAGAGCAGGAGATGGGAGAAAAGAATGCCTACGATGGGCATCAGGAAGTAGGTGGCGGCGCGGCTGGCATCGCCCTCCCCCTCCTGGCAGACAGCCATCAGCGCCGCGGCACCGAGGGCGACAGCCCAGATGGACCAGCGAGGCCGCGTGAAGGCTTCGAGCCAGGTGGGACGGTAGGCCAGCAGGGCGCCGCACAGGAAGACGAGCCCGTTGGCGAAGAACTCCGCGGGAATGAAGATTCCGCCGAGAAGATAGCTGGCATTCAGCAGCTTGCCTGCCGCCGCCACCACGAGCGTGGCGGCACCAAGGCCCAGCAGCGCCAGGCCACCCCATGCAGGGCGGCGCTCCACGGCATCCTGGAAGGCGGCAAGACCCTGCTCCAGCCGCAGGCTCCCCCGCAGCTGCCACAGCCCGGCCAGGAGGCTCACATAGAGAAGCAGGTAGATCAGGAACCAGAGGTGCACGGTCCAGTCCGCGCCGGGGTTCCGCATCGCCTGAAGCAGTCCCGGCACGGCATTCTCCGGCCCGCCCTGCGCCACGGCGCCAGCCAGGACGAGCAGGGGGCTGACGAGAGCGAGCGAGGTGGCGAGCGGAAGACCCAGGCGCCGGAGACGGTCCCGCCACCAGGCCCCGCTGCCGCGGCGCCGCACCAGCAGCATGCCGAACAGCCCGGCCAGCAGAAAGAAGGCCGGCATGCGGAAGGTGTGGCTGAACTGCAGGAGCCAGGTGAAGACCTCGCTGTGATCGGGCGAAGCCACGATCCAGGCCGCATGCGACCCATAGACCAGACCGGCATGGTAGGGGATGCCCGCCAACATCAGGATTGCACGTAGCTGGTCGAGATAATCCCAGCGCTGCCCTCGGATCGGGCGGAGCAATGCCCTTTCTGCGCCATCGGCCGGCATGGGTGGGGTCGCTTCTGTGGGCATGGCCGTTCTCCCATGGCGCTGCATGCCCCGGTCCTGGAGCGGCTGAAGCGGAAGAAGGTATCGCCTGAAGGGCGCCTTCGAATTTTAGACAGATCCTGACTTTATGGATCTTTCTTTCCCGATGGAATCAAGGCTCCGTGAAGGCACTCCGCACGAGCGGGGCGGAAACGCCTTTCATTTCAATATCGCGACGTTCCGGAGAGCACCCTGTCGCCACCGCCCAGGAAAGCGGGCGAAAGAGGCGTTTCTCACCAGGGGTTGATAATGATCACTCCATGATTTCAGTCGCATTTGAGAGACGCAGCGCCATTATGGCCAGATTAGGGCATCGCGCTTCGTCGAAGTTCGAGGGAAAAGTCCATGCAGCTGGTGCGAACTCTGATCCCGTTCCTGATTCGGAACACTCTTCAGGTGCCTAGCATGGCCCGGCGCACCGCCGGCTCCGCGCTTTCCGCCCACACGGCCGCCACCCGATTTGCTCCCGGACTCGGACCGATGCGGCCCGGCACGCCACGCGCCTGGCCAGCAGTCGAGACGACGCGCGCAGCGCACCGCCGCCGGATCACCTTCGGCCTTGCCGGAAGCCCATGTTGAGGAACGGCGCAGGCATCTGCCGAGAGGCCTGCCACCACTCGGGCCGCACGCTTCGCAGGGCGCCCCGCCGATGGCCTCGCCGCCTCCGCACCGAACCGCCTCCCCGGCGAGGCCGGTGGAGCGCCGCGGCGGATCCGCCCCGCACCATCAGTGCCCGACGCACCTGCCCGAGCGCATCATCTCCTGACCGACCTTCAACAAGCGGACCTCTGCCATGCCGTCCCCGATGAGCGCCGATCTCATCCGCACGATCGCCGAACTGTCGCAGGCCGCCCCCGCCACGCCCGGACCGGAGGACAGCGCCGCGCTCCGGCGCGCCACCCGCGCCCTGATCCGGTCCATGCGGCAGGAGGGCCGCCTGGCGGAGAGCCCGATGCAACTGGCCCTGACCCGCACGGTGGACCTGCACCACCCGGCAGCGGAGCGGCGGCTGCGGGGAAAGCGCGTCCTGGTGACGGGCGGTTCCGGCTGCGTGGGGACGCGGCTGCGCCAGCTCCTCGCCGGCTTCGGCCCTGCCACGCTGGTCAACCTCGACATCGCGCCGCATCATGGCGAGGGCCGCTGGCTCAAGGCTGATATCCGTGACCCCGCGGTGCTGGACGCGGCCTTCCGCGCGGCGCGGCCGGAGGTGGTGTTCCATCTGGCCAGCATCCGCGAGCCGGGCAAGGCGGAGCTGGTCGTGCAGGAGGCGGTGGACACCAACGTGTTCGGCACCGCCAATATCATCACCGCCTGCCGCAGGCACGGCGTAGGTCACGCCGTCTATTCCTCCACCGGCAAGTGCTACGCCTACCTGACCGACCACGTCTACACGGCCAGCAAGAAACTGGCGGAGATGCAGTGGATGGCCGCCGCGCGTGAGGCGGGCGACACCAGCTTCGCCATGACGCGCTTCACCCATGTGCTGGAGAACGGCATCGTCTCGCGCGACATTGCCGAGGGTGTCGGGCGCGGCATGGTCGGCCTGCACGGCCCCGACCGCCACTTCAACATCCAGAACCTGCGCCAGGCCACGCATCTGCTGGTCAACGCGCTGGCGCTGGCCGGCACGCAGGCGCCCGACAGCTTCTGGAGCGCCGTGGACCTGGGCTGGCCGGTGAACACGCTGGAGCTGGCGCTGTTCGAGATCGCCCGCAGCGGCCGCGACGCCGGGGTCCGCTTCCTCGGCATCCCGAAGGGCTATGACGAGAGCTTCTTCCGCGGCCAGTTCGACTGGAGCGGCACCTGCGACTACCACCCGCTGGTGAATGCGCTGGAAGCGCCGACGGTGGTCAGCGACAGCACGGGCACGATGATCGGCGCCCGGGTTGCCTCCTGCTCCCCGGCGGTGCTGCAGCAGCAGCTGCAGGCGTTGCGGGCCCGGCTGCAGGAGGCGCCGACGGATGTGGACGTGAAGCAGGCGCTGCTGCACAGCGTCGCCGGCGTGACGGAGGCCGTCTTCCGCGAGACCAGCCCCGGCCGCTTGCTGGACATCCTCTGGTGGGGTGCGGCGCCGGGCTGGATCGAGGCCGGAAGCACCCGCTTCCGCCCCGTCATGACGATGCTGGCGGACCTCCTGCTGCCCCGGCTGGCACAGCCCGAGCTGCGCTGGGAGGAGGCGGCGCGCGCCAAGCTGCTCGACATCGCCACGACCTTCGCCGGCATCCCCGGTCTGGGCGGTCGGGCGGAGCGCTTCCAGGCGGTGACGCAGCCGCTCTGCGCCGCCTGAGGCGCCAGGGGGGGGTCATGCCCCCGCTCCCCCCCCCCCCGTGCAGCAAGGCCCTGCGAGCCGCGTGGAAAGTCACGGACCGTCCACGCGGATATCCACAAGGTTGCCCCCGAAATCTGGGGATAACCGGCGCCCCGCCCGTGCTGCCTTCGCTACTCCTTCCCTGCCCTGGGCGGCACGCTATCCGGACATGCCGACACGGCGCAGGACCGGCTCCCACTTCGCCGTCTCGGAAGCCAGGAAGCCGGCGGCCTCGTCCGGCGTGCTGCTCGGCCGCACCTGCATCGCCATCTCCAGCAGGCGATGCCGGAAGGCCTCCTGTCCGGTGATGTGGTTCACGGCCCCGTTCAGCCTGGTGATGACCGGCGCCGGCGTGCCGGCCGGCGCCATCAGCATGTGCCAGGTATAGGCCTCGTAGCCCGGCACCCCGGCCTCGCTGATGGGGGGGACGCCCGGCGCGGCCGGTGAGCGCGCCGGCGAGCCGAGGCCGAGCGCCCGCAGCTCGCCACGCTCGACATAGGGCATGGCGCCGGTGCCGACATCCATCAGCATGTCCACATTGCCGCTCAGCAGGTCCGGCATGGCGGCCGAGCTGCCGCGATAGGGCACATGCTGTACCTTCAGCCCGCCGGCCATGCTGAGGAACAGCTCGGAGGCCAGGTGCACGGCGCCGCCGATGCCGGAGGAGGCGTAGTGATACCGCCCCGGATTGTCGCGGAAGAGGGTGATCAGCTCCTTCAGGTTCTTCGCCGGCACTTTCGGGTTGATGTAGAGCACCATCGGCACCTGGCCGATCAGGGCAATCGGCGCGAAATCCGCCAGAGGGTCGAAGGTGAGCTGCGGGAAGAGCGGGCGCAGCACCGAATGCGCGATGGTCGTGTAGAGCAGCGTGTAGCCGTCCTTCGGCGCCTTGGCGACGAACTCGCTGCCGACGACCACGCCGGCCCCGGTGCGGTTCTCCACGATGACCCGCTGCGGCAGGACCTTGCCAAGCTCCTCCGCCAGCAGCCGGGCGGCGACGTCGGTCGGACCGCCGGCAGCGAAGGGAACGACCATGTGCACCGGCTGATCGGGCCAGGCGGCGGCCGGCTGCGCGACGGCAGGGCATGGCACGGTAGCAAGCGGACTCATCGCCAGCCCCGCGGCTGACGCAAGAAGACCTCGGCGCTTCATTGGCGCTCCTCCCTGTTTGCCCTGGCAGTATCGCGTCCGTTTCGAGGTCGGGTCAATTTGCCATGCGACCAGGGCGGCACCACCGCTCCGTCAAGCCCTGCGTTCCGCCGCGCGCGGGGGTTGCGCGACCCCGGCGGCAGCCATGCGCCTCTCACGGCAAAGGCATCATCGAACTTGCGAAGCATTCGCAGGAGTCCTATTCGCCTTCAGGGACGCTCGGCGCCGCCGCGAAGGCGGGGTGCCCTACCTGGAGCAACCGCCCGTGCTGGTCGCATTTCTGATTCTGCTGCGCGAGGGGCTGGAAGCGGCCCTGATCGTCGGCATCGCCGCCGGATACCTCGCCCGCACCGGCCGCTCCGACCGGATGCCGCTGGTCTGGATCGGCACGGCCTGCGCCGCGCTGCTCTGCCTCGGCCTCGGCCTTTCGCTCGACCTGCTCAGCCTGGAGTTTCCGCAGCGCCAGCAGGAGCTGTTCGAGAGCGCCATCGGCCTGCTGGCCGCCGGGATGCTGACCGGCATGGCCTTCTGGATGCGCCGGGCCGCCCGCTCCATGGGCCATGACCTGCGCGGCCGGATGGAGGCGGCGGCCGGCTCCGGCGCCGCGCTGATCGCGCTGGTCTTCCTCGCCGTCGCGCGGGAGGGCGTGGAGGCGATGGTCTTCCTGCTGGCGCTGATGCAGCAGGGTTCCGGCTGGTCGGTGCCGCTGGGCGGCCTGCTCGGCCTCGCCGTTGCGGCGGTGGCCGGGGTGCTGATCGCCTGGGGCGGCATGCGCCTGAATTATGGCCGCTTCTTCCGCTGGACCGGCGTCGTGCTGCTCTTCGCCGCCGCCGGGCTGGCCGCCGGCGCCCTGCGCGCGCTGCACGAGGCCGGCCTCTGGAACCAGCTCCAGCAGCTCGCCTTCGACCTCAGCAACGTCCTGCCGGAGGATGGCCTCCTGGGCTCGGTGCTGGCGGGCCTGTTCGGCTACGCCGCCCGCCCGACCATCGGCGAAGTGATGCTGTATCTCGCCTTCCTCGGCGTGCTGCTGCCGGCTTTCCTGTCCAGCCCGCGCCAGCCGGCCGCCGTGGCGGGGCGCTGAGGCGGCATGTCGCTGCGGGGCACCATCCGGATCGGCTACGGGCTGGTCGCCGTGCTGGCAATCGGCGTCGGCGCGCTGGGCGTGCTGGACTGGCGGCAACACCAGCGCCGCGCCACGCAGGCCGGACCGGCGGAGGATGCGGTGACGGTGACCGTCACCGCCAAGGCCTGCGAGCCGGACCATCTCGAAGTCCCGGCCGGCCGTGTCGCCTTCCGCGTCGTCAACCGCAGTGACCGGGTGCTGGAATGGGAGATCCTGGACGGCGTGATGGTCGTCGAGGAGCGGGAGAACATCGCTCCCGGCCTCAGCCAGCGGCTGACCGCCCGCCTCGCGCCCGGCGAATACGCCATCACCTGCGGGCTGCTCAGCAACCCGCGCGGCCGGCTGGTGGTCCGCCCGGCCGGGACGGACACGGCACCGGCGGGGCCGGACCTGCGCGAGCTGATCGGCCCGATGGCCGAGTATCAGGTCTATCTCACCCTGCAGGGCGCGGCGCTGACCGAGGCCACGGCGCAACTCGTGGAGGCCGGCCAAGGGCCGGAGGCGCCAGCCGCCCTGGCCGTGGCGCAGGCCGCCTACCAGCGCCTCCGTCCGGCCGCCAAGCTGCTGCAGGCCGAGCTGGATGCCGCGCTGGACGCGCGCGCCGCGGACTTCGCCGGCGGCGCGGATGACCCTGCCTTCACCGGCTTCCGCCGCCTGAGCCTGGCGCTGCGCAACACGGACCCCGCCGCACCCGCGCTGGAGCGCCGGATCCAGGCCGACGCGGCGGCGCTGGCGCAGCGGCTGAGCGCCGCCTCCATGCCGCCCGACCGGATGCTCGCCGGGGCAGCGCTGGTCGCCTCCGAGGCCGCCACGGCCAGCGACCCTGCCTTGGCTACCGCCATGCTGGAGGGAGCAGGCAAGGTCGTCGCGCTGCTGGCCCCGCCACTGGGCCGCATGGCGCCGGAGCCGGCGGAGCGGGCGACGGCACAGCTGGCCGCCGCCCGTGCCGCCCTCGCTGCGGGCGACGAGGCCGGCTGGCGAAAGGCCGCCAAGGCGCTGGCGGATTCCCTGTCATCCCTGCGCGAGAGGCTTGGCGCAGCATGAGCAAATGCCCCTTCCACATGGCTTCCGCCCAGGGGGCCGGCGTCCCCCTGGGCACCGGACGGCGCACCCTGCTGCGCGGCCTCGCCGCCGGCGGCGCCGCCCTCGGCCTGCCCGCCGCCACCGCGGCCCGCGAGGCGCGGGCCGACGAGTTGATGCAGTCCCCGCCCGGCCGCGACGATCAGGCCGCGGCCCGGTCCATCCCCTTCTACGGCCCGCATCAGCCCGGCATCCTCAACCCGCCGCCGGCCGCCGGGATGGTCGCCGCCTTCGACGTGCTGGCGACCTCGCGCCAGGGCCTGGAGCGGCTGTTCCGCACGCTGACCGAGCGCGCTACCTTCCTGATGGCCGGCGGCACGCCGCCCGCCGAGGACTCGCGCTTCCCGCCGGCGGATTCCGGCATCCTCGGCCCGGTGATCCTGCCGGATGCGGTGACGCTGACGGTGGCGGTCGGCGCCTCGCTCTTCGATGACCGCTATGGGCTGGCCTCCCGCAAGCCGCGCCACCTCACGCGGATGGCGCGCTTCCCGAACGATGCCCTGGACCGCGACTGGTGCCATGGCGACCTGCTGTTGCAGATCTGCGCCAACACCCCGGCGTCGATGCTGCACGCGCTGCGCGACGTGATCAAGGCGACGCCTGACCTGCTCCGCCTGCGCTGGAAGCTGGAGGGCTTCCTGCCCCCCGCCGCCGGCGCGGCGAAGCGCGAGACGCCGCGCAACCTGCTCGGCTTCAAGGACGGCACCGCCAACCCCGACCCGAGCGACGCGCCGCTGATGCGCGAGCTGGTCTGGACGGTGCCCGGCGCGGGCGAGCCGGACTGGGTGGCGGGCGGCAGCTACCAGGCGGTGCGCATCATCCGCAACCTGGTCGAGCGCTGGGACCGCACGCCGCTGCGCGAGCAGGAGCAGATCATGGGCCGGCTGAAGGACTCCGGCGCCCCGCTCGACGGCGAGCACGAGCATGACGCGCCGGACTTCGCCCGCGACCCGGAAGGCGCCCGCACGCCGCTCGACGCGCATATCCGCCTGGCCAATCCGCGCACGGCGGAGACGGCCGGCAGCCGCATCCTGCGCCGGCCCTTCAACTACAGCCGCGGCGTCACCCGCTCCGGCCAGCTCGACATGGGGCTGCTGTTCATCTGCTTCCAGGCGGACCTCGAAGCCGGCTTCATCGCCGTGCAGCGCCGACTGAACGGCGAGCCGCTGGAGGAATACATCAAGCCTGTGGGCGGAGGATATTTCTTCGCCCTGCCGGGCGTGCCCAGCGAGGGCGGCTATCTCGCCCAGGGGCTGCTCGAAGCATGACATCGCCCTGCCCGCTCCGCTCCCAGTCCCGGAAGGATTCTCGAATGCGCCGTCTGCTTCTGTCGGGCGCGGGCCTGCTGGCCCTGTCGCTCGCCGCCGCCCTGCCGCCCGCGGGCGCCGCCCGCGCCGCGGCGGTCTCGCCGCTGGAACTTGCCGCGCCGATCGCGCAGTACAAGCTCTACGTGATCGGCGAGGCCCGGCAGCTCGTCGAGGGCACGCGCGCCTTCACCGATGCGATCAAGGCCGGCGATCTCAAGAAGGCGCAGGCGCTCTACGCCCCGGCACGCGTGCATTATGAGCGGATCGAGCCGCTCGCCGAGCTGTTCAGCGACCTCGACACCGCCATCGACTCCCGCGCCGACGACCACGCCGAGGCGGAGAAGGATGCCGGCTTCACCGGCTTCCACCGGCTGGAATACGGGCTGTTCGCGCAGAAGAGCACCGAAGGGCTGCCCCCCTTCGCCGACAAGCTGATGGCCGACGTGCAGGAGCTGCAGACACGCCTGCAGGAGCTGACCACGCCGCCCGAGAAGGTGGTGGGCGGCGCCGCCGCGCTGATCGAGGAAGTGGCGGCCACCAAGATCTCCGGCGAGGAGGACCGCTACAGCGGCGCCGACCTCTCCGACTTCCAGGCCAATGTGGACGGCTCGAAGAAGATCGTGGACCTGCTGCGGCCGCTGCTGATCCGCGCCGATGCGCCGCTGCTGGCCAAGGTGGACGCCAATTTCGGCAAGGTGGACACCGTGCTGGCGCGCTACCGCACGCCGGATGGCTTCAAGAACTATGAGGAGCTCACCCGCGACGACCGCAACGCCCTGCAGGCGCCGATCACCGCGCTGGCCGAGGACCTCTCGCGGCTGCGGGGCACGCTGGGCCTCGACTGACAGGGCGGCCCGTGCCTGCTCAGGCGGCGGCGCCGCGCCCGGGCTGCCCGTCCTGCTCCGGGGCAGCGGCGGGCAGGGCGCGCGTGCCGGGCGGCGCGGTGTCGCGCAGGAAGCGGGCGAGATCGCGGAAGGCGGGCGCCCGCGTGTCCGAGCGGCGCCAGGCGAGGCCGATGCTGCGGCCCACGGCCTCCCCGCCCGCCAGGCTCCGCACCCGCAGCAGCCCGTCGAGCTCCGCCTGCGGCTGCGTCGCCAGCAGCGGCAGCAGGGAGTGGCCCTCCCCGGCCGCGATCATGTGCCGCAGCATCTCCAGGCTGCTGGCGAAGCGCCCGTCGCGCCCCGGGCGCGCCAGCCCGCAGAGCGAAAGTGCCTGGTCGCGCAGGCAATGCCCTTCCTCCAGCAGCAGCAGGCCCTCGCAGGCCAGGTCCTGCAGGCCGAGGCGGGCCTGCCCAGTCAGCGGATGGGCCGCCGGCAGCACGGCCAGGAAGGGCTCGAAGAACAGCGACTCCGCCGCGATCCCCTCCACGCCCGCCGGCAGGGCGAGCAGCAGCGCATCGAGCTCGCCCGCCTGCAACGCGACCAGGAGCGGACTGGTGTGCCCTTCCTGCAGCCGCAGTTCCAGCTTCGGGAACCGGCCGCGCACATCGCGCAGCAGCCCCGGCAGGTAATAGGGGCCGAGCGTGGCGATGACGCCGAGCCGCAACGAGCCCGTCAGCGGCTCCGCCCGGTTGCGCGCCATCTCCAGCAGCGTGCGGGCGCTGCCCAGCACCTCCCGCGCCTGGCGCAGCAGCGCCTCGCCCGCCGGTGTCACCGTGATGCGGCGCGTCGTGCGCTCGAACAGCGCCACGCCGAGCAGCGCCTCCAGCTTGCGCACCTGCTCCGACAGGCCAGCCTGGCTGACGCCGCAGCGCTCGGCGGCGCGGCCGAAATGGCCGAGATCGGCCACGGCCACGGCGTATTCGAGATCGCGGAGGGAGAGACCGGCAAGGGTGTTCGGCAGCATGGATTGATAGGTAGGACCGAACAGAAATCCTGGAAAGATCGATTTTACCTTATCTCATGATCCCGGCATCGTCCCAGGGCGCCCATAAGGGCCCGAGGAAAAGGACGCAAGGACACCATGGCCGACCCGACCCGCCCGGTGATGACGACCACCGCCGGCGCCCCTATCGCCGACGACCAGAACAGCCTCACCGCCGGGCCGCGCGGCCCGATCCTGCTGCAGGACTACCAGCTGATCGAGAAGCTGGCGCACCAGAACCGCGAGCGCATCCCCGAGCGCGTGGTGCATGCCAAGGGCAGCGCCGCCTATGGCACGCTGACCATCACCAACGACATCAGCCGCTACACCCGGGCGAAGCTCTTCGCCGGGATCGGCAGGACGACCGACCTGCTGCTGCGCTTCTCCACCGTGGCCGGCGAGCGCGGCGCCGCCGATGCGGAGCGCGACGTGCGCGGCTTCGCGCTGAAGTTCTACACCGAGGAGGGCAACTGGGACCTGGTCGGCAACAACACGCCGGTCTTCTTCATCCGTGACCCGCGCAAGTTCCCCGACTTCATCCGCACGCAGAAGCGCCACCCGCGCAGCAACCTGCGCAGCCCGACTGCCATGTGGGACTTCTGGTCGCTGTCGCCCGAGAGCCTGCACCAGGTGACGATCCTGATGAGCGACCGCGGCCTGCCGCAGGGCTACCGCTTCATCAACGGCTACGGCAGCCACACCTACAGCTTCTGGAACGATGCCGGCGAGCGCTACTGGGTGAAGTTCCACTTCAAGCCCATGCAGGGCATCCGCAACTGGACGAACGAGGAAGCCGCCGCGGTGGTGGCGAATGACCGCGAGAGCGCGCAGCGCGACCTCTATGAGGCGATCGAGCGCGGCGAGTTCCCGCGCTGGCGCATGTGCGTGCAGGTCATGCCCGAGGCCGATGCGGAGAAGACCCCCTACAATCCCTTCGACCTCACCAAGGTCTGGCCGCATGCCGACTATCCGCTGATCGAGGCCGGCATCCTGGAGCTGAACCGCAACCCCGAGCACTACTTCGCGGAAGTCGAGCAGGCCTCCTTCTCGCCCTCCAACATCGTGCCCGGCATCGGCTTCAGCCCGGACAAGATGCTGCAGGGGCGGCTCTTCGCCTATGCCGATGCGCATCGCTACCGCGTCGGCACGCACTACGAAGCGCTGCCGGTGAACCGCCCGCGCTGCCCGGTGCACAACCACCATGCCGATGGCGCCATGCGCTTCGACGCGCCGCGTGGCACGGATGCCTACTACTTCCCGAACAGCTTCGGCGGGCCGCAGCCCGAGGCGGCCGCGAAGGAGCCTCTGCTGCGCATTTCCGGCGACGCGGACCACTACGACCACCGCGCCGGCAATGATGACTACAGCCAGGCGGGCGCGCTGTTCCGCCTGTTCGACGCCGGCCAGCGCGAGCGCCTGTTCCACAACATCGCCGCCGCCATGCAGGGCGTGCCGGCGGAGATCATCGAGCGCCAGCTCGGGCACTTCGCCAAGGCCGACCCGGCCTATGCCGAGGGCGTGCGGCGGGCGCTGGCCGCCACCCATACGCCGGCCGCCTCCGCCCCCACCACGGCCGCCGAGGCGCTGGCCCCTGCCGCAGAGTGAAGCATGCCGGGGCCGGCGCCTCTCCGTGCCGGCCCCGCCGCCCTCCGATTCCAGAGAAAGCCAATCCTGCCCATGTCCGCCGTCCTCTCGCTGCCGCCGCGCCTCGCAAGGGCGGCGCCACGTCCTGCCGCCCTGTGCGTCGGCACCCGCGGCTCGGCCCTTGCGCTGGTGCAGGCGCGGGTGGTCATGGCGGCGCTCGCCGCCGCGCGACCGGACCTCCCCCTGCGCGCGGCCCCCATCACCACCACCGGCGACCGCGTGCAGGGCAGGCGCCTGGCCGATCTCGGCGGCAAGGGGCTCTTCGCCAAGGAGATCCACGAGGCGCTGCTCGACGGGCGGGTGGATTTCGCCGTCCACAGCCTGAAGGACCTGGAGACGGAACTGCCGCGCGGCCTCGCCATCGCCTGCATGCTGCCGCGTGAGGACCCGCGCGACGCGCTGGTGCTCGCGCCCTCCTGCCCACCGGTCGGGCGCGCCCTGCCCTTCCCGGTCCTGCCCGAGGGCGCGCGCATCGGCACCGCCTCCGCCCGCCGGCAGGCGCAGCTCCTGCACGCCCGGCCGGACCTGCGCACCGGCCTGCTCCGCGGCAATGTCCATACCCGCCTGGATCGGCTTGAAAGCGGTGACTTCGCCGCAACGCTGCTGGCGGCGGCGGGGCTGAAGCGGCTGGGCCTCGCGCCGCGGGCCGCCACCCTGCTGGAGCCGGAAGAGATGCTGCCGGCGGCCGGCCAGGGCATCATCGCCGTCACGGCGCGCGAGCGGGACCACCGGACGATGGCGCTGCTGGCCGCGCTCGACGATCCGGCGGCGCGGGTGGCGGCGACCGCCGAGCGCGCCATGCTGCATGCCCTGGACGGCTCCTGCCGCACGCCGATCGGCGGCTTCGCCCGCACCTTGCCCGGAGGCGAGATCCTGCTCACCGGCATGGTCGCCCGCGCGGACGGCTCCTTCCTGTTGCGGCGCAGCCTGCGTGGCCCGGCGGCCGAGGCGGCGCGGCTCGGAACCGCGCTTGGCGCCGCGCTGCGCGCCGGCAGCCCCGGAGACATCCTCGCATGAGACCCATGGACCGGCCGCGGGAGCGAACGGGCGTGCTGCTGGTCAATCTCGGCACGCCCGATGCCACGGGCTATTGGGCGATCCGCCGCTACCTCTCGGAATTCCTCTCCGACCGCCGGGTGATCGAGGCCAGCCCGCTCTGGTGGCAGCCGCTGCTGCAGGGCGTGATCCTGGCGACACGCCCCTTCCGCACCGGCGCCGCCTACCGGCAGATCTGGCGGCGGGAGACCGACGAATCGCCGCTGCGCTTCTTCACCCGCGCCCAGGCGGAGAACCTCCGTGCCCGCTGGCCGGAGGCGGAGACAGGCGTGGTGATCGACTGGGCCATGCGCTACGGCCGCCCCTCCATCGCCGAACGGCTGCACGTGCTGGCCGGCCAGGGCTGCGACCGCATCCTGCTGCTGCCGCTCTACCCGCAGTACAGCGCGACGACGATGGCCACGGTGAACGACGCCGCCTTCCGCGCGCTGATGCAGATGCGCCGCCAGCCCGCGATCCGCACGATGCCGAGCTTCCCCGACCATCCGCTCTACATCCGCGCGCTGGCCACGCGCATCCGCGCCTCGCTGGCGGATCTGGACTGGCAGCCGGAACTGCTGCTCGGCTCCTTCCACGGCCTGCCACGCCGCTACGTCCAGGCGGGCGACCCCTACCCGGCCGAGTGCGGGCGGACCATGGCGGCGCTGCGGCGGGAGATGGGGCTGACGGCGCGGCAGTTCCCGCTGACCTACCAGTCGCGTTTCGGCCGCGAGCGCTGGCTGGAACCCTATACGGACCAGCGCGTCGCCGCCCTGGCCGCGCGTGGCGTGAAGCGGCTCGCCGTGGTCGCGCCCGGCTTCCTCTCGGACTGCGTGGAGACACTGGAGGAGCTGGGAGGTGAATTGCGGGAGATATTCCTGCATGCCGGCGGCACGCATTTCCACCTGGTGCCCTGCCTGAACGACGGACCGGGCACGACGATGCTGCTCGACGCGCTTCTGCGGGAGGAACTGGCTGGCTGGGCCTCGCCGGCGGTGGCCGGGCGCCCGGAGCAGGCCCATGCCGAGGCGCCAGGCCCCTGGCCGGCCGTCCAGGCCCGGCGCCCGGCCCTACCGGACGCCACCAGGGCTTTCTCCACCGCGGGTCAGACCCCGTAGAGGCGGGCAGGATTCTCGACGAGGAGGCGCCGGAGTCCCGCCGCATCCGCCATCAAGGGCAGCAGGTCGAGCAGGGCGGCATCGTCCGCGACGGGGTGGCGCGGGTTGGAGTGCGGAAAATCCGTGCCCCAGACCACGCGCCCCGGCGCAGCGGCGATCAGCGCGCAGGCGAAGGGCAGCGCGTCATGGAAGGGCGGCCCCGCCGTCGAGACGCGGTCCGCACCCGAGACCTTCACCCAGCAGTTCTCGTGCCGGACCATCTCCAGCAGCGCGCGGAAAGCCGGCTGTTCCACCCCGCCGGCCGCGTCCACCCGGCCCATGTGGTCGATCACGAAGGGGATGCGCAGGGCGTGCAGCTCATCGCGCAGTTCCAGCAGGTCGCCGGCATCGAGGTGGATCTGCGCGTGCCAGCCGAGCGGTGCGATGCGCGCGACCGTGCGGCGGAAGAAGTCCATGTCCGGCCGCGCCTTCAGGTGCCGGACAAAGCCGAAGCGCACGCCGCGCACGCCGCCCTCGTGCAGCGCCTGCAGCGCCTTCTCGTCGAAGCCGTCGTCGATCAGCGCGACGCCGCGGTAGCGGCCGCCGCTGCCGGCGATGGCGTCGAGCATGGCGCGGTTGTCGGTGCCGTGCACGATCGCCTGCACGATGACCGAACGCGTGATGCCGAGCCGGGCATAGAGCGCCGCCAGGTCCTCCTTGCCGCGGTCGGGCGGCGTGAAGGGGCGGTTCTCCACGAAGGGGAAGCGCGCCACCGGGCCCCAGATGTGGCAATGCGCGTCGCAGGCATCCGGCGGCGGGACGTAGTGCGGGGCGCCCATCAGTCGAGCCTCACATCGGCCGCGCGCACCACCTCGGCCCAGCGCTCCACCTCGCGGCGGATGAAGGCGGTGGCCTCCTCCGGTGGGCTGGCAATGACGCGCGCGCCCTGGCTGGTGAACTGCTTCGCCGTCGCCGGCCGCGCCATCACGGCCGCGATGGCGGCGTGCAGCCGCTTCACCCGCTCGGGCGGCGTGCCGGCGGGTGCGAGGGCGGCATACCAGTTCTCGACCTCCATGCCGTCAATGCCCGCTTCGGCGAAGGTCGGGATCTCCGGCAAGGCGGGGGAGCGGGCCGCGCTGGTCAGCGCGAGAGGATGGAGGCGCCCTTCCCGCACATGCGGCAGCAGCACCGGCAGGTCGAGGAAGGCCAGGTCCACTTCCTTGGCCAGCAACGCGGTGATGGCCGGCGCGGCGCCGCGATAGGGGACATGGGTGATGTTGACGCCGGTGCGCAGCCTGAACAGCTCACCCGCCAGGTGCGGCGTGCCCCCCGGCCCGGCGGAACCGAAGTTCAGCCTGCCGGGCCGCGACTTCGCCAGCGCCACCAGCTCCGCCACGCTGCGTGCGGGCAGGTCGGGGTTCACCGCCAGCAGCGAAGGCACCGCGGCGACGATCGAGACGGGCGCGAAATCCTTGCGCGGGTCATAGGCGATGTTCGGCAGCAGCGTGACGTTCACCGCCACCGCGCCGGTGCTGCTGAAGCTGAGCGTGTAGCCATCCGGCTCCGCCTTGGCGACGGCGTCGGTGCCGACCACGCCGCCGGCACCCGAGCGGTTCTCCACCACGACGGAGCTTTTCAGCTCCTCCGTCAGCGCCGCGGCGACGATGCGGGCGGCGGTGTCCACCGGGCCGCCGGGCGGAAAGGGCACCACCAGCCGGATCGGCCGGTCCGGAAAGGCCTGCGCGGCGGCGCCGGTGGGGCGCAGCGCGGGAGCCGCGAGCGTGGCCGCGAGCAGCGCGCGGCGGGTCGGGAAAAGGGCGTTCAGTCGCATCGCACCGACATCCCCCCGTCCACCACGATTTCCGTGCCGGTGATGAAGCGCGCCTCGTCGGAGGCGAGGAACAGGGCGGCATTCGCCGTGTCCCGCCCGTCGCCGGCGAAACCCAGCGGGATGCGCTTCTGGCGCTGGGCGAGCAGTGCCTGCACGTCGCCCCCGGCGCGCTGGCCGGCGAGGCGCACCTCCACCATCGGCGTGTGCATCTGGCCCGGCACCACGGTGTTCACCCGGATGTTGCGGCCGGCATATTCGACGGCCACGACGCGGGAGAGCTGGATGATCCCCGCCTTGGCGGCGGCATAGGCGACCTGCGCCGCGCCGGTCCAGCGAAGGCCGGAGGTGGAGGCGGTGTTGACGATGGCGCCGCCGCCCTGGGCCTCCATCACCGGCAGCACATGCTTGCAGGTGAGGAAGACGCTCTTGAGGTTGTAGTCGATCTGGCTGTCCCAGACCTCCTCGCTCATCGCCACCGGCCCGCCCTTGGCCGAGCCGCCGACATTGTTCACCAGGATGTCGATGCGGCCGTATTCCGCCCTGGCGGCTGCGACCATGGCGGCGACCGAGGCGCTGTCGGTCACGTCGCATTCGCCCATGGCGAAGCGGCCACCTTCCTCCCGAATGCGGGCGGCGGTTTCCTCCATGGCGGCGAGGTTCTTGTCAACGCCATAGACCAGCGCGCCCTCGCGCGCGAAAAGCACGGCCGCCGCGCGCCCGTTGCCCCAGCCCGGGCCGACCGAGCCGGCACCGGTGATGATTGCGACCTTGCCGGCCAGACGCCCTGTCATCCCGCTCTCCTCCCCTGGCTTCACGATGCGGCCGGCACGAGGCGCCGCATGGTGCGGTGCGGGTTGCGGAAGAAGGTGCGCGCGCGCCGCGTCCAGGGCGTCTCGCGCGCCTCGATCCAGGCGGGGGATTCGAAGACCTCCCGCCGCTCCAGCCGATAGGCGGCGAGATAGCGCGGGCTGGTGCCGGCATCGAGCGCGACGAAGCGCCGCGCCGAGAGCACGCCGGGCACGGCGGCGAGGCGTGGAATGTGCTCGTCGGCATACCAGGCGTTCAGCTCCTCCTCGCGGCCGGGCTCGGCATCCTGCTCCACGGTGTAGAGGAAGGGCGCCTCCACCCCCTCCGCGCCGAGGCGAAGGATGGCGCGGTAGAGCACGGCGCCGGCAGGCGCCGGCTGCGGCGCCGGCTCCATCCAGCCGAGCCGCTCGGCCGGGTTGTCGGCGCGGGCAAAGACGAGGCCGGCGCTGGCGCCGTGCAGGATCGCAAGATCAGCCATCGGCTCAGTCCATCCGCACATCGGCGCGGCGGCCGATCTCGCCCCAGCGCTTGGTCTCGGAGATGATGAAGGCATGGAACTCCTCCGGCGTGTTGCCGACCGGGCGCGCGCCCTGCTCGGCATAGGCCTTGCGCAGCTCGGGGTCGTTCAGCGCGCGCACCGCGGCATCGTGCAGCAGCGTGATGATCGGCTTCGGCGTGCCGGCGGGCGCCACGAGGCCGTACCAGTTGTCCGCCTCCACACTGGGCTGGCCGGCCTCGGCCATGGTCGGCACCTCCGGCAGCAGGGGCGAGCGCTCCTTGCTGGCCAAGGCGATGGGGCGCAGCGCGCCGGCCTGCACCTGCGGCATCAGCGCCGGCATGTCGGCGAACATCATCTGCACCTGCCCGGCCATCAGGTCGGTCACTGCCGGCGCTGCACCGCGATAGGGGATGTGGACGATGTCGATCCCCGCCGCCGCGCGCAGGGATTCACCCGCGAGATGCGGCATGGAGCCATTGCCGGAGGAGGCGAAATTCAGCTTGCCCGGGTTCTTCCTGGCATGGTCGATCAGCTCGGCGAGGGTCTTCACCGGCAATTTCGGGTTCACCGCCAGCAGCTCCGGCATCAGCGCAACGAGCGTGATGGGCGCGAGATCCTTCTCGACGTCGAAGGGCATCGGCGCACCGAGCGGCGGAGAGATGGCGATGGCGCCGGCACTGGTCAGCACCATGCTGCGCCCGTCCGGCGGCGACTTTGCGACGTTGTCGGTGCCGACCACGCCGCCGGCGCCGGAGCGGTTCTCGATCACCACGGTACGATCAAGGATCGGGCCGAGCTTCTGCGCCAGCACACGGGCCACGAGGTCGTTCGGCCCGCCCGGCGGGAAGGGCACGACGAGGCGGATCGGCCCCTCGGGCAGCGCCGCGGATTGCGCGAGCGCCGGGCGGGCCAGGGGCAGGCCGAGCGGCAGGGTGGCAGCGGCGAGCAGGCCGGCCAGTTGGCGGCGGGTGGCCATGGTTCGTTTTCCTCCTTGGTATTCTCTTGGACGCCGGGGTTTCGGTTCAGCCGCCGGGCGCCCCCTGGGTGTTGACGTAGAGCGCGTAGAGCGAGTGGCTGGCGGCCATGAACAGCCGGTTGCGGTGGCGGCCGCCGAAGCAGAGGTTGGCGCAACGCTCGGGCAGCGCGAGGTGGCCGATCGGCTCGCCCGCGGGGTTGAAGACGCGCACGCCGTCCTGCTCCGGGTCCATGCCCCAGCCGCACCAGAGATTGCCGTCCATATCCACGCGGAAGCCGTCCGGCGTGCCGGTGCCGGCCTCCAGCAGCACGCGGCCATTGCGCAGCGTATCGCCCTCCACGTCGAAGACGCGGATGGTGCGCGGGCGGGCGCGGGATTCGATGACGTAGAGCTTCGACTCATCGGGCGAGAAGGCGAGGCCGTTCGGCCCCTTCACGTCATCCGCGACGACGGTGGCGCGGCCGGTCTGCCCGTCGATGCGGTAGACGCGCTCGGGCAGCTCCTGCTCCGCCTGGGCGCCCTGGTAGTGGCCGAGGATGCCGAAAGGCGGGTCGGTGAACCAGATGGAGCCGTCAGACTTCACCACCACGTCGTTCGGCGAGTTCAGCCGCTTGCCCTCGAAGCGGTCGAGCAGCACGGTGATGGCGCCGTCATGCTCGGTGCGCGTCACGCGCCGGCCGCCGGCCTCGCCGCCATGCTCGCAGGTGACGAGCCGGCCCTCGCGGTCGCGCGTGTTGCCGTTGGCGTGGTTGGAGGGCGCGCGGAAGGGCGTGACCTGGCCGGTCATCTCGTCCCAGCGCAGGATGCGGTCGCTCGGCACGTCGCTCCAGAGCAGGCTGCGCCAGGCGCCGAACCAGACCGGCCCTTCCGCCCAGCGGCAGCCGGTGTGGAGGCGCTCCACGCCCGCGAGGGCGAGGTGGTATTTCTCGAAGCTCGGGTCCAGCGCGCGGATCGCCGGGTCGGGGTAGCGCAGGCTCGGTTCCCACATGGCGCTCAGCCCTGCGGCACCGGGTCGCCGGGCTCGGCACCCAGTTCCGGCGCGAAGGCCTCGGGCAGGCCGATCTCGAAGACGTTCAGCGTCATCGCGACCAGCGTGTAATAGCCGAGCAGCGCCACCAGCTCGACCATGCCGCGCTCGCCCAGGGCCTCGACGCCCCGGCGGTAGAGCGCCTCCGGCACGCGGCGGGTGGCGAGCAGCGTGGTGGCCACGTCATGGACCGCCTGCTCCTGCGCATCGCGCAGGGTGGGTGTGCGGCGCTCGGCGATGGCGGCGACCACCTCCGGGTCCATTCCCGCCTTAAGCCCCTCGCGCTTGTGCACCGTCCATTCGTAATGCGCGGTCCAGTGCCGGCCGGTGATGAGAATGGCCAGTTCGGAGAGGCGCGGCTCCAGCGTGGTCTGGTAGCGCAGCAGCTCGCCGAGCTTCTGGCCGCGCCGCGCCAGTTCGGGATTCTTCAGCCAGGCGATCATCGGCGCCGGCACGCGGCCGCGGATGCCGGAGATGGCCTCCTGGCAGACGGCCTGCTCCTCCGGCGTGCGCTCGGCCTCGGGCGTCAGTTCGATGCGGGCCATTCGTTCTTGTTCCTCCCTGCTGGCCACGTCAGCGCGCGGCCTGTTCCAGTCTCGACGGATCGCCGCCCAGGTCGCGCGTCATGGCGATGGCCTCGCGCAGCACCAAGGGCAGGCAGAGCGCCTCGGCCTCGGCGGTGAGGCGGTAGAGCGGCATGGAGATGCCGATGGAGCCGGCCACCCTCCCCTCGGCATCCAGCACCGGGCAGGCGATGGCGGCGATCTGCGGCAGGCGCTCGCCCCGGCTCACCACCGGCAGCCGCGCCGTCGGGTCCTCCAGCGCGATCAGGGCGCGACCATGCGCGCCGCGGCCAAGCGGCTGCGCCTCGCCGACATGGGCGACGTCCCGCACCAGCTGCGGCGAGTCCAGCCGGAAGACGCAGCGGCGCTGGTCGCCCTCGCGCACGAAGAAGGTGGCACTCTCCCGGCTTTCGGCGCGCAGCCGCTCCAGTGCCGGCATGACGTGGTGCTCCAGCCGCAGCGAGCGGCGGAACAGGTCGCCCAGCAGCAGCAGGGTCGGGCCGAGCAGGTAGCCACCGGAGGGCAGGCGCTTGACGAAGCCGTGCCCTTCCAGCGTGCCGAGCAGGCGCAGAGCGGTGGTCATGTTGAGCCCGGCGCGGCGGGAAAGCTCGGTCAGACCGAGGGGGCCGTCCTCTTCACGGAAGGCGCGGAGCAGCGCCAGCGCCCGGTCCACCGCGCGCACGCCGTCGCCCCCGAGGCTGCCGACCGGCGAGACGGGGGCGACGGCGTGCAACATGCCGTCCTGGTCTGCGGCGGGCTGCTCCGCCTCTTGCGCCCGCGGAAGCCTCGCGCGCCGTGAATCCTGTCTGGCCATGGCCGCAGCATAGCAGGCGATTCCATCCTGCGGAATAGACTTACGTAGAGTGAAAGTGAATGTCCCTTCCGGCCGATGGCGTCGCCGGTCACGCTCAGGCCGACTGCCTGGCCGGAGGGCCAGCGGCCGAGCCGGCATTAGAGCAGATCCCGTTCGGAGGGCATCATCGGAACGGGTGAAGATGCTCGTCAAAACAAACGGCTGGAGCGTTTTCCATGGGCCGGAGCGAACGGAAAATGCTCCAGGATGCCATCAGCGGGATGCGGCATGCGCAGGCCCGATGCCCTTGCAGGTTGGCGGTGGTGCCGGGCTTCAGGCCAAGCTCATCGCCTCGCTGGAGGTCGTGGTCGCCGCCCCGCTGACCGTTCGAAGCGGAGAGGGGCGATGTGACGGACTTCTCAGGGACCTTGCCGGGCCGCCCGTTCCTGGCGGACAGCTTCATGCACCGCTCCTGCGAGCGAGGCACAGGTCTTGCCGTCAGAGGTCTTCACCTGCAGGCGGCCAAGCCAGGTGCTCGCCGCAGGGCTGGGCATCGCCTCCGTCGCCGGCGAGATCCGGCAGGAGCGCCACAGCGCGCTGGCCATGGCCTGCATGCCGGCCATGGCGCCGGTCCTCCCCAGCATTCTGCAGGGCTTCAGCCGGCGCCATTCGGAATGCAGGGTTGCCGTTCACGGCCTTCATGCCCGACAGGCGGGTACCGCCCTCTCGCCGATGACGGAAAGCTTCCTTCTGATCAGTGGCGAAGCCTTCTCGCAGCGTGACGATATCGTGATGCCGGATGCTGAGGAGAAGGCATGACAGAGCTGCATCTGCGGAGATGGAACGTGGCCCGCGCAAGGTATCGCCAGCCTTCTCGGCAGTTCCGCACGGCTTGAGGCAGGCCAAACCGGCCTTACCCGGCATGGGGCGCGGGACCAAACCGGGCGGCGCGTTCACACCCCTTGCAGCGGCGTCAGGCCTCGGCGGGCCGGCGCCACGCGGCGCGGGCGCCGCGGCCCAGCATCAGCAGCCAGACCAGAAGCGTCATGATGCCCAGGGCGCCTGCGATCGGCCGCTCGAAGAAGGGGAGCCACGCACCGTCCGACTTGATCATCGAGGTCATGAAGTTCTGCTCCAGCATCTCGCCGAGCACCAGACCCAGGATCATCGGCGCGACGGGAATGCCGTTCTCCTCCATGAACCAGCCGAGCACGCCAAAGATCAGCATCAGCAGGATGCCGTAGCTGCTGTTGGTCATGGCGAAGGCGCCGACGATGCAGAACAGCAGGATGAGCGGCAGCAGGAGGGTGCGCGGGATGCGCAGCACCTGCTTCATGCTCTTGATCGCCACCCATCCGAGCGGAACCATGATGATGTTGGCGAGGATGAAGATGATGAACACGGCATAGATGAACTGCGGGTTTTCGGTGAACACCGTCGGCCCTGGATTCATCCCCTTCATGTACAGCACGCCGATCACGATGGCGGTGATGGAATCACCGGGGATGCCGAAGACCAGGGCCGGGATCCAGGCCCCCGCCACGGCCGAGTTGTTGGAAGCGCCGGCCTCCACCACCCCTTCCACATGGCCGGTTCCGAACTTTTCAGGCGTGCGCGAGAAGCGCTTCGCCATGGCGTAGGAGACCCAGGCCGCGATGTCCGCTCCCGCCCCCGGCAGCGCGCCGATCAGTGTGCCCATAAGCGAGCCGCGGATGAAGTTCAGCCAGTAGCGCCGCATCACCCCGCCCACGCCCCGAAAGACGTTGCCCACCTGCGGCACCACCACATGCCCTTCCTGGCGCAGCGCCACCGCGCCGCGCAGCAGTTCCGAGACCGCGAAGGCGCCGATCATCACGGCAATGAAGTTGACCCCCGACATCAGGTCGACGTTGCCGAAGGTGAAACGCGGAACCCCGGCGGCGGGGTCGATGCCGATGCAGGTCACGCTCAGGCCGATCAGCAGGGCGACGAAGCCCTTCAGCGGATTTCCCGTGCCGATGAAGACGGCGCATGTCAGGCCCAGGCAGGCCAGCCAGAAATACTCGAAGGAGGAGAAGTTCAGCGCCAGTTCCGCCAGCGCGGGCGCGCAGAGCACCAGGAACACCACGCCGACGATGCCGCCCAGCGCCGAGAATACGACGTTGACGCCGAGGTTGAGGTCGAGCTGGCCCTTCCTGGCCATGAGGAAGGATTCGTCGGCATAGGCGGCGGAGGCCGGGGTGCCGGGCATTCGCAGCATCGCCGCCGGGATGTCGCCCGCGAAGATCGCCATGGCCGTGGCGGTGACGATGGCGCCCAGCGACGGAACCGGGTCCATGAAGAAGGTGACGGGCACCAGCAGCGCCGTGGCCATGGTTGCCGTCAGGCCCGGCATGGCACCGACGAACATGCCGAACACCGCCGCCCCCAGGATCACCAGCATGACCGAGGGGTCGAAGACCAGCCCGAAGGCCGCCAGGACTGCGTCCATTGCTGCGCCCTCAGAGAATGTCGTTCAGCAGGCCGCGCGGCAGCGGCACGCGCATCATCTCGCCAAAGAACCAGTACATCAGCAGCGTGGCGGCGGCGGCGACCGGCAACGCCCGCAGCGGCCGCTCGCCGAACCACAGGAACAGGGCCAGCAGCAGCGCGAAGGCGAGCGGAATGAAGCCCAGCGTCTCGGCAAAGAGGAGGTAGGCCACCACCGCCAGCGGCATGACGAGGAAGGACACCACCTGCCCCGGCCGCGACCACCAGGAGGCCAGTGCCGCCCAGGGTTCGCCCTGGCGCCGCGCGGCGAGGCCGCGCAGCATCAGCAGCAGCGCACAGACGATCAGGCCAGTGGCCAGCAGGCGCGGGAACAGGGCGGGGCCGTAATCCTGGCCGGGAAAGGCCGGGAAATAGGTCGTCAGCCAGATCATCGCGCTGGCCAGCAGCAAAAGGACCAGTCCCAGGACGGCGTCGTTCACCCGCATCGGGCATGCGCTCCGCAAGGCGCGGCCTTCAAGGCCGCGCGTGGCAGGACAGGCGCGGCACCATGCCGCGCTCCGGACGGATGGCCCCGGTGACGGGATGCGCCATCCGGGCGCCGCCGCTTCAGGCGCGCGCCAGCCCGGCGGCGCGCATCGCCTCGCCCATTGCGCGGTCTGACTTGTCCATGAAGGCGGCGAAGCCCTCCGGATCGGCCCAGATCGTGCCGAAGCCGCGCGCATGCATGAAGTCGGTGAACTCCTTCGACTTGTAGGTGCGCTCCAGCGCGGCGACCAAGGTCTTTGCCATGTCGGCCGGCAGGTTGCGGGGCGCCGCGATGCCGCGCCAGGCGCCGGTCGAGTAGTTGATGCCGAGCGCTTCGTTCAGCGTCGGCACCTCGGGGAATTGCGGGTTGCGCTTCGGCGCCATGATGGCGAGGCTGCGCGCCCGGCCGGCATCCAGCATCGCCCGCGCCTCGGGCACCGAGCAGGTCACGATGTCCACGCCGCCCGCCGCGAGGTCCTGCATTGCCGGCGCGGCGCCGTTCGAGGGCACCCAGCGCACGTGGTCGGGTTGCAGCCCCATGGCCTGCAGCCAGCCGACCAGCGCCAGGTGCCAGATGCCGCCCTGGCCGGTGCCGGAGGCCTTCAGCTTGCCGGCCGGCGCCGCCTTGATGGCTTCCGCCAGCGCCTTGATGTCCTTGTGGGGCGAGGAGGCGCTGACCTGCACGCCCGGCGGGTCCTCGTTCACCAGGGCGAGGGGCGTGTAGTCCTTCCAGGTGAGGTTGGTCAGGCCGGCATGGTGGAGCATGGCGATCTCCACCGTGATGATGCCGATGGTGTAGCCGTCGGGCTGTGCCGTGGCGATGGCGGAGTGGCCGACCACGCCATTGCCGCCGGTGCGGTTCACCACATTGATCGGCTGCCCCAGGTCCTTCTCCAGCAGGGCGCCGATGATGCGCGCCGTGGCATCGGTGCCGCCGCCAGCGCCCCAGGGGCAGATCAGCGTGACGGGACGGGTGGGATAGTTGCCTTGGGCCCGGGCCGGCAGCGCCAAGAGGCTGGCGGCACCCGCAGCCGCCCCGGCGCGCAACAGGCTGCGGCGAAACAGTTCAGTCATGGACATTCTCCCGACGGCGCTCCCTCAAGGGGGCACTCTTTAATTACGGCGACAGACTAACGGCCACTGCTCGGCCTCGGCAAGCACGCAGCCGGCGCGAGGTCCCTGCGGGCGAGATCCTGCGCTGCCCGTGGCACGGCCGAGAATTCGGTATCCGCACCGGCCCGTCCTGCGCCGAGCCGCAGCCGATCAAGACCAAGGCCTGTCCGGTGGAGCGCGCCCCGGGCGCGGCACTGAAGCGGACGCCACGCTGAAGGCGGGAACCGCCCCGGCCACGGTCGAGCGGGAGTACATCATCGCCGATCTCTGGCGGCCTGCGCAGGCCGAGCGGCCGAGGGAGAATTCCCTTCGGGGACCGGCTGTGATTTCATGGGAATCGCCGGGGGGATGGAGGACCGGTGCGCAGGCGACGCGCGTCATGGCTCGCAGGGGACAGCGGGACTGAAGCGCCTTGTTCCCAGATCATTCCCCAGATCTCCATCGCTGTTTAACCTTCTGGCAGAATACGGGATAAGCAAAATTGAACGAGGCGGCACGCAGCCGCCTGGCAAGAAGAAGAGGAGACTTCCATGGTCAACGCCAATGGCCGGAGCACCGCCATCAGTCGCCGGGCGGCCCTCGCCGCCGCCGCAGGGGCGTTGTCCCTGCCGGCCCTGCATGCGCGGGCGCAGGGCGTCATTACCGTCAAGTTCAGCCACGTGGTCGCCGACAGCACGCCCAAGGGCCAGGCGGCGATCCGGTTCAAGGAGGCGGCGGAGAAGCTCCTGCCCGGCCGGGTGAAGGTGGAGGTCTATCCGAACTCGCAGCTCTACGGCGATGCGAAGGAGATGGAGGCGCTGCTGCTCGGGGACGTGCAGATCCTGGCCCCCTCGCTCTCCAAGTTCGACCGCTTCACCAAGTCCGTCCAGGTGTTCGACCTGCCCTTCCTGTTCGCTGACATGGACGCGGCCGACCGCTTCCAGGCCGGCGAGACCGGCCAGAAGCTGCTGCAATCGATCGAGAAGCGCGGGCTGCTCGGTCTCGGCTACCTGCATAACGGCCTGAAGCAGCTCTCGGCCAACAAGCCGCTCCTGCTGCCCACGGATGCGAAGGGGCTGAAATTCCGGGTGCAGTCCTCGGACGTGCTGGTCGCGCAGTTCCAGCAGCTTGGCTCTAACCCGCAGAAGCTTGCCTTCTCCGAAGTCTACCAGGCGCTGCAGACCGGCGCCGTCGATGGGCAGGAGAACACCTGGTCGAACTGCTACAGCCAGAAGTACCAGGAGGTGCAGTCCGACTTCACCGAGACCAACCACGGGCTGATCGACTACATGCTGGTCACCAACAGCAAGTGGTGGCGCGGCCTGCCGGAGGAGGTGCGGAGCGGCCTGACCAAGGCGCTGCATGAGGCGGTCGAGTTGAACAACACCGTCGCCCAGAAGCTCAACGACGACGCCCGCGCCAAGATCGCCGAATCCAAGGCCAAGATCCACACCCTCTCGGCCGACCAGCGCGCCCAGTGGCGCGAGGCGATGCGCCCGGTCTGGAAGCGTTTCGAGAAGGAGATCGGGGCCGACATCATCGCGGCGGCCGAGCAGGCAGGACAGGCGAGCTGACCAGGCGGCACGCCCGGACATGACACTGCTGCGTGCCGCCTGGCATCGGCTGGAGGAGGGACTCATGGCCTTCCTCCTCGTCTTCATGACGCTCGTGACCTTCTATCAGGTCGTGCTGCGTTACGTCTTCAACAGCGGCCTGCTCTGGGGCCAGGAGGCTGTTCTCTATGCCTTCGGCTGGCTCGTTCTGCTCGGGCTCGCCTATGGCGTGCGCACGCGCGCGCATCTCGGGATCGACATCGCGGTGAAGGCGCTCTCGCCGTCGCTCCGCCGCACCGTGGGGCTGATCGCGGTCGCCCTTTGCATGGTGTATGCCGGGCTTCTCGCCTACGGGTCCTGGATCTACATGGACACGCTCCGGGTGGTGGGCATCGAGGCGCAGGACATCCCGGTCGAGCGGTGGCTCCTCCTCACGATCCTGCCCTTCGGCTTTCTGCTGCTGCTGCTGCGGCTCTGCACGGAGGCGAAGCTGATCCTGACGGGCGAGGTGCAGGGCTTCGAGATCGCCGACGAAGCCGGCGACGCGCTGCGCGAGCTTCACGATCCGCGCCCGTGAGCCCGGACGCATGACCCCCCTCCCGCCGATCCTTCGGCTGCTCAGGGCCGCCCCATGACCACAGCCTTCCTCTTCGTCATGCTCTTCGCGCTGATGCTGCTGGGCGTGCCGATCGCGATCTCGCTCGGCCTCTCCGCCACCCTGACCATCCTGTTCTTCGCGCAGGACAGCATCGCCTCGCTCACCATCAAGTTCTTCCAGGCGATGCAGGAGAACTACACCCTGCTCGCCATCCCCTTCTTCGTCCTGGCCGGGCAGTTCATGACGACGGGCGGCGTCGCCCGCCGCATGATCGACTTCGCGGTGGCCTGCGTCGGCTACCTGCCGGGCGGGCTCGCCATCGCTTCCGTCCTGGCCTGCATGCTCTTCGCCGCCGTCTCCGGCTCCAGCCCGGCCACGGTGGTGGCCGTGGGCTCGGTGGTCATCGCCGGCATGGTCCGCAAGGGCTACTCCAAGGACTTCGCGGCCGGCGTCATCTGCAACGCCGGCACGCTGGGCATCCTGATCCCGCCCTCGATCGTCATGGTGGTCTATGCGGCGACGACCGAGACCTCGGTCGGGCGACTGTTCATGGCGGGTGTCGTGCCGGGCCTGGTGCTCGGCCTGATGCTGATGGCGACCATCCTGGTGGCGGCGGTCCGCCTCGGCCTGCCACGCGAGCCCTGGCCCGGCTTCTGGCCGGCGACGCGCGCCGTGCTGAAGGCGGGCGGCAAGGCCGTCTGGGGGCTGCTGCTGATCGTCGTCGTGCTCGGCGGCATCTATGGCGGCGTCATGACGCCCACCGAGGCGGCGGCGGTCTCCGCCGTCTATGCCTTCCTCGTCGCCGTGTTCGGTTACCGCGACATGCGGTTCGCGCAGGTGCCGGGCGTGCTGGTCAGCTCGGCGCGCGTGACGGTGATGCTGATGTTCATCATCGCCAATGCCTTCCTGTTCAGCCACGTCCTGACCACCGAGCAGATTCCGCAGAGCATCGCCCAGGCGATCACCTCGGCGGGGCTGGAGGCCTGGCAGTTCCTGCTGGTGGTGAACATCATCCTGCTGATCGCGGGCAATTTCATGGAGCCCTCGTCGATCATCCTGATCCTGGCGCCGATCCTGTTCCCCATTGCGACCAAGCTCGGAATCGACCCCATCCATTTCGGCGTGATGATGGTGGTGAACATGGAGATCGGCATGGTGACGCCACCTGTCGGGCTCAATCTCTTCGTCACCTCGGGAGTGACCGGCATGTCGGTCTCGCAGGTCGTCCGCGCCGCGAGCCCGTGGCTCGCCGTGCTGCTGCTGTTCCTGGTCATGGTCACCTACCTGCCCTGGCTGTCGCTGGCGCTGCCCAATGCGCTCTACGGCCTGGGATGAGGCGGCCTGTCCCAGGATCTGACAGCGCCTGAACGCCAGGACCTTGCGAGCATTGCGCTGCCTCCGTGGAGGGCCGTGTTGGCGCTGGCGGGCAAGCACCGGGCGGAGATGGAGCCTCAGGAGGGCGCGCCCTCCTGAGGCGAAGGTGTCGCTCAGAGCGTCGGCGGACAGTTCCAGCCGCCTTCCGAGGGCACCAGAACGGCGCGAGATGGCGGGTATGGCAGCCCGCCATGAGAGAGGGCCGCGGGCTCCTTCTTCGGTGCCCTCTGTCCGTCGCCAGCCTCGGCTGGCTCAAGCGAGGACGGAGCTGCGCTTTCGTCCGTCAACCGGGTCCGGAAAGCGCCTGCCCGGAACAGCCACATGGAAGGCAACCTCCCGGGCTGGCTCAGCGCCGCGGTTGTGGCGGTGATGGGTGCGCGACCAGCGAGGCCGTAAGGGCTTCCCGCGGGCAGCCGAACAGAGATCGCGCCGTCACCTGGGCTGGAGGGGCGTTTCAGATGTCCGGGGCTATCAACTGATCGTTGATCCTGACGATGGCTGCCGCTTTCTCGATCCCTTCGACCGCGGCGACCTCGCAGGCGAGCCGGTCCAGCGCCGTCTCGTAGATGGCCCGCTCGGAATAGCTTTGCACACCCGCGATCGCATTGCGGCCGAGATCCCGGACGACCTCGGCGACGACACGAGGGTCGCCACTGTTGATTTTTCCCTGGTATTCCTGGGCGCGCCGCACCCAGACGACCTTGGCCGACCTCGGGCGCCCCTGCAGGACAGCCAGGGCCTCGCCGATGAGCACGGGCGAGGCAACGCGGCGCAGGCCGATGCTGCGGACCTTGTCCGAGGGCACGCGCAGCGTCAACTGCACCTCGTCGAAAGCGACATGGACGAATTCCAGGCTGAACCCGGAGACGTCCTCGACCGCGATGTGCGAGACGCGGCCGACACCATGCGCCGGGTGCATCACCCGGTCACCGGCGCACAGCACCTCCCCTGCGACCTCTGCCGTCCACGCGCGGGGGACACTTCCGTAAACGTGCCTGTTCGCCATCGCCGTCATCCTCATGCCAAGCAACTTTCACCAAACAGGCCCCGCCAGCGGCTGACAGGCCGCGCGTGGTTCCCTGCCCGGCGCGACAAGGCATCGCCGGACTTCCGGATATGCATATGGTGGCTGCAGGAGAACATTGCATCGCCGCCGCCGATGGCCATGCAGCCCGGATTTCCCGATTAGGGTTGCGGCGGAGGCGGCGATACCCCATGTTGTGTCTGTCAACTCGTTCGGTTCGGCCTGCTCTCCTTGCTCATGATCGAGCGCCGAGCCCGGTGCCCGTCTCCTCTCGAAGTTAGACCCGCCTGGCAATGCTGCAGGGCGGTATACTTTCATCTATACGGAGCACCGACATGGCTATCGGCACGGTCAAGTGGTTCAACGCGACCAAGGGCTACGGCTTCATTCAGCCGGATGACGGCTCGAAGGATGTTTTCCTGCATATCTCCGACGTCCAGAGCGCCGGTATCCAGGAGCCGCGTGAGGGCGACAAGCTCGAGTTCGAGCTGCAGCGCGGACAGCAGGGCAAGACTTCGGCCGGCAATCTGAAGCAGGCCTGACGACTTCGGGCAGGGTGGCTCTTGCCACCTTGCCCCCACGCGCATCCGGCAAGGGTCGCGCGTGTATCCGGGGCGTTTCCCTGAGGATCGCCCCGCAGGGTGGCATCGGATGTGAAGCCACCATGAAAGGAATTAGTGAACGAGACGGCATTGCGAGCCTTGATCAGGCTCGGCTCCACGGTCGGGACGGCATGCCCCGATGAAACACCTTATCTGCCCGAGCCTAAGGGCCTGACGCAGAGCGAGATCCGTCAGCTCGTGCTTGAGCTTATCGGCTGACGAAGGATGGCGGGGCGCGCGGGCCGCCCGCCGCCTGGCCTGATGAGGGCCGGACCCGTCCCGCGAGGATCAACCATGCAACCCCACGGCTTTTCAGTGGGCCAAAGCGTCGAGTTCCTCCCCAGCAGGTACGACGGCAACATCCCACGTGGCGCCTACACGGTCATGCGCCTGCTCCCGAATGACGGGACCGACCGCGAATACCGCGTCCGCAACCAGCGGGATGGCCACGAGCGCGTCCTGCGGGAGAGCCAGCTCCGCCCCGGCGTGGCCTCGCCCTTCGGCTGAGCCTGCTTCCCGGCGGAGCCGTGGCCCGCTGCGCCGAAGGCGCCGCAGACCCGTCGCCAGAGTCTTGATCCTGTCCGGTGTCCCGCCTCGCGGTCGCGGCGCGTTCCGCTCCCGTGTGCTTGATGGCGGCAGGACCGATTACCTCGCCCCGTGCGAGGTCCACATACCAGGAACATACCGTGGGCCAGAGCAAAACGAACGCCGAGATGGCCGATCCGTCCACCGATGCGCGGATTGCGGAAGAAGTAACCTATCTCTCGAAGCGGCACCGCGTATCGCCTGCCATCGTGCGGGAGATCATCCGCCGCATCGGCTCAAGCGAGCGCTCGGCGGTCGAGCGCGAGATCCGCAAGGGCATGATGCGCCGCTGAGGCGCGCCATGCCGGAAGTCAGGCCCGCCGCCATCACCCGAGCGTCCGGGCGAGGTGGAGGATGACCGCATAGTGGCAAGCCGCCGCAGCGACCACGAAGCCATGCCAGAGGGCATTGTGGAAGCGGAGGCCTGTCATGAGGTGGAGGGCCACGCCCAGGGTGTAGAGCAGCCCGCCCCCGGCGAGCAGCAGCAGATCGCGCAGCGGCAAGGCCTCGATCAGCGGGCGGAGTGCCACGATCCCAGCCCAGCCGAGCGCCAGATAAGCCAGGATCGAGGCGCGCTCGAACCGCGCCGGCGCTGCCATCTTCAGCGCCGCCCCACCCGCGGCGCCGGTCCAGACCGCACCGAGCAGCCCCCAGCCCCACAGCCCGCCGATGCCGATCCAGGCGACCGGCGTATAGGTGCCGGCGATCATCGCGAAAATCGCTGAGTGGTCCAGCCGGCGCAGCAGGGTCCGCCACCGTGTCTCCCTGGCCAGGTTGTAGAGCGCCGAGCAGCCGAGCATGGCCAGCAACCCGGCCGCGTAGAGGCCGAAGGCGATCACCGGGCCAGGCCCCGCACTCCATGGCACCGCCGCCGCCAGCACCACGCAGGCCACCAGCGCCGCCGTAAGGCCGACCACATGAACGACGGTGTCGGCGATCAGCTCGCCGCGGTCGTATCTTGGAATGCCGGTCAGGGCCGTACTCCTGAGTGCCTTCAGGTGAAATGGGGCAGCAGATCCCGGGCGAGCAGCACCGTTCGCTCGAGCGCCGCCTTAGAGAAGTGCCCCCGGCGTGCAGCGCTGGGATGACAGCCATGGACAATGAGGTTGCCCGAGACCTCATCGTGGAGCCACCAGATGCCGGTGACCTCGTCCTGCTTGCCGTGCCATTCCGGCATGCCCCCGAGCGCCTCGCCGAGGATGCCGAAATCATCCTCCGATCCCACGAAGACGAGGCTTCGCCGGAGACCCGCCAGTTCCTCGCGCAGCGCCGCCGCACAGGCCGGCTGCTGGCGCTCGATCAGCTCCGCCGGCCAGCTCTCAGGCGTTCCCACGCTCCAACCGATCTTGAGCAGGTTGGACCAACCCCAGCGCTCCGTTGTCATGTCGTAGGACCCACCGAGCAGCCCCCGCGTCAGGCCGTCGAGAAAAAGCCAGAGGGGGGTGTGGGCGTGTGCGTGCGGGCCCCGGTCGCAGAGTCTGGCGCCTCTCTCGTGGCAGGCCTCGAAGCTCTGCTCACCTTCCGCACCATAATCGCCCTCAGTGGCGGCGCCGATCCAGTAGATGCCGCCAGCCTCAGCCAGGCGCCGGCCGGCCCAGGGCAGGAACAGGCCGGCAACGCCCGCCTGTCCGGGCCGGGCGGAGGGAAGGCTGTGGTCGATCAGCCGGGTGCGCACCTGCGCCAGTCTCTCGAAGCTGGGGCGGGTCATCAAGGTCGGCATCGGGCGGGCCTCGGAGGCTATGGGGCTTGTCCGTGGATCATGCCGGTCCCCGGGCTGGCGGCCTGGGACCGGCCGGCTGCAAGAGGCTGAGGCGAGGGCATGGGCGCCTGGTCTGATGGAGTTCCGCCGGAGGAGGGGCTGGCGCCAGCGCCGCAGCCTGCCATGCCGGGCCGCTCGAATGCCGCGGTCCCGGCCAGATGCGGCCGCTGGCGTGGGGCGCAAAGCCGGCTGCCTGCTGTGCCCGGATGCGCCCTCCCCTTCACAGCGCCAGCGCCTCCGACTCCCAGTCGCCGCGGACAAAATCGACCACCGCGAAGGCGCCACGGTCGCCCCAGAGGACGCTCAGCACCTTTGCTCCGGCGCGCCACACATCGAGTCCATAAGGCAGGTCGGGCACAGTGTGCTGCCGCTGTACGGCGTGCCGGTAACCTGGGGAGGAGGCGTCTCCTGGCTGGAGCTCGTTGAACGGCGTCCAGTGCTCGAGCACCCATTCTCCCGTCCGGAGGGTGACCAGCCGGACTGCATCGCGCTGCACTTCCAGGATGCCCCGCTCGCGGACCAAGGGCAGAAGGTGGTCACGGAGCGCTAGCGCCGCATCGTCGCTGGACGAGGCAAGTCTCAGGGTCATGCGGTCCTCCACGAGATCGTCACACCGCTGGCAGGCGGGGTGTCGGCCAGTTCGGGCGCTTCATCCCTCGCGCGGCGCAGCGGCATGAGGCCCTTCAGCCCGGCAGAGGCCATCAGCATAGCACACTGCCGCAAGGACGTCGCCCGCAAGGATGCGCATCACCGGGCCCGGGTTGGTGGCTGAGCGCTGCCGGCCGGCGAGTGCCACCCTCACCAGACGACACCTCACATGTCCATGTACTGTACCTTCAAGGTTTCGTTTCGGCAGAGTTTCTTGCCATGATGGCGGGGCTCCTCGCGTCAGCATCCAGCCGAGCCGGCGCAAGATCCGGCCGAGGAGGAGAGGTCAGCGATGCCCGCGACGCTCCGCCGCACCATCCGCGCCCTCGCCGCGGCGGCCATTCCGTCCGCGTCGCGCCCAGGTGTCGCGCACCAGCGGCGGACGCAGCCGGAAGGCCCCCACCCCTCCCGTGCGGCGCGTGTCGTCACCCGCTCCCCGCCTGAGCAGGCCAGCGGCACACATGCGGGCCGACGCCAGCGCGATCCCCGCCGGCCCGGTGAAGGGCGCCTGCGCCGGGCCGGGCGCCGAAGCCAGGCCGGGTGGACAGGAGGTGTTCCAGACCTTCGCGGAAGAGTTCGCGAGATGGCACGGGCGGGTCAGGTGAAGCTCGAATGAGGCCCGACCGCTCATCGACGGAGCCAAATCCGATGGTCGATTTCCCCCCCTCCCGGTTCTGGCACGCGGTCCTCCGAGACAGCGAAGCTGCCGGGCGCCGCGCTGACCTACCTGTCCGGAACCCAGGCGCTGGTGCAGCTGCCGATGCTGCAGCGGGCCCGCGACGCGGCGGCTGGCCTGGACACTGCCGGCTTCGTCTCGGGCGATCGCGGCTCACCGCTCGGCAATCTTGACCGGTCGCTGTGGAAGGCTGCGAAGCAACTCGCCGAGCACCGCATCCATTTCGAGCCTGGCGTGAGTGAGGAGCTTGCAGCAACCGCCGTCTGGGGCAGCCAGCAGGTCAACCTCTTCCCCGGTGCGAAGCACGACGGCGTCTTCGCCATGTGGTACGGCAAGGGCCCCGGCGCCGACCGCAGCGTGGATGTGTTCAAGCACGCCAATGCCTCCGGCACCTCACGCCATGGCGGCGTGCTGGCGGTGGTGGGCGACGACCACGGCGCCAAGTCCTCGTCGCTGCCGCACCAGAGCGACCATATCTTCGCCGCCTCGATGATCCCGGTGCTGAACCCGGCCGGGGTGCAGGAATTCCTCGATCTCGGCCTGCACGGCTGGGCGATGTCCCGCTTCTCCGGTTGCTGGGTGGGGATGCGCGCCATCGCCGACACCGTCGAGACCTCCGCCGGTATCGTGGTGGACCCGCACCGCATCGAAACGCGGCTGCCGGCCGACTTCGAGATGCCGCCGGGCGGTCTGTCCATCCGCTGGCCCGACCCGCCGCTGGAGCAGGAGTACCGGCTCCAGCGCTGGAAGGTCTATGCCGCGATGGCCTATGCCCGGGCCAACGGCCTGAACCGGGTGGTGCTCGACAGCCCGCGGGCACGGTTCGGCATCATTACCACCGACAAGTCCTTTCTGGATGTGCTCCAGGCATTTGATGCGCTCGGCATCGATGAGGCTCTGGCGGCGGGCACGACGCGCGCCGTGATCAACAGCGACTTCTCGGTCACCAGCGACTTCGTCCGCAGCTTTGCCGCGCAGGCCCGGGGCGGCGACGTCGCCGCCGTCCGCGACCCGCAATTCCCGCTCGGTGCGATCGAGGAACAGATCGCCGAGGCAGCCGGTCCCGGCCGGGCCGAGTTCGTTGCGGCCACGCGGCTGGCGACGGCGCTGCTGGGCGATTCCCTCGCCACCAATCTCTTCATGGTCGGCCATGCCTGCCAGAAGGGGCTGCTGCCCGTCTCCGCCGCCTCCATCCTTCGAGCGATCGAGATGAACGGCGCGGCAGTGGAGATGAACCGGGACGCCTTCCTGTGGGGGCGGCGTGCCGCGCTCGACCTCGCGGCGGTGGAGCGGGTGGCCTCGCCGCCCGAGGCCCTTCCCGACCATCGCAGGCTCTCCCTGGATCTGGACGAGAGGGTCGCCCGCCGTGTCGCGGAGCTGACCGTCTATCAGGACGCCCGCTACGCACGGCGCTACGCCGATCGCGTCCGGCAGGTGCGCGAAGCGGAGCTGGTCAGGGCACCAGGCTGCACCGGGCTCGCCGAAGCGGTCGCGCGGGGCCACTACAAGCTCCTCGCGACCAAGGACGAATACGAGGTCGCCCGCCTCCATACCGAGACCGGCTTCCTGGAGCGGCTGGGGCAGACCTTCGAGGGTGACACCAGGTTCGTCTTCCATCTGGCGCCGCCGCTCTGGGCCAGGCTCGATCCCGCCACCGGCGAGCCGCGCAAGCATGCCTTCGGTCCCTGGGTGCTGCATGCCTTCAGGGTTCTGGCGCGGCTCCGGCGGTTGCGGGGCAGCGCCCTCGATCCCTTCCGCTTTACCCAAGACCGGAAGCTGGATCGGCGCCTGCTTGCCGAATACGAGCGGCTCCTGGACGAGCTGATCGGGTCACTCCACCCGGGCAACCACGCCCTTGCAATGGAACTCGCTTCGCTACCGGACCAGATCCGCGGCTACGGGCACATCCGCAGGCGGCACGCCGAACACGCCAAGAGCCGGGAGGCCAGGCTGCTCGAGGCGTTCCGCCGCAGGGACGAACGTCCCGGCACGGACGGCGAGCGGGTGCCGGAAGCGCCCGTGCTGATGAGGGGATAACGGATATGTCGGCATTGGACTTCAACCTCGGCGAAACCGTCGACGCCCTGCGCGCCGAGGTCGGGCGCTTCGCCGCCGACGCGATTGCGCCGCGCGCGGCCGAGATCGACGCGCACAACGCGTTTCCCGCCGACCTCTGGCTCAGGTTCGGACAGCTCGGCCTGCTCGGCATCACCGTCGAGGAGGAGTACGGCGGCGCCGGCATGGGCTATCTCGAGCATGTCGTGGCGATGGAGGAGATCAGCCGCGCCTCGGCCTCGGTCGGCCTCTCCTACGGCGCGCATTCGAACCTCTGCGTCAACCAGATCCGCCGGAACGGGAGCGCGGAACAAAGGCGCCGTTACCTGCCGCGGCTGATCTCCGGCGCGCATGTCGGCGCGCTTGCGATGAGCGAGCCGGGTGCCGGCTCCGATGTCGTGGGCATGCGCACGCGCGCGGACAGGCGCGGTGACCGCTACGTGCTCAATGGCAGCAAGATGTGGATCACCAACGGCCCCGACGCGGATGTACTGGTGATCTACGCCAAGACCGACCCGCAGGCCGGGTCGCGTGGCATCACCGCCTTTCTGGTCGAGAAGGGATTCCCGGGTTTCTCCACCGCGCAGAAGCTCGACAAGCTCGGCATGCGCGGCTCCAACACCTGCGAGCTGGTGTTCCAGGACTGCGAGGTGCCGGCGGAGAATGTGCTTGGCGAGGCCGGCCGCGGCGTGCAGGTGCTGATGAGCGGGCTGGACTACGAGCGGGCCATTCTGGCGGGCGGGCCGCTGGGCATCATGCAGGCCTGCCTGGACGTGGTGCTGCCCTATGTGCGCGAACGCCGGCAGTTCGGCCAGCCGATCGGCGCGTTCCAGCTCATGCAGGCGAAGATCGCCGACATGTACACGGTGGCGAATGCCGCGCGGGCCTAGGTATATGCCGTGGCCAGGGCGTGCGACCGTGGCCGGGTAACGCGCAAGGACGCCGCCGGGGCAATCCTCTTCGCCGCCGAGAAGGCGACCTGGACCGCGCTGGAGGCGATTCAGGCGCTGGGCGGCAACGGCTACATCAATGACTACCCGACGGGGCGGCTGCTGCGCGACGCCAAGCTCTACGAGATCGGCGCCGGCACATCCGAGATTCGGCGCATGCTGATCGGCCGCGAGCTGTTCAACGAGACCGCCTGAATGCCGGTGATCGAATCCGCCCTCGACCTCCGCTCCGACGAGAGCCGCGCCAATGCGGAGGCCATGCGCGCCCTGGTCCAGGACCTGCGAACCACCGCCGAGCGCGTGCGGCTCGGCGGTGGGGAGGCGGCGCGCGAGCGGCACCTCGCACGCGGCAAGCTGCTGCCGCGCGACCGCATCCGCGCGCTGATCGATCCTCTTTCGCCTTTCCTGGAGATCGGCCAGCTCGCGGCCCATGGCATGTACGGCGGCGAGGTCCCTTCGGCAGGGATCGTCACCGGCATCGGCCGGGTCGCCGGGCGCGAGTGCATGATCCTGGCCAACGACGCGACGGTGAAGGGCGACACCTACTTTCCGATGACGGTGCAGAAGCACCTGCGCGCGCAGGAGATCGCGCAGCAGAACCGCCTGCCCTGCATCTACCTGGTGGATTCGGGCGGTGCCAACCTGCCCAACCAGGACGAGGTCTTCCCGGGCCGCGACCATTTCGGGCGGATCTTCTTCAACCAGGCCAATATGTCGGCGCAGGGCATCGCGCAGATCGCGGTGGTGATGGGCTCCTGCACCGCCGGCGGCGCCTATGTCCCGGCAATGTGCGACGAGAGCATCATCGTCCGCAACCAGGGCACCATCTTCCTGGCCGGTCCACCGCTGGTGAAGGCGGCGACGGGCGAGATCGTCTCCGCCGAGGAGCTGGGCGGCGCCGATGTGCATAGCCGCATTTCGGGCGTCACCGACCACTATGCGGAGAACGATGCGCATGCCCTCGGCATTGCCCGTCAGGTGGTGGCGAGCCTGAACGCGGTGAAGCGGCCGGCAATCGAACTGCGTCAGCCCATTCCGCCGCGCCACGCAGCCAATGGGCTTTACGCCGCCGTGCCTGCGAGCCTTCGCACGCCCTACGATGTGCGCGAGGTGATCGCCCGCATCGTGGACGACAGCGCCTTCGACGAGTTCAAGCACCTCTATGGGCCGACGCTGGTCTGCGGTTTCGCGCATGTGTGGGGCTATCCGGTCGGGGTTGTCGCCAACAACGGCATCCTGTTCTCGGAGAGCGCCCAGAAGGGCGCGCATTTCATCGAGCTCTGCGCCCAGCGCGGAGTGCCGCTCGTGTTCCTCCAGAACATCACCGGCTTCATGGTGGGTCGGAAATACGAGGCAGGCGGCATCGCCAAGGATGGGGCGAAGATGGTCACCGCCGCTGCCACCGCCGCCGTGCCGAAATTCACGGTCATTATCAGCGGCTCCTTCGGGGCGGGAAACTACGGCATGTGCGGGCGAGCCTATTCGCCGCGCTTTCTCTGGATGTGGCCCAATGCACGCATCGGCGTCATGGGCGGTGAACAGGCCGCCTCGGTGCTCGCGACGGTGCGGCGCGACGGCATCGAGACACGTGGCGGAAGCTGGTCGGCCGAGGAGGAGGAGGCATTCAAGGTGCCGATCCGCGAGCAGTATGAGGTGCAGGGCCACCCCTACTACGCGAGCGCCCGCCTCTGGGGTGATGGCGTGATCGACCCCGCCGATACCCGCCGCGTGCTTGCGCTCGGCCTCTCGGCCGCGCTCAACGCGCCGGTCCCGCCGACGCATTTCGGCCTCTTCCGGATGTAGGGGAAGCACCATGCGAGCAGGCGCACTCCTGGAGACGGTGGATTCCGCGCCTGGGGAGGAACCAAGGCGACGCACGGTGCGGCGTCAGGGCTGAGGGGGCCGGCATGTTCCGCAAGATCCTGATCGCCAACCGCGGCGAGATCGCCTGCCGCGTCATCGCCACCGCGCGGCGGCTTGGCATCGCGACGGTCGCTATCTATTCCGAGGCGGATGCCGGCGCGCGGCATACAAGGCTCGCCGACGAGGCCTGGCCCATCGGCCCGGCGCCGGCGCGCGAGAGTTACCTCGCCGCCGCGGGGATCCTTGAGGTCGCTCGCCGGTCCGCAGCGGAGGCGATCCATCCGGGATATGGCTTCCTGTCGGAAAACGCGGATTTCGCGCAGGCCTGCGGCGCAGCGGGGGTGGTGTTCATCGGCCCGCCGGCGGCGGCGATCCGGGCCATGGGCTCCAAGGCAGAGCCAGGGCGCTGATGGATCGCTCTGGCGTGCCGCTGGTTCCGGGCTACCATGGTGCGGCGCAGGACCTCACCACATTGGAGGATGCCGCCGCGCGGATCGGCTACCCCGTGCTGGTCAAGGCCTCTGCCGGCGGTGGTGGCAAAGGTATGCGCGTGGTCGAGCGGCCGGGCGACCTGGAGGCTGCAATCGAAGGCGCCAGGCGCGAGGCCATGGCCGCCTTTGGGGATGACCGCCTGCTGGTCGAGAAATACCTGACAGGACCGCGGCACATCGAGATCCAGGTCTTTGCCGATACCCATGGCGATTGCGTCTCGCTGTTCGAACGCGACTGCTCAATCCAGCGCCGGCACCAGAAGGTCATTGAGGAGGCGCCGGCGCCGCGCAATGGGCGAGGCCGCGGTCGCGGTGGCGCGCGCCGTGGGCTATGTCGGCGCCGGAACGGTGGAGTTCATCGCGGAGGGCGAGGCCTTCTACTTCATGGAGATGAACACCCGCCTGCAGGTGGAGCACCCCGTCACCGAGATGGTCACCGGCCAGGATTTGGTCGAGTGGCAGCTCCGCGTCGCCGCCGGCGAGCCTCTGCCCCTGGCCGGGGACCGTCTTGCGATCCACGGCCATGCTGTCGAGGCGCGTATCTATGCCGAGGATCCCTGGCGCGACTTCCTGCCCTCCACCGGAACCCTCGCGCATCTGCGTCAGCCGCGCGAGGTCCCAGGCCGCGTACGGGTGGACACCGGCGTGCGCGAGGGCGACGTGATCACCTCCCACTATGACCCGATGCTGGCCAAGCTCATCGTCTGGGGCGAGAACCGGGCCACCGCGTTGCGTCACCTCGGCGTTGCCCTGGCCAAGCACGAGGTGGCCGGCCTGCGGACCAACCTCGATCTGCTACGCGCTATTGCGGAGCATCCCGCCTTCGCGGCAGCCAGGTTCGACACCGGCTTCATCGCCCGCCACGCGGCCGAACTGCTGCCCCCGACAACGTCAGAGCGTGGCGCGGCGGCGGACGATCCCGCAATCTGGGCCGCGGCCGCGCTGACCATGCTGCATGACCGGCGCACCATGGCCGAAGCCGCCGCGGGGGCCAGCGGTGATCCCTGGTCGCCCTGGGCCAACGCAGATGCCTGGCGCATGAACGGCGACGGCTACCAGGACCTGCGCTTCCGCCGCAGCGGCGGCGATGCCACTCCCGTCATGCTGCGTGCCCATCCCCTGCCCGATGGACGCTTCCGCCTTGGCCTCCCCAGCGGGAGCGTGCTCGCCAGCCTTGCCGAGGACGCGGCCGGCCCGCTGCCCGAACTCGACGGCGTCTCGCGCCGGTTGAGCGTGGCGCGGCGCGGCGCGGCGCGGAGCTGACGGTCATCCTCGCCGGCCGCAACCACGTGCTGGTGCACGAAGACCCGCTGGCCCCGCCGCGCACCGAGGCCGCGGGAAGCGAGCGTGTCATCGCGCCGGTGCCGGGCCGCCTTGCGCGCGTACTGGTCCGGCCCGGCGAAGCGGTGGCGAGGAGCGCGCCGTTGGTGGTGATCGAGGCCATGAAGATGGAGATCACCCTCCGCGCGCCGATGGACGGCACCGTCAGGCTGGTCCGCCATGCCGTGGGCGACATGGTCGAGGAGGGTACCGAGCTGGTGGCCTTCGCGACGGAGGCGACCTCGGCGTGATCAACGTCACCCATGGCGGTATCTACCTCATGGCTAGCGCCTTTCTCTCGCTCATGGGCCTGTTGCTGGCCACCTCCGGCGGAATGCCGGACAGGGCAGCAGCTTCTCTCCCCCGGCGGGCCGCTGCGGGAGCGCACCACCAGCATCAGCACCGCCACCGCGGCGAGGCCCAGCTGACGGATCGCCGGCTGAGCCGGGTGCCGGCCGCTCAGGCCGCCATGGCCATGCCATCGCGCTGCGGATCGGCGCCGCCGGTGCAGTGCCCGCCCCGGATCAGCAGCCCGTGCGGTGCGCCGAAGGCGTAGCTCTGATAGGAGCGGGCGACCGGATAGCCCATCTCCGTCAGCGCCTGCGTGACGCCGTGCGGGATGCGGTTGGCGACGTCGATCGTGTCACTCAGCGCGACGATGCGCGGCGCCGCGATGGCCTCGGCCATGCTCATGCCAAAGTCCACGACATTGCTGATCGCCTGCGCCAGAGCCGGCACGATGTAGGTGCCGCCCGGCGCACCGAGCACCATGCAGGGCGCCGCATCCTCGAAGAGCATGGTGGGCGCCATGGCGCTGCCGCGGCTCTTGCCCGGCGCGATGGAGGCGGCGCGGCCCGGGCGCGGGTCGAAGCCGCTCATGCAGCCATTGTACATGAAGCCCAGGCCCGGGGTGATGACGCCAGAGGGGATGCCCAGCGTATGGGTCAGCGAGACGGCGTTGCCCTCCGCATCCACCACGCAGACGACGGTGGTGTCGGGCGGGTCCTTCGGCTCGCCGGCGCGCGGCACGCTGGCCTTCTCGCCGGCGCGGATGCGCGCCGCCAGCGCCGCCGCGTGTTCGCTGGAAAGCAGCCGGTCCAGTGGCACATCGACGAAGTCCGGATCACCCATATGAGCGTCCTTGTCGATGGTCATCCACTTCATCGCCTCGGCCAGGACGCGAAGGTGCTCGGGGCCATTGTGCTCCAGCGCGGCGAGGTCGAACTGGCCGAGGATGTGCAGCAGCTCGATCAGCGATCCGCCGCCGGCCGGCGGCGGATTGGAGGCGACGCGCAGGCCACGATACACGCCCCAGCAGGGCGCCTTCTCGCGCACGCGATAGGCGGCGAGATCCTCCAGCGTGATGCCACCGCCTTGCGCCGCCATGTCGGCGGCGATCGCGCGGGCGATCTCGCCGCGGTAGAAGGTCTCTGCGCCGCCCTCGGCAATGCGTTCCAGCGTGTGCTTCATGTCCGGGTTGTGCAGCACGTCGCCGGGGCGCTTCAGCGTGCCGTTGGCGCGGAAATAGACCTGCCGGCCGGTCTCGCTGAAGCGCAGCTTGTCCTCGACGTTCACCTGGCCATCGCCGCCATGGTCGATGGCCCAGTAGTAGTGCATATAGGGCCGCACCATGACGCCGCGCCGCGCCTGCTCGATGGCCGGCCGCATTACCGGGCGCAGCGGCATGGTACCGAAGCGCGAGAGGGCCTCGGTGTAGCCGGCGACATTGCCCGGCGTGCCGACCGAGCCGTAGCCGATGTCGTTCGACTGGTCCTTGAGGAGGAAGACGAAGCCGTCGCGCGACTGCCCGATGAATTTGTCTGCCCACATCTCCGGCGTGGCGGAGAGCGGTGCGCGGGCGAAGAACTCCAGCACCGTGTGCACGCCGCGCTTCGGCATGCAGATCTGCATCGCACCGAAGCCGCCGATGCCGCACATCTGCGGATCGACCACGCCCTGGCTGAAGGCGCAGGCAATGGCGGCATCCACCGCATTGCCGCCCTGGCGCAGCATCTCGACCCCGGCCTCGGTCGCCTCCGGCTGCGCCGCCACCACCATGCCCCGCATCGCGCGACTCCTTCTGCTCAGTTCGGTGTGATGCCGGAAGCCTGGATCACCGGCACCCAGGCTGCAACTTCCTGTATCGGGATGATCGGCACTTCCGCCATGGTCTTTTCCGCCGCCTCGATCAGCGGCGCCTCGCGCGCCACCTCGTCCACTGTGGAGGTGGCGGGATCGACCACCTCCACCCGCTCGACAGCGCGCAGGAAGCCCTCGAAGCCACCGAGGCTGTTCGACACGTTGCGTGCGCACTCAAAGGTGAAGACCACGCCATCGGCAGTAAAGTCGCCGCCATCGTGGAACTTGACGTCCGGACACAGCTTGAACTCCCCTAGCGTATCGGAGAGTGGCTTCCGTTCCGTTGCCAGGCCGGAAACCAGGCGGCCGCCCGGCAGACGGCTGATCAGCCGCTCGAACATGTGCATGGCCACCCTATGGTTCGGCACCGGGTGGCGGGAATGCGGGTCGATGGTGGTGAAGGCGCCGCCCAGTCCGAGCGGATCCGTCCGGTCTCGACGAGGCGCCGCTCGATGGCCAAGCGCTCCTCGACCGGCGGAATCACCTGCTGGGTATCGGCTTCCGCGTCATCCGCCATGCTGGGACACCGCTGGTTCGGGCATGGAGCCGGCGGCCCGAGCGGGTTACCCGGATGGGTCGCTGGTTCGACATCTGTCCACCGGGGCGGTGGCCGACCGGCCCCGCAGGCAGGCGGCAAAGGCGCATAGTCCCTATGCGGAAATGCGGCGCCTCTCCCGCGAGCCGGGCGGCGTTAGGTCTCTGACCGGTTCACCTCTGAAAGGTACACCCATGCCATCCGACATGACGGGCGCGGTCCGCAGCGCGACGGCCCTGCCCGAAGGCGGCCCGGCACTGCCGCCGCGCATCTCCTGGGGCGCGGTCATCGCGGGCAGCCTCATCGCCGCGGCACTCGCGGCCACGCTCAACATTCTAGGCGTTGCGATCGGCGCGACCACGGTGGACGCCGTTGCCCATGCCACGCCGGACGCAGCCCCCATGGGCATTGGCGCTGCGGTCTGGCTCATCATCGCCAACACGCTCGCCTTGGCCGTGGGTGGCTACACTGCGGCCCGGCTATCCGGGACTGCCGATAACACGGACAGCATCCTGCACGGCCTCGCGGTCTGGGCCGTCGCCTTCCTGGTTTCCGCCGTGCTGGTCGGCAACCTGCTTGCGGGTCTCGCCTCCACAGTATCCGGTGCGGTCGGCAATGTGGCCGGAGGCGCTGCCTCCGCGGTGTCCAACGCCGCCAAACAGGCGGTGCCCGATGCCTCGCCATCCGCTCTGATCGATCGCGCGCGGGACACGCTACGCGGCACCGGTGGCGATCCGCAGAGCATGACCAGCGAGCAGCGCAGCACGGAGATCACCTCCCTGCTCGGACGTCGCATTGCTCGCGGCAGCTTTCCCGGTGAGGAGCGTGCCCGGCTGGACGCGCTGGTTGCGGCCGAGTTCGGCATTCCTCCGGAGGAAGCCTCACGGCGTGTCCAGGCGATGGAGGCTGAGGCGCAGCGCACGGCAGAGGAGGCCGCCACCCGCGCCCGCCAAGCTGCCGACGCCACGGCGCGTGCGACCTCGATCGGCGCCTATGGCACCGTTGCGGCGCTGCTGCTCGGTGCGCTGGCGGCGGTGCTGGGCGCCCGCCGCGGCACTCGCGACCAGATCGGCTTTGTGACACGTGGGCTGGGCCGGCGCCAGGCCTGACGTCGGCGCGGCCGTGGTCCCCCTCCCGCTCGGGGACCACGGCAAGTGCCGCCTCTACCCGGCCCTCAACCTGGCTGCCTTTCAAACCGGACAAGGAACGAAACCGATGGACCTGGACAATACGGATACTGCCCTGGTGGCGCGGCTGGCACCCCGCCTGCGCGCCCTGCATGAGGCAAACGGCGACGACTGGGCGGGCATGGCGCGGGATGCCCTGGCCTTGCTGCGGGAGACCCACCGGGTCGATCCGCGGGACAGTTCCGGTGCCGGCCCTTCCGGCACGGACACCCCCGACATTCCGCGCGAGGACGACTGATACCGCCGAGTCTATGAGCTGACTTGCGGCACCCAGGGATAGCTGGTGAGGGAGCGGAGGCGGTCTGGAGTGAGCCTGCGCCATGCTTCGCAGGCGGCATCCCGCACGGCGTGATAGTCAGCGTGGAGGCGGTGGCTGAGGAAGCGCTCCCGCCGGTAGAGCCAGACGCGTTCGACCGGATTCAGCTACGGACTGTAGGGTGGCAGCGGCACCAGGGTGATGCTGTCGGGCACGACGAGGTCGCGGCTGCCGTGCCAGCCTGCGCCGTCCAGCACCAGCGCGGCGTGAGTGTCGGGCGCGAGGTTGG
>NZ_JASIRT010000012.1 GCF_030063475.1 Roseomonas sp. E05
TCATCGCGCAACGCATCCGGGTCCGCGCTCATCCAGGCCAGCCTCCAAAAGCCAGCCTTGAATCACGCCCCGCTCAGCAGCGGAATCCCTCAGATCAGGAAATCGTCACCACCGCCTAGGGTGTCACCAGGCTTTCATGCAGCCAGCCCCAGGGCTCCGTGTCGCCAACCTGCAGCCATCCGCCCGGCGCCTCGGCGAAGACGCGCAGCGTGAAGCCCTGCTCCACCACCCGCAGCACCATGCCGCCACCATTGGGATGCGCGCGCACGTTCCCGTTCTGGCGCAGCGTGACGCGACGGCCGCCGGCTGCGGGAGAGGGAGCGGCCGTCTCCTGCGGTGCCGCCGCTGCGGACGGCGAGGGCATGGGCATCGGCTCGCGCTCGGCGCGTGGTGGCGGGGCGGGCGGTGCCGGCGTGGCCTGCGGCATCCGGTCCGGCACGGGGGGCATCAGCGGCGGCGCGCCTGGGCGCTGGCCGGGCTGCGGCCCACCACCGTCATAGCAGCGGCTCACCATCTCGACGAAGACGCGCGAGGCGGTTGTGCTCGAAGTGGCGACATGCTGCTCGACGGTGGGACGGCCTTCGCCCTCCGCCGGCGTGACGATGGCGACGAACAGGGTGAACAGGCTCTCTCCCCCGCCCGGCTGCAGGTTCACCTGGCCGCAGACGGCGCTGCTCCGCCCGACGGCCTGCCGATAGACCTGCACCCCCCGCATGGCGACAGCGCCGCCGGCCGTGGCCTGCAGCGCCGCTTCGGCCGCGCGCCGCGCGGGGCCCGCCTCGGCGGCCTCGGACGTCTCCCTGGCGGGCTGGTCATCGCAGGCGGCGAGCGCGGCGAGCAGCGCCAGCCCGGCGCCGCAAAGCCACGCCCGGCCCTTCGCCCGCTGTCGCCGCCTCACTTCAGGTGGTTGGAGAGATGCTTGTTCATCTCGAACATGGTGACGCGATCCTTGCCGAAGACCTTGCGCAGCTTGTCGTCGGCGACGATCTCGCGGCGGTTCTCCGGGTTCTGCAGATTGTTCGCCTTGATGTAGTCCCAGACCTTGCTGACCACGTCGCCGCGGGAGAGCGGCTCGGCCCCCACGATGCCGGCCAGTTCCGGCGAGGGCTTCAGCGGCTGCTGCAGCGCATTCGGCTTGTTGCCGGGCTTCGGCTTATCGACAACCTCTTTGTCCTTTTTCGCGGGCATCTTCCAAGCTCCGTTAAGGTGACGGCAGGGGAGGAACGCCGGGGAGGCGGGTCGGATGCAGCTTCCTCTCCATCTCTACACCGCGGAGGTGAAGCGCGGCCTTTCTCGCCTTGCCCCGCCGGCCGTGATACGCTCGCCGGCCATGCCCATCCGCCCCGAGTTGCGCTGGCTCTACCCGATCGATTGGGCCCAGCTCAGCCATGCCATCCGCTTCGGCCGCGCCGGAGGGCGCTGCGAGCGCTGCCGCCGTCCCCATGGCGCCACCGTCCGGTGCCTGCCCGACGGCCGCTGGCAGGAGGCGGAGGGCGGCCCCTGGCGTGACGGGGACGGCCGCCGCTGCGCCGCCGTGAAGCCGGAGGAACTGGCGGCCGCCCGGACCAGCCGCGTGGTGCTCGCCACCGCCCATCTGGACCATGACCCGACGCACAACCATCCGCGCAACCTGCGCAGCCTCTGCCAGCGCTGCCATCTGCTGCACGACAGGCCCCACCACCTGGCGCAGCGCCGCATCACCTACCGCCTGCGCTGGGCGTTGGGCGACCTCTTCACCGGGCCGTATCGGCGGCCCTGAGGGCGGCAAAAGGCTGGGGGAAGGAATTCCTCTCAAGGTCCTTTTTTCCTCCGGCTTCAGGGGGAGGCGGCTGTGGGCGGCGCCGGCCCCTGGCCCGCCAGCAGCCGGCCGACCGTCCGGAGCTTCTCCTCCTGCGCCGCATCCCAGGGAAAGGAGAAGTTCAGGCCGATGAAGTTCTCGAAGGCCTGCGTGACCGAGAATATCGGTCCCGGCGCCAGCGAGATGCCGAGTCGCAGCGCCTGGCGGGAGGCCGCCAGCGCGTCGAACTCGCGCGGGCCGCGGATCCAGCACATGAAGCCGCCGCTGGGCCGTGAAACGGCGCAGCTCGGCGGGAAGTGCCGGGCGATGAGCGAGAGCCCGTGCTGCATCCGCGCCGCCAGCGCCTGCTGCACCCGCCGCAGCCGCCGCTCGTACTGGCGCTGCAGGATGTAGTCCGCCACCGCGCGCTGCCGCGCCGCGTCGTCGGTCACCAGGCTGTTGAGGAACTGCTGCTCCAGCAATGTCCGACGGTGGCGGACGCCGAGGACCCAGCCCAGCCCGTAGCCCGCCGGCAGGGTGCCCGCGAAGCTGCCGAACTGCACCACCGTCTCCTCCGTGTCGTAGCGCTTCAGCGAGGGGGCCGGCTCGGCGCCATAGCCCAGCTCGCCATAGACGTCGCATTCCAGGATCGGCACGCCATGCCGCGCCGCGGCCGCCACGATCCCGCGCATCGCCGCCTCGCTGTAGGTCACGCCCGTCGGCGAGTGGTGCGCCGGCATCATCACGCAGAGCCGCACCGCATTGCGCCGCAGCAGGTGCTCGAACTGGTCCGGGTCCACGCCGCTGCGCGGGTGCGAATAGATCTCCAGCGCCTGCAGGCGGCGGCGGTGCAACGCGGCGAGCAGGGGAAAGAAGGAAGGGCTCTCGACCAGCACCACGTCGCCCGGCGCGGTCAGCGTGTCCAGGCAGAGGTTGAGCCCGGCCAGGCCGCTGCTGGTGGTCAGCACCGCGTCAGGGCTGACGATGACGCCGCGCCGCGCCGCGCGCCGCGCGATCATCTCGCGCAGCAGCGGGTCGCCATCCGGCGGGCAGGGTTCCACGCCCCGGTGCGCCGTGCGCCGCAGCACCCGGCAGAGCTGCCGGTGCAGGCCGGTCTCGTCGAACAGGTCGCGGCTGGGCAGGGCGGCGCCGAAGGCTTCCTGCCCCTCCCGCTGCCCGGCGGAGGCGATGCGGAAGGCCAGCTCATCCAGATTCACCGGCCGCGCCCCGGGCCGTGGCGCGGCCTCGGCCTCCTGCGGGAATTCGGCAGGCCGCTGCGGCGCGGCCGCGACGAAGTAGCCGGAGCGCGCCTGCGCGCGGATCTCCCCGGCGCTTTCCAGCAGGGCATAGCCATGCTGCACCGTCACGGTGCTGAAGCCGGTCTGCGCCTTCATCTCGCGGATCGAGGGAACCCGGTCGCCGGCCTTCAGCGTGCCCGCCTCGATCTGCCGCCGCACCGTCCCGGCGACGGCCTCGTAGCGCCGCATCCGGCCTCCTCCTCACGCCGACTGTACCGGTTCATATTGCGGAAATCTGATACTACCGGTCCAGGCGCTTCCGGCCGAGATTGCCTGCAAAGGGAGGCAGGACAACGCCATGGACGCCGAGCGCACGCGCGCCGAACCGCCGGACACGCCACGGAAGGGGCAGGGCCTGCGCCATGTGATCGTCGGCGCCGGGCTGGCCGGTCACCGGGCCGCCGTCGAGCTGCGCCGGCTGGACACCACCGCGCAGGTGACGCTGCTCGGCGCCGAACCGGGCCTGCCCTATGACCGGCCGCCGCTCTCCAAGGAATTCCTGCTCGGCCAGATCCGGCCGGAGGCGCTGGTGCTCAAGGAGGCGGCCGACTATGCGGCGCTCGGGATCGCGCATCATCCCGCCACGCAGGTCGTGGAGATCGATCGCGCCGCTCAGCGGGTGACCGCCGGAGATGGCCGCCACTTCCCCTATGACCGCCTGCTGCTGGCCACCGGCTCGCGCCCGTGCGGCCTGCCGGCGGCCCTGGCGGAGGGCGAGGCGGTGCATCTGCTGCGCAGCCTCGCCGATGCGGAGCGGCTCGGCGCCGCCTTGACGCAAGCGCGGCACGTCGCCGTGGTCGGCGGCGGCTTCATCGGGCTGGAGGTGGCCGCCGCCGCCCGGATGCGCGGCTGCGCCGTCACCGTCGTCGAGGCGGCACCGCGCCTGCTCGCCCGCGGGATGCCGGCGGCGCTGGCCGATTGGGTGGCGGCGCTGCACCGCGCGGAAGGCGTGGAGCTGCGCCTCGGTGCCTGTGTCGAGGCGCTGACCGGCGGCGGCGCGGCCGGCGCCGTGAGCCTGGGCTTCGCGGGCGGTGCGCTGCAGGCCGACCTGGCGGTGGTGGGCATCGGCATCCGGCCGAATGTCGAACTGGCGATGACGGCAGGCCTGCCGGTGCAGGACGGCATCCTGGTGGACGAGGCCTGCCGCACCGCCGATCCGCTGATCTTCGCCGCCGGCGAGGTGACCTGCCATCCCGTCCCTGCCCTGGGCCGCCGCCTGCGTGTGGAATCCTGGAGGACCGCCTCGGAGCAACCGCTGACCGCCGCCCGCGCGATGTGCGGCCTGCCCGCGCGCTACGTGGAGCTGCCCTGGCTCTGGTCGGACCAGTTCGGCTGCAACATCCAGTCCATTGGCCTGCCGGATGCGGGGGTTGAGCTGGTGGCGCGGGGCGATGTGACCACGCGCAAATGGACGCTGGTGGCGCTGGACGAGGCCGGGCGGCCGGTCGGCGCGGTGGCGGTGAACAACGGGCGGGACATCGGCATGCTGCGCCAGGCGATCCGCGCCGGCCAGCCGGTGCCACGGGCGCTGCTCGCCGATCCGGCCGCGCGCATCCCCGTCGCGCACCGGGCCGAGGCGGCAAGCGGGTGAGGCTTGCACAAGATCCCCCACGAGAAGGGGGCGGAGGAGGAAGGACGATGACGACAGTGAGCAGGCGCGCGGCCCTGGCCGGCGCCGCGGCGGCGCTGACCGCCGGCCTGGTGCGCGGAAGCGTGGCGGCGGAGGCTTTCCCGGCGCGCCCCGTCCGCATCATCGTGCCCTTCGCGGCGGGCGGGCCGACCGACGTGATCGCCCGTATCGTGGCGGAGGCGCTGGGCGAGATCTGGAAACAGCCGGTCGTGGTGGAGAACCGCGGCGGCGCCGGCACCATCCTCGGCACCAACCTCATGGCCCAGGCGCCGCATGACGGCTACACGATCGGCGTCGCCACCAACTCCTTCGTCATCAACCCGGCGGTGCGCAAGTCGCTCTCCTACGACACGGAGAAGGATTTCGCCGCCATCGGCATGATGGTCACCTCGCCCTTCGTGCTGGTGGCCTCGCCGAAGTTCGAGGCCGATACGCTCGCCCGGCTCACGGCGCGGGCCACAGCGGAGGGCGAGCCGCTGGCCTATGCCTCGCCTGGTCCCGGCACCGGCGGCCACATGGCCGGTGAGCTGCTGAAGCAGCGGGCCGGCCTGCGGCTGGAGCACGTCCCCTACAACGGCAGCGCCCCGGCGCTCACCGACGTGCTGGCCGGCCGCGTGCCGCTGATGTTCGACCTGTGGAGTTCGGTGCGGCCGCATGTCGAGGCCGGGCGCCTGAAGGTCGTTGCCGTCGCCAGCGCGGCGCCGCTGCCGGACGCGCCGCAGTACCCGGTCATCGCTGCCACCTATCCCGGCTTCGTCGTCTCGGCCTTCCAGGCCATGGTGGCGCCTGCCGGCCTGCCGCCCGAGATCGCGCGGAAGATCTCCGCCGACCTGCGGGCGGTGGTCGCCTCCGGCGCCTTCGCCGCCAGGGTGCGGCCGCTCGGCGTCGAGCCCGAGCCGTCCACCGCCGAGGAACTGCAGGCCTTCCTGCAGGCCGAGATGGCCAGGTGGCGCGAGGTGGCGAAGACCGCCGACATCGCGCTCGACTGACGCGCCTCCGCACTTCAACCGGGAGATCCGCCCATGAGCCTTCGCCCCAGGAGCCCGGCCGAACTGGTCGAGGACCGGCCCGCCGATGGCGTGTTCCGCGTGCATCGCGACATGTTCCGCGATCCCGCCATCTTCGAGATGGAGATGCAGCGCATCTTCGAGGGGAGCTGGATGTTCGTCGGGCTGGAGAGCCAGGTCGCACGGCCGAACGACTTCGTCACCACCCATCTCGGCCGCCAGCCCATCCTGCTGACGCGGGACGGGGAGGGGAAGCTGCACTGCTTCCTCAACACCTGCCGCCACCGCGGCGCCGTGGTCTGCCCCTTCCGCCAGGGACGGCAGAAGTTCCATGTCTGCCGCTATCACGGCTGGGCCTATGACAGCGGCGGCCGCAACATCCTGATCACCGACCGCGAGGACGCGCAGTACCCCGCCGCCTTCGAGGAAGAGAGCCACGACCTCGTGGAGGTGCCGCGCTTCGGCAACTACCGCGGCCTGCTCTTCGCCAGCCTCTCGGCGGACGTGCCGGCGCTGGAGGAGCATCTCGGCGAGGCGCGCGCCATGCTCGACCTGGTGCTGGACCAGAGCACGACCGGCTGGGAATACGTGCCCGGCCCGGTGACCTATACCTACGACGCCAACTGGAAGCTGCAGCTGGAGAACGGGCTGGACTTCTATCACTTCGCCTCCACCCACAGCTCCTATGTGGACGTGCTGCAGCGCCGGGCGAAGCGCGCACCCTCGCCGGTGCCGCTGCCGGCGGAACACGACCCGGAGGAACAGGGCAGCTTCAGCTTTGCCAATGGCCACTCGGTCATGTGGTCGATCCGCAACCCGCCGCGCGGCCTGCGCCCGCTCTCCTTCGACAGGGAACGGATGGCGGAGGTGCGCGCGCGGGTCGGCGATGCGAAGCTCAAGTGGATGCTGCGCCAGCGCAACCTGACGATCTTCCCGAACCTGCAGATCATCGACATCGTCTCGCTGCAGCTCCGCACCTGGCGGCCGCTGGCGGCGGACCGCACCGAGATGACCTCGCACTGCCTGGCGCCGGCCGGCGAGGACGCGGCGGCGCGCCGCCTGCGCATCCGCAACTACGAGGACTTCTTCAACCCGACCGGCCTCGCCACCTCCGACGACAACGTGATGTACGAGTTCTGCCAGTCCGGCTACGCGGCGGACGCGGATGGCTGGACCCAGGGCTATGCGCGCGGCCTCGGCGGGACGCCGCGGGCGGAGGCGCTGGCCGCCGAGATCGGTGCCCGGCCGCTGGCGGAGGCGCGCGGCAGCCTCGCCTTCGGCGACGAGACCTGCTTCCACGCCAGCTATCGGGAATGGCTGCGCCTGATGACGCGCGGCGCGCCGAGGGGGTGAGCGCCATGACCGATGCCGCGACCACGGCGCTCTGCGCCGAACTGCTCTACCGCGAGGGCCTGCTGCTCGACCGGCAGGACTGGGACGCCTGGCTGGACCTCTACACCGAGGATGCCGAGTTCTGGATTCCCGCCTGGATCGACGAGCACCGCACCACCAGCGATCCCGACCGGGAGATCTCGCTGATCTATCACGACAGCCGCGTCGGGCTGGAGGAGCGCATCCTGCGCATCCGCACGCGCAAGTCGGTCACCGCGCTGCCGCTGCCGCGCACGGTGCACATGGTGACCAACATCCTGCCGCTGCGCATCGCCGAGGACAGCATCGAATCCACCGCGAGCTGGACGGTGCACGACTACGACCCGCGCGTGGGCAAGCCGCATCTCTATTTCGGCCGCTATGAGCACCAGCTGCGCCGTGAGGCGGACGGGATCTGGCGCATCGCCCGCAAGAAGGTCCTGCTGGTGAACGACATGATCCCCACCGCGCTCGACTTTTACAGCGTATGATGCAGGCCTGCCGCCACGCCTTAGAAGGATGAGACATGGCTGAGGAAACCGGGTCCTGGCACCGCATGATCGCTGCCGGTGATCTGCCGGACGGCGAGATCTTCGCCGCGAAGGTGGGCGACGTCCATGTCGCCCTCTACAATGTCGACGGCGCCTTCTTCGCGACCGACAATGTCTGCACCCACGCCTTCGCGCTGCTCTCCGATGGCTGGCTGGACGGCACCACGGTGGAATGTCCGCTGCACGGCGCGCAATTCGATGTGCAGACAGGAAAGGCGCTCAGCAGCCCGGCCGAGTGCGACCTGCGCACCTTCCCGACGCGGGTGAACGACGGGCAGGTTGAGGTATTGCTGGGGGAATGAATTCCCCCAGACCCCCATCTTTTTTCTTCGAGTTTCCGGCGCCAGAGCAGATCCCGTTCCGATGGCATCATCGGAACGGGTGAAGATGCTCGTCAAAACAAACGGCCAGGGCGTTTTCCATGGGCCAGAGCGAACGGAAAGCGCTCTGGTCGCCAGCGCACGTTTTTTTCGTCCGCCTCAGCGGCGTGGCGGCTGGCCCTTGAAGTCCATCTCTTCGAGCCGCGTCTGCACGGTCCGGCCGCTCTCCCAGGAATTGGCCCCCGGAACCAGATCCGGCATGGGGATGTCGGCCCGCTGCTGGCGGCGACGTTCCGAGGAGACGCCGAGCCGGCCGTCGCGTGCCCCGATCATCGCCGGGTCGGCCTGGCCATCCCCGGTGAAGCCCATCATCAGTTGCGGGATGCCGTAGGGGAAGTCATCCCGGTCGATCTGCCAGGTGTGGAAGGTTTTGCCGTAGGTGCTGACGAGGTCCTTGAAGTAGGCGTGCTCCGCCAGCTCGGGGATGCCGGGAGCCATCAGCGTGCCGGACTTCACCTCGTAGTGGTGGCTGTGCCAGAGGCGCTTCTCCTCCTCGGGCAGGCGGCTGAAGCGCTCCTCGCTGATGATGTACTCGATGCCGATCAGCCGCGCGTCCGGCCGGTTGGAGTCGAAAATCACGCATTGATGCAGGTCGTGCTGGAGGTGGATGCAGAAATGCGTCGCCTCGACCTGCCGCCCCATGTCGTCGGCATAGAAGTGGAAGCCGTTGAGATAGGTGCTCATCGCCTCCAGCGGGTATTTCCGCTGCATCGCGCCCGCCGCCGCATCAAGCAGGCGGTGCTTGAGCGGGTGGCCCTGGCCGACCTGTGCGGCCGTGACGGCCTTGCGGCCGAGCATCACGCCCGCGGCCGCGGCGACCCCGGCGGCCACGCCGAGGCCGATGGAGCCGAGCAGCCCCGTGCCGGAGCAGTGCGGGCAGGAAGCGCCGTGCAGACGAGTCATGGTCCGTCCCCCTTCAGCTCCCGGGGTAACGTGCGGCGCGCGGGAAGTTTGCCGGAGACCCCGATGGGGCTGGACGCAAATGCGAATTAATGTCAACAAACGGCGTGGCCCTGCCGCTGCGATTGGAGTCCCGCCGCCGATGATTCCGGACCTCGCCCCCGCCCTCTCCGGACCGCTGGCCTTCGCCCGCGAATGCCTCGTGCCGGCCGATGACGGGCGTCCGGCGATCCCCTGCGCGGCCCTCTGCGAGGCCGAGACCCTGGCCGCCATCGCCACGCCCTTCACCGAGCGCCTCTCGCGGCAGGAACGGCAGGCCAGCTTCTCCATGTGGAGCCAGTACTATTTCGCTCGCCTGATCTATCCCGTGCTCGGCGCCAGCCTGCTGCTCGGGCGCGACCTTCCGGTGCGGGCGGAGGATATGGCGCTGATCCTGGGGCCGGACGGCGCGCCGGCGGCCTTCCGCATCGCCCATGCCGGGCGCCCCTGCGCGCAGCCGCAGAGTTGCAGCCGCTTTGCCGGCCTGCTGCGCGGCCATCTGGAGCCGATCGTGCAGGCGCTGAGCGAGGCCAGCGGCGCCTCGCCGCGGCTGTTCTGGTGCAATGCCGGAATCCGCTGCGACCATGTGCTGCGCCTGCTGGAAGGCCAGGCGGATACCGCCCCGGCGCAGCGCCTGCTCTTCGGCCTGCCGCACTGGGCGGAGGAGGAGGGGGCGGAGGAGGAGGGGGCGGAGGAGGCGGGAGCGGAGGCCGCCTGGGCCAACCCGCTGCCGCAGACCGTCCGGCATGTCGAGGAGGAGGGCACCCCCGCTGTCCGCCGCCGCGTCTGCTGCCTGCGCTATCGGCTGGCGGGCTTCGAGGCCGGCTGCCCCTCCTGCCCTCTGCCTGCGGTGCGCAAGCGCCACCTGCACTGAGGGCGGCGGGAATGCCCGGCCCGGAAGGCGCACGGGCTGGCGCTTTGGCCTAAGCTGCCGCGCCGTCCATCACCGGAGACGAGTCGCCGATGCGCCGAGATGAGTACATGGTCCCCTGCCGCGACGGCGTGCGGCTGGCCACTGACGTCTATCTGCCGGAAGGCGCCGGGCCCTTCCCTGTCATCCTGGAGCGCACTCCCTACGGCAAGCGCGAGACCTCCCGCGCCGAGCTGACCGCCGCCGCGCCGAAGCCCGCGACGCGCGAGGCCGTCGCCGCCTTCTTCACCCAGGCCGGCTATGCCGTCGTCTACCAGGACTGCCGGGGGCGCTGGGGCAGCGAGGGCAGCTTCGAGAAGTACCTGGCCGATGGCGAGGACGGCTACGACTGCTGCGCCTGGATCGTGGCGCAGCCCTGGTGCAACGGGCGCATCGGCACCATGGGCCTGTCCTATGCGGCGCATACCCAGGCCTCGCTGGGATGCCTCGACCCGCCGGGGCTGGCGGCGCAGGTGCTCGACTCCGGCGGCTTCTCCGATGCCTGGAATGGCGGCATCCGGCGTGGCGGCGCCTTCGAGCTGAAGCAGGCGAGCTGGGCCTTCAACCAGGGCCGGCTGGCCCCCGAGACCCAGGCCGACCCGGTGCGCGCGGCCGCCTTCGAGGCGGAGGACCTGCGCGCCTGGTTCACCCGCTTTCCCTGGAAGCCCGGCCACTCCCCGGTGCGCCACGCGCCGGACTATGAGGCCTATCTCTTCGAGCAGTGGCGGCAGGGCGCCTTCGGCGACTACTGGAAGAGGCTCGGCCTCTACGCCAAGGGCTGGCACGGCCGCTATGCCGAGGTGCCGAGCGTCCACATGTCCTCCTGGTACGACCCCTATCCGCGCACGGCGGTGGAGAATTACTGCGGGCTGCGCGATGCCGGGCGCGGCCGGCCCTCGCTGATCCTCGGCCCCTGGACGCATGGCAACCGCTCGCAGACCGCCTTCGGCGAGGTGGAGTTCGGCCCCGCGGCCACCATCGACTCCTGGGCCGGCGACTGGCGTCAGTTCCGCCGCCGCTACTTCGACCGCTGGCTGAAGGGCGAGCGCAACGGCGTGGAGGACGACCCGCCGGTGCGCGTCTTCGTCATGGGCGGCGGCTCCGGGCGAAAGAATGCCGAAGGCCGGCTGGAGCATGGCGGCCACTGGCGCAGCGCTGCCGACTGGCCGTTGCCGGGCACCCGCTTCACGCCCTTCCACCTGCACCGCGACGGCGGCCTGCGCGAAGCGAAGCCCGTCGCCGGCGCCGCGCCGCTCTCCTGGACCTCCGACCCGGCCAACCCCGTGCCGACGGTGGGCGGCGCCATCACCTCGATGGAGCCGGTGATTTCCGGCGGTCCCTACGACCAGCGCGAGCGGCCCGACATGTTCGGTCACCGCGCGCCCTATCTGCCGCTTGCCTCCCGTGCGGACGTGCTGGTCTTCCAGACCGAGCCGCTGGCCGAGGACATCACGGTGATCGGCCCGGTGGCCGCGCATCTCTGGGTGGCGACCGACGGGCCGGATGCCGACATCGCCGCCAAGCTGGTGGACGTGCATCCCGCCTCGGCGGACTACCCGCAGGGCTTCGCCATGAATCTCTGCGAGGGCATCCTTCGCCTGCTCTACCGCGAGAACCCCGCCAACCCGAAGCCGATGGTGCCAGGGCAGGTGGAGCGCGTGACCGTCGAGCTGTTCCCGACCGCCAACCTGTTCAAGGCTGGGCACCGCATCCGGCTCGACATCGCCGCCAGCGAGTTCCCGCACTACGACATCAACCCGCAGACCGGCGAGCCGGAAGGCGACTGGCTGCGGATGCGGGTGGCGGTGAACACCCTCTGCCTCGATGCCGAGCGGCCCTCGCATGTCGTGCTGCCGCTGGCGCCGGCGGCGTAGGAAGGCCAGGGAGCGCAAGGCTGCCCTTGGACGAAGAAAGGTTGGGGGAGATGAACTCCCCCAAACCCCCTCCTTTTTCTGTCAGTTTCCAGTCGCGCCCGTGTCGGGGGCGGTTCTCGGCCGCAGTCGCCGGGGCTGTTTCAGCCCCGGCGCGGGCGCGCTGTGTCAGCGCGGCCAAACTGACGGGAAAGAAGAGGGGGGGCGGGGGAGAATTCATTCTCCCCCGGTTCGACCTTTGGGCCGGTTCGGGAAAGGTTCAGGCCTTGGGCAGCGGCCGCAGCGTGGCGAGCTGGTGGTAGGCGCGGCGGAAATAGACCAGCCCGTCCGGCTCGCCCTCCGTCACCCGCAGCCCGACCACCTCACCCAGGAAGATGGTGTGCGTGCCGGCCTCCACCACCTGGGTCACGCGGCAGTCGCAGCAGACCGGCGCCTCCTCCAGCGCCGGCGCGCCGGTGACGAGCCGCCCCCAGTGCCCCATGGCGAAGCGTGCCTCCATCTCCTCCCGGTTGTTGGCGAAGAGGCCGGAAAGCTCCTGGTGCGCGGCGGCCAGGATGTTCACGCAGAACACGCCATTGGCCTTCACCAACCCGTTCAGCCGGGCGGACTGGTTGATGCAGGTCAGCAGCGTCGGCGGGCTGTCGGTCACGCTGCACACTGCGCTTGCCGTCATGCCTGCGCGGCCGCCAGGGCCGTCGGTGGTGATCAGGTTCACCGCCGCCGCCAGGTGGGACATCGCCGCCCGGAATGACTGCTGGGTCACGCTCATGCTGCTGCCTTCCATTGCCTGCCGCCCCGCAGGCGGCGCGTCGTCATTATGCTGGAGCGGGCTGCCCGGTCTGCCAAGCCGCGGCGCTCAGCCATGCCCGGTCGCCATGGCGGCGCTCGCCATGGCCAGCGCGGCATCCCGCGTGCGGGCGCTGCCGATGAAGCGGCGCGCATGCACGAAGACCGCGCCGGGAATGCCGCAGACCGCCTCCAGCGCCGCGCCCTGCAGCCCGGCCCAGGGCTCGGGCAGCGGCAGGCGCTGGGCGAAGCTGCCGCGTTCCGGCGGCATGGCTTCCACCATCCAGTTGCCGTTGGGCACCGGATAGATCGCGTAGAGCACCGGCCAGCCATGCCGGAAGACCGGCTCCTGCCAGGGCAGCTTGGCATCCAGCACCAGCAGGCGCGGGTCCTCCGCCGTGGCCTGCGCCGCGACCACCACCGCCTCGGCCGCCAGTCTGGCGCGGATGGCGGCTACGCGCCGCCGCAGCACCCCTTCCGTCAGCGCCGAGGCGGCCAGGAAGGCGGCGTCCTCGGTGGCGGCATCGCCGAGCGCGGGGGAGTCCCAGGCCGGGTTGAAGTCGGCCACCAGCCCGGCCAGGCCGAGCGCACCCTCGCGCGGGCCGATGCCGTTGTCGATGGCGTCCACCTTGCGGATCACCGTGGCGTCGATCTCGGCCGCCACGGCGGCGGCCATGCCCCCGGCGCCGAGCGGCGCCAGCAGGGCGCGCGTGGCGGCCTCGCCATGCTGCTGCCAGACCAGCCCCGCGGCGCTGAAGGGCAGCCCGTCCGGCCGCTGCGGCGCGCCGCGCTGGTGATGGTCGAAGCGTCCGGTGGCGGGATCGTGGATGCCGCCGACGTCAAAGGCGATCGTCGCCGCGGCGATCACCGCCGGGTCCCGCGTGCGGACGAGGCGATGGTCCTCCCCCGCGCGGCCCAGGCCGAGCGCCAGGCGCAGCACCGCATAGGCCAGCGCGTCGTCGCAGTGGAAGCTGCCGCTGTGCGTCACCAGCAGGGGCGCGGGGGCAGGGATCATCGTCTCGCTTTCATGCAGGGCGTCAGGCATCGGAGGCGTCGGCGCGGGCCGCGAATTCGGCCACGCTCATGGTCGGCAGGTCGAAACGGTCCCGCGTGCGGGCATAGCCGTGCCCGCCCATGCGGCCCACCGCGTCCAGCACCGCAGGGTCCACATGCAGGCGCCCGTCCACCGCATCGGCGCGGAGATGCGCGTGCACCACCTCACCCAGCACGATCTCGCGCGAGCTGCCGATCTCCAGGAAGGAATGCAGCCGGCATTCCAGCGCGGCCGGCGCGGCGGCGATGCGCGGGCTGGCCACCGCCATGCCGGGCAGCAGGGCGAGCCCGGCCTGCTCCAGCTCGTCCACCTCGGGCGGGAAGGGCACGGCGCAGACATTCATCGCCTCCACCAGCGCCTCCGAGACGATGTTGACGGTGAAGCAGCCGCTGGCGCGGATGTTGTGCCCCGTGTCCTTCGGCGCGCCATCGGGGCGGAACTCGATGCCGAGCGCGACGATGGCCGGATCGGCCGAGAGGCAGTTGAAGAAGCTGTAGGGCGCGGCGTTCGGTCGCCCCTCTGGCCCCACCGTGGTGACCCAGGCGATCGGGCGCGGCACCACCGTGCCGATCAGCAGCTTGTAGCGGTCCCGCGGCGAGAGGCGGGTGAAGTCGAAGCCGACGCTGTCCGTCATGTCCTGCCTTTGCCTTCCCGCCGGCGGGTCTGTCCAGAAGGCCGGGGGAAGGAATTCCCCCGGATCCCCATCTTCTTTCTGTCAGTTCTGGCGCGCGCGGGCCGCCCGTGCGGGAACCCGAAGAAAAAAGCAGGGGGCCTGGGGGATTCATTCCCCCAGATTTTCAGCGTCGCAGCGGGTCATAGGGCGCCAGGGAAATCTCGGCCTCGCCTCGCAACAGGTGTTGCGCCAGCAGGCGCCCGGCATAGGGGCCGATGGTCAGGCCGCTGGCGCCCAGGCCGTTGCCGATCACCAGCCCCTCCAGACCCGGCACCGGGCCGAGCAGCGGCTTCAGGTCCGGCGACATCGGCCGCATGCCGATGCGCATCTCGTGCAGCGTCGCGGAGGCGAGGCCGGGGGCGACGCCGAGCGCCTGTTGCAGCACCTGCATCACGCCCCCGGCGGTCAGGCGGTGGTCGAAGCCCGAGCCGGTCTCGCGCGTCGCGCCCACCACCACGCGCGAATCGTCGAAGGCCAGGAGATAGTGGCTGCTCATCGGCAGCAGCACCGGCCAGTCGCGCGTCTGCATGCCCGGCAGCACCAGATGCAGGATCTGCCCGCGCTGCGGTACCACCGCGAGGTCGAGGCCAAGCGGCGCCAGCAGCGGCGGCGCCCAGGCGCCGGCGGCGAGCAGCACCGCATCGGCGTAAAGCTCGCGCCGCCCGGCGCGCACCCCCTGCACCCGCGAGACGGTGCCGATGAGGCCCGTCACGCCGTCCCGCTGCACCTCCGCCCCCCGCCGGATGGCGGCCCGCAGCAGGGCGGCGGCCAGCAGGCGGCCATCCACCCGCGCGGCGCCGCTCAGGTGCAGCGCCGGCTCGTCCGGGCGCAGCGGCGGGAAATGCCGGCGTGCTTCCTCGGGCGAGAGGCGGTGCAGCGTGCCGGCCTCGGGCGCGGTTTCCATGCGGGCGCGGATGCGCGCCTCGGCCTCCGCCAGCCCGCCATCCTCACCGGCGATGATCAGCGCCCCGACGCGGCGATAGCCCAGCTCCGTCTCGCCCTCCTCGGCGAGCTGGGCCGCCAGGGCGGGGTAGTCGCGCGCGCCGCCGCTGGAAAGGCGGTACCAGTCGGCATCGCTCACCGCCGAGCGCCAGGGGCAGACGATACCGGCCCCGGCGGCGGTGGCGCGGCCCTCCACCATCGGGTCGAGGATGGTCACCTCGGCGCCGCCCGCCATGAGATGATAGGCGGCGCTGGCGCCCAGCACGCCTGCGCCGACAACGATCACCCGCATTCCATCCGCTCCTGTCACCCTGTCCGGTCTGGCGCGATCCTGCGCCGCGCCGCGCCCGCTGCAAACCCGTTCCGCCATCGTCCACTGTCTAGCAAGGGGCGGGCCAGCAACTCGCGCCGCGCCCTTCGGTTCACCCAGCAACCTTGCACCGGAGCGAGCATGACCCAGCGGAACCTGGACGGCGCGACCGTCGTCATCACCGGCGCTTCCAGCGGCATCGGCCAGGCCACGGCGGAAGCCTTTGCCCGCCGCCGGGCCCGTCTCGTCCTGGCCGCGCGGGATGGCGCCGCCCTGGAGGAGGTGGCGGCAGGCTGCCGCGCGCTGGGCGCCGAGGCCATCGCCGTGCCGACCGACGTGACCGATGCCGAGGCCGTGCAGCGCCTGGCCAAGCGGGCGCGGGAGTTCGGCGGCCATGTGGACGTCTGGGTCAGCAATGTCGGGGTAGGGGCCGTCGGCCGCTTCCATGAGACGCCGATGGCGGCGCATGAGCAGGTGATCCGCGCCAACCTGATCGGCCACATGAACGACGCCCATGCCGTGGTGCCGATCTTCCTGCAGCAGGGGCGCGGCATTTTCGTCAACACCATCTCGCTCGGCGGCTTCGCGGCGGCGCCCTTCGCGGCGGCCTACAGCGCCAGCAAGTTCGGGCTGAAGGGCTTCTCCGAGGCGTTGCGGGCCGAGCTGGCCGCCGAGCCGGAGATCCATGTCTGCGACGTCTATCCCGCCTTCATCGACACGCCGGGCCTGCTGCACGGCGCCAACTACACCGGCCGCGCCCTCTCGGCGCCGCCGCCGGTCTATGACGCGCGCCGCGTCGCCGAGACGATCGTCGGGCTGGCGCGCCACCCGCGCGACACGGCGATCGTCGGCCAGGTGGTGCATCTGGTGCGGCTCGGGCACGCCCTGGCGCCCAACTGGGTCGGCCGCGCCATGGCGCGCTTCATGGAAGCCTATTTCCAGCGCGCCCGGCCGGCGCCGGTGACGGATGGCAACCTTTTCGCGCCGCCGAAAGTGGCAGGCGGCATCGATGGCGGGCTGCGCGCGCCGCGTCAGCGGGCGGCGGGACGCTTCCTGGCCGGGGCGGCGCTGGTGACGGGCGTGGCCGTCGCCATCGCGCTGCTCGACCGGCGGGGCTCAGGGGGGCTGCGGCTGCGATAGGGGCGGGGGGAACAGGGTTTCCCCCGCGCCCCCCTTCCTTTCTTCGGGTCCCCGGGCGCCGATGGTGCCCTCCGTGGCGGCTGGCAGTCGTCGGGGCTGCTTCAGCCCCGGCGCGAGCGGGTGCCGTCAGCGCAACCGAAAACCGACAGGAAAAAGAAGAGGGGGTCTGGGGGAGAATTCATTCTCCCCCGGCCTTCTCAGCCCGCGGCATCCTGCTCGTCGCGCAGGCGCCAGAGCAGGCTGTCTGCCGGCGCCTCCACCATGTCGCGCGTCAGCACCGTGCCGGCGGACACGGCCCGCCGCAGGCGGCAGCCCACCGCCATATAGTAGGGCAGCGGCGCGTCGGCGCCGGGCGCGGCGGCCGGGCGCAGCAGCGGGTCGATGCCGGGCACGGCGTGGCGGTTGCCCTCGATGCGCAGCTCGTGTCCGGCGGGCAGGTCCTGGGTGGCGCGGCCCAGCAGGTCCACGCGCTGGGCGTAGTCCGGGCCGAGAACCGAATGCTTCAGCCGCCCACCGGCCAGGATGGAGAGGGGCGCCTCGACGCCGAGCAGGTGGGAGGGGTTATAGATCAGCGCCCGCCGCCGGTCGGCCGAGACGGGGATGCCCTTGCCGGCGAAGAGCGCGCCGGTGCGCGTATCGGCCAGTTCCACCACGACATAGACGCCGCCGGCGAAGCTCGTCTCGTCCGGCCGGCGCAGCACGTTGAAGACGTCCAGCTTGCCGGGGCCGGAGAGCAGGCCGCCGGCCTCGCGCGGGCCATAGATGTCCGGCAGCTCGACGGTGCGGGCGAGGGGGGCGTGGAAGTCCTCGCGGTCGGGCAGGATGCCGGTGGCATTGGCCACCAGCGTCATCTCGCAGAAATCGGGCACGGTGCGCAGCGGCAGGCTGGCCAGCAGCTCCGCCCGCGCGGCGACGGTGGCGGCGACGTCCTGGCCGAGCTGCCAGTGGCGCATCATGCCCTTGGCCGAGGCACGGCGCTCCAGCCAGGTGACCTCCTCGGTCGCCGGGTCGATGACGAAGTCGTACTCGCTGCTCTTACCGGCGGCGACGATCGGCAGGCCAAGCAGCCGCGCCCAGGAGACCAGGCCGACCAGCAGCGCCGGCTGGTCGCCGTCCACCAGCGTATAGGGCACGCAGGCGGCGGCGGCGCGGCGGGCGAGGACGGGGCCGACCACGCATTCGGCCTCCTTGCTCACCATGGCGACGCCGATGCCGGCCTCGATGGCGGCCACGGCATGGGCGGCGGCGGCCTCGGCATGGCCGGTGGCCTCGACCACCATGTCGAGTGGCAGGGCCAGCAGGTCCTCCATCCGCTCGCAGAGGGCGATGGCGCCGGCGGCGCGGGCCGCTTCGGCCTCGGCGCGGCTGGCGCAGCGGCGGTGCGGCACGCCCATCTCGGTCAGGGCCGCCGCCACCCGCGCCAGATCGAGGTCGAAGGCGGCAATGATGTCGAGGCCGCGCATCCGGCGGGCCTGGGCGATCAGCGAAAGGCCAAACTCCCCCGCGCCAAGCAGCGCGGCGGCGACGGGGCGCTCAAGGGCGGGTTGGAACAGGGTCTGGAACTGCATGGCGTCTCTCCCCGGCGCCGTATATCCGGCGTCACGTATTCTGCATACAGGATGCAGTATCGCCAGCGCCGCCGTCAGCGTCCAGACGCTGCGCGCGTCAGTACGCCTCGCGGATCCGTTCCAGCCCAAGGTCGTGATGGCGGCCGATCACCTCCGCCAGCGCCTCGCCGTCCCGCCGTGCCAGGGCGGCTGCCATCTCCTCATGCTCGGCCATGGCGGCCGCCCATTTCTCCACCCCCTCATGCCCGATGAAGCGGATGCGCTTCATCTGCGCCTGCAGGATCTCGTGCATCCGCAGCAGGGTGGGATTATCGGCCAGGGTGACGATGGCGCTGTGGATGGCCTGATTGGTCTTGAAGTAGGGCAGGCGGTCGCCCGCCGCGTAGCGCTCCCGCAGCTCCTCGTGCAGCGCCAGCACATGGGCGATCTCCGCCTCGGTGGCGACGGCGCAGGCACGCCGGCCGGCGAGCTGCTCCAGCGCCTTCAGCACCTCCATGCTGTCGGCGATGTCCTTCAGGGAGAAGCTGCGCACCACCGCGCCGCGGGTCGGCACCAGTTCGACGAGCCCCTCTCCGGCCAGGGTCTTCAGCGCCTCGCGCAGCGGCGTGCGGGAGACGCCGAGCGCCTGGCCGAGCGCCACCTCGTTGATGCGCTGGCCGGGTGCCAGATGGCCTTCCGTCACCATGTCGCGCAGCCGCGTCACCACCTGCCCGTGCAGGCTCTGGCGGGGAATGGCGAAGTTCTCCAGGGGCGCGGCGCCGGCCTGAGGTTCGGTCGAGGCGATGCTGGTCATGGCACCCTGTCTTGTGATCACCCGAAGTATATGGCCCCTGGAGGGGCGGGCTGCGAAGCCTCTTGCGGCCATTCTGCATACAGTGCACAAAACTCTCAACGCAGACTGGCCCGCAGGGCCGGCTTCCCCGGGAGAGATGCATGCCGGACGCCCCCCTTCCGACCCTTGCCCTGGCCATGGGCGACCCCGCCGGGATCAGCCCCGAACTCACTGCGCGCGTCCTGGCGGACCCCGAGGTGCGGGCGGCCGCCGGGCTGATCGTCATCGGCGACCGCCGCGTGCTGGAGGAGGGCGCCCGGATTGCCGGCGTCGCGCCCGCGCTGCGCACCATCGCTCCCGACGCCCCGCTGCCGCGCGATCTGGCGGAGCCGGTCTTCGTGGACCTCGGCACGCTCGATCCGGCCAGCATCCAGCGCGGCGCGATCAGCGAGGCCGGCGGCCGCTTCGCCGCCGAGAACTTCCGCTATGCCCTGGCGCTCGCCATGCGCGGCCATGTGGACGCCGTCACCTTCACGCCCTTCAACAAGGCGGCGATGCGGCTGCATGTGCCGGACTATGACGACGAGATCTCCTTCACCGCCCGCTTCATCGGCTTCGACGGCGTGGCGAAGGAGTTCAACGTGCTGGAAGGGCTGTGGAACGCCCGTGTCACCTCGCATGTGCCACTCTCCGGCGTCGCGTCGCTGATCACCCGTGAGGCGATCCTGGGCAACCTGCGGCTGACCGACGCGGCGCTGCGCGATGCCGGCCTGGCGAAGCCGCGCATCGCAGTCGCCGGGCTGAACCCGCATGCCGGTGACGGGGGCAATTTCGGCCGCGAGGAGATCGACATCATCGGGCCGGCGGTGGAGGAGGCGAAGCGCCAGGGCATCGGCTGCGACGGCCCCTATCCCTCGGATACGGTCTTCGTCCGCGCCCGCCGTGGCGATTTCGACGCGGTGCTGACCATGTATCACGACCAGGGCCAGATCGCGATGAAGCTGATCGGCTTCGAGCAGGGCGTGACGCTGCTGGGCGGCTTCCCCTTCCCGATCTGCACGCCAGCCCATGGCACGGCCTACGACATCGCCGGGAAGGGCATCGCCCATCCCGGTGCCGCTCGCAACGCGCTGCTGCTGGCCGCCCGGATGGGCGCGGCGCAGCGGCGCCGGCGGCCGGACGCCTCCGGCTCGCTGCTTGAGGCAAGGGCCGCCATGGCGGCCTGAACCCCCGCGGGCGCCGCCGCCCGGCGCCTGCGCAAGGCCCCGCAAGAGGGCTCGCGTACATTGTCAGGAGGAACAACGAAAGATGCGGATGACCATCGCGGCGCTCGGCGCCGCTCTCAGCCTCGCCGCCACGCTGCCGGCCGCCCTCGCGGAGGAGTGGAAGCCGACCCGGCCGGTCGAGTTTGTCGTCACCTCTGGTGCCGGTGGCGGCACGGACGTCTTCGCCCGCGCGGTGCAGGCGGCGATTGCCAAGCATGATCTGGTGCCGACCTCGGTCGTCGTCACCAACAAGGGCGGCGGCTCGGGCGTCGAGGGCTATATTTATGGCGCCGCCGCCAAGGCCGACCCGCACAAGGTGATCTTCGGCACCAACAATGCCTGGACCCTGCCGATGGTGGTCAAGACCAGCTGGCAGACGGAGAACTTCGTCCCGGTCGCCATCATGGCCTTCGACGAGTTCATGCTCTGGGTGAAGAACGATTCGCCCTTCAAGACCGCGGCCGATTTCGTCGCCGCCGCCAAGGAGAAGCCCGGCACGCTGCGCATGGGCGGCAGCCAGACGCACGATACCGACCAGACGCTGACCGTACTGGTCGAGAAGGCCGCCAACATCCAGCTCAAGTACATCCCCTACCAGGGCGGCGGCACGGTGGGCACGCAGCTGGCCGGCGGACATATCGAGGCCAACACCAACAACCCCTCCGAAAGCCTTGGCGGCTGGCGCGGCGGCCAGGTGCGCCCGCTCTGCGTGTTCCGCAAGGCGCCGATGCCGGAAGGCCAGAAGGTGGCGGGCGACAAGGGCTGGGGCGACGTGCCGACCTGCGCCAGCCAGGGCCTGAACGTCACCGAGTTCAACATGCCGCGCACCGTCTTCCTGCCGCCCGGCACGCCGCCGGAGGCGCAGGCCTACTGGGTGGACGTGTTCCGCCGCGCCAGCGAGACGCCGGAGTGGAAGGACTATGTCAGCCGCACCAGCCAGAACGGCGAGCTCGTGACCGGCGACGCCATGGTGAAGCGGATCAATGCGGAGGAAGCCGACACCCGCAAGATCTTCGAGGAAGCCGGCTGGCTGGTGAAGTAACCAGGGGCAGGGGAGGCCGCGCCGCATGACACGCTACCACCTCGAACTGGTCTTTGCCGCCGTGGTGTTCCTCGTGGGCGCCATCGGGGTCTATGGCGCCACCGCGCTGGATTTCGGCTGGGGCGCGGATGGGCCGCAGGCGGGGTTCTTCCCCTTCCGCGTCGGGCTGATCCTGATGGCGGCCTCGGCGCTGGTGATGGCGCAGGCCGTCGCCAGCCGCGGGTCGCTGCGGCGCATCCCCGTCACCGATCATGAGGGGATGAAGCGGGTCCTCGGCTTCGGCCTTCCGATCATCGCCATGGTGGCGCTGGCGCAGTGGACCGGCCTCTACGTCGCCATGGCGCTCTACCTGTTCTTCACCATCTGCTTCCGGGGCAAGCGCCCCTGGCATGTCGCGCTCGGCGTCGCGCTGGGGGTATCCATCGCCACCTTCCTGATCTTCGAGATCTGGTTCCAGGTACCCCTGCTCAAGGGGCCGCTTGAAATCATGCTTGGGCTGGGCTGAGGAGTTCCCGCCGATGCTCTCCAATATCGACTCGCTGATGCATGGCTTCGGCGTGGCGCTCTCCGGCTACCACATCATGCTGATGATGGGCGGCGTGCTGCTCGGCATCCTGGTCGGCGTGCTGCCCGGCCTCGGAGCGCCCAACGGCGTGACGCTGCTGCTGCCGCTGACCTTCGGCATGGACCCGGTCTCCGCCATCATCCTGCTGACCAGCCTCTACTGGGGCGCCCTGTTCGGTGGCTCCACCACCTCGATCCTGTTCAACATCCCGGGCGAGCCATCCTCCGTCGCCACGACCTTCGACGGCTATCCGATGGCGCGGCAGGGCCGCGCGACCGAGGCGCTGACCTGCGCCTTCCTCTCCGCCGGCTTCGGCGCGCTGGTCGGCGTCATCGTCATCACGCTGCTCTCCACCGCGGTTGCCAATTTCGCGCTGCGCTTCGGCCCGCCGGAATATTTCGCTGTCTATCTCCTGGCTTTCGCCTCCTTCATCGCCTTCGGTGGCGGCACGCCGCTGAAGACCATCATCTCGCTCTGCCTGGGCTTCGGCCTCGGCATGGTCGGCATCGACACGGTGTCGGGCAACATGCGCCTGACCTTCGACTTCGATCAGCTGGTCCGCGGCATCTCCTTCCTGGTGGTGGTGATCGGGTTGTTCGGCCTGGGCGAACTGCTGCTGACGATCGAGGAGGGGCCGGAATTCAAGGGCGCCAGCGGCCGTATCGACCCGCGCGAGATGTTCCGCACCATGGGGCGGATGCCCCGCTACTGGCTGGCCATGCTGCGCGGCAGCGCGGTCGGCGTGTGGATGGGCATCACCCCGGGCGGCCCCACCGCCGCCTCCTTCATGTCCTATGGCATCGCCCGCCGCGTCTCGCGCAACCGCGCCAATTTCGGCAAGGGCGAACCAGAGGGCGTGATCGCGCCCGAGACCGCCGACCACTCCGCCGGCACGGCCGCGATGCTGCCGATGCTCTCGCTCGGCATTCCCGGCTCGGCCACGGCGGCGGTGATGCTGGGCGGCCTGATGATCTGGGGGCTGAACCCCGGACCGATGCTGTTCATCGAACAGCATGATTTCGTCTGGGGCATGATCGCCTCGATGTATCTCGGCAACGTCGTCGGCGTCGTGCTGGTGCTCGCCACCGTGCCGCTCTTCGCCGCCATGCTGTCGATCTCCTTCTCCATCATCGGACCGATCATCGTCACGGTCTGCATGGTGGGCGCCTACACTGTCGCCAGCTCGCCCTTCGACCTGTGGATCGCGCTGGTCTTCGGCGCCGTCGGCTACGCGATGAAGAAGCTCGACTATCCGCTGGCGCCGCTGATCCTGGCCATGGTGATCGGCGACAAGGCGGAGGATGCCTTCCGCCAGTCCATGCTCTCCTCCAACGGCTCGCTCAGCATCTTCTGGTCGAACTGGCTGGTGGGCGCGATCACCACGCTGGCCATCCTGTTCCTGCTCTGGCCGCTGACGATGCTGCTGCGCCGGCCGGCGCAGACGACGGACCCCGATGCGGCGACGCATGCGCCCTGAAGGGAAAAGGTCGGGGGAAAGAATTCCCCCGGTCAAACCTATAGGTTTGCCCCTTCTTTCTTCTGCCAGTTTCCGCACGCGCTGACAGGCAGCGCCGCAAACTCGAAGAAAGAAGATGGGGGTCTGGGGGAATTCCTTCCCCCAGACTTCTTCCTTATGCCGCTGGTGCCAGCCGGATCATGCACCAGGAAGCGGGTGGCAGCGAAACCCGCAGGCTTCCGGGCCCGCAATCAATGCCGCGCAGCGGTTCCGGCGCCACCTGGTCGGGCCGTTCCTTGGTGTTCACCGCCTTCAGGTCGTCGTGCCGGAGCTGCGTCGCCTGTTCCACGGCGAGGGGGCCGAAGCTGCGCAGCTCGGTCTCGAAGGCGAGCGCCTCGTCCAGGTGGCGGTTCAGCACGAACAGCGTGACATGACCGCTGCCCGCGTTATGCACCGCCGAGAGCTTCAGATAGGGCACTGCCGGCAGCGGGAAGTGCAGCTCCTGCGTTCCACGCGGGTCGTAGTAGTCGGTGGCGTAGGTGGGGGAGTCCACGAGGCCGCGCAGCACCCGGCCGCGGCCGAAATTGCTCATCTGCGCGAAGGGATGGAAGATCGTCTGCCGCCAGGCAGGTCCGCCATTCTCGGTCATGATCGGCGCGATGACGTTGACGAGCTGCGCCAGGCAGGCACTCTTCACGCGGTCGGCGTGGTTCAGCAGGGAGATGCAGGCGCCGCCGAAGGCCAGCGCATCCTCCATGTTGTAGATCTCTTCCAGGATCGGCGGCGCCACCGGCCAGCCCGGAATGGTCCGGCCCTCGCGCTTGCCGCGCGTGCGGTACCAGACATTCCACTCGTCGAAGCTCAGCATCAGCCGCTTGGCGGAGCGTCGCTTGGCCGCCACGGCATCGGCGATGGCGACGACCTCCTCGATGAAGCTGTCCATCAGGTCGGCCGAGGCGAGGAAGGCCTGCGGGTCGTCCTTGTAGTTGTTGAGGTAGGTGTGGAGGGAGATGAACTCCACATGGTCGAAGGTGTGCTCCAGCACCTCCTCCTCCCAGGCGCCGAAGGTGGGCATGTTGCGGGCGGAGGAGCCGCAGGCGGCGAGCGTCAGGCTCGGGTCCACCCAGCGCATCATCTTCGCCGCCTCGGTGGCGATACGGCCGTACTCCGTGGCCGTCTTGGTCTCCATCTGCCAGGGGCCGTCCATCTCGTTGCCCAGGCACCAGAACTTGACCCCGTGCGGCTGCGCCCAGCCGTGCTGCTTGCGCAGGTCGGAGAGGGTGGTGCCGCCGGGATGGTTGCAGTACTCGACATAGCGCCGCGCCGCGTCGGCGCCGCGCGTGCCGAGATTGACCGCCAGCATCGGCTCGATGCCGGTGGCGCGGCACCAGTCGATGAACTCGTTGGTGCCGAAGAGGTTGGGCTCGGTGGTCATCCAGGCGAGGTCGAGCCGGCGGGGCCGCTGCTCGACGGGGCCGACGCCATCCTCCCAGTCATAGCCCGAGACGAAGTTGCCGCCGGGATAGCGCATGATGGTGGGCGCCAGTTCCTTGACCAGGTCCAGCACGTCCTGGCGGAAGCCCTTCTCGTTCGCGGTGGGGTGCCCGGGCTCGTAGATGCCGCCATAGACGCATCGGCCGAGATGCTCGATGAAGGCGCCGAACAGGCGCGGATCGGTGTCGCCGACCACGAAGTCTCGGTCGAACAGGGCTTTGGCTTTCAAGGGACGTCTCCGCTTCTTGCTGCCAGGCTTGCGCCGGCGGGCGACCATGGCTGCGCAGGGACGCCGGCCTCGGCGGCATCGGCCTCGGCGGCATCGGCCTCGGGCGGATCGGCCGAGAGCACGGACGCCCTGAGCAGGATGGAATAGGGGTGCTGCGGCGCCATCAGCACGCGGCGCGCATCGCCGGCCTCCACCACCTCGCCGCGCTGCATGATGATGATGCGGTCGCTGATGTAGTAGGCGGTGGCGAGATCGTGCGTGATGTAGATGATCGAGACGCCCAGCTCGTCGCGCAGGCGGCGGAACAGGTTCACCACCGTCATGCGCAGCGAGGCGTCGATCATCGAGACCGGCTCGTCGGCGACAAGCAGGGCGGGCCCGGGGATCAGCGCCCGCGCGATGGCGACGCGCTGCAACTGCCCGCCGGACAGCTCGTGCGGGAAGCGGCCGCGGATCTCGGCCAGCGAGAGGCCGACCTTGTGCAGCGCCTCGTCCGCCTTCGCCTCCTGCGCCACGCGGCCCTGCGCCCCGGTGAAGTGGTGCGCCGTGGCGTAGAGATAGCGGTCCACACGCTTCAGCGGGTTGAAGGCCTCGAAGGGGTTCTGAAAGACCGGCTGCACCGCCTGCATGAAGGCGCGCCGGTCGGCGGCGCGGCGGATGGTGGCGAGGTCGCGCCCGCGGAACAGGATCTGGCCCTCGCCGGGCGCCGTGGCGTTCAGGATCATCCGCGCCAGGGTGGACTTGCCGCTGCCGGACTCGCCGATGATGGCGAAGACTTCCGGCCGGCCGGTCTCCAGCGTGAAGCTGACATCGTGCACGGCGCGGGTGCGGTGCCGCAGCCAGCCCCCGCCATAGCTCTTGCCGATGCCGCGCAATTCCAGAAGGGGCAGGCTCATGACGCAAGCTCCTGGCGCACGGCGTGGCAGGCGACGCGGTGTCCGGGCAGCAGTTCCTCCATCGGCGGCGCCTCAGTCCGGCAGATGTCCATGGCGAGCGGGCAGCGTGGATGGAAGCGGCAGCCCGGCGGCGGCTTTGCGAGGCTGGGCGGCGTGCCGTTCAGTCCTGCCTTGGGCGCGTCATCCCCGATGCGCGGCAGGCTGGCGACCAGGTGCCGCGTATAGGGGTGCAGCGGCCGCCGCAGCAGGCTGCGGGTGGGCGCCTCCTCCACCAGCCGGCCGGCATACATGATGCCCAGCCGGTCGGTCAGGTTGGCATGCACCGCCATGTCATGCGTCACGAACAGCACGGAGGAACCCATTTCCTGCTGGATGCCGCGGATCATCGTCAGCACGCTCTTCTGCACCACGACGTCGAGCGCCGTGGTCGGCTCGTCGGCGATGATGAAGGCCGGGCGGCAGACCGTGGCGAGGGCGATGGTCACGCGCTGCCGCATGCCGCCGGAGAGTTCGTGTGGATATGCATTCAGCACGCGCGGCTCCAGATTCAGCCGCGCCAGATGCCCTTCCACCCGCTGCAGGAAGACCGGCATCGGCAGGTGCATGTGGCGGAAGGCGAAGTCCAGGAAGGAGTGCCGGATGCGCCGCACCGGGTTCAGGACGTTCATCGAGCCCTGCATGATGTAGGACAGGTGCCGCCAGCGGATGGCGGCCAGGGCGTGCGGATCGAGCTTGTAGATGTCGGCAGGGCCTTCACCGAAGTCGAAGCGGACGCTGCCGTCCACCACGTTCAGCGGTGGCCGGATGGCGCGGGCGATGGTCTTGATCAGGCTGCTCTTGCCTGAGCTGGATTCGCCGGCGATGCCGTAGATCTCGTTGCGGCCGATCTGCAGCGTGATGCCGTCCACCGCGCGCACCTCGCGCGTCACGCCGAAGAAGCGCATCTGGTAGTAGGCGCGCAGCTTCTCCACCGAGAGGACCGGAGCGGGGAGGGCGGGCGTCGGGCGCGGCGGCGCGAGCATCATGGTCTCCTCCGTCATCCGGCGCCTCCCGTGCGCGCCAGCCGGCTGCGCGGGTCGATGTACTCGTTCATGGAGACAGCGAGCAGGAAGAGGCCGACGAAGAGGCAGACCACCAGCGCCACCGGGAAGGCCACCCACCACCAGATGCCGGAGACCATCGCCGCGTGCTGGTTTGCCCAGTAGATCATGCCGCCGATGGTGGGCGTGTTGATGTCGGTGAAGCCGAGGACGGAGAGCGTCACCTCCAGCCCGATCGACCAGTTCATGTTGTTCATGGTGGTGGAGAAGACGATCGGCAGCACATAGGGCAGGTGCTCGCGCAGCACGACCTCGGGCGCGCGCATGCCGGAGAACACCGCCTGATGCGTGAACTCCCGCGTGCGCAGGCTCATCGCCATGGAGCGGATCAGCCGCGCGTCGTAGGACCAGCCGAGGCTGGCGGTGACCACGGCCAGCATGGTCCAGGACATGTTGTCGCGCATGACGAAGTAGAACAGCACGAGGATCGGGAAGAGCGGGATGATGATGAAGGTGTCGTTCACCGACATCAGCACCCGGTCCACCGCGCCGCCGAGATAGCCGGCGAGCAGGCCGACGGTGAGCGAGATGATGCGGCTGAGCACGGCGACGGTGATGCCGAAGAGCAGCGTGTTCCGGATGGCCAGGGTGAGCTGCCAGAACACATCCTGCCCGCGCGAGGTGGTGCCGAGGATGAACTCGGCCGAGGGGGGCATATCCGGCGGCACGACGTAGACGTCGAGCGGCGGATAGGGCGAGACGGCGGAGAGCGCCGCCATCCCCGCCACCAGCAGCAGCAGGAAGCAGCCCAGGCCGAAGCCCCGGTTGTAGCGCAGCAGGTCTCGCAGGATTCGCAGCATGGCTCAGCGCTCCCGCACGCGAGGATCGAGCAGCGGATAGGCAAGGTCCACCAGCAGCACCGCGGCCGAGACAGCAATGATCGAGACCGAGGTGACGCCGATCACCAGGCTGTAGTCGCCCGCATGCACCGCCGCGATCAGCAGCGTGCCGAGGCCGGGATAGCCGAAGACCTGCTCGGTGATGATGGCGCCGTTGAAGATGGCGCCGAGGGACATGGCGAGACCCGTCACCTGCGGCGCGATGGCGTTGCGCATCACGTAGGAGCGCATGATGCGCGAGCGCTTCACGCCCGCCAGCTCGGCATAGACCGTATAGTCCTCGGTGACGGTGTTGGAGACCAGCGCGCGCATGCCCATGAACCAGGTGCCGATACCGACCAGGATCAGCGACATGGCCGGCAGGATGGCATGCTTCAGCACGCTCAGGACGAAGGGCAGGTTCAGGCTGCGCTCCACGCCGGGGTCATGCGCGCCGGTGATCGGCAGGATCGGCCAGAGAAAGCCGAAGACGATCAGCAGCACGAAGGCGATGATGTAGTAGGGGATCGGGTGCAGCCCCATGGCGATGACGCCCACCGCCTTCAGCACCCGGCTCTCGCGGTAGTAGCCCGCCAGCCCGCCCAGCAGGTTGCCGATGGCCCAGGCGAGCAGCGTGGCCACGGTGAGCAGCCCTGCGGTCCAGGGCACGGCGCGGGCGATCAGCGTCGAGACCGGTGTGGGGAAGGCGGAGAGCGAGGGGCCGAAATCCGCGATCAGGATGCGCTTCCAGAAGGTGACGTACTGGTCGAGCGGGCTCCCCCCGACGCCGTAGAGCGCGCGCAGCGATTCCCGCATGGTCTCGATCGCCGCCGGGCTGGTCTGGCCGAAGGAGGTGGCGGCGGCGATGGTCTGCTCCACCGGGTCGATCGGCGTGGCGTGGGTGATGAAGTAGGTGACGTTGATGCCGATGAAGACGACCAGCACGAACTGCGCCAGCCGCTTCAGCAGATAGGAGCCGTAGGATGTCATGCCGGGCGTCCCTGTCCGATCCGGGGAGGCGCACGGCGCGGGCGCGCCGTGCGGGCGTCGGGTGGCTGGTCGCTCAGGCCTGGCGCGGCTTGACCCGCACCATCATGTAGCGGGAGTTCGACCAGTTCGGCACCGGATTGGCGTAGGGCTCCTCCGATGTGGGGAAGCCGGTCCAGTAGGTCTCGTCCATCACCGTAAAGACATTGTAGGCCATCAACGGAATGGTCGGCATCTCGCGCACCGCGAGCTTCACGTACTCGCGCCCCAGTTCGACGGTCTGCGGGTCCTCGAAGCTGACTTTGCGGATCTTCTCGATGATCGCGTCCAGCTCCTTGCTCGACCAGCGCTGGTAATTGCGCGGTGGCTGCGGCTTGCCGGGCGGCGCCACGTATTGCGAATGCCAGCTGTCGAGGAAGTAGGAGAGGTCGGGGTGCCCGCCATAGGTCTCGACGCTCCAGAACACCATGGCCTCGTAGTCGCCGGCGTTGCGGCGATCGACCAGGCTGCTCTGCGCCACCTCGGTGCGCGCGTCGATGCCGAACTGCCGCCAGTTCTGCACGATCATGGTGCCGGCGCGAGTCATCACCGGGCGCGCCTCGCCCTCCACCAGCAGGCGGATGCTGAAGGGCTGGCCATCCGGCGTCTGCCAGCTGCTGCCCTGCTTGCGGAAGCCGGCGCTCTCCAGCAGCTCCTGAGCCGCCTGCGGATCGGCCTTCCACCAGCCCAGGCCAAAGGACTTCGCCACCTCCGCAGGATCGGTCGGCACGTCGTCGTTGGAGCGCCTGACCATATCGGCGATCTGCCTGCCGAGCGTCGCGTCATAGGGGCGGATCTTGCGCTTGCCGGTGTCCAGCTCGAAAGCGGCAAGCCAGTCCTGCAGCGGCTCGTGATAGTCCTTCGGGTGTGTGCCGGTCGGCGGCACGCCGATGGCGGAGATGGTGGCGGCGCCGCGATAGGAGGCCATGGCCACCGCACGGATGTCGATCAGCAGCGCCAGCGCCCAGCGCACGCGGCGGTCCTGGAACAGCGGGTTCTGGTTGTTGAGCAGCACCGCCGGCAGCGTCGGGTCCGGATGAGCGTAGGGGAAGCGCGGAAACCAGGAATGCGACACCTTCGACTGGCGGGCGATGGTGAACATCCCCTCCGGCGCGACGTCATGAATGACGTCGAGGTCGTGGTTGAGCTGCGCGATGACGCGCTTGTCCGGCGGGCCGGGGTCGATGTAGCTGACATAGCGCGGGCCGGGCTGGCCGAAGAGGCCGAGCGTGGTGCGCTGCCAGTCCTCGCGCCGCTCCCAGGTGAAGCGGCGGCCGTCCGGGTCGTAGCTGTGCAGCACATAGGCGCCGAGGCTGACCGGCTTGTTGAAGTCGAACCGCATCGGGTCCGGCTGCTTCTCGAAGACATGCTTCGGCATCATCCAGATGCCGCTGAAGCGCACGGTGAACAGCGAGTGGAAGCGGGAATTCGCCCGCTTCAGCCTGAAGTGCGCGGTATGGCGGTCGGGGGTCGTCACTTCCGCGACGTTCAGCGCCAGCAAGGCGCCCCAGCGCATCGCCGTGTTCTTCATCTGGGTCTCGACGGTATAGGCGAGGTCGGCGGAGGTGAACTCGACGCCGTCGCTCCAGAAGATGCCCGGCCGCAGCTTCACCGTCATCTCGTTGAAGCCTTCGTCGTAGATCGGCTTCTCGGCGGCGAGCGCGTTGTACCAGGGACCTTCCAGCCCCTGCTCGGGGTCCATGAACCACAGCGTGTCCATGGCGAGCTGGTGCAGGCCGGTGTACTGGCCGCCGGCATTGATGGTCCAGATGTTGAACCAGCCAGGGTTGCGGATCGTGCCTTCCGGGTTCTCCAGGATCAGCGTCTCGCGCCGCGCCGGGCTGGCGGCGGGCGCCTGCGCCAGGACGGGGGCGGCGGCGAGAGCAAGCGGTGTCGCCAGCAGGCTTCTGCGTGTGATCTCCATCGGACGTCTCCTTGCGGCCCCTCTGGTGTGGGCTTTGGAGGGGACGCTAGGATTCGTTCCGCGAGCAGGTCAACGAAAATAGCGGTATAGACCCGGAAATCTGATATGAATGCCGCAGTTCAACGCCGCAGGTGCATCCGCAGCAGGATGTCCTGGTCGTGGTTGCCGAAGTGCCGGCCGAAGATGTTAACGCCGCCCGGGTGGCGCGCGCCCTCCTCGATGCCGATACGCAGCCGGATGGAGTGGTGGCTCTGCAGGTCGAGCTGCGCCAGGTTGACGGAGGAGAGCTTGATGCCGTCGAGATAGGTGCCGCGCTCGGTGACGCGCCAGTTGGTGAGCTTGCCGTATTGCGAGCCTTCGAGCTTCCACCAACGCGGCGTGTAGGTGCCGCGCTTGTCGCCGTAGTCGCCGGGCGAGGTCCAGGTGCCGATCTTCACGCCGTTCACCCAGAGGCTGATGTCGGAGGGCCAGTTGACGTTCGTCCCCGGCACTTCCGAGGACATTTCCAGGCTGAACTCCAACGCCTCGATCTGCGCCTTCATCAGCTTGGCGTTGTTGGGGAACTTGTACTCGACATAGCCGCGCGAGAACCAGATCAGCATCGCCTGCATGCGCGCGGGGTCGAGAAAGAAGTCGGGCACGTCGAGCAGCCCGATGACGCCGTCCTCCGAGCAGAGGCCGCAGGGAGCGCTGACGCTGCAGCTCGTGTAGAGGCCGAGCGGCATGGCCACCTCGATGAGGTCCTGCTTCCGCTCCACCGGCGGCCGCGCCAGGCGGATGACGATCTCGTCGAAGGGCGTGCTGCAGATCTTCTGCTGACCCTTGCTGGCCTTCACCGTCTCGGTGCGCAGCAGCGCGCTTTTCTCCAGGATCTGCACATTGGTCGCCACGGTGGACTGCGGCAGGCCGAGCGCCTTGCCGATGTCGTTGACATTCAGTGGCCCGCGCTCGCGCAGCAGGCGCAGGATGTGCAGGCGGACAGGCGAGGCGAGACTGCGGACGGTCTCGCCATTCTCCTCGGCCACGACCATGACGAAGCTTCGGTTTGAAAGGCTGCTCATCCGCCGCACTGTGTCAGGGGTGGCGGAGCATATCCAGATCTTTGATAGGCTCCGCGGCGGCCTGCCGCAGCGCCGCGGCAAAGGGTGGAAGCCGCCTGAGCCGCCCCCCGGTTTTCCCACCGGCCTGTCCGTGCGCTCCGGGGATCAGAACCGCCTCCGGGAGGGGTGCCATCCCTCCCGGTCCCTCCCCGTTGGGAGAGCTGAGCTCCCCCAGGCTCCCACCTGCGCTTCCCAAGCGGCGGCGGGGGCCGGAGCTGCGCCCCTGGCTTACTGCGCCAGCGCCTGCCGCAGGTCGCTGACCGTGACGCGCAGGGCGGCCGTCTTCGCCGCCACCTCAGGGCGGAGCTGAAAACCCTGCAGCCGGGCATGGATCTCGGCCGAGGCGCCATCGCCGCCGCCCTCGACGAGGTGCAGGGCATCGGCCAGGAAGCCCTGCATCGCCTCGGCGGAGGGCGTGGCGCCCTTGGCTCCGGCCTCGTCGATCCGCAGCATCAGGTTGCTGAAGCCGCGCAGCCAGGCAAAGTCCGGGTCGTGCATCACCGCCTGCAGCAGGGCGTAGGGGTTGCTGGCGAGCGGACTGCCGGCCGCCTGGGCGTTCAGCAGGGTGCGGTGCAGGTCGGCCAGGGCGGCGCTCAGGCGGCGGTGCGGGGCCGGGGCGGGGCGGGAAGAGGTCTGGGGCATCGGGGACCACCTTGTCGGAGAGAAGGGCGGGGCTGCGGGATGCCTAGCCGGCCCGGTGCTAGGTGGCCAGTTCGCAGAGCTGCCGGACCGCTTCCGGCCGGCCCAGGATCACCGGGCGGCGCCATTGCCCGGCATCGCCATCCGGCGTCCCGGCGGTGAAGCGCGCGAAGGGTTTCCAGCCTTCCGGCCCAAGGGTGCGGATCTCGCCGCCGGTGGCGCGCACCAGCGCGAAGCCGCCGGCCACGTCCCAGGCGTTCGGCCGCTCGAAGCGCGCCACCTCCATCAGGCCGGCGGCGATGAAGGCGCATTCGATCGCGGCCGAGCCGGTCCGCCGCGCCTCCCAGGCCTGTGGCGAGCGTGGCGAGGCATCCACGAAGCCGCCCAGCCGCCGCCGCACCGAGGGGTTGAAGAGCGGCTGCACCGGCTCTTCCTCGAAGAACAGCCCGCCGCCGCGCACCGCGTGATAGACGCCGGCGCGCAGCGCATGGCTGGCGGCGCACCAGACCGCCCCGGCGATCGGCTCGCCGTCCAGCAGCACGCCCACCGAGCCGGCGAAGAGCGGAAAGCCGTTGATGTAGTTGGCGGTGCCGTCCACCGGGTCCACCGCCCAGAGGAAGCGGCTGCCGCGCGCCGGGCGCTCGCCGGATTCCTCGCCGAGCACGTCATGGTCCGGGAAATGCTCGGCCAGTCGGGCGCGGATCATCGCCTCCACCGCCTGGTCCACCTCGGAGACCGGGTCCTTCAGGCTCTCCCCGCCATGGCCGCCCGGCTTGTAGTGGACCTCTGGCGCGCGGCGGAGCCCGGCGGCCATCTCTCGCCCCGCCAGCCGGGCGAGGTCGAGCGCCATCGCCCCGATCCGCTCCAGGGTTTCCTGCGGCAGCGCATCGTTCATGGCGAACTCCTTTCTGCAAGGCCCATGGCGGGCGGAACCAGGACCTGCAACGCCTCCGCCTCGATCTCCATGGTCGCGGTGAAGGGCTGTTCCTGCGGGAGACTTTCGTCGTCCAGGCGGATCGGGCCACGCGGCCAGTCCACGCTGATCCGCCGGCCGCGCCAGCTCTCCGTCGGCGGCGGGCCGGCCTCGGGGGCGTCGAGCCAGGCCAGCATGGCCTCGCGGCGGTCGGGGGGCAGGCTGATGGCGTCCAGCCAGCCATCGCCGGGCTCTGCCTGCGGCGCCAGCGGCAGGTTGGGGCCGAACAGGCCGATGTTCATGACCTCCAGGAACAGCGTCTCCACCTCCCGCCCGGTGCCGTCGATGGTCAGGCAGGCGCGGAGCGGCTCCGCGGCGGAGAGAATGGCGCGGAAGGCGGCCCGGCCGGCCTCCACGCCCTTCAGCCCCTTGCGGTCGGCCCGCTCGACGGCGCGGGCGAAGGCGCCAAAGCCGGCCGCCTCGACGATGCGGCGCCGTCCCCACGGCCCTTCGGCATAGGCCAGGTTCAGGGGGCGGCGCGCAGCCATGCGCCAGCCGGCCGCGAAGGCTTCCGGCGACTCCCAGCTTCCCAGCGCGCGCGCGAGGTTGTTGGCTGTTCCGAGCGGCAGGATGGCCAGGGGCAGCCGGCGATTCTCCAGCCGCGTCGCGACCTTGCCCACCGTGCCGTCGCCGCCGGCGACGACCAGCAGCCCGGCGGCGGCTTCCAGCTCCTCGCGGAAGCTGTCGCCTCTGGTGTTGCAGGCGCGTGCCGTCAGCCCGGCACCCTGCAGCAGTGCCAGGAGCGCTTCCGGCGAATGCCCCTCATCCCCGGCGGAGGGATTGTGAAACAGTGTGGTTTCCATGCCGGCATGAACACCTGCCGGCGCCAGGCGTTCCCGGAATGCGGCGGCTGCATGATTCGCGAAGTGGCGGTTAAGAAACGCTTAACCGCATGGCCTCACCATCATGGCCGCAACTGACTTGAAATGGCATCCGGCCGTGGAACAAGACGTCTATCGTGAGCCTTCCGCCGAACTCAGCGCGGCACTTGCCGCCGCGGCGGCCCGCAACGCGCCGGAGGCCATTGAGTATGTCGCCTACTGGATTGCCGACCATGCCCGCATGGCGATCGAGGGCAGCGTGGAGCTGCTGCCGCAGGACCTGGCGCTGACGGCCGGCGTGCTGCTGGCGATCGCGCAGGAGATGCGCAACTCCAGGGTGGCGCCGCTGCGGCTGGTCGCCTCGCGCTGAACGCCTGAGCCTCCGCGGAGGGGCCGGGGGAACTCCTCCCGGCCTTTTTTTCTTTCCGTCAGCCGGTCTGGCGGGCGATCAGGCGCCGCCCCAGTTCATCATCAGGCCGCCATCCATCACCCAGGTCTGGCCGGTGACGTAGTCGCCCGTCTCGGCGGCGAGGAACAGCGCGAGCTGCGCGATTTCCTCCGGCTGGCCGGCTCGGTGCCAGGGAATGGCGGCGAAGGAGGATTCGCGTGCCTGCGGGTCATCGATCCGCTTCTGGGTCATCGGCGTCTGGATCATGCCGGGCGCGATGTTGTTGACGTTGATCTTGTCCTCCGCCAGCTCCCGCGCCAGGCTGCGGGTGAGCGAGCCGACCGCAGCCTTGGCCATGCCGTAGGGGGCGCTGTCCGGCGTGGGCAGGAACTGCGCCACCGAGCTGATGTTGACGATGCGCCCGCGGCCGCCATGCTGCCGGCGCAGCCGGATGAAGGCGCGGCAACAGAACAGCGGCCCCTTCATGTCGGTGCGCAGGACGCGCTCCAGTACGTCGTCGTCCATCTCGGCGACGGGCATGTCATGCATTCCGGTGCCGGCATTGTTCACCAGCAGCTCGGGCGCGCCGAGTTCCGCCGCCGCCCTGAACAGCGCCTCCACCGAGGCGGGATCGCCGACGTCGCATTGCGCGACCACCGCGCGCCGGCCGGCAGCCCGCACGCGGCGCGCGGTTTCCTCGCCGCCTTCCCGGTCCTGGAAGTAGCTGAGGCAGACATCCGCGCCCTGCTGCGCGAAAGCCTCCGCGATGGCGCGGCCGATGCCGGAATCCGCACCGGTGATGATGGCGAGCTTGCCCTGCAGTCTCATGCGATTCTCCTGCCTTTGCGGATCAACCGGCGGGCAGGGCGGCGGTCGCGCCGGCGCGGGTCACATCCCCCGGCGCCGGCCGTGCCGCGGGGAGGGCTAGCGGCGTTCCCAGTCGCTCTCGTCCTCCTGGCTGGGCAGGTCGGTCACCGCCTCCGAGACGACCACCGAGAGCAACTGGTCGGGCGTGGTGCCCAACTCGCTCGCCCGGCGCTCGATCTCCTCGGCAAGACTCTCCGGCAGCTCGATCCTCATCTCCGTCATCGTGTTCACCCTGGTCCCCGGTTGCACCGGAACAAGAACGTCCGGCGCGGCCGCCGGATGCGCACCCGTCGGCAATCTGGGGCGGGCGCGTCGTTGCGCCTCAGCCGGTCATCAGGCGCGGACGATAGGCGGCGGCACCCAGCAGCCCGGTATGCGGCCGCAGGACCTGCACCACCGGCACCGCCTCCAGCAGGCCGGCGAAGCGCCCCTTGGCGTGGAAGGCCGTCAGCAGCGCCTCCTGGTCCAGCAGCGGCCCGAGGCCCCGGCAGAGCCCGCCCGTGATGTAGACCCCGCCCCCGGTGAGCAGCGTCAGCGCCAGATTGCCGGCCGTGGCGCCCAGGATGGCGGAGAACAGCCGCACCGCCTCGGCGCAGATGGGGCAGGCGCCCGAAGCGGCCCGCTGCGACACGTCCGCCGGGCTTTCCACCGGGACCGCCGCCCCGCGGATCTCGCCCAGGATGCGGGTGAGCTGCAACAGGCCGGGCCCCGAGAGCAGCCGCTCCGTGGAGACATGCCCGCCATGAAGCGGCCGCAGCCGCTGCAGGATTTCGGCCTGCAGCGCATCCTGCGGCGCGAAGGAGGCGTGGCCGCCCTCGCTGGGCAGGATATGGGCTGCGCCGCCTTCCCGCAGCACGAAGGCGACGCCCAGCCCGGTGCCCGGGCCGAGCACCACCTGCGGCCGCTCCGCCTGCGGCTGCCCCGGCTTGAGCACCCGCAGGTCCTCCGGCGTCATCAGGCTGATGGCGGCGGCCTGGGCGACGAAGTCATTGATCACCGTCAGCCGCTCCAGGTCCAGCGCCTGCTGCGCCGCACGGATCGAGAAGTGCCAGGTATTGTTGGTGAAGGTGACGGTGTCGCCGCGCACCGGCGTGGCAACGGCGAAGACCGCCTCCTCCACCGTGCGGCCGGCCAGATAGGCGCGCGCGGCCTCCACCACGCCGGGATGGTCGGCCACCGCGAGCTTGCGCTCCTCCTGCGGCGGCCCGCCCGCCTCGCTCAGCGCGAAGCGGGCATTGGTGCCGCCGAGATCCGCCAGCAGCCGCCGGGTCACGGCAGGGCCCCGGCCATCTGCGGCACCGAGGTGATGCGGGCGCGCAGGGCGCCCACCTCCGCCCGCGTCGGATGCGCCGTGCCCGCATTGGAGACCGCCGCCGCGCCGGCCGCGACCCCCCAGGCGAAGGCGTCGGTCGGCGTGTCGCCGCGCGCCAGGGCGAGGGTCATGGCGGCGAGGAAGCTGTCCCCGGCGCCGACCGCGCCGCGCACCACCACGTCGAGCGCCGGCAGGCGCAGCGTGCCCTCAGCCGTGGCGAGCAAGGCGCCGTCGCCGCCCAGCGTCACCGCCACCATCCGCGCGCCGCCCGCGCGGACCACGTCCATCGCCGCCGCCTCCAGCGCCGCCGGCTCGCGCAGCGGGCGGCCCATCAGCGCCTCGAACTCGCCAAGGCTCGGCTTGATCAGCTCCAGCCCGCCCTGCCGCAGCGCCAGCTTCAGCCCCTCGCCGGAGGTGTCGAGCACGCAGCGCAGCCCCTGCCGGGAGGCCTGTGCCGCCAGCCGGGCGTAGAAGTCGGACGGCACGCCGGGCGGCAGGCTGCCGCTGGCGACCAGCCAGCCCTCGCGCAGCTCGGCGGCGGCAGCGAGGGCGGCTTCCCATTCCGGCGCGGAGACGGTCGGCCCCTCGGCGACGAAGCGGTATTCCAGCCCCGTCTTGCGCTCCAGCACCGTGTGGCTGATGCGGGTGCGCCCGGCGATCGGGATGGTGCGATGCGGCACCCCGCCTTCCTCCAGCAGCTCCTCCAGGAACCGCCCGGTGACGCCGCCGGCCAGGATGATGGCCTGCGTCTCGCCGCCCAGTTCCCGCACCACGCGCGCCACGTTGACGCCGCCGCCGCCGGGGTCCTGCCGCTCGCCGTGCGTGCGGATCTTGCGCACGGGATGCACCGTCTCCGCCTCGCTGGCGAGATCGATGGTGGGGTTCAAGGTCAGGGTCGCTACGAATGAGGACATCGTGCCGGCACTCCTTGCTGGCCCCGACATATGGCGCGGGACGCGGGGCATGTCATGCCATGCGGTGGCGGAAGCCTGGCGGATTGCTCCGCCGCCCCGTCACCCCATCTTTACGAAGCCCTGGCCGCGCGCGGATATTGATGCGGTTCAGGCAAGCTTGTGAGGAAGATCCGTTGCGAAACCGCGTCTGCCCATCCGTTTCGGTTCCGGCCATCGGCTGCCGGTGCGCACGATGACGGGCACACGGCGCTTCGCGGGCGTGCTCCAGCCCTGGACCGATATCTGGTCCCGCTCGGGCTGGCGCGTGCAGACGCATTGCAAGACCGGCCTGGGGCGGGCGGTGGACCCCTTCGGCGGCGTTGCCATGACCGGCCCGGCCGAGGCCTGTGTGGCGCATGCGGCGCGGCGTGCCCGTCCCGCCCGCTGCCGCCGCGCGGTGGTGGTGCTGCATGGCCTCGGCCACCATCCCGGCGGCATGGCGCGGATGGCGGTGGCGCTGGCCGATTCCGGCTGGGCGGTGGCGAATATCGGCTATGCCAGCCTGCGGCAGTCACTGGAGCATCATGCGCGGGCGGCTAGCCGCGTCGCCGCCGCGCTGGCTGAGGATGGCGCCGCCGAGATCGCCTTTGTCGGGCACAGCCTGGGCGGGCTGGTGGCGCGGGCCGCCATGGCGCGGGCGGCGGAGGATGGCTGGCGGCCTGGCCGGCTGGTGCTGATCGGTTCGCCGGCGCGGGGAGCGAGCATTGCCGAGGTTGCCGCGCGGGTGGCCGCCTACCGGGCGCTGACGGGCAGCTGCGGCCAGACGGTGACGCCTGCCGGCGCCGCCTCGGTGCCATTGCCGGACTGCCGGGGCATGGCGGTGATTGCCGGCGGCACCGGCGGGCGCGGCTTCAACCCGCTGCTGCCGGGCGACAATGACGGCATCGTGACAGTCGAGGAAACCCGCCTGCCCGGCTGGGAGGACGCCTTCACCCGTGTGCGTGCCCTGCACACGCCGCTGGCGGCCAGCCCGGGCGCCGTCATTTCGGCGCTGAGCTTTCTCGAAAGCGGCCGGATGGCGGCCTGAGGCGACGCATCAAGGCCGGAGGAATTCATTCCCCTCAGCTTTGCCTTGAGTTCCCGGCGCCTGCGGCCTGCGCAGGTCAAAACCGATCAAAAGAAGATGGGGGTTCGGGGGAATTCCTTCCCCCGACCTTTTCCCCTCACCCCAGGGCTTCCAGCGCCAGCGGCGGATGCCGCGGCAGGCCGGCGGCGCGTTCCCAGGCGGCGGCCGCACGCAGCAGGGTTCGCTCCTCGAAGGGGCGGGCCACCAGCTGCAGCGAGAGCGGCAGGCCGGCGGAGGAGAGCCCCGCCATCATCCCCACCGCCGGATGCCCGGTGACGTTGAACGGCGCCCGCGCGTGCAGCGGATAGGTGCGGGCGACCTCCGCCGCATCCTCGATGCGGGCTGGCGTCACCACCGAGCTGGCGCAGAGCAGCACGTCCACCTCGCGGAAGGCATCGTCCACCGCCGCTGTCAGCAGGCGGCGCAGGCGCATGGCCTGCATCAGGTCCTCGGCCGAGAGGAAGGCGCCGGTAAGCAGGGCGGCCCGGGTCAGCCCGGCATAGTCGCCGGGCCGGCGACGCAGCCAGTCCCCGTGGATGGCAAAGGCCTCGGCGGTCAGGATGACGCGGTTGACGGCGGCGAAGCGCTCATGCGGGGGCAGGGTCACGTCGCGCAGCGTGGCGCCCTGGCGGACGAACTCGGCCGCGGCGGCCTCCAGCGCGCTGGCAACCTCAGGATCGGCGGGGAGGTCCGCTTCGTGGAAATGCCGCACGAAGCCGATGCGCAGCCCCGCCACGCCGCGCGCCAGGTCGGCCGCCGGATCGGTCCAGCCGGGCGCGGCGGCGCTGCCGGGATCGGCGGGGTCGTGCCCGGCCAGGGCGCGGGTCAGCAGCGCCACGTCCTCTACGCTGCGTGCCATCGGCCCGACATGGTCGAGCGTCCAGGAAAGCGGAAAGACGCCGGTGCGCGGCAGCAGCCCATAGGTCGGCTTCAGCCCGACCAGCCCGGCGGCGCTGGCGGGGTTGCGGACGGAGCCGCCGGTGTCGCTGCCGAGCGCCAGCGGGAAGAACCCGGCCGCCAGCCCGGCGCCGGAGCCGGAGGAGGAACCGCCGGGATGATGGGCCAGGTTCCAGGGGTTGCGCGCCGGCGGGAAGGGCAGGTCGAAGCAGGGGCCGCCGACGGCGAACTCGTGTGTGGAGAGCTTGCCCAGCAGGATGGCGCCGGCACCCCGCAGCCGCGCCACCACTGTGGCATCCCGCGCCGCCACATGGTCCAGCCGCAGCTTCGAATGGCAGGTGGTGGGCTGGCCGGCGACGTCGATGATGTCCTTCAGCCCGACCGGTACGCCATGCAGCGGCGAACGCGGGCCGGCCGCCGCGATTTCCCGCGCCGCCTCCGCCGCCGCGGCGCGCGCGCCCTTCACGTCCAGGCGAATGAAGGCATGCACCCGCCCCTCCTGCGCCGCGATGCGGGCCAGCAGCGCCTCCACCACCTCCACCGGGGATACGGCGCGGGCGGCATAGGCGCGGTGCAGTTCCGCCGCGCCCAGCAGGTGCAGCGGGCGGCTCACCGGGCCCCCTCGATGCGCTGCGCCGGCGCGGGCTCCGCCTCCGGCGGCAGCGCATCGGCCAGGGCGGCGCGCAGGGCGAAGGCGCGCCGCGCCGCCGCCAGCAGCGCCGCCTCATGGTCCCGCAGCGCGATCTCCAGGCCCATCTGGCGTGCCAGCAACCGGATCAGCGTCTCTTCCTCGGCGGCGGTCATGGCAGGACTCTCCTCCCTTGCGGTCCGACTGGCCTTGAGGGGCGCCGCCCCTCCCAAGCTCTCCCCGCCGGGAACCTGAGGTTCCCGGACCTCCCTTCAGATGGGCGCCAGCACATGGGAGCGCGACGTCATCAGCGGCTGGATGCGCTGGCCGAACTGCTCCATGCCGGTCAGGAAATCGTCGAAGGTCAGCATGACGCCCTGCAGCCCGTCGGTCGCCGCACATTCATCCAGCAGGCGCGCCACCGTGGCGTAGGAGCCGATCAGGCGCAGCATCGCCGTGGGCTGCTTCGCCCCCTCGTTCAGGAAGCGGCCCACCGTGGAGGTGGCCTCGGACTTCACATCCGCGGCGGCCTGCGCATCGCGCCAGGCCAGCGCCTCCAGGTCGGTGCCGGCCTTGTAGTGCTCCCATTTGGCCATCGCCGCCGCGTCCGTCTCGTCGGCGATGATCATCAGCAGTGCCAGCGCTCCCACCCTGCGGCCGGTGCGCGCGGCTTCCGCCTTCAGGCGCACCGCGTGCGGCGCGATGGTCTGCGGCGTGTTGATGCCGGTGCTGCTGATGAAGTTGTAGTCCGCATGCTCCGCCGCGAAGCGCATGCCGCGGCCGCTCTGCCCCGCCGCGATCACCTGGACCGGCGCGGAAGGGCGCGGGCTGAGGCGGCAATCCGCCATCTGGAAGAAGTCGCCCTGGAAGTCGGAGCGGCCCTCCGTCCACAGATCCCGCATGACCTGCACATACTCGCTGCAATACTCGTAGCGCCGCGCGAAATAGCCTTCGCCCGGCCACAGGCCCATCTGCTCGTACTCCGCCTTCTGCCAGCCGGAGACGATGTTCACCCCGAAGCGGCCCTGCGAGATGCTGTCGATGGTCGAGGCCATGCGGGCGATGATGGCGGGCGGAATGGTCAGCACCGCCACCGAGGCAAAGAGGCGGATTCGCTGCGTCACCGCCGCCAGGCCAGCCATCAGCGTGAAGGATTCCAGGTTGTGGTCCCAGTACTCGCTGGGGCCGCCGAAGCCGCGCAGCTTGATCATCGAGAGGGCGAATTCGAAGCCATACCGCTCCGCCTTCTCCACGATGGCGCGGTTCAGCTCGAAGCTTGGCATGTATTGCGGCGAGGTGGTGGAGATGAGCCAGCCATTGTTGCCGATGGGCAGGAAAACGCCGACGTCCATGTCACCCTCCGCAAACCCCTTGGGAGCCAACCCAGCAGCGGCGCATGTTCAAACGATATGCATTCTCCTGCAACCCTTTCCCATTATGGATTCAAATCGGGCGGAAAGATGCTTGACGAGGCAGGCGGCATTGCGCGGTGGGGTGACGCTGCGGGGGAGGTGGCAATGATGGCGCTTTCCCTGGCAACCTCCTCACGGGGCCGCTGGCCCATGGATGATGCGGAGGAAAAGCCGGGGCGGCCTTATGGATGCCCTGTCTCCGCTTCCGCCTTCCCCTCGGCGGCCGCCTTGCCGAGGGGAGGGGGCGCCGGAAGGGGGCGCCGATGGCTTCAGGCCGTCGCGAAGGTGTCCTGCTCGGCAGCGGGCCGATAGCCCGCACTGGCGGCGAGGAGGGCGCGGCTATACGGCTCCGTCGCCTGGCCGGCGCGCAGCGCCTCCACCGTCATCTCCTCGACGATGCGGCCGCCGTTCATGATGGCCAGCCGCTCGCAGAGATGCGCCACCACGGCGAGGTCGTGGCTGACCATCACATAGGTCAGGCCCCGCTCGGCCCGCAGCCGGTGCAGCAGGTTGAGGATTTCCGCCTGCACCGAGACGTCAAGCGCGCTGGTCGGCTCATCCAGCAGCAGGATCTTCGGCTCCAGGATCAGACAGCGGGCGATGGCGACACGTTGCCGCTGCCCACCGGAGAGCTGGTGCGGATAGCGGAAGCGGAAGGCCGGGCCGAGGCCGACCGCCCGCAGCGCCTCCTCCACCCGCTGCTGCGGCCGGTCCAGCCCGTGGATGGTCAGTGGCTCCAGCAGCACCTGGTTGACCATCTTGCGCGGATGCAGGGAGCCATAAGGGTCCTGGAAGACCATCTGCGTCTGGCGGAAGAAGGCCTTGTCCCGCACATGCGGCAGCTCATGGCCGTGCAGCAGGATGGCGCCCTCGTAGGTCGTGTTGAGCCCCGACAGGGCGCGCAGCACGGTGGACTTGCCGGAGCCGGACTCGCCGATCAACCCATAGGCCTCGCCGGGGGCCACGCGGAAGGCGACGTTCTGCACGGCGTGGTTGGCCTTGGCGCCGCGGCCGAAGGTGATGTTGAGGTCGATGACCTCCAGCGCCGGCGGTGTGGGAAGCGTCATGCCGCGTGAACCCTGGCCAGAAAGGCCGGGGGAAGGAATTCCCCCGGACCCCCATCTTTTTCCTTCGAATTCGGCCGCTCTGGAACTGACAGAAAAAAGAAGGGGGTTTGGGGGAATTCCTTCCCCCGATCTTTCTTTCTCATGCCAGTTCCTCCAGCCGATAGGTCGGCCCGTCGCGCCAGGAGGGGTCGCGCGTCGGCACGGCCAGCTCCTCCACGGGGTGGTCGAGCCGCGGCAGGCTGCGCAGCAGCGCCTGGGTATAGGGATGGCGGGCGTTGTGCATGTCCGCCGCGCGCAACTCCTCGACGATGCGCCCGGCATACATCACCAGCACCCGGTCGCAGAACTCCGCCACAAGGTTGAGGTCGTGGCTGATGAAGATGAGCCCGACGCCGCGCCCCATCACCAGCTCGTCCAGAATGGTCAGCACCTGCCGGCGGATGGTGACGTCGAGCGCCGAGGTCGGCTCGTCGGCGATGATCAGGTCCGGCTCGGTGATCAGCATCATGGCGATCATGATGCGCTGGCCCATGCCGCCGGAGACCTCGTGCGGATAGAGATCGAACACCCGCTTCGGGTCGCGGATATGCACCGCCTCCAGCATGGCCATCGCCTTGGCATGCGCCTCGGCACGGCCGACGCGCTGGTGCAGGCGGCAGGTCTCGGCGATCTGCTGCCCGACGCGCATCAGCGGGTTCAGCGAGTATTTCGGGTCCTGCAGAATCATCGAGATGCGCGCGCCGCGGATGGCGCGCATCCGGCGTTCCGAAGCGGCCAGAAGGTCAGTGCCCGCGAAGTCGAGCCGCTCGGCGGTGACGCGCGCCGCCTTGGGGGAGAGCTTCAGCAGCGCGCGCCCGGTCATCGACTTGCCGGAGCCGCTCTCGCCGACGATGCCGAGCTTCTCCCGCCCGACGTCGAAGGAGACGCCGCGCACCGCCTCGACCGGGCCGCTGGGGGAGGGGAAGGTGATGCGCAGGCCGCGCACGCGGAGCAGGGGGGCGGTATCCGGATCAGCCATGGCGCGGGTCCATGATGTCTCGCAGCCCGTCGCCGAACAGGTTGAAGGCGAGGCTGGTGAGCAGGATGGCGCAGCCGGGGATGGCGGCGATCCACCAGCTCGTCATGACGAACTGCCGGCCGGTGGAAAGCATGGCGCCCCATTCCGGGCTGGGCGGCTGCGCGCCGAGGCCGAGGAAGCCGAGGCCGGCGGCGGTGAGGATGATGCCGGCCATGTTCAGCGTGATGCGCACGACGACGGAGGGCAGGCACATCGGCACCACGTGATGCAGGATGATGCGCAGGCGCGAGGCGCCCTGCAGCCGCACGGCGGCGATGTAGTCGGACTTGCGCACCGTCAGCGTCTCCGCCCGCGCCAGCCGTGCGATCGGCGGCCAGGCGGCGAGCGAGATGGCGATGATGGCGTTCTCGATGCCGGGACCGAGCGCGGCGACGAAGGCCAGCGCCAGGATCAGGCTGGGAAAGGAGAGAAAGATGTCCACCAGCCGCATCAGGATGGTGTCGGTCCAGCCGCCGAGATAGCCGGCGGTGGTGCCGATGATCAGCCCGAGCGGCGCCGCGATCAGCGCCGCCAGGAAGGCGATGTAGAGGGTGATGCGGGAGCCATAGACAAGGCGGCTGTAGATGTCGCGCCCGAGGTCGTCGGTGCCGAGCCAGTGCGCGGCCGAGGGCGGCTGCAGCCGCGCCGTCAGGTCCTGCGCGTAGATGTCATGCGTGGCGAGCAGCGGCGCGAAGGCCGCCACAGCGATCAGCAGCAGCAGGATCGTCGCGCCCGCCAGCGCCGGCGGGTTGCTCCGCAGCCGGCGCCAGCCGAGCCAGAGCGCCTGCACCCGCGCCTGGAAGGGCGAGGCGGGCACCGGCGCCCGCAGCCAGGCGCCGAGCGAGGTGGGGGAGAGGGAGGTGCCGGACATGTCAGTGGGTCCGCGGATCGAGCAGGCGGTAGAGCAGGTCGGCCAGCAGGTTGAGCCCGACGAAGATGACGCCGACCAGCAGCGTGCAGGCGACCACCGCGTTCATGTCGCCGGCCAGCAGGGCGTTGGTCAGGTAGCGGCCGAAGCCCGGCCAGGCGAAGACCGTCTCGGTCAGCACCGCGCCCTCCAGCAGGAAGGCATAGGCCAGCGCCACCACGGTGATGACCTGCACCACCACGTTGCGGAAGGCGTGCACCCAGACCGTGCGCATCCAGGAAAGCCCCTTCACCCGCGCGGCGATGACGTATTCCTGCGCCAGCTGCTCCAGCATGAAGGAGCGCGTCATGCGGCTGATATAGGCCAGCGCGCCGAAGCCGAGGATGGAGGCGGGCAGGATGATATGGCTGAGGACGTTCCAGAAGATCTCCCACTGCCCGGCCATGGCGGTATCAAGCAGCAGCAGGTCGGTCACCGGCTCGACGTCCCACTGATAGGCGGTGTCGATCCGCCCGGGGCCGCCGACCCAGCCGAGATTGGCGTAGAACAGCACCAGCCCCATCAGCCCGAGCCAGAAATTCGGCGTCGAATAGCCGAGCAGGCCGAAAACACGGACGAAATAGTCGAGCGGCGTGTCGCGATAGGCGGCGGCGAAGACGCCCAGCGGGATGCCGAGCCCGGTGCCGATCAGGATGCCCATGGTGGCCAGCTCGATGGTCGCGGGAAAGACGCGGGCGACGTCCTCCAGCACGGGCTTGCCGGTGGTCAGCGCGGTGCCGAAATCGAGCCGCAGCACGTCGCCGACGTAGCGGGCGAACTGGATCCAGAGCGGCTGGTCGAGGCCGAGCTGTGCCCGCATCGCCTCATAGGCTTCCTGGGTGGCGTTGTCGCCCAGGATGGCGGCGACGGGATCGAGCGGCAGCAGCCGGCCAATCAGGAAGGTGAGCGCCATCAGGCCGAACAGTGTGACGGCGATCGAGACGATCAGCCGCAGCGCCGTGCCGGCCCAGGCAGGCAGGGCGGGGGCGGCGCCCCCGCTCCGACGGGCGGATGTCGCCGCCGCCTCTGCCATCGGGGCCTTACTCCTTGGAGGCGAGGTCGTAGTAGGCGGCGAAGCCGTTCCAGGTCCAGTTCTTCAGCGTGTTGCGCACGCCGGCGAGCATGATGGACTGGAACATGATGGCCGTCGGGCCGCGCTGCATCATGTCGCGCTGCAGCTCGTGGTACATCTCCGCGCGCTTGTCCTCGTCCTGCTCCAGCAGGGCGGCCTGGACCATCTTGTTGGCCTTCTCGTCCTGGAAGGAGTGGCGCCAGGACGGGTACTGCGTCAGCTTCGCCTCGGCGCGGTTGTCGGGGTTGTAGATCTGGCGCGAGGCATTGCCATGCGCGTCCGGAACGCTGGTCTGCCAGGCCAGCATCGCCGTCTCGAACTCGCGGCCGCGATGGCGGGCGAAGAGCTGCGCATTCGCCATCTGCTCCAGCTTGATGCGCACGCCGATCTTGGCGGCGTTCTGCTGGATGTGCTGCGCGATCGGCGCCGCATAAGGCAGGGTGCCGAAGATCATCGTCGCCTCGAAGCCGTCGGGGAGGCCGGCCTCGGTCAGCAGCTGCTTCGCCTTCTCCAGGTCGAGCTTGAAGGGCTGGCCCTCCTTCTCGTCCAGCGCGCCGAAGGCGCCGAGCTGCGCGAAGCTGGCGCGCGGCACGCCGTTATAGGCCATCACCGTCTTGCCCAGGCCCTCGTAGTCGATCAGGTAGCGCATCGCGAGGCGCACCTTCTCCTTGGCAAAGATCGGATTGGCGTTGTTGAAGCCCCAGTAGACGATCTGCGGCTTCAGCGTGCGCGAGAGGGTGATGCCGGGCATCTTCTCGATGGCCTGCATGTCCTCCGGCGTCAGGTCGCGCGCCACGTCCACGTCGCCCTTCTCCAGCAGCAGGCGCTGCGTGCCCGCCTCGGCGACGTGGCGGATGATGATGCGCTTCAGCTTCGGCGCCGGGCCCCAGTATTTCGGGTTGGCCTCCAGCACCACGCTCTCGCCGGCGTTCCACTGGCGCAGATGGTAGGGGCCGACGCATTCGGTGTGCGTCGCGAGATACTTGTTGCCGAGGTCGCCGTTCACCTCATGCTTCATCACCGTCTGGCGGTCGAGCAGGGTGGCGACGCGGTTCGCGGCGACGGCCTGCAGCACGAGGTTGACGGGATAGGGCTTGTCCAGCTTCATCACCAGCGTCCGCTCGTCCGGCGCGGTGATGCGCTGCTCCACCGTGTCCTTGGTGAAGCCGTATTCGGTGAGCGTTGCCGAGTTGCCGAAACCGAGCTTGACCACCCGCGCCATTGACCAGGCGAGGTCCTGCGCGGTGGCCTTGGCGCCCGAGGGGAAGGCCAGGCTATCGCGCAGGTGGAAGGTGATCTGCTGCTTGTCCGGCGAGACCTCCCAGCGCTCGGCCAGTGCGGGCACCAGCTTGCTTTCGTCCTTCGGGTCGAAGGCCACCAGCGAGTCGCAGGTGTTCTGCAGCAGTTCGCTGGTCACCACCTCGCCGATCTGCGCCGGGTCGAAGGTGCTGATGGCGTCGATGTTCCAGGCCATCACCATCGCGTTGCCGGGCGTCGCGGCGCGCGCGCCCTCGGCCATCGCCGTGAGGCCGGTGCCGGCCAGAAGGGCCAAGGCGAGGCGGCGCCAGGACCGCCGGATGGCGGGGCCGGGGTGATGTTCGGTCATTCTGAGTGTCCCTCGCATGGCATAGGCGCTTGCGCTTGGCCGGACGGCCAGCAAACCATGTGCCAGACTTTTCCCGCCTGTTTTCCCTGGCGCCATCCTTGCATCGGTCAGGGCGCCTGTAAAATGGTCAAAAGGAACGAAGCCCGTGCAGACAGCTCTCGGCGATGGTGGCGCGGCGGAGGCCGATGCCGGCTCCTGGCCGCGCTGGGACAGGCCGGAGGATGCCGGCTGGTCCTCGGCCGGCCTGCGGGCGGCGCTGGAGGATGCCGCGAGCACCGACACCGCGGCCCTGATGGTGGTGGCGCGCGGGCGCGTGCTGCTCTCCGCCGGCCGCGTGGCGGCGCGGTTCAACGTCCATTCCATCCGCAAGAGCCTGCTCTCGGCGCTGATCGGCATCCATGCGGAGGCGGGACGGATCGACCTGGAGGCGCGGCTGGAGGATCTCGGCATTGACGACCAGCTCGGCCTGACCGCGCGCGAGAAGCTGGCCACGGTGCTCGACCTGCTCTGCGTCCGCTCCGGCATCTACCACCCGAGCGGCTATGAATCGCCCTGGATGGTCGCCATCAAGCCGGCGCGGCACAGTGCCGGGCCGGGCACGGCCTGGTGCTACAACAACTGGGACTTCAACGCGCTGGGAACAGTCTTCCGGCAGTGCACGGGGGCCGACGTCTTCCAGGACTTCGCCGCCCGCATCGCCGCGCCCTGTGGCATGGAGGATTTCCGGCCGGAGCAGGATGGCAGTTACGTGCCGCTGCCCGAGTCGCGGCATCCTGCCTATCCCTTCCGCATGACGGCGCGGGACCTGGCGCGCTTCGGCCAGCTTTTCCTCGAGGGCGGGCGGGCCGCTAGCCGGCAGGTGGTGCCGGAGAACTGGGTGCGGATGAGCGTGCTGCCGGTCTCCGAGGCCGGGCATCACGGCGCCTATGGCTACATGTGGTGGGTCGGGCGGCAGGGGGTGATGTTCCCCAACGTCGTGGTGCCGGAGGGCAGCTTCGCCGGGCTCGGCACGCGCGGCCATGTGCTGCTGGTGCTGCCCGCGCTGCAGGCGGTGGTCGTCCACCGCGTGGACACCGACCAGCCCGGCCCTTCCGTCTCCTACGCCCGCTTCGGCCGCCTGCTGCGGCACCTGCTGGCCGCGGCTCCCTGAACCGGCTTCCATCGGAAACGAAGCTCGACCCATGCGCAACAATCCAAGGATCGCCCTGCTCGGCTTCATGCTCGAGGCGAACGGCTTCGCCCCGGTCGCCGAGGAGGCGGAGTTCCGGCAGAAGCTCTGGCTCGAAGGGCAGGACCTGCTCGACGACGTCCGCGGCGCCCGCTCGCGCGATCCCGGCGGCATCAAGGGCTTCGTCGAGGTGCTGGATGCCGCCGGCCCCTGGCAGCCGGTGCCGCTCGCCATCACCTCCGCCGGCGCCAGCGGTCCGGCCGAGCAGGGCTTCTTCGACCGCTATCTCGCCCGCCTGGCGGAAGGGCTGAAGGCGGCCCTGCCGCTCGACGGCGTCTACATCGAGGCGCATGGCGCCGCCTCCGCCACGGTGGAGCCGGACCCGGAGGGCGCGCTCTATGCCATGGTGCGCGGCATCGTCGGCCCGGATGTGCCCATCGTTTCGACGCTGGACCTGCATGCCAATGTCAGTCCGGCCATGGTGCGGCACACCGATCTGCTGATCGCCTTCCTGACCAACCCGCATGTGGACATGCGCGAGCGTGGCCAGGAGGCTGGGCGGGCGATGCTGGAACTGCTGGGCGGGGTGAAGACCGCCAAGGCCTTCATCAAACTGCCGATCCTACCCCCCTCGGTGTCGCTGCTGTCGGACCGCGGCCCCTATGGCGCGGCCATCGCGCGCGGGCAGGAGCTGTGCAGGGGCAGCATCCTGAACGTCTCCGTGCTGGCCAATTTCAGCCTGGGCGATTCGCCGAAGAACGGCATGAGCGTGATCGTCACCTCGCGCGGCGACCAGGCGGCGGCCGAGGCGGTGGCGCGCGAGCTGGCCCGGCTGCTCTGGTCCCGCCGGCAGGAGCTGGTGGCGCGGCTGCTGCCGATCGATGAGGCGGCGCGGCGCCTCAAGGCCGCCTGCGAGAACCCCGCTCTGCCGGCGCTGCTCTTCGCGGACGTCGCCGACAATCCAGGCGGCGGCGCGCGGGGCAACACCACCGACATCCTGCGCGCCTTCCTGGAAGCCGGCGTCACCGACACTGCCTTCGCCATCCACTACGACCCGGAACTGGCGGTGGAGGCGCATGCGCGGGGGGCGGGTGCCCGATTCCACGCCGTGCTGAACCGGGCCGAGACGCATTCCGACAGCCGGCGGCTGGAGGCCGAGGCGAAGGTGATGGCGCTGAGTGACGGCCATATCGTCGGCCGCCGCGGCACCATCGCCGGCCGTCCCTTCACCCTTGGCCCTACCGCCTGGCTGCGGCTGGAGGAGCGAATCGACGTCGTCTTCGTCTCGATCCGCCACCAGTGCCACGATCCGGCGATGCTGGAGCATCTCGGCATCGACCTGCGCCGCCTGCGTGGCCTGGTGGTGAAGTCGCGCGGGCATTTCCGCGCCGGCTTCAACGACCTCTTCGCGGATTCGCAGATCCTGGAGGTGGACGGTCCGGGACTGGTGACCCCGGTGCTGACGAGGGTGCCCTTCCGGCATGTGCCGCGGCCCATCTGGCCGCTGGATCCGGACCTGGCCTGGGAGGTGCCGGCGGCACCGGTGGCCGGCGGGGCCTAGGGCCGGCCGGCGCATCTTGGGGAGGGGGCGGCGCTTGGCGGTGCTGCCCCGTCCGGATCATGGTGAAGGAGGCACGGCCTCCCGCCTTCGGGTAGGCACCGGCCTGTGGGGGCCGGCCCCGTCGAGGGGGGCGGCGGATGGTGGTGCAAACGATCATCCCGCCTGCCCGGCTGCGGAAGAACGCGTCCTCCGTGCTGTGTTGCCTTCAGGCCACACTGCCGCCGAGCGGCAGAGAGCTTCCCCGTCTCCGGCCCTGATACGGATCCGGCCTCTCGCCCGCCGCCGTAAGGCGCATACCGCAAATGAGAGAAACCGCAGGTTTCCCCAAAAAAAGATCATGCGCCCCCTCGCGGCGGGATCTGCTCACGGAACGAGAATAGGGTCGTATCCTGGAATGCCCCTGCGCGCGCCTATCTCCGCCTTGCCGATGCAGGCGTGCCCTGCGCCGGACAGGCAGAGAAGCCCTTATAATCCATGCAGGTGAATGAAATGTGACCGAATTTCTGCCTCCGAGGCATTCTGGCAGGGAGCTGCAAACCGGCTGACTTCAACCATGGGTCTGGCGACCGTGCGCCGAGCGCGAAACAAAATCGCATATTTGGATGACGTCTAAAAATTGTACTAATCAGTCTTCAAATGGAGATTGTATCCTCAATCAAAATGACATCACTGTTGGAAGACCAGATATCCAAAAAGAATATCCTGTCTGGGGAAAAGTGCCCTGTTCTTTCAACCATGATGAGAATGTCTTGAGTATCACGGATCCGTGAGGTAGCTTTTCCTTGCCAGCGCCAAGAGGCTCTGACTTTCACCGCCAGCGAAAATCGCAAGGACGGGCCATGTACATTCTCCTCGCCAGCACCTTCGAGGATAACGCGCGGTTGCGGGACAGCCTTGTCCAAAAAGGACATGGCTGCGACCTCGCCCTCCCCTTCAGCGAGACCGCCGCGATCGCACAGCACAGCGGACCCTATGATGTGATCCTGCTCGAGGTGGATGAGATCCGCCTGCAGGCGCTCGCCATTCTGCGGGACATCCGGCGTCGCGGTGTGCAGGCGCCCGTCATTGTCCTGAGCGCTTCCCCCACGCATGACGAGGAACTGGCGGCACTGGAACTTGGCGCCGATGATGTGCTGAGCCGCGCTGCTCCCCTGGCGCTGCTGCATGCGCGGATGCAGGCCGTGCTGCGCCGCGGCTTCGGCCATGCCAGCTCCCAGCTCCGCTGCGGCAATGTGGTGCTGGATCAGACCCGCCGCACCGTCGCGGTCGATGATCGTTCCGTTCGTGTCACCTGCCGCGAGTTCGACGTGCTGGAGATGCTGATGCTGCGGCGGGGCACGCTGCTCACCAAGGAGCATTTCATGGCGCGTTCCTATGGTGCGGAGGACGGGCCGGACCAGCGCATCCTGGACGTGTTCGTCTGCAAGCTGCGCCGCAAGCTGGCGGCCGCCGGCTCGGCCGAGATCGTGCGCACCATCTGGGGGCGCGGCTATGTGCTGGAGGAGCCGACCCCCTCCGCCCTGGAGGCCGCACGGATGCGCCATCAGGCCGCCGCGCCCCGGACGCGGCGGGCCCATCTCGGCCTCGGAATGGAGGGCGGGCTGGCCATGGCCGTCTGAGCGGCCCCTTCGCCCGCCCGGACAGCGCCTCCGCCCTGCCCTGACGCGCCGGCCTTCTCCGCCCGGAGGAGGCCGGCGCTTCTTTTCTCTCCGCCTCACCGCCATGTGCCGCCACAGCCCGCCCGCGGGGGTCGCCGCGCCGGTTGAGCGTCGGCCGGACATGCCCGAGGCTTCGGCTCCTTCGGCTCCTTCGGCTCCTTCGGCTCCTTCGGCTCCTTCGGCTCCTTCGGCTCCTTCGGCTCCTTCGGCTCCTTCGGCTCCTTCGCGATCCGCAGCCGCGCATCGCGGTGAGGGGCGGCGCGCCTCGCCGGCCGCTCTTGCTCCCTCTGCCGAAAGCCTGTCCTATGACATCAGACAAGTGCGGCATGGTCCGAAGTGGCTTGCCGCCTGAACGATGAGGAACGACCGCATGTCCCTGACCGGCGAAATGCTGATCGGCGCCACGCGCCTGCGCGGGACGGAACGCCCGGTCCGCGCCACCAATCCCGCCACGGGCGAAACGATGGAGCCGCCCTATGGCGGCGGCACGGCGGCTGAGGTGGAGCGCGCCTGTGCCCTGGCCTGGGCGGCTTCCGACACCTACCGCGCCACCAGCCTGGAGCAGCGCGCCGCCTTCCTGGAGGCGATCGCGCAGGAACTGATGGAACTCGGTGACGAACTGGTCGAGCGCGCCGTGGCCGAAAGCGGCTTGCCGCGCGGCCGCATCGAGGGCGAGCGCGCCCGCACCGCCGGCCAGCTCCGCCTCTTTGCCCAAGTGGTGCGTGACGGGCTCTGGCTGGAAGCCCGCATCGACCCCGCCATGCCCGACCGCAAGCCACTGCCGCGCCCCGACCTGCGCCAGCGGCAGATCCCGCTCGGCCCCGTCGCGGTGTTCGGCGCCAGCAACTTCCCGCTGGCCTTCTCGGTGGCGGGCGGCGACACCGCCTCCGCGCTCGCCGCCGGCTGCCCGGTGGTGGTGAAGGCGCATTCGGCGCATCCCGGCACCTCGGAACTGGCGGGGCGTGCGGTGCAGGCGGCGGTGCGGAAATGCGGCCTGCCCGAAGGCGTCTTCTCCATGCTCTTCGGCGCCGGCAACGTCATCGGCCAGGGGCTGGTCTCCGACCCGCGCATCAAGGCGGTGGGCTTCACCGGCTCCCGCGCCGGTGGCACCGCGCTGATGAAGACCGCCGCTGCCCGCCCCGAGCCGATCCCGGTCTATGCCGAGATGAGCAGCATCAACCCGGTCTTCCTGATGCCGGCCGCCCTGAAGGCGCGGGCGGAGGCGATCGGCAAGGCCTTCGTCGGCTCGCTGACGCTGGGCGCCGGCCAGTTCTGCACCAATCCCGGCCTGGTGCTGGCGGTGGAAGGCCCGGACCTCGACCGCTTCGTCGCCGCCGCCGCCGAGGCGCTGGGCGCCGCCCCTGCCGCCACCATGCTGACGCCTGGCATCCTGAAGGCCTACCAGGAGGGCGTCGCCCGCCTCTCCGGCGCGCCGAAGGTGCAGAAGGTGGCGGAAGGGCTGCTGCACAATGGCCCCACCCAGGGCCAGGCCGCCCTGTTCATGACCGACGCCGCCAGCTTCGCCGCTGATCCGAGCCTCGAGGAGGAGGTCTTCGGCGCCGCCTCGCTGATCATCCGCTGCCCGGATCTGGGTGCCATGCGGGAGGTGGCCGAGAAGCTGGAAGGCCAGCTCACCGCCACCCTGCAGATGGACAGCCACGACCTGGAGGAGGCGCGCAAGCTGCTGCCGGTGCTGGAGCGCCGCGTCGGCCGCATCCTGGTGAACGGCTACCCGACCGGGGTCGAGGTCAGCCACGCCATGGTGCATGGCGGACCCTATCCCTCCACGGCGGACGGCCGCAGCACCTCGGTCGGCACGCTGGCCATCCGGCGCTTCCTGCGTCCGGTCTGCTACCAGGACTTCCCGGCCGGCCTGCTGCCGGAGGAACTGCGCGACGACAGCCCGCTGCACCTGCTGCGGCTGGAAGACGGCAAGCCCGTCCAGCACTGACGGGAAAAGCCCGGGGGAATTCCTTTCCCCCGGGCTTTTTTACAGTCCCAGCCGGTCCCTGATCCGCCCCTGGGCTACTGCCGCCATCACGCCCAGCCGCCAGAAGCGATGGAAGGCAATTGGCCGGATGGGCAGCACCGGCATGTCCAGCTCCTCGACCGGCGTGCCGAGCAGGCGGCGCGCCAGTTGCCCGCCCATGGCAGTTGCCATCGCGACGCCGCGGCCGTTGTAGCCCAGCGCCGTGAGCAGGCCCGGCGCGGGTTCGTGCAGATGCGGGTAGTGATCGCGCGTCATGGCAAGCTGGCCATTCCAGCCATGCGTCCAGGCGACGCCTTTCAGCGCCGGCCAGAGGCGCTCGGCATAGCGCATCAGATACTGGACGGGGCCGGTGTCCTGCATGGGGCGTTGCGGGCCGCGCCCGCCCATCAGCAGGCGGTTGCCCTGGTCGAGCCGGTAATAAACGGTGATGTTGCCGCTCTCATAGACGGAACCGCGCAGCGGCAGGATGGCCTGCGCCACGGAGTCCGGCAGCGGCGCGGTGGCGGCGATAGAGCTGAAAACCGGCACCAGGCTGCGGCGCAGGCCGGGCCAGAGATCGCCGGTATAGCCGTTGGTCGCCAGCACCACCTGCTCTGCCAGCAGGCTGCCCTGGGGCGTGGCGATGCGCCACCGCGCGCCTTCGCGGGTGAGCGACAGGGCCGGCGTGCCCCCATGGATGCGCGCGCCGAGCTGCGCCGCCGCCCGCGCCAGCCCACGCGCATAGGAGAGCGGGTTGAGGTCGCCACCGCGCCGGTCGAGCATCGCGCCGGCGTAGCGCCCGGTGCCGGTCAGGGCGGCGACGGCAGCGCGGTCGAGGTATTCCACCGGCATGCCGCGCCGGATGCACTGTTCGGCCGTGCGCTCGGCTGCGGCGGCGTTGGACAACATGATGGCAGCGCGCAGCGTGCCCTGCTGGCGTGCCTCGCAGGTGATCTGGTGGCGGCGGATGATGTCGAAGACGAGGTCCGGCGCGGCGTAGGAGAGGGCGATCATGCGCCCGCCCAGTTCGGGGCCGAAATCGGCCTCCACCTGATCCGGGTCCCATTTCAGCCCGGGATTGACCTGCCCGCCATTGCGCCCAGAGGCGCCCCAGCCCGGCTCCGAGGCCTCGATCAGCGCCGCCATGATGCCGTGTTCGGCGAGATGCAGCGCGGTGGAAAGCCCGGTGAAGCCGCCGCCCACGATGGCGACCGGCACGCGCTGCTCACCCTGGAGCGGCGCCGCGGCGGGCGCGGGCACGGCGGTGTCGGCGTACAGGGAAGGCGGCAGAGGGGCGGGGGTGGAAGGGGCGCGCATTCCAGGTCACCGGCTCCGAACGGTTGCGGTGACGATTGGGGCACGGTGACGCTGCGCCGGCAAGCAAGGCCGGGGGAATGAATTCCCCCAGACCCCGATCTTTTCCTTCAGGTTTCCTGCGCGGGCGGAAAGCGCAGCCGCCAACTGACAAAAAGAAGATGGGTCAAACCTATAGGTTTGACCGGGGGAATTCCTTCCCCCGACCTTTTCTCAGCTCGCCTTGAGCCCCGCCTGGATCGCGTCGTTGAAGCTGCGGTCCAGGATGTCGGCGGCCTTCACCGGCCGGCGCACCAGCTTGGCGCGGGTATAGAGGTCGATGTTCCACTGCTCGTCCCGCACCACCGCATCGTCGATCGGCACGACGCGGGTGCGGGCGCGCTCGAACCAGCGCTGCGCCACCGGCTCCGGGATGTTCATCAGCCCAGCCCAGGTGTTCGCATAGGAGGGGATGTTGTCGTTCGCCCAGGCGCGCGCCGCCGCCAGCCGGCGGACGAAGTCGGCCAGCTCCGGCCGGCGCGCCTTGATGGCGTCCTCGCGCGCCGCCTGGAAGCTCAGCCGCGCCATCTTCAGGGCGCCACTGTCCACCACGGCGCGGGAGCCGGCCAGCACCTCCTCCTGCGAGACATATGGCTCCCAGGTGGACCAGGCCTCCACCGCACCGCTGCTATAGGCGGCCTTGGCGTCGGAGGGCAGCAGGAAGACGAACTCCACCGCATCCTGCGGCCAGCCCGCATGCTCCAGCGCCGCCAGGATGAGCTGGTGGCCGATCGAGCCGCGCCCGGTGGCGATGCGCTTGCCGCGCAGGTCGGCGAAGCTCTGCGCCGGGCTGTTCTTCGGCACCAGGATGGCGAGGCCTTCGCCGCCCTCGCGCGTCGCGGCGATGGCCTTGATCGGCACGCCGGCGGCAGCGCCGAAGGTGAAGGGCGCATCGCCCACCAGGCCGGTGTCGATGGCGTCGGCGTTCAGTGCCTCCACCAGCGGCGCGGCGGCCGGGAACTCGCTCCAGGTGATGCGGTGCTCGATCTCCTTCAGCACGCCGGCGGCCTGCATCACGGCACGGGCGTTGCCACGCTGGTCGCCGACACGCAGCGGGGTTTCGGCGCGCAGGATGCGCGGCGCGGCGAGGGTCAGCAGGCCGGCGGTGCCGGCGGCCAGGAAAGTGCGTCGTTGCAGCATGGTCACTCCGCCGCCTGCAGGCTGTTGGTGCGGCGGGCGAGCCTCTCGGCCACCAGCCGCCTGGTGAGGGGCAGCAGCGTCCGCCCGTATTCCACCGCGTCCTCCAGCGGGTCGAAGCCGCGGATCAGGAAGGTGGTGACGCCGAGGTCGTAGTATTCCAGGAAGGCCTCCGCCACCTGCTGCGGCGTGCCGACCAGCGCGGTGGTGTTGCCGCGCGCGCCGGTCTCGCGGGCGATGGCGGTGTAGAGCCGCCCCTCCGGCCGGTCGCCCAGCGCGGCCGCCTCCAGCAGGCGCTGCGAACCGGCATTCTGCGGCCCGGGGCCACGGCCGAGCGCCGCCTGGCCACGCACCGCGCGCACGCGCTGCAGGATGCCTTCGGCCCTGGCCCAGGCCTCCTCCTCGGTTTCCGCCAGGATGGGGCGGAAGGAAAGGCTGAAGCGCACCTCGCGCCCGTGCTTCGCCGCCTCGGCGCGCACGCGCGCGACGATCTCGCGCACCTGGGCATGGGTCTCGCCCCAGAGCGCGTAGACGTCGGCATGCCTGCCGGAGACGCGCAGCGCCGCCTCGGAGGCGCCGCCGAAATAGATCGGGATGCGCGGCTGCTGCACCGTGCGCACCTCGGGCGAGGCGCCCTTGATGCGGTAGTAGGCGCCCTCGTGGTCCACCGGGCCGCTGCCGGTCCAGATGGACTTCAGGATGGAGACGTATTCGTCCGTGCGGGCGTAGCGGTCGTCCTTGCCGAGCCAGTCGCCGTCGCGCGCCTGGTCGGCGTCGTCGCCGCCGGAGATGACGTGGATGGCGGCGCGGCCGTTGCTGAGCTGGTCCAGCGTGGCGAAGGCGCGGGCGGCGTTGGTCGGCGCCTGGAAGCCCGGCCGGTGCGCGACGAGAAAGCCGACCTTCGAGCTATAGGCCGCCGCGTGCGAGGCGAGCAGCAGCCCGTCCGGCCCGTTGCTGTACCAGCCGATCAGGATGCGGTCGAAGCCGCCCTGGTCGTGCGCCTCGACCGAGGCGCGGAAATAGCCGGGGTCGATCGCCGGCCCCTGCGCCGGATGGATCTCGGACTGCTGGCGCGGCTGCACCATGCCGATGAATTCGACGTCCTGGGACTTCGTCATGGCTTCCTCCTTCAGCTTTGGCCGAGGGCGAGGCGCCCGGCGGCGAGATGGGCGGCATCGGGTTGCGGGGTGTGGATGCGGGCGCAGAGCACGTCGCGCAGGTGGCGCTCCAGCGGGTTGCCGCGCGCCAGCCCGTGGTTGCCGCAGAGCGCGATGGCCTGCTGCACCACCTCGATGGCGTTCTCGGCGGCGAGGGTCTTGACCAGCCCGGTCTGCGCGGCGGAGAGGCCCTCGCCGCGATCCTCCGCGGCGGCGGCATCGGCGACCAGCCGGTCATTGGCCAGCAGCCGCGCCTCGATGCGGCCGACCGCCTCCTGCATGCGCGGCAGGGTGGCCAGGGCGGCGCCGAGATTGGCGGGCTTGCGCGCGTTCAGGAACTGCACCAGCCAGTCCCGCGCGGCGCGCGCCACGCCGGTGTAGAGGGCGGCGATCAGCAGCGTGTTCCAGGCGGCCTGGGTGGCGTCGGGGCGGCCCCATTCGGCGGGCGGGCGCAGGTCGGGCGCGTTCTCCGCCGGCAGGGTGACGCCCTCGAAGACCACGTCATGGCTGCCCGAGGCGCGCAGCCCGGCCTGGTCCCAGCTTTCCTCGATGCGCAGGCCGCGCGCATCGGCCGGTACGAGAACGAGGCCGGTGCGCGGCGACTCCTCCTCGGTGGCGGCGAAGACCAGCATCCAGTGCAGCCCCGGCGCCCCGGTCGAGTAGATCTTGCGGCCGGAAAGCACCCAGCCCTCGCCGTTGCGGCGCAGCCGGGTGGCCGGCAGGCCGCCGCGCGCCGGGGTGCCCAGCTCCGGCTCCACCCGCAGCGCATTGACCAGCTCGCCGCGCCGCACGGCGCCCTCGCCGAGCCGGGCGCTGAGCCCCGCCCAGGCTGCCTCGCGGCCGAGCATCCGGTGCTGGATGAACTGCATGGCCAGCACCAGGGCGGTGGCCGGGCAGCCCTCGGCGATGGCGCCGACCACGGCGGCGCTCTGCGCCAGCCCGGCGCCTGCGCCGCCATGCTCGCGCGGCACGGTCAGGCCGAGCAGCCCGGCCGCGTGCAGCGCGCGGAAGTTCTGGTGCGGGAAGCTGGCCTCGCGGTCGTGCCGCGCGGCGGTGGCGGCGAAGTCCCGCGCCAGCGTCTGGAAGGAGGGCGGGCGCAGCAGGACGCCGTCCATCAGGCCGCCTCCTCCTGGCCGACGCCCAGCTCGGCCAGCAGCCGGCGCCGCAGCGCGGCGAAGCCGGCATCGGCATGGGCGCGCGGGCGCGGCAGGTCCACGGGGATGTCGGCGGCGATGCGGCCGCCATCCAGCACCAGCACGCGGTCGGCCAGCAGCACCGCCTCGTCCACGTCATGGGTGACGATCAGCGTGGTCGGGCCGTGGTGGCGCCAGAGATCCAGCACCAGGGCGTGCATGCGGATGCGGGTCAGCGCGTCGAGCGCAGCGAAGGGCTCGTCGAGCAGCAGCAGGCGCGGCTCGCGCACCAGGGCGCGGGCCAGCGCGGCGCGCTGCGCCTCGCCGCCGGAGAGGGTGACGGGCCAGGCATCCTGGCGGTGGCCGAGGCCCACCTCGGCCAGCGCCTGCTCGGCGCGGCGGCGGGCGCCGGCGCCGGGCAGACCGAGCATGACGTTCTGCCAGATCTTCTTCCAGGGCAGCAGGCGCGGCTCCTGGAACACCACCGCAGCCGGGCGGGGCAGGTCGAGCCGGGCATCGGGCGGGGCGTCGTCCAGCCCGGCGAGGGTGCGCAGCAGGGTGGTCTTGCCCGAGCCGCTGCGGCCGAGCAGGGCGGTGAAGCTGCCGGGCGCGAGGTCGAGGTTCAGCGCGTCCAGCACCGTGTTCTCGCCGAAGCGGCGGGTCAGGTTGCGGACGCGCAGCGCGTCATGCGTGGCGAGGGCGGGGGCGTGGATGTCCATGGGTCTCATGCCTTCAGCAGGCCGGGGCGCCAGGCCAGGGCGCGGCGCTCAACGAGGCGCACCAGCGCGTCCGCGCCGAGGCCGAGCAGCGCATAGACGACCAGGCCGACGACGATGACGTCGGTGCGCAGGAACTCGCGCGCGTCGTTGATCAGGAAGCCGATGCCGGCGGTGGCGTTGATCTGCTCGGCGATCACCAGGGAGAGCCAGGCGCTGCCGAGGGCGTAGCGCAGCCCGACCAGGGCGGAGGGCAAGGCGCCGGGCAGGATGACGTGGCGGATCAGCCCACGCCGGTCGAGCCCGAAGACCTTGGCCGCCTCGGCCAGCTTGGGATCGGTGCCGCGGATGCCGGCGAAGAGGGTGAGATAGACCGGGAAGGTGGCGCCGAGCGCGACGAGCGCGATCTTCGGCGTCTCGCCGATGCCGAACCACAGGATGAAGAGCGGCACCAGCGCCAGGAAGGGCATGGTGCGCAGCATCTGCATCGGCGCGTCCACCACCTCCTCGCCGAGGCGGGAGAGGCCGGCGGCGAGGGCCAGCGCCGCACCGGTGGTGACGCCGAGGGTGAAGCCGGTCAGCACCCGGCCGAGCGAGACGAGCAGATGATAGGGCAGCTCGCCGGTCTCGATCAGCTCCCAGGTGCTGGCCAGCACGGTGGTCGGCGCCGCCAGGGTGCGCGGCGAGATCAGCCCGGCCATCGAGGCGGCCTGCCAGAGCAGCACCAGCAGCAGCGGCGAGACGAAGCGGCGCCAGCGGCCGCCAAGGAGCTTATGCCGGGGCTTGCGCGCGGTGGCCGGAAGGCGGGCGGGCGAGGTGGTGGCGGAGGCGCGGGGTGCCGCAAGCGGGCGTGGGGCGGCCGCCACTTGGGTATCGGGCATGCGGGCTCCTTCGCGGCCGCAGCCGCGTTCAGGGCGGAAGGAAAGGCTGGGGCGGAGGCGGCGGGATCAGCGCCGACAGCGCATCCGGCGGCCGGTCCGGCCACGCGCAAGCCGGAGGTCCAGCAAGGCAACGGAATGGTGCATCGCCGGAAAAGCTAAGGATTGCAGGGCTTTGGTGAAAGAGTTGTGTTTTCCAAAGTTCCGCCGTGCCGCAGCATGGCATTGTCGTCCGGCGGGCCGGAGGGGGAATTCTATTCCTTTGCCGGCTCCGGTGCCCCGCGCTCCCGGAAGGCGCCGCCCGCCAGCGGGTAGGCGGTGGTGTGCTTGATCCGCTCCATGGCGAATCGCGAGGTGACGTCGCGCATCGGTACGGCCTCCACCAGGCGGCGGTAGAAGGTGTCGAAGGCCGCCATGTCGGCCACCGCGACACGCAGCATGTAATCGACCTCGCCGGCCATGCGGTAGACCTCCATCACCTCCGGCATGGCTTCCACCGCGGCGCGGAAGCGCGCCATCCAGGCCGGGCTGTGCTCGCCCGCCTCGATGGCGACAAAGACATGCAGGCCGAGCCCCACCGCCTCGGGCGAGACCAGCGCCACGCGCCGGGCGATGACGCCCGCCGCCTCCAGCTTCTGCACCCGCTTCCAGCAGGGGGTGGGGGAGAGCCCCACCCGGTCGGCGAGCTGGGCGATGGAGAGGGTGGCGTCCTCCTGCAGCAGGGTGAGCAGCCGGCGGTCGATATCGTCCATGGGCGGGGAGCCTCCTGTGGGTTCCGGGAGGGGGGCTGCGAGGGCGCGGCGACACGCCTCGGGAGCGCAATACGCGGTTCCGCCCGGTGCCGGCAGATCACAAGTCAGGGGCGGCAGCATCCATTGGTGGCCGAGGGGCAACAGGTATGCCGTCACCGCAGCCGCAAAGGGTTTATTCACTTTTTTGTGCTTGACGGGATTGTGAATTGGAAATCACAAGCATCACGCACTGTCGGCCAGTTCCCGGGATGCGCAGGCCGCCGGAGGGTGCAGAGCGGGGCGGGGCATTCGCATGGGGCAAGGAGTGGGGAAGCTGCCGCAGCCAAAGCGCCTGCGTGGACTCTGGCTCCGGCTTCTTGTCCTGGCCCTCATCGTGCTCGTGCCGGCGCTGTCCGTCGGTGCGGCGGGCGCCTGGCTCGCCCTGACATCCTATGACCGTGCCCTGCAGGACCGCCTGCAGGACACCGCCCGGGCGTTGGGCCTCGTGGTCGAACGCGAGATGGAGCAGCATTTCGCCAGCCTGGCGGGGCTGGCGGCCTCGCCGGCGCTGGACGGCGAGTTGGAGGCTGACCTCGCGCCGTTCTACCGGCATGCGAAGCGGGCCGCAGAGGCCGTCGGAACGTCAGTCGCGCTGATCGGGCCGGATCTGCGCATCCGGCTGGACACCGACCGCCCCTTCGGCGCCGCGCTGCCGGCCACCCAGGCGGTCGCCGCGACGCGCCGGACCCTGGAAACCGGTCAGCCCGCCGTCAGCGACCTGCTGGTCAGCGCCGTGACCGGGCGCCCCGGCATCATGGTGAACAGCCCGGTCATGCGGGAGGGGCACATCCTCGCCGTGGTCGGCACCTGGGTCGAGCCGGCCAGCCTCTCCAGCCTGCTGGCGGCGCCGGACCTGACGGGGAACACTTTCGCGGCGCTGATCGACAGCCGTCACGTCCTCGTCGCGCGCTCGCGCGCCGCCGAGCGTTTCAGCGGCACGACCATCCCGGCCGGGCTGGTCCGGGTGATGCAGGGTCGCAGCATGGGCGGCGGCGAGGGGCGGGCGCTCGAAGGCGAGGAAGTCCTCTACGCCTTCCGCGCCATCGAGGGGCTCCCTGGCTGGAACATCGTCGTCGCCGCCCCGCTCGCCGCCTCGCGGGCGATCTGGAACCGGCCGCTGCTGGCGCTGGCCGGCGGCGGCCTGGCGGCGATGCTGCTGGCCCTGGCCGCGGCGCGGTGGCTCAGCCGGCGCGTGCTGGCGCCGATCGCGGCGCTGCAGCGGCAGGCCGAGGCGGTCGCGCAGGGCAGGGACCTGCTGCTGCTGGCGCCCCTGGCCGAAACCGCGGAGATCAAGGAATTCGCCGCGCTGCAGCGCGCCCTCGCCGCCGCCGCCGCCACGCTGCGGCGGCAGATGGAGGCCGAGCGGCACGCGGTGGATGCGCTTCTGGCCAGCGAGCGCCGCTACCGCGCCCTGGCCGAGGCCGGGGCTGTCGCGCTCTGGCAGGCCGATGCGGCTGGCAACATTCTCGAAAGCCGGGGCTGGGAACTGCTGACGGGGCAGGCGCCGGAGCAGCTCCAGGGCACCGGCTGGGCCGCCGCGATCCACCCGGAGGATGCCGCCACCACCCTGGCGGCCTGGCAGGCAGCCTTCCTCGAGCGTCGGCCGCTCAACGTGCAGTTCCGGGTGCGGCGGCATGACGGCGCCTGGCTCTGGGTCCGCAGCCGGGGTGTGCCGGTGCTCAGTCCGGACGGCCGGCTGGTGGAATGGGCCGGCGTCGTCGAGGACACGGACGCGCAGCGCCGCGCCGCGGAACTGCAGCGGCTGCTGGCGCGCGAAGTGGACCACCGCGCCAAGAACGTGCTCTCCATCGTGCAATCCGTGGTGCGGCTGACCCGGACCGAGGAGCCCGGCGCCTTCGTCGCCGCCGTCGAGGCGCGCATCGCCGCACTGGCCCGCGCCCATGCGCTGCTGGCCCAGGAGGGATGGGCCGGTGCCGATCTGCGCGCCATCGCCGAGCGGGAGTTCGCGCCCTATGCGACGGTGCGCTGCCATGCCTGCAGCAGCATCCGGCTTGAGGGGCCGCCGCTGCCGCTGGCCGCCACGGCCGTGCAGCCCCTGGCCATGGTGCTGCACGAGCTGGCCACCAACGCCGCCAAATACGGCGCCCTCTCCCGGCCGGACGGCACGTTGACCCTGCGTTGGGCACTCGACCGGAATGCGGACCTGCTGGTGCTGGACTGGCTGGAAACCGGCGGCCCGCCCCTGCAGGGGGCGCCGGCCCGGAGCGGCTTCGGCTCCCGCATCATCGAGGCCACCCTGCGCAGCCAGCTGCGCGGGCAGATGGAGCGCCGCTGGGAGGGCTCCGGCCTGGCCTGCCGCATCACCCTGCCGCTGGCCCGGACGGCTCTGGCCGAGCCCGCCGGCGAAAGCCGGCCGGCCTTCATGGTCACCGCCTGAGGCGGCGCCTCAGGGGGTGGTGCGGAAATAGGGCTCGACCGGCCCCTGCAGCTTGATGGTCATCGGGTTGCCCTTGCGGTCCAGGGTGGTGCCCACGGTCAGGCGGACCCAGCCCTCGCTGACGCAGTACTCTTCCACATTGGTCTTCTCGGCGCCCTTGAACCGCACGCCGATGCCGCGCTCCAGCAGGGCGGCGTCGTAATAGGGGCTGCGCGGGTTGCTCGACAGGCGATCAGGCGGGGTATCGGTCATCGGGTGGCTCTTCCTCCGGCGGAACAAGGGCGGGCATGCCGCGTCGGGTGATAACCAAGCGGCGCCGCCCTGCCAAATCGGCCATGGCGCCCGGCTCAGGCCTCGCGGGCGATGATGCCGTTCACCGTGCGGCAGGCCGCCACCACGGCGAGCAGCAACAGGCCCTGCCGGATCAGCCCGCCCGGGGTGAACAGGTATCCGCCCGCCCGCAGCTGGCTGGGGACGTAGTGCAGGAACTGCTGCAGCTCCGGGTCGAGCGTCAGGCCGCCCAGGGCCTGCAGCCCCAGCCACCAGAGCGCGCCCACCAGCAGCAGCAGCGGTCCGGCCAGTTCCGCCACCAACTCGATGAAGGTCAGGCTGAAGGTCACCAGCCCCCAGAAGAGGATCGAGGCCCCACGCAGGACCAGCCGGGACGTGCCGCCGCGGCTCTGGCGATAGGTGGCGAAGCTGTCGGAATGGGCCGGGGCGGTGGGCATGGCGGCTTTCCCTTCTGGATGCGGGCCCTTCTGGACAGGGGCGGCCCCCCTGGCGCCGGGCGGACCCCGTCCGCCCCCGCGGCGCGCGCGGCGCGACGGACCTGCAAGGCATACCGGCATCGGCGGCGGCATTCAAACCAATCACGCGCGCTGAACCGCCGCCTCGCCAAGCAGCCCCGGAATGGGCATGCTGGCACGAGAGTTGCTCCGCCTCCGCCGCGCACGGAGGCCAGGCACGGGTTGCCCCGCCACGGGAAATCAGCCGGGCGGATCCAGAGACGCAGGGAGACAGGGACTTGAGTTCGAGCTCAAACGTGCGGCTGGCGGCGGATATCGGCGGCACCTTCACCGACATCGTTCTCGATGCCGACGGTACGCGCCGCACGCGCAAGGTGCTGACCACGCCGGCTGCGCCGGAGGAGGGCGTGCTGGAGGGTGTTTCCCTGGTCCTGCAGGATGCGGGCCTGCGCTTTTCCGACATCGACGTCTTCGTCCATGGCACGACGCTGGCCACCAACGCCATCATCGAACGCCGTGGCGCCAGGACGGCGCTGATCGCCACGGCGGGCTTCCGCGACGTGCTGGAGATCGGCACCGAGAGCCGCTACGACCAATACGACCTGACGCTGGAGAAGCCGGTGCCGCTGGTGCCGCGCGCGCTGCGCTTCACCGTGCCGGAGCGGATGGACGCCGCGGGCCGCGTGCGCCTGCCGCTCGACGAGGCGGCGCTGGACGCGCTGGTGCCGGCGCTCCGCGAGGCCGGGGTGCAGAGCGTCGCCTTCGCCTTCCTGCACGCCTATGCCAACCCGGCGCATGAGCTGGCCGCCGGCGCCCGGCTGAAGGCGGCGATGCCGGGGCTTTCCATCACCCTCTCGCACGAGGTCTGCCCGGAGGTGCGGGAATACGAGCGCACCTCGACGGCGGTGGCCAATGCCTATGTGCAGCCGCTGATGGAGGGCTATCTCGGCCGCATGGCCGCCGCCCTGCGCGAGCGGCAGTACCGCGGCGCGACCTATCTGGTGACCTCCGGCGGCGGGCTGACCGCGCTGGAGACGGCACAGAAGTTCCCGGTGCGGCTGGTGGAATCCGGCCCCGCCGGCGGCGCCATCTTCGCCGCGCAGGTGGCCTTGCGGGCCGGCGAGCAGAAGGTGCTCTCCTTCGACATGGGCGGCACCACCGCCAAGATCTGCCTGATCGAGAAGGGCGAGCCGGCCACCTCCCGCTTCTTCGAGGTGGACCGCACGGCGCGTTTCCTGAAGGGCTCCGGCCTGCCGCTGCGCATCCCCGTCATCGAGATGGTGGAGATCGGCGCCGGCGGCGGCTCGATCGCCCAGGTGGACGCGCTGCAGCGGGTGACGGTGGGGCCGGAAAGCGCCTCCTCCGTGCCCGGCCCGGCCTGCTACGGGCGCGGCGGCACCCGCCCGGCGGTGACCGACGCCGACGTGGCGCTCGGCCTGATCGAGCCGGAGGGTTTTGCCGGTGGCAGCATGACGCTGCAGCCGGAGCTTTCCCGCCAGGCGCTCGGCAGCGAGATCGGCAAGAAGCTCGGCCTGTCGCCCGACATGGCGGCCTATGCCGTCTATGAGATGGTCTGCGAGAACATGGCCAGCGCCGCCCGCGTGCACGCTGCCGAGCGCGGCGCCGTCATCGGCCAGCACACCATGATCGCCTTCGGCGGCGCCGCGCCGCTGCATGCCGCGCGGGTGGCCGAGAAGGTCGGCGTGCCGCGCGTCGTGGTGCCGCCGAATGCCGGCGTCGGCTCGGCGGTCGGCTTCCTGGCCGCGCCGGTAGCCTATGAGATCGTGCGCAGCCGCCATGCGTTGCTGGACGAGAGCTTCGACGGCCCGGCCATCTCGGCGCTGTTCCAGGAGATGGCGGTCTCGGCCCGCGCGCTGGTCGAGCCGGGCGCGCGCGGTGCGCCCCTCTTCGAGCGGCGCACCGCCTTCATGCGCTATGTCGGCCAGGGCCACGAGATCACCGTGGCGCTGCCGAACCGCGAGCTGGGCGCCGAGGACGTGGCCGAGCTGCGCCGCATCTTCGAGGCGGAATACGCGGCGCAGTTCGCCCGCGCCATTCCGGCGGCGGCGATCGAGGTGCTGAACTGGTCGGTGCTGGTCTCCACGGTGGCCGAGCCGCCGGCGGTGGCGGCGCCCGTCGCCCCCGCGCCGGCGCCGAAGCCGGCCGGGCTGCGGCTGGTCTTCGACGGCCGCAGCGAGAAGGCCGTGGAGGTGCCGGTCTATGACCGCACCGCCATGGCGCCCGGCGCCGTGGTCCCCGGCCCGGCACTGATCGCCGAGGACGAGACCACCACCTACGTATCCGGCAGCTTCGATGCCCATGTGGACGGCAGCGGCTGCATCGTGATGGAGCAGAAGGCGGCATGAGCACCGAGACCCGCCCGCAGGCGAGCCTGATCGACCTGCAGATCATGTGGAACCGCCTGATCGCCGTGGTCGGCGAGCAGGCGCAGGTGCTGATCCGCACCGCCTTCAGCCCGATCGTGCGCGAATGCGGCGACATCTCCGCCGGCATCTTCGACCTGGAGGGGCGGATGCTGGCGCAGGCCGTCACCGGCACCCCGGGCCATGTCAACTCGATGGCGGAATCGGTGAAGCACTTCCTCCGCCACTTCCCCATCGAGACGATGAAGGAGGGCGACGCCTACATCACCAACGACCCGTGGATGGGCACGGGCCACCTGAACGACTTCGTCATCACCACGCCCGCCTTCCACCGGGGCAAGCTGGTCGGCCTGTTCTCCTGCACCAGCCACCTGATGGACATCGGCGGCCTGGGCAACGGTCCCGAGGCCTCCGACGTCTTCATGGAGGGCCTCTATATCCCGATGCTGAAGCTCATCGACCAGGGCCAGGTCAATGAGACGCTGATGGCGATGATCCGCGCCAACACGCGGCTGCCGGTGGACACCGAGGGCGACACCTACTCCCTCGCCGCCTGCAACGATGTCGGCGCGCGCGCCCTCTCCGCCATGATGGAGGAGTTCGGCATCGACACGCTGGAGCCGCTCGCCGAATACATCATCGCGCGCTCGCGCGAGGCGGTGCTGGCCGAGGTGGCGAAGCTGCCCAGAGGCACCTGGCGCTACAGCATGACGGTGGACGGCTACGACCACCCGCTGACGCTGCAGGCCGAGCTGACCGTCTCCGAGAGCGGCATCCATGTGGACTACACCGGCACCTCGCAGCAGGTGCGGCGTGGCATCAACGTGCCGCTGGCCTATACCACGGCCTATACGGTCTTCGGCCTGGGCTGCATCGTCGCCGCCAACATCCCGAACAATGCCGGCTCGCTGGCGCCGCTCACCGTCTCGGCGCCGCGCGGCGTGGTGCTGAACGCGCCGAAGCCGGCGCCGGTCTCCTCGCGGCATGTGCTCGGCCAGATGCTGCCCGACATGGTCTTCGGCTGCCTGCGCCAGGCCATCCCCGACCGCGTGCCGGCGGAGGGCACCTCCTGCCTCTGGAACATCGTCGTGCGCGGCGAGCGGCAGGAGAGCCGCGGGCCGAACCATGGCTATGCGCTGGCCATCACCACCAATGGCGGCACCGGCGGCCGCCCGGCGCAGGACGGGCTCTCGGCCACCGCCTTCCCCAGCGGCGTGCAGGGCACGCCGGTGGAGATCGCCGAGATCCAGTCGCCGCTGATCTTCTGGCGCAAGGAACTGCGGCCGGACAGCGGCGGCGCCGGCGCGCATCGCGGCGGCCTCGGGCAGATCATGGAGATCGGCAACAACGAGGACGCGCCCTTCGAGCTGCTGGCGGCCTTCGACCGCATCGCCTATCCGCCGCGCGGTGCGGAGGGCGGCGGCGGGGGCGCACCAGGCCATGTCGGCCTGGCCTCGGGCGCCACGCTGCGCGGCAAGGGGCTGCAGGTCATCCCGCCCGGCGAGCGGCTGGTGGTGCTGACCCCCGGCGGCGGCGGCCTCGGCGACCCGAAGGCGCGCCCGGCGGCACAGCGCGCGGCCGACCTGCGCAACGGGCTGGTGACGCCCGAGGCCGCGGCGCGGCTCTATGGGGCGCCACAGGCCGCCGAATAGGCCTTCAGAACCAGAACAGGAAAAGCCGGGCCGCAGAGCCCGGCGCAGAGCTTCACGGGAGACTTACGAATGACCACGCGTCGCATCCTGATGACGGCGGCTCTCGGCACGCTCGCCGCCCCCGCCCTGATCCGCTCCGCCCGGGCGGCCACCCAGCTCGACCTCGCCACCGTCTGGCCGGACGGCAACTTCCACACCCAGAACGCCAAGCGCTTCGCCGCCGAGGTGGCCAAGGCCACCGGCAACGAGGTGCAGATCACCGTCCATTCCGGCGGCGCGCTCGGCTTCAAGGGGCCGGAGCTGCTGCGCTCGGTGCGCGACGGGCTGGTGCCGATGGCCGATGTGCTGAACAACCAGCAGATCGGCGATGCGCCGATCATGGGCATCGAATCGATTCCCTTCCTGATCGGCTCCTTCGACGAGCTGAAGGTGCTGGATAAGTACCTTCTGCCGGAATACGAGCGCGTGGTGAAGGCCAACAACCAGAAGATGCTCTACACGGTGCCCTGGCCGACGCAGTACATGCACCTGAAGTCGCCGATCGCCTCGATCGACGGGCTGCGCGGCGTGCGCATCCGCGCCTCCGACAAGGGCGTGGCCGACATGTGCACCGCGCTCGGCGCCGCCGGCACCATGATGCCCTGGGGCGAGGTGGTGCCCGCGCTCGCCTCCGGCCGCATCGATGGCGTCTGCACCTCGGCGACCTCGGGCGTGGACGGGCGGTTCTGGGAGTTCATGAAGGTCGCCTACCGCACCAACCACACCTTCTCCTCGCAGCTCGTCACCATCAATCTCGACACCTGGAACGACCTCTCCGCCGCCAACCGCGAGAAGATCGAGACCCTGGCCAAGACGCTGCAGCCGGAGTTCTGGGACGTCGCCGCCAAGGACGACACCACCAGCGTGCAGCGGCTGACCAAGGAGGGCATGCAGGTGGTGGACGTGGACCCCGCCATGCTGGCCGAGATGCGCAAGCGCACCGCCTTCATGAAGGACGACTTCATCAAGCGCGTGCCTTCCGCAAAGCCGATCATCGAGGCCTATCTGGCCGAGCTCGGGAGGGCCTGATTTGGCCTCTCCCGTGCTGCATCCGGCACGGGCGGCGCCACCCTCGGGGATGGCGCCGGCGGTGCTGCGCTTCTCCGACGGCGTCGCGGCGGCCAGCGGCGCCTTCGCCTCGCTCTGCCTGGTGGCGCTCCTGCTGCTGATCCTGGCCGAGGTGGGGGCCGGCCTGCTCGGCAAGCTCTTTCCCGGCTTCGGCGGCGAGATCACCGTCGCCTGGGAATACGGCGCCTATCTGATGGGGGCCGTCTTCCTGTTCGGCGCGGCGGCGGGGCTGCGCGCCGGCACGCATATCCGCGTCTCCATCCTGCTGGCGCGTGCGGGGCGCGGCTTCACGCTGGTGCTGGAGCTGGTGGCGACGCTGATCGGCCTTTTCGTCACCGGGTTCCTGGCCTGGGCGCTGGTGCAGTTCGCGCTGCGCGCCTGGAGCAGCGGCCGGCTCTCCAGCGGCAGCCTGACGCCGCTCTGGATCCCCGACGCCGTGCTGGCGCTCGGCGCCGTGTTGCTGGCCGTGCAGATGGCGACGCGGCTGCTGCGCGTGCTGCTCGGCCTGCCCACCGAGGATGAGAGCCTGAAGGCCGGGAGTGTCGGCGAATGACGGGGGTGATGGGCGCGCTCTTCGCCGCGCTGTTCGGCATGCTCGCGGTCGGCGCCTGGGTCGGCATCGCGCTGATGGCGACCTCCATGGTGCTGCTCTGGGGCTTCCGCAGCCTGCCGGTGGACCGGCTGCTGGCGCAGTACACCTTCAACATCCTGACCACCTCCGAGCTGGTGGCGCTGCCGCTCTTCATCCTGATGGGCGAGTTCCTGTTCCGCACGCGGCTCTCGCGCTCGTTGTTCAACGGGCTGGCGCCCTGGGCGGCGCTGCTGCCGGGGCGGCTGCTGCATGTCAACGTGGTCGGCTGCACCATCTTCGCGGCGATCTCCGGCTCCTCCGCCGCAACGACGCAGGTGGTGGGCCGCATCGCGCTGAGCGAGCTGAAGGCGCGCGGCTATGACCGGCGCATCGCCATCGGCAGCCTGGCGGGGGCGGGGACGCTCGGCTTCCTCATCCCGCCCTCCAGCGTGATGATCATCTACGGCGTGCTGGCCGATGAATCCGTGCTGCGGCTGTTCACCGCCGGCTTCCTGCCGGGGATGCTGCTGGCCGGCTGCTTCATGGCCTGGGTGATGCTGCACAGCAAGCTGCAGCCCGGGCTGCTGCCGCCGCAGAGCGCGGAGGAGCGTGGCATGCGCTGGGGTCAGCGCTTCGCCGCGCTGCGCGAGCTGGCGCCGACGCTGTTCCTGATCCTCTGCGTGCTGGGCTCGATGTATGCCGGCATCGCCACGCCCTCCGAGGCGGCGGCGGTGGGCGTGCTGGGCGCCGTGCTGGTCAGCGGGCTGCAGGGCGAGCTGAACTGGCCGACGCTGCGCGCCATCGGCATCGGTGCGGCGCAGACCTGTGGCATGATCGGGCTGATCGTGCTCGGCGCGTCGATTCTCGGCAATGTCGCGGCCATCCTCGGCGTGCCGCGCCAGGTGGCGGAGATCGTCACGAGCTGGGGTCTCTCGCCGCTGATGCTGATCGTGGCGCTGACGCTGCTCTACCTGATCCTCGGCTGCTTCCTCGATGGCTTCTCAATGATCGTGATGACGCTGCCGGTGGTGCTGCCGCTCGTGACGGCCGCGGGCTTCGACAAGCTGTGGTTCGGCGTCTATCTCGTCATCGCCGTGGAGATGGCGCAGATCACGCCGCCGGTGGGGTTCAACCTCTTCGTCATCCAGGGGCTGACGGGGGAATCGCTGAGCACCATCGCCCGTGTCACGCTGCCCTACCTGCTGATCATGATGGGCTTCGTCATCCTGCTGGCGCTGGTGCCGGGCATCGTCAGCCTCGGGCCTTCGCTGCTGCTGGGGTAAGAAAAAGGCCGGGGGAAGGAATTCCCCCGGACCCCCATCTTTTTTCTTCGAGTGCGCTGCTCAGCCGCCAGGGCTCCCCTTTTTCCCGCACCCCGTCACAAGCCGATGGACTCCGCCGCCGAGTGGCGGCAGCGTGAAAGCGAAGCGCCGATCAAGGCGCCAAAAGGGAGGACAGGTTCATGAAGCCTTGGACGAGGCGCGCCGTGGTGGCTGCCATGGGGGCTCTGCCGGCCATCCGGCCCGGCGCCGCTGCCGAAGCCGGAAACTGGCCCAGCGAGACCATCCGGATCGTCGTGCCTTTCGCGCCCGGCGGCTCGACCGACGCCGCGGCCCGCCTGGTCGCGCCGGGGCTTCAGCAGCGCCTCGGGGTGCCCATCATCGTCGAGAACCGCAGCGGCGCAGCCGGCAGCATCGGCGCGGATGTCGTGGCGAAGGCAAAGCCCGACGGGTACACGTGGCTGCTCACCTTCGACTCCCACGCCCTGATGCCGATCCTGGTGCCGAGTCTGCCCTTCGATCTGGAGAAGGACCTGGACCCGGTGACGCAGATCGGCCGGGCGCCCTATGTCACGGCCTGCCAGCCCTCCAAGCCCTATCGCAGCATGGAGGATGTCTTCGCGGCCGCGCGCAAGGGGCCGGTCTCCTTCGGCTCGACGGGGAACGGCACGATCGGGCACCTGGTCATGCTGATGATGGCGCAGCGCAAGGACGTCGAGATCACCCACCTGCCGTATCGCAGCGGCGGCCTGGCGGTGAACGATGCCGTGGCCGGGCATGTGGACATGATGATCGGCAGCGCCGCCCTGCTGGCCTCCCAGATCTCGGGGGGCACGCTGCGGCCCCTGATGCAGTTCGGCAGCAAGCGCCTGCCGGCGCTGCCTGATGTGCCGACCGCCACGGAGTCCGGCTTCCCCGATCTGACCGCCGAGGCCTGGTGGGGCGTCTTCGCCCCGGCGGGCGTGCCGGCGCCGATCCTCGCCCGCTTCCAGGCCGCCGTGATCGACGCCTACCGCGAGCCCCGCATCGCCCGGCAGTTCACCGAGGTGAACCAGGCCGAGCTGGTGCTCGGCGACGCGCCGGCCCTGGCCAAGTTCGTGGAGAGCCAGATCCGCATCTGGGGCGAGGTGGCGCGCGCCAACCATGTCCGGCCGGATTGATGCCGCCTTCTTCGCGCGGCACCACTGGCGAAGGCGAGCGGCCGGCAGGCGGCGGAACCGGGCGCCGGCCCGATCTCCAGGTTTCCGAAAAGGGAGTGCACCATGAAGCAGGCTGACGAATTCCATAACCTCGATGATGCGGCCGGCGGCATCCTGCGCGAGCTCGCCCCTGGCCTGACCACGCGGATCTTCGCCGGCGAGCATGCCATGCTGTCCATCGTCACCATCGCGCCCAATGCCGCGGGCGAGATGCATCACCATCCCGAGGAGCAATGGGGCGTCCTGCTGGAGGGGAGCGCCATCCGCATCCAGGGCGACGAGGAGATTCCCGTCCGCAAGGGCGATTTCTGGCGCACGCCGGGCGGGGTTCCGCACACCATGCGCGCCGGGCCGGAGGGCGCGCGGGTGCTCGACATCTTCAGCCCGCCGCGGCCGCAGTACCGCGTGGCCGGGAAGGGCTTCGGCACCACGTGAGATCGGATGACCCCCAGCCGCGCCTCCCGTGATGGGCGGGGTGGCGTAAACATGGCGCCTCGCGGCTGCTCCTCAGAGGGCCGCCGCGCCATCCGGGGGCGGCCTCAAGGAGGTCGAGCCTTTCCCGCCCAGCCAAGCGCAGAATAGGAACAGAAGACCGGCGGAAGCGAGGAGGAGAAGCATGCCTCTGTCCCTGTGCCGCGGCGCTTCAGCCTGGAGTGCTGCCTTGCCGCCCTTCGGCGGCGGAATGGCCAGCCCCCCGGCACCCGCAAGGTCCGGCACGGCGCCCGGCGGGAGGCCGGCCGGTCCGGGACGGGTTGGGGGGCAGTCCCCCGGACCCGCCCTGGCCTTTCACCCGGCGTAGGTGACGCGCACCTCGCCGACGCCCTCGCAGGTGCCGTGCAGGCTGTCGCCCGGCTTCACGGCGCTGACGCCGGCCGGGGTGCCGGTCATCAGCAGGTCGCCCGGCAGCAGTTCCACATAGCGCGAGAGATAGGCGATGCTCTCCGGCACCGACCAGATCATCTGGTTCATGTCGCCGGTCTGCTGCACCTTGCCGTTCACGCTGACCTCGATCTTGCCCTTGCCGGGATGGCCGATCCTGGACGCCGGGATGATGGCGCTGATCGGGCAGGACTGGTCGAAGCCCTTCGACAGCTCCCAGGGGCGGCCGAGCTTCTTGGCTTCCGCCTGGATGTCGCGCCGCGTCATGTCCAGACCGACGGCATAGCCATAGACGTGCGAGAGCGCGTCCTCCACGGCGATGTCCTTGCCGCCCTTGCCGATGGCGACGACCAGCTCGATCTCGTGGTGCAGGTCCTTGGTCTGCACGGGGAAGGGCAGGCTGCCGCCGCCCGGCACCACCGCCGTCGCCGGCTTGGCGAAGAAGAAGGGCGGCTCGCGGTCGGGGTCGTGGCCCATCTCGCGGGCGTGGTCGGCATAGTTGCGGCCGACGCACCAGATGCGGCGCACCGGGAAGACGGCGGTCTCGCCCTCGACCGGCACGGTGGCCGGCTGCGGGGCCTCGATGACGTACTGCAAGGCAGGTCCTCCCCTGGCCCGCTGCCGGGCCGGTCCAAGCGGTTGCCGGAATGGGTTAGGAGCGCCTGGAAAACCCGTCAAGCCAGCGGCTTCCGCGCAATCCGGTGTTGGCGGCGGGGAGGGGGATGCTAGGCTTGCGGCCTCTGCGGAAGGAGGGGGCGATGGGCCGCTATGTCAGCGACTTCCGGGGCGAGCGGCACCGCTTCGCGGACCTGCGGGCGGTGCTGGCGAAGGCCTCCCCCCGCCGCTCGGGCGACGAGCTGGCCGGGCTGGCGGCGGAGAGCGACGCGCAGCGCATCGCCGCCCGCGCCGTGCTGGCCGACCTGCCGCTGACCCGCTTCCTGGAGGAGCCGCTGGTTCCCTACGAGCGGGACGAGGTGACGCGGCTGATCCAGGATATGCAGGACATGGCCGCCTTCGCCCCCGTTCGCCACCTGACCGTGGGTGGGCTGCGGGACTGGCTGCTCTCCGACGAGGCCACCACCGAGGCGCTGGCCGCCCTGGCACCGGGCCTGACGCCGGAGATGGCCGCCGCCGCCTGCAAGCTGATGCGCAACCAGGACCTGATCGCGGTGGCGCGGCGCTGCCGGGTGGTCACGGCATTCCGCAGCACGATCGGCCTGCCCGGGCGGCTCGCCACGCGCCTGCAGCCCAACCACCCCGCGGACGACCTGCGCGGCATCGCCGCCGCCACGCTGGACGGATTGCTCCTCGGCGCCGGTGATGCGGTGATCGGCGTCAACCCCGCCACCGACAGCCTCTCCAACGGCCTGGCGCTGCTGGAGATGCTGGACGGGCTGCGCGCCCGCCACGCCATCCCCACCCAGACCTGCGTGCTGACCCATGTGACCAACGCCATCCGCCTCGTCGAGCGCGGCGCGCCGGTGGACCTGGTGTTCCAGTCCATCGCCGGGACGGAGGCGGCCAATGCCGGCTTCGGCGTTTCCCTTGCCGTGCTGCGGGAGGCGCAGGAGGCGGCGCTGGCGCTGAAGCGTGGCACGGCGGGCGACAACGTGATGTATTTCGAGACCGGCCAGGGTGCCGCGCTCTCCGCCGACGCGCATCACGGCATCGACCAGCAAACCGTGGAGGCGCGCAGCTACGCCGTCGCCCGCGCCTTCCGCCCGCTGCTGGTGAACACCGTGGTCGGCTTCATCGGACCGGAATACCTCTATGACGGCAAGCAGATCATCCGCGCCGGGCTGGAGGACCATTTCTGCGCCAAATTGCTCGGCGTGCCGATGGGCGTGGATGTCTGCTACACCAACCATGCCGAGGCCGACCAGGACGACATGGACACGCTGATGACGCTGCTCGCCGTTGCCGGCTGCAACTTCATCATCACCGTGCCCGGCGCGGACGATATCATGCTCAACTACCAGAGCACCTCCTTCCATGACGCGCTCTACCTGCGCTCCACGCTCGGCCTGCGCGCCGCGCCGGAATTCGAGGCCTGGCTGGAAGCGATGGGCCTGATGGACGGCGCCGGCCGCCTCCACACTCTGGCCGAGGCCCCGATGCGCCGCCTGCTGGCCGGAGGCGTCGCCGATGCCGCCTGAGCGCGACACCCCCGCCGCCGATCCCTGGGCGCCGCTGCGGCGGATGACGCCGGCGCGCATCGGCCTCGGCCGCCGGGGTGACGCGCCGCCGCTGGAGGCTGTGCTCGACTTTCAACTCGCCCATGCACGGGCGCGCGACGCGGTCCACGCGGCGCTCGACGTGGCCACGCTGGTCACCGCGCTGGAGGGGCGCCCGCATGTCGTCGTGCGCAGCCAGGCGCCGGAGCGCGGCACCTATCTCCGCCGGCCGGACCTTGGCCGGCGTCTCGATCCGGGGTGCCTCCGCGACCTGCCGCACGGCGCGTGGGACGCGGCCTTCGTCCTGGCGGACGGGCTTTCCGCCACGGCCGTGCAGCGGCACGCGCTTCCCTTGTTGCAGGCCACTCTCGCGCGGCTGCCGGGCTGGCGCATCGCGCCTGTCGTCATCGCCACCCAGGCGCGGGTGGCGCTGGGCGACGAGATCGGCGCTGCCCTCGGCGCGCGGCTCTGCGCCATGCTGATCGGCGAACGTCCCGGCCTTTCGGTGGCGGATAGCCTGGGCGTCTATCTCACCCATGCTCCGCAGCCGGGGCGGCGGGATTCGGAGCGCAACTGCATCTCCAACATCCATCAATCCGGCGGACTCTCCTATGAGGCCGCGGCCGACAAGCTGGCCTGGCTGATGGCCGAGGCGCTGCGTCTGAAGCTCACCGGGATCGGGTTGAAGGACGACCAGCAGGCGGCATTGCCTGGCACCTGAAAGGCTGGGGGAATGAATTCCCCCAGACCCCCATCTTTTTCTTCGGGTTTCCCGTGCGGGCCGCCAGCGCGGCGCCAAACTGACAAAAAGAAGATGGGGGTCCGGGGGAATTCCTTCCCCCGGACTTTTTTTCAGTCCTCGCTCTCGTACCAGGTGCGGCCGTCGCGCTCGATCATGGCGATGGCGGCGGTCGGCCCCCAGCTTCCCGCCACATAGGGGCGCGGGGCCTCGGGGCGCTCGGCCCAGGTTTCGAGCAGCGGCTCCACCCAGCCCCAGGCGGCTTCCACCTCGTCGCGCCGCATGAAGAGCGTGGTATTGCCGCGCACCACATCCATCAGCAGGCGCTCATAGGCGTCGGGGTAGCGGGTGCCGAAGGCCTTCTCGAAGCTGATGTCGAGTCCGGTCGGGCGCAGATGCAGGCCGCCGGGGCCGGGTTCCTTGGTCATCATCTCCAGCCGCATGCCCTCCTCGGGCTGCAGGCGGATCAGCAGGCGGTTCGGCTGCAGATCGTGCTGCTCGCGCGGGAAGATGCTGAAGGGCGGCGTGCGGAACTGCACCACGATCTCCGACACCTTGCGCGGCAGCCGCTTGCCCGTGCGCAGATAGAAGGGCACGCCGGCCCAGCGCCAGGAATTCACCTGCACCTTCAGCGCCACGAAGGTCTCGGTCAGGCTGCGCTCGGTGCTGCCGATATCCACGAGATAGCCGGGCACGGCATGGCCGTTCGCCGCGCCGGCGGTGTACTGACCGCGCACGGTGAAGCTGTTCACCTCATGCGGCTCCACCCGGCGCAGCGCGCGCAGCACCTTCAGCTTCTCGTCCCGCACCGCGTCGGCGTCGAGCGAGATCGGGCTTTCCATCGCCAGCAGGCAGAGCAGCTGGAGCATGTGGTTCTGCACCATGTCGCGCAGCGCGCCGGAGCGGTCATAGTAGCCGCCGCGGCCTTCCACGCCGACCGTCTCGGCCACGGTGATCTGCACGTGGTCGATCATGTCGGCGTTCCACAGCCGCTCGAAGATCGGGTTGGCGAAGCGCAGCGCCAGCAGGTTCTGCACCGTCTCCTTGCCGAGATAGTGGTCGATGCGGAAGATCTGCGACTCCGGCATCACCTCGCCGACGGCGTTGTTGATGGCGCGCGCCGAGGCGAGGTCGTGGCCGATGGGCTTTTCCAGCACCACACGGGAGAGCGGGTGCAGCCCGCCATGGCGCGCCAGCTTCTGGCAGATCGGCCCGTAAAGCTCCGGCGAGGTGGCGAGATAGAAGGGTCGCACCTGTTCCGGCCGCTCGCTCAGGGTCGCGACCAGATCCGCCCAGCCTTCGTCGGAGAGCGCATCCACCGTCTGGTAGCTCACGAGGGCGAGGAAGGCCTGCAGCGTCTCGGCATCCAGATTGGCCGGGAGCACGAACTGGCGGAGCGCCGTCTCCGCTTTCTGGCGGTATTCGTCGGTGTCCATGGCCGTGCGGGCGACGGCGATGATGCGGCTGGTCGAGGAGAACTGCCGGTCCCGGAAACGGTCGTAGAGCGCGGGCAGAAGCTTGCGCATGGTCAGGTCGCCCGTCGCGCCGAACACGACGCAGTCGAAAGGCGCTACGGGGAGAAATCGGGCCATTGCTGCCGCTCCTCGGGATCAGACGGAGGGGCAAGGTAGCGTGCTGCGGCGCAAGGCTCCACGCGCCATCTGCGTCATTCCGCTCCATCCGACAAAATGACGATAGAAGCTGCCCCTGACTGCTCCACTCGTGCGCGAGTTTCGGTGCGCCGGGCGGATATCGCCCGCTTTACGCCCGGCATGCCGCAAAAATGGGCACGCTCATCAATCCGCCCATAACCGCGAAGAAAAAGATGGGGGTCTGGGGGAATTCCTTCCCCCAGCCTTCTCAGGAGTGCGCCGCAAGCTGCGCTGTGGACACCGCGCCAGGGACGGAGTGCCCCGGCAGATCCCGCCAGCGATGGCAGGCCACTTGCCGCCCGTCATCGGCGTGCTCCAGCGGCGGATCCTCGCTGCGGCAGCGCGGCGCGGCGTGCGGGCAGCGGGCCGCGAAGGCGCAACCGGGCGGCAGGCGCGCGGCGCTGGGCGGCTCGCCCTGCAGGGCCGCCGTCGCAGGACGGGTGGAGGGGTCCAGGCTGGGTGCGGCAGCCAGCAGGGTGCGGGTATAGGGGTGCAGCGGAGCGGCAAAGAGCGTCTCGGCCGGCGCCAGCTCCACCACCCGGCCGAGATACATGACGGCGACCCGGTCGCAGAGCCGCCGCACCACCGAGAGGTCGTGCGAGATGAACAGGTAGCTGAGGCCGAAGCGTCGCCGCAGGTCCAGCAGCAGGTTCAGCACCGCCGCCTGCACGGACATGTCGAGGCCCGAGGTCGGCTCGTCCAGGATGACAATCTTCGGCCGCAGCACCAGGATGCGCGCCAGGGCCACGCGGCGGAGCTGGCCACCGGAGAGTTCGTGCGGGTAGCGCGGCCGCACCGTGGCATCCAGCCCGACGGCGGCGAGGATGGCGTCCACCCGCTCGCGCCGCTCGGCGGCCGCGGTGACGCCGTGGATGAGCAGCGCCTCCTCCAGCGTGCGGCCGAGGCTCCACCAGGGGTCCAGCGCCGCGCCGGCATCCTGGTGGACGTACTGGATGGCGGCCCGGGCCTGCCGCGCCTCCCGCGGCGCCAGGCCGCCAACGGAGCGCCCTTCCAGCCGGATCTCGCCCGCCGCCTCGCGCTGCAGGCCGAGGATGGTGCGGCCGAGCGTCGTCTTGCCGCAGCCGGATTCGCCGACCACGCCGAGGATCTCGCCCGGCCGCAGGTCAAGGTTCACCTCGCGCACGGCGCGCACCGGCGGGACCGACCTGCGCAACCAGCGCCGCCTGCCGCCGAGATGCACGGAGAGGTCGCGCACTTCCAGCATCGAGGTCATGCCGGCACGGTGTCCTGTTCGTAGAGGATGCAGTCCACCTGCCGTCCCGGCTCGGGCGTCAGCAGGTGCGGCGCGCGCGCGCTGCAGGCCGGTCGCGCATGGGCGCAGCGCGGCGCGAAACGGCAGCCGGGCGGCGCGCGCAGCGGCGAGGGCACGGCACCGGGAATGCCGGCAAAGCCTTCGCTGCGCTCGGGGTGGCAGCCCAGCAGCGCCCGGGTATAGGGGTGCAGCGGCGCCTTCAGCAGCGGGGCGGTCGGGCCACTCTCCACCGTCTGGCCGGAATAGATGACGCAGACCGCGTCGCACAGTTCGGCCACCACGCCGAGATCATGCGTGACGAAGAGCATGGAGAGGCCGAATTCCGTCACCAGCTCGCGCAGCAGCACCAGGATCTGCTGCTGGGTGGTGACATCGAGCGCGGTGGTCGGCTCGTCGGCGATGACGAGGCGCGGCGAGCAGGCCAGCGCCGCGGCGATCAGCAGGCGCTGCCGCTGGCCGCCGGAGAACTGATGCGGATAACGGTCCAGCGCGCCCTCGGCATCGGGGAGCTGCACGCGCCTCAGCAGCTCGACCAGCCGGGCGCGGCGCTGGGCATTGCTCCGCAGCGCAGGGGCGTGCCAGCGCAGCGTCTCGGTGAGTTGCTGGCCGATGGTGAAGAGCGGGTTCAGCGCCAGATAGGGGTCCTGCGGGATGAAGCTGATGCGGCTGCCGCGCACGTTGCGGTTCAGCTCCGCCTCGGAGAAGGCGAGCAGGTTCTCGCCCTCGAACATCACCTCGCCCGCCTCCACCCGCGCGCCCTCCGGCAGGATGCCGAGGATGGCGCGGATCAGCGTGGACTTGCCGCAGCCCGACTCGCCCACCACGCCGAGGATGCGCCCCGGCGCCAGGTGCAGGCGGATATGGTCGAGGATGCGCGCGGTGCCCTCGTCGCCCTGGATCGAGACCTTGAGGCCGGTCACGGCCAGCGTGTCCACGGCCATCAGCGGGACCGCCTGAGGCGCGGGTCGGCGATGTCGCGCAGCCCGTCGCCGAGCAGGTTGAAGCCGAGCACGGCGACCAGGATGGCGAGGCCAGGGAAGGTGGCGAACCACCAGGCGCCGGGCAGGTAGGTGCGGCTCTGCGCCACGGCGAGGCCCCAGTCCGGGTCGGGCGGGGTCGCGCCCATGCCGAGGAAGCCGAGCACGGCGGCCACCAGGATGGTGAAGCCGAGCCCGATGGTGGCGCGCACGATCACCGGCGAGAGCGCGTTGGGCAGGATGTGCAGCAGCAGGATGCGCCAGGTGCCGGCGCCGAGCCCCTGCAGCGCGTCCACGAAGAGCGAGGCGGAGAGCCGCCGCGTCTCGGCCTGCACGATGCGGGTGAAATAGGGCCAGTAGGTGAGGGCGAGGGCCAGCATGGCGCTTTCCGTCGAGGCGCCGAGGAGCTGCGCCAGGGCCAGCGCCAGGATGAGCTGCGGCAGCGCCAGGAAGACGTCCGTCACGCGCATGATGAGCTCGGAGACGAAGCCGCGCGTGTAGCCGGCCAGCAGCCCGAGTGGCACGCCGATCGCCATGGCCGCGCCCACCACCGCCAGCGCCACCTTCAGCGCGCCGCGCGCGCCGAGGATGACGCGCGAGAGGATGTCCCGCCCCAGATTGTCGGTGCCGAAGGGGAAGGCGGCGCTGGGCGGTTTCAGGCGCTGCAGCAGGTGGGACTGGAAGGCGTCCTGCGGGTATGGCGCCAGCCAGGGGCCGAAGATGGCCAGGAAGACCACGACGAGCACGATGCCGAGGCCGAGCATGGCCGGCAGGTCGCGCGCGAACTTGCGGAGGATCAGCATCAGCCCTCATCCCGCAGGCGCGGGTCGATCAGCGCGTGCACCATGTCGGTGAGGATGTTGACCACGGCGTAGATCAGCCCGATCAGCAGCGTCACCGCCAGCATCACCTTGGAATCGGCGGTCAGGATGGCCTGCACGGTGTAGCTGCCGATGCCCGGCCAGTCGTAGATCGACTCCACCACCACCGCGCCGGCGATCAGCCCGCCGAAGAGCAGGCCGATCTGCGTCACCGTCGCCACCACCGAGTTGCGCAGCACATAGATCCAGACCAGCCGCCGCCGCGGGACGCCAACGGCGCGGCCGTAGCCGACAAAGTCCTTCTGCAGCGTCTCCAGCACCCCGGCGCGGGTGAAGCGCGTGATGGTGGCGAGGCCGCCAAGAGAAAGCGTCACCGCCGGCAGCACGAGATGCCGCAGCGCATCGGTGAAGATGTCGAGGCGCCCGGCGATCAGGCTGTCGAGCAGCACCGAGCCGGTGGGGCCGTCCGGCGCGGTGAGGCCGACGCTGAGTTGCCCGCGCAATGGCAGCCAGCCGAGCCGCATGGCGAAGAGCATCTGCAGCATGATGGCCAGCCAGAAGGCCGCCATGGCGATGCCGGCGACGGAGAGCACGCGCAGCAGGAAATCCGGCCAGCGGTTGTGGTGCACCGCCGCGATCACCCCGAGCGGCACGCCGAGCACCGTCGCGATCAGCAGCGCGGCGAAGGTCAGTTCCAGCGTGGCCGGCAGCCGCTCGCGGATGTCGAGCGCGACGGGGCGGCTGGAATAGGAGCTGTTGCCGAAATCCAGCCGCGCCACATCGCCGAGATAGCGCAGGAACTGCGCGGGGAGGGGCTGGTCCAGCCCCATCTGCTCGCGGATCGCCTGCACCTGCGCCGGCGTGGCGTTGTCGCCCGCCAGCGCCGCCGCCGGATCGGCCGGCACCATGCGGATCAGCAGGAAGGTGACGATCAGCAGCCCGAAGAGCGAGGGCAGGACCAGCAGGGCCCGCCGCAGGACGAAGCCCGCCATCAGGCCTTCAACTGCAGCCAGCGCATCTCGCCGCCGCCGCCCACCGGGCAGAAGCGGTAGCCGCCGACGCGGTTGGAGACGCCGCGCAGCTCCACCGTGTTGTAGATCCAGACATCCACGCAGTCGGCCATGATGAGCTTCGTGGCCTCCTCGTAGAGCGGCGCGCGCTCCTCCTGCTTCACCAGGCCCCGGGCGCGGCGCAGCAGCTCGTCCACCTTCGGGTTCTTGTAGAAGGAGGAGGCCTTCCAGGTGCCGTGGAACTGGCTGTCATACATCTGGCCGATCCAGTTCTCCGGATCGACGAAATAGGTGCTGACCCAGTGGATCCACATGTCCGGCGAGCTGTCGGCGGCGGCCACATTGGTGGAGATGTTGGCCCAGGTGTCGGCGACGATCTGCAACCGCACGCCGAGCGAGGCGAGGTCGCTCTGGAAAAGCTGCGCCGCCTGGTTGGTCTGCTCCAGCTGCGACTGGATGTGGATCTTTACCGGCGTGCGCAGCGAGAAACCCTCGGCCTGGGCTTTCTTCAGGTAGTCCCTGGCCTTGTCGAGATCGTAGTCGTAGCCCTGGGCGCCCTTCGGATAGCCCCAGATCCCGTTGGGCAGCGGCGTCGGGTCGCGGTCGGCATAGCCCTTCAGGATCTCGTTGATGAAGCCGTCATAGTTGAAGGCGTGCGCGAAGGCCTTGCGCAGGTTGAGGTTGTTGAAGGGCGCGCGGCCGTTGTTCATGCGGATGATGAAGGTCCGCATCGAGGGATGCTTCTCGACCCGCGCGACCTTGCTCGCCTGGATCTGCTCGACCTGGTCGGTCGGCAGATAGGAGTCGGTCATGTCGATCGAGCCGTTCATCAGCCCGAGCACGCCGGTGGAGGTCTCCTTCACCGAGCGCATCGCCACCTTGTTGATCGGGCTAGGATTGTCGGACCAGCCCATGAAGTGGCCGGCGAAGCGCTCCAGATCGAGCTTCTCCGAGGGTGTCACGCTGCCCGCGACCACGGAATAGGCACCGGAGCCGGCATCGGCGGTGGCCAGCCAGGCGGTGCCGTTGTCGTCGCCCTTGACATTGGCCTGCACCAGCTTGGCGTTGACAATGGCAACGATCGGGATGGCCGCGAGGAAGGGGCCATAGGCTTTCTCCAGCCGGAAGCGCACCGTGGTCTCGTCCGGCGCGGTGACGTTCTCCGGCTTCAGGATCGGCAGGAAGGCGCTGGCCGGCGCCTTGCCGATGGCCAGCACGCGGCGAAAGCTGAACACCACGTCCTCGGCGGTCAGGGGCGCGCCGTCGTGGAACTTGGCGCCGCCGCGCAGCTTGAAGGTCCAGTCCAGCCCGTCCTCGGAGACCGTGTGGCTCTCGGCCAGCCAGGGCTTCAGCTCGGGCGGATTGTTCTCGTAGCGGTAGAGCCCGTCATAGACGTTCAACGCGAAGCCCATCATCGGCACGTCGAAGATCTGGTGCGGGTCGAGATTGACCGGCTGCCCGTCGGAGCGGACCAGAATGCCGGGGGTGGCGGCATGGCCGCGCATGGGGCCCGCCACCAATGCGGCGAAAGCGAGGGTGGCGGCCTCTCGTCGTGTCAAGCGCATGCGCAATCTGCTCCCGGTTCAGGCAAGTGCCGTGCGGACAGGCGAAGCGGCGTTATCAGCGGGGCCGCCCTGCGGTGATGTCGGGGGAGCTTCAAGCAAGCACCGGGCCAGAAACGGTCGAGGGCTGGAACCAGGGGAGAATGAATTCTCCCCCGGACCCCCTCTTCTTCTTTCTGTCAGTTCTGCCGCGTGGGTGGCACGCGCCCGCGCCGAGGCTGAAACAGCCTCAGTGGCAGTTTGGCGTTGAAGATCCGAAGAAAAAAGAAGGGGGTTCGGGGGAATTCATTCCCCCGACCTTTTCAAAGCCCCACGCGTGTCGCGGCGATCAGCGCCGTGCAGTCTTCCAGCGCGTCCGCCACGCTGTTGCGGGCACGGCGCAACTCCACTTCCAGCAGGCGCGCCTCCACGCCTTCCGCCCTGGCGTAACGCGGGACGTCGAACAGGCCGGGGATCATGCTGCCCTGCGGCGTGTAGCCGTACATGTCCTGGCCATAGGGGCCGCAGGCGGTGCTGGCGAGCGGGATCAGCCGGCGCGAAAGGGCGCGGAAGCAGGCGTTCAGCCGCGCGGCCGGGGCGGGGTCCAGGCCGGGCTCCGCGGCGTAGCGGGCGCGCCAGGCGGCGGCGAGGCGCTCCAGCGCGGCGGCTTCGGCTTCCAGTGCGCGGGCGCGGTCCAGCACGCTTTCCAGCCCGAGACCGGGTGCGAGCGGCGCCAGTTCTGCCAGCCGTGCGACGAACTGCGCCGCCACCTCGGTATAGTCGAAGGGCAGCAGGGCCTCGGTGCAGAGCGCCCAGAGATAGCCGGCATAGACGCGCAGATGCGCGGGCATGCTGGCCCAGTCCACCTTGTCCAGCGTGTTCTCCAGCGAGTGGTGCCACCAGCCGATGGAGGCGCCCGCCGTCGCGGCCAGCTCGGCCTGGGTATAGCCGCCCTGGCCGCCGAACATCGGAATGCCGAGGCCGAAGAAGGAGGCGTCGCCCATTTTTCCGGCACGATGCCAACGGCGCGGCCAGTCCGGCAGCATCCGCGCCTCGACGCCCTCATGGAAGCGGCGCAACTCGGCATTGGAGGAGGCGGACCATTCGGAGACGCCCAGGCAGGCCGGCTGGTCGATCTGCAGATAGGCCACGGCATGCGCGCGCAGCCGGTCCCAGTGCCGGTCGGCGAAGCGGGAGGAGCCGATCATCGTGCCCGTCTCGTGCCCCGCCCAGAAGCCGCAGACCAGCCCGCGGCGCAGCTTCTCCCGGTGCCGCGCGAAGACGCGCGCGAGTTCCAGCACGCAGGCATTGCCGGTGGCATTGTCCGTCGGCTGCGGGCCGAACCAGGAGTCCTGGTGGCCGCCGAGCAGCACGAAATCCTCGCTGCCCGGCACGGCCAGCTCACCCACGGTGACATGCACCGGCGCCCAGCGATTCTCGGCGCGCGCCACCAGCCGCACCTGCACCGGCCCCTCCGCCAGCATGCCGCGCAGCATCAGCCCGGTGCTGCGGGCGATGCCGATGCAGGGCAGGGTGGCCATCTCCTCCGCCATGCCGCGCCGCGTCGGGTTGCCCCAGGCGGGCTTCACCGAGCCGAAGGGAATGGCGGTGCTCTCCGGCGGCCCCCAGTTGAACATGATGCAGCCGAGGGCGCCCTGCAGCGCCGCGATGCGCTGCTTCTCGTGCCGCGCCGGCGAGTAGGAGAGTTCGGAAAGCGTGATGCAGCCGCGCGCGTCGCGCCCCTCGTAGTCGGCGAAGCCGCCGCCGCCGACATCGATCAGCGTGGCGGTGATCCCCTCCGGCGGCGTGGAGACGCTGTGGCCGAGCGTGAAGGCCTCGATGGCGATCTCGCGCGGCGCCAGCACGTTCAGCGCGCCCGGCTCCGGAAAGCTGACGAGCCCTTCGCCATCCTCGATCCAGGCTTCGAGCCCGGCCTCGCGCAGCGCCGCCGCGCTGTACTCCGCCATGCGCGCGCCATTGGGCGATCCGGCGAGGCGGGAGGGGATCTCGTGGGCGATGTGCTCGACATGCGCGCGCACCGCATCGGTTGACAAGTCGGACAGGATCAGGTCGAGCGACATGGGGCGACTATGAGCCGTCCGGAACGAAGCGGGAAGGTGCGACAATGTCTCTCTCCTGGCAGCAGGCGGCGTCCTGCGCGGCCGAACTGGTCTCCGGCTGGGCGGCGGACGAGCCGGGCGGCATCGTGCTCGGCTTCGACGCCTCCGGCCCGCGCTTCGTCGAGGCGCGTGGCCTCGCCAGCATCGAGCACGACCTGCCTTTCGGCATCGCGACGCCGACGCGCCTCGCCTCCATCACCAAGCACCTCTTCTGCGCCGTCGCGCTGCGCGAGGGGATGGACATGGCGGCGCCGCTCGGCGTGCTGGTGCCGGGCCTGCCGGAGGCGGTGGCTGCCGTGCCGCTCGGTCGCGCCCTGGGCATGACGGGCGGCCTGCCGGACCTGGCGGAGAGCTTCAGTCTGCTCGGCCTGCCTGCCAGCGCGAATTTCAGCCGTGCCACCCTGCTGGAGATGGCGCGCGCCCTGCCCGGGCTGAACTTTGCGCCCGGCAGCAGCATCTCCTACAGCAACACCGGCTACCGCCTCGCCGAGTCGGCGCTTTCCGCCCCCTTCGGCACCCTGCTGGAGCGGCATTTCCCCGGCCTCGGCCTCTTCTACCCGGAGGACGAGACAACCCCGGTGCCGAACCTTGCCACCGGCTACTGGCGGGATGCCGGGCGCGGCTGGCGGCGCGGCCGCTACGGGCTGAACTACTCGGCCTCCGGCGGACTCGCCTGCTCGGCCGAGGCGCTGATGCGCTGGTCGCTCCGCCTGATGGCCGGGGAGGGCGGCACGGCCGGGCTGTGGGACGCGCTCACCCGCTTCGGCACGCTGCTGGACGGGCGCGAGACCGGCTATGGCCTCGGCCTCTCCCGCGTGCCGCTGGAGGGGCCGGTGCTCTGGGGTCATGGCGGCTCGCTGCCGGGCTACAAGAACCACCTGCTGCTGGCGCCGGAACTGGGCACCGGCGTCATCGTCCTGAGCAACCGCGAGGAAACCGGCGCCTACCGCATGTCCCTCGCGGTCATGGCGGCGCTGACCGGCCTCGCCCTGCCGCCGCCCGGCCGCCTGCCCGCAGGTCTTTTCGCGCAGGCGGATGGCCCGCTCTGGGTGGACTCCACCGGCGATTCCCTTTTCCTGCTCGGCGCGCAGGAGGCGCTCTCCGAAGGTCCCGACGGGCTGGTGCATGGCCTCCAGGCGCATCTGGCCTTCGCGTTGCGGGCGGCGCCGGACGGCGCGCTGGAGGGCAGCCTCGGCCATCAGCCTTGCCGCCTGCTGCCGGTGCCGGAGGATGCCGCGCTCGATCCGCGCCTGCTCGGGGACTGGGTGGGCGAGGGGTTGGGCTGCGAAGCGCGCCTCACCATCGCCGAGGATGGGCGCATCCGCCTGCCCGGCCAGCCCCGGCAATGGGCGGCGCTGCGGCCTCTCGGCCAGGGCAAGGCGCTGGCGGAACGCGCCTCGCCGCCCTCGCGCAGCCGCTTCGCGCTCTGGCTGGCGGCGCCGGACGCATTGCGCCTCGTCTCCCAACGCAGCCGGATGCTGACCTTCCGGCGCGGGTGAACAAGATCGGGGGAAAGAATTCCCCCGGTCAAACCTATAGGTTTGACCCTTCTTTCTTTTGCCAGTTTGCCGGTCACAGTCGCCGGGGCTGCTTCAGGCCCGGCGTGGGCGCGTGCCGCCAGCGCGGCAAAACTGATAGAAAGAAGAAGTGGGGGTCCGGGGGAGAATTCATTCTCCCCCGGTGCTGCCTCCCGCCCTGGCACGCATTTCGCTCGGCCCTGCGGTGCCCGTCGCGGTCTGGAGAACGAACCGATGCCTGAAACGTCCCGGCAGATGCATCTCGGTGTCTTTGTGCTTGGCACCGGCAACCATATTGCCGGCTGGCGCTATCCGGGCGCGGCGGACAGTTTCCAGAGCCTGGAGGTCATCCAGCGGATTGCCCGCACCGCCGAGCGCGGCTTGTTCGACCTGCTGTTCCTGGGCGACGGGCTTTCCGCCAACATCAACGACCACCCGTCCTTCGCCTGCCGCTTCGAGCCGGTCACCATGCTCTCGGCGCTGGCGGTGACGACGACGCATCTCGGCCTCGGCGCCACCATGTCCACCACCTACTGCGAGCCCTACCAGGTGGCGCGCTTCTTCGCCTCGCTCGACCATCTCTCCGGCGGACGGGCGGCCTGGAACGCCGTCACCACCTCCGGCCCCAATGCCGCCGCCAATTTCGGCCGCGAGCACCCGCGCCATGGCGACCGCTACGAGATCGCCGAGGAATTCGTGGACGTGGTGCGCGGGCTCTGGGACTGCTGGGACGACGGCGCCATCCTCGCCGACCGCGAGGGCGGCCGCTATTTCGACAGCAGCAAGGTGCGCCCGCTGGAGCACAAGGGCCGCCACTTCCAGGTGAAGGGGCCGATGAACATCGGCCGCACGCCGCAGGGCCGGCCGGTGATCCTGCAGGCCGGCTCCTCCGAGCCGGGCCAGCGGCTGGCCGCCCGCACGGCCGACGCCATCTTCTCCGTGACCCAGGACCTCGACGAATCCCGCGCCTTCCGCACCGGCTTCCATGACCGGCTCGCCGGCTTCGGCCGCCGGCCGGAGGAGGTCGCCATCCTGCCCGGCGTCATGCCGGTGATCGGCCGCACGCGGGAGGAGGCACGCGCGGTGCTGAACCGGCTGCAGTCCTTCGTCGGCGAGACGGACGCGCTGGCCATGCTGGGCTACCGCCTGGGCACGGACATGTCGGCCTATCCGCTGGACGGGCCGGTGCCCGACCTGCCGCTGCCCGACACCTCGCACGGCTTCGCCCGCGCCCTGCTGGCCAAGGCGCGGCGCGAGAAGATGACGCTGCGCGACCTCTACAACCTGACCGCCGCGGCGCGCGGCCACTGGGTGATCTGCGGCACGCCCGCCGACATCGCCGACACGCTGGAGGAATGGTTCATCAGCGGTGCCTGCGACGGCTTCAACATCCTGCCGCCCTACTTCCACGGCGCCTTCGAGGACTTCGTGGACCTGGTGGTGCCGGAACTGCAGCGGCGCGGGCTCTACCGGCGCGAATACCGCGGCCGCACCCTGCGCGACCATCTCGGGCTGGAGCGCCCGGCCAGCGCCCTTTTCGCCGCGGGGTAGGGAACCTCGGGCGCCGCCGCCGCGTTCCCCCTGCGCGGGCAGGTGACTGGACGGAAGGCCCGCTGCAAGGGCAGGCTGCGCGCATGAGCTTCCACGCCATCTATCGCCACGGTTTCGCGCGCGTCGCCGCCTGCACCACGCGCTGCACCCTGGCCGACCCCGCCGCCAATGCCGAGGCCATCCTGGCCGCCGCCCGGCAATGCGACGCCGAGGGCGCCGCGCTCGCGGTCTTCCCCGAGTTGTCGCTCTCCGGCTATGCCATCGACGACCTGCACCTGCAGGACACGTTGCTGGACGCGGTGGAGCAGGCCGTCGGCACGCTGCTGGCCGCCTCCGCCACGCTGCGCCCGGTGCTGCTGGTGGGCGCCCCGCTGCGACATGGCCGGCGGATCTACAACACCGCCCTGGCGATCCAGCGCGGGCGGCTGCTCGGCGTGGTGCCGAAGGTGCATCTGCCGAACTACCGCGAGTTCTACGAGCACCGCTGGTTCGCCTCTGGCGCCGGCACGGAGGGCGGCGAGATCACCGTCGCCGGCCAGTGCGCCCCCTTCGGGCCTGACCTGCTCTTCGCCGCCGAGGACCTCCCCGGCCTCGTGCTGCATGCCGAGATCTGCGAGGACTTCTGGGTGCCGGTGCCGCCCAGCGCCACGGCTGCCCTGGCCGGCGCCACCGTGCTCGCCAACCTCTCGGCCAGCAACATCACCGTCGGCAAGGCGGACACGCGCCGGCTGCTCTGCCAGTCGCAGTCGGCGCGCTGCCTCGCCGCCTATCTCTACGCCGCCGCCGGCGTGGGCGAATCCACCACCGACCTCGCCTGGGACGGCCAGGTCTCCATCTTCGAGAACGGCGAGATCCTGAAGGAGAGCGACCGCTTCCCCGAGGCCGACCAGGTCGTCATCGCCGATGTGGACCTCGACCTGCTGCGCCAGGAGCGCGCCCGCCAGGGCACCTTCGACGACAACCAGCGCCTGCACACCCGCGCCTTCCGCACCGTGACCTTCCGGCTCGACCCGCCGATGGAGGATATCGGCTTCGCGCGATCGGTGGAGCGCTTCCCCTTCGTCCCCGCCAGCCCCGAGCGGCTGAGCCAGGACTGCTACGAGGCCTACAACATCCAGGTCTCCGGCCTCGTGCAGCGCTGCCAGGCGACCAGCAACCGCAAGATCATCATCGGCGTCTCGGGCGGGCTCGATTCCACCCAGGCCCTGATCGTCGCCGCCAAGGCGTTCGACCGCATGGGGCGTCCGCGCAGCGACATCATCGCCTACACCCTGCCCGGCTTCGGCACCTCGGCCGGCACCAAGACCAACGCGCACCGGCTGATGGCCTCCCTCAGCGTCACCGCGCACGAGCTGGACATCCGCCCGGCCGCCCGGCAGATGCTCGCCGATCTCGGCCACCCCTTCGCCAGGGGCGAGCCGGTCTATGACGTCACCTTCGAGAACGTCCAGGCCGGGCTGCGCACCGACTACCTGTTCCGCGCCGCCAACCGGCATGGCGGCATGGTGCTCGGCACCGGCGACCTCTCCGAGCTGGCACTGGGCTGGTGCACCTACGGCGTCGGCGACCAGATGTCGCACTACAACGTCAATGCCGGCGTGCCGAAAACGCTGATCCAGCACCTGATCCGCTGGGTCATCGCCTCCAGGCAGTTCGAGGCGGGGGTCAACGAGACGCTGCAATCGGTGCTGGAGACCGAGATCTCCCCCGAGCTGATCCCGGCCGATGACGAGACCAAGCAGCTCCAGAGCACCGAGGCGAAGATCGGCCCCTACGCCCTGCAGGACTTCAACCTCTTCTACACGCTGCGCTACGGCTTCCGCCCCTCCAAGATCGCCTTCCTAGCGCTGCAGGCCTGGGGCGACGCGGCGCGCGGCACCTGGCCGCCCGGCTTCCCGGAGGCCAGCCGCAACGCCTACGACCTGCCGACCATCCGGCGCTGGCTGGAGGTGTTCCTGCAGCGCTTCTTCGGCTTTGCCCAGTTCAAGCGCTCGGCCCTGCCGAACGGGCCGAAGGTGGTGGCGGGCGGCTCCCTCTCGCCACGCGGCGACTGGCGTGCGCCTTCCGATGGCAATGCCAATGCCTGGCTGGCCGAGCTGCGGAGCAACGTGCCGGCAGAGTAAAAAAGTCCGGGGGAAGGAATTCCCCCGGCCCCCATCTTCTTTTTGTCAGTTCAGGAGAGGTCCTGCCGCTCCGTGAGCGCCAGCTCGCGCAGGATCTGGCGCTCCGAAGACATGCCGAGCGCCTGCTCCGCACGCTCCAGCGCCTCCTGCGAATGCCGCCGCGCGATGAACCGGAAGCCGCCAAGCGGCGCCAGCATCCGGAGCGTCTTCTGCAGCCGGATACCGACCTCCAGCATCCCCGCCCCGTCGCGGGCGATGGGATGGAAGAAGTCGTCGAACATCTCCTCGGCCGAGAGGCCGGGCGCATGCACATGCGGCAATGGGTTCTCCGACTGGTGCTGCGCCTGCGCCTCGGCCCATTCGGCAAGCAGCTTGCCGCCGCCGGTGAGCACGCCGATCGCTGTGCCCGGATCATTCACCGCCGACGAAAGAGCGCGGGAGGCGATTTCCGACAGCACGATCAGCCCGAAGCGCGGGTCCTGGTCGTAGGAGCGGCTGCTGCCGAGCGTGAAGGCGGCGCGCAGGCGGGCGGCCATCTCGTCATCGCAGGGGCGCGCCAGCCAGAGCAGGGGGCGGTGCGGGTGCAGATAGGCGCCGGGGAGCACCAGCAGGTGGACCGCTTGGCCCATCTCCTCGCCCAGGGTGGAGAGCCGGCCGAGATCGGCATGCTGCAGGTAGCCCCGCTCCTCCGGAAAGATCTGCGGAGCGCCCTCCGGCTCCGGCACGGGCGGGCGGGCGCCCAGATAGGGCCGCTCAACCCACTGCTGCAGTGCCTCGCGCGTGGCCGCTTCGACGCGGGCGGTCGTTTCCTCGACACGCCCGAGTCCGGAGAGGCGCTCGATCCAGCGGAGCAGGGTGACGACGATCCAGATGATCACCAGGATGGTGACGACGAACAGGATGACCCGCCCGTTCTCGCCGTAGATGCCCGTGCTGAGCGCGACGATGCCGGCGACGCTGAACAGGAAGCTGCCGAGGAAGGTGGCGATGGCGTTCTGCGCCGTCCGGTCCTCGATCACCAGGCGGGTGGCGCGCGGGGTGGCGTTGCTGGTGGCAGCAGCATAGGCCGAGACCATGGTGGTGAGGGAGAAGGTGGTCACCGCCAGCATGCTGGAAGCCAGGATGCCGAGGATGTTGTCCACCGCCTGGGCGCCGATGGTGACGGTGATCTTGTAGGGGATGAAGGGTTCGGCGACCGAGGCCACCAGGGCGGTGGCCACCGCGAGCAGCGTGAACAGCGCGGCGCGGAACCACAGGCGATGTGTCAGCCGCCGCCACAGCCATTGCCAGCGACTCATGCAGGCTTTTCCTCCGTTGCGTGCCGGCTGAACCCGGCGCGGTGCGGAGAAGTTGCCCTGCCCAAGGCTGGGGGAATGAATTCCCCCAGACTCCCTTCTTTTTTCTTCAGGTTCCCCGCGGGGCTCGGGGGAACTCCGGCCTTCAGGCGGAAACGCGCGCTCCGCGCACTGCCTCGGCGAGGCCGCGAACCTGGTCCAGCACCTTGCGCAGCGTGTCCGGCCGGGCGCGGCCCTTCTCGTCCAGGCTGGCGGCGAGGGTCTCGATCAGCGCCGAGGCGACCACCGCGCCATCCGCCACCTGCACCGCCTCGGCGGCCTGTTGCGGCGTGCGCACGCCGAAGCCGATGGCGATCGGCAGGTCGGTGTACCGGCGCAGGCGCGGAATGGCCGCGGCCAGTGCCTCCTGGGTGGCGCTGCGCGTCCCGGTGATGCCGGTGATGGCCACGTAGTAGATGAAGCCGCTGGTGCCTTCGAGCACCTTGGGCAGCCGCTCGTCATGGGTGGTGGGGGCGACGAGGCGGATCAGGTCCAATCCCTGCTCGCGTGCCGGCCCGGCCAGCTCGTCGGCCTCCTCCGGCGGCATGTCCACGACGATCAGCCCATCCACGCCGGAATCGGCCGCCTCGGTGCAGAAGCTCTCGACGCCGTAGGAGAGGATGGGGTTCAGATAGCCCATCAGCACCACCGGCGTCTCGTCGTCCTCGCGGCGGAAGTCGCGCACCATGGCGAGCGCCCCGGCCAGGCTGCCGCCAGCCTTCAGCGCGCGTTGCCCGGCGCGCTGCACGGTCGGTCCGTCGGCCATCGGGTCGGTGAAGGGCACGCCAATCTCGATCAGGTCCGCCCCCGCGCCGGGCAGGCCGCGCAGCAGCGCCATGGAGGTCGCGGGATCGGGGTCGTAGGCCTCCAGGAAGGGCATCAGCGCGCCGCGGCCTTCCGCCTTGAGCTGCGCGAAGCGGGCGGCGATGCGGCTCACAGCGACTCTCCCAGGTGCTTGGCGACGGTGAAGATGTCCTTGTCGCCGCGGCCGGACAGGTTGAGGACGATGATCTTGTCCTTGGCCATGGTCGGCGCGAGCTTCATGACGTAGGCCAGCCCGTGCGCCGACTCCAGCGCGGGGATGATGCCCTCCAGCCGTGAGCAGAGCTGGAAGGCCTCCAGCGCCTCCTGGTCCGTCACCGCCACGTATTGCACGCGGCCGATCTCGTGCAGCCAGGAGTGCTCCGGCCCGATGCCGGGATAGTCCAGCCCGGCCGAGATCGAGTGCGCCTCCTGGATCTGGCCGTCGCCGTTCTGCAGCAGGTAGGTCTTGTTGCCGTGCAGCACGCCCGGGCGCCCGCCACCGATGGCGGCGGCATGCTCGCCCGTCTCCATGCCGCGCCCGGCGGCCTCGACCCCGATGATCTGGACCTCGGCGTCATCGAGGAAGGGGTGGAACAGCCCCATGGCGGAGGAACCGCCGCCCACGGCGCAGACCAGCGCGTCCGGCAGGCGCCCCTCGGCGGCCAGGATCTGCTGCTTCGTCTCCTCGCCGATCACGCACTGGAAGTCGCGCACCATCTGCGGGAAGGGGGCGGGGCCGGCGACGGTGCCGATGCAGTAGTAGGTGTCCGAGACATTGGCGACCCAGTCACGCATCGCCTCGTTCATCGCGTCCTTCAGCGTGCCGGCGCCTGACGTGACGGGGATGACCTCCGCCCCCAGCAGCTTCATGCGGAAGACGTTGGGCTGCTGCCGCTCGACGTCGGTGGCGCCCATGTAGACGATGCACTTCAGGCCGAACAGCGCACAGGCGGTGGCGGTGGCGACACCGTGCTGCCCGGCGCCGGTCTCGGCAATGATGCGCGGCTTGCCCATCCGCCTGGCCAGCAGGATCTGGCCGAGCACGGCATTGATCTTGTGCGCGCCGGTGTGGTTCAGCTCCTCGCGCTTGAAGTAGACCTTCGCGCCGCCGAGGTGCTCCGTCAGCCGCTCGCAGAGCCAGAGCGGGCTGGGGCGGCCGACATAGTCCTTCAGCAGCCGCCGCCATTCCGTCATGAAGGCCGGGTCCTGCCGCGCGGCATTGTAGGCCTGCTCGACCTCCTGAATGACCGGCATCAGCGTCTCGGCGACATAGCGGCCGCCGAACTGACCGAAACGACCCCGTCCGTCGGGGCCCTGGCGCAGGGAATTGGGCAGAGGCTGGTTCACGCGTCCCTCCAAGCTGCGCCGAGTGTTAGCGCGCCCTGCCATATGGGGATAGAGGCGCCATTGGGGGGAGGGGAAAGGTCGGGGGAATGAATTCCCCCGAACCCCCTTCTTTCTTTTGTCGATTCTGGCGTGTGCTGGCCACCCGCGCGGGAGACCCGAAGAAAAAAGAAGGGGGTCTGGGGGAATTCATTCCCCCGGCCTTTCTAATCCTGCTCCGCGTGCGCGGCCGCGACGAAGGCGGCGATCAGCACCGGATCCTTCACGCCGCGCATGCGCTCGACGCCGGAGGAGACATCCACCGCCGGCGCGCCCGTGGCACGGATGGCAGAGGCCACGTTGACCGGCGTCAGCCCGCCCGCCAGCATCCAGGGGCGGGGGATCGGGTGGCCGGCCAGCAGGGACCAGTCGAAGCTGGCGGCATTGCCGCCCGGCAGGGTGGCGCCGCGCGGCGGCTTGGCGTCCAGCAGGAAGCGGTCCACCGACGGCGCATAGGCCTCCAGCAGCCCGAGGTCCTCCGGCGTGGCGATGCCCAGCGCCTTCATCACCGGCAGGCCGAAGCGCGCGCGGATGGCGGCGCAGCGCTCCGGGCTCTCGGTGCCGTGCAGTTGCAGCAGGCTCAGGGGCGCGGCCTCCAGCACCGCACCGATCTCGGCATCCGTCGCGTCCACGAACAGGCCGGCGCAGAGCGGGCGGCGCCCGGTGCTGCCGCGCGCCGCCAACTCGCCGGCCTGCTCGGGCGTCACCGCACGCGGGGAGGGGGGATAGAAGACGAAGCCCACCCAGTCGGCCCCGGCGCGGCAGGCCGCGTCATAGGCCGCCGCGTCGTTGATACCGCAGATCTTGACCTGCACCTTTGGGAGGGAGCCGGACATCAGCGCGGCAAGCTGGCGGCGATGGCGGCGGCGGCGGCGGCCGGGTCGGGCGCCGCGGTGATCGGGCGGCCGACCACCAGCCAGTCCGCCCCGGCGGCGGCAGCCTCCTCGGGCGCGGCGACGCGCGCCTGGTCGCCCTTGTCGCTGCCGGCCGGGCGCACGCCGGGCACCACCAGCAGCGGCGCCTCGCCGAAGGCGTCGCGCAGCCGGGAGATCTCCTGGGGAGAGCAGACCAGCCCGTCCGCCCCGGCCTCCAGCGCCAGCCGCGCCAGCCGCAGCACGTGCTGCGTCGGGCCGCCGATGACGCCGGTCTCGGCCAGACCAGCGGCGGTGAAGCTGGTCAGCACCGTCACCGCCAGGATGGCGGGGCGCGCCTCGCCCAGGCTGTCCTCGGCGGCGCGGCGGGCGGCCTCGATCATGGCGCCGCCGCCGCCGCCATGCAGGGTCAGCATCGCCGGGCGGGTGGCGCAGACCGAGCGCACGGCGCCGGCCACGGTGTTCGGGATGTCGTGGAACTTCAGGTCCAGGAAGACCGGGCGGTGCGCGGCGATGCGCGCCACCACCGCCGGGCCGGCGGCGCAGAACAGCTCCAGCCCCACCTTCACCAGCCCGACATGCGGCGCGACGGCGCGCGCCCAGGCCTCGGCGCGGGCGGCATCGGGCGTGTCGAGCGCGGTGATCAGCCCGGTGCTGTTGGGCTTCCCGCGCATCTCAGTGGGTCGGGGCCAGGGCCGTGGAGGCGGCCGGCGCGGTGGAGGGAACCGGGTTGGCGGCGTCCTGCTGCGCCCGGATTTCGGCCAGCTCGGCCTCCAGCAGCTGCGCGGCGCGCTGCATCTTGCGGGCGCGGCGGCGGTAATGCAGGGCGCTGCCCCAGGCCAGCAGCGCGCCGAGCAGGAAGGCGAGCGCCGCGGCACCCAGCACCGCGCCGGCCAGCGGCACCTCCCAGCTCACGTCGAAAGGCCAGAGCTGCAGCGCGACCGGGGCGGCGTTGGAGATGGCGAAGAGCACCAGCACCAGCAGCAGCAGGGCGGTGAGCAGGAGGCCGATGATGGTCATGGAGTGGTCACCGTGGTGCGGGGGCTGCGCTTCGGCGCCTGCAGCGGGCCGCCATTGACGCGCTCGCGCAGTTCCTTGCCGGGCTTGAAATAGGGAACGGACTTGCCGGCGACCGGCACGGACTCGCCGGTGCGCGGGTTGCGGCCGGTGCGCGGGTCGCGCTGCTTGGCGGAGAAGGCGCCGAAGCCGCGCAGCTCCACCCGGTCCCCGCGTGACAGGGCGGCGGTGATCTCGTCGAAGATGGTGCTGACGATCAGCTCCACGTCAGGCTGGCGCAGGTGCGGGTTGGCCGCGGCCAGCTGCGCGATCAGTTCGGATTTGGTCATGGCCCGCCTGCCTCCTGCCCTGCGCCGGAACCCCGGCCGGAAGATTGCCACCCCGCCGCCAGGCCGCAAGCGCGCTTGCGGCCCTTCATCGCGGAAGCTGCCAAACAGCCTGCGGGCCGTCAATTGCAAGCCATTCTGAAATCAGGCTTTTCATCAGCATATGCACGGAGACGCCCAGCGCGCGCTCCACCGTGTCCCGCGGGTCCAGATCCCGCACGCGCAGGTCGGCGGGGATGTCATGCGCGCCGGCCAGCCAAGTGCGCGCCTCCGGCTCCCCGCCGATGGCATCCACCAGCTTCAGGTCCAGCGCCTGCTTCCCGGTGTAGATGCGGCCATCCGCCAGCATCTCCACCTGCTCGCGCGGCAGGCTGCGGCCTGCCGCCACCATGCTGACGAACTGCCCGTGCAGGTCGCGCAGCACCGTCTCCAGCGCCGCCCGCCCCTCGGGCGTGAGCGGGCGGAAGGGGCTGGGCACGCCCTTCAGCGGCCCGGAGGTCAGCATCTCCGGCTGGACGCCCAGCATATCCAGCAGCCCGCTGACGTTGAAGGACTGCAGGATCACGCCGATCGAGCCGGTGACGGTGGATTCGCGGGCGAAAATCCGCTCCGCCGGCAGGGCGATCATGTAGGCGGCGGAGGCGGCGGTGCCGCGCATCACCGCCACCAGCGGCTTGCGCTCGCGGAAACGGCCGAGCGCGGCGTGCAGCCCCTCGCCGCCGGCCACCGTGCCGCCGGGACTGTCGATGGAGAGGATCATGCCGCGCACCGACGGGTCGCGCGCGGCCTTGGCGATCGCCTCGGTGATGCGGTGGTCGTCGCCGATGGTGCCTTCGACGCTGAAGCGCACCAGGTGCTCCCGCGTCTCCAGCCGCGTGCCGAACACGGCGAACAGCGCCGCCGCCGCCAGCAGCACAGCCGCCACGCGCCAGCCCAGCAGGCGGCGCTTGAGGCGGCGGCGATCGACCAGCAGATCATGTTCCAGGGGAGCGCTCATGCTGCGCGCATCAATGGCGGTGGGCGGGCCGCCCGGTCAAGGCTTGCCGGCGCCCCCGAGACGCAAACGCCCCGGGTGGCGGACCACCCGGGGCGCTGCAGTTCCTCCAGAGGGGAGGGGACGATTACTCGTCGCCCGCCATCTGGTTGCGGCGGCGGATCGCCGCGCCGAGGATGTCGCCCAGGGAGGCGCCGGAGTCGGTGGTGCCGTACTCCTTCATCGCCTCGCGCTCCTCCTCCACTTCCTTGCCCTTGATGGTCAGGGCCAGGCGGCGGGCGGCGCGGTCCACGGCGGTGACCTTCGCATCGACCTTCTCGCCGATGGCGAACTTGTCGGGGCGCTGGTCGCCACGGTCGCGGGCCAGCTCGGCGCGGCGGATGAAGCCGGTGAGCACCTCCTCGACCTTCACCTCGATGCCGTTCTGCTCGACCTTGGTCACGATGCAGGTGACGACGTCACCCTTGCGGACGCGGTCCAGCACCTCGGCGGCCGGATCGGCCTGGAGCTGCTTGATGCCGAGGGAGATACGCTCCTTCTCGACGTCAACATCCAGCACCTTCGCCTTGACGATGTCGCCCTTCTTGTAGTCGGCCATGGCCTGCTCGCCAGGGACGTCCCAGGAAAGGTCGGACATGTGCACCATGCCGTCGATCTCGGGAGCCAGACCCACGAACAGACCGAACTCGGTGATGTTGCGGATCTCGCCCTCGACGATGGAGCCGGGGCCATGCGCCTCGAGGAACAGCTCCCAGGGATTGCCCTGGGCCTGCTTGAGGCCGAGGCTGATGCGGCGCTTCGGCTCGTCCACGTCCAGGATCATCACGTCGACCTCCTGCGAGGTGGCGACGATCTTGCCCGGATGGACGTTCTTCTTGGTCCAGCTCATCTCGGAGACGTGGACCAGGCCCTCGACGCCCGGCTCCAGCTCCACGAAGGCGCCGTAGTCGGTGATGTTGGTCACGCGGCCGGAGAACTTGGCGCCGACCGGGTACTTGATCGACACACCCTCCCACGGGTCGGACATCAGCTGCTTCATGCCCAGCGAGATGCGCTGCGTCTCGGGGTTGAAGCGGATGACCTGCACGCGGACCTGCTGACCGATGGTCAGGGCCTCGGAGGGGTGGTTGATGCGGCGCCAGGCGATGTCGGTGACGTGCAGCAGGCCGTCCACGCCGCCCAGATCCACGAAGGCGCCGTAGTCGGTGATGTTCTTCACCACGCCGTCCAGGATCATGCCTTCCTTGAGGCCCTGGATCAGTTCGCTGCGCTGCTCGGCGCGGGTCTCTTCCAGCACCGCGCGGCGGCTGACGACGATGTTGCCGCGGGCGCGGTCCATCTTCAGGATCTGGAAGGGCTGCGGCGAGCCCATCAGCGGCCCGACGTCGCGCACCGGGCGGATATCCACCTGGGAGCCAGGGAGGAAGGCCACGGCGCCGCCGAGATCGACGGTGAAGCCACCCTTCACGCGCCCGAAGATGACGCCGTTGACGCGCTGCTGCGCGTTGAAGGCCTTCTCCAGGTTGGTCCAGGCTTCCTCGCGGCGCGCCTTCTCGCGGGACAGGACGATGGAGCCGTCCTTGTCCTCGTAGCGCTCGACGAACAGCTCGACGGTGTCGCCGGCCTTCACCTCGGGCTTCTGGCCCTGCGGCGCGAATTCCTTGAGGGGTACGCGCCCCTCGCTCTTCAGCCCGACATCCACGACCGCGAAATCGTCGTCGATCCGGACCACCTTGCCGGTGACGACCGAGCCGGCGAAGCCAGTGTCGGCGCCGAGCGTGGCGTCGAGCAGGGCGGCGAAGTCCTCACCACCGGCCGGGGTCGTGGAAAGGCTGTCGGCATGTGCCATGTAGCAGTGTGTTCCTGATCCACCCGGGAGGCCCCGGAAGGATTCATGCGCCCCCGCCTGCGCGAGCACGGCTTAGCCGGGCGCCTGCCTGCAGGCGGCGCCGTTCGGCCCTATTGCGATAAGCGGTGTTCCGGTCCGCCCTTCCCGGTCCGGCGGGTGCGGGCGCCTGTACAGCGCTTCGCAGAGATCCGGACGCCCCGGCACCAGCCGGTGACAGGGTTTAGGGCTCGCCTAGGCCAGTCCGGCCCCTGGCGTCAAGGGGAATCGGACAGGAGCGCAACGTTTCACCGTCGCGGAGGGGCGGGCGAGGGGAGGCCTGTTCCCCTGAAGAAGGGGCGAGGAAAGCCTGGGGGCCTGAGGCCCCGGCCTGCGTGCTCTCCGGCAGTGCTGGAAAAACTGACAGAAAAGAAGAAGAGGGGGTTCCGGGGGAGAATTCATTCTCCCCCGGCTCTGCCCTCGCCGGGCGTGCCGTTCAGAGGCCGAGGCGCTCCGCCACCAGGGCGCGGGCGGTCCGGAAGGCGGCTTCGGCATCCAGTGTCGTGGTATCCAGCAGCAGCGCGTCCGCCGCCGGCTTCAGCGGTGCCGTGGCGCGGCTGGCATCCTGCGCGTCCCGCGCGCGGAGATCGGCCAGCACCGCCGGCAGCTCGGCCGTGACGCCACGCCCCTGCAGCTCCAGCCAGCGGCGACGGGCGCGCTCCTCATCCTTGGCGGTGACGAACAGCTTTACCGGCGCCTCGGGGAAGACCACCGTGCCGATGTCCCGTCCATCCAGCACCGCGCCATGCGTGCGGCCGAAGTCGCGCTGCCAGTCCAGAAGCGCGGCGCGCACGGCGGGGATGGCGGCGACGGCGCTCGCGGCCCTGTCCGCCTCCGGGCCGCGCAGGTCCGGGCGCTCCAGGTCGGCCGGCGCCAGGGCGCGGGCGGCGGCCTCGGCGGCGACGGGGTCGCGCGGATCGGCGCCGGCGTCCAGCAGCCGGCGGCCGGTCGCGCGGTAGAGCAGGCCGGTGTCGAGATAGGGCAGGCCCAGCTCGGCGGCGAGGCGGCGCGCCAGCGTGCCCTTGCCGGCCGCCGCCGGTCCGTCCACGGCGATGACCATGCCGGCTAGGCTCCGGATGGTGACCTCCGGCGACATGCTCACGGCTTGCCCGGGCGGTTCAGGCGCTGCAGGGCGTCGCCGCCCGCGGCACGGTTGATGAGGTCGGCGAAGCCGGGGAAGGAGGTGTCGATGAAGCTGGCATCGTCCACCGTCACCGGCGCCTGGGTCGCCAGCCCGAGCACCAGCGCGCTCATGGCGATGCGGTGGTCCATATGGGTGACGACATGGCCGCCGCCCGCCGGCGGGGCGCCGGTGCCGTGCACCAGCATGTCATCGCCCTCGATCTCCACCATCACCCCGTTGACGGCGAGCAGGGCGGCGGTGGCGGCAACGCGGTCGCTCTCCTTCACCCGCAGCTCGGCCAGGCCACGGAAGCGGCTGACGCCGGCGGCGCAGGCGGCCGCCACGGCCAGGATCGGGTATTCGTCCACCATGGAGGGCACGCGCCCGGCCGGCACGTCCACCGCGCGCAGGGCGCCGTGGCGGGCGGTGAGGTCGCCCATCGGCTCGCCGCCCTCGGTGCGCGCGTCGCTGACCGTGAGGTCGGCGCCCATCTCGCGCAGCGTGGTGAACAGGCCGGTGCGCAGCGGGTTCAGTCCGACGCTTTCCACCGTCACCTCGGAGCCCGGCACCAGCAGCGCCGCCACCAGGGGAAAGGCGGCGGAGGAGGGATCGCCCGGCACCGCCACCGGCGCCGCCACCAGCTCCGGCTGGCCCTCCAGCTCAATCACGCGGCCCTGCCCCTGCGGCGCGACCCGCACGGTGGCGCCGAAATGGCGCAGCATGTTCTCGGTGTGGTCGCGACTCGCCTCCGGCTCGACCACGCGGGTCACGCCGCGCGCCCCGAGTCCCGCCAGCAGCACCGCCGACTTCACCTGGGCCGAGGCCATCGGCAGGGTGTAGTCCAGCGGCAGCGGCTCGGCCGCGCCCTCGATGGCCAGCGGCAGCCGGCCGCCCTGGCGGCTCGTGAAGCGGGCGCCGGAGGCGGCGAGCGGGTCGGTCACGCGCTTCATCGGCCGCTTGCGCAGGGAGGCGTCGCCGGTCAGCACGGCGAAGATCGGGTGGCCGGCGATCAGCCCGCAGATCAGCCGCGCGGCGGTGCCGGAATTGCCCATGTCCAGCACGTCCTCGGGCTCGGTGAGGCCGCCGACGCCGCGCCCCGCCACCTGCCAGTGCCCGGGCGCCAGCCGCTCCACCGTGGCGCCCAGGGCGCGCATGGCGGCGGCGGTGCGCAGCACGTCCTCGCCCTCCAGCAGTCCGGTGATTTCCGTGCGGCCGACCGCGAGGGCGCCGAACATCAGCGCCCGATGGCTGATCGACTTGTCGCCGGCGACGGTGAGGCGGCCGGAGAGGCCTTTCTGCGGCCTGGCGGCACGCAGCGGCCTGGCATTCGATTCGTGTCCCACGAGGCGAGGGTTTGACACGGAGCCTGGGGGCGTGGCAATGCGCGCCCCTGTTTCGCGGCCGGCCCGCGCCTGGCCCCTTTTTCCCGGGATACTCACGCTGATGGCCAAGCCCGATCTGGGTCTGAAACGCACCTGCGTCGCCTGCGGCGCCAAGTTCTACGATCTGGGGCGCCAGCCTGCCGTGTGCCCGAAATGCGGCACCGAGCAGCCGGCCGAGCAGCCCCGCCTGCGCCGCGCCGCCGCGCCGGTGGAGGAAAAGGTCAAGAAGCGCCCCGCCCCCGAGGCCGACTCCGACGAGGTCGACCTGGAGGACGTGGACACCGACGAGGCGCTCGACGACGCCGAGGACCTTGAGGACGCCGAGGACGACATCGACGCCGACATCGAGGTCGAGACCGACCGCGAGGAAGAGAGCTGAGCCGCCCCGGGCGCCGCCGCAGGCGCGCCCGGAAACGGCTGGGCGAGCGGGCCGGGGGAAGCGATTCTCCCGGCCTTTTCTTATGCCTTGCCTTCTGCCGGCGCCTTGCTGTCCCCAGGCAGCGCGATGCCGGCGAGTGCCTGCCAGACGCGAATGACGAAGCCGTCATCCTTCTGCCCCTGCCCCATGGCATGCGCCGCCGTGAAGAGTTGCTGCGCCTGCGCTGCCAGCGGCACCGGGAAGCCCAGCGAGCGGGCCATTTCCGTCACCAGCCCCAGGTCCTTCACGAAGATGTCCACCGCCGAGCGCGGCGCGTCGTCGCCCGTCAGCACCCGTGCCATACGGTTCTCGAACATCCAGGAGTTGCCCGCGGCCGAGGTGACGACGTCGTAGAGCGTCTTCGGGTCCGCCCCGGCGCGGATGCCAAGCGCCATGGCCTCCGCCGCCACGGCGATATGCACCCCGGCGAGGAGCTGGTGCACCACCTTCACCGTGGCGCCTAGTCCTGGCGCCTCGCCGAGCCGCCAGACCTTGATGGCAATGGCGTCCAGCACGGGTGCCGCCTTGCCGAAGGCCGCCGCGCCGCCGGCGGCCATCACGGTCATCGCGCCCTCGCGCGCCTTGGCCGCCCCGCCCGAGACAGGCGCGTCGAGCGGCAGCATGCCGGCCTCTTCCAGCCGCGCCGCGATGCGGCGGGCCGCGTCCGGCGCCATGGTGGCGCAGGAGAGCACCACCGCGCCCCGCGCCAGGCGGGGCAGGGCGCCCTCGGGGCCGAACAGCGCCGCCTCGGTCTGCGCGGCATTCACCACCAGCACCACCAGGGCCTCGGTGCCCTGCGGCAGTTCGGCGGCGCTGGCCACCGCCGCGCCACCGGCGGCGACGAACTCGTCGCGTGCCGCCGGGCGGGGGTCGCAGCCCGTCACCGCGAGCCCGGCCCGCAGCAGCGACAGCGCCGCGCCCATCCCCATGCTGCCCAAGCCGATGACGCCAACCTGCATGGTCATCTCCTCCCGTTCCTCCGCCGCAGGGTGGCGCCGGGCGTGGCGGCTGCCAAGGCAGCCCCTTTTCAGCGGCGCGCGGATGCCTGCTGATGCGCTCCATGACCGCCGCAGGACCCGCATGCCGCCCGATACCGCCATCGCCCGCCTGACCGGGAGGCCGGGCCAGCCGCATCCCGTGCCCGGGGTGAAGTTCGCCCCGGACGGTACGGCGCTGCCCTTTGCGGGGAACACGGTGCTCTGCCCCCTGCCGCCGGAGGCGCCGGAGCATGCCGCGCTGGCAGCGATCGCCGCCGAACTGGCCGCGGCGCCGGGCTGGGGCACAAAGCTCGTCGCGCTGGACCCCGCCAGCTTTCACATGACGGTGTTCAACGGCGTGCACGACCGCGCGCGCCACCCGCAGGACTGGCCCGCCGGCCTGCCGCTCGATGCCTCCGTCCCCGGAGTGACGCGGCACTTTGCCGATTGCTTGAACGGGTTCCACGTGCCCGGCGGCTTCACCATGCGCCCGACCGCGCTCGGCCCGACCTCCGGCGGCGGCACGGTGCTGTGGCTGGAGCCGCAGGATGTCGCCACCGCGCAGCGGCTCGCCGCCCTGCGGCAGGCGCTGGCGCGGAGACTCGGCCTGAGGCGCGCGAGCCATGGCCGCTACGCCTTCCATCTCACGTTGAACTACTCCCTTGCCTGGCTGGACCCGCCCGAGGCGGCCGGCTTGACGGCGGCACAGCGCCGCCTCGGCGAGGCCTTCGCCATCCGGTACCCCGTGCTGCGCTTCCCCGCGCCCAGCCTCTGCGCCTTCGAGACGCTGAACGCCTTTCGCCCGGTCCTGCGACTCGGCTGAGGGAGTGGGCTGAGGAGTCGGGGCAACTGGCCCGTTGTCCCTCACGTTGCAGGTGGCGCAGCGGAGATGGCGAAATGGCCGGAACGGCGGAGAAGACCGATCCAAGGCTCTGGGAGAAGGTGAAGCGCAAGGTCACGCACGGGGCCAGGGGCGGCAAGCCCGGCCAGTGGTCGGCCCGCAAGGCGCAGCTCGCGGTCAGCGAGTACAAGGCGGAAGGCGGCGGCTATCGCGGCCCCAAGTCGGCCGACAATCATCTGGAGCAGTGGCAGCGCGAGGACTGGGGCACCAAGTCCGGCCGCAGGAGCGGCACGACCGGCGAGCGTTACCTGCCGCGCAAGGCGCGCGAATCGCTCTCCGGCGAGGAGTACCGCCGCACGACCGCCAAGAAGCGCGCCGACAGCCGCAAGGGCCGTCAGTCCAGTGCCCAGCCGGAGGAGGTGGCGCGCAAGACTGCCACCGCCCGCCGCACCGCCGATGTGGAAAGCACCACCAAGGCGGCGCTGCTGGCCGAGGCGCGGCGGCGCGACATTCCCGGCCGCTCCCGCATGAACAAGGGCGAACTGGCCAGGGCGCTGGGGCGTGCGGCATGACGGGGGCGGCGAAGGACCGCAGGGCGATCCGCCGGGTTCCGCCGGGTGGTGAACAGGCCGCCGGCGAAGCCGCGCCAATGGGTGAAGAGCGGAGAAAGCCGCTCGGCCGGCATGGCGCCCGGTGGAGAGAAGGTGGCCGGCCCGAAGCAGCATGAAGCCGTCGGCCACCACATGGGCGCGCATTTGGCGGTCAGAGCCCTCCGGCAGGCCGGGCTGACCGAGGCAGGCTGGGCCGACATGCTCAAGGTCGTCGGTTACGTCCACCGGCACATGGCGCAACGGCCGATGTCAGCGACACCCGCTGGCGGAGGCCGCTGATGAACGAGGGGGCATGATCCGCTTGCCGGCTGAGCGGGGCCAAGGAGGCGCTGCCTCCTTGGATCCTCCGCCGGGGGGACAGTGTCCCCCCGGACCCCGCCAGGAACGGCCGCTGCGTCGCCTCGCGCCGGGGGGCAAGGAACGAATGCCGGGGTCCGGGGTGGTTCAACCACCCCGGCGGGAGGGTCCAGGGAGGGCGGCGCCCTCCCTGGCCGCGTCACTCAAAGGCGTAGAGGGCGATGCGCACCAGCGCGCTCACCGCCAGCAACACGAGGACGATGCGGGAAAGGGTGGAAATCGGCGGCATGGACCGGAGATGGGGGGGCCGGGCCCCGGCGGGAAGCCCGCTGGCGCACCCGCCGCGCATCGCCTATCCCAGCGGGCCATGGACGCCACCGATGCCCGCCTCGCCGCGCAGTACGAAGCCTATCCCTACCCGCAGCGCGACCCGCGCGAGGAGGCGAAGCGGCTGATCGTCGGCAGCCCCAGCCACCTGCGCGAGATCGACCATTGGATCTTCGGCGCCCGCCGCCCGGCGAGCCAGCCCCTGCGCGCGCTGATGGCCGGCGGCGGCAGTGGCGACGGCACCATGATGCTGGCCCAGCAGATGGCCTGGGCCGGGCGCCCTGGCGAGGTGGTCTGGCTCGATCGCTCGGCCGCCGCGCGGGAGGTGGCGGAGGCGCGGGCCAGGGCGCGCGGCCTGACCAACATCCGCTTCGTCGGCGGCTCGCTGCTGGACCTGCCGGAACTCGGGCTGGGCGAATTCGACTACATCGATTGCTGCGGCGTGCTGCACCACCTGCCCGACCCGGCGGCGGGGCTGGCGGCGCTGGCGGGGGCGCTGGCGCCGGGCGGCGGCCTTGGGCTGATGGTCTATGCCCCGCATGGCCGCACCGGCGTCTACATGCTGCAGGACGCGCTGCGCCTGCTCGCCCCCGATTCCGAGCCGCCGCCCGAGCGCGTGGAGGCCGCGAAGCGCCTCTGGAAGCAGGCGCCCGAGACCGCCTGGCTGCGCCGCAATCCCTGGATCACCGACCATCTCGACGGCGGCGACGCCGGCCTCTACGACCTGCTGCTGAACCCGCGGGACGCCGCCTTCACCGTGCCCGCCCTGGCGCGGCTGATCGAGGGGGCAGGGCTTACGCTCCGCTGCTTCGTCGAGCCGCTGCGCTACGACCCCGACCGCTACCTGAACGACCCGAAGCTGCGCGCCCGTACCGCGCGGCTGGACCCGGTGGCGCGCGCGGCGCTCGCCGAGGCCATCACCGGCAACATGGGCATCCACATCGCCTACTGCACGCGCGACCCGGCACCGCTGCCGGACTGGGAGAACCCCGCCGCCATCCCCGTTCTGCGCGAGCTGGATGGCCCGGCTCTGGCCAGGGGCCTGCCCGCGGACGGCGTGCTGCGCGTCACCTTCGACGGGCTGCGCGTCGGCGTGCCGGTGCCGCGCCTGGCGGCGGCCATCCTGGCGCAGGTGGACGGGCGGCGCAGCCTTGGCGAGATCGGCGGCGTGCTGGCGGGGCGCGGCATCTCCCGCGAGGCCTATGCCCGCGACCTGGCCGCCCTGCGCGGCGCGATGGAGCCGCTGAACCGGCTCCTGCTGGCGGCCCCGCCCGGATGAGCCACCCCCGATGAGCAGGCCGGCCATTGTCATCTTCGGCGCGGCGGTGCGGGCCGATGGCGGCCCCAGCCTGACCATGCGCCGCCGGGTGATGGCCGCCGCCGCCTTCGGCGCCACGCTGCAGGACCCCCTCTACATCCCGACCGGCGGGCAGGGCCGCAACGGCCCGCCCGAGGCCGAGGTGATGGCGCGGCTGCTGCAGGATCTCGGCGTGCCCGGCCCCGCCATCCGGCCGGAGCTCACCGCCACTGACACGCTCAGCTCCGCCCGCGCCTGCGCCCGGATGCTGCAAGGCCATGAGGGGCCGGTCTTTGCCGTCAGCAGCGGCTATCATCTGCTGCGCTGCGTGATGCTGCTGCGCACCTTCGGCGTGCCGGCCCACGCCGCACCGCCGCCCGAGGCCGCCCATGACTGGCGCGAGCGCTGGTGGTGGCGGGCGCGTGAGGGGCTGGCGCTCCCCTACGACGCCCTCCTGGCGGGCTGGGAAAGACTGCGGCGGCGCCAGGACTGAGACGCCACGCCGCCGCCGCGATGGAACGGCGCCGCCGCTTCGGCGTTCAGGACGGGTGTTCCAGGCAGAGCAGAAGGGAGGCCCCGCATGACCGCCAAGCCGCCGGAAGGTCCGAAGGCCCGCTACCCCGCCGAAAAGGCCTCGGAGGGCTACATCCCGAAACCCCCCTCCGGGCGCGAGCAGGACCGGATCAGCGAGGCCCAGGCGCTGATCACCGACGAATGGACCGGCGATCCGCCGGCGCAGAAAAAGCCCGGACAGCGCAATCCCTGAGCGCCGATTGACGGCTGCCCCTCCCTGGCCGTGCCGTGGCGCCCATGGCAGGCTGCGGCCGCCCGAAGGGAGAGAGGCCCGATGATTCAGAACGAGACGCCCTGGGAGCCGAGCCAGCGCTACCCGGACCCGCGCTTCCGCGCCTTCCATCCTTCCTTCCACCGCTTCCGGGCGATGAACGGGGCGGTGGAGAAGCTGGCCGGCGGCTGCCGCTGGGCGGAGGGGCCGGTCTGGTTCGGCGACCATCGCGCCCTGCTGTGGTCCGACATCCCGAACGACCGCATCCTGCGCTGGGACGAGGTCACCGGGCAGGTCACGGTGTTCCGCCAGTCCTCCAACTTCGCCAATGGCAACACGCGGGACCGGCAGGGCCGGCTCGTCACCTGCGAGCATGGCGGCCGCCGCGTCACCCGCACCGAGCATGACGGCCGCATCACCGTGCTGGCCGACCGCTACGACGGCAAGCGGCTGAACTCGCCGAACGACGTCGTGGTGAAGTCGGACGGCAGCGTCTGGTTCACCGACCCGCCCTTCGGCATCGCCGGCCATATCGAGGGCCACAAGGCCGAGCCCGAGCTGCCGCACGGCGTCTACCGCATCGACGGCCAGACCGGCGCCGTGACGCTGCTGACCGACGAACTGGCCGGCCCCAACGGCCTGGCCTTCTCGCCCGACGAGCGCATCCTCTATGTGGTGGAGAGCCGCGCCGAGCCGCGCCGCATCGCCGCCTATGACGTGACGGAAGACGGGCGCATCGCGAACCGCCGCGTGGCCGTGCAGGGCGAGCCGGGCGACACGCCGGACGGCTTCCGCCTGGACACCGAGGGCAATCTCTGGTGCGGCTGGGGCATGGGCGGGCCGGACTTCGACGGCGTCCGCGTGTTCAGCCCGCAGGGCGAGCCGCTCGGTCATATCGACCTGCCGGAACGCTGCGCCAATCTCTGCTTCGGTGGCCTTTACCGGAACCGGCTGTTCATGGCGGCCTCACGCTCGATCTACAGCGTGCTGCTGACGGTACAGGGCGTCGCAGGCGGCTGAAAGCGGAGCAGGGGGCGCTGCCCCCTGATCCCCGCCGGGGTGGCAGTGCCACCCCGGACCCCGCCTTGCGTTTTTTGCTCTCAGGCTTCCAGGCGCGCGCTTGCCGGATGGCAGGAACATTCAAACGGCAGCGCATACGGCACCGGCAGTCGCCGGAGGGCCATGCCCTCCGGCGCGAAGCGATGCAGTGGCCGTTGCTGGCGGGGTCCGGGGGGATACTATCCCCCCGGCGGGGGCCCAGGGGGCAGCGCCCCCTGGCCTTTCACCGCGGTGGCCCCGGCGATTCGACGCCGCCCGGCGAGGCGAGCCCGTTGCGACGCAGGCAGTCGCGATAGGCGCGCAGCTCCGCCACCCGCATGTCGTGCATCACCCGGTCCCGGTTGTTGGGGTTGTTCATGTTCAGCTGCCGGGCGAAGTCGTCCACGGACTGGGCCTTCCGCGCCTCATCGCGGCAGGCCGCCTGCACCGGCGAGAGCGGCTCGTCGGTCGGGATGGGGCTGGGCGTCCTGGCGCAGGCGGCGAGCAGCGGCAGCAGGGCCAGGAGAGGGAGGGTGCGCATCATTCGGCCTCCAGCCAGTCCTCGATCAGCCGCCGCGCGATCGAGTCGAGGCGCGGCAGCGCGAAGCCGTGCTGCTCCGGGGCGCGGATCTCGGCGCGGGTGAACCAGCGCGCGTCGCGCAGCTCCTCCGGGTCGATGCTGATCTCGCCGGAGAGCGCCTCGGCATGGAAGCCGAGCATGATCGAGGCGGGGAAGGGCCAGGGCTGCGAGGAGTGGTAGTGCACCGCGCCGACCTGCACGCCGACCTCCTCCATCACCTCGCGCCGCACCGCCTCCTCCAGGCTCTCGCCCGGCTCCACGAAGCCGGCCAGCGTCGAGTACATCACGCTGTTGGGGAAACGGGTGGAATGGCCGAGCAGGGCGCGAGGGCCGTCCGTCACCAGCATGATCACCGCCGGGTCGGTGCGCGGGAAGTGCTGCGCATTGCAGACCGTGCAGGCCATGGCATTGCCGGCCGAGCGCGGCTCGCAGGCGCCGCCGCAGACGCCGCAGAAGCGGTGCCGCACGCGCCAGTGCATCAGCCCGCGGGCATGCGCCAGCACGCTGGCCTCGCCCGGCGGCAGCAGGCCGGCCACGGCGCGCAGATCGGTGAAACCGCCGAAGCCCTCGGGGAGCAGGGGGAGGGGGTCCTCGGCGGCGGAGCAGTCCACCGCGAAGACCGGGCGGCCGTCCCACAGGCCCAGGAAGGCCCAGGGGCCGCCGGCCATGCGCACCGCCTCGGCGGCGGCGGGGGAGAGCAGGACGGCCTCCGGGTGGCCTTCCTCGACACCTCGCATCAGCGAGCGGCTGCGCCAGACCGGCACGTAGAGCGCCTCGGGCGAGCTCAGGGCGGCGTTGATGAAGTCGGCATCCTCCCGCCGGCCGGAGGCGCGGTCGAGGGGGCTGCCGGTATAGGCGTTGGGACGGGAAGCCGGGATGGACAGCATGCTGCCCCGGACCCTGCCACGCGGCGGCCGCCCCGGCAACCGGCCGGGAGTTTCGCCACCCCCCCCTTGCTCCGGCGGGGGCCAGGCATGATATTGGGCGGTGGAAGGTCGGCGGCGGACAGGCGCCTCGCCAACCCGGTCAGGTCCGGAAGGAAGCAGCCGCAACGAGTTTCCGTCTGGGTCGTTCCGCCGGTCTTCCACCGGAGGCCTCCCCCATCTGGCGGCCTTCCAAACTCCCGCCCCACGGCCCGCCGCGGCCAGCACCGGATTCACGCCGCGCGCCATGCCAAGCGACCTGCTCCCCGACAGCCTCGACCAGCCGCCCCCGCCCGAGGGGCCGGGCCTGTTCGGCGAGGAGCCCGCGCCGGCCGCCGCTGCGCCCGCCCCGGCCGCCGCCGAGGCGCCGGCCACCCCCTACCGCGTCCTCGCCCGCAAGTACCGCCCGCAGACCTTCGCCGACCTGATCGGCCAGGAGGCGCTGGTGCGGACCTTGAGGAATGCCTTCGCGCAGAACCGGGTGGCGCATGCCTTCATGCTCACCGGCGTGCGCGGCGTCGGCAAGACCACCACCGCCCGCATCATCGCCCGCGCGCTGAACTGCGTCGGGCCGGACGGGAATGGCGGCCCGACCGCCGATCCCTGCGGCGTCTGCCCGGAATGCCAGGCGATCCTGGCTGACCGCCACCCGGACGTGCTGGAGCTGGACGCCGCCTCCAACAACGGCGTGGACAATATCCGCGAGCTGCGCGAGGCGGTGCGCTACCGCCCGGCCCGGGCGCGCTTCAAGGTCTATATCCTTGACGAGGTCCACATGCTCTCGACAGCGGCGTTCAACGCGCTGCTGAAGACGCTGGAGGAACCGCCGCCCCAGGTCAAATTCCTCTTCGCAACGACCGAGATCCGCAAGGTCCCGACCACCATCCTCTCGCGCTGCCAGCGCTTCGACCTGCGCCGCGTGCCGCAGGAGCAGCTGCGCGCGCATTTCGCCCGCATCGCCGAGGCCGAGGCCGTGCCCGCCTCCGAGGAGGCGCTGGCCATGGTCGCCCGCGCGGCGGACGGCTCGGTGCGCGACGGTCTTTCCCTGCTCGACCAGGCCATCGCCCAGGCCGCCGGCAGCCCGGAGGGCGTGCAGGCCAACCTGGTGCGGGACATGCTGGGCCTCGCGGACCGCGGCCTGCTCTTCGACCTGCTGGAGGCCACCTTCCAGGGCGACATCGCCGCCGTGCTGGCCGCCATGGACCGCGGGCATGAGCGCGGCGCCGATCCCGGCGTGGTGCTGGCCGACCTGCTGGACCTCACCCACACCCTGACCCGCCTGCGCGCCGTGCCCGCCCTGCGGCAGGACCCCGCGCTGCCCGAGGCGGAGCGGGTGCGCGGCGTGGCGCTGGCGGAAAAGCTTTCGGTGCCCGTGCTGGGCCGTGCCTGGCAGGTGCTGCTGAAGGGCATCAGCGAGGTGGCCGAGGCGCCGGACCGCCGCGCGGCGGCCGAGATGGTGCTGATCCGCCTCGCGCATCTGGCCGACATGCCGACGCCGGGCGACCTGGTGAAGCGGCTGACCGAGGGCGGCGCCAGCCTTGCGCAGCCCGGAATGGCGCAGCCCGGCCTGGCACCCGGCGGCGGCGGCAGCCGTGCCATGGCCGGCGGCGGCGCCGTGATGGCCGCCGAGCCCGCTCCCGCCGCCCCGCCGCAGCCGCGCAACTTCCGCGAGGTGGTGGCGCTGGCCTCCGGCCGGGCGCCGATGCTGCATGCCCACCTGCTGCACCACACGCATCTGGTGGGTTTCGCCCCCGGCCGCATCGAGCTGCGCCAGACCGAGAACGCCCCGCGCGACCTCGCCGCCCAGCTCTCGCGTCTGCTGCAGGAGCAGACCGGCAGCCGCTGGACCATCTCGCTGTCCAACGCGCCGGGCGAGCCGACCATCGCCGAGCAGCGCAGCCACGTCGCCAGCGAGCGGCTGGAGATGGCCAAGGCGCATCCCCTGGTGCAGTCCATCCTGCTCGCCTTTCCCGGCGCCCAGGTGGAGGCGCTGCGGGACGACAGCCTGGACGAATACGGCCTGCCGCCCATTCCGGAAGCGCCGGATGACGGGCCGGACTTCGCGCCGCCCGATGCCGAACCGGCCGATCTCGACGACTTCGACCCATCCGATTCCACCTGATTCCACCTGATTCCCTGGGGGAGAGCCCATGAAGAACCTTGGCGCGATGATGAAGCAGGCCCAGCAGATGCAGGCCCGCATGCAGGAAATGCAGGCCAAGCTGGAGGCCATGACGGTCGAGGGCGCCGCCGGGGCCGGCATGGTCAAGGTGACGCTGACGGGCAAGGGCGACCTGAAGCGCCTGGCCATCGACCCCAGCCTGATGGCGGCCGATGAGCGCGAGGTGCTGGAGGACCTGATCGTTGCCGCCCATGCCGACGCCAAGCAGAAGGTGGAGACGATGATGGCCGAGGAAATGCAGAAGGCCACGGCCGGGCTGAACATCCCGGGCATGGGCGGCGGCCTGGGCGGCTTCAAGCTGCCGTTCTGAGCATGTCGGGTGTGCGTGGCCCGGATCAGGTCGAGCGCCTGGTCGCCATGCTCGCCCGGCTCCCCGGCATGGGCCGGCGCAGCGCCCGCCGCGCCGCGCTGAAGCTGCTGCAGGACCCGGGCGGGCTGATGCTGCCGCTGGCGCAGTCGCTGCGCGAGACGGCGGAGGCGGTGCGCCCCTGCCGCATCTGCGGCAATCTCGACACCCAGGACCCCTGCCGCATCTGCACCGACCCCTCCCGCGAGCAGGAGGTGCTCTGCGTGGTGGAAGGTGTGGCCGACCTCTGGGCGCTGGAGCGCGCCCATGTCCATCGCGGCCTGTACCATGTGCTGGGCGGGGTGCTTTCGGCGCTGGCCGGCGTCGGCCCGGAGGACCTGCGGGTGGCCGCGCTGCTGGAGCGCGTGGCGGCGGGGGAGGTGCGGGAGGTGATCCTGGCGCTGCCCGCAACCGTCGATGGCGCCACCACGGCGCACTACCTGACCGACCGCCTGCGCCCCTCGGGCGTCGCCGTCACCCAGCTCGCCCAGGGCGTGCCGATGGGCGGGGCGCTGGACGTGATGGACGACGGCACCCTGGCGGCGGCGCTGAAGGCGCGGCGCCCGGCGTGAGGCGGGGCCGGCAGGGCACCGCCCCGCCGGCCCCGCCCGCCGCTCAGGCGAAGAGGAAGTCGCCGGCGCTCAGGCTGGCGGCCTCGACGCCGGCCAGGGTGATGCTGTCATCGGCATCGAGCTGGATCACGGCGCGCCCGCTCTGCGCGACGATCTGCAGCGCCTCGAAGCCCGTGAAGCCATAGGCGCTGACGTCGATCCGGTCCTGGCCCGGCGCGAAGCCGTTGATGCGGTCGGTGCCGGAACCGGGGGCGAAGACGAAGCGGTCGGCACCCGCCCCGCCCAGCAGCACGTCGTCGCCGGCGCCGCCGATCAGCACGTCGTTGCCTTCGCCGCCCTCCAGGCGGTCGGTGTCCGCGCCGCCATCCAGCCGGTCGGCGCCCGCCCCGCCCAGCAGCACGTCGTCGCCGGCGCCGCCGAGCAGCACGTCGTTGCCCTCGCCACCCGTCAGGCGGTCGGCGCCCGCACCGCCGTCCAGCCGGTCGTTGCCGATGCCGCCATCCAGCACGTCGTCGCCGTCATCGCCGAAGAGGCGGTCGTCGCCGGCGCCGCCGAACAGCCGGTCGTTGCCGGCCTGGCCGTAGAGGCCGTCATTGCCCTCGCCGCCCTCCAGGCGGTCATCGCCATTGCCGCCGAGCAGCACGTCATTGCCGCCCAGGCCCTTGATGAGGTCCGCGCCGTTGCCGCCGGCGATGTAGTCGATCACGTCGCCGCCGGTCAGGCGGTCATCGGCGTCCGTGGCGTCGCTGACCAGATAGGCGTTCAGCGTCTCGACGCCGATATCGGCGTTGTCGGTGAACAGGCCGTCCACGCCGAGCCTGATCAGCGCCAGGATCTCCTGCTCCGCCGTCTGCGGCGTGCCGTCCGGGTTCAGCGCCTGGAAGCTCTCCTCGGCGCGGACGGTGTAGGGGATCACCTCCAGCCCGGCGGCATGCGCGTTTTCCACCAGCGGGCTGACCGCCCCGGTCAGCGTGTAGCGCATCTCGGCCACGCCATCGCCATCGGCATCCACCGGCTCCGCCAGGCGCGCGCGCAGGCGGATGGCGTCCTTGCTGGGCCCCACCGCGTCGGCATAGCGCGCGATCGCCGCCAGGGCCTCGGGGGTGGAGGCGTTGCCGAGCTGCACCAGCGGGATGTCCACGCCGGCCGCCGGCATGATGCTGTCATGCAGGGCGATCAGGTTGCCGGATTCGAAGGACTGGATGTAGACGCGGTCGGGGTCGGTGAAGCCTTCCGCCACCAGCACCTCGATCAGCATCTCGCTGGTGTCGTAGCCGATCGACTCGAAATAGGTCGGGTGCTTGGTCTCGGGCGCGATGGCGATCTGGCGGCCCGTCTCGGCCTCGACCTGCTTCACCAGGCCGATGATCTCCTCCAGCGTCACGAGCTGGAACTGCCCGTCATAGGACTGGCTCTCCGGCCGCGCGTCGCCGAGGCGTTCCTTGGCGCGCAGCGTCTTCAGCTCGTCGAGCGTGAAGTCCTCGATGAACCAGTCGGTGACGGTGGTGCCGTCGATCACCTTAGTGGTGCGGCGGTCGGCGAATTCCGGATGGTCGGCGACGTTCGTGGTGTCGGCCAGCAGCGGCTCGTGGCGGGCGATCAGGTGGCCGTCCTTGGTCGGCACCAGGTCGGGCTCGATGACCGAGACACCCATCTCGATCGCCAGCTTGTAGGCTTCCAGCGTGTGCTCGGGTCGGTAACCGCTGGCGCCGCGATGGGCGATGATGGTGGTGGGCAGGCCGTCAAGCGTGGCGAAGCTGACCATGGCGGCGTTCTCCGTCTGGCGTGGGTGGCGGTCGCGGGAGGCGAGGAGCGGCACCGCTTCTCGCCTGGTGCGGGGTCCGCTTAGGCGGCGGAGATGGCGCCTGGATGATCGAGGGGTTACGGCAGTGTTATATTGGCGGGCCTGTGCCGGGCTGGCCGCGGCAGGAGAGATCCGGCAGGCGCGACCGCTGCGGAGGCAAAGCGGATTTTCCTTGAAATTCACGAATCCGTGATGAGAGAAAGGGGCTCTCCTCCAAAATCGAGGGTGGCCATGACGACGATCGCCTGGGACGGGACCACGCTGGCTGCGGACCGCCGCATCAGCAGCGGCACGACGACCTACTCCACCACCAAGATCCGCCGCACCGACGATGGCCGCCTGATCGGCGCCACGGGCGATTTCGGCGTCTGCACGCAGATGCTGGAGTGGCTGGAGAAAGGCGGCGACCGCCCGAACTGCCAGGACAGCGACCGCTGGGCCTCGGCGCTGGAGATCCTGCCGGACGGCATCTGCTGGATGCACAACCGCGACAGCCGCTGGCCGGTGGAGGACGGTTTCGTCGCCATCGGCTCGGGGCGGGACTATGCCATGGCCGTCATGGCGCTCGGCCACGCGGCGGCGAAGGCGGTGGAGGTCGCCGCCCGCTTCGATCCCGGCACCGGCAACGGCATGGATCTGCTGGAGCTGACTCCGGCCGCCGCCGAGGCGGCGCCGGAGGACGGCATCAAGCTGGTGGCCTGAGGGGCCTTCAGGCGGTGCGATGCCTCGCCCGCGCCGCCAGCACCTCATAGGCCGAGCGCACGGCATCGGCGCCGTATTCCCGCTCCAGCCGCCGGACGCAGAAATGCGCGCGGGCGATGGCGCGGAAATGCTCGAGGAAGGCGAGGTTCACCGCCGCCCCCGCCGCCGCCCCGAGTACCGGCGCGGCCTGCACCGAGAGCTTGAACATCAGCGGCCCGGTGAAGCGCGCGGCAATGGCGGCGATGAAGCGCGGCAGCAGCGCCGCGCTCATGTTCGGCAGGAACTGCGCCAGCGCCAGGCGGGTGGCGAAGTAGCCGGTCTCGCTCGCATCGTCCGCCGGGTTGGGGCCACCCAGGGCGAAGACCTTCAGGCACTCGGCGCCGGTTTCGGGTTGCGTCGGGTCTTCCCCGGCGGCGGCGGCCTCGGCCCCGATCTGCCGCAGCAGCAGCGTGGTCGAGACCGGCAGCTCCACCAGCGTGCCGGGCAGGCCGAAGGCGCCGCCCGCCGCGCCGCTGGCGGCGGCGAGGCCGCGGTGCAGCCATTCCGTGCTGAGCCCCGGCAGGCTGCGCCCGGGCTCGCTGCGCATGGCGGCCTCCAGCGCCTTGGCCAGCGCCTTGCGCACCGCCGTGTCCACCATGCCCCGCGCCGCGGCGGGCAGCCGCGCGCGCAGCGCCTCCACCGGCGTGCCGGCCATGCCGGCGAGCCGCGCGGCGAGCGAGGACTCGTCGAGCACCCGCCGCGCCTCGGCGAGCTGCGCCTCGGCCTCGGCAGGCAGCGGCAGGGGCGCGGGCAGGGTCTCGCTGCGGGTTTCCCTCTGGGTTTCCCCCTGGCTCTCCCCCTGGGTTTCGCCGGTCGTTTCGCTCATGCGCAGATGCCCCCGTTACAGGATGAAGCGGCTGAGGTCGGCGTTGGCGGCCAGCGGCGCGACCTTCTCCTTCACATAGGCCGCATCCACCCGCACCGTTTCACCCGCGCGGTCGCTGGCGCCGAAGGAGACCTCCTCCAGCAGCCGCTCCAGCACCGTGGCCAGCCGGCGGGCGCCGATATTCTCGACCCGCGCGTTGATCTCGGCGGCGAGGTCGGCGATCGCCTCGATGGCGTCCTCCGTCAGGTCGAGCGTGACGCCCTCGGTGCCCAGCAGCGCGACATACTGCTTCGCCAGGCTGTGCTCCGGCTCGGTCAGGATGCGGCGGAAGTCCTCCCGCGTCAGCGCGCCCAGCTCGACGCGGATCGGCAGGCGGCCCTGCAGCTCCGGCAGCAGGTCGGAGGGCTTGGCCACGTGGAAGGCGCCGGAGGCGATGAACAGCACGTGGTCGGTCTTCACCGGCCCGTACTTGGTGGTGATGGTGGTGCCCTCGATCAGCGGCAGCAGGTCGCGCTGCACGCCTTCACGTGAAACATCGCCGCCGCGGAAGCCGCCCTCGCCGGTGCGGGCGCAGACCTTGTCGATCTCGTCCACGAAGACGATGCCGTGGTTCTCGGCATGCTCGACAGCGGCGCGGGTCAGCTTGTCCTGGTCGAGCAGCCGGTCGGCCTCGTCCTGGGTGAGGGCGATGCGGGCCTCGGCCACCGTCATCTTGCGGTTGCGCGCCGGCTTGCCGAACATCTTGCCCATCATCTCCTGGATGTTGGCCATCTGCCCGGGCGGCATGCCCGGCATGTCCATCATCCCGATCGGCGTGCCGCCGCCCTGGTCGGCAACCTGGACCTCGACCTCCTTCTGCTCGATCTGGCCCTCGCGCAGCATGCGGCGGAACTTCATCCGCGTCTCGCCCGAGGCGCCCTCGCCGACCAGCGCGGTGATCAGCCGCTCCTCGGCCGCCAGCTCCGCCTTGGCCTGCACCTCCTTGCGCGCGGCCTCCCGCGTGCGGGTGATGGAGACCTCGATCAGGTCACGGACGATGCTCTCCACGTCCCGCCCGACATAGCCGACCTCGGTGAACTTGGTCGCCTCGACCTTGATGAAGGGGGCATCGGCCAGGCGGGCCAGGCGGCGGGCGATCTCGGTCTTGCCGCAGCCCGTCGGGCCGATCATCAGGATGTTCTTCGGCACCACCTCCTCGCGCATCCCCTCGGGGAGCTGCTGGCGGCGCCAGCGGTTGCGCAGGGCGATGGCGACGGCGCGCTTCGCCTCATGCTGGCCGACGATGAAGCGGTCCAGCTCGGAGACGATCTCGCGCGGGGAGAGATTGACGGTCTCGGTCATCATTCAGAGGGTTTCCAGCACGAAGCGGCCATTGGTGTAGACGCAGATGCCCGCGGCGATGGTCATGGCCTTCTTCGCGATCTCCTCGGCGGTGAGGCCGTCCACGTCGATCAGGGCACGCGCGGCGGCCAGCGCGAAGTTGCCGCCCGAGCCGATGCCGATGATCTCGTCCTCCGGCTCCAGCACGTCGCCATTGCCGGTGATCAGCAGGGAGCGGCTCTTGTCGGCCACCGCCAGCAGCGCCTCCAGCCGGCGCAGGTAGCGGTCGGTGCGCCAGTCCTTGGCCAGTTCCACGGCGGCGCGTTCGAGCTGGTCGGGGAAGCGCTCCAGCTTGGCCTCAAGGCGCTCCAGCAGGGTGAAGGCATCGGCCGTGGCGCCGGCGAAGCCCGCCAGCACACGGCCATTGGCGATGCGGCGCACCTTGCGCGCATTGCCCTTGACCACGGTCTGCCCGAGGCTGACCTGGCCATCGCCGGCCATGGCCACCTTGCCGTCCTTGCGCACGCACAGGATGGTGGTGCCGTGCCAGCCAATCGGATCGTTGATCTGAGTCTGGGAAGTCACGTTCATGCAGGGCAGATGGCATCGCGCCCCCGCGGCCACAAGCGGGGGGCGCCGCGAGCCGGACCTCGGCGGTTCGGCCGCCCCGCCGCCCGCCCCAAGGGCGATCGCAGTGGCTATTCCGGTGGCTGCGCAGGGTGCGGCGGTTTCCTCCGCCTCTCGGGCGGCCGGGTCAGCCACGCCAGCCTGAGCCGCTGCTGCGGCGGGGGCTCCAGGAAGCGCACGCGCAGCAGGCCCTCGGCGTGATGCACCACCCGCGCTTGCAGCGCGCCCAGCGCCTCGACCTCCAGCACGACGCGCTGACCCCGCCGCGCCGGCAGGCTGAGTGCCAGGGCGCCCAGGGTCATGGCGCGGCGAGTCAGGGCGTGGCGGAAGGCAGTGCCGGTGCGCGGCGGCACGGAGTGGCAACTCCTTGTGACGGCAGGGGCGCTGCGCAGGGTGACTGCCGGGGCTTGCCAAAGGAGGAAGCCGCTGCGGCGTGCCCGGGCGCGCCGCCTTTCCCCGTCCTCCGTCCTGCGTTTGCCGTGCTGTGTTCTCCCCTGGGCAAGCCCCCCTCCGCCGGTCTAGGAAGCGCCCATGGAGTCCAAGCCCCGCACTGCCGACATCGCCCGCAGCACCAGCGAGACGGAGATCCGCATCTCCCTCGGCCTGGACGGCGCCGGCCATGGCGAGATCGCCACCGGCATCGGCTTCCTCGACCACATGCTGACCGCCCTGGCGCGGCACGGCATGCTGGACCTGCAGGTGGAGGCCAAGGGCGACCTGCACATCGACTTCCACCACACCACCGAGGATGTGGGTATCGTGCTCGGCCAGGCGGTGAAGCGCGCACTGGGCGACAAGCGCGGCATCCGCCGCTACGGCCATGCCGTGGTGCCGATGGACGAGGCGCTGGCCGAGGCCGCCATCGACATCTCCGGCCGCCCCTTCCTGGCCTGGAACGTGAGCTTCCCGCGCGACAAGGTCGGCGCGATGGACACCGAGCTGTTCGAGGAGTTTTTCCGCGCCTTCGCGACGAATGCCGGCATCACGCTGCATGTCGTCCAGCGCGCGGGCAGCAATGCCCACCACATCGCCGAGGCCGCCTTCAAGGCGGTGGCGCGGGCGCTGCGGCAGGCCGTGGAGCATGACCCGCGCGCCGGCGGCGCCATCCCTTCCACCAAGGGCACGCTGGAGGGCTGATGCGCGCCTGGACCGTCCACTCGCCGCCGGAGCCGCCCCGCGCCTCGGTGCCGTCGGCCGGGAAGCCGGCGGCCGAGGCCCCGCGGCGCCGGAAGCGGCCGGCCGGGCTGGTGCTGGTGCCCGAGCGCTTCTCGCTGCTCGCCGCGCTGTTCCCGGCGCTGTGGTTCCTGATGCACCGGATGTGGCTGGTGCTGGTGATCTATCTGGCGCTCGCCGTCCTGGCGGCGGTGCTGCTGCCGGCGGGCACCGGCTTCTATGTCGGGCTCGCGGCGCAGGTGCTGGTCGGGCTGCACGCGCAGGACCTGCGGCGCTGGACCCTGGCGCGGCAGGGTCGCCCCGCCGTCGGCGTGGTGCTGGGGCGGGACGAGGAGGCGGCGCTGCTGCGCGCACTGGCCGCCCGCCCGGACTGGGCGCGGCTGGAAGCCGGCATGGAAGGCAGGATGGCATGAAGGTCGCGGTCGTCGATCCCGGTTCGGGCAATCTCGCCTCGGTGCTGCGGGCGCTGCATCGCGCCGCGCGCGATGGCGGGCATGCCGCCGAGATCACCGTCGAGACCCGGCCGGAGGCGGTGGCGAAGGCCGATCGCATCGTGCTGCCGGGGCAGGGCGCCTTCGCCGCCTGCCGGCACGGGCTGGACGCCATGCCCGGCATGGTGGAGGCGGTGCAGGAGGCGGCCGGCCGCCGCGCCGTGCCCTTCCTCGGCATCTGCGTCGGCATGCAGCTGATGGTACAGCGCGGCCTGGAGCATGGCGTGACGCCCGGCCTCGGCTGGATCGCCGGCGAGATGGCGCCGATGGACCCGCGCGACGCCGGGGGAAACCCGCTGCCGCTGCCGCAGATGGGCTGGAACGCGCTGGACTTCACGCCGGGCGCGCACCCCGTGCTGGAAGGGCTGAAACCGGGCGATTACGCCTATTTCGTGCATTCCTATGCGTTGGCCGGTGGCCGGCCGGAGGAGATCCTGGCGACCACCGACTATGGCGGGCCGGTGGTCGCCATCATCGGCCGCGACAACCTGTTCGGCACCCAGTTCCATGTCGAGAAGAGCCAGTTCACCGGGCTCCGCATGCTGGCAAACTTTCTCTCCTGGCGCCCCTGAATGACCACGACTGAGCATGAACTCCTCGTCGAGCGCACCGAGGCGCTGGATGAGGCGGAACTCGCCGATCTCTGCGAGGCGACGGACGCGGCGATCATCGAGGGCGGCGGCTTCGGCTGGGTCGAGCCGCAAGGCCGCGAGGCGCTGGCGCGGCATTTCCGCGGCGTGCTGCTGGTGCCGGCGATCGAGCTGTTCATCGCGCGGCTGGACGGCGTGCCGGTCGGCTCGGCGCAGCTCATCCGCCCGCCGCGCAACAACGAGGCGCAGGCCTTCAGCGCCCAGCTCACCCATGCCTATGTGGCGCCCTATGCGCGGGGCCATGGCCTGGCGCGGCTGATGGTGCGCCGGGTGGAGGAGCGCGCCGCCGCGCTGGGCCACCGCGTGCTGAACCTGGACGTGCGGGAGACGCAGACCACCGCCATCGCGCTGTTCGAGGGCATGGGCTACACCCGCTGGGGCACGCATCCGGCCTATGCGCGGGTGCGCGGCCGCACAGTGGCCGGCCACTACTACCACAAGCTGCTGGAGCCGCCGCATGGCCGCGCGCTCGACCTGCGCGCCGGCGCCTGACTGACAGAAAAAAGACGGGGGTTCGGGGGAATTCCGTCCCCCGACCTTTTTCTCCGACCGGACCTCGCCCCATGCCCTTCACCCTCTACCCCGCCATCGACCTGAAAGCCGGCCAGGTGGTGCGCCTCAAGCGCGGCGACATGGCGCAGGCCACCATCTATGGCGACCCGGCCACCCAGGCCCGCGCCTTCGACGAATCGGGCTTCGAGTGGCTGCATGTGGTGGACCTGGACGGCGCCTTTGCCGGCCGCCCCGCCAATGCGGAAGCCGTCGCCGCCATCCTCGCCGCCACCACCCGCCCGGTGCAACTCGGCGGCGGCATCCGCGACATGGCGACGGTGGAGGCCTGGCTCGCGCGCGGCATCGCCCGCGTGATCCTCGGCTCGGCGGCGGTGAAGGACCCGGATTTCGCCCGCGCCGCCTGCCGCGCCTTCCCGGGCAAGGTGGCCGTCGGCATCGACGCCCGGGAGGGCATGGTGGCCACCGAGGGCTGGGCCGAAGTCAGCAGCGTCTCCGCCCTCGACCTGGCGCTGGCCTTCGAGGATGCCGGGGCGGCGGCCATCATCCACACCGACATCGAGCGGGACGGGATGCTGGGCGGCGTCAATGTCGAGGCCACGGCAGAGCTGGCCCGGCGCCTCGCTACCCCGGTCATCGCCTCGGGTGGCGTCGCGGGCGTGGCCGACATCGCCGCGCTGAAGGCCACCGGCAGCGTGGCGGGCACCATCATCGGGCGCGCGCTCTATGACGGGCGCCTGACGCCGGACGAGGCGCTGGCGGCGAGCCGGTAGGAAAAAGGCCGGGGGAAGGAATTCCCCCAGGCCCCCATCTTTTTCTTCGAGTTGGCGGCTCCGGACCTTTTCTCCATCCGGCCGCGGGGCAGGGGGCGGAGGTTGCCTCCTGGCGCAGCCCATGGCGCGCGCTCCGGCTCGATGGTGGAGACCATCCCGAACGGCTGACGGACCACCGCGCTGCTACCGGCGCGCAAACCGGCAGAAAAAAGATGGGGGTTCGGGGGAATTCCTTCCCCCGACCTTCTTCTTTCTGCGCCGCTCAGGCGAGCTGCACGGCCTCGTCGAAGCCGAGGCGGGGCAGGCGGCCGAACAGGCCGGAGGCGTCGCCATAGCCCAGGTTGACCAGCATGTTGGACTTGCAGCTGCCATCGGGGAAGAAGGCGGCATCCACCTTGGCATTGTCGAAGCCGCTCATCGGGCCGGTGTCGAGGCCGAGCGAGCGGGCCGCCAGGATCAGGTACGCCGCCTGGAGGGAGGCGTTGCGGAAGGCGGTCGCCTCCGCGAAGGCCGGGCTGCTGGTGAACCAGGACTTGGCATCGGCATGCGGGAAGAGCACCGGCAGCTTGTCGTAGAACTTCACGTCCCAGGCGACCACGACCACCACCGGGGCAGTCATCGTCTTCTCCAGATTGCCGGAGCTGAGGGCGGGGCGCAGCTTCTCCTTGCCCTCGGGTGTCCGGATGAAGACGAAGCGGGCCGGCTCGCAGTTGGCGCTGGTGGGGCCCATCTTCACCAGGTCGTACAGCTCGCGCAGCGTCTCGTCGGAGACGGGGCGGTCCTGCCACTTGTTGTGCGTGCGGGCGGTCCGGAAGAGCTGGTCCAGGGCGGCGCTGTCGAGGGGTTCGGCCATATCGGTCACTCCAGTGCGGTGCACCAGAATGGGGGCAGCGGCGCCCTCTGCCAATCCTGCCCGGGAATGGGCTTCATTCATCCCCTGAATGCTGCGGGCGGAAGCGGGGGGCGGCGAACCGCCCCCGCAGTCCGGCCTCAGGCCTCGACCTGCTCCACGGCGACCACTTCCGGCACGTAGTGGCGGAGCATGTTCTCGACGCCGTGCTTCAGCGTGGCGCGCGAGGAGGGGCAGCCGGAGCAGGCACCCTGCAGGTGCAGCCGGACGATGCCGTCGCGATAGCTGCGGAAGACGATGTCGCCGCCATCCCCGGCCACCGCCGGGCGCACGCGGGTGTCGAGCAGCTCCTTGATCTGGGCGACGATCTCGGCATCCGCCGGGTCGCTGTCCTCCAGCGCCGCCTCGCCCTCGGCCTCCAGCACCACCGGGCGGCCGGCCATGTAGTGTTCCATGATGGCGCCGAGCACCTGCGGCTTCAGCGCCTGCCAGTCGGTCTCGTCGACTTTGGTGACGGTGACGAAGTCGCCGCCCAGGAAGACGCGGGCGACACCCTCCAGCCCGAACAGGCGTTCGGCCAGCGGGCTGCGGCCGGCGGTCTCGGCGCTGGTGAAGTCGGCGGTACCGCGCTGCCCCATGACATCCTGGCCGGGCAGGAACTTCAGGGTGGCAGGGTTGGGCGTGGCTTCCGTCTCGATGAACATGGGTCTGGCTTTTCCGTGCGTGGAGGTCGGGTTCTGGCTATCCGAGATTTGGGCAATCGGGGCCGCTCCCGCAACCCGCGCCGTCATTCGCCACAGGCGGGACAGGGGCGAGCCGGGGCGGCCCGGCGGCTCAGGTGACGCGCTCCAGCTCCTTGTCGTCCAGGTTGCCTGGCACGATGGTCATCGGCACGCGCAGGCGCGGTGCGTAGCGGCCGGTCAGCGCGGTGATCAGCGGGCCCGGCGCGCCACCGCTCGCCGCGGTGGCCAGGATCAGGATGGAGAGGCGCGGGTCCTCGTCGAGCAGCGCCAGCAGCTCGTCGCGCGGCTCGCCCTCGCGGATCAGCAGGATCGGCAGGCCGCCGGTGATCTCCTGCACCTCGGCGGCGAGGCCGGAGAGCAGCTTCTCCGCCTCCTCCCGCCGCTCCTCCTGCAGCATGGCGCCGACGCCGGCCCATTCCACGGTGCCTTCCTCCTCGATCACCCGCAGCAGGGCGACGCGGCCGCCGCCGTTCTTGGCGCGCAGGCAGGCATAGCGCAGGGCGACACGGCGCTCCGGGCTGTCATCGACAACCACCAGGAAGACGCGGTCGCGTCGGGCGGCTTCGGGCATCAACCCCTCCGGAACAGCACGCTGCCCAGCCAGCCGGCGAAGGCCGCGAGCAGGACGCAGATCAGGCCGTATAGCACCGGCTGCCCGGTTGCGACATCGGCGATGCGGGCGGCGGCCCCGACGCGCACGACGCGGAAGCCCAGCTCCTGCCGCGCCACCACGCGGCCCTCGCGCAGCAGCAGCACGGAGACCTGGTAGTCGCCGGTATCGGTGGTGGCGGGTAGCGGCAGGCGGGCGCGGAACAGGCGGGCGCCGGAGACCTGCATCAGCGCCTCGTCCTCGTACCACAGCCGTGCATCCTGCTTCAGGCGCATCAGCGCCTCGCGGAAGGCGGGGTCCTGCGTGCCGCTGGCCTGCAGCGGCAGGTTGTCGAGGCCGAGCCGCTTGGCGTGCCGCTCCTCCGGCGGCAGCATCGCGCGCAGCGGGCGGGTGCCGGTGAGCAGGTAGAAGCCGGGAACCTGGCGGAAGCGCGCGGCGGCACCGTTGATCCAGAAGCCCAGCACACGCGTCTTGCGCCGCACCACCATCGGCTCCGGCGCGCTCTGCGCCACCACCAGCACATCGTCGCCACCCGGCCCGAGCAGCCGCTCGGTGGCCCCGAAGACCAGCACCTCGGTGCCGCTGAAGCCGGTGGTGATCTCGATGCGCGACTGCGACAGTTCCGCCACCAGCGGCGGACGGCCGTTGACGGGGGCGCCAGGGGCGGGCGGCGGGGGAGGCGGCAAGGCCAGGGGCGCGCCCGGCGCCGGCGGTGGAGGCTGCTGCGCCAGGACCGGCCCGGCGAGCAGCCCGAGGGCGAGGCCGAGCGCCAGCAGCGGCCGCGAGGCTCTCATGCGGCCGGCCTCATGACGGGATCGGGCCGATGGCGAACTGGCTCGCCGGCGTGGAGATCAGTCCCCAGAGCAGGCTGGCGGCGACCGAGAGCACCAGCAGGCCGAGCAGCGCGCGCGTCTCCTCGCCGCGCAGCCGGGTGCCCATGGCGGCGCCGAACTGCGCCCCGGCCACGCCGCCCAGCAGCAGCAGCAGGGTCAGCACGATGTCCACGCTGCCGGTCTGCACCGCCAGCAGCATCGTCACGTTGGCGGAGACGAAGACCACCTGGAACAGCGAGGTACCGATCACCACCGCCGTCGGCATCCCCAGCAGGTAGATCATCGCCGGCACCAGCATGAAGCCGCCGCCCACACCCATGGTGGCCGAGAGCGCGCCGATGCAGAAGCCGACCAGCAGCGGCGGGATGACGGAGATGTAGAGCCGCGACTTGCGGAAGCGCAGCTTCAGCGGCAGGCCGTGCATCCAGAAATGCGGGTGCAGCCGCACCGGCCCGGTCTGCCGGCGGCGGCGCAGGATGGCGCGCACGCTCTCCCGCACCATCAGCCCGCCGACGCTGCCGAGCACGACGATGTAGAGCACCGACACCGCCAGGTCGAACTGGCCGAGATGGCGCATCCAGTCGAAGAGCTGCACGCCGACCGCCGAGCCGGTGAAGCCGCCGGCCAGCAGCACCATTCCCATCCGCACGTCCACATTGCCGCGCCGCCACTGCGCCAGCAGGCCGGAGACCGAGGCGCCGAGCGTCTGGTTGGCGCCGCAGGCGACGGCGACCGGGGCAGGGATGCCGATCAGGATCAGGATCGGCGTCAGCAGGAAGCCGCCGCCGACGCCGAACAGGCCGGACAGCCAGCCGATGCCGAAGCCGATGCCCAGAAGCAGCAGCGCATCCACCGACATCTCGGCGATGGGCAGGTAGACCTGCATCGCGTTCCCACTCTTCACGCCACGAGGGAAGGGCCGGCGATTCGAGCCCGTCGCCCAGTCCGCGCAAGGGAGATTCCGAATGCGGCGAGTCTTGGGCTGAAGCATAAGTGTCGGGAGAGTTCCGCCGCAGCAACCGGGAATCGCCGCCCATGCCCGCCTTCCTCAGCCGCCGTGCCCTGCTGGCCACAACCCTGGCGGCGCCGCTCGCCGCGCCGGCGCTGCGCCGGGCCCAAGGGGCAGATCGGGCGGCCGATGCCGCCACCCGCATCAGCCTGCTGCACGTCAACGATTTCCACGCCAAGCATGAGGGGCTGCAGGCCAGCGGCGCCGCCTGCCGGGCCGACCGGCCCTGCCTCGGCGGCAGCGCGCGCCTGGCCACCGCCTGGAGCACCCTCGATGCCGAGGCCCGCGCCGAGGGCCGCCCGGCGCTGCGACTCGACGCGGGCGACCAGTTCACCGGCAGCCTCTACCACACCGCCCATCACGGCCGGGCCGAGGCGGCGGTGCAGCGCGCCACCGGCTGCCAGGCGATGGCGCTCGGCAACCACGAGTTCGACGGCGGGCCGGAGCGGCTGGCCGCCTATGCGGAATGGGTGGATTTCCCGCTGCTCTCGGCCAATCTCGATACCAGCCGCGAGCCGAAGCTGACCGGCAAGATCCGCGGCCATGCGGTGTTCCGCCATGGCGGGGCGCGCATCGGCCTGATCGGCCTGACCACCGAGACCACGCCGGAAGCCTCCAGCCCCGGCCCGACCGTCGCCTTCACCGATGCGCGGGAGGCGACGCTGCGCGCCATCGCCGCGATCCGCGCCGAGGGACCGGCCACCATCGTGCTGCTCTCCCATCTCGGATACCTGCCGGACCAGGAACTCGCGGCGGCGGTGCCGGGCGTGGACCTGATCGTCGGCGGCCATTCCCACACCCTGCTGGCCAACGACCTGCCGGAGCGCGAGGGGCCGAGCCCGACCATGATCGACGGGCCGGATCGGCCGGTACGTATCGTGCAGGTCGGCAGCTATGGCCGCTGGCTCGGCCGGCTCGACCTCGATCTGGCAGCGGACGGCCGCATCCTGGCGCATGGCGGCCGCGTGCTGCCCGTCACGCCCGCTTTGGCCGAGGACGCGCCGGTGGCGGCGATCGTCGCCGACTATGGCAAGCCGCTCGCCGAGTGGCGCAGCCGCCCGGTGGGCCGCAGCCCGGAGGCGCTCTCCAACAACGACTGCCGCAAGGGCGAGTGCGCGCTGGGCAACGTCATCGCCGAGGCGATGCTGGCGGCGGTGCCCAATGCCGAGATCGCGGTGACCAATGGCGGCGGGCTGCGCGCCGGCCTGCCGGAGGGGCAGGTGACGCTCGGCAACGTGCTGGAGGTACTGCCCTTCGGCAATACCCTGGCAACGCTGACCATCCGCGGCGGCGACCTGAAGGAGGCGCTGGAGATCGGCCTCTCCCGCTACCAGGAGAACGGCGGCGGCTTCCCGCAGGTGGCCGGCCTGCGCTACCGCTTCGACCCCGCCGCGCCGGTCGGGCAGCGGGTGCGCGAGGTCAGCGTGCGGGAAGGTGATCGCTTCCGGCCGCTGGACCCGGAGCGGGCCTACCGCGTCGTCACCAACAACTTCACCCGGCGCGGCGGCGACGGCTACGCGCCCTTCCGCGACAAGGCGCTGGATGCCTACGACAACGGCCCGCCGCTGGAAGACGTGGCCGCCGCCTACATCGCCGCCGACGGCGCCTTCCGCACCCGGCTGGACGGACGCATCACCCGCGAATGAAAAAAAGAAGGTCGGGGGAAGGAATTCCCCCGACCCCCCATCTTTTTTCTGTCGGTTGGGGGTGATGAAGACTTGGTTGGGCAGGACTGCTGGCCACCCATAGCGGCCGTCCCGGCGGCCCTGTAACTTGGCTATAAGGAGGGTAGCCAATGAGGTTAAGAGATTTCGGGACTGCAAAGCTTTGGTCGGCAATCCTTCTTGCGCCTGGGCTTCTTGTTGGATGCTCCGCAAAGGAATGGGGTTCTGGACAATGGCAGAACCTTCCAGAGGCACCCCTTGTCCAGTACCGCATTAATAACCTCTCTAGCCACGCATTCCGCGTTTCGGTTCGCGCTTGGAGGTACGGTAACGAGCCGGAATCGCGGTGTCGAGACTGGGCCTTTATACTTTCTCACCGCGAAGCCGCTCTTCGTGGAAACGAGGTTCAGCCCGATTTGACTTCCCTTCGCTCTGACAGAGCGACCGGCGTCATCAGCAGTGAATGCACCGCTACAATCGAGGCGAAGCCGCCTAGTCGTTGACCGGTCAGGACCGTTGCGTCCGCTTCTCACCCATCTCGACCATCGCTGTCCGACTTTCTCACCTAAAAAAAGCCCCCTCCACCCGCGCCAGAAACCCGAAGAAAAAAGAAGGGGGTCCGGGGGAATTCATTCCCCCGGCCTTTCTTGCCTCGGCGCGGCACTTGCATAGGGTGGCGCCTGCCATTGTCCCGCCGAGGAGCCCTGATGCCCACCACCCCGCCTCCGATCATCGACGCGCGCGGCCTCTGGAAGCGCTTCGGCAAGCTGGCGGTGCTGAAGGGGGTGGATCTCAGCGTCGCCGAGCGGGAGCTGGTCTTCATCATCGGCCCTTCCGGCTCGGGCAAGTCCACGCTGCTGCGCTGCCTGAACCGGCTGGAGGAGCCGGATGATGGCTCGGTCCAGGTGGACGGCATCGAGCTGCTGAGTCCGAAGACCGACATCAACGCCGCTCGCCGGCGCATCGGCATGGTGTTCCAGAGCTTCAACCTCTACCCGCACATGACGGCGCGGCAGAACGTCATGCTGGCGCTGCGCAAGGTGCTCGGGAAGGGCAAGGCGGAGGCGGGCGAGATCGCCGCCCGTGCGCTCGACCGCGTCGGCCTCGGCGACCGGATGGAGCACTACCCGGCGCAGCTCTCGGGCGGGCAGCAGCAGCGCGTCGCCATCGCCCGCGCCATCGCGCTGGAGCCGCGGGTCATGCTGTTCGACGAGCCGACCAGCGCGCTCGACCCCGAGCTGGTGGGCGGCGTGCTGAACGTGATGCGCGAACTGCGGCAGGACGGCATGACCATGGTGGTGGTCAGCCACGAAATGGCCTTCGCCCGCGCCGCCGCCGACCGCGTGGTGTTCATGGCCGATGGCGAGAAGCTCGAGGAGGGGCCGCCGGCGCAGATCTTCGGCGCGCCGCGGCACGAGCGCACCCGCGCCTTCATCCGCCAGATCGATCGGCACTGATCCCCCATGAGCGGCTTCGAGAGCTTTCTCTTCTCCTTCTTCAACCTGAAGGTCATGGCGGCCTATCTGCCGCTGATCGCCAAGGGCTTCGGGCTGACGGTGGTGCTGGCGCTGCTGATCGTGGTCTGCGGCCTGGCGCTCGGCCTGGCGCTGGCGGTGGTCCGCAGCTTCGGCCTGCGGGTGCTGAACTGGGGCATCATCTTCGTGGTGGACCTGTTCCGCGCCCTGCCGCCGCTGGTGATCATCGTGCTGCTGTTCTTCGGCCTGCCGGCGGCGGGCATCAGCATCTCCGGCTTCGCCGCCACCTGGCTCTCGCTGACCCTGGTGCTGATGGCCTTCGCCGAGGAGATCTACTGGGCCGGCATCACCGCCGTGCCGAAGGGGCAGTGGGAGGCGGCGCGCTCCACCGGGCTCGGCTTCCTGCAGACGCTGCGCCTCGTCGTGCTGCCGCAGGCGCTGCGCATCACCATTCCGCCGCTGACCAACCGCACCATCGCCATCACCAAGGGCACGGCGCTCGGCTCGGTGGTGGGGGTGGCGGAGATCCTCGGCGCCGCGCAGAGCGGCATGTCCTTCTCGGCCAACCCCTCGCCGCTGACGCTGGGCGCCATCGCCTACCTGATCCTGTTCATCCCGGTGGTGGCGCTCGGCCGCTGGGTCGAGACCCGCTTCGCCTGGAAGCGGTGAGGGAGCGCCACCATGCAGGACTTCGCCTTCGCCTTTCTCAACCTGGAGATCGTCCGGGAGGCCTGGCCGATCCTCTGGAGCGGCTTCCTCTACACGGTGGCGCTCTCCCTCATGACGGTGCCGCTCGGCCTGCTGGGCGGCGTGGCGCTGGCGCTGCTCGCCACCTCCGGCCCGCGCGCGGTGCGGCTGGCGGCAGCGGGCTGGACCGACCTGTTCCGCGCCATCCCGCCGCTGGTGCTGCTGGTCTTCCTTTATGCCGGCCTGCCCTTCGCCGGCTTCGACATCAGCGCCTGGGGGGCGGTCGCCATCGGCTTCTTCCTCAACACCGGCGCCTATTACGGCGAGGTGCTGCGCGCCGGCATCGAGAGCGTGCCGCGCGGCCAGATGGAGGCCGCCCGCTCGACCGGCCTCTCGCGCGGGCAGGCGCTCGCCCATGTGGTGCTGCCGCAGGCCGTCCGGAATGTGCTGCCGGACCTCATCAGCAACACGCTGGAGGTGGTGAAGCTCACCTCCATCGCCAGCGTGGTGGCACTGCCGGAGCTGCTGTTCCAGGCCCGGCAGGCGCAGAGCGTGACCTACAACGCCACGCCGATCGTCGCGGCGGCGGTGGCCTATTTCCTGCTGCTCTGGCCACTGGTGCGGCTGGTTTCCAGGCTGGAGAACAAGGCGATGGCCGGCCGCTGAGCCGCCGCTACAGCGCGATGCGGAAGCGGAGCGCCTCCGCCCCGCCATAGGCGGAGGGCTTGCGGAAGCGCCCCGCCAGCACGCCGCCGCAGGCCAGGATGACGCGCTGCGAGGCGAGGTTGTCGCAGTCGGTGGTCAGTTCGACATGGGGCAGCCCCTGCGCCCGCGCCTCCTGCAGCATCAGCGCCAGGGCACGCCGCGCATGCCCCCTGCCGCGCTTCCAGGGAACGACGGCATAGCCGATATGGCCCAGCACATGCGACGGAAGCGCCGCGGTGCCGGGCTGCCAGCGGAAGCCGATCATGCCGCAGAACTCGCCATCCCAGATCCAGCGGCGAAAGCCCGGGAGCCTCGCGCCGTGCACGCCATCCGGCGGGTGGCCGGGAGCCTCGCGGCTGTCCAGCCCGTTCAGGAAGCCCACCGCATCGGTGGCGATGATCGCGAGGTGCCGGCGCCGGGTTTCCTCGGGGCGGAGATTGTCGGGCGACCAGCCGCGCTCCAGCGCCGCCACATAGTCCGGCAACCGCATGAAGGAGGGCCTTACAAGCTGGGTGTCCGGCATGCTGCGGGTCCGGGTGTGGCGCCCCCCCCCCGCCGGCGGCTGGCCGCGCGGTCCGGGCTGGCGGAATGAACGTCTGCCGGATTCGGGCTTTTCGATCAAGTCTGCTGGCGTATTCCGTGTCCTGCCCGGAGCGGCCGGAGGCAGGGCGGGTGGCGAAGGAATTTCTTTTCCGGCCTTTGTCGCCGCCGAAGGCAGGGCCCTGCGGCCGGCAGGCCCGGTCGGCCGCGCGGCAGGCCGCTTCCGGGCTCAATGAAAACCTGGAATGATTTTCCGGCCGGCCGGAGAGCCGGCCAGGAGGACCGCCATGAAGCGCAGAGAACTCGCCCAGGGCATGATGCTCGCCACCGTCTTCGACCTCACCGGATCTGCCTTCGCCCAATCCGCGGGGGCAGGCGCCACAGCCTGGGCCACGGCCTGGGCCGCCTCGGCCCATGGGCCCTATCCCGTCGGCAATCCCTCGGCGCAACCGAGCCAGTCCTTCACCTTCCCGGAGCCGCGGGAGGGCGCGCGTGACCAGACCTTCCGCCTGGTGCTGCGGCCGAGCCTGTGGGGGCGGCAGGCGCGGCTGCGCTTCACCAATGCCTTCGGCACGCAGCCGCTGCGGATCGACGGCGCGCATGCCGGGCTGCAGCTCGGCGGTGCCGCACTGGTGCCCGGCAGCAATGCCCCGGTGCGCTTCGGCGGGCAGGAGGCCGTCACCATTGCGCCGGGCGGGCAGGTCTGGTCGGACCCGGTGGAACTGGCTTTCGCCGCCGAGCCGGACAGCCCGCTGCTGATGGGCCGCAAACTGGCCGTCTCCTTTCATGTCGCGGACCGCTCGGGACCGATGACCTGGCATGCCAAGGCGCTGCAGACCTCCTATCTCACCGCGCCCGGCGCCGGCGCGCAGGGGCGGGAGGAAGGCGAGGCGGCCTTTCCCTATTCCACCACCTCCTGGTTCTTTCTCGATGCGGTGGACATGATGGCGCCGGCCGGCACGCCGGTGATCCTGTGCTTCGGCGACTCCATCACCGATGGCACCGCCTCGACGCTGAACGGGGACGACCGCTGGCCCGACGTGCTGTCGCGCCGGCTGCAGGCGGCGATGGGCAACAGGGTGGCGGTGATCAATGCGGGGATCGGCGGCAACCAGGTGGTCGGCCCGGCCGAGTACGGGCCGGACAAGCCCTTCCCGGGCGGCCCCTCCGCGCTGTCGCGCCTGGAGCGGGACATCACCAGCCTCTCGGGCATCCGCACGGTGGTCTGGCTGGAAGGCACCAACGACTTCAGCCGCAACGGCAATGCCTCGCTGGAGGCGGTGCGGGACGGGATGCGCCAGGGCGTGCAGCGCCTGCGCGAGGCGCTTCCGGGCGTGCGGCTGGTGGGGGCGACGGTGACGCCGGCGCTCGGCAGCACGAGCCCCGCGCATGGCCATGCCGAGCAGGACGAGAAGCGGCGCGGCCTGAACGACTTCATCCGCAGTTCCGGCCTGTTCGACGCGGTGGTGGACTTCGACACGGCGACGCGCGACCCGGCGAGTGGCGGGCTGAAGCCGGAGATGGTGCCGGAATCCACCACGGGCGGCCCCGGTGACAGGCTGCACCCGAACCGGGCCGGCTATCTGGCGATGGCGATGAGCATCCAGCCCGCGGACGTGCTGCCGCCCCGCTGACGGATGGCGGGGTCCGGGGGATGCTATCTCCCCGGCGGGGGTGCAGGGGGCGGCGCCCCCTGCCGCACCGGCCGGGCCGGCACGCCGCCCATCACGCTGCCGGCGGCCACATCCGCCACCACGGCGGCGCCGACCGCGATGAGGGCGCCGTCGCCGATCCTGATCCCTGGCCGCACCCCGGCCAGGATGCCGACCAGCACTTCGTTCCCGACCCGCACGCCGCCGCCGAGCACGGCACCTGGGGCGATGTGGCAGGCCTCGCCCAGCCGGCAGTCATGCTCGACGATGCAGCCGGAATTGAGGATGGCGTGGCGCCCGGCCCGCGCGGCGGCGCCGAGCACCACGCGCGGCATCGCCAGGCTGCCGGCGCCGAGGCGGGCGTCCCCCGCGAGCACCGCCGAGGGATGGACCACCGGCGGCAGGTCGAAGCCGAGGGCCAGGAGCTGTTCCCCCAGCCGCCGCCGCAGGGCATTGGCGCCGAGCGCGACATGCGCGGCGGCCAGCCCCTCGGCCCGCAGCGCCGCGGCGCGTGAGACCGGCCCGAGCCAGGGCAGGCCGGGCAGGCCGGGGCAGGCGGGATCGTCATCCAGCACGCCGGCCGGCTCGGGCCAGCCGGCGTCGCGCAGGGTGGCGAGCACCGCGCGGCCATGGCCGCCCGCGCCCACCAGCAGCAGGCGCGGGGGCGCCATTCAGATGGCGACGCGGACGCCGAGCTCGACCACGCGGTCGCTCGGGATGCGGAAGAACTCGGTGGCCGGCATGGAATTGCGGCTCATCGCCGAGAACAGCCACTGGCGCCAGGCCGCCATCTTCGGCACGGCGGCGGCCACCAGCGTCTCGCGGCCGAGGAAATAGCTGGCCTGCATCGGCTCGAATGCGACGCCGTATTCGCGCAGCGCCTCCAGTTCGCGCGGGATGTTCGGGCTCTCCTGGAAGCCGTAGCGCAGGATGACGCGGTGGATGCCCGGGGCCAGCTCGGTCACCTCACGGCGCTGGGGCGCCAGCGGCACGTCCACATTCTCCACCGTGACGAACAGCACGCGCTCGTGCAGCACCTTGTTGTGCTTGAGGTTGTGCAGGAGGGCATTGGGCACGTAGTCGGCCTGGCCGGTCATGAAGACGGCGATGCCGGGCACGCGGATGGTGCGGGACTGCGGCAGCCGGGCCAGGAAGGATTTCAGGGGCAGGCTGTCCTGCCGGAAGCGGGCGAAGAGCAGCTCGCGGCCGCGCCGCCAGGTCAGCATCAGCACGAACATGGCGGAGCCGAGCACCAATGGCACCCAGCCGCCATCCGGCACCTTCAGCACGTTGGAGATGAAGAAGGCGGCGTCGAGCAGGAAGAGCGGCACCACCACCGCCGCGACGGCGGGGCGGGACCAGCCGAACTGGCGGCGGAAGATCAGGCCGGCGAGGGTGGAGGTGCAGAGGAAGGTGCCGGTCACCGCGAGGCCGTAGGCGGCGGCCAGGCTGTCGGAGTCCTGGAAGGCCAGCACCAGGAGGATGACGCCGGCCAGCAGGGCGAAGTTGATCTGCGGCATGTAGATCTGCCCCTCCTCGGTTTCCGAGGTGTGGCAGACCACGAGGCGCGGCAGGAAGCCGAGCTGCACGCATTGCCGGGCGATGGAGAAGGCGCCGGAGATCATCGCCTGGCTGGCGATGATGGTGGCGCAGGTGGCCAGCACCACCAGTGGCAGGCGGAACCATTGCGGCGCCAGCAGATAGAAGGGGTTCTCCAGCGCGGTGCGGTCGGCCAGCATCAGCGCGCCCTGGCCGAAATAGTTCAGCGTCAGCGCCGGCAGCACGGCGAAGAGCCAGACGAGCTGGATCGGGCGTCGGCCGAAATGCCCCATATCGGCGTAGAGCGCCTCGGCGCCGGTCACGGCCAGCACCACCGAGCCGAGCGCCACGAAGGCGGCCAGGTGGTAGCGGATGCAGAACTCGATGGCGTAGTGCGGCGAGATGGCGAGCAGCACCACCGGCTCACGCACGATCTCGACCAGGCCGAGCACGGCGAGGCTCAGGAACCACAGCGCGGTGATCGGCCCGAACACCCGGCCGATGCTGTGGGTGCCCTTGTACTGCACCAGGAACAGCGCCAGCAGCACGCCGAGCGCGATGGGGATGACGGTATCGCTGAAGGCGGGAGAGATGACCTTCAGCCCCTCCACCGCCGAGAGGACGGAGATGGCGGGGGTGATGACGCCGTCGCCGAAGAACAGCGAGGCGCCGGCGATGCCCACCAGGACGATCAGCTTGCGCCCGCGCTCGCCGCGGCCGACGCGCTGCGCCAGGGCCATCAGTGCCAGGATGCCGCCCTCGCCGCGATTGTCGGCGCGCAGCACCAGCAGCACGTACTTCACCGTGACCACCAGGATGAGGGACCAGAAGATCAGGCTCAGCACGCCGAGGATTTCCCAGCGCTCCAGGCCATCGGCGGCGAAGTGCAGGAGCGAGGCGCGCAGCGCGTAAAGCGGGCTGGTGCCGATATCCCCGTACACCACGCCAAGCACGCCAAGCAGGAGTGCGGGGGTAAGGGGGCGGGCCGACGGGGGGGAGGAGTTTTCCTTGGACACTGCCATGCTGCGCTGCTGCGGGGCGCAAGGAGTAGGATGTGCCTCGTGTGCGGCGCAAGAGGGAGTGCGGCAGGGCAGGGGGCGCACCCCCTGCGCCGCCGGAACCGGCGCGGCCTGAAAGGCAGGGAGGAGGCGCAGGCTGGACTGGGCCAGCGCCGCGCCCGCCCGGCATGCTGCCGGGGCCTTGAGCGGCCGGGGGCCCGGACAGAGGCCCCCGGCCAGGGCCTCAGATGCGGGCGCGCGCTGCGCTGCGGGGGGCGGTCTCCGCCATGTCCTCGGAGAAGATGTCGCGGTCCTTCGTCTCGGGCACGAAGAAGGTGCCGATCACCACCGTGGCGAGGGCGATCACCACCGGGTACCACAAGCCGTAATAGACATCGCCGGTCTGCGCGATCATGGCGAAGGAGGTGGCCGGCAGCAGCCCGCCGAACCAGCCATTGCCGATGTGATAGGGCAGCGACATCGAGGTGTAGCGGATGCGCGTCGGGAACAGCTCGACCAGCGCCGCCGCGATCGGGCCGTAGACCATGGTGACGTAGAGCACCATCAGGGTCAGCACCCCGACGAGCAGCAGCTTGCGGCCCTCAAAGATATCAAGTGGATGGGCGACCTTGACCACCGTCGGGTTGCTGGCGAGCGGATAGCCGGCCGCGGTGACGGCGGCGCTGAGCGCCTGGGCGAAGTTCGGGTCGGTCGAGGAGATGGTGGTATCGCCCACCCGTACGATGGCGGCGCTGCCGGCCGGCGCCTCCTCCACCCGGTAGTTCACCGAGAGCCGCGCCAGCGCCGACTTGGCGATGTCGCAGGAATTGGTGAAGCGCGCCGTGCCGGTCGGGTTGAACTGGAAGGAGCAAGTGGCCGGGTCGGCCTGCACCACCACCGGGATGTTGGTGTGCGCCGCGTAGAGCGCCGGGTTGGCCTCGGCGCTGAGCAGCTTGAACAGCGGGAAGTAGGTCAGCGCCGCCAGCAGGCAGCCGCCGAGGATGATCGGCTTGCGGCCGATCTTGTCCGACAGCCAGCCGAAGAAGACGAAGCCGCCGGAGCCGAGCAGCAGCGCCCAGGCGATCAGCATGTTGGTCGAGTAGCTGTCCACCTTCAGCACGGAGCCCAGGAAGAACAGCGCGTAGAACTGGCCCGTGTACCAGACCACCGCCTGGCCCGCGACCAGGCCGAACAGCGCCAGGATGGCGACCTTGGCGTTCTTCCACTGGCCAAAGGCCTCGGTCAGCGGCGCCTTGGACTGGGTGCCTTCCTCCTTCATCTTCTTGAAGGCCGGGCTCTCCTGCATCTGCATGCGGATCCAGACCGAGATGCCGAGCAGCACGACGGAAACCAGGAAGGGAATGCGCCAGCCCCACTCGCGGAAGGCCGCGTCGCCGGTGATCGCCTGGGTGCCCAGGATCACGAAGAGCGAGAGGAACAGGCCGCCTGTCGCGGTGATCTGGATGAAGCTGGTGTAGAAGCCGCGGCGGCCATGCGGCGCGTGCTCGGCCACGTAGGTGGCGGCGCCGCCATACTCGCCGCCCAGCGCCAGGCCCTGCAGGCAGCGCAGCACCAGCAGGATGATCGGCGCCGCGATGCCGATCTGCGCCGCCGTCGGCAGGATGCCGACGAGGAAGGTGGAGGCGCCCATGATCAGGATGGTGACAAGGAAGGTGTATTTGCGCCCCACCAGGTCGCCCAGCCGGCCGAACACCAGCGCGCCGAAGGGCCGCACCAGGAAGCCGGCGGCAAAGGCCAGCAGGGCGAAAAGGTTGCGGGTGGTCTCGTCGAAGATCGGGCGCCCGTCGTCGCCCAGCACGGTGAAGAACTTGGCGGCGACGAAGGCGGCCAGCGAGCCGTAGAGATAGAAGTCGTACCACTCGAACACGGTGCCGAGCGAAGAGGCCAGGATGACCTTCTTCTCCTCGCGCGTCATCGGCCGGATCGCGGCGTCTGTTTTTGGAATGGTGGCGCGCATCTGTGAACTATCCCCTACCCGTTTCCGGCGTCGCGCCCTGCGCGCGCCGGCATTCCCGTTGAAGGTTTTTCTCGTTGGGCCGCTTGGCGCTCGCCCTCCCGGCCGCCCTCGCACCCTGGCCCGGAAAGGGTGAGGGGATGGCGGGCCCGGCGGCATCGCTGCAGCGGTAGCTGCATTATTCATCAGACCTGGCTTCGGAAGCGCAACAGATTTCACGGTGGTCCCGCCATCTGCCGGCAATGGCCGCGGCGGGGCGGCCTCCTCGGCAGGGCTGCCATGCAGCCGCCCTGCAACGCTTTCCGCGAAGCGATGTTCCCCCCATATCGCCAGCAGGCGGCGCCGCAGCATCGCTTCCGGGCGGTCCGGGGCCGGCACTGTCTGGCACGACCGGCGGACGGGTGAACCCGCTGCGAAGCCCACGCTGAGGCATGGGGCGACGCAAAAGCAACTGGCATCTTCGCGTGCGGGGCGTCAGCATGCGGAGGGAAGGGGGCCTTGATGGATACGCTCCGCACTCTGGCTGACCACTCGATCCGCCGCATCCTCGCCGGCATCGCGCTGGGCATCGCGCTCGTCATGGCGGCGCTCGCCAGCCGGCCCCTGCTGGCCCTGCAAAGCGGCGCCCTGCTGACGGCGGCGACCTGGCTCGGCCTCTGGGGCGCCGCGCTGCAGGTGCCGCGCCAGGATCTGCGCCGCGCCTCTCTATGGCGGCAGCTTTCCGTGCTGGCGGGCGAGGGCGCGCAGCGGCTGCGCGGATCCCGCGGCCGCCAGCAGCTGGCCGCCATCCTGGCCGAGCGCCTGATGTGGCACGCCGACCGCACCGCCCTGGCCGCGGCCGCGCTGGGCAGCCTGGCCCTGGCCTGTTCCGGATACCGCCTGCTGCTGCAGGAATGATGCGCTCCTTTCCGGGCCTGCCGGGGCGGCGGGATCAAGGTTGACGCGCCCGCCCCCTGGCATGAAGGTGGCCTCGGTCATTCTTCCGGCGGAGGTGCGGAGCCATCACCGATCATGATCTGGCACTTCTGGTGGATGCGGTGCGGAGCCAGGAGGCTGCCGTTCCGAATCCGCCTGCCTACCGGCTCGATGAATCCGTCGGGCATCTGCTGCGGCGGGCGCACCAGCGCCATGCGTCGCTGTTCCAGGACCGCGGGGCGGTCGGCGGCCTCACCTCCACCCAGTTCGCCACATTGCTGAAGCTGTCCGAGCTGGGCCAGGCGACGCAGAACGCCCTGGGCCGCGCGGTGGCGCTGGATCCGGCAACCATCCAGGGTGTCGTCGCGCGGCTGCGCGACCGCGGGCTGGTCGAAGTCGGCCGAGACCCGCTGGACCGCCGCACGGTCGTGCTTTCCCTCGCTCCTGCCGGGGAGGCGGTGCTGGCCGAGGCCATCGGCCAGGGACGCCGCGCCAACGAGCAGCTCCTGGCGCCCCTTTCGGCCGATGAGCGAAGGATGCTGGTGCGCCTGCTGCGGCGCCTGCTGGACTAGGCGGTGGTGACGATTTCCTGATCTGAGGGATTCCGCTGCTGAGCGGGGCGTGATTCAAGGCTGGCTTTTGGAGGCTGGCCTGGATGAGCGCGGACCCGGATGCGTTGCGCGAT
>NZ_JASIRT010000013.1 GCF_030063475.1 Roseomonas sp. E05
CGGATCGAGGACTACAACGAAGTCCACCCCCACAAGGGCTTGCGGATGTGTTCACCCCGTGAGTTCATCCGCGCCCAGTCTCAACCAGCCCCGTGTCCGGTTTGATGGGGGCAACTCCAGACTGGATCTTGCCGAAATCCTTCATGGAACGGGCATCCAAGTCAGTATCGTCAATCCATCTCGGGTAAAGTCTTATGGACAAAGCGAGTTGGCGCGCAACAAGACTGACAAGCTTGATGCGGCGCTTATTGCAAGATTCTGCCGTGCTCATAGCCAAGGATCGGTATAGGCAGCAGGGCTCGTATCAAGGATCTATTCCGTAATCACAATGGAATGCAGATCAGCGATGCTGACGATCGGCATGGCATGCAGTTGCGAAAATCGCTGTAGCTCCGGCAGCCTTGCCATGCTGCCATCGGGGTTGGTGACCTCGCAAAGCACGCCCGATCGCGACAGGCCCGCCATGGCCATCAGCGCTATGGTCGCCTCTGTATGCCCTTGCCTGCCTACCAAGCCGGCTCGGTGCGCCCGTAGCGGAAAGACATGGCCCGGCCTGGCCAGGTCTTCGGGCAGTGCATCAGGGCTTACAGCGGCACGGATGGTGGTCAGCCGATCCGCTGCTGAAACACCCGACGACACGCCTTCCTTAGCCTCGATGGAGACGGTGAAGCCTGTGCCAAAGCTGGACGTGTTGTGCTCCACCATGAGCGGGAGATTCAGAGCATCAGCTCGCTCGGCCGTCAGCACCAGGCAGACGATCCCGCTACCTTCGCGGATCATAAGTGCCATCTGATTCACGGTCAGCGTGTCAGTGGCGAAGATCATGTCGCCTTCATTTTCACGATCTTCATCGTCAACGACGATGACACCGCCGCCGCGACGAAGCTGATGCAGTGCAGCTTGCACGCGGTCGACGGAATTTCCGGCGAGGGAAGGATGAGAGATACAGACATCAAGCATCGAGACACAACCTGGTTGAGTGGTGATGCGTTGGTTGACGTTAACGCCTACGCTGAAAGGCAAGCCTTCCTGAAAAGCCACGTCAGGATATCTTATTTCATTCGATGACCTGCCGCCGCCCAGCGAGCGTGGCGAAGACAGTTACCAGAACGCTTGATACGATCAGTAGAGACAGGGGCGAGGTCCAGCTTCCGGTCGCTTCATGCAAGACGCCGACGAGAAGTGGCCCAGCCGCTGCGCCTGCATAGCCGATGAACTGGGCCATCCCTGAGAGGGCAGAGGCCTGGTGGTGGTCATGCGTGCGGAGAGCAAACAGAGAAAGGCTCGTGACCATCGCGATGCCTGCGCCAAGTCCCGCACTTGCCAGCCAAAGCAGAGAATAGTCAGGCCGCGCCAGCAGACCAACGGTGCCAACAAGCAGAAAAATACCGCAGCTGAAGCCGAGCAGCATTTGATCGTGCGAGCGTCGAATGAGGGAAGCACTGCCCAAGTTCGTCGCCACTGCCACCACCTGATAGACGAGGAGGTACAGCCCAGCAGTGCCGAGCGGTAGACCGGAATTAGCAGCATAGGACGCAAACCAGTCCACGATCGCATAGAAGATGAGTGAGTGAAGTGCGAAGAAGATCGAGACCTGCCAGCCGATCGCATGACGCCAGGGGGAGACATAGGGCTGCGCGGCAGTCATCGAAGCCAGATGGTGCTGCCGTCCTCGCATTTGCGGCATCCAGACGAGCAAGGTGACGAGCGCCAGCAGCGCCCACGCGCCGATCGACCAACGCCAGTCAGATCCCGGCAATTGTGCTATCGGCACCGCGATCCCGGCGGACAGTCCTGCAGTTCCCGCCATCGCAGCTGCGTAGAGACCAATTAGCCCTGCCCCGCGCACGGGGAAGTCACGCTTGACGAGCCCGGGTAAAAGTACGTTTCCGAAAGCGATTCCAATACTTAGAAGCGCGGTCCCCAGCCAAATCGCACCAGGTAGCGCTAGCGAGCGGATCAACGTGCCGAGGAGAATTGCCAGGATGGAGCTTGCCAGAATTCGCTCAAGCCCGTGCCGCCGTCCGAGCGCCGGCGCAACCAGAGATAAGACCGCGAAGAGCAGAAGCGGAAGGGCATTGAGTAGGCCGGCCGCTGTCCCGTCGAGATGCAGTGCCTGCTGGATATCCGGAAGCACCGGTCCCAGGCTAGTAATAGGCGCGCGGAGGTTAGCGCCGATCAAGATGATGCCGACGCAAAGCGTCAGCCTGGACCTGGGCGCAGGTATAATGATGTTTGGGGTAGCGGACACAACAACCTCGCACGAGCGATTGCGCCACAATGGAGCGCAGCCAGCAGTGGTGCGTTGGTTGACGTTAACGCTTACGCGAAAGGCAACTGGACCTGTCGTCTGCCCCGTGAGCTAGTTCATCGTCCCCCACTCGTCAACTCAAAATTGCCACTGTCCGCCATGGGAAGCTGGCCTTTGTTTTGGTTCGGGATAGATCGTGCGAACATGAAGGATTTTGCACCGCAGTGCGGAAGTCGCCGGATCAACAGCGTCGCCTTTGCACAAGCCCACTGCATGTGTCCACGCAGGGACGTGTTCAGAGAAAGTGACCTTCCCCAAGGCCACTGCCAAAGCAAACGGGACCACAGCTCACAATTGCCTCCTTGATAGGCAAGGCGGCCCTCCAGGGCGCTTGCCTTTCTACACAGCATCTCTGGGAGCGGAACAGTCCCGGCGGCGCCGATTATCGCCTTTTTTGGGCAATCTTTCGGATGCGGCCGCCGCGGCCCGCCTGGCCTAGCCTAGGAGGCAAATCGTGGAGAGGACCGCCCATGCGCGAGTACAGCATCGCCGCCATCCCGGCCGATGGCATCGGCCCAGAGGTCATCGCCGCCGGCCTGCAGGCCCTGGCCGCCCTGGAGCGGCGAATGGGCAGCTTCCGCCTGCATGTCGAGACCTTCCCCTGGGGCTCCGACTACTACAGGCAACACGGCGTGATGATGCCGGCGGACGGGCTGGCCACGCTGAAGAAGTTCGACGCGATCTATTTCGGCGCGGTCGGGGCGCCGGACGTACCGGACCACGTCACCCTCTGGGGCCTGCGCCTGCCGATCTGCCAGGGCTTCGACCAGTACGCCAATGTCCGTCCCACCAAGATCCTGCCCGGCGTCACCCCGCCGCTGCGCGGCTGCGGCCCGGGCGACCTCGACTGGGTGATCGTGCGCGAGAACTCGGAGGGCGAATATGCCGGCCATGGCGGCCGCGCGCATCGCGGCCTGCCGGAGGAGGTGGCGACCGAGGTGGCCATCTTCACCCGCGTCGGCGTCACGCGGATCATGCGCTACGCCTTCCGCCTGGCCCAGGCGCGGCCCCGCAAGTTCCTCACCGTCGTCACCAAGTCCAACGCCCAGCGCTTCGGCATGGTGATGTGGGACGAGATCGCCGAGGAGGTCTCGAGGGAGTTCCCCGACGTCACCTGGGACAAGATGCTGGTGGACGCCATGACCATGCGCATGGTGCTGAAGCCGCAGAGCCTCGACACCATCGTCGCCACCAACCTGCACGCCGACATCCTCTCCGACCTCGCCGCCGCGCTGGCCGGCTCGCTCGGCGTGGCTCCCACCGGCAATGTGGACCCGGAGCGGCGCTTCCCCTCGATGTTCGAACCGATCCACGGCTCGGCCTTCGACATCACGGGCAAGGGCATCGCCAACCCGGTCGCCACCTTCTGGACCGGCGCGCAGATGCTGGAGCACCTCGGCGAGCCTGAGGCCGCCGCGCGCCTGATGCGGGCGGTGGAGCGCGTCACCGGGGCCGGCATCCTGACGCCCGACCTGGGCGGCAAGGCGACGACGAAGGAGGTGACGGAGGCGGTCTGCGACGCCATCCACAGCGCGAATATCTGAGCCGGCCGGAACGACAAGAGAGCAACGAGGAAACGTCCATGCTGCAACGCCGCACCCTGCTCGCCGCAGGCTCCGCCCTGCTGGCCATCCCCGCCCTGCGCTCCGCACGGGCGGCGGATTTCCCCGACCATGCCGTCACCATCACCGTGCCCTTCGCCGCCGGCGGCCCGACCGACGTGGTCAGCCGGCTGGTGGCCGAGGGGATGTCGAAGAATCTCGGCCAGCCGGTGGTGGTGGAGAACGTCACCGGTGCCGGCGGCACCATCGCCGCCGCGCGCGTCGCCCAGGCGCGGCCGGATGGCTACACCCTGCTGATGCACCATATCGGCCATGCCAGCACGGCGACGCTGTACCGCAAGCTGCCCTATGACGTGCAGGAGAGCTTCGCGCCGCTCGGCCTGGTGTCGGATGCGGCGATGACCATCGTGGCGCGCCCCGACTTCCCCGCCACGGACCTGAAGGCCGTGCTGGCCGCCATCCAGGAGAAGGGGGATGCGCTGACCCTGGCGCATTCCGGCCTCGGCGGCGCCAATCAGCTCTGCGGCATGCTGCTGCAACGCACGGCGGGCAAGGCGCTGACCAGCGTGGTGTTCCGCGGCAGTGCCCCCGCCATCACCGACCTGATGGCCGGCCGCATCGACCTGTTCTGCGACCAGGCGACCAACACGGTAGGCTTCATCCGCGACGGACGCATCAAGGCCTATGCCGTGACGCTGCCGGAGCGGGTGCCGGGCCTCGACCTGCCGACCACCGCCGAGGCCGGCGCGCCGCAACTCTCGATGAGCACCTGGCACGGTCTCTACGCCCCGCGTGGCACGCCGCCCGAGGTGCAGGAGCGGCTCTCCACCGCCATCCGCGCCGCGCTGCGCGAGGAGCGGTTGCTGGCCCGCTTCAGCGAACTGGTGACGGCGCCTGCCAGCCAGGAGCGCGCCACCCCCGCCTATCACGCCCGCTTCCTGGCGGAGGAGGTGGCCCGCTGGCGCCCGATCATCCAGGACGCCGGCCAGTACGCGGACTGAGCCGGGCGGGCCGGCAGCGGGGGTTCGCCCCGCTGCCGCTGCGCAGGCCTTCTCAGCCGTTCGGGCGGAGGACAACCTTCACGCAGCCATCCTTCTTGTCACGGAAGGTGTTGTAGAGTTCCGGCCCGTCCTCCAGGGAGGCCGAGCGGTGGGTGATGATGAAGGACGGATCGATCTCGCCCTTCTCGATGCGCCGCAGCAGCGGCTCCATGTAGCGCAGCATATGGGTCTGGCCGGTCTTCATGGTCAGCGCCTTGTTCATGAAGGCGCCCATGGCGACCGGCGAGAAGCTCACATAGACACCGGGCACGGAGACGATGCCGCCCGGCCGGCAGGCCAGGATCGCCTGATTCAGCGCGAAGGGCCGCTCCATGCTGATGGTGTGGCTCATCACATTGGAGGTCACGCTCTGCGCCAGCGTGTCCGCGCCATGGCTCTCCATGCCCACCGCCTCGATCACCGCATCGGGGCCCAGACCCTTGGTCAGCTCAAGGATGTTCTCCTGCACCTTGCCCTCGCCATAGTCGATCGTCTCGGCGCCGGCCTCGCGCGCCAGGGCCAGCCGCTCCGGCACCGTGTCGATCGCGATGACACGCCTGGCGCCCTGCAGGAAGCAGGAGCGGATGGTGAGCTGCCCGACCGGTCCGCAGCCCCAGACGGCGATGGTGTCGCCCGGCTTGATCTCGCAGTTCTCGGCCGCCATCCAGGCGGTCGGGAAGATGTCGGAGAGGAACAGCACCTGCTCGTCGGTCAGGCTTTCCGGCACCTTGAGGTGGCTGACATCGGCGAAGGGCACGCGGATATACTCAGCCTGGCCACCGGCATAGCCGCCGGTGACATGCGAGTAGCCGAACAGCCCCGCCGTCGCATAGCCGAACTGCTCCGCCTGCATCTTGCCGTTGCGGTTGGAGCGCTCGCAGAGCGACCAGTTGCCCCATTTGCACTGCCGGCACTCGCCGCAGCAGATGGTGAAGGGCACCACCACGCGGTCGCCCACCTTCAGCTTGCTGTTCTCGCGCCCGACCTCGACGACCTCCCCCATGCATTCATGGCCGAGCACGTCGCCGCTTTCCATGGTGGGGACGAAGCCGCCCATCAGGTGCAGGTCGGAGCCGCAAATCGCACAGGCGGTGACCTTGATGATGGCGTCGCGGCCGTGTTCGATCTTGGGATCGGGGACCGCCTCGCAGCGAATATCGCCCTTGCCGTGCCAGGTCAGTGCTTTCATGGAGGATCTCTTCGAAAAGGTTGCGGTCGGGAAAGGGGCGGTGCGGCGCCGGCGCCTGGAGCAGATCGCGTTCCGATGGCATCATCGGAACGGGTGAAGATGCTCGCCAAAACAAACGGCTGGAGCGTTTTCCGGGAGCCAGGGCGAACAGAAAATATTCTAGTGCTTGCCTGAGTCGGGCGCGGCGGCGGCACTGTGCTGCCTGGCGAGCATGCCGGCCGGCGTGACGGAGGCGATCGCCGTCTGCAGCTTGTTGTGCCAGCCGCTCACCACGTCGCCATCGCCGCGCATCATCGCGTCGAAGCCGGTCTTTGCGACATCGGCGGGATCGTCCTTCTTCGCCTGGCCGATCTTGGTGTCCTCCATGCCGGCGCGTTCGAAGAAGTCGGTCTCGGTCGCGCCGGGCATCAGGCAGGTGACGGTGATGCCCTGATCCTTCACCTCGTGGCGCAGCGCGAAGGAGAAGGAGTCCAGGAAGGCCTTGGATGCATTGTAGACCGCCTGATAGGTGCCGGGGATGAAGCCGGCGATGGAGCCGGTGATGAGGATCTTGCCGTGCCCCTGCATGCGCATCGCGCGGCCAGCCCTCTGGATCAGGGAAAGGGTGCCCGTGATGTTGGTGTCGATGACGCGGCGCACCGCATCGAAATCCTGGTCCAGGAAGCCCTCGCCGAGGCCGCGCCCCGCATTGGCCAGCAGCGCATCGACCGGGCGGCCGCCGAGCGCGGCCCAGAGCTTGTCCACGCCCTCCGGCGTGGCGAGGTCGGCCTCCACCGCATCCACCGCGGCGCCGAGGCCTCGGAAATCCGCGGCGGCGTCGTTGATGGCGGCCTCATCCGCCGCGACCAGCAGATCGAACCCGTTCTGGGCGCAGCATTTCGCGAGCTCATAGCCGATGCCGGTCGAGGCGCCGGTGACGATGGCGAGGGGCTTCCGGGTGTCGGTCGGCATGGCGGCTCCGCAGCTCAGGGATGGCTCCGTAACCGCCCGGCAGGGCCTCTGGTTCCTGAAAACGCCTTATTCATGTGCCGGGCCGCCGCGGCCTGCCATGCCGGACCACTGGCGAGGCGGAGCAAAAGTGCGGCTGAGAAGGCTCGCCGCTGCGGTGTGGTGTCCGAAGCGGATGGCTTCTCGCCACGTTACAGGCCTGGTCAGGAATGAGAGATCTTAATGCCATCGCGCCCCTATGTGATGCCGCGCGCCGGGCTGCGCGTGGCGGAGTGGCTGGAGCAGGGGCTGGGCGCCGACCCCGGGCTGCTCCGCCTGCGTTTCGCCGCCCGGGTCACGCTGCTGGTCGCTCTCGCGGCGCTGGGCCTCATTGCCCTGCACCGCTGGGCGGCCATGCCCGTGCCAGCCGCCGCGCTCGGCTTCATGGTGGCGCAGTTCAGCGGCGCGGCGGTGCGCGACCCGACGCCGCGGGCGCAGGCGGTCACGACGCTCCTAATCGGGCTTCCGGCCCTGGCGGGCGCCGCGCTCGCCTCCGTCGTCGCCCCCTGGCGCTGGGCAACCGATCTCGGCTTCCTGCTGGTGGTCTTCGCGGCCGCCCTGGCGCGTGGCCGGGGGCTGCGGCTGGCGGCCTGCGGCATGCAGGGCTTCGTCGGCTTCTACATCGCCCAGCTCCTGCAGCTGCAGCCGGAGCAGTTGCCTTATGGCGCCGGGGCCGTGGGCTTCGTCATCCTGACCGCGCTGCTGGTCCGCCTGGTGCTGTTCCCCGAGCGGCCGGCGGCTGCCCTGCCGCGCCTGGTGCGGAGCGTGGAGCGCCAGGCCGCCCATCTGCTGGACGAGGTGCGCCGATCACCTCCGGCCGGAGAGCCGCGCCGCCTGATCCGCCGGCGGGCGCGGCTGCAGGAGGCGATCCTGGCCGCGGAGGAACAGATCGAGCGGCTGCATGGTGCCGGGGAAGGGGGGATGAGCCGGCTCACCATGCAGCTTCTGGAACTGCAGCTCGGTGCACAGCGGGTTGCGCTGCTCTGCACGGACCCTGCGCGGGAAGGGCAGGCCGGGCCAGCCCTGCTCCACCGGCTCGACCGGATCATCCGGCAACTGGGCCTGTCGCCCGGCGGTGGAGAACCGGCCGCCCGCCAGGAGGCGCGGGATCACACCCCGCTCGGTCACGCCCTGGAGCGCCTGTCCGCCACCGTGCGGGACCTGCCCCGCGCGCCGGGGGCGATCCTGACGGCGGCCCGGGAGCGGCTGCCCCTGGGCGAGGCGGAGAAGCCCGCCGCGGCGGATGCGTCGCAGGGCGGCGGAGTGGAGGTGGGTTGGCTCGGTCCTGGTGGGCGGCAGGTCATTCAGGTCACGGTGGCGAGCGGCGCGGCCATGCTGCTGGGCCAGCTGCTGTCCAGCCAGCGCTGGTACTGGAGCGTGCTGGCGGCCTTCATCATCTTCGCCGGCACCGGGCCGCGCACTGCGACCCTGACCAAGGCCCTGCAACGGATCCTCGGAACGCTGCTCGGCATCGGTGCCGGGCTGGCCATCGGTGCGGCGGTGCAGGGCAACCAGGGGCTGATTCTGCTGCTGGCCCTGCTCTGCGAATTCCTGGCCTTCTATGCCTTCCAGGCGGCCTATGCGGTGATGATCTTCTGGATCACCGTCATGCTGTCGCTGCTCTATGCGCTGCTCGGCCACTTCCAGGCCGGGCTGCTGGAAATCCGCCTGGGCGAGACGGTCATCGGCGCGGCGGCGGGCATGGCCGTGGCGGCGGCGCTGCTGCCACGGCGGACGCGCGATGCCCTGCGCGAAGCCGGGCTCGGCTTCCTGCGCGCACTCTGCGCCGTGCTCGGCTCCCGGCCGTGGGAGGCACCCCATCCCGAGGCGGCGGCACATTCCCAGGCCGGTCCTGTGCGCCGGTGCGTGCAGACCCTGCGCGCCGCGGCCGGTCCGCTCGACCGCGGCTGGGCCGTGGCAACGCCGCCCGCGATGCGGGAGACCGTCCAGGCCGCGATGGCCTGTGCTTACCTGCTTGACGAATGGCTGGCCCTGTGCCGGCGGGGCGCGCCGCAATCCGGCGACGTCGCCGCCCTGCGCGCGGATCTGGAGCGGATCATCGAGGCCATCGAGTGTGGCGCGCCCCTGCCCGCAGGCGGCGGCACGGCTGGCGCACCGGGCGGTGAGGGTACCGCCCTGGCCGCGCTCACCCAGGCGATCCACCATTTCGCCGCCGCTCTCGACGCAGCCTTGCGGCGTGGCCGACTTGGCGCCGGCCTTGCGGCGTTCTGGCCCTTTCGGAGTGCCGGCACGCGGCCCGCCGGCTAGCCCAGGACCAGGGCCGGCCACTGCCGGAGCGCGATGACCCTCAATCTGCCCGCCCGCCATGCCAGGCCCGTGCTGCCGGCGAAGCAGGGTGTACGCCTGCTCCGCGGCATGCCTTTGCCGAGAACCGAGTTGACCGTGTCATCCCGGACCCTGCCATCCGCTCCCGCCTTCAGGCCGCCCGGCGCATCCGCCGGGCCAGCATCTCGCCGATCATCACGCAGGTGAAATGCAGGTTGGCCCGGCAGTCGCTCGGCATGATCGAGGCATCGCCCACACGCAAACCCCGCACGCCGCGCACGCGCAGGTCGGGGTCCACGACGCCGCGCGGGTCCTCGTGGGCGGTCATGCGGCAGGTGCCGGCGGCGTGCTGGATGTCGCCGGCCTGCTCCAGCATCAGCGCGTCCAGCGCGTCGTCCGGCAGGGCGGCGGCCTCGGCCATGTCCAGCCCGGTGTCGCCGAAGGTGGCGGCCGTCACGATGCGCTGCACCGGCGCCATCGCCGTCAGCCGGGCGAGGCGCCGCACCCCGTCGCGCAGCCGCAGCCGGTCGGCGGGATGGTCGAGCATGTTCTCCTCCACCTCCGGCTGCGCCTCGGGCGCGGCGGAGACCAGCCGCAGTTCCCCGCGTGAGAGGGCATCGTAGAGCGCGACGCCGATGCCGCCGGCCGGGGAGGGCTCCTCGCCGGGCGGCAGGTTGCGGTGGTTGTAGGCCACCATGATCATGTCGCGCTCGCCGCCGAAGCCGCTGCTGTAGGTGACGCAGCAGTTGGTGTGGCGCGCGTCCCGCCCGCGCGCGCGGTGCTCCGGGCGCAGCGCAAGGCTCGCGCGCAGGATGGGATGGTCCATGAAGTGCCGCCCCACGGCCGGCTGGTCGTGCAGCACGGGGATGCCGAGCGCCGCCAGCGCCGCCGCCGGCCCGATGCCGGAGCGCATCAGGATGGCCGGGCTGTGGATGGCGCCGGCGCAGAGCACCACCTCGCGCGCGGCCAGCTCCTGCCATTCGCCGCTGCCCTCGAAGCGCACGCGCACGCCGCACGCCGCCTTGCCCTCGAACAGCACCCGGTCCACCAGCGCGCCGCCGCGGATCTCCAGGTTCGGGCGGCCGCGCGCCGGCTCCAGATAGCCGTCATTGGTGGTGACGCGCTGCCCGTCGCGGCTGTTGATCGGATGGCAGGAGACGCCTTCGCCCTCAGGCGCGTTCTGATCGGGCTTCCAGGGATAGCCGGCGGCGAGGGCGGCCTCGCGCAGCGCCAGGTCCACCGCGCCCCATTCGGCGAGCGGCGTGCGATGCACCGGCAGTGGCCCGCCACGCCGGATGCCGGGCGCGGTGCCGGTCTCCGCGTCATCCTCGATGGCGTCGAAGACCGGCAGCACCTCGACCGCCGACCAGCCCTCGCAGCCCGCCTCCGCCCAGGCGTCGAAGGCCGCCGGCACGCCGCGGATGGCGATCTGCGCGTTGACTGTCGAGGAGCCGCCGAGCGCCCTGCCGCGCCAGTAGAAGCGCGGCGCCTGCGTCCGCGTGCGGCGGGCCATCAGCTCCGGCCACTGCCATTCGGCCTGGTGCGTGGGGCTGTGCATGAAGGGAATGATGTTGGCGCTGCGCAGGGCGGGGGGCGCCTCGGCGCTCCGCCAGTCGCGCCCCGCTTCCAGCAGCAGCACGCGGCGGGAGGGGTCTTCCGACAGCCGCGCGGCAAGCGGCGCGCCGGCCGAACCCGCGCCGACCACAATCACATCATGCATGGATGACGGTTCTCCGGGCTTCCTGGGCACTGACCCGCCCAGGCTACGACGCCCATCGCTCCGGCGCGAGAGGCGGCGGGCCGTGCGGCAGGCTCAGCCCGGGCCGAGTTCCATCAGCTGCGCCGCCTTCAGGGCCGCCTCGCGCGAGGGCGGGACGATGGCCTCCACCCGCGCCGTCAGCAGCACGACGCTGACCACCTTCGCGATCCACTCGATGTGCAGTTCGCGGGAGAACCAGAAGGCCTCATCCGGGCGGCCGGCGGCGGCGGCCGAACGCTCGCGGGCCTCGACGAGCAGATTCCGCAGCCCTGCGCGCATCCGCTCGCCGGCCATGGCCTGCCGACAGTCGGCGACGGCACGCTCGGCGCCCTGGAAGGCCAGGGTGGCGTCCGGGCTGCGGCGGCGGAGGCGCGCCTCTTCCAGTGTGTCGTCGAGCAGGAGGTTCAGGAAATCCCGGATCAGCATGGCTGCTCTCCTTGGCCATTCCGGAAATGGTGGGCGCGCCGGGCGGCGACCCGCAAGCGCCACGGCGAAGACGGGCGATCCTGCCGCACCAATTCGGCGTGACCGCGGCCTTCCGCGCCCGCAGGGGCCGGGCAGCATGGCTTCCTGCCCGTATCGTTGTCCTGTCCTACAATGGGACAAGGGCCTTGCGCAGCCAGGAAAGCTGTCCGTATTCTGTATACCGCCCTTGCTACCCGGCCAAACGAGGAACAACGTCCATGGTTGAAATCACCCGCCGCGCGGCTTTCGCCGCCGCAGCCGGTCTTGCCATGCCCTGGGTTGCCGCTCCGGCCCATGCGCAGACCACCCGCATCCGCTTCGCCCACCCGCACCCCGAGAGCGACAGCTGGCACCGCGCCGCGCTGCTCTTCGCCCGGACGCTGAAAGAGCGCTCGGACGGGGCCATCACCGTTCAGGTCTTCCCCAACGGCGCACTGGGCAGCGATCCCACCATCATCTCCGCCGCGCGCGGCGGCACGCTGGACATCGCGCTGACCGGCAACCCCTACTTCACCGGCCTGGCGCCGAAGCTGAACGTGCTCGACCTGCCCTTCCAGTTCCGCGACCGCAAGCACGTCGCCGCAGTGCTGGACGGCCCGATCGGCGACAAGCTGAAGCCGGAGCTGGAGCCCTCGGGGCTGGTGGTGCTGGGCTTCTGGGATATCGGCTTCCGCAACCTGACCAACTCGCGCCGCGCCGTGCAGACCGCCGCCGACATCGAGGGGCTGAAGATCCGCACCACGCCGAACCCGGCGCATATCAAGGCCTTCCAGCTCCTCGGCGCGAACCCGACGCCGCTCGCCTTCACCGAGCTGTTCACCGCGCTGGAGACGCGCACCGTGGACGGACAGGAGAACCCGACGACGCTGATCCTGAACGCGCGCTTCTTCGAGGTGCAGAAGCATCTCAGCCTGACGCGCCACGCCTACACCGCCGGCATCCTGGCGATGTCGAAGCAGCGGCTGGACTCCCTGCCGGAGAAGCATCGCGAACTGATCCGCGCCGTGGCCGCCGAGGTCACCCCGAAGCAGCGGCAGATGAACGAGGATGCCGAGCCCGGCTCCATCGCCAAGCTGAAGGAGGAGGGCATGCAGGTGGTCGCGGAGCCGGACCGCGAGTCCATGGCCAAGATCGTGGTCGCCCCGGTGCGCGCCGAATACACCAGCCAGTTCGGCGCGGAACTGCCCGAAGCCATCCACGCCACCGGCGCCTGAGCGCGACCCCAGCCGGAGAATGCGCGCCATGCGCCTGATCGACCTGTCCATGCCCATCGCGCCGCATTTCCGCTGGCGTCCGGAGATCTCCGTCACTGGCGACATCGCCGCCGGCGACCAGTTCCGCGTGACGAAGCTGCACACCACCTGCCACGGCTTCAGCCATGTGGACGCGCGCGCGCATATCCTGGCGGACGCACCGACCATCGAGAGCACGCCGCTCGACCGCGTGGTCGGGCCGGCCCGCATCTTCGACCTCCGCGCGGCGCCGGATAACGCCGCCATCGACGCTGCCCGCCTGCGCGCCGCCGATCCTGGCGGGCCGGAGGGCGAGATCCTGCTGCTCTCCGCCGGCTGGGACGGCCGCCGCGACCGCAACACCCGCGAGTTCTGGACCGAATCCCCCTGGCTGACGCGCGACGCGGCGGAATACCTCGCCACCCTGAAGCCGACGGCGGTGGCCTTCGACTTCCCGCAGGACTTCCCGATCCGCCTGCTGCTGGACAAGCAGGAAGTTCCCTTCGACCAGCATGTGACGCATGACGTGCTGCTGCGCCACGGCGTGACGCTGATCGAGTACCTGATCAACACCACGGCGTTGGAGGGCAGCCGCACCTTCCTCTGCGCCGCGCCGCTGCTGATCCCGGGCGCCGACGGTGCGCCGGCACGGGTCTTCGCCATCGAGGGCCTGGCGGCATGATCGCCCGCCTCGCCCGGCTCTCGGACAGGGTCTTCGCCCTGGCCGAGTGGCTGCTGGTGTTGGCATTGGGAATCATGGTGGTGATGGTCTTCGGGAATGTGGTGCTGCGCTACGCCTTCAACTCCGGCATCACCGTCACCGACGAAATCTCGCGCCTGCTCTTCGTCTGGCTCACCTTTCTCGGCGCCGTGGTGGTGCTGCGCCAGGGCGGCCATCTCGGCTTCGATCTGGTGACGGGCGCGCTTCCCAAGGCCGGGCGGCACGTCTGCCGCATCATCTCCGGCCTGCTGATCCTGGTCTGCTGCGCCGTCTTCCTCTGGGGCGCCTGGCTGCAGACGGCGCTGAACATGGGCAACCTGGCGCCCGTCTCCGGCGTGCCGCTGGGCTGGACCTATGCCTCCGCCGTGGTGGCGGGCGTCGGGCTGGGCCTGCTGGCGCTCGTCGACCTGACCGCCGCGCTCATGGGCCAGGAGCCGCCAGAGCGCCACATGGAAGGGGAGGCCGGCGCGTGACGCTGTTCATCTTCGCCGCCTCGCTGCTGGGCGCGATGGCGGTGGGGATGCCCATTGCTTTCGCGCTGATGGCCTCCTCGCTGGCGCTGATGTGGCATCTGGACCTCTTCCAGCCTCAGGCGATGGCGTTGCAGATGCTGAACGGCGCCGACAGCTTCGCGCTGCTCGCCATCCCCTTCTTCATGCTGGCGGGCGAGGCGATGAACGCGGGTGGCCTCTCACGGCGCCTCGTGCATCTCGGCATGGCGCTGGTCGGACATGTGCGCGGCGGCCTCGGCTATGTGGCGATCGTCGCGGCGATCTTCCTCGCCTCGCTCTCCGGCTCGGCGGTGGCGGACACCGCGGCGCTGGCCGCCGTGCTGATGCCGGTGATGCGGCAGGCCGGGCACGACGTGCCGCGCGCGGCGGGGCTGATGGCGGCGGGCGGCATCATCGCGCCGGTGATCCCGCCCTCGATCGGCTACATCGTCTTCGGCGTGGCGGCGAACACCTCGATCACCGCGCTGTTCCTGGCCGGCGTCGTCCCCGGCATCCTGATGGGCGCGGCGCTGGCCATCACCTGGGCGATCGTCGCGCGGCGCGAGAGCTCGGCCGTGATGCCGGTGATGAACGGCGCCGAGCGGCTGGCGGCGCTGCGCGACGCGGCGCTGGCGCTGGTGCTGCCGGCGCTCATCATCGGCGGCCTGAAGTTCGGCATCTTCACGCCGACCGAGGCGGCGGTGGTGGCCGCGGTCTATGCGCTCTTCGCCGGAATGGTGATCTATCGCGAGCTGAAGCCGCGCGACCTGCCCCAGGTGATGCTGAACGCCGTGCGCACCAGCGCGGCGGTGATGTTCCTGGTCGCCGCCGCCTCCGTCTCGGCCTACCTCATCACCATCGCCGACATCCCCGGCGAGGTGCGGAACCTCCTCGAACCCTTCATGGGCGATCGCATCAGCCTGATGCTGGCCATCATGCTGCTGGTCATCCTCGTCGGCACCGCGCTCGACTTCATCCCGACCATCCTGATCCTCACGCCGGTGCTGATGCCCATCGTGCGCGAGGCCGGCATCGACCCGGTCTATTTCGGCGTGCTGTTCATCCTGAACTGCGCCATCGGGCTGCTGACGCCGCCGGTCGGTGCGGTGCTGAACGTGGTCTGCGCGGTGGCGAGGGTCCGCATGGGCTCGGTGATCCGGGGCGTGCTGCCCTTCCTGACCTCGCAGGTCGTGGTGCTGCTGGCGCTGACGCTGATGCCGTGGCTGGTACTCGGTCCGCTGCGCTGGCTGCGCTGAACGGGGGAGGGCAGGCGCCAGCCTGCCCTCCCGCATCTCACGGCGTGATGGCGACCTTCAGCACGCCGTCGCGCTGATGGCTGAACAGGTCATAGGCTTCCTCGATCCGGTCGAGCGGGAAGCGGTGGGTCACCAATGGCTTCAGGTCCAGCCGCCCGCCGGCGATCACCTCCATCAGCCGCCGCATCCGCTCCTTGCCGCCGGGGCAGAGGGTGGTGATGATGCGGTGATCGCCGAGGCCGGCGGCGAAGGCATCCAGCGGAATGCGCAGGTCGCTGGAATAGACCCCGAGCGAGGAGAGCGTGCCGCCCGGCCGCAGCACGCGCAGCGCTGCCTCGAAGGTGCCCTGGGTGCCCAGGGCCTCGATCGCGACATCCACGCCGCGCCCGCCGGTGATCCGGCGGATCGCCTCCACCGGGTTCTCCTGCGAGAAATCCACCACATGGTCGGCGCCCAGCCGCCGCGCCATTTCCAGCCGTTCCGGCACGCGGTCCACGGCGATGATGGTGGTGGCACCCATCAGCCTGGCGCCGCCCGTGGCGCAGAGGCCGATCGGCCCCTGGGCGAAGACGGCCACCGTGTCGCCGATGCGGATATGCCCGCTCTCCGCCCCGCCGAAGCCGGTGGACATGATGTCCGGGCACATCAGCACCTGCTCGTCGGTCAGCCCTTCCGGCACGGGCGCGAGGTTGGCCATCGCATCCGGCACCAGCACGTAGTCCGCCTGGCAGCCGTCGATCGTGTTGCCGAACTTCCAGCCGCCGAGGGGCTTCCAGCCATGCGCGGTGCCGGCGCCGTCCTGCGAGCAGAAGCCGCAGAGGCAGGCATTGCTGTGGCCGCTCGGCGTGATGGCCCCGGCGATCACCCGCTGCCCCTCGCGATAACCCTTCACCGCCCCGCCCAGCCGCTCGATCACGCCCACCGGCTCGTGACCGATGGTGAGCCCCTCGGCCACCGGGTACTCGCCCTTCAGGATGTGCACGTCGGTGCCGCAGATGGTGGTGGTGGTGATACGCAGCAGCGCGTCCAGCGGGCCCACCTCCGGCACGCGCTTCTCCCGCAGCTCGATCCGGCCCGGCCGGACGAAGACGGCGGCCTTCATGGTCTTCGGCATGCTTGCCTCCCTGGCTATGCCGTGCAGGGAAGCCCCCCCGGCTGGCCGACGCCCTGATCGAGCGCAGGCCACGCGCCTGCCCGTCTCACGCTTCCGCGCGCTGGTCCTGCGGAAGCTGGTCGCCCGTCAGGTCGGTCAGCACCTCCTCCTCCGCCGCGAGATGCAGCGCCAGCAGCGCCTCCAGCGCGAACAGGCTGCGGCGCAGTTCCGGGGCGGCGCCGGCCCAGCCCGTCTCCCCGTCCGCGAGGTTCAGCAGGGCCGAGATGCGCTCCACCTGCGCCTCGATCTCCGTATGCATGCGGACCAGCGCTCCCATCGGATCGCGCCCGCCCAGCCGCCCGGCGGCGGCCGGGTAGAGCGCGGCTTCCTCCTTCCGCTGGTGCGGCAGAAGCTCGGCGCGGAGCCGCGCCTCCAGCCCACGCAGCGCCGGCAGGGAGGCTGGTGTCTCCGAAATCGCCTCGCCGGCCTCGCGCAGCATCCTGGCCAGGTGGCGCAGGCTGGCATGCTCGGCCATGCGTTCCACCAGACCGGCCCCGGCGGGGACCGGCTCCGGCACGGCCTCGCCGCGGCCGGGCCGGAGCGCCGTGAGGGCGAAGAGAATGGCGGCGATGTCGATCGCCTCCTGCAGCACGGCACCGGCGAGCGGCGCCAGCAGCCCGGCGGCGGCCGCGACCATCGCCGCGCCCGAGAGCCCCATGCCCAGGACGATCGCCTGCAGCGCGATGCGGCGGGAACGGCGCGCGATGGCGAGGGCCTCGGCGGCGCGGTCCAGCCGGTCCACCATGAGCACGACGTCGCCCGCCTCGGCGGCGGCGGCGGTGCCGTGGGCGCCCATGGCGATGCCGACATCGGCGGCCGCGAGGGCCGGCGCGTCGTTCACCCCGTCGCCGATCATGGCCGTGGGTGCGCGCGCCGCCTCCTGCCGGACCGCCTCCACCTTCTCGGCGGGCGAGCGGTCGGCCAGCACCGCATCCAGCCGCAGCGCCACGCCGATCGGCGCGGCGGCGGCGGCACGGTCGCCCGTCACCATCACCAGCCGCCTGACGCCGAGGGCGCGCAGGCGCCGCACCGCGCGCGGGGCCTCCGGCCGCAGCCCGTCCGCCATGACGAAGGCGGCGGCGGCCTGTCCGCTGACCGCGAGCCAGGCGACCGCGCCCGCCGCCGCGGCCACCGAGGCCACCGCGCCCAGTTGCTCCGCCGGGAGGATGCCGCGCTGCCGAAGGAAGGCCTCGCTTCCCAACGCGGCCTCCGTCCCTTCGACGGTGCCGGACAGGCCGCCCCCCGGCACCTCGCTGACCCGCTCGGGCGAGGGCAGTTGCAGGCCGCGCCCCCGGGCCGCCGCGACGAGGGCGGCCGAAACCGGATGGGTCGAGCCCTGCGCCAGGGCCGCGGCCAGCCGCAGCGCCGCCTCGCGCCCCAGCCCCGGCTCGGCCTCCAGCATGGCGAGGCGCGGCCGGCCGGGGGTGAGGGTGCCGGTCTTGTCGAACAGCACGGTGCGGATGCGCGCCAGGCGCTCCAGCGCACCGCCATCCTTCACCACGATGCCGCGCCGCGCCGCCCGCCCGATCCCCGCCACCAGGGCGATCGGGGCCGCCAGGATCAGCGGGCAGGGCGTGGCCACCACCAGCACCGCCAGCGCCCGCACCGGCTCGCCGGCCAGGATCCAGGCGCCGCCCGCCATGGCCGCGGTGAAGCCGACGAAGCCCAGCGCCCAGCGGTCAGCGAGCCGCGCCAGGGGCGGGCGCGTCTCCGCCGCCGCGCTGGCCAGCCGCAGGATGGCGGCGTAGGTGCTGGCCGCCGCGTCGGAACTCGCCCGCATCCGGAAGGCCTGGCCGGCATTCACCGCGCCGCTGCGCAGGGCGGCGCCGGCGGTGGCTGCGGCGGGCAGCGGCTCGCCGGTCAGCACGCTTTCGTCCAGCAGCGCCGCCTCGTCCAGCAGGGCGCCGTCGGCGGGCACGGTCTCGCCGGGCCGGATCAGCAGGATGTCGTCCGGGCGGATCGCCTCCACCCCGATCTCCTCGATCCCCGCGCCGCTTACCCGCGCGGCGCGGCGCGGGGCACGAGCCATCAGATCGGAGAGGGCGCGGGTGGCGCGGCCCGCCGCCCAGGCCTCCAGCGCCTCGCCGCCAGCGACCATCAGGGCGATCACCGCGCCTGTGGCGGCCTCCCCGAGCGCCAGGGCGGCGGCCATGGCGGCCAGCGCGATGACATCGACGCCGAGGCGCCCGCCGGCCAGCGCGCGCAGCACGGCGAAGGCGACATGCGCGCCGGCCAGCAGCGTCACGGCGGCCCAGGCGAGGGTCGCCGCCTCGCCCCGGCCGCCCAGCCACAGGCCCAGCCCGGTTGCGGCGCCGGCCAGGGCCAGGAGGAGCAGGAGGAAGGGACGCAGCCGGGCAAGGGCGGGCGCAGCCTCAGGGTGCCCGGCGCTCATGCCTCCTCCGCCGCGGAATGGACGACCGCCTCGTTCGTGACGATGCGCCCATCCACCACCTCGACGATCCGGTCGCAGCGCCGGGCCAGGCGAGGATCATGGGTGACGATCAGGAAGGCCGTGCCATGCGTCCGGTTCACCTCCCGCATCAGGGCGAAGACCCCGTCGGCGCTCCTGGTATCGAGATTGCCGGTCGGCTCGTCCGCCAGCACCAGGGCGGGATTCATCGCCAGCGCGCGAGCGATCGCCACACGCTGCTGCTGCCCGCCCGAGAGATTGCCGACGCGGCTTTCCTTCCAGGGCAGCAGGCCCACGCGGTCCAGCAGGTCCTCGGCCGTGGAGCGCATCGTATCGTCGGGGTGGCCGCGGTCCAGCAGCAGAGGCATCATCACGTTCTCCGCGGCGGTGAAGGCGCCGATCAGGTGATGATACTGAAAGACGAAGCCGATGCTGTGGCCGCGCAGCCGGGTCAGCGCCGCGTCGTCCAGCGCGCGCGTGTCGTGGCCCTCGATGAAGAGCCGCCCGGCGGTCGGGCGGTCGAGCAGGCCGATCAGGTTGAGCAGCGTGCTCTTGCCCGAGCCGGAGGGGCCGATCAGCGCGCAGAACTCGCCCCGCCGCAGCATCAGGTCGATGCCATGCAGCACCTCGGTCTCCAGCGGCGTGCCGAGGTTGAAGGACTTGCGGATATCCTCCAGGCGCAGGACCTCGGCGGGCATGGCGGGGAGGGGGGCAGGATCAGCCACGGATCGCCACCACCGGGTCGAGCCGCGCGGCGCGCAGGGCGGGGGCCATGGCGGCCAGCACGCCGGTCAGGGTGGCGACCCCCATGGCGGCGAGGAACAGGTCCGGCTGGATCGTCAGCGGGAACAGCTCGCTGCCATCGGCCTGCCGGGCCCAGCGATGCCACAGGACCAGCGCGGCGAAGCCCAGCCCGGAACCGCTCAGCGAACCCAGCAGGCCGAGCACGCCGCCCTGGATCAGGAAGATGCGGAGGATCTGCCCGCGCGTGCCGCCCATCGCGCGCAGGATGCCGATCTCGCGCGAGCGCTGGACGACGGAGACCACCAGCACGCTGGCGATCCCGAGCGCGACCGAGAGACCGACGGAAAGGCGGATCACGGTGTTGGCCGTGCGCTGCGCGTTCACCGCGGTGAAGAACTCCATGTTGGTGCGGATCCAGCTGTCGGCGCGCACGCCGGTCGCGCCCTGGATCGCCTGCGCCATGGTCTCGGCCGCATAGGCGTCCTGCACCGTGAGCTGCAGGCTGGTCACCCCGCCGATGAGATTGAGCAGGCTCTGTGCCGTGCGCAGCGCCACGTAGGTGTTCCGCTCGTTGACCTGCCGGTTGCCGAGGTCGAACAGCCCGCTGACGGTCAGCGTCGCATCCCGGCCGGAGGCGGCGGTGACGCGCAGCTTGTCGCCGAGGGCGACGCCCAGGGCGGTGGCGAGATCGGTGCCGATGATGATCTCGTCGTTCAGCAGCCGCGCCTGCCCGGCGACGATGCTGTCCGGCAGCCTGACGATGCGGAAGTAGCTCTCCGGCTCCACGCCGGTGAGGGTGATCGAGCGGCTCGCCTCGCCCCGTAGCGCGAGCGCCGCCCCGGAGGCGACGGGCGAGGTCATGGTGACCCCCGATGTCGTCGCCATCTGCGTCTGCACGGCCTGCCATTGGTCGATGGAGCGGAGCCGCTGCGTCGGGCGCTGCACCACCGCGTCCTCGACGATGCCGGGGCCGTCGCGCAGCGGCCGCGCGACCTCGTCGGGCGGCAGAAGCATGATCTGCGCCTGGGCGTTGAGCACACGCTGCAGGAAATTGCTCTGCAGCCCGGCCAGCAGCGCCGACATGAACACGATGACGCCGACGCCGATGGTGATGCCGGCGAGGATGAAGAATGTCTGCATCCACCCTTCGCGCAGGAAACGCAGGGCGGCGATCCATTCGAAGGGCAGCCAGCGGCTCATTCCCTTGCCACCCGCAGGCGGTCTCCGTCGGCCACGGCCGCGGCGGCGGGAACGACGCGGTCGCCCTCCCGCAGGCCTTCCAGGATCTCGACCTGGCTCGGTCCGCGCAGGCCGATCCGCACGGGCTGGCGCCGAGCATGGTTGCCCTCGACCTTGAGCACCCAAGGGCTGGCCATGGCGGCGTCATGCACGGCGGAGACGGGGAGGATCAGGGTATCCGCCCGTTCGGCGACCACCATATCCACCGAGACGGTCATGTCCTGCCGCAGATAGTCGGGCGGCGAGGGCACGATGAGCTTCGCCTCGACCGAGGCGCGCTCCGGGTCCACCGCGGGATTGACATAGGCCAGTTCCGCCGCGAAGCGCTGGTCGGGATAGGCATCCGCCGAAGCCAGGGCCCGCTGTCCGGGCGCGATGCGGCCCAGGTTCTTTTCATCGATCTGCACCACGATCTGCGTCTCCCCGGCGGGCGAAAGCGCCATCAGAACCTGGCCGGGCTGCACCACCCAGCCGGGTTCCACGTTGCGGCCGATCAGGGTGCCGGCCACCGGCGCGCGGATCCGCGTGTGGTCGAGGCGGGACTGCGCCGCCCGCAGGGCCGCCCGGGCCTGCCGCAGGGCCGCCTCCGCCGCCGCGTATTCGGTGCCGCCCGGCGCGTTGCCGGCGGCCTGGAGCTGCGCCGCGCGGACCTGCGCCCGCGCCACGTCCAGCGCCTTCCGCGTGCTTTCCAGCTCGGTCTGGGTCTGGAAACCACTGGCATGCAGCCGCGCAGCGCGGTCATGCTGTTGCTGCGCGTTCAGCAGGGTGGCCTGCGCCTGCTGAAGGCTCTCCTGCGCCATGGGGAGGGTCACCTCGGCCATCTGCCGCAGCCGGGCCTCGGCCTCCGCCACGGCGCCCTCGGCCTGCTCCATGCCGGCCCACAGCTCACGGTCGTCGAGCGTGACGAGCGGCTGCCCCGCCTCGACGGCCTGCCCCTCCCGGACCGGCACCTCCACCACGACCCCGGTGAGCTGACTGCCGATGTTCACCCGGTGCGGCGTCTCCACCCGGCCGCTCGCCACCAGGGTCTGCACCAGCATGCCGCGCTGCACCGGCTCGGCCTGGATCACGGGCCCGAGCAGGCGCGGCACGACCACGGCACCGGCCGCGGCCAGCAGGACCGCGAGCAGCAGCAGGCGGCGCCAGGACGTCCGCAGGCGCAGGCCCGGTGCGCCGTCATGCGTCGCCAGCGGAAGCGGGCTGCGCGGGGCGGGAGGCGGCTTGGCGAGCGCCATCGGCAGTGGCGGGGCGGCAGGGGGTGCGGGCGCGCCTCGCGCATCCGTGCGATCTGCGCCGCGCCCAGGGTCGGCAGACATGGTGCATCCCTCAGTCGCCGGAGCGGAGGTCCGGCATGCAAAGCCCATACTGCGGTCCGCCGCGCGCCTCCGCATTGAGGAAGGTCAAGCCGCGCCCGCTCAGCGCAGGATCTCGAAGAACTTCGTCTCCTCGTCCAGGTGCAGGTGTTCGCGGGCGCGGAAGTCGTAGCGCGAGACGATTCCGCGCACCCGCCCCTCCTGGCAGACCGGCAGGTGCCGGAACCCGCCATCGCTGAGCAGGCGCAGGGCGCCCATCGCATCCTGCTCCGGCGTCAGGGTGACGGGATCGCGGGTCATGACGCGCCGCAGCGGCGTGTGCGTGGCGTCGCAGCCCTCGGCCAGGCAGCGCACCGCGTCCCGTCCGGTGAAGATGCCGATCAGCCGGTCCCTGTCCTCCACGACCAGGACGGCGCCGACGCGACGCCCGTACATCGCGGCACAGGCCTCGGCGATCGAGGCCTCGGGCCCCATCATCAGCGGCTTCTGGTCCCGGACGATCTCGCCCATCGTGCGATCGTGCATGGCGCTGCTCCTCCTGCTGGCGTCGAAGTGCAGCGGAGCGGGGCCGCGCCGGCACTGATCGAGCGCAGGGCCGGCGCGGCGCCCGGCCGCGCTCGCGGCCATTTCATCGGCCGCCCGGCCTCAATGGGACAGTCAGTGGGACAGGAGGACGGGGAGGGTCATCTGCCGGAGCAGCATGCGGGTGACGCCGCCGAGCACCATCTCGCGCAGGCGGGAATGGCCATAGGCGCCGATCACCAGCAGGTCGGCGGAAAGTTCGGCGGCCCGGTTGAGCAGCATGTCGCCATCGCCGACCTCGGGGGCGATGCTGTGCTCCACCTCCACCTGGAGCCCATGGCGGGCCAGGTGCAGGGCGATGTCGGCGCCCGGCTCGGCGCCATGCCCGCTGAGGCCCTGGCGCGGGTTGACGGCGAGCACCGTCGTCCGCTCCGCACTGGCGATCAGCGGCAGCGCGTCGTTCACCGCGCGTGCCGCCTCCCGGCTGGCGTTCCAGCCAATCAGCACGCGCCGGCCCACGCTCTCGAAGCGGCCGACCTGCGGCACCACCAGCACCGGCCGCCCGGAGGCGAACAGCACCGCCTCGATCAGCGCCCGCGCCGCCGGCTGTTCACCCTGGGGGTCGGCCTGGCCGACCACCGCGAGGTCGGCGTAGCGCGTGTGCAGTGCCAGCAGTGCCGACGCCTCGCCCTCGACCAGACGCCATTCGCCGGCCTGCCCCTCGCGCCGCAGCAGTTCCTCGAAGCTGCGGCGCGCCTTCGCCGCCTCGGCCAGGCTGTCCTGCCGCATCCTCTCCAGCATGTCGGCCAGCATCGCCGCCCCGCCGGCCTCGGCCGTCGCCATCGCCGGCAGCGTCACGTCCACCGTGAACAGACCGGTCAGATGCGCCTCATGCTGCCGCGCCAGGCCTGCGGCCAGCCGTAGCCGCGCCTCGCCCTGTTCGCTCGCATCGAGATGCACGAGAATGTCCTTCAGCCGCATCGCATCCTCCTGGCCGCTCCGGGGGCCGTCGCCTTCGCCCCGTGGCGTCACGCCTTGGGATCGCGGCGGAGCCTAGGCCCTGCCCGGTGCGGCGCCCTGATCAATATCAGCCCGCGAGGCCGGCCTGCGCGCTAAGGTTTCGCCTGTGGCCGCAGCGGTGATCCGGGCCGGGACCGGTTCGGGCTCCATCTGCGTATCCCTGATAGAGAAGGTATGCCCGGCATGCGAGACGATCTGGAGCAGCGTATCCGTGAACGTGCCTATTTCCTGTGGCTGCAGGCCGGCCAGCCGGAGGGGATGGCAGAGGCCCACTGGCTTGAGGCGCGTGCGGCGCTGGAGGCCGCGGAACACGAAGCGGAGGAGCACCGGCTCGACGCCGAGGGCGAGGACAGTTTCCCCGCCAGCGATCCGCCCTCGCATACCGGCATCACCGGGGAGCGCGCGGCCTAGGATTCGCGTGCGGGAACGGCGCGGCACCTGCGCAGGGCCGGGTTCCGCTCCCCCGCCCGGAACGAATCTCACGATTGTGGCGGCACAGGCTGCGCCTTATGGTCTGCCCCTCTGATTCCGGCCTGAGGAGCGCCCCTTGCCCGATACCCAAACTGCCGCCCGGCTCATCGCGCAGGAGGAGGCGGCGATCGTCAGTGAATGGCTGCGCCTGCAGGAGGTGGACGGCGGGCTGGGCAGCGGCCGCGTCTCCAGCGCCGAGCTGCGGGTGCAGTGTGAGCGCTTCCTCTCCCTGCTGCGCCGTGGCCTTGCCGAGGGCGCCGAGGCCGTGCAGGATCCCGCCTTCACGGAGCTGCGCGACGTTCTGCGCGAGCTCTCGCGCAGCCGCGCCATCCAAGGCTTCACTCCGACGGAGACGGCGACTTTCATCTTCGCGCTCAAGGAGGCGATGTTCCGCACCCTGCAGCAGGACGCGGACGCCGCCTGGGCCCTGACCCGGCTGCTTGACGGTTTCGGCCTCTACACCTTCGAGGCCTATCAGCGCGCGCGCGAGGAGGTCATCGCCCGCCAGCAGCGCGAGATCTCCGAACTCTCCACCCCTGTCGTCAAGCTGTGGGACGGCGTGCTGGCCCTGCCGCTGATCGGCACGCTCGACAGCGAGCGCACCCAGGTGGTGATGGAGAATCTGCTTCAGAATATTGTCGACCTGAATGCGGAGATTGCCATCATCGACATCACCGGCGTGCCGACGGTGGACACGCTGGTGGCACAGCACCTGCTGAAGACCATCGCCGCCGCGCGGCTGATGGGGGCGGACTGCATCATCAGCGGCATCCGGCCGCAGATCGCGCAGACCATGGTGCATCTCGGGGTGGATCTCAACGTGGTGACCAAGGCCTCGCTGGCCGATGCCTTCGCGCTCGCGCTGCGCCGCGTCGGGCAGAGCGTGGGCCGCGCCGCGCCCGTCGCGCGCCCCGGCGCATGAACCGCATCCCGATCCTCCGGCTGGGGCAGGCGCTGCTGGTCACCATCCAGGTGGACATGCATGACGAGCTGGCCCTGGCGCTGGAGGAGGACCTGACGCAGAAGATCTGGGCCACCGGCGCGCGCGGCGTGCTGATCGACATCTCCGCGCTGGAGGTGGTGGACAGCTTCATCGGCCGCATGCTGCATGCCATCGCCTCGGTGTCGCGCGTGCTGGATGCCGAGACGGTGGTGGTGGGCATGCGGCCGGCGGTCGCCATCACCCTCGTGGAGCTGGGGCTGGAACTCCCCGGCATCCGGACGGCCCTGGACGTCGAGCGGGGCATGGCCCTGCTCCGCCGGCGCGACGACGCGGAGGCGGAGGGGGACGTTGAGCGGCGGTGACCTGCGGGAGATCCGCTCCTCCGACGACGTGGTGCGGGTGCGCCAGGAAGTGCGCGCCCGTGCCCAGGCGCTGGGCTTCAGCCTCGTCGACCAGACGAAGATCGTGACGGCGGCGAGCGAGCTGGCGCGCAATGCGCTGGACTATGGCGGCGGCGGCACGGTGCGGCTTACCGAACTGCGCAACGGCGGGCGGTCCGGGCTGCGCCTGGAGTTCGAGGACCAGGGGCCCGGCATCGCGGACGTCGAGCAGGCATTGCGCGACGGCTTCACCACCGGCCGCGGGCTTGGCCTTGGCCTCGGTGGCGCACGGCGGCTCTCCAACGAGTTCGAGCTTGTGTCGCAACCCGGCCGGGGAACGCGCGTCACCATCACGCGCTGGAAGTGATGCGAACCCACCGAAGAGGCATAGACGCACTGTGACCATGTATGCCTGGGCGGTGGAGGATCCGAGCGGCGTGGCGGCGGCACGGCGGGAGGCCGTCACCCTCGCCGCCGGACAGGGGATGGGTGAGGCCGGACTTGGCGCCGTTGCGCTGGTGGCGACCGAGATGGCCACCAATTTGGTGAAGCATGCCGGGCGCGGCACGTTGCTGGTGGGTGCCTATGGCAGCCTTGCCGGCGCCGCGGAGCCGGATGAGGGCGGGATCGAGCTGCTGGCGCTCGATCGCGGACCGGGCATGGCCGATGTCGTGGCCTGCCGGCGGGATGGCTTCTCGACTGCCGGCAGTGCCGGACAGGGGCTGGGCGCCATCGCGCGGCAATCGGCGCTGTTCGAGATCTTCTCCCGCCCGGGCCAGGGCACGGCGATGCTGGCGCGGATTCCTCGCCGTGCCCGCCCTGGCCCGGCGCCGGCGCCGGCGGGGCAGGCCGAATGGGGCGCGGTTTCGGTCGCCCTGGCGGGGCAGGAGGTCTGCGGCGACGCCTGGGGCGTCCGTGCCCTGCCGGACGGGCTGGAAGTGGTGGTGGCGGACGGGCTCGGCCATGGCCCGGCGGCCGCCCAGGCCGCCACGGCGGCGCTCCGCTGCTTCTTCGGCCTTTCCGGCCGTGGCCCGGCGGCCATGCTGGAGGCGATGCATGGTGAATTGCGCCCCACCCGCGGCGCCGCCGCCGCGATCGCGCGCCTGCAGGGCATGACGGTCACCTTCGCCGGCCTCGGCAACATCGCCGGGGTGGTGCTTGGCGGCGGCGAGGTGCGGCGCATGGTGTCGATGAACGGCACGCTGGGGCATGCCGCGCGCCGCTTCCAGGATTTCGCCTGCACCCTGCCGGCGCCGCCGCTGCTGGTGCTGCACTCCGACGGCATTGCCAACGGCTGGCGGCTGGAGGACTATCCAGGCCTCTCCGTCCTGCATCCCAGCCTGATCGCTGCGGTACTGTACCGTGACTTCGGCCGCGCGCGCGATGACGCTACCGTGCTGGTGGCGCGATGGGGGGAGCGCCGATGACCGAGACCCTGCTCTTCACGCTGCCCCTGGAGCGGGAGATGGATGTCGCTGCTGCCCGCCAGTCCGCGCGCCACATCGCCGAGATGCTCGGCCTGGAGCCGCGCGGCCAGACCCGGATGGCGACCGCCGTCTCGGAGGTGGCGCGTCATGCGGTGCAGCATGGCGGGGGAGAGGCGCGCCTCCTGCTGCTCGGCGCGCCGCAGCCCGCCTTTTGCGCCGTCATCCGCCACCATGCCCCGTCGCCCGCCCCCCCGTCCGCGCGGCCGGGCGGCCCGCTGAGTGGCATCGAGGCCGCGCAGCGTCTGGCGGACCTCGTGCATCAGGACGTCCTGCCGGGCGGCGAGCGCCAGATCCGGCTGACGATCCTGCTGCCGCCCCGCGCGGCGGCGCCGCCGCCCGAGGAGATCATCCGCCGCCTGCGCACGGAGCAGATTGCCGATCCGCATCGGGCGCTGTACGAGCAGAACATCGAGCTGGTCCGCAGCCTGGACGAGCTGCGCCAGCGCCAGGAGGAGATGGTCCGGCTCAACGCCGAGCTGGAGGACACCAACCGCGGCGTCGTCGCGCTGCATGCGGAGCTGGACGAGCGCGCCGAGGCGCTGCGCCGGGCCAGCGAGCTGAAGTCGCGCTTCCTCTCCAACATGAGCCACGAGTTCCGCACGCCGCTGAACTCGATCCTGGCGCTGTCGCGCCTGCTGCTCGAACGCGCCGACGGGCCGCTCACGGCGGAGCAGGAGAAGCAGGTGCAGCTCATGCGCCGCTCGGCCGAGAACCTGATGGAGATGGTGGACGACCTGCTGGATCTGGCGAAGGTGGAAGCCGGCAAGGTCACGCTGCGGCCGGCCGTGTTCTCGGTGGCGGAGATGTTTGGCGGCCTGCGCGCCTCGCTGCGGCCGCTGCAGCCGAACGCCGCCGTGGAACTGACCTTCGACGACGCCACCGGCCTGCCGCCGCTCCATGCGGACGAGGGCAAGGTGGCGCAGATCCTGCGCAACTTCGTCTCCAACGGGCTGAAGTTCACCCAGGCCGGCACGGTGCGCGTCAGCGCCGCGCTGGAGGGCGAGACAATGGTCCTCACCGTGGCCGACACCGGCATCGGCATCGCGCCCGAGGACCTGGAGCGGGTCTTCGACGAGTTCTCGCAGGTGGAGAGTGCGCAGGTCGCGGGCGGGGGCCGGGCACGGCACAAGGGCACCGGCCTCGGCCTGCCGCTGTCGCGCCGGCTCGCGGAGCTGCTGGGCGGGCGCATCACGGTGGAGAGCAGGCTCGGGGAGGGCTCGGTGTTCCGCCTCTGCCTGCCGCTCGGCCTGCCCGTGCAGCCTGACCTGGCATCGCTGGCGCCGGCCGGGGCGGCGTCGGTCCTGGTGATCGACGACGATGAAAGCTTCCGCTACGTCTTCCGGCAGTGGATCGGCGAACTCGGCTATCCCGTGATCGAGGCGTCCGGCGGGCGGGAGGGGCTGGCGATGGCGCGCGCCGCGCTGCCCCGGGCCATCATGCTCGACCTGCGGATGCCGGACTTCGATGGCTTCGCCGTGCTGCGCGGCCTGGCGGAAATGCCGGAGACGCGCGCCATCCCGGTGGTGATCGCCACCGCCTCGGTGATCGATGCCGGGCTGCAGGCGATGCTGCCGCCGGGAGCGATCCTGCTGCCGAAGGAAAGCCTCGGCCGGGATGCCATCGCCCGGGCTCTACGGCGCATCCTGCCGGGAATGGAGGAGGGGGCGCAGGCATGAGCGAGGCCGGGGCATTGATCCTCAACGTCGATGACGACGAGGCGGGGCGCTATGCCAAGTCGCGCATCCTGACGCGCGCCGGCCTTCGCGTCGCCGAGGCGGCCACCGGCGCCGAGGCGTTGCGGCAGGTCGCCACGCTGGGCCCGGCGCTGGTGCTGCTCGACGTCAAGCTGCCCGACATCAGCGGCATCGAGGTCTGCCGCCGCATCAAGCGGGATTATCCGACCGTCCTGGTGCTGCAGATCTCCGTGGCGATGATCAGCGGCGCTGACCGGGTGCGCGGGCTGGAGGGGGGCGCGGACTCCTACCTGACCCAGCCCGTGGCGCCGGAGGAGCTGATCGCGGTGATCCGCGCCCTGTTGCGCATGCAGGCGGCGGAATGGGAGCTGCGGCAGCTCAACGCCACGCTGGAGGCGCGGGTGAGCGAGCGCACCGCCGATCTGGCCGCCGCCAATGCCCGGCTCGTCGCCGAAATCGCCGAGCGGCAGCGCGCCGAGGCGGTGGCCGAGGCACTGTATCGCCGCACCCCGCTGCCGCTGCACTGCCTGGACCCCCTGGGCCATCTGCTGATCGTCAGCGACCGCTGGCTGGAGTTCTTCGGCTATGCGGCGCGGCAGGAGGTGATCGGCCGCCACATCACCGAGTTCATGCCGCCCGCGGCCAGGCTGCGCTTCCGCGAGATCGTCTGGCCGATGGTGCTGGCGGGCGACGGGTTCGACGATGTGGAGCTCCAGCTCTGCCGCAAGGATGGCAGCGTGGTGGACGTGCTGGTTTCCGTGCGCACCGAGCGCGAGCCCTCCGGGCGCTTCCTGCGCTCCCTGGCGGCGCTGGTGGACGTGACGGCGCGCAAGCGGGCCGAAGAGGGATTGCGCCAGGCGCAGAAGATGGAGGTGTTCGGCCAGCTTGCCGGCGGCATTGCGCATGACATGAACAATGTGCTGCAGACCGTGCTCAGCGGCACCCGGATGCTGGGTCTGCAGGCCGAGGAACCGGAGATGGTGCGCCGGCTGTCCGGGCTGGTCTCGGACGCGGCCGAGCGCGGCGCAGCCATCGCCCGCCGGCTGCTCACCTTCGCCCGGCGCGGCGAGTTGCGGGCCGCGCATCTCGACGTCGCCGCGCTGCTGGAGGATGTGCGGGAGGTGCTGAGCTACACGCTCGGCGGCCGCACCGAGGTGGTGGTGGAAGCCATGCCGCCGGCGGGCGAGATGATCGTCTTCGCCGACAAGCCGCAGCTGGAGACGGTGCTGCTGAATCTGGCCATCAACGCCCGCGATGCCATGCCGGAGGGCGGCACCGTGACCCTCGCCGCGAAGGTGGCCCCGCCGCGGGAGGGCGAGCGGCCCTGCGTGGCGCTGACGGTGCGTGACCATGGCACCGGCATGAGCGCCGCGACGCTGGCCCGCGCCACCGAGCCTTTCTTCACCACCAAGCCGAAGGGCCAGGGCACCGGCCTCGGCCTCGCGATGGCGCGCAGCTTCGCCGAACAGTCGGCCGGCGAGCTGGTGATCGACACGGTGCTCGGCAGGGGGACGACGGTGACGCTGTTCCTTCCCCTCAGCGAGGCCGCCGTGGCGGATGCCGCGCCGGCCGCGCCCGCGCTCCCGGCGATGCCCCCGGCGCAGCTGCTGGTGGTGGATGACGACCCGCTGGTGCGTTCCGTGCTCGGCGTCGTGTTCGAGCGGCTGGGTCATCGCGCGGAGGTGGTGGAGAACGGGGGGGAGGCGCTGCGCCGGCTGAAGGAAGGCGCCCCCTGCGACCTGCTGCTGACCGACCTCACCATGCCCGGCCTGAGCGGCATCGAGCTGCTGCGCGAGGCGCGGCGGGAGCGGCCCGGGCTGCCCTGCATCCTGCTGACGGGCAATCTCGACGAGGAGGCGACACTGGCGGTCAGCGCCCTCTCCGAAGGCGGGCCTTTCGCCGTGCTGCGCAAGCCGATGGCGCCGGACTCCCTCGGCGCCGCGGTCGGGATGCTGCTGTCCAGCCAGGCCGCGGCAGGCTAGCACACCCGCTCGGTGCCTGAGCAGGCCGCGCGCCAGACGCCGGTGCGGCTTGCCGGTTTCCGCCGCCGCGCGGTGCCACTTGGCGCCCATCATGCGCTCCCCGGCAGGCCTTCGAAGTGATGTCCGGGCATCGGCATTCCCCCCGCACGCCTCAGGAGAATTCCGGCAGGCTGCGTGCCTGGGCGCGGCCAGGGCCATGGGCGGAAGGGCCATGGGCGGAATCGTCCGGAGCCGTGGCGCAGGATGAGGCGCCGGCTGCTTCCTGTCGCGGCGTGCAGGGGCCAGCGGGGGCGCGATAGCCTCTTGCATTTATACTGCATACAGTTCCACAACTTGGGAAAGCGCGGCTCCGGGGAACGTGGCCGCCGTGGGAGAAGACGCATGCCGGCTCACCACCACCCTCGTTCGACCGCTTCTCCCGGGCCTGTGCCGCGGCGTCGCCGCGCCGGCATGGTGAGCGGCGCCAGCCGGCCCCTCTCCCGTTCCGCTACATGATGGTCACGCCCTGCCCTGCGGGGCGGGGCGAGGTCCGCACCGCACCCGGTTGCCGGGTGCGGCGGGGGGTGGGCTGCCGGGCCGCCGGACGCGCGGCGTACCGGGAAGACACCGCCCGATCCGTCGGGGCGCCCCTGCCTTGGGCGTCCCTCCAAGGAGGAGGAAAGACAAGAATGATTTCACGTCGCGCCCTTGCCGGCCTTGCCGGTGCGCTGTCCATGCCCGCCCTGCTGCCCCGCGCCGCGCTGGCGCAATCCTGGCCCACGCGGCCGGTCACGATGGTCGTTCCCTGGGCGGCGGGCGGCGGGGCGGACACGGTCACGCGCATCTTCGCCACCGGGCTGGAGGCGGAACTCGGCCAGCCCGTCAACGTCGTCAATCGCACCGGCGGCAACGGCATCGTCGGCCATGCCGCCATCGCCAATGCCTCGCCGGATGGCTACACCATCGGCTGCGGCACTTCCGAGCTGGTCAACTTCAAGGTGCTGGGCCAGTCCTCGCTGGGGCCGCAGAACTTCGGCTTGGTCTCGCGCATCGCCGTCATTCCCGCGGGCGTGACGGTGAAGGCGGAGGGCGAGTGGAAGGACTTCAAGAGCTTCGCCGCGGCGCTGAAGGAAGCACCGAAAGGCAAGTTCACCGGCTCCGGCGTCTCCACCGGCGGCTCCTGGCATCTCGCCGCCGCCGGCATGGCGAAGGCCATGGGCATGGAGGTGGACACCATCCGCTGGATCCCGAGCCAGGGCGGCGCCCCGGCGCTGCAGGATCTCGTGGCCGGCGGCATCAGCGTCTTCACCGGCTCGCCGATCGAGGCCAAGCCCCTGGCCGATGCCGGCCAGGTGCGCGTGCTGGCGGTGATGGCCGACCAGCGCGTGAGTTCCTTCCCCGACGTGCCGACGCTGCGGGAGCTGGGCGTGAACTGGGACTACATGAACTGGTTCGCCCTGGTGACACCGCGCGGCCTGCCGGAGCCGGTGCGCAAGCGGCTGATCGAGGCCGCCATGAAGGGCCATGCCCGCCCCGAGGTGCAGAACACCATGAAGCAGCACGGCATCGTGCCGGTCTGGGAGACCCCGAAGGCCTTCGAGGCCTATATGCAGCAGTTCGCCAAGACCACCTCGGGCCTGCTGAACGAGCTGGGCCTGGCGCGGGGCTGAGGGCAATGCGGCTGAACGACCGTGCCCTGGGCGTGCTGACGATCGGCCTGGGGCTGCTGCTGTCGGCCACGGCCCTCCGTCTGCCGGGCGTGCCGGGGCAGGAACTGGGCGCGGGGTTCTTCCCCGCGCTGCTCGGGGCGGCGGCCATCCTGACCGGCCTGCTGCTGGTGCTCACCGGCTGGCGCCAGACGGGCGAGCCGGTGCTGCGCCTGCCCGGCTGGCTCCACAGCGGCTGGGCGCGCACCAATGTCGCGGTGCTGGTGCTCGCCATCGCGCTGTTCGCCGCCTTCGCCGAGCAGGTGGGCTTCATCCCCCTCGCCATCGCCATCATGCTGACGGTGCAGCTCCGCATGGGCATCGCGCCGCTGCGCGCCGGCCTGATCGCAGTGCTCGGGACCATCGGCTTTCATCTTCTCTTCAACGAGGTGCTGCGGGTGCCCCTGCCGCCCGGCGTGCTGGAAGGCTGGGTTTGATGGACGCGCTGCTCGCCGCCTTCGGCCATGTCTTCGAGTTCCACACCCTCGGCGTCATCCTGCTCGCCAGCGCGCTCGGCATGGTGATGGGCGCCATTCCCGGCCTGACGGCGGTGATGGGCACGGCACTGCTGGTGCCCTTCACCTTCTTCATGGAGCCGGTGCCCGCCATCGCCTCGATCGTGGCGCTGACGGCGATGGCGATCTTCGCTGGCGACATCCCCGCCGCCCTGGTGCGCATCCCCGGCACCCCGGCCTCTGCCGCCTATGCCGACGAGGCCTACAAGCTGACGCAGCAGGGCCAGCCCTGGCGGGGCCTGGGCATGTGCATGGGCGCCTCCGCCATCGGCGGCATCTTCGGCACCATCGTGCTGATCTTCGCCGCCCCGGCACTGGCGCATTTCGCCACCCGCTTCTCCTCGCCCGAGTATTTCTGGCTCGGCATCATGGGGCTGACCTGCGCCGCCTTCCTCGCCTCCGGCTCGCCGCTGCGGGGCATGCTGGCGCTGCTGGTCGGGCTCTTCCTCTCCTGCGTCGGCATCGACATCGCCACCGGCATCACCCGCTTCAGCTTCGGTTCCACCGAGCTGATGGGCGGCGTCGACTTCGTGCCGGCGCTGGTCGGCTTCTTCGCCATCCCCGAGCTGATCCGGCTGGTGACGGTGAAGGAGACGAAGAAGGCCGTCGTGCCACCCTATGGCAGTCCCTTCCGCGATCTGCTGCGCGACCTCTGGCAATGGCGCGTGCAGGTGGTGCGCGGCAACATCGTCGGCGTGCTGATCGGCGCGTTGCCGGGCGCGGGGGCCGACATCGCCGCCTGGATCTCCTATGCCGTCAGCCGGAAGTTCTCGCGGACGCCGGAGAAGTTCGGCACCGGCCATATCGAGGGCCTGGCCGAGGCCGGCGCCTCCAACAACTCGGCGCTGGCCGGCGCCTGGGTGCCCACCATCGTCTTCGGCATCCCCGGCGATTCCATCACCGCCATCGTCATCGGCGTGCTGATCCTGAAGGGAATGGAGCCGGGTCCGGCGATCTTCGTGACGTCGCCCGACCTGATCTACGCCATTTTCATCATCTTCATCCTCGCCAACATCCTGATGGTGCCGCTGGGCTGGGCGGTGATCCGCATCGCGCGCCATATCCTGGCCGTGCCGCGCGGGGTGATCGCCGCCTTCATCCTGGTCGCCTGCATCATCGGCTCCTATGCCATCAACAACGCGCTGTTCGATGTCGGTATGATGCTGGCGATGGGGGCGCTCGGCTGGTTCATGGAGGAGAACGACATCCCCGTCGCGCCCGCGATCCTCGGGCTGGTGCTGGGCAAGATGGTCGAGTTCAACTTCATCCAGACGCTGATGAAGGGGCAGGGCGATCCGCTCACCCTGGTCTCGCGCCCGATCGCCGCCGTGCTGGCGCTGGCCGTGGCGCTGATCTGGATAGGAACGGCCTGGAGCGCCTGGGGCCGGAGGCGTGCCCATGCCGCGTGACCTGCCCATCATCGACGCGCACCACCATTTCTGGGACCTGACGCACAACGACCACCCTTGGCTGCGGCCGGACCATCCGCCGATCCCCTTCCGCTACGGCGACTACGGCGCCCTGCGCGGCCGGGACTTCCTGCCCGAGAACTATGACGCGCTGACCGGCCACCACCGCGTGGTCGCCACCGTCACCATGGAGGGCGAGTGGAACCCGGCCGACCCGACCGGCGAGAGCGCCTGGATCGCGCGGCTCCACGCCCGCACCGGCCGCCCCGCCGGGCATGTGGCGCAGGCCTGGCTGGACCGGGAGGACGTGGAGGCGGTGCTGGCCACCCAGGCCGCCATCCCGCTGGTGAAGGGAGTGCGGCACAAGCCCCGCACCGCTGTCGCCCCTGACCGGGTGGAGCGCGGCGCCCCCGGCTCGATGGGCGACCCGCGCTGGCGGGCCGGCTATGCCCGGCTCGCCCCGCACGGGCTGCATTTCGAACTGCAGGCGCCCTGGTGGCACCTCGGCGAGGCGCTGGACCTGATCGAGGCCCACCCGGAGACGCCGCTGGTGCTGAACCACACCGGCCTGCCCTCCGACCGCAGCGCCGAGGGGCTGGCCGGCTGGCGCGCGGCGATGCGCCGGCTGGCGCAGGCGCCGCAAGCTTCGGTGAAGATCTCCGGCCTGGGCCTGCGCGGCCGCCCCTGGAGCCTGGAGGACAACCGGCCGATCATCCGCGAGACCATCGAGATCTTCGGGGTACCGCGCTGCATGTTCGCCTCGAACTTCCCGGTGGACGGGCTCTGCGGCAGCTTCGTCACCATCTTCGATGGCTTCCGCGAGGCGGTGGCGGACCTGCCCTGGCCGGACCAGCTCGCGCTGTTCCACGACAATGCCATCCGCACCTACCGCCTTTCGCTTCCGTTGGCGGCCGGCGCGGCCTGACCGCCCGGCTTGACGCCCCGGCCGGGATGCCGCTTCTGCACAGGCATCCCGGCCCGCTGACCAGGGCCGGCAGGAGCGATGGAGAAGCGGCGTGCAGAACACCGAGGAAATCTGGCGGCTCGTTGACGCCAAGAAGGACGCGTACACGGATCTCAGCGACCGCATCTGGGACATGCCGGAGCTGCTCTACGCCGAGACCCGCTCCTGCGCCGAGCACGTGGCGATGCTGGAGGCCGAGGGCTTCCGCGTGACGCGCGAACTGGCCGGCATCCCGACCGCCATCATGGGCGAGGCGGGCGAGGAAGGGCCGGTGATCGCCATCCTCGGCGAATATGACGCGCTGCCCGGCCTCAGCCAGGAAGCGGGCGTGGCCGAGCCGCGCCCGATCGTTCCCGGCGGCAACGGCCATGGCTGCGGGCACAACCTGCTCGGCGCCGGCTCCATGCTGGCCGCCGTGGCGGTGAAGGACCACCTGGCGAAGAACGGCATCAAGGCGCGGGTGCGCTACTATGGCTGCCCCGCCGAGGAGGGCGGCGCCGCCAAGACCTTCATGGTCCGCGCCGGCTGCTTCAAGGACGTGGACGCCGCCATCACCTGGCACCCCTTCGCCTGGGCTGGCGTGCAGGAAGCCGACTCCCTGGCGATGACGCGGATCGACTTCAGCTTCACCGGCCGCTCCAGCCACGCCGCTGCCGCGCCGCATCTCGGCCGCTCGGCGCTGGATGCCGTCGAGCTGATGAATGTCGGCGTCAACTACATGCGCGAGCACATGCCGAGCGATGCGCGCATCCACTATGCCTATCTGGATGCCGGCGGCATCGCGCCGAACGTCGTGCAGGGCAAGGCCAAGGTGCGCTACGCCGTGCGCGCCCACACGCTGCACGAGATGTTCGGCCTGATCGAGCGCGTGAAGAAGATCGCCCAGGGCGCCGCGCTGATGACCGAGACGGAGGTGGAGATCAAGATCCTCTCCGCCACCGCCAACCTGCTCGGCAATGCGCCGCTGGAGCAGGCGATGCAGGACAACTTCATGCGCCTCGGCCCCGTGCCCTTCGACGAGGCCGACCGCGAGTTCGCGCGCAAGATCCAGGCGACGCTCTCGCCGCAGGACATTGCCAGCAACTACAACCGCAGCGGCTTCGCACCGAAGGCCGACCTGCCGCTGACCGACGCCATCCAGCCGCCGATCGCCGAGCGCACCGGCGTCAGCATGATCGGCTCGACCGATGTGGGCGACGTCTCCTGGGTGGTGCCCACCGTGCAGGCCAGTGGCGCGACGGAGGCCATCGGCACGCCGGCGCATTCCTGGCAATGGACGGCGCAGGGCAAGACGCCGGCGGCGCACAAGGGCATGGTGCATGTGGCCAAGGTGATGGCCGGCACGGCGGTGGACCTGATCGCCAACCCCGCGCTGCTCGCCGCCGCCAAGGCCGACCTGAAGGCGCGCACCGAGGCGACGCCCTATGTCTGCCCGATCCCGGCCGATGTGATGCCGCCGCTGAAGATGGGCTCCGGGGCAGCCTGACGGGGTGGGTCTTCCCCCGGACCTCCATCTTTTCTTCGAATGCCCCGCGCCGGCCGCGCCAACTGGCAAAAAGAAGATGGGGGTTCGGGGGAATTCCTTCCCCCGATCTTTTTTGTTCTCCTGCCCCGCGCCCTCCCGCGGCGTGGTGCCGCGCGTGACAGGGCCTGCCTCGGCGCGTCAGGCCCCGCGCTTGTGGCGCGGCGCGGAGGGCGCCTTCCTGGCGGGCCGGCCGCTGGGCGGGCGCCACTCGCCGCGCTTGCGGGCGGACCATGCGTAGCGCGGATCGTTCGCCAGCAGGTGCTGGTGCTCGGAGAGCCGGTTGCGCTCCAGCCAGCCGATCGCCGCCTCCAGGTCCACCAGGCTCATTTGCGCACGGGCCTTGCCGCCCATGATGCGCTTCAGGATGGCGTTGTAACGATGATACAGCCCCGGGCCGGCAACGCCGGCACGCGGCCCCTGCAGCATCGCCTCGTCCTCCACCGCCTGGGCCGCCACCATCTCGCCGATCCGCGCGCGCAGCCGCCGTTCCGCGACGGAGGGCGCTTCCAGCATCTCGCCCTGCGCCTCCTCCAGTTCCGGCCGCTTCAGGGCCAGCTCGGGGCCTGGCGCCAGCGTGTCGAAGCGTAGCGCCAGAGCATTGGATTCGAGCGGCGTGATGCCCTCCCGCCTCGGCGGCAACTGCTCGCGCAGCCAGAGGGGAAGCGCCTGCTGGCTGAGGCGCGGCCTGGGCCGCTTCGCCAGCGTACCCTGCTCCGTCTCCATGCGGATGCGGAAGCGGCTGAACAGCGGATCGTCCGGGTGATAGACGAGCGCGCGCTGCGTCTCATAGGGGCCGGCATTCGGGTCCACGCGGGTGGCGCGCGCCACCATCTGCTCCAGCCAGGGCCGCGAGCGGATATGGGTGAGGGCGGCCACCACCGCGACCTCCGGCGCGTCCAGCCCCTCATAGGCCATGGCGACCGTGACGAGCATGGAAGGCTCCGGCCGCAGGCGGAAGGCGGCGAGGGTCTGGTGCGCGTCGCCGCTGTCGGAGGTAGCGAGGCCGACCACTTCCTCGGCCTGCCCGGCGGGCACCCAGCGACGCAGCAGGGCGAGGTAGTGCCGGGCGGTGATCTGGTCCGGCGCCACCACCAGCAGCTTGCCCAGGCCGCGCGCCGAGGCGTCCGGCGGCAGGTTGCGCTCCCGACGGCGGCGGGCGCGCAGATCCCGCGCGGCGAGGAAGGCCTCGCGCAGCAGCGCCTCGGCGAAGCCGGTGCGCAGGGCCGTGAACAAGGCGGGCCGCGTCGTCTCGTCGGGATGGTAGCCGGAGAGGCGGTGTGGACCGACGCTGGCCCCCTCCGGGTCGCGCCAGGTGGCCTCGCCATCCAGCGCGCCGAAAGTGACGGGCAGCACCGCCCGCTCGGCCAGGGCCTGCGCCCGGCTGTAGCCGACCACCGCCCAGCCCGGCGCATCGAGGTCCACCTCCCGCGTTCGCAGCCTGGGACCCTGGCGATAGGGCAGCCAGAGGATGCCGCGTCCGTCCGCCCGCTCCAGCGTGCCGGAGAGCAGCAGCCGCACGGTGGCGCATTCCAGCAGCGGCAGCAGGGCCCGCGACCAGGCCCCGGCCTGGTCCTCCTCGCCCGAGGTCTCGGCCTGGGCGGCGGCGACCGGGTCCACCTCCGCCGAGGCAGGGAGGTGGTGCATCTCGTCCACCACGAGCAGGGTGGGGCAGCGCCGGAACTCCGCCAGATGCAGCGCAGGCGCCGCGGCGATGCCCTGGTAGGTGGTGACATAGCCCTGCATCCCGCGGCAGGGATCGGGCGCGTTCTCCGCCGAGCGGACCGCGATCTCGTGGCCGAGGGCGGCCCTCCAGGCCGGGTCGGCGAAAGCTTCCTCGGCCTGCAGGCGCAGGCTGTCGCGCGGTACCACCCAGCAGATGCGCTGGACGATGCCGGCCTCCATCAGCCGCGCCGCGGCAATCACCGGCAGCAGCGACTTGCCGCCGCCAGGCGTCACGGCCGCGAGGATGTCGCGTGCCTCGGTGGCGCCCGCCGCGATGGCCGCGACGACGCCGGCCAGGCGGCGCTGATGTGTCCGAAGCTGGCGCGGCAGGGACACCGGGCGAGCAAGCCTTTCCCGAGGCGAACAGGACGGGAACTCACTGTGAATCCAGAGGTTTCCGCCGTCCAGCGAGAAAGCCGGCGCAGCGGAACACAGGAAAGCGAGAATTCGGCTGGGAGAACAAGGCTGGGGGAAGGAATTCCCCCAGACCCCCATCTTTTTTCTTCGGGTTTCCGGTGCGGGCGGAAAGCGCTGCTCACAACTGGCAAAAAGAAGATGGGGGGCGTCGGGGGGAATTCTTTCCTCCCGCCCTTCCTCAGCCCGCGCCCTGCGTTGCCACCCCGGCGGAGAGGGCGATCCGCACCGCCTCTGGCAGACTCCGCACGGCAAGCTTCTCCATCACATTGGCCCGGTGAATCTCGACGGTGCGCGGGCTGAGGCCGAGGTCGCGGGCGATTTCCTTGTTCTGCTTGCCGGCGATGAGGCCTCGCAGCACCTCCAGTTCGCGTGTGGTCAGCATCGCGATGCGCTCCGCCGCCTCCGCCGCCTCGCGGCTGCGCGCCCGGGCTTCGGCGCCGCGCGCCAGCGCGTGCTCGGTGGCCTGCAGCAACGCCTCGCCATCATAGGGCTTCTCGATGAAGTCCGAGGCGCCCAGCTTCATCGCCTCGACCGCGAGCGGCACGTCGCCATGTGCCGTGACGATGATGACGGGCATGTCCAGCCCCTGCGCGACGATCCGCCGCTGCACGGAAAGCCCGTCGAGGTCCGGCATCCGCAGGTCGAGCAGCACGCAGCCGAAGGGCAGGCCCTCCGCCGAGGCGCGCAGGAAGGCCTCGCCGGAGGGGAAGGCCCATGCCGCGAAACCGGCCGAGCGCAGCAGCAGCACGAGCGAGCGACGCACCACCTCCTCATCGTCCACGACATAGGCGATCCGTTCCTCACCCATGGGTCACCTCCGCGCCTCCGACGGCGTGCTGCGGCACCGCCGGAAGCGTGACCCGGAAGGTCGCGCCGCCGCCCGGCGTTGCCTCGGCGGCCAGCCGGCCGCCATGGTCCTCGACGATGGAGCGGCAGATGGAGAGGCCGATCCCCATCCCCTCCGGCTTGGTGCTGATGAAAGGCTCGAAGATGTGCTCGGCCACGGCCTTGCTGAGGCCCGGTCCGGTATCGGCCACCGTGAGCACCGCGCTCGCGCCTGCCCGCGCCGTGCCGATGCGCAACTCGCGGTGCGGCACCTCCTGCATCGCGTCCAGCGCGTTGCGCACCAGGTTGAACACGACCTGCTGGATGCGGACGCGGTCCGCCAGCACCTCCGGCGCGTCCGGCGCCAGTTCGAGGCGCAGCACCACGCCCTGCTTGCCGGCCCCTGCCATGGCCAGCCGTACCGCTTCCTCCACCAGCATGTTCAGCGGCGTCGGCTGCCGCTCCGCTTCGCCGCGCCCGATGAAGTCGCGCAGCCGCCGGATGATGCGGCCGGCATGCACGGCCTGCTCGGCCGCCTCGGTCATGGCTTCGCGGGCGGCGTGGAGCTGCGCCGCGTCCGGCGTGCCGCCGCTGCCGAGCATCCGCCGCGCGGCGTCGGCGAAATTGGCCACGGCGGTCAGCGGCTGGTTCAGCTCATGCGCCAGTTCCGCCGCCAGGGCGCCCATGGCGCTCAGCCGGGAGACGTGCAGCAGTTCCTCCTGCATCTGCTGCAGGCGGGCCTGGGCCCGGCGCCGTACCGTGATGTCGCGCGAGACCGTCACCACGCCCACCGTGCGCCCTGCGCCATCCCGCCAGGGTGCCTTGCTGGAGAGCAGGACACGCAGGCTGCCATCCCCGGCGGGGATCTCGTTCTCCAGCACCTGCGTCCGCCCCGAGGTGATCACGGCGAGGTCGGCGGCCCGCGCGGCGGCGGCGGCGGCAGGGGGCAGCAGCTCCTCCACCCGCCGGCCGATCGCCCCTTCCACCGTGGTGCCGTAGACCGCGGCGGAAGGCTGGTTGAGGATCACGAGGCGCCCCTCCAGGTCGCGCGCCGAGATCGGCTCGGCGCTGGCGTCCAGCACCGAGGCCAGCAGGTCGCGGTTGAGGCGCAGGGCCGCCTCCGCCTCGCGCAGGCCGGTGATGTCGTTGCTGGCCTCCACCACCGTGTGGGGCGCGCCGTCCGGACCGCGCCGCAGGGCCCACTGGCTGATCACCGTCACCACGCTGCCGTCGCGTCGCCGCTGGCGCAGCTCGCCCTGCCATTCGCCGCGCGCCAGCAGCGCCGCCATGATCCGCTCCAGCGGACAGGGGAATTGTGTCTCGAGCAGCTCGTGCGAGATGCGTCCGAGCGCCTCGGCCGGCGTCCAGCCGTAGAGGTGCTCGCTGCCAGAGGTCCAGACGAGGATGCGGCCTTCTGGTTCCCGGACCACCACCTGTGCGCTGTCGAGCGTGATCAGCAGGTCCTCGCGCTCACGCAGCCGCGCCGTGGATTCCGCGCGGACGGCCGCCAGCGCGGCGGCCACCGCCTCGACCTCCTGCACCTTGCCGTGCGGCCGGAAGGCGGCAGGTTCTCCGCCTGCGGCCGCGAAGCCGGCCAGGGCGGCGATGGGGCGGGCGATGCGCCGCGCGAAGAGCGAAGCCATGGCCGCCACCAGCGCGGCCAGCAGCAGACCGATCGCGAGCATGGTCCAGAAGGAGAGGCGCAGCGGCGCGGCGAAGGCCGTCTCCGGCATGAAGACAGTGACTGTCCAGCCGGAGAGGCCGGAGCGGCTGAAGGCCACCACCACCTCCTCGCCTGCGGCGCTGCGGCCGTGCCGCCAGCCCTGCGCCTCGGCCAGTGGCATCTCCAGCTCCGGCGGCACGCGCGTGCCGACGAGGCGCGCCGCGTCCTGGCTGCGCGCCAGGATGAATCCCGCGCCGTCCAGCAGGCTGGCCACCATCCCGGCAGGGATCTCGGCATCGCGCACGAGGTCGTCCAGGAAGGCGAGGGGCACTTCGAGGCTGAGGCGGTAGGTCGGCGCCGCACTGGCCGCCGGCGCCAGCGTCGAGACCGCGAAGGCGCGCTGCCCTGAAGGCGCCGCGAGCAGGCCCGAGAAGGGGGCGGCGATCCCGGCCTGGTCCGGCGCGGCAGGTGCCAGGCCCGCCAAGGCGCGCCGCCGCTCCGCCGGGCGCGCCGTGCTGGCGAGGAGGTGGCCGGCGCGGTCCTGCAGCACGATTTCGGCGCCGGCGGGGCGAGGCACGGCCTCGGCGCGGCTGATGAAGGCGCCGATATCGCCGGCTTTCAGGTGGTCGGATGTGGCGAGCACCTCCATGAGCGTCCGCATCGCGATCAGCTCACGGTTGAGATTGACGGTGATGCGCCGCGCCGCCTCGCGTGCGGTCGCCTCATGCCGGGCGCGCTCGCCATGCGCGAGATGGAAGAGCAGCGCCGCCTCCAGCGCGAGCATCGGTGCCAGCACCACGGCGCAGAGGGCCGCCAGATGCCAGGCGAGGGGCCATCCCTTCCGCGGCTCCGGCCGTGCATCGTCCCGCACGGCGGCTCGCTGCCGGCGCGCCGCCCGCCGGAAGCCGAACCCGTTGAACCACATGCCGAAAGGCTACTCCTCCGTATCGGCATGGACCAGCCGCATGCCGTGCCGCACGCCTTTCCGCCCCCCCCGCGATGAATGTCCTGACATGCGCCCTGCCGGCCGCAGCCTAGCACGCGCCGGCGCGGCCCGGCTGCCTCGGGCGCGCTACGTAGTTTCACGGGGTATCCTTCCGGCCGCCCGCAAGCCAAGTCGATGGTCTCGCCCCCGCCTTCCCTCGGAGTGGCCATGGCGGGCCCGCAGGCTTGGCGCGTGCCCGTCCGGCGCCGCGGACGAGGGGCGGCGATGCAGAACGCTGCACGACAAGAACATCGACACGGAGGAACACAATGCGCTCACGCCTCTTCCTTGGGCTGGCCCTGGCGGCGACCCTCGCGGCTCCCGCCGGCGCGGAGGAACTCCGCATGATGACCGGTCCGCAGGGTGGCTCCTGGATTCCGCTCGGCGGTGCGCTCAAGAACATCTGGGAAAAGGCCGTCCCCGGCCTCTCGGTGCAGGTGGTGCCCGGCGCCGGCGTGATCAACGTGCGCGGCGTTTCCGCCGGCAAGGCCGGTGTCGCTTTCGCCAACTCGATCAGCACGGTGGATGGTCTGAACGGCCGCGCACCCTTCCCGCAGAAGACCGAGAACGTCTGCAACGTCGGCTCGCTCTATCCGCAGTGGTTTCAGGTGGCGGTGCTGGCGGATTCCGGCATCCAGAAGGTCGAGGACCTGAAGGGCAAGGCGGTCGCCATCCAGCCGCGCGGCAATACCGCCGAGGTCATCACGCAGCAGCTGCTGCAGGTGGCCGGGCTTTCCTATGACGACATCCAGCCGAACTTCCAGACCGGCTACACCGATGCCGTCGGCCTGATGAAGGACGGCCACGCGCAGGCCTTCACCCTCGGCACCACCGTGCCGGCGAGCGCGGTGATGGACCTGGCGAGCGCGCGCGACATCCGCCTGCTCGACCTCTCGAAATACGAGCAGGGCATGCGGAAGATCAACGAGGCCTACCGCGTCAAGCCGCTGCCGGCGGATACCTATCCGAGCCAGCAGGGCACGCCGGCGATGATCACCTACACCACGCACATCATCACGCAGTGCGACCGCGACGCCGACGAGGTCTACAAGATGACCAAGGCCATGTGGGACAACATCGGCGCGCTGCGCAACGTCGTCGGTTCGATGCGCAAGACCGACGTGGAGTTCGGCGCGCAGGACATCAGCGTGCCGATGCACGAGGGCGCCCTCCGCTACTATCGCGAGGCGAATGCCCTGGCCAAGAAGTAAGGTCTGTTCCGAATGACCTACAAGCGCGCCGTTGACGGGCTCGCGGGTGCCATCGCTTCGGCGATGGCGCTCTACCACATGTGGGTGATCGCCTTCTCGCCGCCGGAAGCCGTCATCTTCCGCGGCACGCACCTGCTCTTCGCAACCACCCTGGTGTTCCTGATCTTCCCGCTGCGGGCCAGGCGCGGCGCCTCCAATCCCGGCCCGGAGGACTGGCTGGCGGTGGTGCTGTCGCTCTGGGCGGTGGGGCGGCTCTTCGCCGACTACGACTGGCTGGTCTATCGCATGCCCTATGTCGACGACCCGCGCCCGATGGACGTGGTCGGCGGCTGGCTGCTGGTGGTGCTGATCCTGGAGGCGACGCGGCGCGTGATCGGCTGGGCGCTGCCGCTGACGGCGATGGCCTTCCTGGGCTGGGCCTGGTTCTTCGGCGGGGCCAGCAATCTCGGCCTGATCGACCAGCTCTACCTGACGACCGAGGGGATCTTCGGCTCCACGCTGGGCGTCTCGGCGGGTTACGTGGTGATCTTCGTGCTGTTCGGCGCCTTCATGGAACGCTCGGGCGTCGGGCGGCTGTTCATGGACTTCGCCCTCGCCTTGACCGGGCGGGCCACCGGCGGGCCGGGCAAGGTGGCCGTCGTCTCCTCCTCGCTGTTCGGCAGCGTCTCCGGCTCGGCGGTGGCGAATGTCATGGTCACCGGTCAGGTGACGATCCCGCTGATGAAGCGCAGCGGCTTCCGCCCGGCCTTCGCCGCCGGGGTGGAGAGCGTGGCCAGCACCGGCGGGCAGATGATGCCGCCCATCATGGGCGCCGCCGCCTTCGTCATGGCCGAGTTCCTGCAGGTCAGCTACATGCAGGTGGTGATCTGGGCCGCCATTCCCTCGCTGCTCTACTACGTCGCCACCTTCGCGGCGGTGCATTTCGAGGCGAAGCGCACCGGCCTGACCGGCCTGCCCGACAGCGAGGTGCCGCGGCTGCGCACCGTCATCACCGCGGGCTGGCATCTCTCGATCCCGCTGATCATCATCATCGTCGGCCTGTTCGGCGGCTTCTCCGCGCCGCTCGCCGCGCTGGTGGCGACGCTGGCCTGCTTCCCGGCGGCGGCGCTGCGGCGCAACAGTCGCGGCAATGTCAGCTTCGGCCAGTTCCGCGGTGCGCTGCTGGACGGTGCGCGCAACACGCTCGGCATCGCCATGGCCTGCGCCTGCGCGGGCATCGTGATCGGTGTGATCGGACTGACCGGCGTCGGCATCACCTTCACCCAGCTTGTGGTGAACATGGCGCAGCAGAGCCTGCTGCTGGCGCTGCTGATGACCATGGTGGCCGGCATCATCCTCGGCATGGGCATGCCCACCACCCCGGCCTATATCGTGATGGTGGCGCTGCTGGTGCCGGCGCTGATCACGCTGGGCGTCGTCGAGCCCGCCGCGCATCTCTTCGCCTTCTACTTCGCCATCCTCTCGGCCATCACGCCGCCGGTGGCGCTGGCGGTCTTCGCCGCCTCGGGCCTGGCGAAGTCGGATCTCTGGGCTTCCGGACTCGCTGCGGTGAAGATCGGCGCGGCGGGGTTCATCATCCCGTTCATGTTCGTCTACCAGCCGGCGCTGCTGCTGATCGGCGAGCCCTCGGCCATCCTGGTGGCGGTGGTCAGCGCCATCGCGGGGGCGCTGCTCCTGGCGGCCTCGCTGCATGGCTATCTCCTGCGGCCGATGCCGATGTGGGAGCGGATCGCCCTGTTCGTCGCGGCGATGGCGCTCATCGTGCCGGGGCTGATCACGGACGGGATCGGTATCCTCTGCGGCGGCGGCGTGGTGGCGCTGCAAATCCTGCAGCGGCGGCAGCAGGGCGGCGGCGTGACCGCGCTGCAATCCTCGCGGCAGTAGCCGGGCACGGGCGGGGCATCCAGCGGGATGCCCCGCCCTGATGGGCTCACCGTTAGGCGCGGTTTAATCTCTTCTACGGTAGGGGAAGTGCCATCGGCGCATCATGCGCCGTCGGCAGGAAGTTCCCGATGCACCGTGGCCACGACGATGCGCAGAAGCGGCGATTTGCCGCCTTCGCCCTCACCGAGCAGGATTGGCAGTTGCTGCGCACGCAGGCCGCTTATGCAGCGAGCCGGATGCCGCGCCTGCTCGAGGAGCTGCACCCCTCGCTGGCCAATTGGCCCGAGATCCAGCGCGCGCTGATGGAGCCTGCCGTTCACCGGATCCGCCTTGCACATTGGCAGCGGGTGGCCTCCGGGCAGATCGGGGAGGGCTTCATGGCATCGGCGCGCGCCCTCGCCACGACCCTCTTCGAACGCGGCGTGCCGGCCTATGCCGTCACGATCTGCCACTCCGTGGTCCTCAACGGCATCGTCCGCGACCTGAAGCTGGACCTGCCCTGCACCCGCTTCACCAGCTTCAAGGCCTCGACGGCCAAGCACAGCCTGCGCCTCGCGCTGCAGAAGGCCGCCTGGTTCGACCTCGAGGTGCTGCTGGAGACCTATGCCGAGGCGGAGCAGCTGCGCCGCAAGCAGGTGACGGAGCGCCTCGCGGTGGCCTTCGACTCCAAGCTGAAGGGCGTGGTGACCGATATCGACCGCTCCTCGCGCGCCTTCTCCGATGTGGCGAACAGCATCCTCGTGGCGGCCAGTCACTCCGCCGAGCAGGCGGGCGCCGTCGCGAGCGCCGCCGGGGAAGCCAATTCCGGCGTGCAGACGGTGGCGGCTGCGGCAGAGGAGCTCACGGCCTCCATCGCCGAGATCAGCCGCCGCGTCTCGCAGTCGGCCACCATCGCCGAGAAGGCGGTGAACGATGCGCGGCGCACCGATACGGTGGTGCAGGCGCTGGCCGAGGGCGCCGGCCGCATCGGCGACGTGGTGCAACTCATCAGCAACATTGCGGCGCAGACCAACCTCCTGGCGCTGAACGCCACGATCGAGGCGGCGCGGGCAGGGGAGGCCGGCAAGGGCTTTGCGGTGGTGGCCAGTGAGGTCAAGAACCTGGCCAGCCAGACGGCCAAGGCCACCGAGGAGATCGGCCACCAGATCGCTCAGACCCAGGGCGCCACGCAACAGGCGGTGGAGGCGATCCGCAGCATCGCCACCACCATCGCCGAGATCGACGACATCACCTCCGGCATCGCGGCCGCCGTGAGGGAACAGGGCAGCGCCACCAGCGAGATCGCGAAGAGCGCGGCGCAGGCGGCGGCGCACAACCAGCGCGTGGACCAGCTGATCGGCGGCATCCGCAACGATACCGGACGCACGACGCAAGGCGCCGAGGGGCTCAGCGGCACCGCGAAGGACCTGGCCCGCAGCTCTTCCGCCCTCGGTCAGGCGGTGCAGGGCTTCCTGGCGGAGATCCGTGCCGCCTGATCCCGGCGCTCAGGCCGGCAGCTCTGGTGAAAGGGGTGCCGGCCGCAGCCGAAGAGTCGGCGGAAGCGGCCTAATTACTGCGGAAGGTGGGAAAATCTCCGGAGGAGATTTGGTGGGCGCACAAGGACTCGAACCTTGGACCCGCTGATTAAGAGTCAGCTGCTCTACCAACTGAGCTATGCGCCCCACCGGGGAGTGCGTTACCGTCATTCCCGTGGCGCGGGCTTTTAGCCCATCCAGCGGAGATCGCAACCCCCTTTATTCGCGGGCGGCGCCAAATTCTGCGTCGCGGTGCACATAGACCGAGAGCAGCAGGCCAAAGCCGAGCATGGCGGTCAGCATGGCCGAGCCGCCATGGCTGATCAGCGGCAGCGGCACGCCGCCCACGGGGATGGAGCCGGTGACCATGGCGATATTGACGAAGATGTAGAGAAAGAAGTTCACCCCCAGTCCCACCGCCACCAGCCGCCCGTACTGATGGCGGGTGCGCAACGCCACGGCGAGCGCGAAGAACACCACCAGCGCCAGCAGCAGCAGCGTGCCGAGGGCGCCCACCAGCCCGAACTCCTCGGAGATCATGGTGAAGATGAAGTCGGTCTGCTTCTCCGGCAGGAAGTTCAGGTGGCCCTGGGTGCCCTGCAGGAAGCCCTTGCCCCAGAGCCCGCCCGAGCCGAGCGCGATCTTCGACTGGATGATGTTGTAGCCCGCTCCCAGCGGGTCGCTCTCGGGGTCCAGGAAGGTCTGGATGCGGGCGCGCTGGTAGTCGTGCAGCCGCTCATAGGCGATGGGCGCAATGCCGGCCGCCGAAGCCAGGATCAGCGCGAACTTCCACCAACGCACCCCGGCCGCCCAGAACACCGCGCCGCCCACCATGGCGGTGATCAGCCCGGTGCCGAGATTGGGTTGCTTCAGGATCAGCCCGACCGGAAGCAGCACCGCGAGGGTCGGGGGCACCAGGAACAGCAGGTTGCCGACCCGCTCCCAGCTTGCGCGATGGAACCAGTGGGCGAGGGCCAGCACCAGCATGATCTTCATCAGCTCGGAGGGCTGGAGCTGGATCGGCCCCAGCTCGATCCACCGCTGCGCCCCCTTGCCGACCTGCCCGTGCACGGCCACCAGCACCAGCAGCGCGACACCCAGCGCGTAGCCGACCCAGGAGAGCCGCGCGATCACGCGGATGTCGATCATCGCGATGGAGAGCATCATCACCAGGCTGAAGCCGAAGCGCAGCGCATGCTTGCTGGCATAGGGCTCCGGCGCGCCGCCGCCGGCCGAGTAGAGCGCCACATAGCCCACCGCCGCAATGGCGCAGAGCAGCAGAACGAAGCTCCAGGGCACCAGCCAGAGCTTCTCCAGCAGGCCGGCGCCGCGGTCGCGGGTCAGCAGGCGGCGTTCGAAGACCATCATCGGCGGGGCGTCTCCGGGGCAGGGGGGGGCGGCGCCTCCGCAAGCATGGGCGGGCGCGATGCCTCGGTGCTGCGCGTGCCGGCGGGGGCGGGAGGGACGGCGGCCGCGGGCGGCGCGCGGAAGCGGGTGAGCACGTCGGCCATGATGTCGCGCGCCAGCGGCGCCGCCGCACCAGCGCCGCTGGTGCCGTGCTCGACGACGACGGAAATGGCGTATTGCGGATTGTCGAAGGGAGCGAAGGCGACGAACAGCGCATGCGGCCGCCATTCGCGCGGCTGGCTCTCCACCCGGAAGCCGCGCTCGCGCTGCTCGCGGGAGACGCGGCGCACCTGGGTGGTGCCGGTCTTGCCGGCCATGACGCCGAGACTGTTCGGCAGGCGCGCCACTTTCGCGGTGCCGTTCTCCTCGTTCACCACCGCCCACATGCCCTCGCGCACCAGCTTCAGGTCCCGCTCGGGGATGCCGAGGCTCGGCCAGTCCTCCGCCTTCACGCCGCGCGGCGCCTTGCCGTCCAGGGCATGGGTCAGGTGCGGCTGCACCGCGCGCCCGGTGGCCAGCCGCGCCGCCATGGTGGCCAGCGAGAGCGGCGTGAGCTGGTAGAAGCCCTGGCCGATGCCGTGCACCACCGTGTCGCCGATGTTCCAGGCCTTGCCCTGCCGGATGCGCCACTCGCGGGTCGGTACGAAGCCCGCCTTGGCCCCGGGCAGCTCGATCTCCAGATCCACCCCGAGGCCGAAGCGCTTGGCCATGGCGGCGATGCGGTCGATGCCGGTGCGCTTGGCGGCCTCGTAGAAATAGACGTCGCAGGAGTGCTTGAGGGCGTTGCGCAGGTCCAGGTTGCCGTGGCCTCCCTTGCGCCAGCAGTGGAAGCGGGCGTCGCCCAGGTCGTAGTAGCCCGGGCAGAAGATGCGCTCGGTGGGGGTGACGGCCTTGGCCTCCAGCGCCGCCAGCCCGACCACCATCTTGAAGGTGGAGCCCGGCGCGTAGAGCCCGTTGGTGGCCTTGTTGATCAGCGGTGTGGCGCGGCTCCTGGTCCATTCGCGCCACTGCGCGGCGGAGATGCCGGAGCTGAACAGGTTGGGGTCGAAGCTGGGCTGGCTGGCCATGGCCAGCACCTCGCCGTTGCGCGCATCCAGCACGACGACGCTGGTGCCCTCCTCGATGCGGTTGCGCACCGCCTTCTGCAGTTCGGCGTCGATCGAGATCTGCACGTCCTGCCCGCGCACGCCCTCCCGCCGGTCCAACTCGCGGATCACCCGGCCAAGGGCGTTCACCTCCAGCTCCAGCGTGCCGGCGCGGCCGCGCAGCACCCGGTCATGGAACCGCTCCATCCCGGCGCGGCCGACCCGGATGCCGGGCAGGGCCAGCAGCGGGTCGTCATCCATGTCGGTCTCGCTCGGCGGCGCCACATAGCCCACCACATGCGCCAGATGCTCGGCCCAGGGGTAGTCGCGGGTGGTGCCGACATCCACGCTGATGCCCGGCAGGTCCGGCGCGTTGACCTCGATGCGCGCCATCTCCTCCCAGGTCAGGAAGTCCCGCACCACGACGGGAACGAAGCGCCGGCGGCGGCGGATGTCGCGCTCGATGCGGGTGCGCTCGGCCTCGCTGAGCGGCAGGATGTGGCTGAAGGTCTCCAGCGTCGCGTGGATGTCCTCCGCCTGCTCGGCCACCAGCAAGGCGCGCCAGTTCAGCGCATTGGCGGCGACGACCCGCTCCGCACGGTCGAGGATGCGGCCGCGCGGCGGCGCGATCAGCCGGGTGGAGACGCGGTTCTCCTCCGCCAGCGTGGCGTAGCGCTCGCCTTCCTCCAGGGTCAGCTTCTGCAGCCGGTAGCCGAGGAAGCCGAGCAGCCCGAGCTGCCCCGCGCCCAGCAGCAGGGCGCGGCGGGTGAACACGTTGCGGCGGCGTTCCTCATCCCGCTTGCTCATCTCAGCCCAGAGTCTCCGCCCGCCGCATCGCCTTGTGCAAGCGGGTCAACAGCGCCGCGATCGCCGGATAGAGGCCGACGCCGAGCGCGAGCTGCACCAATCCGAGGGCCGGCGGCGGCAATCGCCAGTTCAGCGCCGCCTGCAGTACGAAGCCCAGCAGCGCCGCCCCTGCTGCGAAGCCGGCGAAGACCAGCCACACCACCAGGAAGGACTGCCGTGCCAGGAAGCGCCGGAAGCGCAGGACGGTGCCATGCACCACCAGCAGGGTCAGGATACCGATGCCGAGCGGCGCGAAGCCCAGCAGATCCTGCAACAGACCGATGCCGAAGCAGACGGGCGGCGCCATGGCGCTCGGCCGGAACACCGACCAGAAGAACACGCAGGCCAGCGCCACCGCCGGCACCGCCGAGGGCAGGTCCACCGGCGCCCCGGCCAGCATCATCAGCAGCGCCGTGCTGGCGGCGGGAAAGGCGGCGCGACCCCAGGCATCGAGCCGCCGCAGCAGGCCCATGACAGGATGCGGCCGCCGTTTCATCGGAGCATTCCGGCGCGGCCGCTAGCGGCGGGCGCGCGGCTCCGGGCGCGCCACCGCCTCGGGCGGCAGGATGCCGGACAGGCCGAAGTCGAAAATGCGCAGCAGGTCCATGCGGCCGGGCCGGGCGAAGAGCTCCACCTCCGCCGCGCCGCCCTCGGACCAGTGCACCACCCCTACCGGCAGCCCGGCGGGGAAGGCGCCGGCCTCGGCGCTGGTCACCACCCGCTCGCCCTCCCGCGGCGGGGTGCCCTCGGGCCAGAACTGCAGGCGCGGCCGGTCGCCATTGGTGCCGGTCATCATGGCGCGCGCCCGGCTGCCCTCCAGCACCACGGGGATGCGGCTGTTCATGTCGGTGACCAGCAGCACGCGGGCGGAGCGGCTGCCCACCTCGGTCACGCGCCCGACGAGCCCCCGCTCGTCCAGCGCCACCTGCCCCTTGCGAATGGTGCCGCCGGGCTGGATGGCCAGCAGCACCGCGCGGGCATAGGTGCCGCCGGCATCGGCCACCACGCGGGCGGTGTGGAAGCTGGCCGGCGCCTCGGGGATGTAGTTGAGCTGGCGCCGCAGCAGGCCGTTCTCCGCCTCCAGCGCCAGGGCGGCGGCCTGCCAGCGGTGCAGCCGGTCGTTCTCCTCCCGCAGCCGGGCGTTCTCCGCCTGCAGGGCGGTCAGGAAGCGCAGTTCCTGCACGGCATCGCGCAGCGCGGCGGCCGGCTCGGCGATCAGGCCGTAGATCGGCGCCAGGGTGTCGGCCACCGCCATGCGGCTGCGCTCGACCAGCGCGGTGTCGGCCTTGCCGAGCAGCATGGTGCCGAGCGCTGCGGCAATCAGCACCGGCAGCGAGAGCCGCGACAGGGCCTGGCGCAGCGGAATGCTCAGACGGATCACGCGGCCTCCATGGGTCCGCCGTCAGGTGTGGCGAGCCTGTGCAACACGTATCAGAGGTTGTGCGTCTCAGTACATCGAAGACAAAACGTGGCGAAGCCGCTTCATCTCATCAAGGGCTCGCCCGGTGCCAAGCGCGACACAGGCCAGCGCATCCTCGGCCACCGAGACCGGCAGGCCGGTGGCGTCGCGCAGCACCTGGTCAATCCGCTGCAGCAGCGCGCCGCCGCCGGTCAGCACGATGCCCTTGTCCACGATGTCGGCGGCCAGTTCGGGAGGCGTGTTCTCCAGCGCCACCTTCACCGCCTCGATGATCTGGCTGACCGGCTCGGCGATCGCCTCGGCGATCTGGCGCTGGCTCACCACCACCTCGCGCGGCACGCCGTTCATCAGGTCGCGGCCCTTGACCTCGGTCATCGGGCCTTCCTCGCCGTAGTCGGGATAGGCGGCGGCGCCGATCTCCAGCTTGATGCGCTCGGCGGTGCTCTCGCCGATCAGCAGGTTAAACTGGCGGCGGATATAGGACATGATGGCCTCGTCCAGCTTGTCCCCGCCGACGCGCACGCTGCGCGCATAGACAATGCCGCCCAGGCTGATCACCGCCACCTCGGTGGTGCCGCCGCCGATATCCACGATCATCGAGCCGGAGGGCTCGGTCACCGGCAGGCCGGCGCCGATCGCGGCGGCCATCGGCTCCTCGATCAGCAGCACCTTGCGCGCGCCGGCCGATTCGGCGCTCTCCTGGATGGCGCGGCGCTCGACGGCGGTGGAGCCGGAGGGCACGCAGACAATGATCATCGGCGAGGCGAAGCTGCGCCGGTTGTGCACCTTGCGGATGAAGTGCTTGATCATTTCCTCCGCCACCTCGAAGTCGGCGATCACGCCGTCCCGCAGCGGGCGGATGGCGGCGATGTTGCCGGGGGTGCGGCCGAGCATCATCTTGGCTTCCTCGCCCACCGCCAGCACCTGCTTGCGGCCGCGGATGTCGGCGATGGCAACGACGGAGGGCTCGTTCAGCACGATCCCGCGTCCCTTCACATAGACCAGTGTGTTGGCCGTGCCGAGGTCGATGGCCATGTCGGCCGACAGGAAGCCGAACAAGCGGGAGAACATGTGGGTTACCTTCTGAGGCAGATCGCGCTTGTGATCCCGCCGAAGGTCCGGGGGCGCAAGGCGCCGTGGCTTACCTCCCGCCGTGGCCCCGCTCAAGCGTGAATTGTCGGCTCAGGGGAAACCTTGCCCCCCGCCCCGCGTTCCACGCGCAGCCCAACTGTCAAGATCGAGGAACGCGAAGATGCGCAAGACGACCCTGGCTCTCCTGGCCTTCGCCAGCATTGGACTGGGGGCCTGCGGCTACAGCACCGGTGACCGCGCGGCCTCGGGTGGCCTGCTGGGCGCGGGCACGGGCGCGGCGATCGGTTCCTTCTCCGGCAATGCCGGCACGGGGGCGCTGATCGGTGGCGCCGCCGGCGCGGCAGGCGGTGCTTTGACCAGCCCCGGCCAGGTCAATCTCGGCCGCCCTGCCTGGCGCTGAGACTTCCTGGCAGCCCTTCCCGGCGTCACGGCGCGGCCTCTCCGCAGGGAGAGGCCGCTTTTTGTTTGGATTGTTTGGAGCGCGAGGCGGCGCCGGAACCGTGCCGGCCCGAGGGTCAGCTGGCGTGCCGGAGGGGAGGGAGAAGGCTGCCGGCCAGCATGGACTGCACGCGCCGCTGCAACTGCGGCAGGGCCTCGAACAGGGAATCTTCAGCCGGGCGCGCCGCAGGCTCGGTTGCGATGAAGCGCCACATTCCGTTCTGCGTGACGGCGACACCCACGAAGCGGCCGTCGATTTCGATGGGCCGGGATCTGATCATGGACGGTCCTTGGTGGTCCGGTGGGGACCAGATGGAGGGTCGTTCAGGACGCCCCCCCTCCCGGCCCGAGGCTGGCCGGAAGGGGGGCGCCGCCTTCCCTCCATGCGCGGCGCCGCTCGCTGGAAGCAATTGAAATTCAGGATAATCGCGCGGTCGTCATCCCCCCGGACCTGTGCCGGAAGGGAGCCTCACATCTCAACCCATTGGCGAAGAAGGTTGTTATAGGTGGCGGTCACGCCGAGCACGCCGGGATGGCTGTCCGGCAGATCGGCGCGGAGGCGCATGATCGCCATGTCCAGCTCGAAGAGCAGCCGCCGCTGCCCATCGTCCTTCACCATGGACTGGGTCCAGAAGAAGGAGGACCAGCGGCTGCCGCGCGTCACCGGCTCCACCCGGTGCAGGCTGGTCGCGGGATAGATCACCATGTCGCCGGCCGGCAGCTTCACCCGCTGGGTGCCGTAGGTGTCCTCGATCACCAGCTCGCCGCCGTCGTAGTCCCCGGGGGGCGTCAGGAAGAGGGTGGAGGACACGTCGGTGCGGATCCGCACCCCGGCGCCGGGCACCGGGCGGATGGCATTGTCCACATGGGCGTGGAAGGTCATGCCGACGTCGTAGCGGTTGAACAGCGGCGGGAAGACCTTCAGCGGCAGTGCCGCGGTGTTGAACAGCGGGTTGCGGCCGAGCGCCCGCAGGATCACCTCGCCCAGTTCGCGGCCCTGGGGCGAATCCTGCGGCACCTGGAGGTTGTGCTTGGCCTTGGCCGACTGGTCGCCGGCGGTGACGCGGCCGTCCACCCACGCGGCGGCCTCCAGCACGCGGCGGCAATGGGCGACCTCCTCGGGGGTCAGGACGTTGGGGATATGGACCAGCATGGGGGCTTACTCTGGGCAAGGGGGGAAGGCCGCCACAGCGGCCTTCGAGAGGAGAAAGAAGGGCGGCGGCTAGAAGGATGCCGCCAGGCTGACCAGCACCGTGCGACCCGCGGAGGGCACCACGCGGTTGCCGAACACTGCCTCGTAGTTCAGCGCGTCGGTCAGATTGTAGCCGTTCACCTGGAGCCGGAGGTTGTCGTTGATCTGGTGCGAGATCAGCGCGTCGAAGGCGAAGTTGGCCGGCGCCTCCGCGGTGTTCGCGGCGTTCAGGTAGACCTGGCTGCGCCAGGTGATGCCGCCGCCGAGCGTCAGGTTCCAGGGCTGACCTCGGTTCAGGTCGTAGGTCGTCCAGAGCGAGGCGGCGTGTTCCGGCACATACGCGACCCGCTTCCCCACATTCGCCGCCGTTTCGGACTGGGTCGTCTCGCTGTCCATCGCCGTGTAGTTGGCGTTGATCGTCCAGGCCGGCGTGACGCGGCCGGTGAGGCCGATCTCGATACCCTGGTTGCGCTGCTTGTCGCTGGTCAGGCTGATCAGGCCGGTGGCCGCGTCGGTTTCCGCCGCATTCTCCTTCTCGATCTGGTACAGCGCGCCATACAGGCCGAGCCGGCCGTCGAAGAGGCCGATCTTGGCGCCCAGCTCATAGAGCGTGTTGCGCTCCGGGTCCAAATCGGGATCGTACTGATTTACTGCGGCGGGGAAGGTGGTGAAGTAGGAGCCAGGCGGCGTCGAGGATGTGGAATAGGTGAAGTAGTAGGTCTGGTTCTTGGTCGGCTCGAACACGATCGAAGCGCGCGGGTCAACCACGCTGACGTCCGCATCGATGGTGGTGCTGGGTGCCGCGCCCGGCGTGCCTGCGGTGTAGTCCACCTGGTAACGCGTCCAGCGCAGGCCGCCGATCAGCGATAGCTCCGGCGTCAGCCACATCCGCTCGCTGAGAAACAGGCCGAAGGCGGTGGTGTTGGTCTCGCGCGTGTTGCTGGCGGCGCCGAGCGTCAGATCGATATCCGCCTGCGAGCCGCGCAGCGTGCCGGCCTGCCGCGCCGGGCTATACTGGTAGCCGGTGCGGTCCACCTCCTCGCGCCAGACATCGAGGCCGCCGACCAGCTCATGCCGCAGCGGCCCGGTGGTGAAGCGGGCGGTGGCGGTGGCCACGTCCTGCACCGACCAGCTGCTCTGCGAATAGGGGTTGTAGCCACCCTGATAGGAGATCGCCGCATCGCCGCCGCTGACCAGCGCGTTGACGCAGGCCGTCGAGCAGCTCACCGGGCTATAGGCGAAGTCGCGGTCATAGAAGCCGACGCGGATGTCGTTCGACAGCGTCAGCCAGTCGTTGACGTCGTGGCTGAGCAATGCCGTGACCTGGTCCACCGTCACCTTGTCGCGGTCGGTGGAGGCGCCGTACCACTGCGAGCGCGACAGGCCGTATTCGGTGGCCGGGCGGCCAATCGTGCTGCCCGGCACCGTCACCACCGGGACGCCGGCATCGGTCGCGTTGTCGTACTCATAGTGCAGGTAGTGCAGCGTGAAGCGGGTGTTGGTGCCGAGGCCGAAGGCGATCGAGGGCGCGATGCCCCAACGCTGGCTGTCCACGTCCTCGCGGTCCACCAGCTTGCTCGACTGGCCCATCAGGTTCAGCCGCAGGGCGGTGGTCTCGCCGATCTGCTGGTTGAGATCGAGCGTGCCGCGGGCATAGGGGCCCATGCCGCCGGTGGCCACGCCGGAATAGCTGTTGCCGAGATGCGGCAGGCGGGTACCCACGGCGACGCCGCCGCCCACCGTGCCGGTGCCGAGGGCGAAGCCCGAGGGGCCCTTCAGCACGCTGACGTCCTCATAGGTGAAGGCGTCGCGCGTATAGGCGCCGAACTCGCGCAGCCCGTCCACGTAGATGTCGTTCTGGGCGTTGAAGCCGCGGATGCGGAACTGGTCGCCGTTGACGCCACCATTGCCCTCGCCGATCGACATGGTGATGCCAGGGACGTTGCGCAGCGCCTGCTCCAGCGTGGTGACGTTCTGCTGCTCCAGCACCTCGCGCGGGATCACGTTGATGGTCTGCGGCGTCTCCTGCACCGAGCCGGGCAGGCGGTTGACCGGAGCGGCGCGCTGGAGGGTGTTGGGGGGTTGCGTGGCCTCGACATCCACCGGCGGGAGCAGGAGTGCGTCACCGGCCTGCGGGGCATTGCTGCCCTGGGCCAGGGCCGCGCCGGGAAAGCCCAGGGCGAGGCTTGCCATCCATGCCGCGTTGCCCAGCCCGCTCTGCTTGGTCATGTCGAATCCTTGCGAATGATAATGCTTCGCATTTGCTAGAATGAAGATGGCCACGCGTCAATGCGCCAGCGGGACGATTGCACGGGCGGGAGGCCGCGGAGGAAGGCAGCCCGCGCCGCCGCCCTTCGCCGGCGCCGCGGAAGAGGGCTCAGGCGGTTCCCGGCGCGGCAATGCTGCGGCATGATGGCCGCACCCGCCTGACCCCGCAGAGGCGATCCCCTGGCAAGGCGGGGAGGCACCACCGGCCCCCGGGCCGGGCGGTGCGCCTCGATGCCGCGCCCGTGCCGCTCCGTCGGCCCTGTTTGGATGCCCTGTGATGCGCGTTTCCCGCCGTGCCGTCCTGGCCTTGCCCGCCGCCCTGCTGCTGGGGCCGCGCAGCGCCGGCGCCGCGCCGGACGAGGAGGGCTACCGCACCCTCAACCGCGCCGTGGTGGAGCAGGTGCTGTTGCCGGCCTATCGCCGCTTCGCGGAGGCGACCGCCAACTTCGCCGCCCAGCTTGACACCCTGGCCCGCAACCCGGCCGAGGCCGCCCCCTGGCAGGCCGCCCGGCAGGGCTTCGGCCAGACGGTGCTGGCCTGGGAGGGTGTGCAGCCGGTCCGCTTCGGGCCGGCCGACCTGTTCAGCCGCCATGCCCGCATCCAGACCTGGCCCGACCCGCAGGACAGCATCGGCCATGACCTTGCCGCCGCCGTCGCGGCGCGGGACCCGGCGGTGCTGGAGGCCCGGCCGCAGGGTTTGGGCAATGTCACTGTGCAGGGATTGCCCGCCCTGGAACGGCTGCTGTTCGGCGAGGATGCGGCCGAGCGGCTCGCCGCCGGCGATGCCGAGGCTGGCTACCGCGCGGCGCTGCTGCGCACCATCGGCGGCAATCTGGCGACCCTGGCGCGTGACATCCTGGCCGGCTGGACCACCGATGAGAACCCCTATGCCACCACCCTGACCGGGCCGCGGCAGCCTTATGCCGCACCCAGGGAAGCGGCGCAGGAGCTGTTCAAGCTCCTCCACAGCACGGTCGGGAGCGTGGCGGCCCGCAAGCTGGAGCGGCCATTGGGCAGCGACGCGACGGCCGCCCGGCCCGCGCTGCTGGAGTGGTGGCGCAGTGGCCTCTCGGGCCAGGCGATCCAGGCCAACCTGGTGCTGGCGCGCGATATGGCATCGGCTGGCTTCGTCCCGGTCATCGAGAAGGCGGGGGATGGCGAACTGGCCGAGCTGCTGCGCCGCGCCTTCGAGCAGGTGGTGACCACCGCCAGGGGCCTGCCGCTGCCGCTGAAGACGGCGATCACCGATCCGGCGCGCCGCGCCCCGGTCATCCGCCTGCAGCGCGAGGCCACCGTGCTGCAGGCGCTGCTGGCGCAGCGCCTGCCGCCGGCGCTCGACATCCAGCCTGGCGTCGCTGCGCCGGACAGCAACTGACTGGTCCCATCCCGGCAGGTTGCCCAGGGGATGGAGGCGGGTGCGGCGGGGGAGGGGGGAAATGACGCTCGCCTGTTGACGTGCAAGCCCGGCGGCGGGAATTCCCCTTCCGCCTGCCTCTCCTTCCTGCCCGCCCCCGGCTGGCTGCGGGCGGGCAGGAAGCGGAGGGGGCCCGGGAGAGTCGCTTCCCGGCCTTTCCCCCATCCGGGCCGCCCGGAGGCCCGCACGCGCCATGGGACCACGAGACGCATGACCGATCCCACGCTTACCGAAGGCCTTGAGGACCTGTTCGAGGGCTACCAGCGCTTCCGGTCCGAGATCTGGCCGGAGCGGCGCAAGCTGTTCGAGACCCTGGCGCGCGAGGGCCAGCGGCCCCGCGCCCTGGTGATCGCCTGCTCCGACAGCCGCGTCGATCCGGGCATGGTGTTCAATGCCGCGCCGGGCGAGATGTTCATCGTCCGCAACGTCGCCAACCTGGTGCCGCCCTACAAGCCGGACGGCGACTATCACGGCACCAGCGCCGCGCTGGAATTCGCCGTCTGCGTGCTGGAGGTGCCGCGCGTCATCGTGCTGGGCCATGCCATGTGCGGCGGCGTGCAGGCGCTGCTGCGCGGCTTCCCACCGGGCGCGCGCGACTTCGTCGAGCCCTGGATGACCGGCATCGCCGCCGAAGCACGCCGCCGCACGTTGGCCTGCAGCCCGGCGCAGCCCGGCGGCGCCGAGGCCCAGTGCGAGCTGGAGACGGTAAAGCTCTCGCTGCAGAACCTGATGACTTTCCCCTGGGTTGCCAGCCGCGTGGAAGCGGGCACGCTGCGCCTCTATGGCGGCTCCTTCGACATCCGCACGGGCGTGCTCTCCCGCCTGGTGGACGGGCAGTTCATGCCGGTGAGCTGACGGCCGGCGCCAGGTTGAAAACCCGCTCAGGGGAGCTGCTCACGGCCCGAAGCCGGCCCTTTTGATCGCTCGCGGATCTTTAGATTGGCTCGTGAGATAGGCCGAGCGGAGCCCCCGTGTGCGCGGAAAGGGCTGCGCCCACGCTCACGCAGAATGGCACGGTTGAACTCTCCACCCTTTCCTGCCTGATGGGCGGATACAGAGCCGAGGCAGGAGCTTCGCTTGCCCGGCCGTGCAGAGAGCCAGTATCCATGCGCCCGCTCGGCACCCACCGCGACGCAGCCCCGATCATCCGGGCTGAGGGCGGCATCTGGGGCGAAGGGGTCCGCCTGCTGCCACCCCTTTCAGCGATTCCTGGCAGGGGTTTCGTCTTAGGCCGCGCGCCCCGCCCCGGGCGGGTCGCCGGGCCGCCGGTGGCCGACGTCGTGCCAGGGCTGCCGCGCCAGGCCCAGCCGGGCCAGCCCGTCGGTCAGCTGCCAGAAGAAGGCCGCCTGCCGGTCGCGCACCCAGCGCGGCCGGGTGAGCGAGCCGCCGGTGAAGGGCAGGAAGGGGTTGCGCCGGGCCTGCGCCCACAGACTGACGCGGGTCGAGGGGCGCAGGCTTGGCCCGCGCGCGTGAAAGCCGTAGGTGTCGGCGATCAGCAGCGTGTTGGCCGGCACGGCATAGGTTACGGGCGCGCCGTAGCCGAGCCGCTCCAGCATCGCCTCGGAGACGCGCAGCGAGCCGCGCCGGCTGTGCGCGTCGCCCTCGCGCCAAGCGAGGCTGCTGGCCCTTTCCCACCATAGCCGGCGCTGCGTGGCGCGGTGCGAGCCGGGCACATAGACAAAGGGTCCGTCTTCTGCAGGCACGTCCTGCAGGTACAGCCATGCCTTCATGGAGGGATAGAAGGTGTCGCTGTGCAACTCGGTCTGCGGGTCCGGCGCGCCTGGGGTGGCATGGCTGATGATGGTCTGGATGAACAACAGCGGCCCGACTCGCGTGCTGGCGACGTAGTCCAGCGGCGCCTGCCAGGCGGGGGAGGCCAGCAGGGCGCGGGTTTCGGGCAGCGCCGCCTGCACGCCCGGCGTCAGCGGGATCAGGCGCGTCAGCGCATTGCCCTGCGTCACCTCCCGCGCCGGGGCGCGCAGCGCCTCGATCTCCGCCTTCAGCCGGGCGAAGCTTCCGGGCGGCAGCACATCCCGCTTCACCAAGATGCCATCGCGCGCGAAGGTCGCGCGGTCCTCCTCCGAAATCAGATCGGCAAGGCGGTCGCGCCGGTGCGCAGCCAATCGCTGCGCCAGCGCCACCCGGCGTGCATGCAGGCCCCAGCGGTTCAGCCGTTCGCTGCCCAGGATGGGATTGCCGGCGAAGGAGCGCGCCGAGGTGGCCACCGCCGCGAGCTGAACCGGCATCAGCAGCGCGCGCGCGAGGTGAAGTCCGTCCATGATCCTGGTTCCGCCTTCTGCTCCCCCGCGCGGCGCTTGCCGCGGGCTTGGGTTCTGCCTTGGCTTCCAAGTCTAAGGCCTATCGGTAAACACACGCATTACGAGAGATCGTGAGTGATGATGCTCTGGATGCGTGTGAATTTCTCTGCCGCCCCCCCCCCCCGGCGCAATGCATCTCGCGAATGACGCGAGGCTGCCGGATTTTCACCGGAATCAGCGGCCAAGAAAGCCAAATTGAGAGCTTTCCTCTGCCTTCAGCCTGGCTGCTGCGAAACCCTGGACCCGGCCTGGTGTTGGTCGGTCGCCGCCCCAAGGGAGTTTGCTCATCGTGCACCGCCGCGACGCCTTGTTCGCTGCCCTGTCGCTCTCCACCGTGTTCATCGCGGGGGAGGCAAACCACTTTTCCGACGCGCGGGCCGCCGGGGCGGAGGAGGCCCCCTTCGACGCCAATACCGTGCGGGAGAAGGCGCGCACCCTGGCGCAGCAGTCCTACAAGGCGCCCTCGGAGGAGCTGCCGCCCGAGCTCTCCGACCTGACCTATGATCAGTACCGTGACATCCGTTTCCGTCCGGATCAGGCGCTGTGGCGCGGGCAGGACCTGCCCTTCCAGATGCAGCTCTTCCACCGCGGCTTCCTCTACAAGCCGCGCGTCGAGATGCACGAGGTGGCGGACGGCGTGGCCCGGCCGATCCGCTACAATCCGGACCTCTTCACCTTTCAGAACCTGCCGCGCCCTTCGGCCACCGATCTCGGCTTCGCCGGCTTCCGCCTGCACGCGCCGATCAACCGGCCGGACTATTTCGACGAGGTCTGCGCCTTCCTCGGCGCCAGCTACTTCCGGGCGGTGGCGAAGGGGCAGATCTATGGCCTTTCGGCGCGCGGCCTCGCCATCAACACCGGCGACCCGAAGGGCGAGGAGTTCCCGCTGTTCCGCGGCTTCTGGGTCGAGCGCCCGCGGCAAGGGGTGAACGCGGCCACGGTGCATGCGCTGCTCGACAGCCCCTCCTGCGCCGCTGCCTTCCGCTTCGCCATCCGCCCCGGCGCCAGCACGGTGTTCGACGTCGAGTCCACGGTCTTCCCGCGCACCGACATGGCGACGGCTGGCATTGCGCCACTGACCAGCATGTTCTGGTTCTCGCCGCTGAATCGCGCGGGGAAGGACGACTGGCGCCCGGCGGTGCATGACTCGGACGGGCTGCTGATGGCGAGCGGCCGGGGCGAGCGCATCTGGCGCCCGCTCAACAACCCGCGCGACCTGCAACTCAGCGCCTTCGGCGATGTCAATCCGCGCGGCTTCGGCCTGATGCAGCGCCGCCGCGGCTTCGACAGCTACGAGGACCTGGAGGCGCGTTACGAGAAGCGCCCCAGTCTCTGGGTCGAGCCGATCGGCGACTGGGGGGAGGGCGCGGTGCATCTCGTGGAGATCCCGACCACCAGCGAGATCCACGACAACATCGTCGCCTTCTGGCGACCGAAGGACCCGCTGCGGGCCAAGGGCGAGTACCGCTACACCTATCGCCTGCACTGGTGCGACGAGGCGCCCGGCACGCCCGAGGTCGGCCGCGTCGTCGATGCGCGGTCAGGCAATTCCTATACCCAGGGCGGCCGGCTTTTCGTGCTCGACGTCCATGGCGGCCTGCTCGACAAGCTCGGCCCGGAGGCGAAGCCCGAGCTGGACGTCACCACCAACCAGGGCGAGATCCGCAACCCGGTGGCGCAGCGCAACCCGGAGACGGGCGGCTGGCGCATCAGCTTCGAGCTCTTTCCCGGTAATGCCCGCGCCGCCGAACTGCGGGCCGCGCTGAAGGCAGGGGGCGAGCCGGTGGCCGAGACCTTCCTCTACCGATGGACGGCGTAATTTCTGGAGCGGCCTGGCGGGCCCTGCCGCCAGAGGCGCCGCTGGACATGCCCGTGCAGTCGCTGCGGGCCCGGCCCCCGCGCCGCACCGGCGGGATGCCCTCCCGCCCTTCCGCCACCTGGCTGCGCCGGCTGCTGGTTCTCGGTGCCGCGCTGGCCCTGACCGCCTATGCCTCGCACGAGATGTGGCTGGTGCTGAACAGCGGGCGGCCGACGCCGCTGCAGGCCTTCGTGCTGGTGCTGTTCGTGGTGCTCTTCGCCTGGATCGCGCTCTCCTTCACCAGCGCCACCTGCGGCTTCTTCCGGTTGCTGGCGGGGCCGGCCCGGCGCCTCGGCATCGCGGCGGGCGGGCCGCTGCCCAGGCCGGGCGTGAAGACCGCCCTGCTGATGCCGAGCTACAACGAGGAGCCCGCGCGCATCATGGCCGGGCTGCAGGCGATCCACGAGTCGCTGGCGGCCTCGGGTGCGCTGGACCGCTTCGACATCTTCATCCTCAGCGACAGCACCGAGCCCGGCGCCTGGATCGCCGAGGAGGCTGCCTACCTCGAACTGCGGCGCCGCACCGGCGACGACGCGCTGGGCGAGGGGGGGCGCATCTTCTATCGCCGCCGCCCCAAGAACACCGAGCGCAAGGCCGGCAACATCGCCGACTGGGTGCGCCGCTGGGGCGGCGCCTACCCGCAGATGCTGGTGCTCGACGCCGACAGCGTGATGGACGCCGATACCATCCTGCGCCTGGCCGACGCCATGGAGCGCCATCCGGATGTGGGGCTGATCCAGACCCTGCCGATCATCACCGGCGGCAACACGCTCTTCGCGCGGATGCAGCAATTCGCCGGCCGCGTCTATGGCCCGCTGATCGCCGAGGGCATCGCCTGGTGGCACGGCTCCGAGGGCAACTACTGGGGGCACAACGCCATCATCCGCACCCAGGCCTTTGCCGAGGCGGCCGGCCTGCCGGAGCTGCCGGGCCGCAAGCCCTTCGGCGGCCATATCCTGAGCCACGACTTCGTGGAGGCCGCGCTGCTGCGCCGCGCCGGCTGGGCTGTCCACATGGTGCCCTGGCTGCGCGGCTCCTACGAGGAGAGCCCGCCCTCGCTGATGGACCTCGCCGTGCGTGACCGGCGCTGGTGCCAGGGCAACCTGCAGCACGCCGCCGTGCTGCCGGCACGTGGTCTGCACTGGGTCAGCCGGCTGCACCTGCTGACCGGCATCGGCTCCTACATCACCGCGCCGCTCTGGCTCATCTTTCTGGTCTTCGGCGTGCTGCTGGCCATCCAGGCGCGTTTCATCCGCCCGGAATACTTCCCCGCCGGCCCCAGCCTCTTCCCGGAATGGCCGGTGGTGGACCCGGTGCGCGCCATGTGGGTGTTCATCGGCACCATGGGCCTGCTGCTGGCGCCGAAGCTGATGGCCTGGATCGCGCTGCTCTTCCACGGCACCGACCGGCGCGGCTGCGGCGGCGCCCTCCGCGCCTTCCTCTCCATGCTGCTGGAGACGCTGGTCGCCGGCCTCCTGGCGCCGGTGACCATGCTGACGCAGTCGGTGGATGTCGCTGCCATCCTGCTCGGCCGCGATTCCGGCTGGAACGCGCAGCGGCGGGATGACGGCTCGGTGCCCTTCGGCCAGGTGGTGCGGCTCTACTGGCGCCATACGCTGTTCGGCCTGATCTTCGGTGCCGCGGCCTGGCTGGTCTCGCCCTATCTGGCGCTCTGGATGTCGCCGGTGGTGCTCGGGCTGGCACTCGCCATCCCGCTGGCGGCGCTGACTGCCCGGCGGGATGTCGGCCTCGGTCTGCGGCGCCTCGGGCTGCTGCTGACGCCGGAGGAGGCCGCGCCGCCACTGGTGCTGTCGCGCGCCAAGGCGCTCACGATGGAGTGGCGCGGCATTGCCGGCGAAGCGGACGTGGCCCGGCTGTTCCGCGAGCCGGCACTGCTGGAGGCGCACCGCCGGATGCTGCCGCCGCCCCGCCGCCCCCGGCAGGACCCCTTCGACCCGGCGCTGCTGATGGGGCTGGCGAAGCTGCAGGAGGCTCAGCGGCTGGAGGAGGCGCTGTGCCTGCCGCGCGCGGAGCTTTCCGCGGTGCTGGCCGATGCGCGAGGCGTCGCGCGGCTGGCGGCGCTGGCCGAGGGCAAGGCCGCCTGAGGCGCCCGCGCGGGCGCCTCAGGCGCGCCTCAGCGCAGGATGTCGAGCGTGTGGTCGGCCATCTGCCCGACGGTGCGCTGCACCGCCAGGTTGCTCTCATAGGCGTGCTGCGCCTCGATCATCGTCAGCTCGGGCGCGACATCCTCGCGCGCCGGGCTCAGATCGGGAGCGGAGATCGCGAAGGGCCGCCGCGCCGGATCGGGGGGCGGCGAATCCGGCACGGCCGCCCGCCGTGCGATGGCCGCCGCGGCATCGGCGAGCTGGAACTCGGCTGTGCGCATGCCCTGGGCAGCCGCGTAGGCGGCATCAACCAGGCCAGTTGGGGTGTTGGAGGACACTTGCATTGCGTTAAGTCCTGTCTCGCAGGCAGAGGGCCTGGATCGGGCGATGAGGCCGGTACCGATTATCCGGGACAAAGCTTTCCGGACGGTTAAGCCTCCGGAAGGCGGCCCGCGGGCCATCGCAGCGGGGGGCCGCCCCTCGACAAGCGGGCGCTCCGGACGCAGTTTGACCGCCGCAGATTCGGCGGGAGAGTGCCCAATGCAGAACACCGAGGAAATCTGGCGGCTGGTGGACGACAACCAGCAGGCCTTCATCGAGCTGAGCGACCGCGTCTGGGAAATGCCGGAACTGGCCTATGCCGAGGTCCGCTCGGTCGCCGAGCACAAGAAGGCGCTGGAGGCCCACGGCTTCCGCATCACCGAGAAGCTGGCCGGCATTCCCACCGCCATCATGGGCGAGGCGGGCGAGGATGGCCCGGTGATCGCCATCCTCGGCGAGTATGATGCGCTGCCCGGCCTGTCGCAGGAAGCCGGTGTGGCCGAGCACCGGCCGCTGCCGGGCGACGGCTCGGGCCATGGCTGCGGGCACAACCTGCTCGGCGCTGGCGCCCTGCTGGCGGCGACGGCGGTGAAGGACTACCTGGCGAAGAAGGGCATCAAGGGCCGCGTGCGCTACTACGGCTGCCCGGCCGAAGAGGGTGGCGCCGCCAAGGCCTTCATGGTGCGCGAGGGCTGCTTCAAGGACGTGGACATCGCCATCTCCTGGCACCCGGCCCCCTTCGCCGCGGTGAACGAGGCGAAGTCGCTGGCCAATACCCGCATCGACTTCACCTTCACCGGCCGCTCCAGCCATGCCGCCGCCGCCCCGCATCTCGGCCGCTCGGCGCTCGACGCCATCGAGCTGATGAACGTGGGCGTCAACTACATGCGCGAGCACATGCCGAGCGAGGCGCGCATCCACTACGCCTATCTGGACGCCGGCGGCATCGCGCCGAATGTCGTGCAGGGCAAGGCGACGGTCCGCTACCTGATCCGCGCCAGCGATTTGCCGATGCTGCAGGGCCTCGTCGCCCGCGTCCGCAAGGTCGCCGACGGCGCGGCGCTGATGACGGAGACGAGCGTCTCCACCAAGGTCGTTTCCGCCGTCTCCAACCTGCTCGGCAACCTGCCGCTCGAGCGGGCGATGCAGAACAACCTGGAGCGCCTCGGCCCGCCCCCCTTCGACGACGAGGACCGTGCCTTCGCCGCCGAGATCCAGAAGACGCTCTCCGACGAGGACATCGCCTCCGCCTTCAAGCGCATGGGCGTGCCGGTGCGGAAGGGCGTGCCGCTGGCGGACGAGATCATCCCGCTGGAGGCCAAGGGCGCGGCCATGGTCGGCTCGACCGATGTGGGCGACGTCTCCTGGGTGGTTCCCACCGTGCAGGCGCGCGGCGCGACCTATGCCATCGGCACGCCTGGCCATTCCTGGCAGCTCACGGCGCAGGGGCAGTCGCCGCTGGCGCATAAGGGCATGGTGCATGTGGCCAAGGTGATGGCCGGCGTCGCGGTGGACGCGCTGCAGGACCCGCAGCTGATCGAGCAGGCCAAGGCCGACCTCGCCGCCCGCACGGCCGAGACGCCCTATGCCTGCCCGCTGCCGGACGACCTCTCGCCGCCGATCAAGATGGCGCAGGTCTGACGCGAAAGGCCGGGGGAAGGCGCTTCCCCCGGCCCCGGTTCACAGGATGATCGCCTCGAAGGGCGGCCGCAGCTCGGGGGCGTCGAACTCCACCACCCAGAGATCCGGGTCGCGCCGTACCTGCCGCTCCACATAGGCGTCCGCCTCCGCCTCGGTCACCGGGGTCTTGCCGGTGCCGCGCATCCAGGCCGGCCGGCCCTCGGCGTCGCGCGCCTGGCTCAGCACCACGCAGCCCTCGCGGCCGCGCAGCAGGCAGAGGATGCCGCCCGAATCCGGGTCGCCCTTGCGCAGCACCATCGCGGAGTTCCCGGCCAGGTCCGCCAGCCGGATCGCCATCGAGACCCAGATGCCCGCTTTCACTTTCGCTTCCATGCCGCCCAGAGTGGAGCAGCGCGAGAGCGATGCAAGCCCTGCCTTCCCGCAGGCCTCCCCCCGGACAAAAGCACTTGCTGCATGACGGCCGGCGCGGCATCCACCGCTCCGGCGAGCCGGAGGGAGCAGCGATGGCAGGCAGGGATCAGGACCAGGTGCGGATGAGCGAAGGCCAGCGCGCCTACGAGGCGAAGCGGGCGGCCAAGGCCGGTGTCAGCCTGGAGAAGTGGCTCTCCATGAAGGCGCAGGAGCGCGACCAGCTCGCCGCGAAGGCAGCCAAGGCCGCCGAGCCGTCGAAGAAGTCCGGCTTCTTCGCCCGGCTGCTGGAGCGGGCGCAGAAGCCGATCGGCTGAGGCCCGCGCCTCACCACGTCATCCGCCGCAGCGTGTCGTCACGGCGGACGAAGTGGTGCCACAGGGCGGCGCTGACATGCAGCGCCACCAGGGCCGCCAGCGTGAGCCCGATGGTGTCATGCACGCTGGAGAGAACCGGCGCCCATTTCTCGTTGGGGCCGATGGGGCTGGGAATCGGGATCAGCCCGAAGGCGGTCAGCGGAAAGCCCCAGGCATTGGTGGTCATCAGGCCGACCACTGGCTGGACCATCAGCAGGACATAAAATGCCGCATGATTGGTGGTGGCGGCGCGCTGCATCCAGCCGGGCAGGGGCGGGGTGATCGGCGGCGGCGGGTGGCGCCGGCGCCAGAACAGGCGGAACAGCGTCACCACCAGGATGGTGATGCCGAAACTTTCGTGGATGTTGTAAAGGCGAAGCTTCAGAGCCTCGTCCTCGGGCGGCGCCTCGGCGATCCAGACGCCCAGGGCGATGATCAGCAGCACGATGAGGGCCGTGCCCCAGTGCAACAGGCGAGCCATCCGGTTGTAGCGCATGTCGTTCCCCTCCGTGGCCGATCCTACCCCGATGATCGCCGCGCATGCCGACTGGAGTCTTGATCCGCGCAAGCGCTGGGTGAGCATTGCCCGGCGGCGGGGCGGGCTCTGGCGCGCCGAGGCGCCCCGCCCGGTGGGTGACCCGGCCGCGCTGGTCGCCGGCCTGCTCGCCGAGGGCGTGCCACTGGCCTTCGGGCTGGACCTGCCGCTCGGCCTGCCGCGCGGCTTCGCCGCCGGCCGGGTGGAGCCGGATTTCTGCCATTTCCTGCGCGGCCTCACGGCGACGCCGGAGTTCTTCCTGGTCAGCCCGACACTGGAGACGGTCTCCGCCGCCCGGCCCTTCTATCCGGCGCGCGGCCTGCGGGGCATGACCCGCGCGGCCCATGCGGCGGCGCTTGGCCTCGGGGGCGCGGCGGCGCTCAACCGCTGGTGCGACTGTGCCACCGCCGAGCGGCCCGCCGGCGCTCCCGTCTTCTGGACGCTGGGAGCCAACCAATCCGGCAAGGCCGCGATCGCGGCGTGGCGGGACTGGCTGGCGCCGGCCCTGGCGGCGGGCGCGCCGCTGCGTCTCTGGCCCTTCCAGGGCGGCCTGCACGAGCTTCTGGCCCCCGGCGCGGCGGTGTTGGCCGAGACCTATCCGGCCGAGGCGCTGCGGCATCTCGGCGTGGTGCTGGCCGGCAGCAAGCGGGTGCCGGAAGTGCGGCGCGCGGCGGCACCCTCCCTGCGCCTGGCCATGGCACGGCTGGGGGTGCGGCCGAGCCGGGGCCTCGCGGCGGCGCTGGGGGAAGGGTTCGGCACCGATGCGGTGGGCGAGGACCGCTTCGACAGCCTGCTCGGACTGCTCTGCGTTATCGGCGTGCTCGATGGCGCACGGCCCGACTTCGTGCCGGAGGATGGCTGGGTGCGGCGCTGGGAAGGCTGGGTACTCGGGCAGACAGCGCTGCCACGGGTGCATGGAACAAGGCCGGGGGAATGAATTCCCCCAGACCCCCATCTTTTTTCTGGCCCCATCTTTTTCCGGCAGTTTCCGGCCAGGAGGATGGCGGATGGGGGGGAACTCCTTTCCCCGGCCTTCTCAGCCCCGATACAACCCGGCTGCGGAGGCGGCTTGCGTCGCCAGCGCCACGGAGAGATCGAGCGTCGGCGTCTCGACGCCCGCGAGGCGCGCCAGCTCCAACGGGACGCGGAACAGGGCATCCACCTCCATCGCGCGGCCCAGCTCCAGATCCTGCAGGATGGAGGGCTTGTGGGCGAGCCTGGCGGAACCGGCCAGGCGCTTGTCCAGGTCGAACTCGAAGCCCTGGCCGAACGCGGCGGCGATCGCCATGCTCTCCTGCATCGCCTGGCGCACGGCGGCGCGCACCGCCGGGTCGGCGAGGGTGCCGGCCATGCCCTGGCGCGAGAGGATGGTGAAAGGCCCCTGCGAGAGGTTGCCCATGAGCTTCATCCAGACCTCGCGCCGGATCTGCTTCGTCACCTCGCCGGAGATGCCGCCCTTGGTCAGGTAGGCGGCGATGGCCTGGGCGCGTGGGCTGTCGCGGCCGTCCACCTCGCCCAGGATGACACGGTTGTTGGCATGCTCCACATGCACATGGCCCGGCTCCGTCACGGTGCAGGCCGAGTAGACCACGCCGCCCAGCGTGCGCCCGACGCCGACCGCCTCGCGCACGGCATCGCCCGGGTCCACCGCCGGCAGGCGCCGGCCGTCCAGCTCGCCGCCATGCCGGTCGAAATACCACCAGGGGATGCCGTTCATCACGAAGGCGACAGTGGTCTCGGGCCCGAGCAGCGGCGCGATGGCCTCCGCCACCTGCGGCAGGGAAGGGGCCTTCACGGTGACGATCACCGCGTCCTGCGGCCCGACCGCCGCCGCGTCGCCGGCCTTCACCCGCACGGTATGGGCGCCGTCCGGGGCGGTGATGGTCAGGCCCTTCTCGCGGATGGCGGCGAGCTGGGCGCCACGGGCGACCACGCTGGTCTCCGCCCCGCCCAGCGCCAGCCGCGCTGCCACATGCCCCCCGATCGCGCCGGCACCAAAGACACAGATTTTCATCTCGGGATTCCTTGTCCTGGCGGGGTCAGGCGCGCGGCGCCAGCAGGTCGAGCGCGATGCGCGAGAGCGCTTCGACACCGGCCGGGATGCAGCCCTCGTCCGGCTGGTAGTGCGCATTGTGCAGCCGGTCCTGCCGCCCCGGGGCGGAGGAGCCGATGCCGAGCTGGAAGGCCGGCACCCGCTCGGCGAAGGCGGAGAAGTCCTCGGAGCCCATGGAGGGCTCGCCCTCCTGCACCGCCTCGGCGCCGAACTGCGCGATGAGGGCGGCGACGGCCGGGTTCACCACGCGCTCATCATTCACCAGCGGCGGCACCATGCGGCGGTACTCCAGCCGGGCGTTGACGCGCATGCCCGTCTCGATGCCCTGGATCAGGCGCCGCAGGGCGGCCTCGGCCACGTCGCGCGCCTCGGGATGCAGGGTGCGCACGGTGCCCTTCAGCTGCACCCGCTCGGGGATGATGTTGTAGGTGGTGCCACCGACCGACTGGCCGATGGTGACGACGGCGGGCTGCAGCGGCTTCACCTCGCGGCTGACCACGGTCTGCGCCTGGGTGACGAAGTGCGCCGCCGCGACGATGGGGTCCACCGCGGCATAGGGGTGCGCGGCATGGCCGGAGCGGCCCTGGATCTCCAGGTCGAAGAGGTCGGAGGCGGCAAGGCAGGGCCCGCGCACGAAGCTGAAGCGGCCGACCGGCATGTCCGGGTGGTTGTGGAAGCCGAGCGCCATGTCCACGCCCTCGGCGGCGCCGTCGGCGATCATGGCGGCGGCCCCTTGCAACGTCTCCTCGGCCGGCTGGAAGACCAGCACGATTCGCCCGGCAAGCTGCGGCGCCAGTTCCTTCAGGATCTCCGCCGCGCCGAGCAGGGTGACGGTATGGATGTCGTGCCCGCAGGCATGCATCTTGCCCGCCACGGTGCTGGCGAAGGGCAGACCGGTCTCCTCGTGAATCGGCAGGGCGTCCATGTCGGCGCGCAGCGCCAGGGTGGGGCCGGGCATGCCGCCCTCGATGATGCCGAGCACGCCGGTGCGGCCGACTCCGGTGCGGTGCGGGATGCCGAGCCGCGCCAGCTCGGCCGCCACAATGCCGGCGGTGCGGTATTCCTCGAAGGCCAGCTCGGGATGCGCGTGTAGGTCGCGCCGGATCGCTGTCAAGGGGGAGGCGAGCCGGGCTGCAGCGGCCTGGAGGCGTGTCGAGGGATCATTGATCAATAATTCGCGTGTCATGGGTCCGAAGTTCCTGTTCGATGGCCTCAGATTGCGGTTCGCGACAACGATGTTGCGTCGCACAAAAGAGATGAACTTTTATCAATCAATTGTTGCCGCCTTGCCCCGGCGCATCGCCCTGCCATAGGTTGCCTCGCATTGGGCATCAGGGGGAGGTGGAAGTTGTGGGCCGAGGCAACGGCGGGCTGATGAAATCTGCGGGGACCTCATGGATGCCGCCGCAGCATCCCGCTTCCGCGTCGTCGGCGGACATACTCTTCCCTTAACGGATGCGAAGGCCTCGGCGGCAGCCATGAGGGGCCAGTTTCACTCGAAGGTCGATGGTCCGGTCGGGGGCGGCGAGGCGCTGCTACGGTCGGGCTCGGCTGCGCTAAGCGCGTGCCTGCCGCACGCGAGGGGCTCAAGAAAGGATCGGCATGAGGATTAACGGGAAAGATTTTGCCTCAGCGCTGTTGCTACTGGCGCTGGCCGGGCTCGGGCTGTGGTTGAACACCGATCACACGCTGGGCTCGGCGCGCCGCATGGGCCCGGGCTACATGCCGATGCTGACCTTCGGGCTGGAGTTCCTCCTCGGCCTGGCCGTCCTCGGCATCTCGCTGTTCAGCGGGCCGGACCCGCTGGAGCGCTGGACCAAGATTGACTTCGTCGGCCTGTTCCTCGGCGTTGCCGTCGGGCTGGTTGCCTATCCGGTGCTCGTCTCCGTGGCGCCGGCGCTGGGCAACAACTGGTACGCACTCGGCATCGCCATGATGATCGGCTTCGGCGTGATGGCGATCAGCCCTGGCTGGCGCAAGATGGCGCTGATCCTTGCCGGCATGACGGTCTTCGGCGTGCTGCTCGACCGTGGCGGCCTGTTCCTGGCGATCGCCGCCATGGTCGTGATCGCAGCGCTCGCTGATCCTGAGCACCGGCCGCTGGGCGTGCTCGGCAGCGTGGTGTTCCTGATTGTGGTGTGCTGGTGGGTGTTCATCTACGAGTTGGACATCCGCGTGAACATCTGGCCGACTTTCTGAGGGCGACCGGAACATGGAACTTCTCTTCGAGAACCTGGCACACGGCTTCGGTGTCGCCCTCAGCCTGAACAACCTGCTCTTCGCGCTGCTCGGCGCCTTCATCGGCACGGCGATCGGCGTGCTGCCGGGCATCGGCCCGGTGGCCACGATCTCCCTGCTCCTGCCGATCACCTTCGGTCAGCCGGCCACCACCGCCATCATCATGCTCGCCGGCATCTATTACGGCGCGCAATATGGCGGCTCCACCACGGCCATCCTGCTGAACCTGCCGGGTGAGGTCTCCGCCGTCGTCACGACGCTGGAGGGCTACAAGATGGCCCGCAACGGCCGCGCCGGCGCGGCGCTGGCCATCGCGGCGCTCGGCTCCTTCTTCGCCGGTTCGGTCGCCACCATCCTGGTCGCCGCCTCCGGCCCGCTGCTGACCGACATCGCGCTGTCCTTCGGCCCGGCGGACTACTTCTCGCTGATGTTGCTAGGCCTTGTCATATCGGCCGTGCTGGCGCAGGGCTCGGTGGTGAAGTCGGTGGGCATGGTGGTGCTGGGCGTGGCGCTCGGCCTGGTCGGCACCGATGTGCAGACCGGCCAGCAGCGCTTCACCTTCGGTATCCCCGAGCTGTCGGACGGGCTGAACTTCGCGGCCATCGCCATGGGCGTCTTCGGCATCGGCGAGATCATCCTGAACCTGGAGCGCCCCGAGGTCCGCAGCGTGCTCTCCGCCAAGGTGGGCAGCCTGTTCCTCACCAAGGAGGAATGGAAGCGGGCGATCCCCTCGGTGCTGCGCGGCACCCTGCTCGGCTCGGCGCTCGGCATCCTGCCCGGCGGCGGCGCCTCGCTGGCCTCCTTCGGCTCCTACATGATGGAGCGGAAGATGTCGAAGGGCGGCAAGGACTTCGGCACCGGCGCCATCGAGGGCGTTGCCGGCCCGGAGGCGGCCAACAATGCGGCGGCGCAGACCAGCTTCATCCCGCTGCTGACGCTGGGCATTCCCTCCAACGCCGTGATGGCGCTGATGGTCGGCGCGCTGATCATCCAGGGCATCCAGCCCGGCCCGCGCATGGTGGAAAGCCAGCCGGACCTGTTCTGGGGCCTGATCTGCTCGATGTGGATCGGCAATGTCATGCTGCTGGTCATCAACCTGCCGATGATCGGCATGTGGGTGAAGCTGCTGCAGGTGCCCTACAAGTACATGTACCCGGCGATCCTGACCTTCTGCGCGATCGGCGTGTACTCCATCAACAACAACGTGTTCGACGTCTATCAGACGGTCTTCTTCGCGGTGCTGGGCTATGCCTTCGCCAAGCTGAAGATGGAGCCGGCGCCGCTGCTGGTCGGTTTCGTGCTCGGCCCGATGATGGAGGAACATCTGCGCCGCGCCATGCTGCTCTCCCGCGGCGACCCGATGGTCTTCGTCGAGCGGCCGATCTCCGCCGTGCTGCTGGTCATCGCCGCGCTGGCCCTGGGCCTGATGCTGCTGCCCGGCCTGCGCAAGCGGAAGGAGGAGGCGATGGCGGGCTGATCCGCCCCCCCCGCCTGCCCTGCATGCGCCGCCCCGGGCGAGTTGCCCGGGGCGGCTTTCTTTTGTGCGTTGCACTCCGTATCTTCGGCCCCCCAGCGTGGAGATCAGCCTGATGAGCGGAACGGAGCAGCGTCGTATCGTCCCGGTAGTCTTGTGCGGGGGGACCGGCAGCCGGCTCTGGCCTCTGTCGCGCGAGGGCTTTCCCAAGCAGTTCTGGCCGCTGCTCTCCGAGCGGACCATGCTGCAGGACACGGTGAGCCGGGCGGCGGGCCCCGGCTTCGGCAGCCCGCTGGTGGTGTGCAACCAGGGCCACCGTTTCCTGGTGGCGGAGCAGCTGCGCGCTGCGCAGGTTAAGGACCCCATGATCGTGCTGGAGCCGGTGGCGCGCAACAGCGCCCCTGCCATCGCGGCTGCTGCCCTGCTGGCGCATGAGGAGGATCCCGAGGCGGTGCTGTGGCTGATGGCGGCCGATGCCGCCATCGCCGACACCGTGGCGCTCCATGCCGCCCTGGGGAAGGCCGCCGCCGCAGCGCGGGCCGGGCGAATCGTGGCTTTCGGCATGAAGCCGACCTCGCCCGAGACCGGCTACGGCTACATCGAGGCGGGCACGCCGCTGGAGGGGGTGGAGGGCGTCTCCTCCATCGCGAGCTTCGTCGAGAAGCCGGACCTGGCGACGGCGCAGGACTATCTTGAGGGCGGCCGGCATCTCTGGAACTCCGGCATGTTCGTCGCCACGGCGGCGACGCTGCTGGCCGAGCTGGAGCGCCTGGCGCCGGCGCTGCTGGCCTCCGTACGGGCGGCGGTGGAGGGCGCGACGCGCGACCTCGATTTCGTGCGGCTGGATCCCGCCTCCTTCGAGCGCGTGCCCGACATCTCGATCGACTACGCGGTGATGGAGAAAACGAGCCACGCCGCCGTGGTGCCGGCCGATCTCGGCTGGTCGGATGTCGGCTCCTGGGCGGCGCTCTGGGAGGTGGCGGCCAAGGACGCCGCCGGCAATGCGACGCATGGCCCGGTCGAGCTGTACCGGACGAACAACTGCTACGTCCGCAGCGAAGGCATCCTGACCGGGGTGGTCGGGCTGGACGATGCCGTGGTGGTGGTCACCGACGATGCCGTGCTGGCGATGCACCGCAATTGCGCCCAGGACGTGAAGAAGCTGCTGGAGCAGCTCAAGGCCAAGGGGCGCAAGGAGGCGACCGAGCATCGGCGCATGTACCGCCCCTGGGGCCATTACGAGGGGCTGATCCAGGGCGACCGCTTCCAGGTGAAGAAGATCTCGGTGAAGCCTGGCGAGAAGCTCTCGCTGCAGAAGCACTTCCACCGCGCCGAGCACTGGGTCGTGGTCGCCGGCACCGCCGTCGTCGAGCGGGACGCCGAGCGGATCATGCTGCGCGAGAATGAGTCGATCTATCTGCCGCTCGGCTCGGTGCACCGGCTGGAGAACCCCGGCATCATCCCGCTGACGCTGATCGAGGTGCAGTCCGGCTCCTATCTCGGCGAGGACGATATCGTCCGCTTCGAGGACACCTACGGCCGGACCTGAGGAGCGCGCTTCTCCAGCGACTGACAGAAAAAAGATGGGGGTCCGGGGGAATTCCTTCCCCCGGGCCTTCATTTTCTATGTGTCCGGCCATCCCGCCATGGCGCGCACCTCGGCCGGGCTGCGGCCAGCCTCGCGCAGGGCTGCCAGCGTCGGGGCGTTATCCCGCTTCGAAAGCCGCCTGCCGTCCGCTCCCAGCAGCAGCCGGTGGTGCCGGTAGCGCGGCACCGGCAAGCCGAGCAGCGCCTGCAGCAGCCGGTGCAGATCGGTGGCCGGGCGGAGGTCCTCGGCCCGCGTCACCAGCGTCACGCCCTGGAGCGCGTCGTCCTGGGTGACGCAGAGGTGATAGGAGGCGGGCGTATCCTTGCGGGCCAGCACCACGTCGCCGAAGCGGGCCGGGTCGCAGCGGATGCGCCCTTCGCCGAGTTCGAGGAAGGAGAGGGGGCGCGGCGCCCGGTGCAGGGCCGCCGTCATGTCCAGGCGCAGGGCATAGGGTGCGCCGCTGGCCAGCCGCTCCGCCCGCTCGGCGGCGGAGAGCCGGCGGCAGGTGCCGGGATAGAGCAGGCCATCCGGCCCGTGCGGCGCATGGCCGATCGCCGCCACCTCGCGGGCGATGTCGGCACGGGTGCAGAAGCAGGGATAGAGCAGGCCCATCCCCTCCAGACGGTCCAGGGTGGTGCGATACTCCGGCAGGTGCTCGGACTGCACGCGCACCGGCCCGTCCCAGTCGAGCCCGAGCCAGGCGAGATCCTCCAGGATGCCGTCGCGGAGCTCGGGGCGGCAGCGGATGGGGTCGATATCCTCCAGCCGCAGCAGGAAGCGGCCGCCGGCCGCACGGGCGGCACGCCAGCCAAGCAGGGCGCTGTGCGCATGGCCCAGATGCAGGCGGCCGGTCGGGCTCGGGGCGAAGCGCGTGACAATGGTTGCGGGCATCGCCGATCGCGCGTAGCGGATCGGGCACCACCGCAGCAAGGGGATGCCGCATGGCCGCACTGGAAGGGCCGCACTGGGGGCCGAAGGCCGGGGGAGCGCCGAAGCTGATCGTCTTCCTCCTGCACGGCTACGGCGCCGATGGAAACGACCTGATCGACCTGGCGCCGCATTGGGCGCAGGCGGTGCCGGAGGCACTGTTCATCGCACCGCATGCGCCGCATCCCTGCCCGGGGGCGCCCTATGGCCGCCAATGGTTCAGCCTGGAGGACCGGCACCCCGGGCCGTTGCTGGCCGGCATCCGGACAGCCCGGCCGCTGCTGGACGAGACCATCGCCGCCGAATGCGCCGCCGCGGGCCTGCCGGAGAGCAAGGTGGTGCTGATGGGCTTCAGCCAGGGCGCGATGATGTCCCTCTTCACCGGCCTGCGGCGCGAGACCGCGCCTGCCGGCATCCTGGCCTATTCCGGCCGGCTGATCGGGGAGGAGCTGCTCGCCGCCGAGATCCGGAGTCGGCCCCCCGTGCTGCTGGTGCATGGCGAGGTGGACGAGGTGGTGCCGATGGCCGGCAGCCAGGCGGCGGAGGCGGCGCTGGAGGCGGAGGGCGTTCCGGTGGAGGGCATCTACATTCCCCGGCTGGCGCATGGCATCGACGAGATCGGCCTCTCCGCCGGCGGCCTCTTCCTGCAACGGGCTGCGGCACAGATCGCCGGTTCCATGTGACGGCGCTGTGAAACTCGCGCGGCCAAACATTGCGCCGGCCGCGCGGGACTGGCATGAATGAAGCCGCACACCGGCGGCGCCACGAAATCTGGGGCCTGCCCGCCCGGTCCAGGCCCCAGCGCTAGAGGCGCGCAGCTTGAAAGGAGCGGCGCTTGCCTGACGGGATGTCTTTGGGCGGCCAAGGTGGCTTCCCGGCCTTGGTGCTGAACGCGGATTTTCGCCCGCTGTCGTATTTTCCGCTCTCGCTGTGGTCCTGGCAGGACGCGGTGAAGGCTGTCTATCTCGATCGCGTCTCTGTGCTGTCGGAATACGACACCACGGTGCACTCCCCGCGCCATGCCATCCGGCTGCCGAGTGTCATTGCGCTGAAGGAGTACATTCCGGCCGCGCGCCGCCCGGCCTTCACCCGCTTCAACGTCTTCCTGCGCGACAGCTTCACCTGCGTCTATTGCGGCGCCGAGCACCCGACGCATGAGCTGACCTTCGACCACGTCATCCCGCGCAGCCGGGGCGGCCGGACGAGCTGGGAGAACGTCGTCACCGCCTGCGGGCCGTGCAACCTGCGCAAGGGTTCCAAGCTGCCGCGGGAGATCCGCATGTTCCCCCGCCACACGCCGCGCCAGCCGACGAGCTGGGAGCTGCAGGACAACGGCCGCATGTTCCCGCCCAACTACCTGCACGAAAGCTGGCGGGACTACCTGTACTGGGACACCGAGCTGGAGAACTGAAGCCGGCGAGGCCGCTCGCGCCGCGCGGCCCAGAGTGCCAGCCCTCCCACGGCCAGGGCATAGATCAGATTCATTCCGGCCATGGAAACCGGCAGGCCGGGAATGAGATAGGCCGGCTCATCGCAGGGCTTGGCGGGGGTGGCGGACATGCTGGCCAGCAGGTCCTCCACGTTGCGCGCATTGCCGGCGGTGGGGGCGGCGCAGCCGGGCAGGGGGGAGGGCCACCAATGCGCCTCCACCCCCACATGCACCACCGCGAACACCCCCGAGGCCAGGATGGCGAGGCCGGCCAGCGTCAGCAGCCAGCGGCGCGGCAGCCAGAGCGCCAGCAGGGCCAGCGCAGCGCCGACCCAGTAGGGCCAGCGCTGCCAGAGGCAGAGCAGGCAGGGGTTCAGCCCGCCCCAGCGCTCCGTGGCCATGGCGAAGAGCGGCGCGGCGGCGGCCAGCACCGCGATCAGGAGCGGCATGGCTACTCGCCCGGGGAGTCGAGCAGCATCTGGTCCATGGCGCGCGCGGGCTCGGCGCATCCGGCCTGGCCCACCACCCGGGCCGGCACCCCGGCAACCGTGGTGCAGGGCGGCACCGCCTTCAGCACCACCGAGCCCGCGGCGACGCGGGCGCAATGCCCGACCTCGATATTGCCGAGCACCTTGGCGCCGGCGCCAAGCATCACGCCATGGCGGATCTTCGGGTGGCGGTCGCCGCTCTCCTTGCCGGTGCCGCCGAGCGTGACGCCCTGCAGCAGCGAGACGTCATCCTCGATTTCCGCCGTCTCACCCACCACGAGCCCGGTGGCGTGGTCGAGAAAGATGCCGCGGCCCATCCGCACCGCCGGGTGAATGTCCGTCTGGAACACCACGGAGGAGCGGGACTGCAGCCAGAGCGCCATGTCGCGACGGCCCTCCCGCCAGAGCCGGTGCGCCAGCCGGTGCACCGTGATGGCGTGGAAGCCCTTGTAGTAGAGCACCGGCTCCAGGGCGCGGCTGGTGGCGGGGTCGCGGTCCACCACGGCCATGATGTCGCAGCGCACCGCCTCACGCAGCACCGGGTCTTCCTCCAGGGCGCGCTCCAGGGTGCGGCGCAGCAGCGCCTCCGGCAGGTCGGCATGGGCCAGGCGGGCGGCGACGCGGCCGGAGAGGGCGGATTCCAGCGTCTCGTGCTGCAACACCGCCGCGTGCAGGAAGCCGGCCAGTTCCGGCTCGCGCAGGGCGGCCTCCTCGGCCTCGCGGCGGATGCGCGACCAGACAGGGTCCAGCAGGCCGGCGGCCTCGCGCGGGGGGGTCTGCGGCGCGGGATGGGTCATGCGGGCTCCTCGGCGGTGGCGACCGCGCAGGGCGGGACGCTCCGGGAAGCTGGCGCTCCACCCGGCCGCGGTCAAGCGCCGGCACGGCTGGACCGGCTGGCGCTCCGCGCATAGCGTGCCGGGCAGAGGGTCAGCACAGGGAAGGGTCGGCCATGCCGGTGATCTGGGGACGGACGAACAGCAGCAACGTGATGAAGGTGCTCTGGTTCTGCGCCGAGGCGGGGCTGGAACACGAGCGGCGCGATGCCGGCGGCGCCTTCGGCGTCACCAACGAGCCCGCCTACAAGGCGCGCAACCCGATGGCGCTGGTGCCGACGCTGGAGGAGCCGGACGGCTGGTGCCTGTGGGAGAGCAACACCATCCTGCGCTATCTCGCCAGCACGCGCCCTGAGGGCGCCGCCCTGCTGCCGCAGGAGCCGCGCGCCCGTGCCCAGGTGGAGCGCTGGATGGACTGGCAGCTCGCCCATCTCACCCCGCCGATGACGACGATCTTCTTCACCCATGTCCGCACGCCCGAGGCGGAGCGCGACTGGCCGGCCACCCAGGCGGCGCTCACCCAGGCCGGCAAGCTCTGGCGCATCCTGGACCGGCAGCTCGAGGGCAGGCCCTATGTGGAGGGCGCCTTCTCGGTGGCCGACATCGCCTTCGGGCCGCATATCCACCGCTGGTTCGCGCTGCCGGTCGAGCGGCCGGACCTGCCCAACCTGCGCGCCTGGTACGACCGGCTGCTGGCGCGGCCGCCCTTCGCCCGCATCGTCGCGGGACCGATGAGCTGAAAGGAAGTGGCGGGCTGCGTGCGCTGCCCCCGTGACGGCGCGCCGCGCTTGCGCTAGACCCGTTCCGCCGCGCGAGAGTGGCGGAACGGTAGACGCAGACGACTCAAAATCGTCCGACCTCGGTCATGGGGGTTCGAATCCCCCCTCTCGCAGTCTCCCTCAGCGATCGGTCAGGCGCAGCTCGATGCGCCGGTTGCGCGCCAGCGCCTCGGGCGAGTCGCCCGGGTCGATCGGCTGGTTGTCGCCGAAGGCCGCCGCCGCGACATGGTTGGCCGGCAGCCCCTGGGCGATCAGGAACTGCGCCACCGCGATGGCGCGCGCCGCCGAAAGCTCCCAGTTCGAGGCATAGCGGCCGCCCGGGCGCACCGGGCTGCGGTCGGCATGGCCATCCACGCGCAGGATCCACGGCAGGTCGGCCGGGAATTTCCGGCTGACCTCCTTCAGCACCTCGGCCAGCTCGCGGAGCTGCTGCTGTCCGGCGGCGGAGAGATCGGCGCCGCCGACGGGGAAGAGCACCTCGCCCTGGAAGACGAAGCGGTCGCCCACGATGCGCACCTCGGGCCGCTCGCCCAGCACGTCGCGCAGCCGGCCGAAGAAGTCGCTGCGGTAGCGTTGCAGCTCCTCCACCCGTGCCGCCAGGGCGGTGTTCAGCCGCTGGCCGAGATCGGCGATCTGCGCGTCCTTGTCGCGGCCCGTCTTCTCCTGCACGTCGAGCAGCCCGGCGAGGCGGGCCAGCTCCGACCGCAGCTCGGTGAGCTGGCGGTTCAACAGCGCCACCTGGGCCTGGGCGCTCTCGGCGAGGCGGGCCTGCTCGCCGGCGCGGGCCTCCGCCTGCTGGCGGCGCTCGGCCTCGCCACTGGCCTGCTGCTCCTGCGCCTCGGCGCGGGAGAGGGCCTCGGCCACCCGCTTCTCCAGCTCGTCGCGCAGGGCGGTCAGGGCACGGATCTGCTCGGCGAGACGGGCCATTTCCTGCTGCTGCTGCCCGGCGGTCTGCTGCGCTGCCTGGAGCTGCTGACGGGTCTGCTCCAGCGCCGTGGCGTTCTGGTCGCGGCTGGCCTCGGCCGCCGTGGCGCGGGACTGCAAGGCCTCGATCTGCGCCCGCGCCGCCTGCAGGTTCTGCCGCTCATCGGCCAGGGTCCGGCGCGTCTCGGTCAGGTTCTGCAGCGTCTGGGCGGTGTCGCCGCCGATCGTCTCGGCGCGGGACCGGGCAGCCGCCAGCCGCTCCTCCAGGCTGGCGATACGCGCGGCGGAGCCGCTGGCGGTCAGCTCCAGGTCGGCCAGCCGGGCGGCCAGCCGGTCCCGCTCCACCTTCAGCGCGTCGCGCTCGGCGCCCTGGCGGTCGCGCTCCTCGCGCAGGGAGGTCACCTGCGCCAGGGCGGCGTCCCGCGCGCCGGTGGCGATGCGAAGCTCGTCCGAGAGCCGCGCGAGATTGGTGCGCAGCTCCTGGCCCTGGCTGCGCTCCAGCGCCAGCATGTCGGACAGCTCGGCCACCTGCTGGTTCAGCCGGTCCAGCGCCTTGTCGCGCGAGGTCAGCGTGACGGAGAGGAAGCCCTGCGCCAGCACGAAGACCAGCAACACGAAAATGATGACCATCAGCAGCGTGGAGAGTGCGTCCACGTAGCCGGGCCAGGCGTTCGGCGCTTCCCGCGCGCCGCCGCGTCGGCTCAGGGCCATGGCGTCAGGCTCCGCTCACCGGGGGCTGTCACCGGGGGCTCTCGTCGGCCAGCGCGGCGATGGTGCGGGCGAGGATCTTGATCTCGCCGCGGATCTCGGCGGTGGCCTGGGCGCGGCCATGGGCGAGATCCTCCACCAGCCTGGCCATGTAGACCTCGAGGTTGCGCAGGTGGATGCGCGAGGCCTCGTCGAGCACGCCGTGCATCTGGATCTGCTGCTGCGCCTCGGCCAGCCGGCTGAGGGTCGGCACCAGGCCGGACTGCGCCTCGGCGAAGCGCTGCATCAGCACCTGCTGGGCGCGCATCTGGTCGGTCATCAGGGAGAGGCGGTCGGTCAGCGTGTTGAGCGCCTGGGCGCTGGCGGCGCGGCCTTCCTCGCCGCGCGCCAGGATGCTCTGCAGGTTCTCCAGGTTCTCGGCCGTCTGCTCCAGCAGCGCCTGGACATAGGCGGGGACGGAGCCGCCGGTCTCGGCGCTGTCCCCCAGCACGCCGGAGGAGAGGCGGGTGACGCCCGCCAGCCATTCCTCCAACTCGTAGTAGAAGCGGTTCTGCGCCTGCCCCGCCGTCAGGTCGAGGAAGCCCAGCACCAGCGCGCCGGAGAGGCCGAGCAGCGAGGAGGAGAAGGCCACGCCCATGCCGCCCAGCGGCTGCGCCAGCCCGGACTTGAGCTGGTTGAAGAGCTGGTTCAGGTCGCCCGAGCCGACCGACATGGTGTTGATGACGTCGGCCACCGAGCCGATGGTCAGGATCAGGCCCCAGAAGGTGCCGAGCAGGCCGAGGAAGATCGACAGCCCGGTCATGTAGCGCGACAGCTCGCGGCTTTCGTCGAGGCGCGAGGCGATGCCGTCGAGCAGGCTGCGCATGGCGGGGGCGGAGAGCGAGATGCGGTCGCCGCGCCGGGTGGCGAGCATCGAGGCCATCGGCGCCAGCAGGCGCGGCGGCGTGTGGCTGGAGCCGCCCGGACGCGCGGTGCGGAAGCCCTCCAGCCACTCCACCTCCGGGCGCAGCCCCAGCACCTGACGGATGTTCCAGCCGATGCCAAGCAGCAGCACCGCGAAGATCACGCTGTTCAGCACCGGATTGGCGGCGAAGGCGCGGGTCAGCGCACCCGAGAGCACCACGGCGATGGCGGCCACGGCGGCAAGGAACACCAACATCCGCAGCAGGTACTGGGTGGGGCGGGTCATGGGCGGCTCGGGTTCTCGCTGGCGGTGGTGTCGCTGCGGGCAGAGGGCGGCAGCAGCTCGATGGCGTTGCGCGCCTCGGGGGTGCGGCCCAGGGGGCGGATGTCGATGCGGGTGCCGTCCAGCCCGCCCTGCTCCAGCACATGCCGGATCGCGAGGGCATGCGCCAGCGAATCCCGGCGGGCGAGCGAAACGTCGTCGGGGGGATTCGCGACCTGCGCCACCAGCGTCACCCGGCCTGTCGTCTGGTCAGCCAGCCAGCGGGCGATCTCGGTGAGGGCGGCGTGGGGGGCGCCCTCCACCATGCCGCGTGCCAGCGAGCCGGTCAGTCGCCAGCCGCCGCCCGGCATGGCCTCGATCCCGCGCGGCAGGTTGAAGCCGGGCTGCGGCATGACGGGGGCGGGGCGGGGCGGACGCGTCAGGTCCGGCGGCGCCGGGGCGTTGGAGGCAGGGGCGGAGGGGAGCCGGCCGTTCGGTGCCTGCGCATGGGCAGGTGCAAGCAGCGCCAGCAACGCCAGCAGCGGGGCCGCCCGCCGCAGTGGCGGAAGGAATGGAAGGGATGAGGCGCGCATCGTTGCGCAGCCTAACCCACATCTGCGGGAGGGGAAACGGGCGCCCGGTCGGCGCCCGCCCGGCTTCAGCCCTCGCCGCGTGCCTTGCCGACGAGAGCGATGCCCTCGTTCACCGCCTCCCGCAGCTTGGGCTGCAGGAAAGTGTTGCCGGCGATGACATTGCCGCTGGCGAAGGAGTCGCCGCCCTCCGGGTCGGTCACGTAGCCGCCGGCTTCCTTCAGGATGATCAGGCCGGCGGCGATGTCCCAGGGCTTCAGGCCCAGCTCCCAGTAGCCGTCGTAGCGGCCGGCGGCGGTCCAGGCGAGGTCGAGCGCGGCGGCGCCCATCCGGCGGATGCCCGCCACCTGCGGCATCAGCCTGGCCAGGATGGCGCTGAACTCGGCCTTGCGCGGCACCTTGGCGAAGGGGATGCCGGTGGCGAAGACGGCGCTCAGCATGTCGCGCCGGCCGGAGACGCGCAGGCGGCGGTCATTGAGGAAGGCGCCCATGCCCTTCTCGGCCCAGAACAGCTCGTCGGCGGCCGGGTTGTAGATGACGCCGGCGACGATCTCGCTGCTGTTCTCGCCGGTGCGCTTCTCGATGCCGATCGAGATCGCCCAGTGGGGAATGCCGTGCAGGAAGTTGGTGGTGCCGTCCAGCGGGTCCACCACCCAGCGCCACTCCCAGTCCTCCTTGCCGCTCTGGCCCTCCTCTTCGCCGAGGAAGGCGAAGTTCGGGCGGGCACGGCCGAGTTCGGTGCGCAGCATTTCCTCCGCGCGCGTGTCGGCCTGGGAGACGAAGTCGCCCGGCCCCTTGGTGCTCACCTGCAGCTGCTCGACCTCGCTGAAGTCACGGAGCAGGCGGCGGCCCGCCTTCTGCGCGGCGGCCACGACGACATTCAGGGCGGGGGAGAGGCGGGCGGATGCGGCCACGATGGGGGAACTCCGGATGACGGATGCGCTGCTCGGCGGGCGGGGGGCGCCCTGCCGCGTTCTCCCGCCGGGAAGCCTTGGCCTCCCGGACCTCCCACCGTCCGGCAGCGGAGAACCGGTGAGGGGAAACAGGGTTCCGGGGCGCGGGGAAGGCGCCCCGCGGGCCGCAGGGCTCAGCCCTTGGCGCGCTCGACGTAGGAACCGTCCTCGGTCTTCACCACGATCTTCTCGCCGGCGGTGACGAAGGGCGGCACGAGGGTCTTGACGCCGTTGGAGAGCACGGCCGGCTTGTAGGAGGAGGACGCGGTCTGCCCCTTCACCACCGGGTCGGCCTCGGCCACTTCCAGCGTCACGTTGGGCGGCAGGTCCATCGCCACCGGGTCGCCCTCGATCAGCTTCACCGAGACGGTCATGTTCTCGGTGAGGAAGGGCAGGCGATCGCCGAGGATGGCGGCCGGGACGATCGTCTGCTCGAAGGTCTCGGGGTCCATCAGCACCAGGTTCTCGCCATCGGAATAGGAGTAGGTGAACTCCTTGTCCTCGGTCATCAGCCGCTCGACGGTATCGGCGGTGCGCCAGCGGTCATCCTTCTTGGTGCCGGTCTTGATGTCGCGCATCTCGACCTGGATGAAGGCGCCGCCCTTGCCCGGAGTGATGATCTGGATCTTCAGCACCGTCCAGCGCCGGCCCTCGTACTCGATGACCTGGCCGGGGCGCATCTGGTTGGCCTGCTGCTTCATGGCGTGGCACCTGCTTCACGGGGCTGAACGAACAAGGCGCGGGGCGTCGAGCCACCGCACGGGCGGGCGGCCTTTACCCGCCATGCGCGGCGGAGGCAACCATTCCGCGCGCAGGCGCGCCCCATTCGCGAGGGGCCGCTCAGCGGTGGGGGCTAGGCGCAGCCTCCAGGCGATCAAAGAGTGCCTCGAACTCAGCCAGCAGGAGCTCTGGCGGGGAGGCCGGGCCGGCACGGCCACCCAGCGCTGCTTCCAGCTCGCGCCGGAGCTGTGCCAGCAGGGCGGGTCTGTCGGAAGTGCTCTCCAGCATCTGGCGCAGGGCGCGCTGCCCGACGGCGCGCAGCAGCTCGTGCTCCAGTGCGTCCAGTTGCTCGGCGGCGCCTCCCGGCAGTGGTGTCGGCCGGCAGAGGGAAGGGTCGGTGCTCACAGCCGGAATGTGCGAAGCCGTTCTTCGATGAGGCAAGCATAATCCGCAGGGATTTGTGCCCGCCGGTATATTCCGGCCGAAGGAGATGCGTTCCGGAGGCTGAGCGGAACGCGGCGCTTTCTGCAGCAGCGGTGGGCGGCTGCCGGCAAGAAGAGGTGCCGTATCAATTTTTGGATTTACGGCGAAAACAACCTCGCGTTTCCGTGATGCTCGTGGCAGGAAAGAGTCGTTCCAGCCTCGTGGAGCGTTCCGTGAACCACGCCCCCTTTCGAGCCTTTCCCCCCGCCGCCCCAGGATCCTTCTTCCGGCTGATCGGCCGCATCGCGGAAGCGCAGGACAGGGCCCGGAAGGCCGGCTGCGGGCTCGCCGCCGCCCTGCTCTCCATCATGGAAGCCGAATTGTGGGTCGCGGCGGAGATGAGGGAACCTGAAAGGGTCCGGGGGCGGCACGCTAAGCTCCGCCTTCAATAGGCCACCTCGCCGAACACCGCCTGCAGCAGCATGAACAGCGCACCCCCGGCGAGGAACCCGACCAGCGTGCCGTTCACCCGGACGAACTGCAGGTCGCGTCCGACCCGCAACTCGATCTTGTCCACCACGGTCGCCGTGTCCCAGCGCGCCACCACGCCGGCGATGAAGTCGGCGATGCGCGCCTGGATGGCGGGCAGGGCGCCGCGCAGCATGCCCTCCAGCCAGAGGTTCAGCCGGTCGCGGGCGGCCGCATCCTCGGCCAGCAGCCGGCCCAGATTGGTGAACAGTCCGGAGAGCAGGGCCACGCTGCGCCCCTCGGGGGAGGCTGCATCGGCCGCTGCCGCCGCCTTCATGCGGCCCCAGACATCGCCCAGCCAGACCGCCACCGTGGGATGCGCCAGCGCCTGGCGGAGCGCCGCGCCAATCGCCTCCGCGCGCGCCGGATCGGTCTCCAGCCGCTCGATTTCGGCCAGCAGCCAGGTCTCGAAGGCGGTGCGCAGGTCGCTGTCGCCCGGCTCGACCTTTTCCAGTTCCTGGTTGATCGCGGTCAGGATGCGGCGCGCCACGGCGCCGCCGGCCAGCCAGCCGACCAGCGCCCCGCCCTCGGCGCGGACGCGGGCCTGGATCGCCTGGCGCAGATCCTCCTCCTTGGCGGTCAGCAGCACCTTGATCTGCTCCAGCGCCAGGCCGAACACCGCCTGGTGCTGCCCGCCCGCCATCATTGCGCGCAGCATCCGCGCCAGCAGCCGCGCGGCGGCGGGGCCGGAGACCATGCGCGGCAGCAGCCGGGCCATCAGGCGCCGGGCGCGGCCATCCTCCATGGCGTCCAGCACGCGCGGCAGGTTGGCGGCCAGCGCCTCGGCGAAGGGGCGGGTATTGGCGGGGTCGCTCAGCACCCGGCGCAGCAGCCCGGCGAGGTCCACCTTCGCCAGCAGCCGCTGCACCTCCGTCTCGGTCAGCACATGGTTGCCGACGAAGCGGCCGAGCCCGCGCCCCAGCCGCTCCTTCTGGCGCGGGATGATCGCCGTGTGCGGGATGGGCAGGCCCAGCGGCCGACGGAACAGCGCCGTCACCGCGAACCAGTCGGCCAGCCCGCCGACCAGCCCGGCCTTGGCGGAGGCCTGCAGCAACTGGCTCCAGTAGCCCGGCGGCAATTGATAGGCGCCGAGCATGAGGGCGGCCATCAGCACCAGCAGCGCGGTGGCGAAACGGCGGTAGCGGGTGAGGTTGCGGCGGAGTTCGGCCTCGGGATCGGGGAGGGGGGGCATGCCATGCATCGCTGCTCAAGGTAGTGCGGCGGTCGCCCGGGTGGGAGGCGGGCAGGATGACAATCCGCGGCTTCCGGCCGAAGCCGCGCAATTCCGCGCCGCCTTGCTGCGCTTGTCGCCGGCGAAGGAAATGTTATCCTATAACACCATGATGCCTCTCCCTAGCGATCCGCTGGCGCTTTCCGCCGGCACCCCGGCCCGCCTGCTGCTCGCCGCTCTGCTGCTGGTGCTGCTCTGGGCCGCCGTGTTCTGGGCGCGCACCGCATGAGCCGGGGCGAGAGCATTGTGCTCACCGACCTGACGCTGACCCATGGGCGGCGCCCGGCGGTGCATCACATCTCCGGTCGCTTCGCGCCCGGTAGCCTGACCGCCATCGTCGGGCCGAACGGGGCGGGCAAGTCCACCCTGCTGCGCGCCATCGCCGGCCTGCATCCGGCGCATGAGGGCTGCCTCGCCGCGCCGCGGCGGGACATCGCGCTTCTCCCGCAGGCGGCGGCGCTGGACCGCGCCTTCCCGATCTCCTGCCTCGATGTCGTGCTGTTCGGCCATTGGAACCGTGCCGGCGCCTTCCGCGCGCTGCGCCCCGCCGAGCGGCAGGCGGCACGGGATGCGCTGGCCGCCGTCGGGCTGGAGGGTTTCGAGGGGCGGCCGGTCGGCAGCCTTTCCAGCGGCCAGTTCCAGCGCGTGCTGTTCGCCCGCCTGCTGGTGCAGGACGCGCCGGTGATCCTGCTGGACGAGCCCTTCAACGCGGTGGATGCCCGCACCGCCGCCGACCTGCTGGCGCTGGTGCATCGCTGGCATGGCGAGGGCCGCACCATCCTGGCCGTGCTGCACGACCTGGAGCTGGTGCGGCACGACTTCCCGGAGACGCTGCTGCTGGCGCGCGAACCGGTCGCCTGGGGCCCGACCGCCGAGGTGCTGACCGCCGCCAACCGCATGAAGGCCCGCATGATGGCCGAGGCCTGGGACGCGGAGGCCGAGGCCTGCGAGCGCAGCGCCGCCTGACATGCTGCATCTCCTCCAGGCTTCCCTTTGGGATGCCCTCTGGGCGCCCTTCGCCGAGTTCGGCTTCATGCGCCGGGCGCTGGTGGGCTGCCTGGCCCTCTCCCTGGCCGCGCCGCCGCTCGGCGTCTTCCTGATGCTGCGGCGGATGAGCCTGACCGCCGACGTGCTGGCGCATGGCATCCTGCCCGGCATCGCGGCCGGCTTCCTGGTGGCGGGGCTCTCGGTCACCGCCATGTCGGTCGGCGGGCTGGTGGCGGGGCTGATCGTCGGCGTCGGCGCCGGCGCCGTCTCGCGCGCCACCGGCGGGCGGGAGGACGCGGCGCTGGCCGCGCTCTACCTTGTGGCCCTGGCGCTCGGCGTCACGCTGATCTCCACCCGCGCCGGCTCGGTCGAGTTGTCGCACCTGCTGTTCGGCAGCGTGCTCGGCGTGGACGACCCGGCGCTGTTCCTGATGGCCGGCGTCGCCAGCCTGACGCTGCTGGCGCTGGCCTTCGCCTGGCGGCCGCTGGTGCTGGAATGCTTCGATCCTGGCTTTGCCGCCGCTGTCCGTGCGCATGGCGGCTGGTGGCATATGCTGTTCCTGGTGCTGGTGGTGCTGAACGTGCTGGCCGCCTTCCAGGCACTGGGCACGCTGATGGCCGTCGGGCTGATGATGCTGCCCGCCGTGGCGGCCCGCTACTGGGGGCGGAGCGTCGGCGGGATGGCCTATGCCGCCGCCGGCATCGCCGTCTTCGCCAGCGTGGCGGGGTTGCTGCTCTCCTACCATTTCGACCTGCCCAGCGGCCCGGCCATCGTTCTGGTGGCGGGCGGCGCCTGGACGCTTTCGGTGCTGGCGGGGCCGGTGGACGGGCTGCTGGCGCGGCTGCTGCACCGCCCGCATCTCAGCGGCTGATCCGCGGCACCGGCGGCAGGGCGGCCTCAGCCCGCCTCCGCCCGTGCCAGGCTGGAGACCCCCCAGGCCAGGCAGTCCGGATCGGCCTTCGCCACGGCCTTGAGGGCGGCCACTTCGGCGGCCAGCAGGTCCGGGTCCGCGTCGAAGGCACGCGGCGGCAGTTCCAGCACCGCCGCGCTGCAGCGCAGCAGGGGGAAGTTGCGGGCCAGGCCGGAACGGTCATGCCCGCTGATGCGTCCTGCCTCGCGGTCGGCCCCGTCGTGCAGCGCCGTCGCCGCATCCGCGAAGCCTGACATCATGCAGGCCAGCCGGCGGCGCAGCGCGCCGCCCGCAAGCCCTTCCAGGCCGGCGAAGAAGTCGTCCCCGCCGATATGGCCGAGGAAGGCCTGTCCTTCAGGGAAGCTGCGGCGCAGATGCTCGGCCAGCAGCTCGATGGCGCGGTCGCCGCGGCGGAAGCCGTAGCGGTCGTTGAAGGCTTTGAAATTGTTGAGATCGAAATAGCAGAGATAGCGTGGCACCGTCGCCGCGAGGGCCAGGGTCTCGATCCGCGCGGCGATCGACAGGTTGCCCGGCAGGCCGGTCAGCGGGCTTTGGTCCCGCGCCTGCCGCAGCCGCCGCTCGTGCAGCACCGGGAGGAGCGCCTTGGCAGAGAGAACGGCGAGATAGCGACCGCTCCGCGTCAGGATGACGCCAGCGGCGTTCGGCGCTGCGGCGAAGGCTTCCAGCACCCGGTCCGCGCCCGCATCGGCCTCCACCACGGGGCAGGCCTGGGCGAAGTGCCGGGCCGTGTAGCGCAGGGAGCGGTTGCGGAGCAGTGCGCGGCCGAAGAGCGAATAGCCGTAAGCCCGCAGGGTGCGCTCGTGCACCAGGCCCTGCGGCGTGCCATCCGCCGCCAGCACAGGGCAGACATCCAGCTCCGGCTCCGCCCAGAAGCGGGCGAACAGCACCTCGGCGGTCAGATCCTCCTGCACGGCGGGGAGGCGTTCCGCAGCCGCGAGCAACTGTGCGTTCTCCTGCGCGCGGTCCTCGTTACGGATGTAGCGGGGCGGGCGGATCTCGGCCAGATGGGGATAGGCAGGCGGCAGTGCGGCGATGGAGGTTGTTGGCCGGGCGACGAAGTAGCCCTGCACGAGGTCGCAGCCTGCGGCGAGGCAGGCGAGGTACTCCGCCGACGTCTCCACGCCCTCCGCCACCACGGTCAGGCCGAGACGCCGTGCCATGGCCGCCAGGCCGGACAGGATCAGTTGCCGGCGCGGATCATCCGGCAGCCCGGCGATGAAGAAGCGGTCGATCTTGATGTAGTCGGCGCGGCCCTCGGCAAGCAGCGAGAGGCGCGCGGCACCGAGACCGAAATCATCCAGCGCGAGCCGACAGCCGGCACCGCGCAGCGCGGCCAGCGCCACGCCGGTGGCGGGCTCCTCGGCGTCGTGCTGGTGCTCGGACACCTCGACGCACAGCGCGCTGGCCGGAATGCCGAAGGCGCTCAGCCGCCGCAGCAGTTCCGCGGGATCGAGCCGCGGCAGCAGGCGGGGGTCGAGGTTGAGGAACAGCAGGGTATCGAGGCGGCCGCCGGTAGCGGTGCGGAAAGCTGCGAAGGCCTGCTGCTGCACGAGGGCTTCCAGCCCGTCCAGGCAATCCGCGGCGGCGGCGGCGGCGAGCAGCGCGGCCGGGCTGGCGAAGCCCATCTGCGCATGGCCGCGCATCAGGGCCTCATAGCCATGCACCCGCCCCGTGCTGACCTCCACGATAGGCTGGAGTGCGGATTGCAGCAGGGCCGCGGCACGGGCGAGGAAGGCTTCCGCAGGTTCGGGCGGGCTGATCGTCTCGTGCGGCATCCAGGGTCACGACGTGGCTGGGCAGATCGCCCCGGAAATCCGAGCGGAAGCCTGAGAGCATCAGGCGGTGACCAGCAGGGCGGAAACCCTTCTCCCGATCCTGCTGCGCGTGCGGCCAACAGGAAATTGCACGTGCTGATTACTCTGTAAAGAGCTTGAGCTTGGCCATTTCTTGCGCTTTCGCGCCCCGCCTCAACCGAGGATGACAGAGCCGGCGCCCGCGAGAGCAGCCGCGGTCAGGGCATAGGCGATCAGCGCCATCAGCCCGTCATTCGCCACCAGGGCCAGGCCGAACAGCGTGATCACGGCGGCGATCAGCGAGGTGGCGAAGGGCACCAGTTCCAGGGGCGGCATCATCAGCGCCAGCAGGATGCAGGCAAGGGCGATGCAGCGCGTGCCCGCGCCTTCCGTCACGCCACGCAGGCGGGCGCGCAGGATGCGGTCGGTGAGGCGGGAGAACGGCCGCAGGAAGCGCACCGCCTTCTGCACCCGCTGGCAGCGCATGCTGCGCGTGGTGACCGCCCGCGGCACCCAGGCCTCTTTCCGTCCGAGCAGCATCTGGCCGCAGATCAGCACGATCAGGGTCGCCGCGCCGGTCGGCAGGCCGATGATGCCGGAGAGGGGCGAGACGACGACCAGCGCCGGCAACAGCAGCACCGCGCCGAAGGAGCGCTGGCCGATCTGGTCCAGGATGGCCCGGCAGGAAACCGTCTCGGCCTCGCCGCAGGCCTCCTCCACACAGGTCAGGATATCCTTCAGCCGCGACGGGGGCGGGCGAGGCCGGGTGCGGCGGCGGCGCATCGTGCCCTCGAAGGTGCGGGCGATCAGGTCGCGGCTGAGCCGGGATCTGGGCTGGCGAGTGTCGGGTGGCGCCTCTCGCCCCGGCCAGGCGACCATGGCACTGTTTCTCCCCTGTCTCGTGAAGGAGTGCCCATGTCTGAGCAGACCCCTCGCATCCGCCGTCTGGCGGAGGAGCAACGCCTCTGCGGCGCCAGCGTTGCCGGCGGCTTCGTCTTCCTGGCCGGACAGGTGGCGGACGACGCCTCGCTCGACGCCGAGGGACAGACCGCCGACATCCTGGCGCAGATCGACGCGCTGCTGGCCGCGGCGGGCACCGACAAGCGCGCGCTGCTGCAGGTGCAGATCGTGCTGGCCGATATCGCCGACACCGCCGCGATGAACCGTGCCTGGGACCGTTGGCTGGACCCTGCCCACAAGCCCGCGCGCATGACGATCGAGGGCAAGCTGGTGGACCCGCGGTGGAAGGTCGAGATCACCGGCATCGCACTGGCGCCGGGCTGAGGTCGTTTTGTTGCGGAAAAGTTCCTGATGGAGACTCTTTAAGGTTTCCGCAACATTCGGCTAAGTCCTCTATAAGACACGTCTTTTCGCCCCGTGGCCGCCTCCCTGCAGGGGGGCGGCAGCGCCGCGCGCCGCAGTGGGCAATGTTGCGCCCGCCCCGGACGCGGTAGGGAGCGCCAACGCGCTGCGGCCCGCCTCCAGGCCTGCGCCGCAGCGCATGTTGAAACGTCCTCGTCCGGCAAAGAACCGACCATGCCCGCACCCCAGGCGCGTTGCGCCCTGGCGCGCGTATGGCCGGCGCCGTGCGGGCGCGCGCCTCTTGGGGAACTGGTTGATGTTGAGACGCTGGCTTGGCCTGCTCTATGTGCAGGTGCTGATCGCGATCGTGCTGGGCGTGCTGGTGGGCACGTTCTACCCGTCCACCGGCGCGGCGCTGAAGCCATTGGGCGACGCCTTCGTCAAACTGATCAAGCTGATCATCGCGCCGGTGGTGTTCTGCACCGTGGTGCATGGCATCGCCAGCGTTCGGGATGCCAGCAAGGTCGGCCGGGTCGGGCTGAAGGCGATCCTGTACTTCGAGGTGGTCTCCACCTTCGCCCTGGCGCTCGGCCTGATCATCGCCAAGGTCTTCCACACCGGCGCCGGCTTCAACATCGACCCGACCCAGCTCGATGCCCGGGCCGTGCAGGGCTTCACCCAGAAGGCGCAGGGCGACAGCGTCGTCGCGCATCTGATGGGTATCATCCCCGACAGCTTCTTCAGTCCCTTCGTCAATGGCGACCTGCTGCAGGTGCTGCTGATCGCCGTGCTGACCGGCTTCGCCATCAACGCCCTGCCGGAGAAGGCGCGGGTGGCGACGGCGCATGTGGTGGACCGGCTGGCGGCGGTGTTCTTCGGCATCGTGCGGATCGTGGTGCAGGCGGCGCCGGTCGGCGCCTTCGGCGCCATGGCCTTCACCATCGGCGCCTATGGCATCGGCTCGCTGCTGCGCCTCGGTGAGCTGGTGGCGACCTTCTATCTCACCTCGGCACTCTTCGTGGTGCTGGTGCTGGGCATCATCGCCCGGTTCTGCGGCTTCTCCATCCTGCGCTTCCTCAACTACATCCGCGAGGAGCTGCTGATCGTGCTCGGCACCTCCAGCAGCGAGAGCGTGCTGCCGCAGCTGATGCGTAAGCTGGAGCGGCTGGGCTGCTCGCCCAATGTGGTCGGGCTGACCGTGCCGCTGGGCTACAGCTTCAACCTGGATGGCACCAACATCTACATGACCCTGGCGACGATGTTCCTGGCCTATGCCACGAACACGCCCCTGACGCTGGGCCAGGAGTTGACCATCCTGCTGGTGGCGATGCTGACCTCGAAGGGGGCCTCGGGCGTGACGGGCGCGGGCTTCATCACCCTGGCAGCCACCCTCTCGGTCATCCCGGACATCCCGATCCAGGCGCTGGCGGTGCTGATCGGCATCGACAAGTTCATGAGCGAGTGCCGCGCCCTGACCAACCTTTGCGGCAACGGCGTCGCCTGCGTCGCCATCAGCCGCTGGGAGGGCGAGCTGGACGCCAACCGCCTGCGCGCCGAGCTGGCCGCCGGCCCGAGCAGCCATGCGCTGCAGGATGCAGCCCCCGCGGCCGGCGGGGTGCCGCGCGCCGCCGAGTGAGCGACCGGCCGGCCACCAGGCAGGCATGATCTTCCGGACGTGATCAGCCGCCGCCGCAATCTACCTCCACAGGCTAGGTTGCGGCGAGCGGCCCAGGCGCGCTGCAATGGCAAAGCCGACGATTGCCCCGCTTCCGCCGCAATGGCCGGGCAGGCTTCGGTCCCTCTGCCTGGGAAGCCCTGCGATGCGTGCCATTCCTGGACCTGAACCCGCCCACAGCCGCCATGCGGCGGAGGAGAGGCCATGAGCGCGGCCGGTCCGGCCTGGCGCGGCCGCCGGGTGCTGGTCACCGGCGGCGCCGGCTTCATCGGCAGCGGTCTCTGCCATGCCCTGGCCGCCGCGGGCGCCGAGGTGGTGGCGCTGGACGCCATGCTGCCGGAAGGCGGCGCCAACCGCGCCAACCTGCGGGACAGCGGCGTTCGGCTCATCGAGGCCGATCTGCGCGAGGCCGATCTCGCCCCCCACACCGAGGGGCTCGACGCCGTCTTCAACCTCGCCGCCCAGACCAGCCACGCCGGCAGCATGGCCGACCCCTTCACCGACCTCGCCATCAACGCCACCGCCCAGCTCCGGTTGATGGCGGCGCTGCGGGCCGGCTCGCCCAAGGCGGTGGTGGTGCATGCCTCGACCCGGCAGTTCTACGGCCGCCCGCGCTACCTGCCGGTGGACGAGAAGCACCCGATCGCGCCGCCCGACGCCAATGGCGTCTCCAAGCTGGCCGGCGAGCAGTACTGGCTGATGGAGGGCCGGGTGCATGGCCGCCCGGTCGTCTCGCTGCGCCTGACCAACTGCTACGGCCCCCGCCTGCGGGTGAGGGACGCGCGGCAGACCTTCCTCGGCATCTGGTTCCGCCGGCTGCTGGAGAGCGAGCCCTTCGAGGTCTGGGGCGGCGAGCAGCTGCGCGACCTGGCCTATCTGGACGATGTGGTGGCCGCCTTCCTGCGCGCGGCGGAGACCCCCGCCTGCGCCGGGCAGACCTTCAACATCGGCGGCGCGCCGCCTGTCTCGCTGCGCGAGCTGGCCGAGCTGGCGATCGCCGCCAACGGCGCCGGGCACTACGTGGTGAAGGAATTCCCCGCCGACCGGGCACCGATCGACATCGGCAGCTTCCATGCGGACGACGCGGCCTTCCGCGCCGCCACCGGCTGGGCGCCGGTGGTGTCGCTGCCGGAGGGGCTGCGCCGCAGCCTCGACTGGCTGCGCCCCCGCCTCGCCAATTATCTCTGAACGCGTCACGCTCCCGAAGGAGAAGGGCAGATGGACTTGCCCGTGATCACCGTCCCGCAGGCCGACCCCGGCGCCGCCTACCGCGCCCAGCAGCCGGCCATCGATGCCGCCATTGCCCGGGTGCTGCACTCGGGCTGGTACATCCTCGGCAGCGAGGGCGCGGCCTTCGAGCAGGAATTCGCCGAGTGGCTCGGCCTCTCCCGCGCGGTCGGCTGCGCCAACGGCACGGATGCGCTGGTTCTGGCCCTGCGCGGCCTCGGCATCGGCCCCGGCGCGACGGTGGTGACCGTCTCGCATACCGCGGTGGCCACGGTGGCGGCGATCGAGATGGCGGGCGCCACGCCGCTGCTGCTCGACATCGATCCCGACACCTACACCATGGACGCGGACGAGCTGCGCGCCGTGCTGGAGGACCCGCCGCCCGGCCTGCCGCCCATCCGCGCCGTGATCCCGGTGCACCTCTACGGCCAGGCCTGTGACATGGCGCCGATGCTGGCGGCCTGCCGCGCCGCCGGCGTCGCCGTCATCGAGGACTGCGCCCAGGCGCATGGCGCGACGCTCAACGGGCGGATGCTCGGCACGCTGGGCGACGTCGCCGCCTTCAGCCTCTACCCGACCAAGAACCTCGCGGCGCTGGGCGATGCCGGCATCGTCGCCACCGCGGACGTTGAACTGGCCGAGCGGATGGCCGCCATCCGCCAGTATGGCTGGAAACGGCGCTACCTCTCCGACATGGTCGGCGTGAACAGCCGGCTCGACGAGCTGCAGGCGGCGGTGCTGCGGGTGCGGCTGCCGCTGCTGGCCGAGGCCAATGCGCGCCGCCAGGCGATCGCCGCCGCCTATGACGCGGCGCTGGCCGGCGGGCCCCTCGCGCCGCCCGCGCGGCGGCCGGGCGCGACGCATGTCTTCCATCAGTACGTCATCCGCAGCCGGGAGCGCGAGGAGGTGATGGCCCGCCTGCGCGCCCAGGGCGTCGCCACCGCCATCCATTATCCGCTGCCGGTGCATCTGCAGGAGGCCTACCAGGGGCGCATCGCCCTCGGGCCCGCCGCCTGCACGGAGACGGAGGCGGCCAGCCGCGAGGTGCTGAGCCTGCCGATCTATCCCGAGCTGACCGACGCCCAGGTGGAGACGGTCTGCGCCGCCCTGCGCCTGGCGGCGGGCTGAGTCGCGGGGCGGGGGGAGGGGAAGTCCTTCCCCCCGCCGGGGCGCGGGCGCTATAGGGCCGCGCATCGCTCACCCCGGTGGATAACAACCTCCCGATGCTGCGACTGACCGAACTGAGACTGCCGCTCGATCATCCCGAGCCGGCCCTGCGCGCGGCCGTGCTTGCGCGCCTCGGCATCGCCGATGCCGATCTGCTGGAACTCCAGATCTTCCGCCGCGGCTACGACGCGCGACGGAAGAGCGCCATCCAGCTCGTCTATACCCTCGACCTCGCCCTGCGGGACGAGGCCGCCGCGCTGCGGCGGCACCAGGGCGACCGCCATGTCGGGCCGAGGCCGGACACCACCTACCGCTTCGTCGGCCAGGCGCCCGCCGGCTTCACCCGGCGCCCGCTGGTGATCGGCGCCGGACCCTGCGGACTGCTGGCGGGGCTTCTGCTGGCGCAGATGGGCTTCCGCCCGATCATCCTGGAGCGCGGCAAGGTGGTGCGCGAGCGCACCAAGGACACCTGGGGCCTCTGGCGCCGCAGCGAGCTGCACCCGGAGTCGAACGTGCAGTTCGGCGAGGGCGGCGCCGGCACCTTCTCCGATGGCAAGCTCTACAGCCAGATCAGCGACCCCGGGCACCACGGCCGCAAGGTGCTGGAGGAGTTCGTGAAGGCCGGCGCGCCGGAGGAGATCCTCTATGTCTCCAAGCCGCATATCGGCACCTTCCGGCTGGTGACGATGGTCGAGCACATGCGGCGGAGCATCGAGTCGCTTGGCGGCGAGTACCGCTTCGAGAGCCGCGTGACCGACCTGCTGATCGACACCGCGCCGGACGGCACGCGGCAGGTCCGCGGCGTGGCCCTGGCCGACGGCACGGTGCTGGAATCCGACCATGTCGTGCTGGCGGTCGGCCACAGCGCGCGCGACACCTTCGAGCTGCTGGAGCGGCGCGGCGTCTATGTGGAGGCCAAGCCCTTCTCGATCGGGGTGCGCATCGAGCATCCGCAGCGGATGGTGAACGAGTGCCGCTTCGGCCCCTTCGCCGGCAACAAGGTGCTCGGCGCCGCCGACTACAAGCTGGTGCATCATTGCCGGAACGGGCGCACGGTCTACAGCTTCTGCATGTGCCCGGGCGGCACGGTGGTGGCGGCCACATCGGAGCCGGGCCGCGTCGTCACCAATGGCATGAGCCAGTATCAGCGCGCCGAGCGCAACGCGAACTCGGCCGTTGTGGTGGGCATCACGCCCGAGCAGGACTTTCCGGGCGGCCCCCTCGCGGGGATCGACCTGCAGCGCCGGCTGGAGGAGGCGGCCTTCCGCGCCGGCGGCGGCGACTACCGCGCCCCGGTCCAGACGGTGGGCGATCTGCTGGCCGGCCGGCCCTCCACCGCGCTGGGCGAGGTCGCGCCCTCCTACAAGCCGGGCGTGACGCCGAGCGATCTCGCCGCCTTCCTGCCCGACTATGCCGTGGCCGCCATCCGCGAGGCGCTGCCGGCCTTCGACCGCCAGCTCCGTGGCTTCGCCCGGGGGGATGCCGTGATGACAGGGGTGGAGACGCGCACCTCCTCGCCGGTGCGGGTGAAGCGCGGCGAGGACCGGCAGAGCCTGAACACACGCGGCCTGTTCCCGGCCGGGGAGGGGGCGGGCTATGCCGGCGGCATCCTCTCGGCGGCGGTGGACGGCATCAAGACGGCCGAGGCGGTGGCGCGCAGCCTGCTCGGCGCCGCGGCGCGGGCGAAGGCTGCCTGAGGGGCGGCAGGCAGTCTGGATTTGTGCAGAATTATGCGGATTGTTGCTATTTTTCGCCTCCGCTTGCCTCAATCTCACCCGAATGCAAGGGGAGGCTTCGGTGTTTCCGGGGCTCTGATGCCTTGATGTCTGGGGGGAGCATCGCGTGACCTACAGCTTTCCGGGGGCGCCGCGCGGGATCGCGCCGCGGCGGGTGCGGCTCAGCGCCGAGCAGCGCACCACGCTCATCTCTCTCGGCCTGGTGGCGCTGGCCGTGGGCGTGGTCCTGTTCGCGCTGCTGCGCGCGCCGATGAAGGATGACCTCGCCTGGCTGCTCTGGGTCGCGCGGCAATGGCTGCGCGGCGAGGCGCTGTATGTTGACATCGTCGAGGTCAATCCGCCGCTGATCGTCTGGATCAACGCCCTGCCGGTGATGCTGGGGGATCTGCTCGGGCTGACCGCCAAGCAGGTGGCGCTGCCGCTCTTCGCCGGGGCGGCGCTGGCCTCGGCCTGGAGCACCGCCCGGCTGCTGCAGGGCACCGGCCCGGTCTTCGCGCGGCCGGGGCCGGTCTTCGCCGCCATCGCCTGCGTGCTGCTCATCACCCCGGGCGTGGAGTTCGGGCAGCGCGAGCACCTGCTGGTGATGGCCGTGCTGCCGCATCTCGCAACGCTGATCCGGGCGACGGAGGGGCTGCCCGTCCCGCGCGGCGTGGCGCTTGGCGGCGGGCTGCTGGCCGGCATCGGCTGCGCGCTGAAGCCACGCTACCTGCTCTGCATCGCCGCCGTGGAACTGGCCTCCTGGCTGCACCGGGGCTTCCGCATCCGGCTGGCGCCGCTCACGGCCTTCGCCGCAGCGGGGCTCTACGGCCTCGCGATCGTGCTGTTATACCCCGCCTTCGTGGAGCGCGCGGTGCCGCTGGCGCTCACCCTCTACGGCGGCACCGACACCGAGCTCAGCTCCCTGGTGCTGGAATCCTGGCGGCTGCTGCTCGGCCTCGGCGCCTGCGCACTGCTGACCTGGCGGACCCCGCGCGGCAGCGCCGCCGCCGGCGTGATGCTGGTGCTGACCGCCTTCGCCGCGGCCGCCACTCTGGCGATGTTCCTGGACGGCAAGAACTGGTTCTATCATCGCATCCCCGCGCTGATCGCGGTGACCTTCGCGCTGCTGTTCTGGTGCGCCGACGCGGTGCTGCAGCGCCGGCAGCCGGTCCGCTGGCGCGGCGCGCTGCTGGGCGTCGCCCTGGTGCCGCTGGCGGTCGTTGCTTCCAGCGTTTCGAGCCGCTTCTATGAGCGGCTGGTGCTGGCGGTCGAACCCGACCTGACCACCGAGGTGCGGCTGGAGAAGCTGATCAAGAAGGAGAAGGTGCGCTCCTACGTCGCCTTCTCCGAATGGATCGGCCTGGGCTTCCCGGTGGTGAACAACACCGACGTCACCTGGGCCTCCCGCTTCGACTCGATGTGGGCGCTGCGCGGCGAGCTGTGGCGGGCGCACCGGGACGGCACCGCGCCGGAGGAATGGCCGATCGGCCGCTGGGTGGTGCAGGATTTCATGGAGGGCTGCCCGGACCTCGTGGTGGTGGACCGCCGTGGCGAGTCGATGAACTACCCGGCGGTCCTGTCCCAGGCGAATCCGGGCTTCGCCGCCGTCTGGGCGCGCTACCGGCAGATTGCGGTGGTGGATGGGCTGCAGGTCTACCGCCGCCAGGGCGAGGGCTGCGGGGCGCCCGCCGGCCTGCAATAGTCACGCGCACGGGGCCGGGGGGCGTGATGCTCTCCGGCCTCGCCGCATCGTCACGCAGCCGCGCTTGACAGGGGGCGTGGGCGGGTCATCGCTCGCCGGCATGGTGGGCAAGTTCTTCGAGCGAATCATCGACCCTGTCGCGGCGCCAGGCAGGCGGGCCAGCCGGCTGCTGGGCAGCGCCGTGCCGGAGGCGCCGCCGCCGCACGGCCTCGTGGCCTTCTACTGGTACTTCATCCGGCAGGCGCGGGTGCTGTTCCTGATGCTCTTCGCCGCCGGTCTCGCGGTGGCGCTGCTGGATGCGATGATCCCGGTCTTCATCGGGCGGATCGTGGCGATGCTCTCGGAGGGCCCCTCGCAGACGGTGCTCGCGGAGAACTGGCACCTCCTGCTCGGCATGGCGCTGGTGCTGCTGGTCGGGCGGCCGCTCGCCATCCTGTCGCAGAACCTGATCGGCCAGCAGGCCATCAACGCCGCCGTCACCAGCATGATCCGCTGGCAGAGCCACTGGCACGTGGTGCGCCAGGGCTGGGCCTTCTTCCAGGAGGACTTCGCCGGACGCATCGCCACCCGCGTCATGCAGGCCGGGCCGGCGCTGCGCGAGAGCGTGGTGCAGTCGGTCAACGCGGTCTGGTACATCCTGGTCTATGGCACGGGGGCGGTGGCCTATCTGGCCTCGGCCGACCTCTGGCTGGCGGCGCCGATCCTGGTCTGGTTCGCCGGCTACTGCACGCTGCTGCGCCTCATCGTGCCGCGCCTGCGGGCGCGGGCGCGCGCCGCCTCGGAGCAGCGCAGCCTGCTCACCGGCCGCATCGTGGACAGCTACACCAACATCCTGACACTGAAGCTTTTTTCCCGCGCCGAGGACGAGGACGCCTTCGTGCGCGAGGGGGTCATGGGTCTGACCCAGGCCTTTCAGCGGCAGATGCGGATGATCACGCTGAACGGCCTGCTGCTCTCCTCGCTGAACGCGCTGATGATCTTTTCCATGGCGGCGATCTCGCTGACGCTGTGGAGCCAGGGGCGGATCGAGGTCGGCATCGTCGCCACGGCGCTGCCGATGGCCTGGCAGCTCAACAGCATCTCCGGCTGGGTGGCCTTCAACGTCGCCTCCATCTTCGAGAATGTCGGCGTGGTGCAGGAGGCGACGGGCAGCATCGCGGTGCCGCCCACCGCGCCCGACCCGCCCGGCGCGAAGCCGCTGGCGGTGACGCGCGGCGCGATCCGCTTCGAGCATCTGCGCTTCGCCTATGCCGGCGGCGGGCGCGGCGTGCTGGAGGATTTCGACCTGGACATCGCGCCGGGCGAGCGGGTCGGTCTGGTCGGCCAGTCCGGCGCCGGCAAGACCACGGCGATGAACCTGCTGCTGCGCTTCTTCAGCCCGCAGGCCGGCCGCATCCTGATCGACGGGCAGGACATCGCGGGGGTGACGCAGGAGAGCCTGCGCGCCGCCATCGGCGTCGTCACGCAGGACACCGCACTGCTGCACCGCTCGGTGCGCGACAACATCCGCTATGGCCGCCCGCGGGCGGCGGATGCCGAGGTCGAGGCCGCCGCGCGCCAGGCCGAGGCGCATGACTTCATCCACGAGCTGCACGACTGGCGCGGCCGCACCGGCTATGACGCGCAGGTGGGCGAGCGCGGGGTGAAGCTCTCGGGCGGCCAGCGCCAGCGCATCGCCATCGCCCGCGTGCTGCTGAAGGACGCGCCGATCCTGGTGCTGGACGAGGCGACCAGTGCGCTCGACTCGGAGGTGGAGGCCGCCATCCAGGAGCAGCTCAGCGGGCTGATGGCGGGCAAGACCGTGATCGCCATCGCCCATCGCCTCTCGACGCTGGCCAGCATGGACCGGCTGGTGGTGCTGGAGCACGGCCGCATCGTCGAGCAGGGCACCCATGCCGAGCTGCTGGCGCGCGAGGGCACCTATGCGCGGCTCTGGCAGCGGCAGTCCGGCGGTTTCGTGGGAGGTTGACCCCGGGGCGCTTCCTCCGGAATGTGGCGCGGCAGGAGGAGTGAGAGTCATGCCCACCACCCACCATCTGTCCGCCACGCCGCAGACCGTGCGGTTCGGCGCGTTCGACGCCGGCTTCCCGCCGGTGCTGACCGTCGCCTCGGGCGACCGGGTGGTGATGGAGTGCGTCTCCGGCCCCGCCGAGGTCATGCCGCCGCCGGAGAGCGGCCTGACCGTTCCGCCGGCCCTGCAGGCCATCCACGAGGCGGTCGCGGCCGGCACGCTGCCGCGCCTCGGCCCGCACCTGGTGACCGGCCCGGTGGCCGTGGCGGGTGCGGAGCGGGGTGACTGCCTGCGCATCGATATCGAGAAGATCGAGCTGGGCGCCGACTGGGGTTACAACCACTTCCGCCCGCTGGTCGGTACGCTGCCGGAGGATTTCCCCTATCGTCGCCTGATCCACATCCCGGTGGACCGCGCGGCGCAGACCTGCCGGCTGCCCTTCGGCCCGAAGCGCGAGGGCGTGGTGCAGCCGGTCACGCTGCCGCTCGCGCCCTTTTTCGGCGTGATGGGCGTGGCGCCGCCGGAGGCCTGGGGCTCCATCTCCACCAAGGAGCCGCGCGCGCATGGCGGCAACCTCGACAACAAGGAACTGGTGGAGGGCACCACGCTCTATCTGCCCGTGCACCATGCGGGCGCCTTGTTCAGCGCCGGCGATGGACATGGCGTGCAGGGCGACGGCGAGGTTTGCGTCACCGCGCTGGAGATGTGCCTGACCGGGCATTTCCGCCTGACGCTGGAGAAGGGCGGCGGCGTCGCGCAGCCGGCGCTGCGCTTCCCCCGCGCCGAGACGCCCACGCATTTCATCAGCATGGGCATCCACGAGGACCTTGACGTCGCGATGAAGCAGGCGCTGCGGGAGATGATCGCCTTCATCGTCGCGCGTGCGCAACTCTCGGCGGCCGAGGCCTACCAGTTCTGCTCGCTCGCGGTGGATTTCCGGGTGACGCAAACCGTGAACGGCGAGAAGGGCGTTCACGGAATGCTGCGAAAGGGCTTGCTGTGCTGAAAGGGTGAGCCGCACGCAGGAGAAATCACCAAAGACACAGTGCGGGCCGCGTGTATCGGTTCAAACCGAATTAACTTGCGCGTGGGGTTTTCCACACCTTTTTGGAGTCGCCTCCTCTGCCGCATCTTGTGCCACGACCCTGCGTTTCACTACCGTATATGGTGGTGGCAGGCTGGAGGCCGGGGATGGAGTGGACAGCAGAAGCGATTGAAACCTTGCGGGCGCTCTGGGCGGAGGGGCACTCCACGGCCGAGATCGGGCGCCGCATGGGCATCTCCAAGAACGCCGTGGTGGGCAAGGCGCACCGGCTGAGTCTGCCGCCGCGCCCGAGTCCCATCCGCCGCGAGGAAGCCAGCGCTCCGGTTCCCGCGCCCGTTGCAGCGCCCGAACCCGTGGCGGTGGCGCCGAATCCTGCTCCCGCGGCTGCGCCGGTAGCGCCGCGCCCGGCTGCGGCCGCCGCGCCCGCTCTCTCCACGCTGCCGCCTGCCACACAGCCGGTCGCTGCGCGTCCGCTGCCGCCCCGCCGTCCGGCACCGCCGCCGACCGCGGTGGTGCGGCCCTTCCAGCGCGTCGGCTCGCGCAGCTGCTGCTGGCCGATCGGGGAGCCCGGCACGCCCGAGTTCCGCTTCTGCACGGCCGAGGCCATCCCCAGCAAGCCCTACTGCCCCGAGCATGCCGCGGTGGCCTATGTGAAGGCCCGCGACCGCCGCGACGACGCGGCCTGACGGAACAGGAAAAACAAGGCCTCCGGGGGAACAAGTTCCCCCGGAGGCCTTCTGTTTCACCCGGATTTCCTGCGCCCGCCGCCTGTGCCGCGGCGAGTGCGGCCTTCTCAGGCTCGCAGGGTGCTCCGCCTCCCGATCAGCCGCTGGCGGATCATGCCCGAAAGCCAGTCCATGGCGCTGACCGTCAGCACCATCAGGATGATGATGAAGGCCACCTCGTCCCAGTGGCGCACCTTGATGCGCTCGGCGATCTGCAGGCCGATGCCGCCCGCGCCCACCACGCCGAGAATGGCGGCGGCGCGCGTGTTGCTTTCGAAGAAATAGAGCGCCTGCGCCAGCATCACCGGCAGGATCTGCGGCAGGATGCCGAAGCGGATGGCGTGCAGCCGGTGGCCGCCGGTGGCGGTGACACCCTCGCTCTGCCGCTTCTCGGCATTCTCGATCGCCTCGGCATAGAGCTTCGCCAGCACCGCGACGTCGCTGCTGAAGATGGCGAGCACGCCGGCCAGCGGGCCGAGGCCCACCGCGCGCACATAGGCCAGCGCCCAGATGAGCTGGTCCACGCCGCGCAGCCCGTCGAACAGCCGCCGCACGGAGAAGCGCAGCAGCGTCACGGTGACGATGTTGCGCGCGCCGAGGAAGCCCAGCGGCAGCGCCACCAGGCTTGCCAGCACCGTGCCGAGGAAGGCCATGGCGACGCTTTCCGCCATGCCCTTCAGGATATCCATCCACAGCTCGCCGGGGCTGGGCGGGATCATCAGGCGCAGGATGGCCAGCAGGCCCGTGAAGCCGTTCCACAGCCGCGTGGGCGTGATGTCGAACAGCCAGAAGCTCCAGGCGAGCCAGGCGAGGAAGGCGGCGGCGCCCAGCCAGCGCAGGGCGCGCAGGGCAGGGGGGGCGCCGAAGGCGCGGGGTTCGCGCGCCTGCCAGGCGGCGATGGCGGAAGAGGTCGGCGGCACGTCAGCGCGCTCCCGTGGCGTGGATCAGGCGATGCCGCAGCCGCTCGGAGAGCAGGTCGATCAGCACCACGGACAGGATGACCAGCACGACGATGGCGCTGATCTCCTCATAGTAGTTGAAGGCGATGACCTGATAGAGTTCCTGCCCGATGCCGCCGGCGCCGACGAAGCCGATCACGGTGGCGCCGCGCAGGTTGATCTCGAAGCGCAGCAGGGCGTAGCTCAGAAGGTTCGGCGCCACCTGCGGCAGGATGGCGTAGCGGCAGGCCTGCGCCCAGTTGGCGCCGGAGGCGCGCAGCCCGTCCCAGCTCTGCATGGGCGCGTTCTCGATCACCTCGGAGAACAGCTTGCCGAGCGCGCCGGCGGTGTGCAGGCCGATCGCCAGGATGCCGGCCAGCGGCCCGACGCCGAAGGCCCAGACGAAGATCAGCGCATAGACGATCTCCGGCACCGTGCGCGTCGCCTCCAGGCCACGCCGCGTCAGGTGGTGCAGCCAGCGGGAGGGGGCGAGGTTGCGCGCCGCCGGAAAGGCCAGCAGCAGCGCCACCGCCGTGCCGCCGATCGTGGCCAGGGCCGCCATCTGCGCGGTCTGCAGCAGCAGCAGCAACCAGGAGTCGAGACGGTAGAGCCAGAAGGCCAGGCTGCCCTCGGTCTTGGTCCCGGCGAACAGCGCATCCCATTGCAGCGTCGGCAGGATGCGGTGGAAATACTCACCGATGCGCGGCAGGCCGGCCGCCAGGGAGGAAGGATAGAACTCGCTGATCCGGGCCGCCGCCAGGAAGGCGACGGCGAGGACCGCAAGCCCCACGAGGGTCGCCCGGCGGCGGCGGCGTCGGAGGGCCTGGTAGGCGGCCTCTCCGCGCCGCACCGCCGGCAGATGCGCGGCAAGGGCGCTCATGCCGGCCTCAGCCATGCGCTGGCGCCGTGTTCAGGAGCGGCGGCGGCGCTCGGCCGCTTCCTCGCGGCGGAGCTGCACGATCGGCTCGAACTGCTCGTGCGTGACGCGGGCATAGCCCTTGCCGCCGCCGCGCTCGATATCGGCATAGACCTTCGGGTGCTCGGTCGGCAGCGCCAGGTGGAAGTCGGTGAAGTCCTTCTTGAAGCTCGCCGGCAGCGCCTTGCGCACCGCGAGCGGGCCATTCGGGATCGGGCGCGACTTCCAGATGATGTTCAGCGTGGCCATGTCGAGCATGCCCTTCTCGACCATCGCCTGCAGGTTGCCGCGGCTGAAGCCCTTGCTCTGGTCGCCGATGCCGGAGGCCCAGGTGCAGCAGGCGTCGTACTGCTTCTGCAGCACCGCCACCACGCCCTGCTCGTGCCCGCCGGCGAAGCCGGTGCGCGAGAAGTAGCTGTCGATGTTGATGCCCTGGCCGCGCAGCTCGGAGCGCGGGATCAGGTAGCCCGAGGTGGAGTTCGGGTCGGCCCAGGCGAGGGAGTGGCCCTGCATCTGCTCCAGGCTGGTGATGCCGGAGTCCTTCCGCGTCACCATCACCGAGATATAGGAGATCGAGCCGTCGGCCTCGACCGGCACGACCAGCGGCTCGACGGCGCCGTTGGTGTCGAGCCAGGTGCCGGCATAGCCGGAGGCACCCATCGAGGAGGCCTCGATCTGTGCGGCCGAGAAGGCCTGCATCACGCCGGCATAGTCGGCGGCGGGGAAGAGGCGCACGGGTACCTTGAAGGTGTCCTCCAGCAGCTTGCGATACTCGTCGAAGCGGCCGAGACGGTCGGCCTCGTTCTCGCCGCCAAGCAGGCCGATGCGGATCTGGGGCACCTCGCTCGCCCAGTCGCGCTTGCCGGGCTTCGGCATCGGCGCGGTGTCGGCGCCTTCGGCGCGCAGGCCGGTGGGAAGAGCGGCGGGCAGCAGGGCGGCGCCGGCCAGCAGGCCGGCAAGGGTACGGCGGGTGATCATGCGCTTCTCCTTCGGTCGCGGCCCCGCGCGGGCCGCGGCAAATGGGCGATCAGACGGGCAGTGGATCCACCCGGCTGGAGCCGGCCTGCTCGCCGGCCACCCTGTCGGCGGCCGGTGCGGCGCTCTGTTCGTCGAATTCGGCTTCGGTGACGCCGTAGATCTCGCGCAGCCGCCCGGCGGTGAGCTCGCCCGGCGGGCCATCGAACATCACCCGCCCGGCCTGCAGCGCGACGATCCGCTCGCAATATTCGCGGGCGGTGTCGAGGTGGTGCAGGTTGCAGAGCACGGTGATGCCGTCGCGCCGGTTCACGTCGCGCAGCGCGTCCATCACGGTGCGGGCGTTGCGGGGGTCGAGGCTGGCGATCGGTTCGTCCGCGAGCAGGATGCGCGGCTGCTGCAGCATCGCGCGCGCGATGGCGACACGTTGCTGCTGGCCGCCGGAAAGCGTGTCGGCACGTTGCAGCGCCTGGCCGGCGAGGTCGAAGCGGTCCAGCGCCATCAGCGCCATGGCCCGTTCCTCGGCGGGAAAGTGCTTGAACAGGGTGCCGAGCGTGCCGAGCAGGCCGGGATGATGGTTCAGCCGCCCGACCAGCACGTTGGTCAGCACGTCGAGCCGCGGCGCCAGGTTGAACTGCTGGAAGATCATGCCGCAGCGGGTGCGCCAGTCGCGCAGTGCCTGGCCGCGCAGCCGCGTGACGTCATGGCCCTCGTGCAGGATGCGTCCTTCGGAGGGCTCCGTCAGGCGGTTGACCATGCGCAGCAGGGTCGATTTGCCGGCGCCCGAGCGGCCGATGACGCCGACCATCTGCCCCGCCGGAACGGTCAGGCTGACGCCCGCCACCGCCGCGGTGGAGCCGAAGCGGCGCGAAAGGTTCTCAAGCTGAAGCATCCCTGGCCCCTTGCCGTCGCCCGGGGCGTATAGGCGCCGCCGATGACAGGGCGATGACTCCAGCGTGACATCCCGATGGAAGCCGGCGGGGCGCTCAGCGCCCGATCAGCACCAGCACGACGCCCAGCACCACCACCACGGCCCCCGTCACCTCGGCGCGCGTCATCGTCTCGCGCAGGTAGAAGCGGCTGAACAGCAGCGTGAAGAGGATCTCGGTCTGCCCGAGGGCGCGCACCATGGCCACCGGCGCCAGGGCGAAGCCGGTGAACCAGCAGGCCGAGCCGAAGGCCGAGAGGGCGCCCACCGGCAGGCTGTCGCGCCAGGTGCGGAACACGGCGCGGAACTGCTCGGGCTCACGCCAGGCCAGCCAGCCGCCCTGCATGATGGTCTGCAGGATGTTGGCGGCCACCAGCGTGGTCAGGGCGCGCAGGACGGGGTCGGGGTGCGGCAGCTCCTGGTTGGCCGCCTTGACCAGCACGGCGGTGAGGGCGAAGCCGGTGCCGGCGCTGAGGCCATAGAGTGCCGCGGGCTGCAGGGCTGCGCGCAGCAGCCCGCGTGGCCTGGTCTCCCGCCCGGCGAGGGAGAGGTAGAGCACACCCCCCACACCGACGGCGATACCGATCCAGGCCAGGGCCGAGATCCGCTCGCCCAGCAGCAGCAGCGCCAGGATGGCGCCCTGCACCGCCTCGGTCTTGGCATAGGCGGTGCCGACGGCGAAGCCGCGCGCGCCGAAGGAGAGGATCAGCAGGTTGGTGCCGAGGATCTGCGTCAGCCCGCCGGCCGCGGCGAGGGCCAGGAAGGGGAGGGAAGGGGCCGGCGGCGCCTGCCCGGTCAGGCCGGCATAGGCCAGCAGCAGCAGCACCCCGAAGGGAACGCCGTAGAGGTAGCGCACCACCCCCGCACCGTTCACCGAGAGCTGGCCGCGCAGCTTCTGCTGCATGGCGGTCCGCCAGGTCTGGAACAGGGCGGCGGAGAGGGTGACGGCGATCCAGAGCGGCATGCGAGTCCCGGCGTGGCGGAGGCCGCCAGCTTAGGGAGCCGGGGCGCGGCTGTTGAGGGCGTGCGTCAGCTCCGGCCGAACACGCCGGTGAAGGCGTCCGTCACCTGCTGGCGGAACCACCGCTCGGCGGGGTCGCGATCCTGCGCATCGCTCCAGGCGAGGGCGTTGGGCAGCGGCGGCGGCGCGATCGGCGGCGGCTCGATGGTCAGGCCGGCGCGCAGCCTCAGCCGCTCACCCACGAAGTCCGGCAGGGTGGTCACCAGATCGCTTCCCGGCAGCGCGACGGAAAGCAGGCCAAAGGAACTGACCCCCAGCACCACCCGCCGCGACCGGCCCTGCTGGTGCAGCAGCGCGTCCACGAAGCCTTCCAGTTCGCCGCGCGGCGTCACCATGGCGTGCAGCCGGGCGCAGTAGTCGTCCAGCGTCGCGACGGGCGGCGTGGCGGGATCGCGCAGCAACACCCACTGCGCGTGGCGCAGCACCCGGATTCTTGCGTTCGCCGGCAGCTCCTCGCCCAGATAGCCGAGCGCGGTGCCGATCTCGCCGTGCAGCAGCAGGCCCGGCAGGCTGCGGAAATCGCCGATCCGCACCGCCAGTCGGCAGTTCGGCGCGGCCTCGCGCAGCCGGGCCAGCAAGGGCGGCAGGATGGCATAGGCCACCGCGTCCGTGCAGCCGAGGCGGAAGGTGCGCGAATCGCTGGCGGGGTCGAAGGGGCTGCCGGCGGCCACGGCGGCGGCCAGATCCTCGAGCCGCGGTGCGATGGTGTCGTAGAGTGCCTGGGCGCGGGCGGTCACGCGCAGGTCGTGGCCCTCGCGCACCAGCAGCGGGTCCTGGAATTGCTCGCGCAGGCGCTTCAGACCGCCGGAGGCGGCCGGTTGCGACAGGAACAGCCGCTCGCCCGCGCGGGTGACGTGGCGCTCCTCCACCAGGGCCACGAAGAGCCGCAGCAGGTTGAGATCGGGAAGGCGGTCGGACGTGGCCATGGCTCCTTTGGGCGCCCCCGCCGGAGCTCTCCGGCGGGGGCGCGGCGGGCGAAGGGGAATAGCCCCGCTTCCCTCCGCCGCACAGGGCACCGATATGGGGTGCAAACCAAAGTGAGGAGATCCGCATGGTCCGACCTTCCCTCCCTGCGCTCGCCCTCGGCGGCATCGTGGCCGCCGGCAGCGCCTGGGCGCAGGCTCCCGCCCCTGCGGCGGCGCCCGAGGCGGCGACGGTGCTGACCCTGTCGGAGACGGCGGAGGTGCTGCGCGCGCCGGACGAGGTGCGCGCGACATTGCGGGTGGAGGCGCGCGGCGCCAGCGCGGCGGCGGTGCAGGCGCAGGTGAACGGGGCCATGGCGAAGGCGCTGGAGCAGGCGCGGGGGGTGCAGGGCGTGCAGGCCAGCACCGGCGGCTACTGGACCAGCCGCAACGAGGAGAAGCGCGACTGGACGGCCACCCAGACGCTGATGCTGCGCAGCACCGAGGCAACGCCGCTGCTGGAGCTGACCGGGGCGCTCCAGGGACAGGGGCTCGCCATGGCCGGACTGGACTGGACGCTCTCCCGCCCCCGGGAGGTCGAGGCCCGGAAAGAGGCGGGCGAGATGGCGATCACGGCGCTGCGGCAGCGGGCGGAGGCGGTGGCGGGGCAGCTCGGGCTGCATGTGGCCAACCTCCGCAAGCTGCAGGTAGACGTGGCCAGCCAGCCGATGCCGCGCATGCGGGTGGCGATGATGGCGGCGCGCCAGGAGGCCGCGCCGCCCGTCTCGGCGCCGGAGGCCGTTCCGGTGAGCGCGACGGTGAGCGGCGAGTTTGTCCTGCGGCCCTGACTGCCTGCCGCGTGCCGCTCCGGGCATGGGCGGCGCGCGGCAGGTTTTGCGCCGCGACATGGAATGCGCTACACGGCTCGCCGTTAGCACACGAGCCCCGCCATTACCGGATTTGGCTGGGCGCCTGCATGTGAGGATCACGATGGAACCTGGCAGTAGTCCCACCCACTGACGGCGCCCGGCATCCCAGCCGCCGCGCCGTTCCGCGCAGCGCTTGGATCCAGGAACAGACGTCAGGGGCGGCACCGCCATGGCCCATCTCCCGCTTCATCATCATCGTCTCTCGCGTCCCCGGGCAAGCGGGCGCCCCCGATCGCGCTGACGCGCGGACGCCACGCGGCACAGGCCGCGCGGGCCCGCGCGTCGCGCGCTCAGGAACGAGGAACCGCCAGCCCCGCAATCCCTCAGCCCGAAGGGGGACGCCATGAACGACTTCATCGAGACCCAGGGCGAAGTCCGCCAGCTCGCTCAGGCCCTGCTGCGCCGCGGCAGCGCGCCGCTCACCCCGCGCGAGCGCCGGATGATCGAGCGCATCGCCCGCCGCGCCCAGGTGCACGACCTGAACGACGAACTGGAGGAGCGCCTGACCTTCGGAGAGCGCCTGGCCGAGCGCGTGACGGCCTTCGGCGGCTCCTGGCGCTTCATTGCGGGCTTCGGCGTGCTCCTGGGTCTCTGGGCGCTGGTGAACGCGGCGGTGCTGGCCGAGCACGCCTTCGATCCCTATCCCTTCGTGTTCCTGAACCTGGTGCTGTCCATGCTGGCGGCCTTCCAGGCGCCGCTGATCCTGATGTCGCAGAACCGCCAGGCGGCGCGTGACCGTGCGGCGGCGGAACTGGACTACGACACCAATCTCCGCTCCGAGACCCATATCCTGACGGTGCTGGAGAAGGTGGACGCCCTGCAGGCCCGGCTTGACGCGCTGGCGGCGGAACACGAGTCGCCGAAGCGGGCGGAGCACCTGCACGCCGACGCCGCCTGACGCGTGGAAAGGGGGAGGGGAGCCTTCCCCTTCCCGCTCGGGGCGCGGAAAATGTTACCGCTCGTGGACTGCCGTGGTTGCGCTGCTCCTGTCATGATGCGCGCGACATGTCCGCCATCCTCACCGGCGTTGCCCTGCAACTCGCCGCCGTCGCCTTCTTCGTGGCGATGGACACCACCACCAAGCTGATGGCGGCGGACTATGCCATCGGGCAGCTCATCTTCGCGCGCTTCCTCGGGCATGTGCTGCTCGTGGCCCTGCTGCTGCGGGTGTTCACCGGCGCGCTGCCCTGGCGCTCTCGCGCGCCGGGGCTGCAGGCGGTGCGCAGCCTTTGCCTGGCCTCGGCCAACTATCTGTTCTCCCATGCCCTGGCGCATGTGCCGCTGGCCGACGCCACGGCAGTGAACTTCGCCTCGCCGCTGTTCACGGTGGCGATGGCAGCGGTGTGGCTGCAGGAGAAGGTCAGCCCGCGCCGCTGGCTGGGCGTGGCGGTGGGGCTGCTCGGCGTTGGCGTGGCGCTGCGGCCGCCCTTCCTGACCGGCGGGCCGCTGCCGCACTGGGCCATCGTGCTGCCGCTCGGGACAGCGCTTCTCTACGGCGTCTATCAGATCCTGACCCGCAAGCTGGCGTCGGTGGACGACCCGCGCACCACCATTCTGCACACCGGTCTCGCGGCCTCGGCGCTGAGCACGCTCGCACAACCCTTCGTGTGGCAGACACCGACCGGCTGGGGCTGGGCCGGGCTGCTGGCGCTCGGCGCGCTGGGGGCGGTCGGCCATGGGCTGCTGGTGCTGGCCTTCGCCCGCGCCCCGGCCAGCCTGCTGGCGCCGATGAGCTACACGCAGCTGATCTGGGCCGTGCTGGCCTCCATGCTGGTCTTTGGCGACCAGCCGGATCGTTTCACTTTGCTCGGCGCGGCGATCATCGCCGTGGGCGGACTGCTGGTGGCCTGGCCTTCGCGCCGGGCGCCGCGGCGCCCGGCGTAACCCCCGGCGCGCGGGGGCGTTACGATGGGTGTGCCTGCCCCTTTCAGGACGGCCGGAGAAGCTGGCCCTCACGCGGGCGCTTGCGCCGCGGGCGGCAAGCGGGTAGCGGGAGGCTGGCGAGGACAGGGAATGGCCACGACACTCGAAACACCGCGCGACCAGGCGGTCGATCAGGCGCTGCGGGACCATCCGCGCGCCGCACTGGATGCCAATTCGGTCAGGGAAGCCTACCGCCGCTGGGCGGGGGTGTATGACGCGGTCTTCGGCGGCGTCTCCTCCTTCGGCCGGCGCAGGGCTGTGGCGGCGGTGAACCGCCTGCCCGGAACGCGGGTTCTGGAAGTGGGGGTGGGCACCGGTCTGGCCCTGCCACGTTACCGGCCCGAGAAGCGCGTCATCGGCATCGACCTTTCGCGCGACATGCTGCTGAAGGCACAGGAGCGGGTGGCCGGCGAGCGGCTCGCCCATGTCGAAGGGTTGCTGGAGATGGACGCCGAGTCGATGGCGTTCCAGGATGGCGCCTTCGACATCGCGGTGGCGATGTTCACCGCCAGCGTGGTGCCGGACGCGAAGAAGCTCTTCGCCGAGATGCAGCGGGTGGTGCGGCCGGGCGGACATCTGCTGTTCGTCAACCACTTCGCCGCCGAGGCGGGGCCGCGCTGGTGGGTGGAGCGCACCATGGCGCCGCTCTCGCGCCTGCTCGGCTGGCACCCGGACTTCGCCTTCAGCGACCTGTTCGACCGCGATGCGGTGCAGGTTGAGGCGATGGAGCCCTGCCGCCCGGGTGGGCTGTTCACCCTGGTGCATCTGCGCAACACCGCGCCGGCGGTGGCGCTGGACGGTCAGGCCGTCGCGGCGGCCTGACGCGGGGCGGCCGGCGGTGAGGGCGCCCATCGCCGAGGATCAGGTCGTGGAACTGGCCGAGATGTTCCGGCTGATGAGCGACCCGACCCGGCTGCGGATCATCCTCGCCTGCCTGGACACGCCCGCGCCGGTCGGCGAGATGGCCGAGCGGATCGGCATTTCCGGCAGCCTGGCCTCGCACCATCTGCGGCTGCTGCGCGCGGCGCGGCTGCTGCAGGCCGAGCGGCGCGGCCGGCAGGTTTTCTATGCCGTCAGCGACGGCCATGTGCGCTCCATGCTGGGCGACATGGTCGATCATGTCAGCGAGGATGAGGCGGAACCCGACAGCGCCTCCACGCCCTGACGGCAATCCGCCGATTCTGCGGAACGTTTGAGCTTCCGAACGCGTAAATCCGTCGTAATTCATGATGCTTGCGCCTTGGCGGCGCGCCCTCACTTGTGCGGGGCGGGGAGGCGCGACTATGGTCCCGTAGAACGCCTCACTCTACGCTTAAGGGGAGAGGCCGGCCTTTGCCGTGCGGTGCGGCGGGAGGCCAGAACGGCGCGTTGCGCGCCGGCGTCCAGACCATCGGGGCGCACGGATTACGAGCGGACGGGATAGGGAATGCGGCGGTCGATCGTTTCGCGCTTCGCGGGCTTGTTCGCCACCTTGGGCGTGGCTGGAATGTTTATGCTGCACGGGGCGCCTGCCCTGGCGCAGGAGACCGGCGCGGCAGGGCAACCCATGGTGGGTGCCCCACAGGCGTGGGCCCTGGGCCTGCAGCCGGCTGGTGGCGCGGTGAAGGAAGCCATCCACGACTTCAATCAGCTGGTGCTGTGGATCATTGTCATCATCACCGCCTTCGTCGGCGTGCTGCTGGCCTGGGTGGTCTGGCGGTATCGCGTCGCGGCGAATCCGGTCCCCTCGCGCACCAGCCACCACACCCTGCTGGAAGTGGCCTGGACCGTGTTGCCGGTGCTGATCCTGGTGGTCATCGCCATCCCCTCCTTCCGCCTGATCTACTGGGAGGACCGGGCGGTGGACGCCGAGCTGACGGTGAACGTGACCGGCCGGCAGTGGTACTGGCATTACGCTTACCCGGACCAGGGCAACTTCGCCTATGACAGCTACCCGATCCAGGAAGCCGACCTGAAGCCGGGCCAGCTGCGCAACCTGACGGTGGATGAGCCGCTGGTCATTCCGGTGGACACCAATATCCGCGTCATCACCACCGGGCAGGACGTGATCCACAGCTTCTTCGTGCCGAGCCTCGGCGTGCAGAAGTACACGATCCCCGGCCGCACCCTGGAAACCTGGATGCGCGCGGACCGCGTCGGCACCTTCTACGGCCAGTGCAACCAGATCTGCGGCACCAACCACTGGTTCATGCCGATCGTGGTGCGGGCGGTGCCGAAGGCGGAGTTCGAGGCCTGGGCGGCTGCGGCGAAGCAGCGCTTCGCGCAGGAGGGCGGCAGTTCCCCGGTGCTTGCCACCGCGGCCGCGCCGGCCGAGGCCGGGGCGCAACTGGCGGAGCTGCGCCGCTAAGGCGGCGCTTACGGGACGGGTTCGAGATCGAGCGGGACGGACAAACATGGCGACCGCGTCAAATACGCATGACACGCATGGCCACGGCCATCATGACCACACGCCCGGCTTCGTGGCGCGCTGGTTCTTCAGCACCAATCACAAGGACATCGGTGTCCTCTACCTGATCTTCGCGGTCATTTCGGCCTGCGTCGGCGTCGGCCTGAGCCTGCTGATGCGTATGGAACTGCAGAGCCCCGGCCTGCAATTCTTCGCTGATGGCCAGATGTGGAACGTGGCCGTGACCGCGCATGGCGTGGTCATGGTGTTCTTCGTCATCATGCCCGCGCTGATCGGCGGCTTCGGGAACTACTTCGTGCCGATCATGATCGGCGCGCCGGACATGGCCTTCCCGCGCCTGAACAACATCTCGTTCTGGCTGCTGGTCCCGGCGCTCATGCTGGCGGTGGGCAGCCTGTTCGTCGGTGGCGCCGGTACGGGCTGGACACTCTATCCGCCGCTGTCCAACAGCACCTATCAAAGCGGCATGGGCGTCGATATGGCGCTGTTCGCGCTGCACCTGGCGGGCGCCAGCTCGATCCTGGGCGCGGCGAACTTCATCACGACCATCTTCAACATGCGCGCCCCGGGCATGACCCTGCACAAGATGCCGCTCTTCGTGTGGGGCATGCTGGTCACCGCCTTCCTGCTGCTGCTCTCGGTGCCCGTGCTCGGTGGCGCCATCACCATGCTGATCACCGACCGCAACTTCGGCACGGCCTTCTTCGACCCGGCCGGCGGCGGCGACCCGGTGCTGTTCCAGCACCTGTTCTGGTTCTTCGGCCACCCCGAAGTCTACATCATGATCCTGCCGGGCTTCGGCATCATCAGCCACGTGCTCTCCACCTTCAGCCGCAAGCCGATCTTTGGCTATCTCGGCATGGCCTACGCCATGGTGGCGATCGGCGTGGTGGGCTTCGTGGTCTGGGCGCACCACATGTTCACCTCGGGCATTTCGGTGGACACCCGGGCCTACTTCATGGCCGCGACGATGGTCATCGCCGTGCCGACGGGCATCAAGATCTTCTCCTGGATCGCCACCATGTGGGGCGGCTCCATCAGCTTCAAGACGCCGATGCTCTGGGCGATCGGCTTCGTCTTCCTGTTCACGGTGGGCGGCGTCTCGGGCGTGAAGCTGGCCAATGCCAGCGTGGACGTCATCCTGCACAACACCTACTACGTCGTGGCGCACTTCCACTACGTGCTGTCGCTCGGCGCCGTCTATTCCATCTTCGCCGGTTTCTACTACTGGATCGGCAAGATGAGCGGGAAGCAGTACCCGGAGTTCTGGGGCCAGGTCCATTTCTGGATGACCTTTGTCGGCGTGAACCTGACCTTCTTCCCCATGCACTTCCTGGGTGCCCAGGGCATGCCGCGCCGCTACCCGGACTATCCGGATGCCTTCGCCGGCTGGAACATGGTGGCCAGCATCGGCGCCTATATCTCTGTGGCTTCCTTCCTGGTGTTCCTATATGTCTGCTACCGCACCTTCACCAGTAAGGAGCAGGCTGCGGCGAACCCCTGGGGCGAGGGCGCCACGACGCTGGAATGGCAGGTTTCTTCTCCGCCGCCCTTCCACACCTTCGAAGAGCTGCCCCGCATCCGCTGAGGCTGAATTGAGCTGATGAGCGATAGCGCGATCAATTCGGGGGGGGCGGGAGCCCCCCTCTCCACATCCGGCGAGCTTGACCTGAGCGAGGTGCGCGACTGGGTCGCGCTGCTCAAGCCCCGCGTCATGTCGCTGGTGGTGTTCACCGGGGCGGTCGGGCTGATCGTCGCGCCGGGACACCTGCACCCCGTCCTGGCGGTCACCGCCATCCTCTGCATCGCGGTGGCGGCCGGAGCCTCCGGCGCCATCAACATGTGGTACGACCGCGATATCGACGCGGTGATGCGCCGGACGGCCAACCGCCCCGTTCCCGCCGGGCGGATCCAGCCGCGGGCGGCGCTGGCCTTCGGCGTTTTCCTCGGCCTCGCCTCCGTGGTGGTGATGGGACTGGCGACCAATCTGGCCGCGGCGCTCGTGCTGGCCGGGTCGATCGGCTTCTACGTCTTCATCTACACCATGTGGCTGAAGCGGCGGACGCCGCAGAACATCGTCATCGGCGGCGCCGCCGGCGCTTTTCCGCCGATGATCGGCTGGGCGGCCGTGACCGGGCATGTCTCGCTGGAGGCGGTGGTGATGTTCGCCATCATCTTCTTCTGGACGCCGCCGCATTTCTGGGCGCTGTCGCTCTTCGCCAGCGGGGACTACCAGCGCGCCGGCGTGCCGATGCTGCCGGTGGTGGCCGGCGCGAAGGAAACCCGGCGGCAGATCTGGCTCTATTCGCTGCTGCTGGCGCCGCTGGCCCTGCTGCCGACGGTCATCGGCATGGCCGGGCTCGCCTATGGCGCGGCGGCGCTGGTGCTGGGCGGTTTCTTCCTGGAGGCCATGTGGCGCGTGAAGCGCGACGCCCAGGACGAGCAGGGCCGCAGCCTGACGCAGGACGCGCCCGCGCGGGCCGCCTTCAAGTTCTCGATCATCTATCTGTTCATGCTGTTCGCGGCGCTGGCGGCCGACCGCCTGTTGTTCGGCGCATGAGCGGCAACGATACGCCTGGCGGGATGACGGAGGCGGAGAAGAAGGCCTTCATCCGCCGCCGCCGGGGCCGCAACTGGGCGCTGCTCATCGCGCTGCTCGCCCTGGTGGCGCTGTTCTACTTCATCGCCATGGCGCGGATGTCGATCCACTGAGGCGAAGCATAAGAATCGGGGAGCGTTCACCTTGCCTGCCACGGATCCCAATCTCGCCCGCCGCAACCGCCGTGTCGGCCTGATCGCCGCCACCATGGTGGGCGGCATGCTGGGCCTCTCCTTCGCCGCGGTGCCGCTCTACTCGGTGTTCTGCGCCGTCACCGGCTATGGCGGCACGCCGCAGATCGGCGGCGTGGCGCCCGGCGCCGGCGAGCGGGTTGTCACCGTCCGCTTCAACGCCAATACCCATCCGGGCCTGCCCTGGAACTTCCAGCCCGGCCAGAACAAGATGGAGGTGAAGGTCGGGCAGGAGGCATTGGCCTTCTACACCGCCGCCAGTGTCGGCAGCACGCCCAGCACCGGCATCGCCACCTACAACGTCACGCCCGAGATCGTCGGTCCGTATTTCCACAAGGTGCAGTGCTTCTGCTTCGACCAGCAGACGCTGCAGCCCGGGCAGAAGGCCGAGATGCCGATCTCCTTCTGGGTGGACCCCAAGATCGCGGACGATCCCTCCGCTCGCGAGGTGCGCACCATCACGCTGAGCTACACCTTCTTCCGCACCCTGGAGGATGCCGAGCGCGCCGGCGCGCTGAGCAAGGCGGGCCCGCATGTCGGCAAGCAGCGCGACGCCTCCCTGGCGCCGCCGGCGGCACGGTGAGAGGCTTGATCCAGGCCGCGTTTTGAGGATTGATGAGACGCGTGTAACGAGGTGCAACGTCGCCGGTTCCGGCCGGTTCCGTGGCTGTATTCGAGTCCCCTGAGTCAGGAAGTCACATGGCCAGCAGCAACATGACGGTGGATGCGGAAGCGCCCCCCCTCCACAAGCATCCCTACCACCTGGTTGATCCCAGCCCCTGGCCGCTGGTTGCCTCTTTCGCCGCGGGGCTGATGCTGTTCGGCATCATTCTCTGGGCGCGGGAGGGTGTGCACTGGGCCTTCACCCTCGGGCTGCTCGGCGTCCTGGCCTCGATGTTCTTCTGGTTCCGGGACGTGGTGCGTGAGGCGCGCACCCCAGGTGTTCACACGCCGGTGGTGCGCATCGGCATGCGCTACGGCATGGCGCTGTTCATCGCTTCCGAGGTGATGTTCTTCGTCGCCTTCTTCTGGGCCTATTTCCACTTCGCGCTTTATCCGGAGCATGTTTCGGGCGCGGCGAAGGCGGTCTGGCCGCCGGAGGGCATCCACACCTTCGACCCCTTCCACCTGCCGCTGCTGAACACGCTGATCCTGCTGCTCTCCGGCTGCACCGTCACCTGGGCGCACCATGCACTGCTGGAGAATGACCGCAAGGGAATGCTGCTCGGCCTCGGCCTGACCGTGCTGCTCGGCCTGACCTTCACCTCCTTCCAGGCGCTGGAGTATTCCGAAGCCCCCTTCGCCTTCTCGGGCGGCGGCATCTATCCCTCGGTCTTCTTCCTCGCCACCGGCTTCCACGGCTTCCACGTCATCGTCGGCACCATCTTCCTGGCGGTGTGCTGGTTTCGCGCCCGCGCCGGGCAGTTCACGCCGCAGCGCCATTTCGGCTTCGAGGCGGCGGCCTGGTACTGGCACTTCGTGGACGTGGTCTGGCTGTTCCTCTTCGTCTTCATCTACGTCTTCGGTGCCGGCGCCATCGCCGAGCACTGACCGGGCCGCGGCCTCGCCTTGCGGGCGGGGCCGCTCCACGTATCCCGGCGGCCGGCCGGGTCACTCCGGCCCTCATTCACTTCCCGCATCGCCACGCCGGTCCCGCTTCCGCTCCGCGCGCTGCGCCGGGCGCTGGCTGCGGCTGGAGCCCCTTCCTTGAAACGCTGGCGCCGCCTCGTCCTCCCCCTGCTGGCCACCTTGCCGCTGCTGGCCATCCTGATCGGCCTCGGCACCTGGCAGATGCAGCGGCTGCACTGGAAAACCGCTCTCCTGGCCCATCTGGCGGCCGCCCAGGCCGGGCCGGCACAGCCGCTCTCCGCCGATCCAGAGCCCTGGACGAAGGCCTTCGCCACCGGCCGGTTGCTGAACGACCGGGAGGCGCTGCTCGGGCTGGAGGTGCGCAACAACGTGCTCGGCGCGCATCTCCTGGTGCCGATGCTGCGGGAGGCCGGGCCGCCGCTGCTCATCAACCGCGGCTGGGTGCCGCTGGAGCGGAGCACGCGCCTCAGCCGGCCGGAGGGCGAGGTTCGGGTGGAGGGCTATGTCCGCCCTGGCGAATCGGCCGGCATGTTCAGCGCCACCGACGATCCGGCGGGCCGCCGCTTCTATACGCTCGATCCCGCCGTCATCGGCCCGGCCCTCGGCCTGCCGGAGGTCGCGCCTTTCGTGCTGGTGGCGCTGGCGCCGCCCGGCTTGCCACCCGATGCGCTGCCGCAGCCGGCGCGGAACTTTCCGCAGCCGCCGAACAACCATCTTGGCTATGTCGTCACCTGGTACGGGCTGGCGCTGGCGCTTGTCGGCGTCTTTGCCACCTGGGCCCATCGCCGCCTCAAGGAGCCTGAAGCATGAGCGCTTCCGCCCACGCCGCCTATGCGCGCCTGAAGGCCCGCTTCGCCCGCATCGCCATCCTGGGCGAGGCCCAGGCCATGCTGCACTGGGACGCGGCGGCGGTGATGCCGCCGGGCGGCGCCGCCGCACGGGGTGAGCAACTGGCGACGCTGAGCGGGCTGGCGCATGAGCTGATGACCGCGCCGGAGATGGCCGCCGACCTCGCTGAGGCGGAGATCGGCGGCGAATGGGAGGGCGCCAATCTCGCGCTGATGCGCCATGCCCATGCCCGCGCCATCGCGCTGCCGACCGAGCTGGTGGAAGCCTCCGCGCGCGCCAATGCCGCCTGCGAGACGGTGTGGCGGGAGGCCCGCGCGCAATCCGACTTCCGCCGGGTGGCGCCCTATCTGGCCGAGGTCGTGCGGCTGCAGCGGGAGACGGCGGCGGCGCTCTCCGCGGCCACCGGCCTCGCGCCCTATGACGCCCTGATGGAAGGCTATCAGCGCGGCATCGGCGCCGCCGATGTCGAGCCGATCTTCACGGCCTATGAGGCCTTTCTCGCCGAGGCCCTCCCGCGCGCCGAGGAGCGGCAGGCCCGGCAGCCCGCGCCGGTGCCGCCGCAGGGGCCCTTCGCCGTCGCCACGCAGCAGGCGCTGTGCCGCGAGATGTCCGCGCGGGCAGGGCTGGACTTCGAGCACGCCCGGTTGGACGAAAGCCTGCATCCCTTCTGCGGCGGCACGCCGACCGATGTGCGGATCACCACCCGCTACACGCCGGACTCCTTCGCCCAGGCGCTGCTCGGCGTGCTGCACGAGACCGGCCACGCGCTCTACGAGCGCGGCCTGCCCCCGGCCTACGCGCATCAGCCCGTGGGGGAGGCGGCGGGCATGGCGGCGCATGAGTCGCAGAGCCTGATCGTCGAGATGCAGGCCAGCCGCTCCGATCCCTTCCTGCGCTTTCTCGGCCCGAAGCTGCATGCGGCCTTCGGCGGCGAGGCCTCGGCCTACGCGCCGGAGAACCTGGCCCGGCTCTGGCGACGGGTGGAGCGCGGCTTCATCCGCACGGAAGCCGACGAGCTGACCTATCCCGCCCATGTCATCCTGCGCTTCCGGCTGGAGCGCGCCCTGATCGGCGGCGACCTCGCCGTGGCCGACCTGCCCGGCGCCTGGAACGAGGGCTTCGCGCGGCTGCTCGGCCTGACCCCGCCGGATGATGCCCGCGGCTGCCTGCAGGACATCCATTGGCATGACGGCGCCTTCGGCTACTTCCCCTCCTATACGCTGGGGGCCATGGCGGCGGCGCAGCTCATGCGCGCGGCGCGCATCGCCGTGCCAGGGCTGAAGGCGGCGCTGGAGCAGGGTGAGCTGGCGCCACTCACCGGCTGGCTGCGGCAGCACGTGCATTCCCAGGGGTCGCGCCTCGGATTCCAGGATCTGATGCGTGCCGCTACCGGAAAGCCGCTCGACCCCGCCGACTTCACCGCGCACCTGACCGAACGCTATCTCTGACGCGGCGCGGCATGGCGCATCCTGGCTCCGGCGGGCCCGGGGAGGCAGCGGCCTCCCGGGACCCTGCGCGCGGTAGAAAGGGATGCCGGTCCGGGGGGTAGCGCCTCCCGTGAAACGACTTGCATGGTGCAAGCCAGTAATGCTTGCATGATGCAAGTCCAGTGAAAGGGACCGCCCATGGTCCAGACCGATTTCTCGCTCATGCGCTGCCCGGTGGCGCGCTCGATGGCCGTGCTGGGGGAGCGCTGGGCCATCCTGGTGCTGCGCGAGTCCTTCTACGGCACCACCCGCTTCGAGGAATTTGAGCGGCATCTCGGCATCGCCCCTAACATCCTGAGCGCGCGGCTGGCCAAGCTGGTCGAGCACGGCCTGCTGGAGCGCGTGCCCGCCAGCGGCAAGGGCGCGCGCCACGAATACCGCCTCACCGGCAAGGGACGCGACTTCTTCCCCGCCTATGTCGCCCTGAAGCGCTGGGCCGACCGCTGGATGACCGACCCGGCCGGCCCGCCCGTGCTGCTGGTGGAGGCCGCGACCGGCGAGGAGGTGAGATCGCCGCCGCTGACCGGCGCCGGCGGCACGCCGCTCAACCCCGAGGATGTGCGCGTCCTGCCCGGCCCCGGCGCCGGAGAGCGGATGCGGCGGCGCTTCGGCGCCGCCATGGCGGAGGGCGGGGAGGATGCCTGAGGCCATTGCCGCCGTCGCCCCGGCGCCGGCCTCCGCGCTGCTGCGCCGGATCCTGGCGCTGGCGGCGCCCACCAGCCTGGTCGCCCTGCTTCAGGTCGGGGCGCAGCTGGCAGAAACCTGGCTGGCCGCGCGGCAGGGCACGGCGGCGCTCGCCGGCTGGGCGGTGGTGCTGCCCTTCGCGCTGCTGCTGCAGCAGATGTCGGCTGGGGCGATGGGCGGCGGAGTGGTCGCGGCCATTGCCCGCGCGCTCGGTGCCGGCCGGCGGGAGGATGCCGCGGCGCTGGTGCTGCACGCGGTGCTGATCGCCGTCACGGCGGGCGGCGTCTTCGCCCTGGCGCTGGCCGGCTTCCCGCGCGCCGTGCTGGGCCTGATAGCGCCCTCTGCCGTGGAAGCCGGCGCGCCCTATGCGGCCTGGCTGTTCGGCGCGGGGGCGGTGCCGGCCTGGCTGGCCAATACCCTGGCCTCCGTGCTGCGCGGCGGTGGCAAGCACGCGCTGGCGGCGCGGGTGCTGGCGCTCGCCTGGCTGGCCTACCCGCCGCTGGCCTGGGCGCTGGCCGAGCCGGCGGGCATGGGCCTGTCCGGCCTGGGCGCCGGTTTCGCGCTGGTCTTCTGGGCCGCCGCCCTGGCCATGGCGGCGGTGGTGCTGCGTGGCGGCGCCGGCTTCACGCCGACCCTGCGCGTGCGCCCGCAACTGGCGCTGTTCCGCCGCATCCTGTCGGTCGGGCTGGTCGCCTGCGCATTGGCCACCATTGCCAACCTGACGACCATCCTGGTGACGGCCCAACTCGCGCGGCATGGCGCGGCGGCGGTCGCGGCCTATGGCATCGCGGCGCGGCTGGAATTCCTCACCATTCCGCTCGCCTTCGGCGTCGGCTCGGCGCTGACGGCGCTGGTCGGGCGCGCCGCCGGGGCGGGGGACTGGACGGCTGCCCGGCGCACCGCCTGGACCGGCGGGCTGCTGGCGCTCGGCGTGGCCGGGTCGGCAGGCCTTGCGGTCGGACTGGCGCCGGGCGCCTTCGCCAACACCTTCACCACCGACCCGGCGGTGGCGGCCATCGCGGCGCGTGGCCTGTCCTATACCGGTCCCGCCTTCGGGGGCTTTGGGCTGGGCATGGCGCTCTATTTCGCGGCCATGGGGGCGGGGCGGATGCGCGGGCCGGTGCTGGCGGCGCTGGCGCGCATCGGGCTGGCGGTAGGGGGCGGCTGGCTGCTGGCGAACCCCCTGAGCCTTGGGCTGGACGGGCATTTCATCGGCGTCGCCCTCGGCATCACGGCCTATGGCCTGATCACCGCCGCCTCGGTCCGGCCGGGCGTCTGGCCCGGGCGGGGATGAGCAGCCCCGGCGCGCGAGGGGGGTGTTCCACGCCGAGCCTCGGCCTATCATGGCGGCATGGATGGCGCCCTGACTGGTGGGCGCCCTGGAAAAGGCCTCCATGGACAACAGTGAAGAGATCTGGCGCCGCGTCGAGGCAAAGCGCCCGCGGTTTTCCGAACTCAGCGACCGCGTCTGGGCCACGCCCGAGCTGAACTATGCCGAGCACCGCTCCGCCGCCGCCCATGCCGAGGCGCTGGCGGCAGAGGGCTTCCGCGTCACCAGCGGCATCGCGGGCATTCCCACGGCGGTGATGGGCGAGGCGGGGGAGGAAGGGCCGGTCATCGCCATCCTCGGCGAGTATGACGCGCTGCCCGGCCTGAGCCAGGAGGCAGGCGTCGCCGAGCACCGGCCGGTCGAGAATGGCGGCAGCGGGCATGGCTGCGGCCACAACCTGCTGGGCGCGGCCTCGCTGCTGGCGGCTGCGGCGGTGAAGGACTGGCTGGCGGCGAAGGGCCTCAAGGGCCGCGTGCGCTACTACGGCTGCCCCGCCGAGGAAGGCGGCTCCGCAAAGGGCTTCATGGTGCGTGACGGCGCCTTCGACGACGTGGACATCGCCATCTGCTGGCACCCGGCGGCCTTCTCCGGCGTCAACAAGCCGCGCTCGCTGGCCTGCATGGAGGTGGATTTCAGCTTCACCGGCCGCTCCAGCCACGCCGCCGCCGCGCCGCATCTCGGCCGCTCGGCGCTGGATGCCGTCGAGCTGATGAATGTCGGCGTCAACTACATGCGCGAGCACATGCCAAGCCACGCGCGCATCCATTACGCGCTGCAGGATGCCGGCGGCATCGCGCCGAACGTCGTGCAGGGCAAGGCGCGGGTGCGCTATCTCGTGCGCTCGCAGACCATGGCCGAGGTGCTGGCGCTGCTGGAACGCGTCCGCAAGGTCGCCCGGGGCGCCGCGCTGATGACCGAGACCAGCGTCACCGACCGCGTGCTGAGCGCCGATGCCGAGCTGGTGGCCAATCCGCCGCTGGAGCAGGCGATGGAGGAGAACTTCCTCCGCCTCGGCCCGCCGCGGTTCGACGAGGCCGACAAGGACCTCGCCCGGCAGATGCAGGCGACCTTCACGCCGGACGAGATCGAGAGCGCCTATCGCCGTGCCGGGCTGGCGCCGATCCCCGGTGAGGTGCTGGCCGAGCGGCTGGTGCCGCTCTCGGCGCCGGAGCCGGCCGGGGTGGGCTCCACCGATGTGGGCACGGTGAGCTGGAAGGTGCCGACGGTGCAGGCGCGTGGCGCCACCTACGCCATCGGCACGCCCGGGCACTCCTGGCAGCTCGTGGCGCAGGGCAAGGCGCCCGCGGCGCACAAGGGGCTGGAGCACGTGGCCAAGATCATGGCCGGCACCGCCGTGGACCTCTTCCAGGATCCCGAACTGGTGGCGCGCGCCAAGGCCGACCACGCCGCCCGCACCGCGGAGATGCCGGACGTCTTCCCGATCCCGAAGGACGTCCCGCCGCCGCTCGACATGGCCGCCGGCCACTGACCCACGACGGACCCTGCTGCATGACCACCTTCCGCAATGCCCTGACCCGCTTCGCCATGGCGCCGGCCCTGGCGGCCGCGCTGCTGGCAGGCACGGCATCCGCCGCCGAACTGCGCATCGGCCTGGCGGCGCCGGTGAGCACCATCGACCCGCATTTCGCCAATGCCACGCCGAATTCGGCCTTCGCGCGGCACATCTTCGAGGCGCTGGTGGCGCGCTCGCCGGATGGCCGGCCGGCGCCGGGCCTCGCCGTCTCCTGGACGGCGCTGGAGGACAACCTCTGGGAGTTCAAGCTCCGTCCCGACGTCAAATGGCATGACGGCACGCCCTTCACCGCCGATGACGTGATCTTCTCCTTCGGCCGCGTGCCCAACGTGCCGAACAACCCGGGCAGCTATGCCGGCAACCTCCGCAGCATCGCCAAGCTGGAGGCGGTGGACCCGCTGACGCTGCGCATCACCACCTCGGCGCCCAACCCGAACCTGCCGCTGGATCTCGGCGCCATCGCCATCGTCTCGCGCCATGCGGGCGAGGGGGCGACCACCGCCGACTACAACAGCGGCAAGGCAGCGATCGGCACCGGACCCTACCGTTTCGTCAGCTATGCCCCCGGCTCGACCCTCGCGGTGGAGCGCAACCCGGACTGGGGGGGCCAGAAGCAGGGCTGGGACAAGGTCAGCTTCCGCATCATCACCAATCCCGGCGCGCGGACGGCGGCGCTGCTTTCGGGCGATGTGGACCTGATCTCCTCGCCCTCCACCTCCGACCTGCCGCGGCTGCGGCAGGAGGCGGAGGTGCGTGTCTTCGAGCGGCAGGGCGCGCGCTCGCTGTTCCTCTCGCCCGACTTCAGCCGCAGCGGCGAGGAGCCTTTCCTCACTGACAATGACGGCAAGCCGCTGCCGAAGAACCCGCTGCTCGACCTGCGCGTGCGACAGGCGCTTTCGCTGGCCATCAACCGGCAGGCGCTGGCGGAGCGGGTGCAGCAGGGCATGGCCGAGCCGACGGGGCAATGGATGCCGCCCGGCGCCTATGGCTACAATCCCGCCATTCCGGTGCCGAAGCAGGACCTGGAGGCGGCGCGCCGCCTGCTGGCCGAGGCCGGCTACCCGCAGGGCTTCCACCTGACGCTGCATTCCAGCGGCGACCGCTATCCCGGCGATGCGCAGACGGCGCAGGCGGTGGCGCAGATGTGGACGCGCATCGGCGTCGCCACCACGGTCGAGACGCTGCCCTTCGCCACCTGGCTCAGCCGGCTGTCGAAGCAGGAGTTCTCGATGGTGCAGAACAGCTGGGGCAGCTCCTCGGGCGAGGCCGGCAGCGCGCTGCTGAACATCGTCCACAGCTACGACCACGACAAGCGCATGGGCGCCAGCAATGACACGCGCTACGTCAACCCGGCGCTCGACAAGCAGATCGAGGAGGCGCTTTCCACCATGGACCCGGCATTGCGCGAGAAGCGCCTCGCCGCCGCCGTGGAAGTGGCCGTCAAGGACCTGCCGCTGATCCCGATGATTCTCTACAAGAATGCCTGGGCCGTGCGGCGCCCGCTGACCTACGAGGCGCGGATGGACGAGCAGACCCTCGCCATGGGCGTCGGCCGCGAGAATTGACGGAAGACGGGGCTCTCCCCGTCCAGACTGGCAGAAAAAAGATGGGGGTCCGGGGGAATTCCTTCCCCCGGACTTTCTTTTTGCGCCGGCACTCTTTCTTACGCGGGCACCGGCACGCGCTGCGCCAAGGGGTCGAGCAATGCCTCGATGGAGACCGGCTCCTCCCATTCCAGCTTCACGCTCAGCACCGTCACGCGATTGCGGAAGGCGGGGGGAATGCGGACATAGTCCTTCCAGGTGGTCACCGGGATGGCGCGAAGTGCCTCGGCCTGGGCCAGCAGGTCGCGCATGTCGCCGGCATCGAAGGGGTAGTGGTCGGCATAGGCGACGCGTCCGGCCAGCACCGCGCCCGCCTGCTGCAGGGTGACGAAGAACTTGCGCGGGTTGGCGATGCCGCAGAAGGCGAAGACCGGCTGCCCGGCGAGCAGCTCGGCCTCCGGCCCCGGCACCAGCCGGGCGCGCAGCACCGGCAGGCCGGGCGGCAGCGCGGCGAGGGCATTGGCCTCATCCTCGCCGATCAGCACGGCGGCGCGGCAGCGCGCGGCGGCGGCGGCCACCGGCTCGCGCAGCGGCCCCGAGGGGATGATGTGGCCATTGCCGAAGCCGTAACTGCCGTCGATCACCAGAAGCGAGAGATCCTTCTCCAGCTTCGGGTTCTGCAGCCCGTCATCCATGACGATGGCCTGGGCGCCGGCTTCCACGGCGGCGCGGGCGCCGGCGGCGCGGTCGACGGCCACCCAGGTCGGGCGGGTGGCGGCCAGCAGCAGGGCCTCGTCGCCCACCGCCTGGCTGTCATGCTGGGCGGCGTCCACCCGCACCGGGCCTTTCAGCTTGCCGCCATAGCCGCGCGTCAGGAAATGCGTCGAGACGCCGCGGTTGGAAAGCCGCTGGCCGAGGTCGAGCGCCACGGTGGTCTTGCCCGCGCCACCTGCCGTGGCGTTGCCGCAGCAGATGACGGGAATCGGCGCACGCCAGCCCGGCCGGGCCATGCGGCGCGCGGTTGCGGCCGCATACAGCGCCGCGATGGGGGACAGCAGCAGGGGCGCGATTCCCCCGCTGCCCCCGCTCCAGAAGTCGGGGGCACGCATCCGGCTCGAACCAGTCCTTTCCCTACTCCCCGCGCGGCACCGGCATCGTGCCGGTTGCGGGGGGCATCATGTCCAGGATTGCCGTGGCCAGCCGGCCCGGGAGATGGGCGGCATCAGCGGCGACATCCGCCGCGGCACGGGTCATCGCCTGTGCGCGGCCGGAATCCGTTAGCACGGTTAAGGCGGCCTCGGCCAGCGTGGCGGAGTCCACCACCCGCAGGGCGCCGCCGGCGGCTGCCAGGGCCTCGGCGGTTTCCCGCACATGATCGGTGTGCGGGCCGAGCAGCATCGGACAGCCCAGCTGTGCCGGCTCCAGCGGGTTGTGCCCGCCCTTGGGCACAAGCGTGGCGCCGATCAGCGCCACCCCCGCCAGGCGGAAGAACAACCCCATCTCGCCCAGGGTATCGACGAGATAGACCTCCTGCTCCGGGCCGGGCAGGCCGCCCTCGCTGCGCCGACTGAAGGGGAGGGGGGCGATCAGGGCGGCCACCTGGTCCCCGCGCTGCGGATGGCGCGGCGCGATCACGGTGAGCAGGTCAGGCAGCCGCGCGCGGATGAGGCGGTGCGCCTCCAGCGCCGCCGTCTCCTCGCCCGCATGGGTGCTGGCGGCCAGGAAGACCGGCCGCGTGCCGACCAGGGCGCGCAGCCGCGCGAGTTCGGCCGGGTCGGCGGGCGGCGGCGCGGCGGCGGCCTTGAGCTGGCCCCAGAACTGGGCCTCGCGGGCGCCGAGGGCGCGCAGGCGGGCGGCGTCGTCCTCGCTCTGCGCCACCACCAGCCGGAAGCGGGCGAGCATCTCCCGCGCCAGCCCGGGCGCCCAGCGCCAGAGCCGGGCCGAGCGGGGGGAGAGGCGGGCATTCACCAGCGCCGCCGGGATGCCGCGCCGCGCCAGCGCCGCAGTCAGGTTCGGCCAAAGCTCGCTCTCCACGAAGACCGCCGCGTCCGGGCGCCAGCCATCGAGGAAGGCCGCCGCCCAGCGTGGCACGTCGAGCGGAACGAAGCGGTGAATGACCCGCCCCGCGAGCGCTGCGGGCAGGCGCTGCCGCAGCAGCGAGGCGGCGGTCACGGTGCCGGTGGTCAGCAGCAGATGCAGCCCCGGGGACTTTTCGGCCAGCGCGACGAGCAGCGGGATCAGGGAGAGCGATTCGCCCACGCTGGCGGCATGCAGCCAGAGCAGCGGCCCCGGCGGCCGCGCGGCGCCCAGACCGCGCCGCTCGCCCAGCCGTTCCGGGATCTCCTTGCCCTGACGCGCACGCAGGCGCAGCCAGAGGGGCAGCACCGGCGCCAGCCCGGTGCCGATCAGCCGCCCCGCCTGTCCCGCCATGCTCATGCGACGGCCCTCATACCCGGCGGGTCTCGACGGCGGAGGGATCCGCCACCCAGGCATCGGCGGTGTCGCAGGCGGCGTTCAGCGCCGCTTCGATCTCGGGCAGCGCGGCCAGCGCATCGTCACGCGCCACCCGCACGGGAGCGCCGCAGACCAGCACGGCGCGGGCGAAGGGCAGGGGCAGCACCATGCGGTCCCAGCTCGGCAGCAGCCGGTGGCGGCTGGCGGCGGCGGCCGTGGGCAGCACCGGCACGTCGGCGAGCGCGGCAAGCTGCGCCACCCCCTCGGCCGCCACGCGGCGCGGTCCGCGTGGCCCGTCCGGGGTGATCGCCACCGGACTGCCGCCCCGCAGCACGCGCAGCATCGCGCGCACCCCCGCGGCGCCACCGCGGGAGGTGGAGCCATGCACCATGACCAGGCGGAAACGCGAGACCACCTCGCCGATGAAGCGCCCGTCGCGATGGCGGGAAACCAGGACATGCGGCTGCCAGTCCTTGGCACCGGGGAAGAGGCGATGCGCCACGGTCCAGAGCATCGGCATCATCGGCAGGCGCTCGTGCCAGAAGGCGACGATCACCGGTGCGCCCTGCTCGGCGAAGGGGGCCAGGTTCGCGTGGCCCGCCAGCGACCAGCGCGCCGTCCGGTAGCAGAAGGCGAGATAGAGGCTGAGCACCCGCGCGAAGACCAGCTGGGTGGTGGGGTGTCGGATCAGCTTACGGAGCATGGTGTCGGCGGCATCACGGGAAGCGCCCCTAGCACGGTTGCGCCCAAGGCGGAAATTCGGCGCCGGAAGATATTCTGCCGGGGATCGGACCTAGGGCCGCCAGGCGCGGTGGTAGGGATGGCCGGCGCGGATCGCCTGGGCACGGTAAAGCTGCTCGGCCAGCAGGCCACGCACCAGGAAATGCGGCCAGGTCATCGGGCCGAGCGAAAGGCGATGCTCGGCCCGTGCCAGCACGGCGGGGTCCAGGCCCTCGGCGCCGCCGATCAGGAAGGCCAGCGGCTTGCCGCTCGCCTCCCAGCGCTCCAGCAGGGTGGCGAGCCCCTCGCTGTCCGGCGTGTGGCCGCCCAGGTCGAGCGCGATGGCCAGAGCGGCCGGCGGCAGGGCGGCGAGCAGGGCCGCCCCCTCCCGCCGCCGCACCTCCGATGGCGCGCCGCGCGCCTCGGCGATCTCGCGCACCGCCAGGGGCGGCCGGAGCCGCGCGTTGTGCTGCGCGAACAGGGCCGCCTCCGGCCCCGGCTTCAACCGCCCGACGGCAACCAGCAGCGGCGCGCGGCTCAGTCCACCCTGCCCGGGCCGGTGTCGCCCTCGTCGTCCTCGTCCTCGTCTTCCTCCTCATCCTCCGCGAGGCCGTCGAGCGTCTCGTCGAGGAGCGGCAGCTCGTCCTCGTCATCCTCATCCTCGCCGGCCTCGAACAGGACCTCAAAGGCGGGCTCGCCTTCCTCCGGCATGATGCTCTCGCCGGCGGGCGGGCTGTCCGGGCCCCACATCTTCTCCAGCCGGTAGTTGGCGCGCGCCTCTGGCTTGAAGAGATGCACCACGAGGTCGCCGGCATCGAGCAGCACCCAGTCGGGCGAGGTCTCGGTGCGCACGCGGCGGATGCCGTGCTCGGCCAGGGTGCGCTCCAGATGGCCGGCCATCGCCTGGATCTGCCGTTCGGCAAGGCCGGTGGCGATGATCAGGCGATCAGCGAAGGTGGCGCGGGTGGCGACATCCAGCACCACCACATCCTCGGCCTTGTCGTCCTCCAGGCTGGCCACGGCCGCCTGCACGATCTGGTCGATCGGCGGCAGCGCCGGCCTTGCCTTGGCGCGGAGGCTCTTTGGGGCGGCGGCCTTGGCGGCCGGGGCCGCTTTGCGGGCGGGCAGCTTGGCGGCGTTGCGCGGCGCGGCCGCCTTGCTGGCCCGTGTGGCCGCCACAGCGCCGGTGCCGCGTGCGGGCTTCGCAGCGGCGGTACGGCCCGGCTTCGCCGTGGCAGTGGCGCGCGGCGCCTGGGCGGCCGTGGTGCTGCGTGCGCTCCGGCTGGCGGTGCTGCGCGCCGGCTTGGCGGCGGTGCTGCCGCGGCTGGGTTTCGCCGTGGCGTTGGTGCGCGGTGCCTTGGGGGCGGTGGCGCGGGCGGGCTTGGCCGCCGTGGCGGCGCGCGGCGCCTTGGTGGCCGTGCCGGCACGGGCGGGCTTGGCGGCGGCGGTGCTGCGCGCCGGCTTGGGGGCCGTGCTGCTGCGGCTGGGCTTCGCCGTGGCATTGGCGCGCGGCGCCTTGGGAGTGGTGGCGCGGGCCGGCTTGGCCGTCGTGGCAGCGCGCGGGGTCTTGGTGGCCGTGCCGGCGCGGGCGGGCTTGGCGGCGGATGCGCCGCGGGCCGGTTTTGCCGCCGCGGCGGCGCGCGGGGCCTTGGCGGGAGCGGCGGTGCCGCGGGTGGATGCGCTCTTCGCGGGGGCGCGGCTGGTGCTGCCGGAACGCGGCGTCGCCGTCCGGCGGCGCGTGTCGTCCGGGCTCTTCGGGGTGCGGGCTATGGCGGCCTCCTGTCGGTTCTTCTGAGAGATGTATGACGCCAGTGCCGGGTTTCGAACCAGCACCGAATCGCGGTTTATCCAGTGCGCCTTGCCGCCTGCGTGGCGCGCTCGCGCAGGGCGGTGGCGCTGGCCGGATGCTCGCGCGCCGGCACCAGCGCCCATCCGGCATGCCGCCGGCGCGGCGATTCCGGCAGCAGCGCGCCTGGTGGGCGGCGATGGCGGCGCAACCGCGAGGCGGCGGCTCCGTGCAGCGCCTTGCGGGTCCAGCCCGGGCGGGGCAACACCGCGAGGGGCGTGCGCGCCGCCATGGCGCGCCAGTGCTGCCAACGCGGCAGCTGCCAGAGATTGTCCGCGCCGATGATCCAGACGAAACCCGCGCGCGGGAAGAGACGGCTGAGCCGGCGCAGCGTCCGCGCGGTGTAGCGCTGGCCGATCTCCGCCTCAATGCCGGTGGCGATCACCCGCACCCCGTCGGCGATGGCTTCGGCCGAGGCGAGGCGCTGCGCGAAGGGCGCCATGCCGGCGCGCGGCTTCAGCGGGTTGCCAGGCGAAACCAGCAGCCAGACCTGATCCAGCCGTAGGGCGCGCAGCGCGTGCCGGGCCACATGCAGGTGCCCCGCATGGGCCGGATTGAAGCTGCCGCCGAGCAACCCGATGCGGCGACGGCGCGTGTCGCCCCACCGGCCCGGGGCGGCGAGGCCCCGGGAGGCATGCCGCATCGCCGTCAGGGCCGCGTCTGGCCGGTGCCAAGCACCTGGTAGCGATAGGTGCAGAGCTGCTCCAGCCCGACCGGGCCGCGCGCGTGCAGCCTTCCGGTGGCGATGCCGATCTCCGCGCCGAAGCCGAACTCGCCGCCGTCGCAGAACTGGGTGGACGCGTTCCAGAGGCCGACGGCGGAATCGATGCCGTTCAGGAAATCCTGCGCGACGGCGGCATCCTCGGTGACGATGGCGTCGGTATGCTCGCTGCCGAAGCGGCGGATATGCGCCAGGGCCTCTTCCATGCCGTCCACCACGCGGATGGAGAGGATGGCGTCCAGCCATTCGGTGGCGAAGTCGGCCTCGCTGGCGAGCGGCAGCGCCGGCAGGATGGCGCGGGCGCGCTCGTCCGCCCGGAAGGTGCAGCCCAGCGCCGAAAGGTCCTGCACCAGCAGCGGCAGCAGGCTGGGCGCGATGGCGGCATCGATCAGCAGCGTCTCGGTGGCGCCGCAGACGCCGGTGCGGCGCATCTTGGCATTGGCCAGCACGCGGCGCGCCATCTCGGGGTCGGCGGCGGCGTGGACGTAGGTGTGGTTCAGCCCCTCGGCATGGGCCAGCACGGGCACGCGGGCCTCCTGCATCACCCGCGTCACCAGCCCCTTGCCGCCGCGCGGGATGATCAGGTCGATCAGCCCCGCTGCACGCAGCATGGCGCCAACGAAGGCGCGATCCTGCGTCGGTGCCATCTGCACGGCGGCTTCCGGCAGGCCGGCAGCGCGCAGCCCCTCGGCGATGCAGCCGCGGATGGCCGCCGCCGAGCGCGCGCTCTCGCTGCCGCCGCGCAGCAGCACGGCGGAGCCCGCCTTCAGGCACAGCCCGGCGGCATCCGCCGTCACGTTCGGGCGGCTCTCGTAGATCATGCCGATGACGCCCATCGGCTGTGCCACGCGGCGGATCACCAGCCCGTTCGGGCGCGTCCATTCCGCCAGCACGCGGCCCACCGGGTCGGGCAGGGAAGCGATTTCCTCCAGCCCCTGCGCCATGGCTTCGACGCGCGCGGGGGTGAGCGTCAGCCGGTCGCGGAAGGCCGCGGTCAGCTCGCCGGCGCCGGCGAGATCGGCCGCATTGGCTGCCAGGACCTCCTCCTGCCGCGCGCGCAGCCGGGCGGCGGCGTGGCGGAGCGCCTGATCCTTCGACGGTCGGCCGGCGCGCGCGAGCTGGCCGGCCGCCTCCCGGGCGGCGCGGGCGGCGGCGTCAAGCGCTTGGGCGATCGTGTCGGTGATGGCGTTCACGGTCCGGGTTTCCTGTTGGCAGCCGCACCCCGGCAGGGCGCTGGCTTGCCCCATCGGTAGCGCGCGGCGGCGGCCAGGGGAAGCGCACAACGCGTGGCCGGGTGGGGGGCTGCCTTGCCATGGCCGCGGGCCAGCCTTTAGATTCGCCGCGCCGCCACAGGGCGCGCGGTTTTCCCGGAGACCCGACTTGCCAGCCAATGCCGAGCCTCGCCCTCTCTCTGGCCCGATCGTCATCTTCTCCTTCGATCGTCCCGAATATCTCGGCCGGCTCTGCGCCTCACTGAAGACGCAGCAGCGTGTCCTCATCCCCGAAGGGGGCATCTATCTGCTGCAGGACGGCGCCGTCTCGCCCTACAGCGGCGTGCGGGTGGCGCAGGACGAGGCCATCGAGGCCTGCGTGGCCACCTTCCGCGAGCACTTCCCGGGCGGCGTGGTGCTGCAGAGCCCGGATAACCTCGGCATCGCCCAGAACATCCGGCGTGGCGAGAAGCTGGTCTTCGAGACGCTGGACCAGGAGGTCGGCTACTTCTTTGAGGACGACCTCGAGCTGGGGCCGCTCTACATGCACATGATGGAGGAGCTTTACGCCGCGCTGCGGCCACTCCCCGACATCGGCTATTTCACCGCCTATGGCGACGTCAAGCTGCAGGCGCCCGGCCCCGAGGTGAAGCTGCTGCAGATGGCGCACAACTGGGGCTTCGGCCTGCTGCGCGATGCCTGGCGCAGGATCGATGCCAGGCTGGCCGGTTTCTACAAGGTGCTGGAGGGGCGGGACTACGGCGCGCGCAACCATTTCCGCCTCTATGAGCTGATGCGCGACAGCGAGTTCGCCACCAATGCCACCTCGCAGGACGCCTTCAAGTCGCAGGCCTGTGCCGAGCTGGGCCTGGCGCGGCTTCGCACCGATGTCTGCTTCGCCCGCTACATCGGCGAGAAGGGCGTGCACTTCAACGCCGCGAGCTTCGACCGCCACGGCTTCCGCGACATGAAGTGGGTGGACCGGGAGGATGTTCATCTCGCGCCCATCAGCCCGGCGGAGGTGGCGCAGATCCAGAGCCGCGGCGCCGAGGGGCTGCGCCGCTTCCGCGCCGAGAAGTTCGACGAGATGTTCGCTGCCCATGCCTCCAAGCGCTTTGACGAGGACCGGCTGGTGACGCGCGAGGATGTCGAGGACATGTACCGGCTCATTCTCGACAAGCGCCCGCATGGCGACAACATCTTCAACAACTTCGTCGGCAAGAGGACGATCCGCGAGCTGCGGCGCCGGCTGATCTTCACGGACGAGTTCCGGATGCGGAACCCGCTGCCGCCCGAGTGGCGGCCGAAGGACTGAGAAAGGCCGGGGACTTCATCCCCAGCCACTAGCTTAACGTGTTGATGGCGGGGGCGGCAGTAATGCCGCCCCCGCTACTTCATTCGGCCGCCGCCTGCCGCTCCCACAGGCGCTCGATGGCGACCCGCAAGTCATAGCC
>NZ_JASIRT010000014.1 GCF_030063475.1 Roseomonas sp. E05
AACCTGGCCGCCGCCGTCGGACGCCTCACCGCCCGCGACCTCGCCCTCCCCGTCGCACAGTACGACATGGAGGAATACTACAACGCCGTCCGCTCCAAGTGGTTCGGTACAGGCAACCCGCTCAACGACGACAGGCGGGACTGACGCCTCACCCCGCGAGGCGCTGCGCGGGCGGCAGCATGCTGCCCGTCCGCTGCGCCCGCAGGTGCCAGCTCAGCGCCTCCTCCAGCAGGTGGGGGGCATGGCCGCCGCGGCGGCAGGCGGCGCGGAAGTAGTCGCGTGCCAGCGGCCGGAAGGCGGGATGCATGCAGTTGGCGATGATCACCTCGGCCCGCTCGCGCGGGGCCAGGCCGCGCAGGTCGGCCAGGCCCTGCTCCGTCACCAGCACGTCCAGGTCCTGCGCGCCGTGGTCCACATGGCTGGCCATCGGCACGATGCAGGAGAGCGCACCCCCCTTCGCCGTGGAAGGCGTGACGAAGACCGAGAGCCGCGCATTGCGGGCGAAGTCGCCCGAGCCGCCGATGCCGTTGAGCATGGCCGAGCCGTTCACATGCGTGGAATTGACGTTGCCGTAGATGTCCACCTCCAGCGCCGAGTTCAGGGCGAGGACGCCGAGCCGGCGCAGCACCTCGGCGGCATTGGTGATCTCCTGCGGCCGCAGCACCACCCGGCTGCGGTAGCGGCCGAAGTCGCGCAGCACGTCCTGCCGCTGGCCCAGCGTGATCGAGGAGGCGGAGGCGAAGAGAAGCCGCCCGGCATCCATCAGGTCGAAGGTGCTGTCCTGCAGCACCTCACTGAACATGGTGAGCTGGGTGAAGGGTCCCTGGGCAAAGCCTGAGAGCACCGCATTCGCCACGCTGCCGATGCCGGCCTGCAGGGGTGCCAGGGCCTCGGTCAGCCGCCCCTGCCGCACCTCGCGGGCCAGGAACTCCAGCAGATGCCCGGCGATGGCACCGGTGGTGGCGTCCGGCGCCTCCACCGTGGCGGGGCTGTCCGGCAGGTCGGTGGGAACGATGGCCACGATGTTGCGCGGGTCGAGGGGCAGATAGGGCAGGCCGATCCGGTCGGCGGGCTCCAGGATGCCGATCGGCAGCCGCGCGCCCCAGGCGGCCGGGGTGGCGATGTCGTGCACCCCTTCCAGCGCCGGCGACTGCGCCGCGTTCAGCTCGACGATGACGCTGGAGGCGTGCTGCAGGAAAGCCGCCGAGTTGCCGACCGAGGTGGTGGGCACGATGCCATGCCCATGCACCGCGACGGCCTCGATGATGGCGACCTCCGGCGGGCGCAGGTGGCCGGCGCGAATGAGGTCGGCCGTCTCGGAAAGGTGGTGATCGAGATAGAGGATCTCGCCGGCATTGATGGCGCGGCGCATCTCCGGGTCCACCTGGAAGGGGTAGCGGCGGGCGAGGGCACCGCTGCGGGCCAGCGCGCCGTCGGTGCCGTGGCCGAGCGAGGCGCCGGTGGCGAGAGTGAGCCGCAGTTCCTCCTTCTCGGCGCGGCGGGCGAGGGCCGCGGGCACCGCCTTGGCGTCGCCGGCGCGGGTGAAGCCGCTGAGGCCGACCACGGCGCCGGGGCGGATCAGTTGAGCGGCCTCCTCGGCGCTCATCAGTCGGGAGGCGAGGGAGTCGTGGCGCAGGCTCTCGGGACGCATTCTTGGCTCCGCCGGGGTGGCGTTCTTGTTCAGGACGATGGTCCAGGCTAGGCCGCGCGGCACTTCCCCGTCATTGACGGGTCATGGAAAGCGGCTTCCCGGATTCCGGGAAACGGCAGGAAGGCAGGCCATGGACCGGTTCGAGGCGATGACGCTGTTCAGCGCGGTGGCGGAGGCCGGTGGCTTCTCCGCCGCGAGCCGACGCCTGGGCATTCCCGTCTCCACGCTCTCGCGCAAGGTGGCGGCGCTGGAGGCGCAGCTCGGGACACGGCTGCTCCGGCGCAGCAGCCAGGGCCTGCAACTGACCGAGAAAGGCCGCGCCTGGCACATCCATTGCCGGCGCATCCTGGCGGAGATGGAGGCGGCCGAGGCGGCGCTCGGCGGCGATACGGCGACCGTCTCCGGCACCTTGCGGGTCACGGCGCCGGTCATCTTCGGGCTGCGCTTCGCCGCGCCGCTGGTGGCGGCCTTCATCGCGGCGCATCCCAGGGCCGCCGCGGAGCTTTCCCTCAACGACCGCCCGGTGGATCTGGCGGAGGAGGGCTTCGATCTCGCCATCCGCACCGGCGTGCTGGCCGATTCCAGCCTGGTTGCGCGGCGCCTGGGCAGCTTCCGCCGTATCCTCTGCTGCGCCCCGGCCTATCTGGAGCGGCATGGCCCGGTCGGCACGCCCGCCGACCTCGAACGGGTGGAGGCTCTGGTCTTCACCCGGCTCGCGAATCCGCAGCGCTGGCGCCTGCGGGATGCCAGCGGCGCCGAGCAGGTGGCGGCGGTGCGGGGCAGGCTCGTCTCGGACAGTGCCGATGCGCTCTATGTCGCCGCGCTGGCGGGGCAGGGGGTGATCCTGACCCCTGCCTGGCAGGCGCGGGCCGACATCGAGGCGGGGCGGCTGGTGCGGCTGCTGCCGGAGTTCGCCACCGCGCCGGTGCCGGTGCATGCGCTCTTCCCGGATGCGCGGCTGCTCTCCGGCAAGGTGCGGGCGCTGCTCGACGCCGCCGTCCGCGCCGCGCCCGCCCTGCTGGAGCCGTGAGGGCTCAGGCCATCTCGGTCGCCAGCATCTCGCTGACATGGTCGGCGAGGGCGAGGGAGGCGGTCAGCCCCGGCGATTCGATGCCGAACAGGTTCACCAGCCCCGCGATTCCGTGTACCGCCGGCCCCTGCACCACGAAGTCCTGCGCCGCCTGCTTCGGCCCGACGATCTTCGGGCGGATGCCGGAATAGCCGGGCTGCAGCGCGCCCTCCGGCAGGCCGGGCCAATAGCGGCGGATGGCGGCGTAGAAGCTATCGCCACGCTTCGGGTCCACCTCATAGTCGACATGGTCCACCCATTCGACATCCGGCCCGAAGCGGCACTGGCCGCCGAGGTCGATGGTCAGGTGCGTGCCCAGCCCGCCCGGCACCGGCACCGGATAGATCAGGCGGGAGAAGGGCGAGCGCCCCGCCAGGGTGAAGTAGTTGCCCTTGGCGTAGTAGGTGGGCGGCACATGCGCGGCCGGCATCCCCTCCAGGCTGCCCGCCAGCTTCGGCGCGTACAGCCCGGCGGAATTGATCAGCGTGCGGCAGCGCAGTTCCATCGGCTCGGCGCCGCCGACGCGGATCTCCGCCCCCCCCTCCGGCAGCAGCCGCCCGCCGAGCACCGGGCTGTGGAAGACGAACATCGCGCCCGCATTCTCGGCATCGCCCTGCAGCGCCAGCATGTAGGCGTGGCTGTCGATGATGCCGGTGGAAGGCGAGACCAGCGCGGCGACGCAGGCCAGCGCCGGTTCCATTTCCAGGGCCTCCTCGCGGCTGACGAGCCGCAGGTCCGGCACGCCATTGGCGGCGGCGCGCGCCTGGATGGAGGCGAGCTTGCCCTGCTCCTCCTCATTCGTGGCCACGATCAGCTTGCCGCAGTCCTGGTGCGGCACGCCGCGCTCGGCGCAGTACCGGTAGAGCTTCCTCTTGCCCTCGACGCAGAAGCGCGCCATCAGGCTGTCCTTCGGGTAGTAGATGCCGGCGTGGATGACCTCGCTGTTGCGCGACGAGGTCTCGGTGCCGATCCCCTCGGCCGCTTCCAGCACCAGGACTTCCCGCCCGGCCAGCGCCATCTGCCGCGCCACCGCCAGGCCGACCACGCCGGCGCCGATGACGATGCAATCAACCTCGTCCAAAGCCTTCTCCCTCCCGGTGTCACGGGGGTTTCCTCTCTAGCGCGCAATGCCCGCGCCGTCGCCTGCCGGTTGACGGCCCGCCGCCGAGAAGCCGCTCAAAAATGCGATGGGCGTGGCAGGGCTTGACGCCCTGGCCGCGGCGCATCACGCAGCAGCCCATGGCAGCCCCTCCGATCCTTATGCTCCAGGACATCCGCCTCGGCTTCGGCACCACGCCGCTGCTGACGGGCGCGACCCTCTCCGTCTCTCCGGGCGAGCGGCTGGCGCTGATCGGCCGCAACGGCTCGGGCAAGTCCACCCTGATGAAGATCGCCGCCGGCCTGGCGCAGGCGGATGGCGGCACGCGCTTCGTCCAGCCTGGCGCCACGCTGCGCTACCTGGAGCAGGAGCCGGACCTCGCGGGCTTCCCCAATGTGCTCGCCTATGTCGAGGCCGGCCTCGCGCCGGGCGACGACCCCTACCGCGCGCGCTATCTGCTGGAGCAGCTCGGCCTGACCGGCGAGGAGGCGCCGGCCAACCTCTCCGGTGGCGAGGCCCGCCGCGCCGCCCTGGCCCGCGTGCTGGCGCCGTCCCCCGACATCCTGCTGCTGGACGAGCCGACCAACCACCTCGACCTGCCCGCCATCGAGTGGCTGGAGCAGGAGATCGGCGCCATGCGCTCGGCGCTGGTGCTGATCAGCCACGACCGCCGCTTCCTGGAGACGATGACGCGGGAGATGCTCTGGCTCGACCGCGGCACCACGCGGCGCCTCGCCCGCGGCTTCGCCCATTTCGAGGAATGGCGCGACGCGGTGCTGGAGCAGGAGGAGCAGGAGGCGCACAAGCTCGACCGGCAGATCGCCCGCGAAGAGGACTGGATGCGCTACGGCGTCACCGCCCGGCGCAAGCGCAACGTCCGCCGCGTGGCGGAACTGGCCGGGCTGCGCCAGCAGCGGCGGGAGCGTCGCGCCGCCCAGGGCGGGGTCAGGATGGCGGTGGCGGAGGGCGAGGGCTCCGGCACGCTGGTCGCCGCCGCCGACAGCATCTCCAAGTCCTATGGCGACCGAATGGTGGTGCGCGACTTCTCCACCCGCATCCTGCGCGGCGACCGGGTCGGCATCGTCGGCCCCAATGGCGCGGGCAAGACGACGCTGCTCTCCATGCTGACCGGCACCCTGGCGCCGGACAGCGGCGAGATCCGCCTCGGCACCGGCATCGCCATGGTGACGCTCGACCAGCGGCGTGAGGCGCTGGACCCGAACACCACGCTCTCCGAGGCGCTGACCGGCAAGCGCGGCGATCAGGTCTGGGTGAACGGCCAGCCACGCCACGTGATCGGCTACATGAAGGACTTCCTGTTCCTGCCGGAGCAGGCCCGCACGCCGGTCTCGGCCCTTTCGGGCGGTGAGCGTGGGCGCCTGCTGCTGGCGCGCGCCTTTGCCACGCCCTCCAACCTGCTGGTGCTGGACGAGCCCACCAACGACCTCGACCTGGAGACGCTCGACCTGCTGCAGGAGCAGATCGCCGAGTATTCCGGCACGGTGATCGTGGTCAGCCACGACCGCGACTTCCTCGACCGCGTGGCGACCAACGTCATCGCCTGGGAAGGCGAGGGGCGCTGGCAGGACTATGCCGGCGGCTATTCGGACATGGTGGCGCAGCGCGGCCATGGCGTGCGCGCCCGTGGCGAGCCCGCCCGCGGCCCCGCCACGCCGAAGCCCGCCTCCGCCGCCGCGCCGGCCGTCCGCAAGAAGCTCTCCTTCAAGGACCAGCACGAGCTGGAAACCCTGCCGGCGCGCATGAAGAAACTGGAGGCCGAGGCGGCGAAGCTGAAGGAGATCCTGGCCGACCCGGACCTCTACAGCCGGGACCGCGCGCGCTTCGACAAGGCGACGGAACTGCTGGGCAGGACCGAAACCGCCCTGGCCGAGGCCGAGGAGCGCTGGCTGGAGCTGGAGATGCTGCGGGAGGAGCTGGAGGGCTGACCCTCCGGCCCTCCAAGGGCAGAGCCGGGGGAGAATGAATTCTCCCCCGGGCTTCCTCTTCTTCTTTTTGTCAGCTTGCAGCGCCGGCTGCCCTGAACCGACAGAAAAAAGAAGGGGGTTCGGGGGAATTCTTTCCCCCGAGCTTCCTATCCGATGCGTTCCCGCAGCCGCGCCGCCGCGGTGTAGAGCGCCGCGTGCACCTCAGGCTCCCCGGTGGTGTGGTTGCCGTCGTTGACGATGGTGAAATCGGCTTCCGGCCAGGCCTGATGCAGCTCGAACGCGGTGACGGCGGGCGTCACCACGTCGTAGCGCGCCTGGACGATGGCGGCGGGGATATGCCGGATGCGCCCGACCTCGCGCAGAAGCTGCCCTTCCTCCAGCCAGGCGCCGTGCATGCAGTAGTCGGTGAAGAGGCGCGACACGGCCAGCGCCTTCGCCGGCTCGGTCAGGTTGGCGATATGCGCCGGGTCGGGGCGGAAGGTCTGGGTGCGGGCGGAGAAGCCGCGCAGGGCGATGCCGGCGGGGATGTGCACCGCCGGGTCGGGGTTCATCAGCCGGCGGTGGTAGGCCGCGAGCAGGTCGCCGCGCTCGGCCTCGGGAACATGGGCGGCGAACTCCGCCCAGTGATCGGGGAAGAGGCTGCGTACGCCGTGGAACCACCACGCCACTTCCTGCTTGCGCGCGGTGAAGATGCCGGAGAGGCGCAGCGCCGTGACGCGCTCCGGGTGCGCCTGCGCATAGGCGAGGCCGAGGCAGGAGCCCCAGCTATGGCCCATCACCGCCCAGGCCGGCACGCCGAAATGCGCGCGCAGCCGCTCCAGGTCAGCGACCAGATGGGCGGTGGTATTGGCCTCGGTGCTGGCATGGGGCGTGGAATCGCCGCAACCGCGCTGGTCAAAGCGCAGCACGCGCCATTGCGAGAGGTCGAGGCTGCGCAGCACCGAGGGGTTGCTGCCGGCGCCCGGGCCGCCATGCAGGAACACCACGGGCGGCGCATCGGCGCGGCCATATTCCCACCAGGCCAGGCGGTGGCCCTGGCCGACATCGAGATGGCCGGCGGCGACGGGATCGGGGAGGGGGCTGTCGAGGGTCGGGATCTGCGGCATGGCCCGGCAGTCTTGCCTGTATTGCGCGGGCTGGCCATCCCGCGTTAACCGCGCCGCCAGACCCGCAGGAGGAGCCCGCCGATGGACGAGGACGACGAGGACGACGCGCCGCCCGGCCTGCCGCCCGGCACGCCCTTCTACATGACGCCCGCCGGCCATGCGGCGCTCCAGGCCGAGCTGCGCCAGCTCTGGAACGAGGAGCGGCCGAAGGTGGTGGAGATCGTTTCCTGGGCCGCCAGCCTCGGCGACCGCAGCGAGAACGCCGACTACCAGTACGGCAAGCGCCGCCTGCGCGAGATCGATCGCCGCGTCCGCTTCCTGCGCAAGCGGCTGGAGCGGGTGCAGGTGGTGGACCCGGCGGCGCAGGCCCGGCGCGACCAGGTCTTCTTCGGTGCCACCGTCACCTATGCGCGGGAGGACGATTCGGAGGTCACCGTCACCATCGTCGGCGTGGACGAGGCGGAGGCCGAGCAGGGCCGCATCTCCTGGGTCTCGCCGGTGGCGCGGGCGCTGCTGAAGGCGCGGGTCGGCGATCTGGTGCGCATCCGCACGCCGAACGGTCCGGAGGAGGTTGAGGTGGTGGCGATCCGATACCCCGGGGCCTGAGGCCGGCACGCGGAGGCGTCCTTTCCTCTGGCGCAACGGTCGGGCTGGCGCCATGCTGGCGCGGCGCGGCCGGACGCCGCGCCACGGAAATGCCGGACACGTCACCCATGTCGCAACACGTTGCCCGCCCGCTGGCCCTGAGGGGCCTGCCGCTGCGCCTGGGCAGCTTCTGGGCCCGCCTTTCCCCCACGCTCCGGGGCATGGCCTGGATGGCCCTTTCCGGCCTCAGCTTCTGTCTGCTGAACGGGCTGATGAGCGGCATGACGCGCGAGATGGAGCCCTTCCAGGCCCAGTTCCTGCGCTACGTCTTCGGTTTCGCGGTGATGCTGCCGCTGCTCTGGCGGCAGGGCCTGACGGCCTTCGCGCCGAACGGCCTCTCGGGCCAGCTCTGGCGCGGCGTGGTGCACACGGCGGGGCTGCTGCTCTGGTTCCTGGCCCTGCCGCATATTCCCCTGGCCGATGTGACGGCGCTCGGCTTCACCGGGCCGATCTTCATCATGTTCGGCGCCGTGGTCTTCCTGAAGGAGAAGGTGGTGCTCTCCCGCTGGGTGGCGGCGGCGGTCGGGCTGGTCGGCGTCGCCATCGTGCTGGGCCCGAAGCTCTCCGGCGGCGGCGGATGGACGCTGATGATGCTTGCCTCCTCCCCGCTCTTCGCCGCCTCCTTCCTGATCACCAAGGCGCTGACCCGGCGGGACCGGCCGGAGGTGATCGTGATGTGGCAGGCCATCACCATCTCGCTGTTCACCCTGCCTTTCGCCCTCCCGCTCTGGATCTGGCCGACGCCGGCCCAGCTCGGCTGGTTCGTGGTGGCCGGGCTGCTCGGCAGCTTCGGCCACTGGTGCCTGACCGAAGCCTTCCGGCTGGCCGACGTCTCCGCCACCCAGCCGGTGAAGTTCCTCGACCTCGCCTGGGCGGCGCTGCTCGGCTTCCTGCTGTTCGGCGACGTGCCGGGCTGGACAACCTACGCCGGCGCGGCGGTCATCTTCGCCTCCGCCACCTGGATGGCCCGGCGGGAGGCCGCCGGGCGCGGGTGAGGGAAAAGGTCGGGGGGAAGGAGTTCCCCCCGAACCCCCCATCTTTTTTCTGTCAGATGGTGGCAGTCGCCGGGGCTGATGCAGCCCCGGCGCGAGCGCGCGCCGTCAGCGCAACAAACTGATAGAGAGAAGAAGAGGGGGCGCGGGGGAGAATTCATTCTCCCCCGCCTTCTTCGGTCCACTCAGTTGGTCGCCACCCCCGCCGCGAGGAGGATGCTGGCCACGGCGGTGGCAACGCCCTTCACGCTGGCGCCCTTCTCCACATCGATCCACTCTTCCAGCGAGTGCGCCCGGTCGCCTGCGCAGCCCGTGCCGATGGTGACCGCCGGCAGCCCCAGGCTGATCGGGATGTTGCTGTCGGTGGAGGAGGCCTCATAGGCCAGCTCGTAGCCCTGCGCCGCGATGACGGCCGAGGCGATCCGGGCGATGCGGGACTCCGTGGAGGTGGTGCCGGCCGGCCGGTCGCCGATCTGCTTCACCTCGACGCGGATCCTGCCGCGCTTGGTGTCGCGCGCCGCATCCTCGGCCGCCGCCGCCTGCGGCAGGATGGCGAGGAAGCGCTCCTCCAGCGAAGCCAGCACTTCGGCCGAGGCTGAGCGCAGGTCCACCTCCATCCAGGCTTCCTCGGGGATGGCGTTGATCGAGGTGCCGCCGCCCATCCGCCCGATCGAGAAGGTGGTCTTGGGCGAGGCCGGCACGCGGATGCGCCCGAGGTCGTCCATGGCGCGCGCCATGGCGAAGGCCGGGTTCACCAGGCCGAAGGCGGCGAAGGAATGCCCGCCGGGGCCCCGGAAGGTGACGCGGTAGCGCTTGCTGCCCACCGCGCCGTGCACCAGCCGCGCCGGGTTCAGCCCGTCCAGCGCGATGAAGCCGGCCACCCGGTCCCGCCAGCGGTTCGCCTGGAAAAAGGCCTTCACGCCGCGCAGGTCGCCGGCGCCTTCCTCGCCCACCGAGGCCAGCAGCAGGATGCCGGCGCGGGTGCGGATCTCGGCGGCGTCCAGCGCGCGGGCGATGGCCAGCAGCACCGCCAGGCCGCGCGTGTTGTCGCCCACGCCGGGGGCGCGCAGGATGGTGCCCTCGCGCTTCACCGTCACATCGGTGCCGGCGGGAAACACCGTGTCGAGGTGCGAGCAGAGCACGATCACCCCCGCCTCCGGGTCGGTGCCCGGCCGATAGGCCGTGACGTTGCCCTCGGCATCCGTCTCCACCTCCTGCAGCCCCTGGCCGCGCAGCAGCTCGGCATAGGCGGCCGCGCGCCTGGCCTCACCGAAGGGCGGGGAGGGGATCTCGGTGAGCGTGACGAGCTGCTCGACGAAGTTGTCGTGGTCGGCGTCCAGCGCCGCCTGCAGGCGGGCGAAGGCCGGGCTGGCGAGCAGCGCATTCGCCTCCGCCGCCGCGCTGCTGCCCTCGGTGGCGGAGAGCACGGCGCGCAGGGTGGGGAGGGCATCAGACATGGGCGGAACCTCGAATCAGGAAGGGGGCCGACGTTCCGCCGCCCGGCCCCCGTGGTCAAGGGAGGCTCAGGTGCCCACCCGCAGCGGCGCCGTCATCTTGCGCAGGCAGGCGATGACCGAAAGCGGGGTGATCCGCCCGGTCTTCGGGTTCTCGCTCGGGATGCCCTCGATGGACATGCTGAAGCGCGCCGAATCCGCCTCCACCTCGATACGATGGGTGTTCCGCTGCAGATCCGGGTCGGCCCAGATCTCCAGCATGGTGCGGTCCGGCCCGATGCCGGCGAGGGAGAGCGCCACCGCGACGTTGAGGTTGGCCGGGAAGCCCTTCGCCGCCTCCCGCGCGGTGCCCTGGAAGACCCGCATCGGCTCGCGGATATCCTCGATGCGGATGTTGTGCTCGACAAGGTAGGGAGCGCCCACCAGCCCGCGCACCGGCTTGCGCGTCACCATCCGCACCGATTCGATCTGCCCCTCGGCGGCGGCGGCAACGGCGTCCAGCCCGAGCAACGCCCCGGTCGGCACGATGATCTGCCCGCCATGCTGCCGCGCCAGGGCGACCAGATGCTCCTGCGCCAGCAGCGCGCCCACGCTGAGCACCACCACCGACTTCGCCGCCCGCAGGAAGGGCTCGGCGATGGCGGGCAGCAGCGCGGCGGGCGCGCATTCGATCACCAGGTCGGCCAACGGCTCCAGCTCGGCGATGTCGAGCACCGGGACCGGGTGGCGCAACCCCTCCATCCGCCGCGCCGCCTTGCCCTTGTCCTGCGCCGCGACGGCGACCAGCTCGAAGCCCGGAATGCCCTCATCCAGCGCCGCGGCGACGCGGCCACCGATGGCGCCGAAGCCGGCGATGGCGACGCGCATGGGGCGGCGGCGCGGGGACGTGAAGGCGTTCATGGCAGGAACCTCCCGGGGCAGCCGGCGCGCTTTGGCTGCGCGGCCACCGAAGACGATGGGGCCGGAGGGTAACGGCGGGCGCCGAGCGTGCCAAGCCGCGCCGCAGGAATGCGGAACGGCCCGGGGCGGGTGCCACCGGGCCGTTCCTGTCTCAGGCCACGCCTTAGCCCCTTGGGGGGAGGGCGCTCAGCCCGCCGCCTCCGGGGCATGCTCGTTCTCGCCATCCGGCCCGTCATCGGGCTTCGGCAGGGCGGGCAGCGGCGCCTCGATGAACTCGAAGGTCAGCTCGTCGTCCTTCTTGCCGACGCGCACCGCGCCGCCCTTGGCCAGCTTGCCGAAGAGCAGCTCCTCGGCCAGCGGCTTCTTGACGTATTCCTGGATCACGCGGGCCAGCGGCCGGGCGCCGTAGAGCGGGTCGTAGCCCTTCTCCGCCAACCATTCCTTGGCCGCCGAGGACAGCTCGATCGTGACGTTGCGATCCGCAAGCTGGGCCTCCAGCTGCATCACGAACTTCTCGACCACGTTGCCCACGATCTCCGCCGTCAGCCCGCTGAAGGGCACGACGGCGTCCAGGCGGTTGCGGAACTCCGGGGTGAACAGGCGCTTCACCGCCTCCTCATCCTCGCCCACGCGCGTCTGCCGGCCGAAGCCGATGCCGGACTTGGCCATGTCGGCGGCGCCCGCATTGGTGGTCATGATCAGGATGACGTTGCGGAAATCGACCGTCTTGCCGTTGTGGTCGGTCAGCTTCCCGTGGTCCATCACCTGCAGCAGGATGTTGTAGAGGTCCTGGTGGGCCTTCTCGATCTCATCCAGCAGCAGCACGCAATGCGGGTGCTGGTCCACGGCATCCGTCAGCAGGCCGCCCTGGTCGAAGCCGACATAGCCCGGCGGCGCGCCGATCAGCCGGCTGACGCTGTGCCGCTCCATGTACTCGGACATGTCGAAGCGGGTCAGTTCGATGCCGAGCGTCTTGGCGAGCTGCTTGGCCACCTCGGTCTTGCCGACGCCGGTGGGGCCGCTGAACAGGTAGTTGCCGATCGGCTTCTCCGGGTCGCGCAGCCCGGCGCGGGACAGCTTGATCGCGGCGGAGAGGGCCTCGATCGCCTTGTCCTGGCCGAAGACCATCGCCTTCAGGTCGCGCTCCAGGTTCCGCAGCGTCTCCTTGTCGTCGGTGGAGACGCTCTTGGGCGGGATGCGCGCGATCTTGGCGACGATATCCTCCACATCCTTCAGGGTGACGGTCTTCTTCCGCTTCCCCTCCGGCTGCAGCATGCGGGAGGCGCCGACCTCGTCGATGACGTCGATCGCCTTGTCCGGCAGCTTGCGGTCATGGATGTACTTGGCCGAGAGCTCGACCGCGGCGCGGATGGCTTCCGGCGTGTACTTGACCTTGTGGTGCTTCTCGTAGTTGGTCTTGAGGCCGGTCAGGATCTTCACCGCGTCCTCGACCGTCGGCTCGTTGACGTCGATCTTCTGGAAGCGGCGGACCAGCGCGCGGTCCTTCTCGAAGTGCTGCCGGTACTCCTTGTAGGTGGTGGAGCCCATGCAGCGCAGCGTGCCCTGGGCGAGCGCCGGCTTCAGCAGGTTCGAGGCGTCCATCGCACCGCCGGAGGTCGCCCCGGCGCCGATCACGGTGTGGATCTCGTCGATGAACAGGATCGAGCCCGGCTGCTGCTCCAGCTCGGCCACGACGGCCTTCAGCCGCTCCTCGAAGTCGCCGCGGTAGCGGGTGCCGGCCAGCAGCGAGCCCATGTCGAGCGCGTAGATGGTGGACTTGGCCAGCACCTCCGGCACGTCGCCCTCGATGATGCGCTTGGCCAGGCCCTCGGCGATGGCGGTCTTGCCCACACCGGGGTCACCCACATAGAGCGGGTTGTTCTTGGTGCGGCGGCAGAGGATCTGGATGGTGCGCTCGATCTCGGAGTCGCGCCCGATCAGCGGGTCGACCTTGCCCTGCTGCGCCTTCTTGTTGAGGTTGACGCAGTAGTTCGACAGCGCGTCCTGGCCGCGGCGGCCGGAGGGCTTCTCCTCCTTCTCGCCCGGCTCCTCGGCACTCGGCCCGCTGGGCGGGGAGCCCTGCACGGGACGGCTGGTGGAGCGGCCCGGGGCCTTGGCGATGCCATGGCTGATGAAGTTCACCGCGTCCAGCCGGGTCATGTCCTGCAGCTGCAGGAAATAGACGGCGTGGCTCTCGCGCTCGCTGAACAGCGCGACGAGCACGTTGGCGCCGGTCACCTCGTCGCGGCCGGAGGACTGGACATGGATGGCGGCGCGCTGGACGACGCGCTGGAAGCCGGCGGTCGGCTTCGGGTCGCCACCGCGCTCGGTCACCAGACCGGCGAGGTCCTTGTCGAGGAACTCGGAGAGGTCACGCTTCAGCTTCTCCTGATCGACCCCGCAGGCGCGCAGCACGGTGGCGGCGTCGATGTCGTCGACCAGGGCAAGCAGAAGGTGTTCCAACGTGGCATATTCGTGCCGGCGCTCGTTGGCTAGCCCCAGGGCACGATGGAGCGTCTGCTCAAGGTTGCGGGACAGCATGCGTTTGACGCTCCCCTTCCAGGAACGGTGCCGGCAGGTGAAGGGGCCGGCACCGAAGAGACAGGATCTTACGACCCACGATACCGAATATGTGGTTCCACTCCCTTAAGACGACGAGAGGGGACAGCAAGTTTCAGCACGTTACACGCAGACGATGGCCGCCTGCATGCCTTTTCGCCGATTCCGGCGCGGCCTACTCCTTCTCGATGGTGCATTGCAGCGGGTGCTGGTTCTGGCGGGCCAGGTCCATCACCTGGGTGACCTTGGTTTCGGCCACCTCATAGGTGAAGACGCCGCAGACCCCGACACCCCGGCGGTGGACATGCAGCATGATGCGCGTGGCCTCCTCCCGGTTCTTCTGGAAGAAGCGCTCCAGCACATGGACGACGAACTCCATCGGCGTGTAGTCGTCGTTCAGCATCAACACCTTGTACATCGCGGGCTTGCGGGTGCGCGGCTTGGCCTTGACGACGACACCCGTGTTCGTCCCGTCCTGGCCACCCGTGCCGCCCTGTCCCGCGCCGCCCATTCCATTCCGCTCCGGGTCTTGGTCGGGGCGCCTATCCTGATCCGTCATGTCGCTGTCGCGGGCCTGCCGGTTTGTCTGCTGCACCTGAAGGGGCTCTCCGTTCACCTGGAGAGGGCGGGGCGGCGGCGCCGATTGGCCCGGGCCGTCGCCCCCGGGATGCCCCGTCACGCTAAGATATCGGAGCGGCGGCGCCGAGGTGAAGGGCCGAGCGCATCAAAGGCGCAGGAAAAGCCGCATTTAAAGGGGAGAAAAGAGTGCCGTTGCCCGAGCGGCGGGGCGGGGCAGCGGCAGAGCTGGCGCTGCCGCCGGGCGCCCGGTGCGGGCGCGGGGCCGGGAGCGCGCCATGGCACTCCCGGAAAGCCGTGTCAGACCAGGGCCGCGGGGCGGGTCATCCGCTCCATCGCCAGCGTCATGCGCGCGGCAACCGGGGCGGCGGACTGCTCAGCGAGCTTGAAGGCGGCCTCGCTCAGCTTCGTCGCCTCGGTCATGGACTTCTCGAGCTGCGCCTTGGCGAAGGTCGACTGCAGGTCGGCAGCCTCCTTGAGGCTCTTCACCGCGGCCATCGCGCGGGCGTTCTGCACCGCCTGCTCGTTCAGGGCCTGCATCGCGGCGAAGGCCTGCTTGCTCAGCTCCTGCAGGCCGCTGACATAGGTCTGCGTCGCCTTGGTCATGGCTTCGAAGTTGCCGCGGCCGAACTCCATGGCCTCCTCGGTCGCCTTGTAGAAGCCGTCCGCCGTGCGAGTCGCCTGTTCCATGTTCTTCTCCATTGCCGTGCGGGTCCGGGTCCCGCTCTCCTCGATCGTTTTGCCAGCCAGATCCTGCGCCGGTTCAGCCACCGTGGCGACCGCCTTGGCGGCCTTCTCGACGGGGGCCGCCGCGATGGTCGGCTTCTCCGGGGCTGCTTTGCCGGCCTTGGGCTCGTTCGCCATCTTGCCCTCCTCTGTCACACTCCGCTGCCGCCACCGGAAGGCGGAGGCACCAGATTACGGTCCCCCATCCGAATGGCTGCGTCCCGCAACGGGGGGCAGACAGGCCGGGGCCGCTTTGCTGCGGTGCAGCATGAAGCGGTATGGCAACGAATTTCCGGTCTGTCCAGCAATATTTTGCGGTGCAGCAGAAACTTTTCTGGGGCGGTCCGCGAACCCTTCGCCACCCTCTTCAGCAGCATCCCAAGGACTCCTGCTAAGCCCTTGTGGAGAGGCGATGTTCCATATCGGTTCTCGATGACATGCACGGATTCGTAACCGTAGAATACGCCTGCTTCACTGGGGGGTGAGGCTCATTCAGGGGATATCTATGCAACTTGCCCGTGGGGTCCGGCGGCTGAGGCTTCTTGCAGCCTCAGCAATCCTGCTCGTTACGCTGCCGGGCGTCGCCGCCGCTCAGATCGGCAGCGCGCGCTACTCGTCCGTGGTGATCGATGCGCAAAGCGGGCAGATGCTGTTCGGCAGCAACGCCACCGCGCCGCGCCATCCGGCTTCGCTGACCAAGATGATGACGCTTTATCTGGTCTTCGAGGCCCTGCGCCGGGGCGAACTCCGCCCGGACCAGCGGCTGGTGATGACCCCCTACGCGGCGAGCAAGCCGCCCTCCAAGCTTGGCCTGCGGCCAGGCCAGAGCCTGACGGTCGAGAACTGCATCTACGCGGTCGTCACCAAGTCGGCGAATGACATCGCCACCCTGCTCGGCGAGACGCTGGGGGGCGGCAGCGAGGCCCGTTTCGCACAGATGATGACGCTGCGTGCCCGCGCGCTGGGCATGAGCGGCACCACCTTCCGCAACGCCTCCGGCCTGCCGGACGTCGATCAGGTGACCACCGCGCAGGACATGGCGGCCCTGGGCCGCCGCCTGCAGCAGGACTTCCCGGAGTACTACCACTATTTCGGCACCCGCGAGCACCGGATGGGCGGCATCAGGCTGCGCAACCACAACCACATGCTCACGGACTACGAGGGCGTTGACGGCATCAAGACCGGCTATATCGATGCCAGCGGCTTCAACATTGTCAGCAGCGCCCGGCGCGGCGGCGCACGGCTGATCGTCAGCGTGTTCGGCGGCAGTTCCTGGACGGAGCGCGACCGGCACGCGGCGGCGCTGCTCGAGCGCGGCTTCACGCAGATGGGCGTGGACGAGGGCCGCAGCCTGGTCGCCCAGGGCAGGGGGGGCGCCGGGCTGGCCATGGCGGCGGTTGGCGGCACGGCAGCGGCAGCGACCCTGCGCCGCGTCCGCGCGCCGAGGGTGGTGGCGCGCGCCGCCCCCGCGGCGAAGCCGGTGGCGCGCCGCGCCGCGCCGGTGGAGGCCCGCCTTCGCTCCCGCGCCGCCCGGCCGGCAGCCCGGGTGGCTTCCGGCAAGCCGTCGCGCCAGGCCGCGCGGGTGCGGACGGTGGTGGAGCAGGGGGATGGCGGCAGCCGTGTGCGCGTCGCCTCGGCGCCCCGCAAGCCGGTGCGCCGCAACCCCGCGCGCCCGGCGCGCTGATCGGAAGCGGGGCGTAACATTTCCTCACCCCTTGCGGGGGCTGGGGCAATGCGCCCGTTACATGCGCTCCCCAGCTTCCTGGTATGCGGCAAACCTGCCGCGTGCCTTTTGGGGAGTTCTTGCATGAAACGCTCGCTTGGTCTGGGATTGCTCGGTGCCGTGCTCGCCGTCACCGCGCTTCCGGCCCTGGCTCAGCCCGGCCCGCATCGCGGCGGGCCCGGCCACCTGATGCAGCAGGCCGATGCCGACCGGGACGGCCGCATCACCCAGACGGAAGGGCTGAACTTCCTCTCCGCTCGCTTCGCCGAGGCCGACGCCAACAAGGACGGCGGCATGACGCGCGAGGAACTGGGCAGCTTGCTGCAGGCGCGGCGGGAGGCCAACCGCCCTGCGAACGCGCCGGCCCGGCCGATGCGTGGCCTGCAGCAGCGCGCCGACGCCATGTTTCGTGCCGCCGACGCGAATGGCGACGACCGCCTGACCATGGAGGAAGTGCAGCCCCTGGCCATGGCGCTGTTCCGCGCTGCCGACCGCAACGACGACGGTGCGCTGGAAACGGCGGAACTGCGCGGCCCGCGCCATCACCACCGCCGCGGCGGCCCGGAGGCGCCGCGGCCGGGGCAGGCGCCTGTCGCGCCGGTCACCCCTGGCTGAAGGTCTGGCCCGGCGGCACCCTCCGCCGGGCCAACCGGCCCTTGCGGCGCGCGCAGCCCGCCAGACGCGCAGGCGCATGGCCGCAGCAGCTGGAAGGCACAGATTTCAAGGAGAAAGACCCCGATGGTGGGTGCGACAGGGATTGAACCTGTGACCCCCGCCGTGTGAAGGCGATGCTCTACCGCTGAGCTACGCACCCATCGGGGTGGGCCGGGAAATACCGGGAGGCCGGGAGGGTGTCAAGCGACCCCCGAGCAGGAATTTCCCCCCTTTCTTCAAAGGCTGCCATCCCCATCTCCAATGCATGCGCTGGCGCTCCGCCCTCGTCCTGCTGGCCACGCTGTGCAGCCCTGCCGCCGGGCGGGCCGAGCCGCTGCGCGCCGTCTATGCGGTGCAGGCCGCCGGCATTCAGATCGTGCGGGCGGAAGTGCTGTTCGACCTCTCCGCCCCCTCACGCTACCGCATCGAATCCCGCCTGCACCTGACCGGGCTGGTGAGCTGGTTCAGCAGCGGCCGGGTGACCAGCCGGGCGGAGGGCGTCTGGGCCGGGGATGCCGCGCGGCCAAGCCACTTCACCAGTGAGGGAACCTGGCGTGGCGAGCCGCGTCAGGTGGTGCTGGATTATCCCGGCGGCCAGCCGGCGCTGCGCCGGCTGATCCCCGCGCACGATCCGGACCGCGAGCCGGTGCCGCCGCCGCTGCAGAGCCACACCATCGATTCCCTGAGCGCCCTGGCGCAGCTGAGCCGCACCCTGGAGGACACCGGGCGGTGCGAGGATCGTGCCGCCATCTTCGACGGTCGGCGACGGGGGAATGTCGTCATCCGCACCCTCGGGCGGGATTACCTGCCGCCCCATGCCGGGGCCTGGAGCGGCGAGGCGGTGCGCTGCGGCTTCATCGCCCGGCAGATCGCCGGCTTCCGGCACGATGACGGCGCCGATGCGCGGGAGCCGCAGGAGGGCGTCGCCTGGATGGCCCGGCCACGCCCCGGCGCGCCGATCCTGCCGGTCCGGGTGGAGATGCCGGGCCGCTGGCTGGGCCGCCTCACCGCCTATCTGGTGGAACTCGGCCCGGGCTGATCGCCGCGCCAGGCTCAGCGCGGCAGCAGGCGCTCCAGCAGCGCCGGAAGCGCCTCGGCCCGCTCTGCCACCAGGGCGCCGTCCGCCATCTCGGGCAGCCCGTAGCCCCAGGCGCAGAAAGCGACCGGCAGTCCGGCGGCGCGGCCGGCGGCGATGTCGTTGTGGTGATCGCCGACCATGACGGCCCGCGCCGGGTCGCCGCCCGCCGCTTCCAGCGTGGCCAGGACATGTCGCGGGTCCGGTTTGCGGACGGGGAAGCTGTCGCCGCCGCCCAGCGCCGCGAAGCGCGCCTCCAGCCCCAGCCCCGCCAGCAGCAGGCGCGCGGCGGCCTCGGGCTTGTTGGTGCAGACGGCCATCGCCCAGCCCTCGGCGGCCAGCCGGTCCAGCGCCGCCGGGACGCCGGGGAAGGGGCAGGTCTCCACCGCCGCATTCGCCTCGTAGTCGGCCAGGAAGGCGGGCAGGGCGGTCGGGTCCGGCGGCAGGCCGCGCGCGGCGAAGGCGCGCTGGAGCAGCACCGGCACGCCGTCGCCGATGAAGCGCGTCACCTCGGCGCGGCCGAAGGGCGGCTGCCCGCGCGCGGCCATCAGCCGGTCGAGCGCGGCATGGATGTCGGGCACGCTGTCCACCAGCGTGCCGTCGAGGTCGAAGATCACGGTGCGTTGCATGGTGCGCGGCTTTGCCATGTTTCGCGCGGCAATGCGAAGTGACGATCACCGCTCTTGCTCCCAGGGGGGGTTCCCCGGCACAAGCGAAGGCATGTCCGCTGCTGCCATTCTGCTCGCTGCAGGCCTCGGGACGCGGATGAAGAGCCGCCTGCCCAAGGCGCTGCACCCGCTCGCCGGGCGCCCCATGCTGAACCACCTGATCGCCGCCTGCGAAGGCGTGTTCGACCGCATCGTGGTCGTCGTCGGCCCCGACATGCCGGCGCTGGAGCGCGCCGCCGCGCCGCACGTGACCGTGGTGCAGGCCGAGCGGCTGGGCACCGGCCATGCCGCGCTCCAGGCCGCCCCCCTGCTGGCCGACTTCCCCGGCGACGTGGCCGTCCTCTACGCCGACAATCCCCTGATCTCCACGGCCACCCTGGAGCGGCTGCGCGCCGCCCGCGCCGAGGCCGGCCTCGCTTTGCTGGCGATGCGTCCGGCCGACCCGGCGAAGTACGGCCGCGTGCTGCGGGATGCGGCGGGCGACGTCACCCGCATCGTCGAGTTCGCCGATGCCTCGGAGGCCGAGCGGCAGGTCGGGTTGTGCAATGCCGGCGTGCTCTGCGCCCCGGCCGCCGACCTGTTCCGCTGGCTGCGCGCCGTGCGCAACGACAACCGCGCCGGCGAGTACTACCTGCCGGACGTCGTCCCCCTGGCCGTGGAGGACGGGAAGCGGGTGGTGGCCGTGGAGGCGCCGGAGGCCGAGCTGCGCGGCATCAACAGCCGCGCCGAGCTGGCCGCCGCCGAGGCGGAGGTGCAGACCCGCCTGCGCCGCGCCGCGATGGACGCCGGCGCCACCCTGATCCAGCCGGAGAGCGTCGTCCTCGCGCACGACACCCGGCTCGGCCAGGACGTGACGGTGGGACCGAACGTCGTCTTTGGCCCCGGCGTGACGGTGGAGGACGACGTCGAAATCCGCGCCTTCAGCCATCTGGAGGGCTGCGTGGTGCGCTCGGGCGCCATCATCGGCCCCTTCGCGCGGCTGCGCCCGGGCACCGAGGTCGGCGCCCGCGCGCATGTCGGCAATTTCGTGGAGCTGAAGGCGACGCGGCTGGGGGAGGGCGCCAAGGCCAACCACCTGACCTATCTCGGCGACGCCTCGGTGGGCGCCGGCAGCAATATCGGCGCCGGCACCATCACCTGCAATTACGACGGCTTCGGCAAGTTCCGCACCGAGATCGGCAGCGGCGTCTTCGTCGGCTCGCATACCACTTTGGTGGCCCCTATCCGCCTGGGGGATGGCGCCTTCACCGCCGCCGGCTCCACCCTGACGCGGGACGTGGCGCCCGATGCCATGGCCTTCGGCCGCGCCCGCCCGACCGAGAAGCCGGGCATGGCGGCCGCCTTCCGCGCCGCCCGCCGGCCGGAGCCATCGCCTGAGACTCCTCCCGCGCCTCCCAAGGAGAAAGCCTGATGTGCGGCATTGTCGGCCTGGTCGGGCGGGAGGCGGCGGCGCCGCGCCTGCTGGAGGCGCTGCGGCGGCTGGAATACCGCGGCTATGACAGCGCCGGGATCGCCACGCTGGTGAACGGGCACATCGAGCGCCGCCGCGCCGAGGGCAAGCTCGCCAACCTGGCGCAGGTGCTGGAGCGGCAGCCGCTCCCGGGCACCACCGGCATCGGCCATACCCGCTGGGCCACCCATGGCGCGCCGACCGAGCGCAACGCCCACCCGCACGGCACCGGGCGCGTCTCCGTGGTGCACAACGGCATCATCGAGAACTATGCCGAGCTGCGCGCCGAGCTGGAGGCCGATGGCGTCGAGTTCGAGACGGAGACGGATACCGAGACCGTCGCCAAGCTGCTCGACCACCTGCTGGCCGGCGGCGCCACGCCGGAGGAGGCGGTTTCCGCCACGCTGAAGCGCATCCACGGCGCCTTCGGGCTGGCGATGATCTTCACCGGATATCCGCGCAAGCTGATCGCCGCGCGCCAGGGCAGCCCGCTCGCCGTCGGCTTCGGCGAGGGCGAGATGTATGTCGGCAGCGACGCGCTGGCGCTCTCCCCGCTGACCCGCCGCATCGCCTACATGGAAGAGGGCGACTGGGTGGTGCTGGACGACAGCTCCGCCCGCTTCTTCGACGCCCAGGACCGCCCGGTGGAACGCGCCGTGAAGCTCACCGCGCTGACCGGCGCGGCGGTGGGCAAGGGCAACTACCGTCACTTCATGGAGAAGGAGCTGCACGAGCATCCGGTCGTGCTCGGCGACACGCTGCGGCAGTATGTCGAGCCGGCGACCCGCGCCGTGGCGCTGCCGGCGCTGCCCTTCGACCCCGCGGCGGTGCCCCGGATCACCTTCAGCGCCTGCGGCTCGGCCTATCTGGCGGCGCAGGTCGGGCGCTACTGGATCGAGCAGGTCGCGCGCATCCCCGTCGATTCCGACATCGCCAGCGAGCTGCGCTACCGCGACCCGCCGCTGCCCGAGGGCGGCGCCGCCATCCTGGTCAGCCAGTCCGGCGAGACCGCCGATACCCTGGCGGCGCTGCGCCTGCTGCGGGCGCGCGGCCAGCGCGTCCTCTCCGTGGTGAACGTCTCGGAGAGCACCATGGACCGGGAGAGCGACGGCACGCTGCTGACGGTGGCGGGGCCGGAGATCGGCGTCGCCTCCACCAAGGCCTTCACCGCGCAGCTCGCGGTGCTGGCCAGCCTGGCGCTGGGCTTCGGCCGCGCCCGCGGCGTGCTCTCCGCCGAGCGGGAGGCGCAGCTCACCGCCGCCCTGCTGGAGGTGCCCGGCCATGCCGCCACCCTGCTGGAGGACGACGCCGGGATCCTCGCCATGGCGCGCGAGGTGGCGACGGCGCGGGACGTGCTCTTCCTCGGCCGCGGCAGCCTTTTCCCGATCGCCATGGAAGGCGCGCTGAAGCTGAAGGAGCTGAGCTACATCCACGCCGAGGGCTATGCCGCCGGCGAGATGAAGCACGGCCCCATCGCGCTGATCGACCCCGCCGTGCCGGTCATCGCCCTCTGCCCCTCCGGCCCGCTCTTCGAGAAGACGGCCTCCAACCTGCAGGAGGCGGCGGCGCGCGGCGGCCGCATCATGGCCTTCACCGACGTGGCGGGCGCCCCGGCGCTCCGCCGCTTCGCCGAGCGGGTGGTGGTGGTGCCGCAGGTGGACCCCTTCGTCGCGCCCATCCTGCACGCCATCCCCGTGCAGCTGCTCGCCTATCACGTGGCGGTGCTGAAGGGGACCGACGTGGACCAGCCGCGCAATCTCGCCAAGGCGGTGACGGTGGAATGACGGGCCACGCCTGAAACCGCCGAGCCACACCGGCGCTTGGCAGGGTGACCGGGGTGCGTTTACGCTGCAATGCAGCAAGACGCGCCCGCTCCCTCCGACGAGACCTCCTTGCCGCCGATGTCCAGGACCAGCCGCACCCATACCGAGCTTCTTGCCCGCCGCTATCTTGCCAGCCGTGGCGCCGCACCCATGGTGGAGGACCCGCTGCGCTTCGCCTTGCCGCGCCTGCGCCAGGAGGTCGCGACGGCGACCCGGCTGGCCCGGCTGGACCTCACCATCGCGGCAGGGTTGATCGTCTCGGGGCTGACGGTGGCGCTCACCGCCTGGCTGGCGCCTCTCCACGGCGGCATCGTGATGATCCTGCTCTATCTGCACCTGATGCCGCTGGCGGGGCTGGCCGTCGCGATCTGGGCGGCGGTGGTGCTGGAGAAATCGGGGCCGCGGCTGCTCACGGCCCGGCGGATCGCGCGCGCGCTGCAGGCCGGCGCCCTGATGGAGGCGCTGGACCTCGCGATCAGCGGCCTCCCCGATCCCGCTGCCGGCTGAGGCGGCGGGGCCGGGAGCGGAGTTAGATTCTGCCCATCAGCAGCAGCACGAGAAGCACGATCAGGATCAGGCCCAGCACGCCCGAGGGGCCGTATCCCCAGGCGGAGCTGTAGCCCCAGGTCGGCAAGGCGCCGATCAGCAGCAGAACGATAATGACCAGCAGGATCGTACTCATCGCTTCCTCCAGCACAGGGGTGCGGCCCCATGGCCGCGGCAGAGGTCGAACGTGGCATGGCGCCCAAGCGTTGCGCTCAGGTTTCAGCGAGGCCGCACAGCGGGTGGGCTGACACCGGCGCCCACCGGACCTAACCTGCCCGGCACACGAGGCCCGCCGCCGCGGCGGACAGGCCCGAACCGGGAAGGAGCCCGTTCATGCTCGACACCATCGCCAAGCTGCCGCTGAAGGATCCCGACCTGCTGCGGCAGGCCAACTACATCAACGGCGAATGGGTGAAGGCCGACAGCGGCAAGATGCTGGAGGTCCGCAACCCCGCCACCGGCGATCTGGTCGGCACCGTGCCCGCCATGGGGCAGGCCGAGACCCGCCGCGCCATCGAGGCCGCCAATGCCGCCTGGCCGGCCTGGCGCGCCATGCTGGCGAGCGAGCGCGCCGCCATCCTGAAGAAGCTGGCCGCGCTGATGTTGGCCAATACCGAGGACCTCGCGGCCATCATGACCGCCGAGCAGGGCAAGCCGCTGGCGGAATCGCGCGGCGAGGTCAGCTATTCCGCCAGCTTCATCGAGTGGTTCGCCGAGGAGGCGCGACGGGTGGATGGCGAGATCATCCCGCAGAACGCCAAGGGCCGCCGCATCCTGGTGACGAAGGAGCCGGTCGGCGTCTTCGCCGCCATCACGCCCTGGAACTTCCCCTCGGCCATGATCACCCGCAAGGCCGGGCCGGGCTGGGCGGCGGGCTGCACCGGCGTGATCCGCCCGGCCAGCCAGACGCCCTTCTCGGCGCTGGCCATCGCCGTGCTGGCCGAGCGCGCCGGCATGCCGAAGGGCGTCTGCAACGTCATCACCGGCCCGTCCTCCGCCACCGGCAAGGAGCTGACCGGCAACCCGCTGGTGCGCAAGCTCTCCTTCACCGGCTCCACCGAGGTCGGCCGGGTGCTGCTGGAGCAGTGCGCCGCCACCATCAAGAAGACCTCGATGGAGCTGGGCGGCAACGCGCCCTTCATCGTCTTCGACGACGCCGACCTGGACGCCGCGGTGCAGGGCGCCATCGCCTCCAAGTACCGCAACACCGGGCAGACCTGCGTCTGCGCCAACCGCATCCTGGTGCAGGAGGGGGTCTATGACGCCTTCAGCCAGAAGCTGAAGGCGGCGGTGGAGAAGCTGAAGGTCGGCAACGGCATGGAGGAGGGGGTCACCCAGGGCCCGCTGATCAATGCCGACGCGGTGAAGAAGGTGCAGGACCACATCGCCGACGCGCTTTCCAAGGGCGCGAGCATCGTCACCGGCGGCAAGCCGCACGACAGGGGCGGCAACTTCTTCCAGCCGACCGTGCTGGCCAACGTGTCGCATGACGCGATCATCTTCCGCGAGGAGACCTTCGGCCCGGTGGCGCCGCTGTTCCGCTTCAAGACGGAGGAGGAGGCGATCAGGCTGGCCAACGACACCGAGTTCGGCCTCGCCGCCTATTTCTACGCGCGCGACGTGGGCCGGATCTTCCGGGTGGCGGAGGCGCTGGAATACGGCATCATCGGCATCAACGAGGGCATCATCTCGACGGCGGAGGCGCCGTTTGGCGGTTTCAAGCAGTCCGGCCTGGGCCGTGAGGGCAGCAGCCACGGCATCGAGGAGTATCTGGAGACGAAATACCTCGCGCTCGGCGGTATTGGCGGCTGATGGCGGGGTCCGGGGGGATACGATCCCCCCGGCGGAGGGGTCCAGGGGAGGCGGCGCCTCCCCTGGTGGCTTGACGGAAGCCTCACGGCTGCCCTTCTTGCGCTGACCAGCCGCAGAAGGACGCCGCGATGCCCGACTATGATTTCGACCTCTTCGTCATCGGCGGCGGCTCGGGTGGCGTGCGCTGCGGCCGCATCGCTGCCGGGCATGGCGCGCGGGTGGGCGTGGCGGAGGAGCGCTTCTGGGGCGGTACCTGCGTCAATGTCGGCTGCGTGCCCAAGAAGATCATGGTCCAGGCCGCCGAATACGGCGAATGGGCCAGGGAGGCGCCGGCCTTTGGCTGGAGCGAGATGCGGGCCGGCCCGCATGACTGGGCCAGGCTCGCCGCCGCGCGGGATGCCGAGGTGGCGCGGCTGAACGGCATCTACGGGCGGCTGCTCGGCAATGCCGGCGTCACCACCTTCGAGGCGCGCGCCAGCTTCATCGATGCCCACACGCTGGACGTGGGCGGCAAGCGGATCACCGCCGAGCGCATCGTCATCGCGGTTGGCGGCAAGCCGATGCGGCTGGAGATCCCTGGCGCCGAGCTGGGCCTCGTCTCGGACGACCTGTTCACCCTGAAATCCTGCCCCGACCGCATCGTGGTGATCGGCGGCGGCTACATCGCGCTGGAGTTCGCCTGCCTGCTGCGGGGCCTCGGCGCCGAGGTGGACCTGATCTACCGCCAGGAACTCCCCCTGCGCGGCATGGATGGCGACCTGCGCGAGGCGATGGCTGAGGCGCTGCTGAACCTCGGCATCCGGCTGCATCCCGGCCACACGCCGACACGGGTGGAGAAGGCGGCGGGCGGCCTGAAGGTCATCACCGATGCCGGGATGGAGCTGGAGACGGGGCAGGTGATGTTCGCCACCGGCCGGGTGCCGAACACCGCCGGCCTGGGGCTGGAGCGGGCCGGCATCAGCCTGGGCCGGTCCGGCTGCGTGCCGGTGACGATCGAGCAGGCCACCACCCAGCCGCATATCTTCGCCATCGGCGACGTGACGGACCAGCTCAACCTGACGCCGGTGGCCACCGCGGTCGGGCATGCCCTGGCTGACACGCTGTTCGGCCGCAACCCCCGCCGCGCCAGCTTCCAGAACGTGCCCACGGCGATCTTCACCTCGCCGCCGGCCGCCACGGTGGGGCTGACGGAGGAGGCGGCGGCGCAGCAGGGGCCGACCGACATCTACCTGGCCCGCTTCACCCCGATGCGCCACACCATCAGCAGGCAGCCGCGCAAGACGCTGATGAAGCTGGTCGTCTCCGCCCGCACGCGGCGGGTGCTCGGTGCCCATATGCTGGGCGAGGACGCGGCGGAAATCATGCAGGGCATCGCGGTGGCCGTCGTCGCCGGCGCGACGAAGGAGGATTTCGACCGCACCATCGGCATCCATCCGACGGCGGCGGAGGAATTCGTCACCCTGCGGACGGTGACCCGGCGCGTCGGCTGAGGCGGCATGGGACCGCTGCTGCGGCTGGGCATCCTGATGTGGCGGCTGGTGCACCGGCCGCCCTCGCGGCGGGTGGCGATCGCCATGCTGGCGGCAGTGGGCCTTTCGGTCGGGCTGGTGCTGGTGGAGCGCTACATCGGCTGGCCGGAGGCGCTGCGGACCGAGCGGATGCCGCTGCGCCGCCTGGCGCTCTGAGGCCCAAGGCTGGCGGATGAGAACCGGGAGGTGCGGCCCGCGCCTCTCCCGCGAAGGGGGGGAGGGGGCTGCCCTGGCGGCCGCCCCCAACCCGCCAGCCTCAGCGGCCGGGGCCGCCGCCCGGGCTGGTGTCGGCGCCGAGATTGCCGGCGCCCACCCGGCCGATATTGCCGAACAGCGCCTGCAGCAGCGTCCGCTCGCTGCCCGGCACCGGCGTTGTGCGGTCCACCATGCTGACGTTGCGCATGTCGTCCGGCCCGCGCTGCTCGATCTTTCGCAGCACGCCGCCCTCGTCGAAGGTGAGGGCGATGACGCGCTGCTGCTCCGAGGAGGGGTTGCCGGCCGGCTGCATGCGGGTGACCGAGCTGATGTAGTACCAGGAGTTGCGGTCGAAGGTGCCGGTCGCGGTGGGCGAGCCGAGCAGCGCCTCGACATCGGTCTTGGTCTGCACGCCGGGGACCAGCTGCGCCACCAGGTCCGGATCGGCGCGGTTGCCGCGCTGCACGGGGGCGGCCTGAAAGAAGGAACACCCGGCCAGCGGCGTGGCGAGGGCGAAGGCCACCAGGGCGGCGCGCGCGGCGCGGCGCGGTTGCGGGCGGGTCATGCGGCGGGTGGTGCGGCTGAAGCTCACGGGCGCCCCGATTCCTTGCTGGCGAAAATCCCGCACGGCCCGGGAGGCGACGCTCCTCGGATTGACCGGGGCGGGGTTGCGGTCCATCTGCACGGTCGATTGCCACCGCCCCGCACCGGGGTCAACCGGCGCTCGCGACAGGGCCGCCGAGGAGCCGCACCGACCATGGGCCTGTTCGGCCTGTTCCGCCGCAAGCCGCACGAGCGGCAGGGCTTCGAACTCTACACCGCCGCCGTGCAGGCGGCGCGCCATCCGGCCTTTTTCGACGGCATCGGCGTGCCGGACACGCTGGATGGCCGCTTCGACGTGATCGCGCTGCATGTCGGGCTGCTCATCCGCCGCCTGCACGGGGATGCTGACCCGCGCGGTCCGGCGCTGGCGCAGGCGGTGTTCGACGCCATGTTCGCCGACATGGACTTCAACCTGCGCGAGATGGGGGTGGGCGACATGTCCATCGCGCGCCGGGTGAAGAACATGTGGGAGGCCTTCCACGGCCGTGCGCTCGCCTATGAGGCGGCACTCGCCGCCGGCGACCGTGCCGGGCTGGCGGCGGCGCTGGCGCGCAATGTCTGGCGCGGCGAAAGCCCGGCGGACGCGCCCGGCGTGCGGCGCCTGGCCGACCTCGCCTTCGCCGCCGATGCCGCCCTGGCGGCGCAGAGCCTTGAAACCATGCTGCGCGGCGAGGCGCAGTTCCCCGCACCCGAGGAGGAGGCCGCATGACCATCGCCCCCGAATTCTCCCGCACGCTGCCCTGGGCCGCGGTCGGCCAGGAGGGCCGGCGGCAGAGCCTGCAGGCCACCCCTGCGGAATGCGCCGCCCTGGCCAGGCGCTTCGGCATCCCCGCCATCGAGGCGTTCAGCGCCGAGCTGGAGCTGCGTCCGGAGGGCGACGAGGCCATCCGGGTGCGCGGTCACCTCTCGGCGCGGGTGGTGCAGTCCTGCGTGGTCACGCTGGAGCCGGTGGCGCAGAGCGTCGAGGAGGCGGTGGACCTGCGCTTCCTGGCCGCGGGGGAGGAGCCGAGCGAGGACCCGGAGGGGCCGGACGAGATCCCGGCCGAGCGCGACCTCCTGGAGCTGGGCGAGGCGCTGGCCGAGCAGCTCGCCCTGGCGCTCGATCCCTATCCGCGCGCGCCGGGCGCCGAACTCCCCCTGGAAGTGCGGGAGGAGGAGGAGGAGCCGCTCCGGCGCAACCCGTTCAGCGTGCTCAAGGGTGGCAAAGCCTAGGCGCGCCGGGTGCTGCCGGGAAAACAAGCCGTTCCGACGGGATGTAACAGCGGCATATCAACACTGGCGGCGGCGGGGTGCCGCCTGTATGACGGGCCGCATGCGCCGGAGAGACCTGAACGCCCTTCTCCTTGCCGCAGCCCTGCCGCTGCCGGCCCTGGCCGGCCCGGCGGCGGCGCCTGTGGCGCGGCCCGGGCCGGAGGCGCTGCTCCGCCTCGCGGCCCGGCTGCGCAGCCTCGATGCGGACGGCCTGTCGCCACGCCTCTACGATATCCCGGCCGATGCCCTCGCCGCCAGTGACGCCAGCGGCTACGTCAAGGCGCTGTATGCCGCGGCCGCGGCGGCGCTGACCGACCTGGTGCTCGGCCGCGTGCCGGAACCGCCCGGCCGGCCGGACATCCGCCGCGCTCCCGCCGCGCAGCGCCTGCCGCAGTGGCTGGCCGCCCTGCGTGGCAGCGCGGAGCCCGCCGAGATCATCGAGCGCGCGGCCCTGCAGCACCCTGACATGCCGGCCCTGCGGCTGGCCTTGCAGCATGCCCGCGCGCGGATCGCGGCTGGCGGCTGGCCCATCATCCCGCCCGGCGACACGCTGGACCCCGGCATGGAGGACCCGCAGCGCGTCCCCGCCCTGCGCGCCCGGTTGCGCGCCGAGGACCCGGCGCTGGCCGCCGCCGAGGATGCCGGCCCGCTCTATGATCCTGCCCTGGAGGCGGCGGTGCGCCGCTGGCAGCAGGCCTGCGGGCTGGAGCCGGACGGGCGTGTCGGCCCGGCGACGCTGCGCCTGCTGAACCGCCCCGCCTCGGCCTGGATGAACCAGATCCGCGTGGCGATGGACATGCGCCGTGCCGCCGCCCCGGCCGCCGCCGGCCGCCGCGTGGAGGTCAACATCCCGGAGTTCCGCCTCTGGGTGGCGGAGGGCGCGAACGTCCTGCTGGACATGCCGGTGATCGTGGGCAAGGTGGAGCGCCAGACGCCGCCGCTCGCGGTCAGGATGACGGCGGTGCAGTTCAATCCGCCCTGGGGCGTGCCCGAGCGCAACGCGCGCGAGGACCTTCTGCCGCGCTTCCGCCGCGACCCGCGCGCGATGATGGAGAAGGGCTTCCGGGTCTACCAGATGATCGGCGGCGAGCGGGTCGAGATCGACCCCATGACGATCAACTGGGCCGCCGTGGACCCGAAGCACTTCCCCTACCTGATCCGCCAGGACGCCAGCGACGTCAGCGCCCTGGGCCGGCTGAAATTCGTCATGCCGAACGGGCTGGACATCTACCTGCACGACACGCCCGACCGGCACCTGTTCGGCCGCGCCGGCCGCGCGCTCTCCTCCGGATGCATCCGCCTGAGCCAGCCGATGGAGCTGCTCGACCTCGTCCTCGCCGGCATCCCCGGCTGGGATCGCGCGCGGGCGGAGAAGGCGCTGGAGAGCCGGCAGACCAGCTTCGTCGGCCTGCCGCATCCGATGCCGGTGCGGCTGGCCTATGAAACGGTGTTGGTCGATCGTGGCCAGGTGCGCATCCTGCCTGACATCTACGGGCTGGACGCCGCCTATCTGCAGCTGCTCGACGCGCGGCAGGCGCCCTTGCCGCCGCCGCTGCCGCCCCTGGCGCGTGGCCCGGCGCCAGCCCCCGCCGTCGCGCGCCGCGAGGTGACGCCGGCGCGCGCCGTCCCGCAGCGCTCCGCTTCCACCTCCTCCACCACGCCGGTTCAGTGATGCTCTTCCGCTCCAAGCCCGATCTCTGCCCTTGCTGCGATCCGGCCATGGCGAGCCGGCGCGAGGTGATCACCGCCGGTCTCGGGCTGCTGGCCTGCGCCGCCGTGCCGGGCGCGGCGCAGGCCATGCCCCCGCTGCCGCCGGTGCGCCGGCTGCGGGTGCAGCGCGTGCTGACGGAGGACAGCTTCGACGGCGTCTATTTCCGCGACGGCCGCTACGACCGCGAGGCGCTGCACAAGCTGGACTGGGTGTTCCGCGACCTCTCGGCGGCCGAGGTGACGCCGATGGACCCGCGCCTCTTCGACGTGCTGCAGGCCGTGGCGGAGGGCCTGGGCAGCGAGGAAGCCTACCAGATCTCCAGCGGCTACCGGACGCCCGAGCGCAACAGCGCGCTGCGCACCAGCCGCGTCTCCCCGGTGAGCCTGCACATGTCGGGCATGGCCGCCGACTTCCGGCTGCCGGGCTCCGACCCCTATGGCGTGGCCAGGCTGGCGGCGCGGATGCAGGTGGGCGGCGTCGGCCTCTACCGCCGTGACGGTTTCGTGCATCTCGACTGCGGGCCGCCGCGCCGCTGGTGAGGCCGGCTTTTCCGGGCCAGGCCTTGCCGCGCAGATAGATAGGTTCCTATCTAACTGCATGACCTTTCAAGACCAGGAGCCGCGGGCGGGCTTCGGCCTGCGGCTGCTCCATCTCGGGCGGCTCTGGCGTCAGGCGGTGGATGCCGAGATCCAGAAGGCGGCCTTCTCCGGTGCCGGCTGGCGCGCCCTGTTGTGGCTGCAGCGGGGCGGGGAGGGCTTGCGGCAGAAGGACCTCGCCGCCCTGATGGGGATCGAGGGGCCAAGCCTGGTCCGGCTGCTGGACGGCCTCTGCGCCCAGGGCCTGCTGCGGCGCGAGGCCGACACCGCCGACCGCCGTGCCCACCGCCTGATCCTGAGCGAGGAGGGCCGCGCCGCCGTGGCCCGCATCGAGGCGCGGCTGGCGGCCATCGAGCGCGACCTGCTGGACGGCCTCACCGATGCCGAGCTGGCCCCTTGCGCCGCCGTGCTGAAGCGGCTGGAGGGCAAGCTGCAGGCGCAGCGCTCCGGCGGGCGCTGAAGGGTCAGACGCTGAAGGGGCAGGCGCTGAGGCACCTGCCTCGGCTCAGCCGTTCGCCAGGTCCACCAGCGCGGCCGCCAGCACGCGGGTGCCGGCCGCCAGATGCTCGGGGCGGGCGAATTCCGCCGGATGATGGCTGACCCCCTTGCGGCAGGGCACGAAGATCATCCCCGTCGGGCAGACCGGCACCAGGAACTGCGCATCGTGAAAGGCGCCCGAGGGCATCCGCGCAGCCTTCAGCCCTTGCGCGGCGGCGGCGCGTTCGATCGCCGCCGGCACCTCCGGCTGGAAGGTGGTGGGCATGGCGTGGAAGCGCTCCGTCACCGCCACCTTGCAGCCGCGCACCGCCGCCTGCACCACGCCGGTGATGGCGTCCCCGCGCGCCAGCAGCACCTCCTTCTCCGGATGCCGGAGGTCGATGGTGAAGCGCACCCGCTCCGCCACCGAGTTGGAGGTGTTGGGCGAGACCTCGATGCGGCCGACGGTGAAGCGCAGCACATCCCGCGGGTCCTGCGTCAGGATGTTCAGCGCGTTGATGGCGCGGACCATGTCCTGCACCGCGTCCTGCCGCAGCAGCAGCGGCGTGGTGCCGGCATGGTCGCTCTTGCCGGTCAGCTCCACCACGAACCAGCGGCTGCCCTGGATACCGGTGACGATGCCGATGTCCAGCCCTTCCGCCTCCAGGCGCGGGCCCTGTTCGATATGGCCCTCGACATAGGCGTGCGGCCTGCCGCCGAGCGGGCGGCGCGGGATGTCCGCCTCGGCCGCGAGATGCTCCTCCAAGGCGGCGCGAAAGGTCATGCCGTCCGGGTCGGTGACATTGTCCCAGGTCTCCGGCGGGGCGAAGCCGGACCAGGCCATGCTGCCCATGCAGCCCGGTGCGAAGCGGCCGCCCTCCTCGTTGGTCCAGGCGACGATCTCGATCGGGCGCTTCGTCGCGATGCCGGCCGCGCGGATCGCCTGCACCGCCTCCAGCCCGGCCAGCACGCCCCAGATGCCGTCGAAGCGGCCGCCATTGGGCTGCGTGTCCATGTGGCTGCCGGTCAGCACCGGGGCGGCGGCGGGGTCGGTGCCCTCATGCCGCAGGAAGAGGTTGCCCATCGCGTCCACCGAGGCGGTGAGGCCGATCTCCGCGCCCCAGGCGATCAGCTTGCGGCGCGCGGCGCGGTCGAGCGGCGTCAGGCAGGCGCGGTTGACGCCGGGGTCCTCCGGCGTCGGGCCGGGGATGGCGCCCAGCTCGGCCATTTCCATCAGCCGGACCCAGTGGCGGGCCTCGTCCACGGCGGAGATCAGGTTGGGTGCCACGCGGTCGTTCATCGGTCGCCATGTCCTGCCACATGCCCCGCCACTGCGGGAATGAGGCCCCATTCCTGACAGGGGCGGCGGGGAAAGCAACCGCCCGGGCGGCTCAGCCGGCCAGCTTCAGCCCGATGATGCCTGCCGCGATCAGACCGATCGGAACCAGGCGGGCGACGGTGGCGGCCTCGCCGAACAGGAGGATGCCGAGCAGCGCCGTGCCCAGCGTGCCGATGCCGGTCCAGACCGCATAGGCGGTGCCGAGCGGCAGGCCGCGCAGGGCCAGGCCCAGCAGCCCGAGGCTGGCGATCATGCTGGCGACCGTGAGCACGGTGGGGAGGGGGCGCGTGAAGCCCTGGCTGTACTTCAGCCCGACCGCCCAGCCGGTTTCGAGCAGCCCTGCCAGGAAGAGAAGGAACCAGGCCATGATCGGGACTCCCTGTCCGCAAAGGCAGGGTCGTCCCGGCCGGCATGGCGCGGCGAAGCCGCGGAAGGTCGTCCTTCTGGTTCCGATATAGGACCGCCCGCCAGGAAGGAAAGGCAGCGGGCCTCATCCTAATCGTTATTGCTTCGGAACATACCGCGTGCCTTCATCCCTCAGCGGCACCATCGCCGCGCATATCAGCAGCGGAGGCGGGGAATGACCATCGAGAGGACCATCCTTCTGGTTGTCGGCCTGGTCGTGCTGGGGAGCGTGCTGCTGGCGGTGTACCACGACATCCGCTGGCTCTGGCTCACCGGCCTGATGGGTGCCCATCTGGTGCAGGCCTCCTTCACCGGCCTTTGCCCGGTGGTGGCGCTCCTGCGGCGCAGCGGGCTTCCTTCGAAGGCCGGCTTCGCCTGAAAGGGCCGCCGGACCTGAGGGGATGGAGCCGGAGGAAGCGCTTCCTCCGGCCGCTCGCCGCTCAGTCCCGCTGCGGCTCGGCGCGCAGGAAGTCGAGGTCGCAGCCCTCGTCGGCCTGCAGCACCTGGTCCTTGTAGAGCCGGGCGTAGCCGCGCTTCGGCCGGGCAGGGCCGGCATCGCCCATCTCGGTGCGGCGGCGCGCCAGCTCGGCCTCCTCCACCAGCAGGTCGATGCGGCGGTTCTTCACCGAGAGGCGGATGCGGTCGCCGTTGCGCACCAGCCCGAGCGGCCCGCCCGAGGCGGCATCCGGCGAGACGTGCAGCACGATGGTGCCATAGGCCGTGCCGGACATCCGGGCATCGGAGATGCGCACCATGTCCTTCACCCCCGCCCGCGCCAGCTTGCCGGGAATCGGCAGGTAGCCGGCCTCCGGCATGCCGGAGGGCGAGAGCGGGCCGGCATTCTGCAGCACCAGGAAGTCATCCGCCGTGACGTCGAGGTCCGGGCTGTCGATGCGCGCCGCGAGATCCTCCAGCGAGGTGAAGACGACGGCGCGGGCCTCCTTCTCGAAGAGCTTCGGGTCGGCGGCGGCGCGCTTGAGGATGGCGCCGCGCGGCGCCAGCGAGCCGAACAGCGCGACGAGGCCGCCCTCGGGCTGCAGCGGCTCCTCCAGCTTGCGGACGACGCTGTGGTCCACATAGCCCGGCTCGGCGGCCAGGCGCTCGCCCAGCGTCTCGCCGGAGACGGTCATGACGTCGAGATGCAGCAGCGGCTTCAGCTCGCGCAGCACCGCGCCGATGCCGCCCGCCACGTGCAGGTCCTCCATGTAGAAGGGGCCGGTCGGCTTCAGGTCCACCAGCACGGGGGTGGTGTCGGAAAGTTCGTTCAGGCGGTTGAGGTCCACCGTGATGCCGGCGCGGCCGGCGATGGCGGTCAGGTGGATGATGGCGTTGGTCGAGCCGCCGATCGCCAGCAGCACGCGCAGCGCGTTCTCCACCGACTTCTCGGTGATGATCTGGTCCGGCCGCAGCTTCTTCGTCGCCAGCATCATGGCGGCGGCGCCGGAGGCCTCGGCGGCGCGGATGCGGTCGGCATGCACGGCGGGGATGGCGGCGGTGCCCGGCAGCATCATGCCGAGCGCCTCGGCCAGCGAGGCCATGGTGCTGGCGGTGCCCATCACCGCGCAGGTGCCGGCCGTGGTGGCCAGGTTGCCCTCGACCTCCTCGATGGTCTCGGCGTCGATCTCGCCGGCGCGGAACTTGGCCCAGAAGCGGCGGCAATCCGTGCAGGCGCCGAGCCGCTCGCCGCGCCAGCGGCCGGTCATCATCGGGCCGGTGACCACCTGGATGGCCGGCACATTGGCCGAGACGGCGCCCATCAGCTGCGCCGGCACCGTCTTGTCGCAGCCGCCGACCAGCACCACCGCGTCCATCGGCTGGCCGCGCACCATTTCCTCGGTGTCCATGGCCATGAGGTTGCGGAAGAACAGGCTGGTCGGGTTCAGGAAGACCTCGCCGAGCGAGATGGTGGGGAATTCCAGCGGCAGGCCGCCCGCCGCCAGCACGCCGCGCTTCACCGCGGCGACCAGCTCCGGCACCAGGCGGTGGCAGTTGTTGAACTCGGAATAGGTGGCGGCGATGCCCACCACGGGCTTCTTCAGCAGGTTGCCGGAGAGGCCCATGGAGCGTGCCATGGAAAGCCGGAGATAGCGCGCGAAATCCATGTCGCCGTAGTTGGTGAGGCCGCGGGTGAGGCCGTGCGGCTCAGGCGTGGTGTCGGTCATGGCAGGGGGTTCCTCCGGGGCAGGGGTGTGGCGGGCTCAGGCGAGAAAGCGGCCCTGGGCGCGCAGATAGGCTTCCTTCGAGGGCAGCAGGTGCTCGCCGCAAAGGCGGACCAGCGCCGCGCGGTCGCCGCCTTCCAGCGCGGCGAGCATGGCATGATGCTCCGCGCGCGCCTGGGCGAGGCGCTGCGGCTCGGTGAGGGAGGCGAAGCGGATGCCATGCGCCCGCAGCGCCAGGTCCTCGATGACGCCGGCCAGGAAGACGTTGCCGCAGCCGGCGAAGAGCGCGCGGTGGAAGGCGATGTTGGCGCGGAAGGCGGCGCGCGGATCGCCGGCTTCCACGGCGGCGTCATGGCGCGCCTGCACCTTCCGCAGGGCGCCCAGCGCTGCCGGAGCGAGGGGCAGCGGAATCTGCTGCGCCGCCTGCGTCTCCAGCAGCACGCGGAGCGCGTAGAGCTGCTCCACCTCGGCCAGGCTGTAGGCCTTCACCAGGGCGCCGCGATTCGGGATGCGCTCGATGAGACCCATGCGCTCCAGCTCGGCCAGCGCCTGCCGGACCGTGTGGCGCGTGGCGCCGAAGCGGGCGGTCAGTTCCTCCTCGATCAGCCGTTCGCGCGGATGAAGGCGGCCGAAGACCACGTCCTCCTCCAGCGCCGCGACGATGGCAGGCAGCAGCGCGGCGGGCGGGTCGGTACGGGCGGGTTCGGCCATGCCTCCGATCCTGTGGTTGCGGGCGGGGCGCCATCGCGCGGCCCTGGGATGCGCGGCAGAATAGGCCAGCATCGCATTGTCGACAATCTTGTTGACTAATCCGAGGCAGCCGGGGACATTGCTGATCGGCAATCTAATCAACGGAAACGTCCCATGCCCCGCATTCCCAACGGTCCCGCCCTGCCGCAGGGCGGCGGCGCCGCTTCGCCGCGCGCCGTCGGCCTCGGCCGCCGAGCCTTCGCCGGCCTGGGCTTGGCCGGCGCCGCGCTGGCCCTGGGTGCCCGGCCGGCTGCCGCCGCGACCTTCCCGGACCGGGCCATCTCCGTCATCGTCCCCTTCGCGCCGGGCGGCGCCACGGACCTCGCCGGCCGCCTGATGGCCGACCGCATGGGGCCGCATCTCGGCGGCGACGGGCGCGCGGTGGTGGAGAACAAGCCCGGCGCCGGCAGCGCGCTGGGCGCCGAATATGTCCGCCGCGCCAGGCCGGATGGCTACACGCTGCTGGTCGGCTCGGCCTCCACCCTGGCGGTTGCGCCGGCGGCGCAGCCCAAGGTCGCGCCCTACAACCCGGCGGAGGACTTCACCCCCATCGCCATCATCGGCACCAGCGCCATGGGGCTGGTGGTGCCGGCGGCCTCGGGCATCCGCAGCGTGCCCGAGCTGATCGCCAGGCTGAAGAAGGGGCAGGGGGCGGATGGCTATGCCAGCTCCGGCGTCGGCGGCGTCTCGCACCTGGCCTCGGCGCTGTTCTGCAGCATGGCCGAGGCGCCGGCGAACCACATTCCCTATCGCGGCGGCAGCTCGGTGGCGGAGGCGCTGATCAAGCAGGAGGTGGCCTTCGCCATCGACCAGATCGCCTCGATCGTCGGCCAGATCCGGGACGGCGCGCTGACCCTGCTCGCCGTCACCACCAGCACGCGCGACCCGAACTTCCCGGAGGTGCCGACCCTCTCCGAGGCCGGCGTGAAGGGCTACGAGCTCTCCACCTGGACCGCCATGGTCGCCCCCAAGGGCATTCCGCCCGAGGTGGCGGAGGCGCTGAACCGTGCCGCCAACGCGGCGCTGCAGGAACCGGCGGTGCGCGAGCGGCTCTCCACCAGCGGCACCGACCCGAGCAGCGGCAGCACCCTGGAGTCCACCCGGACCTTCCTGACGGAGCAGTTCGCGCATTTCCAGAAGGTGGTGGACCGGACCGGCCTGCGGATCGACTGAGCGGCGGCAGGCGGAGGCCGCGCTTGCGGCGGCGGTCCGGCGCGCGGCATTCTGCGGGGCGGTTGTGCGAAGCAGCATGACCGCCCTTCCTCCGCCTGGGAGCAGACCCCGCCATGGCCACCGCCCTTGCCGAACTGGAGAACGAGGTCCGGCGGCAACTCGCCCTGCTGGACTATCCGGCGCATCCCTGGGTGCCGCCGCGGGGGGAGGGCGTGCTGGACGTCGCCATCCTCGGCGCCGGGCAGACGGGGCTGGCCACCGCCTTCGGCCTGCGCCGGCAGAAGGTGGACAACGTCGCGATCTTCGACCGCGCGCCGCCCGGCGGCACCGGCGTCTGGACCACCTTCGCCCGGATGCGCACGCTGCGCACGCCGAAGCACGTCACCGGCCCCGATCTCGGCGTGCCGGCGCTGACGCCGCGCGCCTTCTTCACCGCGCGGGACGGTGCCGAGGCCTGGGAGCGCCTGCACAAGATCGGCCGCGAGGACTGGCAGCGCTATCTCGACTGGTATGCCGGCGTGCTTGGCCTGCCGGTGCGGCACGCGCACGAGTTGCTGGGCATCGGGCAGGAGGCGGCGGGCGGGCTGCTGGAGCTGCGCTTCGCCACGCCCTCCGGCGAGACGATGGTGCGCGCCCGCAAGCTGGTGCTGGCCACCGGCATGGACGGCTCCGGCGCCTGGCTGCTGCCGCCCCCTTTCGACACCCTGCCGGAAGGGCGCGTGCTGCACACCGCGCAGGCGATCGACTTCGCCACCCTCGCCGGCAAGCGGCTGATCGTGGTGGGGGCCGGCGCCTCGGCCTTCGACAATCTCGCGGTGGCGCTGGAGGCCGGCGCCGCCGGGGCCACCATGCTGGTGCGGCGGCGGCGGATGCCGCGCGTCAATCCGTTCCGCTGGATGGAGCAGGCCGGCTATCTCGGCCAGCACCACGCGCTGCCCGATCTGCTGAAATGGCGCTTCACCCGGCACATCTTCGAGCTGAACCAGCCGCCGCCGCAGGAAAGCTGGGACCGCGTGGCGGATGACCCACGCTTCCGCCTCGTCATGGGGGCGCCGATCGAGGATGCGCGCATGGTGGGCGAGGAGGTCGAGATCGCCACGCCGCGCGGTGCCTTCCGCGCCGATGCGGTGATCCTCGGCACCGGCTTCACCTTCGACCTCGGGCTGCGGCCGGAGCTGGCGCCCTTCGCGCCGCAGATCCGCCTCTGGCGCGACGCCTTCACCCCGCCCGCCGGCGAGGAGAGCGCGCTCTGCGGCGCCTCGCCCTACCTCTCGGACGATTTCGCCTTCCAGGAGAAGGCGCCCGGCGCCGCGCCCGCCCTGCGCCACATCCACTGCATGACCTATGCGGCCACCTTGTCCATGGGCCTCTCGGGGGCCAGTATCAGCGGCATGAAGCATGGCGTCCCGCGGCTGGTGGACGGGCTCTGCCGGGCCCTCTGGCGCGAGGATGCGGAAGCCCATCTGGCCGCGCTGCGGGCCTATGACGTGGCGGAACTGACCTCCACCATTCCGCAGGAACTGCTGGCCGACGCTGCGGAGTGACAGGATGAAGCCGGGCGCGCTGACCACCCATGTGCTGAACACCGCCGAAGGCTGCCCCGCCGAAGGGGTGGCGGTGGAACTGTGGCGCATGGCGCCGCAGCCGGAGCTGGTTGCCCAGGCCGTGACCAATGCCGATGGCCGCACCGACGCGCCGCTGCTGGACGCCGCCCGCTTCCGGCCGGGCCGCTATGAGCTTCGCTTCGCCATCGGCGACTATTTCGCCGCGCGCGGACTGACCGTGCAGGTCGCCCCGCCCGAGCCGGCCGCCGAGCTGCGGCTGCTCGATCCGCTGCCCGAGCCGCGCAGCGTCGAGCCGCCGCCCGCCGGGCGCTTCCTCGACGTGGTGACGCTGAATGTCGGGCTGGCCGAGGGGCAGGGGCACTACCACGTGCCGCTGCTCTGCTCGCCCTGGTCCTACAGCACCTATCGCGGCTCCTGAGCGCCGGGCCTCAATAGACCGGGGGGTCGTCCAGCTCGGGCGGCGGGTTGGCGGCGGGGTCGCGGGCGAGCAGCCCGGCATCGTTCTCCGCCACCTTGCCGACGCGCGCCGCCACCGGCCAGGAGGCCAACCAGTCCGGGGGGCAGGGGCGCAGCAGGGCGAGCAGCGCCTCCGGCCCGGCGGGCTCCTCGCCCAGCCAGGCCGGCCAGTCCTCCCGGCCGAGGATCACCGGCATGCGGTGGTGCACCAGCGCCTGCTTGGCGTTCGCCTCGCCGGTGATGATGCTGTAGGTGCGCAGCCAGGTGCCGTCCGGCTGCTTCCAGCCTTCCCAGAGCCCGGCCAGCGCCATCGGCTCACCATTCGCCAGGGCGACGGCATAGGGCTGCTTCCGCGCGCCCTCCTGCCGCCACTCGTAGAAGCCGTCGGCGGGCACCAGGCAGCGGCGGCGGGCGAAAGCGTCGCGGAAGGAGGGCTTCTCCGCCACCCCTTCGGCCCGCGCGTTGATCAGCTTCGCGCCGCCCGAGGCATCCTTGGCCCAGCGTGGCACCAGCCCCCAGCGCAGCGCATCCAGATGGCGGGCGCCGCTCTCGGGGTGGCGGCGCACCACGAGCGCATCCTGCGTGGGCGCGACGTTCCAGGACGGCGGATGGTTCGGCAGCGGGTTCTCCGTCCCGAAACAGGCTGCCAGCCGCGCCGGATCACGCTGAAGGAAATAGCGCCCGCACATGCCCTTGCTTCCCGTGTTGCCCGGCAGGCCGCATGCCGCGACCGGTCCGTCAGTCTACCGTGCCGCCCGCTTGGCTGGCGAGGCGCGCCCCGCAGGGAAGTGCCGGCGGCTCCAGCCCATATGCGCAGGCTGCCCCGCCTTCCGGAGATAGAACGAGAGGCGCCAGATCGGACCGGTTCAGGAGGAACCAACCATGCCATTGTCACAGCCTTCCCTCGATGCGCTGGCCGCGCCGCTGGACGGGCTGCTGGGAAGACTGCACGTCTCCCTCGTCCTCGGCTTCACCGACGACGTGCTGCTCGGTTGAGCGCGTGGAGGCGGGCGGCGCGGACAAAGCGCGCCGCCCGCCGGCACACCGGTCAGGTGCGCTTCACGCCCCAGAAACAGGCCGAGCCCGTCGGGAAGTCCGTCAGATTGGCGCGGCTGGCCTGCAGCCGGCGATAGGAGCCGAGCGGGATATAGGGCACGTCCTGGAAGGCCTGGAGCTGGATCTCGCGCGCCGTCTTCTTCTGGGTCGCGAGGTCCTTGCCGGCGAACCACTCCTGGCGCAGTTCCTCCAGCTTCGGGCTGTCGGGCCAGCCGAACCAGGCCTTGGCCCCGTTGGCGCGCAGGCCGAGATGCCCGGCCGGGTCGAGCGTGGCGCTGAGCCCGGTGCAGAAGGCGCTCCAGCCGCCCTTGTCCAGCGGCTCGCGGTTGGAGCGGCGCTGGCTGATGGTGCCCCAGTCGCCGGTCTGGGTCTCCACATTCATGCCGAGCTGGCGCATGACATGGGCCGAGACCTCGGCCAGCGCGCGCAGGGTCGGGTAGTCCTCCGCCTGCAGCATCACGACCTTCTCGCCATTGTAGCCGGCGGCGGCGAGGTCGCGCTTGACCTTGTCGTAGTCGCGCGGGCCGGTCAGCGCCTCCATCCCCGCATCATTGGCCAGCGGCGATTCCGGGTTGAAGAAGCCGATGCCGGTCTTCCAGCCCTCCGGGTCGGTGCCGTAGCCCGCCTGCATCATCTCCTTCTGGTCGATGGCACCGAGCAGCGCGCGGCGGATGCCCGGGTTGTTGAAGGGCGGGTAGAGCTGGTTGAAGCGCAGGATCGTGTCGTAATAGTCGTCGCCGTAGCTGACCTTCACGTCGCGGCTGCGCTGCAGCATCGGGGCGATGTCGCTGCTGGTGCTCTCCACCCAGTCCACCTCGCCCGCCATCAGCGCGCCGGCGGCGGTCGCCTGGTCGGGGATGATGTTCCATTCGACGCGGTCGAAATGGGCGACCTTCGGGCCGGCGGTGCGGCTCGGCGTGCCATCCGGGCGCGGCACGTAGCCCTCGAAGCGGGCATAGGCCACGCGGGCGCCGGCGAGACGCTCATCGGCCAGGAAGCGATAGGGGCCGCTGCCCACCATCTCCGTCACCTGCGTGGTGGGCGAGGTCTTGGCCAGCCGCTCCGGCATGATGACCGGCAGGTTGGAGCCGACCTTGCCCAGCGCCATCGGCAGGGTGGGGAAGGGGCGCTTGAGCCGGAAGCGGATGGTGCGGTCGTCCGGCGCCGTGATCTCGTTGGCGACGCCGATCACCTCCTGCCCGTACATGTCGCGCGAGCCCCAGCGGCGGATGCTGGCCACCACGTCGCGCCCGCGCACCGGCTCGCCATCGTGGAACTTCAGGCCCTCGCGCAGGGTCATCACCCAGGTCAGGCCGTCATCCTCGATATTGTGCCCGGCGACCATCTGCGGGTGCGCCTCGTAGTTCGCATCCAGGCCGTAGAGGGTGTCGAACACCATCATGGCGTGGTTGCTGGTCACCGTCGCGGTGGTGAAGATCGGGTCGAGCACCGCGAGATCGGCCTGCGGCACGAAGCGCAGGATACGGGCGCCCTGGGCGCGGCCGAGCCGGGGCGCCGCCAGCAGGGCGGCGCCGGTGCCGAGCAGGGCGCGGCGGGAGAAGGCGGAGAGGGCTGCGGGCATGCCGTATCCTTCCTGGGGTTCGATGATGAAACCGTCTGGCTTTCCCTGCGCGCAGCTTCGTGATGACGGAGGGCTGCGTCAACCCGCCGAAAGGTCCACCCGCGCGATGCCGTCCCCGACCGTCATTTGCGTGCCGAAAGCAGCGGAAAGCCCGGCGAAGCGGCCCAGGATGCGTGCGGCCTCCTCGCCTTCCGCCGGGCGCGGGCGGCCGCGCAGATGCGCCTTCTCGCCAAGCCCGAGACTGACGGGATGAATCTCCAGCGCCGTCAGGCGGCCCTCCTCGAAGGTGCAGAAGGGCACGACCGTCTCCCAGAAGCGGGGGTCGGAGGGGAAGCCCTTGGTGTCGTCGGAGGTGCGCTGGCGATAGACGGCCGCCGGCGTCATCTCCGGGTCGGCCCGGAAGCGGGCGTAGGAGTCGGCGGGGATGCGCGGCACCAGCTCGTTCTGCCCGATGAAGTTGCCGAGGCTGTAGAAGATCGGCCTGCCCTTGTAGATCTCCATGCCGCGCAGCAGGTGCGGGCCGTGGCCCACCACCAGGTCGGCGCCCTCGTCGATCATGCGGCGGGCGAAGGCGGGGATGAACTCCGCCGGCAGGTCCTTGTCCGCCCCCTGCTCATGCGCGTGCAGGCTGAGCAGCACGATGTCGCTCGCCAGCCGCGCCTCGCGCACCCAGCGGGCGATGTCCTCCACGTCCTTCTCCCGCGCCCTGGTGCGCAGCGCGGTCTTCCCGGCGGCACGGAAGTTCATCTTGCCGAGCGGCAGCACGCCTTCCTCGGGCGGGAAGCCGAAGCCGAGCTTGAGGATCTGCCGCCGCTGCCGTTCCAGGCCGAGCTGCTCGGCGATCTCACGCAGCACGGCGAGCTGCGCCTCCGTCACCTCGTGCAGGGTCTCGACATGCACCGGGTTGAGGCCGGGGCGGCCCTGCATGTCCGGCCGCTGCACGCCGGCCTCGTTGCCGGCATTGAAAGTCGAGCAGCAGGAGAGCAGCGCGACGGTGCCCTGGGGGTGCGTCAGATAGGCCGGACGGCGCGCATCCTCCAGGTTGCGGCCGATGCCGGCATAACAGAGGCCGCGCGCCTCCAGCGCGTCGATCGTGTGCAGCAGGCCGGAGATGCTGTAGTCCAGGCAGTGGTTGGTGGCGGCGGCGAAGAGATCGAAGCCCGCCTCGCGCAGCTCGTCCAGCACCCAGGAGTACGCGCCGAAATGCGACCCGCCGCTTTCCAGCGCCGGATCGCCGCGGAAGTCGTTCGCCAGCACCTCAAGGTTCGTGAAAGCCAGGTCGGCCCCGCGGATGCGGTCGAACAGCGGTCGCAGCACGGGGTCGGTGCGGCTGAGCAGCCGGCGCTGGAGGATGCTGTCGCCGGTGAGGGCGAGGCGGAGCGAACGACTCATGCGGTGATATCCCCGGATGCCAGGTCCGGGGGCACTATGCGGGCGAAGCCTGATCCTGTCTCGTGGAGCCTTGCGGCCGGGCCGGGCCGGCTTCCGCCGCAACGGAGGGCTGAGCGAAATAGAGCGTGACGGTGGTGCCGTGTCCGGATTGGCTGGCGATCTGGATGCCGCCGCCCACCTGCCTCACCATGCCGGCGACCATGCTCAACCCGAGGCCGGTGCCCTTTCCCTCCTCCTTCGTCGTGAAGAAGGGCTCCAGCACGTGGGCCAGCACCTCCGGTGGCATGCCGTCGCCGTCATCCGTCACCTCCACGGCGGCATAGTCGCCAGGTGAGAGGCCGTTGGCCTGGCGGTCCGCGATCGTGACATTGCGTGTGGCGATGGTCAGCCTGCCGCCCTCGGGCATTGCATCGCGCGCGTTGATCGCGACGTTGAGAATGGCGAGTTCGACCTGGTTGCGGTTGGCGATGGCCGCCCGCAGATCCCCGGCGAGGCACAGCTCCACCTGCACGCTCCGGTCCAGCGCGTGGTCGAGCATGCCACGCATGTCTCTGAGCGCGGCATTGAGGTCGAGCGGCTCCGGCGCCACGGACTGCTGCCGTGAGAAGCTCAGCAACTGCTGCACCAGCGCCTGGCCCCGCTCCACGGTCCGCAGGCCCTCGGCGAGGAGCTGCTTCTCCGCCTCGGAGGCGGCATAGGGTTCCAGCATCGTGAAGCAGGCAAGGACATTGGCCAGCAGGTTGTTGAAGTCGTGGGCAACCCCGCTGGCCAGCTTGCCAAGGGCATCCGTTTTTTGCAGCTGATGGACGGCCTTCTCCATCTGCCGGCGATGCGTGATGTCGCGGGCCACGCCGAGAATGCCGGAGATGCGTCCGGCCTCGTCGCGCAGCGGCATGTAGTTGGCATCGTAGGTGACCAACCCGGCCGCCATTCGCCAGGTCGGCTCGTAGTGGAAGGGCTGCCCGGTTCGCAGAACCTGGCGCAGGCCCTCCATCATCGCCGCGCCTTTCTCCGGGCCGAGGACGTCTTCTGGCCCCCTGCCGCGGATCTCCTCCAGGCTGCAGCCGGCCGCCGCAAGGCCAGCCGGATTCACCGCCTCGTAGGTGAACCGGCCATTTTCCTCGTGGCGGAGATAGAACATGCAGTGCGGCGAGTTCTCGAAGAAGGTCTGGAAGCGCATCTCGCTGTGGAAGCGGCCCTCCGATGCGGCCTGCCGGCCGGCCTCCACCTCCAGCAGCTTTTCCTGCCGCTCCGTCACGTCGATGTTGATGCCGATCACCCGGATGGGCGCGCCCTGCTCGTCGCGCAACACCTGGCCCTTGCAGTGAATCCAGCGGATTCGGGCGGGCGCCTCGGGATCGTCCGGGTCCGGGCGCAGGATCCGGAACATGGACTCCAGCGGTGCCACGCCGGCAATGGCCGAGGTCGCCACCGCCTGCGCCGCGTCGCGATCGTCGGAGTGGATGGCGTTGAGCCAGCGCGCGAAGAGCGACGCAGCAGGCGCGGATGGCGCGACACCGAAGAGCTTGTACAGGTTCGCGCACCAGGTCACCTCCTGCGTACGGAGGTCCCAGTCCCAGGTGCCGATGCAGGCCGACTCCTTCAGCAGCCGCAGGTAGGTTTCGGTATCCTGCGCCTGGGCTCGTGCCGCGGTTCGCTGCCGTGCGGCATGGATGAGGTGACGGAGCAGGGCCGGCGTCAGTTCCGTCCGCGCCAGGCGGAGCTTTTCCGCGGGAGCGGGCGGGGACTGGGGGGCGGCCTCCGTGAGCAGGATGGTGGCGGCGGCATCGGGCGCGGCATCGGCGCTGCGGAGGCGGCCCAGGACCGTGCCCGCCACCGTCTCGTCGACGAAGGTGACAGCATGCGCCCTGCGGGCAAGGAGACGCGCCCCTTCGGAAGGCTCCTCCACCCAGTCCAGCGCGGCTGCGCTGAGCCCGCAAGCCGCCAGAAGGCGGCCAAGGAGATCGCGGTCATCAATCAAGCCGCTAATGAGCAGGAATCGCATGCCGACTCCACGACCTGTCAGAACGGAGCGCAAGGCACCACATCACCCGCCCGGCGCCTAGAGACTGTTGCGGATCCTACCTTACCGCGTTGATTCGCTGCGTTTTCTCCGCCAGCACGCTTCAGGAAAGTACAATAGAATCAGGATTCTATGAGTGATCCATGACAGTCTCTAGCAGATCGGATTCACAAATTCTTGAAAATGCCGCGTCTGGCCGCATGCGTCGAAGGCTGCGGCATCCGGCCGCCGCGCGGCTGAGCGCGGCGCCTTGCAACACCCGCGCTCAGCCGCGCGGCAGCAGCTGCTCCGCCAGGGTCGCGAAGAAGCTGGCGCCCACCGGCAGGATGGCGTCGTTGAAATCGTAGCGGGGGTGGTGCACCTGCGGGTCCCCCTCGCCGCGGCCGCCGCCGAGCATCAGATAGGCGCCCGGCTTCTCGTTCAGCATGAAGGCGAAGTCCTCGCCGCCCATGGTGGGCTTCGGCATCTCGTTGACGCGGTTCTCGCCGACCACGGCGCTCGCCGCACGGGTGGCGAGGCCGGTGGACTCCGCCTCGTTCACCGTCGCCGGGTACATGCGGGTGAACTTCACCGCGGCGCTGGCGCCGAAGGCTGCGGCGATGCCGGTGGCCAGCTCCGTCACCTTCTTCTCCAGCAGGTCGCCCACCTCGGGCTTGAACCAGCGCGCGGTGCCGTGCAGCCGCACGCTCTCCGGGATGACGTTGAAGGCCTGCCCGCCCTGGATGCTGCCGATGGTGATGACGCCCGCCTCCACCGGCTCGATGTTGCGCGCCACGACCGACTGCAGCGCGGTGACGAGCTGCGCCGCGATCACCACCGGGTCATTCCCCTGGTGCGGCATGGCGCCATGCGCGCCCTTGCCGGTGATGGTGATGTCGATATCCGCCACCGCCGCCATCACCGGGCCGACGCGCCAGACGAACTCGCCCGCCGGCACGCCCGGCCAGTTGTGGATGCCGAAGACGCGGTCCACCGGGAAGCGCTCGAACAGGCCTTCCTTCACCATCACCTCGGCGCCGCCGCCGCTCTCCTCGGCCGGCTGGAAGATGACATAGACCGTGCCGGCGAAGTTGCGCGTCTCCGCCAGGTACTTGGCGGCGCCGAGCAGCATGGTGGTATGCCCGTCATGCCCGCAGGCATGCATCTTGCCGGCCACGGTGGAGGCGTAGGGGACGCCGCTCTCCTCGTGGATCGGCAGCGCATCCATGTCGGCGCGCAGGCCGATCGCCCCGCCCGGCGCGCTGCCGCGGATGACGCCGACCACGCCGGTCTTCGCCATGCCCGTGATCACCTCGTCCACGCCGAAGGCCCGCAGCTTCTCGGCCACGATGCCGCTGGTGCGCACCTCCTCGAAGGCCAGCTCGGGGTGGCGGTGGAAGTCCTGCCGCCAGGCGGTCATCTCGTCATGGAAGTCGGCGATGCGGTTCAGCACGGGCATGGCGTCGGGTCCTGGAAGCCTGGGAGTCCGCGCAGCTTCGCGGCAGGCGCCGGCATCGGCAAGGGGGGAGGGTTCCGCCCGGGGCGGGGGAAGGCCATCTCAAGGGCATGTTCCTTCGCGCCCTGGTCTCCTCGCTGCTGCTGGTGCCCCTGACCCTCGTGGGGCTTTACGTCACCGGCATCTGGCGGCCCCCGCCGCCCTGGGACCCGCTCGCGCCGCTCGACTTCCGCGACCCGCCCACGCCGGTGACGCGCTGGAAGCTGGCCCGCATGGAATGGCAGCCGGAATCCTGCTTCGCCGCTTTCGCCGCTTCGGGCATGACCGTCGCGCGGCTGCCCGACCGGCCCTCCGAGCTGGGCTGCCCGCTGGAGGACACGGTCCGGCTGACCGGGGAGGGCGCCAGCCTCGCGCCCGCCGGCCCGGTGGTGACCTGCCCGGTGGCGGCGGCCTGGGCGCTGTTCGAGCACCACGCCCTGCAACCGGCGGCGGAGCGGCATTTCGGCAGCCGCGTGACGCGGGTGCACCATCTCGGCACCTATGCCTGCCGCAACGTCTATGGCCGGGCGGAGGGGCGGCGCAGCGAGCACGCGACGGCCAATGCCCTCGACATCGCCGGCTTCACCCTGGGCAAGGGGCAGGAGATCCGGGTGGTGCGCGACTGGGGCGAGGGCGAGGCGGGCGCCTTCCTGCGCGAGGTGCGGGACGGCGCCTGCCGCTTCTTCCGCGCCGTGCTGGGGCCGGACTACAACGCCGCGCATCGCGACCACTTCCACCTCGATCGCGGGCCGTGGCCGCGCTGCAGCTGACTGCGCCGCCGGATTGACCCGGGCGCGGCAATCCACAAGAACCGGAGCAGAGGGGGAGGACGCTGACCGCGCATGCCATGGCCGCCCGTGCCATGCTGCGCCGCATCGCGGGCCGCGCGGGTCCGCAGGACCTGTGCCAATGCCGATTTCCGCCTGCCGCCCTCCCGCTTCCTGGCCGCCGGGCGCCTCGCAGCCCGGCGGGGGAGGGTGAGCCGCGATGTTGCGGAGAATCCTGCAGGGCCGGCCGCCCACTCTCGCGACCCTGCCGATGGCGGTGCGCTGGGCGGTGCTGCTCGGCCTCTCCGTCCTCCTGGTGGCGGTGCTGGAGCTGTTCGGCCTGCCGGCGGCGCTGCTGCTGGGCGCCATGGCGGCGGGCATCCTGGTGGCGGTGATGGAGGGCGCGCTGCGCGTCGGGTCCTTGCCCTTCGCCCTCGCCCAGGGGGTGATCGGCTGCATGATCGCCCGCAGCATCAAGCCCGAGATCCTGGGCGAGCTGCTGGTGGACTGGCCGGTCTTCCTGGCCGGCGTCGCCTCGGTGCTGGCGGCGAGCAGCCTGCTCGGCTGGCTGCTGGCGCGCCGGCAGGTGCTGCCCGGCACCACCGCCATCTGGGGCTCCTCGCCCGGCGCCGCCGCGGCGATGATGCTGATGGCCGAGGCGCACGGCGCCGACGTCCGGCTGGTCGCCTTCATGCTCTATCTCCGCGTGGTGCTGGTGGCGACGGTGGCCTCGGTGGTGGCGCGGGTCTGGGTGGGCGTGCCGGAAGGGGCGGTGCAGAGCGCGCCCTGGTTCCCGCCGGTGGACTGGCTGGCGCTCGGCGCCACGCTGCTGGTCGGTCCCGGCAGCGCCTGGCTGGCGCGCCGGCTGCGCATCCCCGCCGGCGCGATGCTGGTGCCGCTCTTCCTCGCCGCCCTGCTGCAGGGCTTCGGGCTGATGACCATCGAGCTGCCGCCCTGGGTGCTGGCGGCCAGCTACGCCACGGTGGGCTGGAGCATCGGCCTGCGCTTCACCCGGCCGATCCTGGCCCATGCGGCGCGCGCGCTGCCGCGCGTGCTCGCCTCCAACCTGGTGCTGATCGCCGTCTGCGGCGTCTTCGCGGCGCTGCTCAGCCTGGTGCTGGGGATCGACCCGCTCACCGCCTACCTCGCCACCAGCCCGGGCGGGGCGGATTCGGTGGCCATCATCGCCGCCTCCAGCGAGGTGGACATCGCCTTCATCATGGCCATGCAGATGGCGCGTTTCCTGATCGTGCTGCTCATCGGGCCGGCCATTGCGCGCTTCTTCGCGCGCCGTTTGCCCCCGTCATCTGCGGCCCAAACGGCTGAGGTATCATGATACCACAGTATTTTCCCTTGACCCGGAGCGCCCTGGCGACGATAAGACGGCCACCCGATACCAGGACTTTACGAAGCGCATCATGCTGACCACGCAGACCCGCTCGCTGAAGCCGGCGGAGGTCAAGAAGGGCTGGGTGCTGATCGATGCGGACGGGCTCGTGCTCGGCCGCCTCGCTGCTCTCGTCGCCACTCGCCTCCGCGGCAAGCACAAGCCGCAATTCACCCCGCATGTCGATTGCGGTGACCATGTCGTCATCATCAACGCCGACAAGGTGAAGGTGACCGGCAACAAGGCCGAGCAGTCGGTCTTCTACTGGCACACCGGCTATCCCGGCGGCATCAAGGGCCGCACGGTGCGCGAGCGCCTGGAGGGCCGCTTCCCCGAGCGCGTCGTCGAGAAGGCGGTCGAGCGCATGATCACGCGCGGCCCGCTCGGCCGCCGTCAGATGAAGAACCTGCACGTCTATGCCGGGGCCGAGCACCCGCATGCCGGCGCGCAGCCCGAGACGCTGGACGTCGCCGCCCTGAACCGCAAGAACAAGGTGGCCTGAAGACCATGAGCGAGCAGACCACCGCCAATTCCCTGGCCGACCTGAAGACCCTGGTCGCCGGCACCCCGGCCGCCGGCGAGGCCGCCGCCGCGCCGCGCGAGCCGAAGCGGGACCAGTTCGGCCGCGCCTATGCCACCGGCCGCCGCAAGGACGCCGTCGCCCGCGTGTGGGTGAAGCCGGGCAAGGGCACTGTCGAGATCAACGGCAAGGCGGCCTCGAAGTATTTCGCCCGCCCCGTGCTGCGCATGCTGATCGCGCAGCCCTTCCTGGTGGCCGACCGCTACCAGCAGTTCGACGTGTACTGCACGGTGGCCGGCGGCGGCCTCTCCGGCCAGGCCGGCGCGGTGCGCCACGGCATCAGCCGCGCGCTGACCAACTTCGAGCCGGAGCTGCGCGGCATCCTGAAGAAGGCCGGCTTCCTGACGCGCGACCCCCGCGTCGTCGAGCGCAAGAAGTACGGCAAGGCGAAGGCCCGACGTTCCTTCCAGTTCAGCAAGCGCTGACGCTGGCGGGCCGGCGTCCGCGCCGGCCCTCAAGGGCTGTTCATCGGAAAGGGCGGGTCCGCAGGGACCCGCCCTTTCTGCTTTCCTGCTATCCCTACCGACCCTCAAGGAGAGCCAGATGGCCAAGGGTGCAGTTCCCGCGATCTTCATCGACGGCGAGGCCGGAACCACCGGCTTAGGCATCCGCCAGCGCCTGGAGGCCCTGCCGGGCATCGCGCTGCGCTCCATCGACCCGGAGCGGCGCAAGGACCCCGAGGCCAAGCGCGCGCTGATGGCGGAGGTGGACCTCGTCGTGCTCTGCCTGCCCGACGCCGCCGCGAAGGAGAGCGCGGCCATGGCCATGGCGCTTGGCGCCGACGCTCCCAAGCTGCTGGACGCCTCCACCGCGCACCGGGTGGACCCGGACTGGGTCTATGGCGTGCCCGAGCTGGCGCCGGACCAGGCGGCGAAGATCGCCGCGGCCCCCCGCGTGGCCAATCCGGGCTGCTACCCGACCGGCGGCATCGCCCTGCTGCGCCCGCTGGTGGCCGCCGGGCTGATCCCGGCCGACTATCCCGTCACGGTGAACGCCGTCTCCGGCTATTCCGGCGGCGGCAAGGCGATGATCGAGGCCTATGACGCCCACACGGCGCCCAACTTCGAGCTCTATGGCCTCGGCCTGGAGCACAAGCACCTGCCGGAACTGCAGCTCTATTCCGGGCTGACGCGGCGGCCGATCTTCGTCCCCAGCGTCGGCAATTTCCGCCAGGGAATGCTGGTCTCCATCCCGCTGCACCTCGACACCCTGCCGGGCAAGCCCAGCCCCGCCGACCTGGAGGCGGCGCTCGCCGCCTATTACGAGGGCTCGGAATGGGTGAAGGTCGTGTCCGCGCCGGAGAACGGCAAGCTGGAGCCGGAGGCGCTGAACGACACCAATCTGCTGGAGCTGCGGGTCTTCGGGAACCCGAAGCGGCAGCAGGCGGTTCTGGTGGCGCGGCTGGACAATCTCGGCAAGGGCGCCTCCGGCGCGGCGGTGCAGAACATCGGGCTGATGCTCGGGCTGGCGTCGGCTGCGGCGAAGGCGCAGGCTGCCTGAGGAGCGGCGGGGCAGGGCATCCTGCCCCCCGCGACCGCCTGGAGAAGCAACCGGACGGGGCGCCTGCGCGCCCCGTTTCGCTGGGAGGAAGCCGAACCACGATGAGCCCGCTCTACCCCTTCGAAGGCCGCCTGCCGGCCATTGATCCAACCGCCTTCGTGGCCCCCAGCGCGGCCGTCATCGGCGATGTCGAGCTCGGTGCCGATGCCAGCGTCTGGTACCATTGCGTTCTGCGCGGCGACACCAACTTCATCCGCGTCGGGCCTCGCAGCAACATCCAGGACGGCACCATCGTGCACGTGAATGCCGGCCGCGAGCCCGCCATCATCGGCGCCGACGTCACCATCGGCCATGCCTGCATCATCCATGCCTGCACGCTGAAGGACCGCGCCTTCGTCGGCATGGGCGCCACGGTGCTGGACGGCGCGGTGATCGAGGAAGGCGGCATGCTCGGCGCCGGCGGCCTGCTCGCCCCGGGCAAGGTGATCGGCCCGAACGAGCTCTGGCTCGGCTCGCCCGCACGGAAGGTGCGGGTGATGGATGCCGAGGAACGGATGCGGTGGGACCGGACAGCGGCCCACTATGTCGAGCTTGCCAAGCGGCACCGAACCTCGCTGGCGGAGTAGGGTGGATGCGGCGCGGTGCAATTTTCGCGGGACTGTTCCTGGCGCTGGCCGGCTGCGCCACGCCGGTGCCGCCCCTCAGGCTGCCGGCGGCGGCGGTCGGCCAGGCGCAGGATCCGCTGGAGGCGGCCTTGCGTGGCGCAGCGGCCGCTTTCGCCTCGCCGGGCAGCCTGCGCGGCCAGCCCGCGCGGGCCGCACTCGCCGTCGCGCAGCTGGAATTCCTCGCCGTGGAGATCCCCGCCGGGCGCAGCTCGCGCGAGTTCGGTTCGCTTGCCGCCCCTGGCCTGCAGGCGGCACGCTATGAGGTGCGCGGCACGCTCGGAATCCCCTCCGACGCGCCGCCCCAGGCGGTGATCAACGCGCTCACTGCCGCCGCCGCGGCCCCTGGCGCGGAGGCCGCGGCGGCGCAACTCCCGCCCGCCCTGTTCCCGGCCGGCGGTGCCGAGACCTGGCGCCGGCTCGCCACCTTGCCGCGCCTTCCCCAGGCCAATGCGGCCACCCAGAGGGCACTGCGCCAATGGGAGTTCGGCCCGCCGCAGGAGCTGATCGACCTGGGCGTCTGAGGGCGCGGCGGGCGCTGGCGGCAGGCCCGGCGGCGCCCTGGCGCGCGCCGCCAGCCGGTTTCTTCTGCGCTGCGCCAGGCTGCCGGTGGAAGCCGGCCGCAGCAGCCGGGCCGGGAACCCGCCATGGCGGGGCGCCGCCTTTTGCGTGCCGGCCGGACTGGGTCATCCTGCCGGCCAACTTCGCCGGAGCCCGCCATGCGCCGATTCGCCTTTTCCCTCCTGCCTCTGCTGCTTGCCACCGCAGCACTTCCGGGCTGCGCGGAGATGCGTACGCCGCGCCCCGTCTTCGACGTGCCGCTGGACCTGATGCCCGACGCCACCGATCCGGTGCGGAGCGCCGTGGACATGGCCGCGGCCGATTTCGCCGACCAGGGCGCGGCCCTTGCCGGCCGCCCCGTGCGCACCGCGCGCGCCGCCGCGCGGCTGGAGTTCCTGACCGAGATCCTTGCCACCGATCCACGCTATGCCGCGCTGCCGCCGGGAATGATCCTGGCCCTGCGCGGCGCTGCCGGGGAGGTCCGCCGGGCGATCGGCCTGTCCGAGACCACGCCGCCGGAGCAGGCCGTCACGCTCCTCGCCGGCGCCGCGCGGGCGCTGGAGGCCGGGCGCCGCCCGCCGCTGCCCGAGGCGGTCTTCCCGGCCGGCCCCGAAATCACGCTGCGTCGGCTGAACGAGCCGGGGCCGCTGCCCGAGGCCGCCATCGCCACGGGCCGGCTGCAGGAGACGGTCGCGGCGCTGGACACGGCCGCGGGGTGGAGCATGAATCCCGGCACGGTGCCCGCCCGGTAAGCAGAGAATGGGGCGCCCCGGGAAGCGGGGCGCCTGCTCGGCTCTTCTGCGCGTGAGCAGGATGTGCAGAATGCGCGCCTTCACGTTGAACCAAAAAGCTGGGAGAAGACCATGCAACGACGCAGTTTCCTGGCGGGAACGGCAGGGCTGGCCGCCGCGGCCCATCTCGCCCGCCCTGCGCTGGCCCAGGGCGACGGCCAGCGGGTCCTGCGCTTCATCCCGCAGGCGGATGTCAGCATCCTCGATCCGCTGAACACCACCGCCTACCCCACGCGCAACCACGGCCACATGTGCTGGGACACGCTCTACGGCATCGATGCCGATTCCCGCCCGCATCCGCAGCTCGCCGAGGGGCATGTGGTGGAGGACGACGGCAAGCGCTGGACCTTCACCCTGCGCGAGGGCCCGACCTTCCACGACGGCGAGAAGATCCGCGCGCAGGATGCGGTCGCCTCGATCAAGCGCTGGATGCTGCGCGACACGCACGGCCAGACGCTCGCCAGCCGGCTGGACGAGATCCGCGTGCTCGACGACCGCCGCTTCGAGATGCGCCTGAACAAGCCCTTCGGCCCGATGCTCGACGCACTGGCCAAGGCCTCCTCCTATCCGTGCTTCGTCTATCCCGAGCGCTTCGCCAACCAGGACCCCGCCCGCGGCTTCACCGAGGTGGTGGGTTCCGGCCCCTACCGCTTCGTGGCGGATGAGCGGATCTCGGGCAGCCAGCTCGTCTACCGGAAGTTCGAGAAGTACATGCCGGCCGGCGGCCCGGTCAGCCTGATCGCCGGGCCGAAGATCGCGAATTTCGAGCGGATGGAGTGGAAGATCATCCCCGATCCCGCCACCGCCGCCGCGGCGCTGCAGTCGGGTGAGGTGGACTGGTGGGAGCAGGTGGCGCCCGACCTGCGCCCGCTGCTGAAGGGAACCCGCAACATCACCGTGGACCGGCTCGACCAGGGCGGCACGGTGGCCATGCTGCGGCCGAACCACCTGAACCCGCCCTTCGACAACCCGGCCATCCGCCGCGCCCTGCTGCCGGCGATCCGGCAGGCGGATTTCATGACCGCCATCATGGGCGACAACCGCGACCTCTGGCGCGACGGCATCGGCTGCTTCCCCGAGGGCAGTCCGCTGGCCTCCGACGCGGGAATGGAGGCGCTGACCTCGCCGCGCGACCTTGAGGCTGCGAAGCGGGCGCTCAAGGAGGCGGGCTACAAGGGCGAGAAGATCGTCATGCTCCACCCGACGGATGTGGTGAACAACAACAACCTCACCGCCGTCGCCACCGACATGCTGCAGAAGACCGGCATGAACGTGGAGAGCGTCACCTCGGACTGGGGCACGGTGCTGCAGCGCCGCGCCAACAAGAACCCGGTGGACCAGGGCGGCTGGAGCGCGCTGATCGTGCTGTTCGGCGGCATGGACCTGGCCAACCCGGGCGGCCATCCGCTGCTGCGCGCCAATGGCAAGGATGCCTGGTTCGGCTGGCCCACGGCGCCGAAGCTGGAGGAGCTGCGCACCGCCTGGTTCGACGCGCCGGACCTCGACGCGCAGAAGCGCATCGGGCGGCAGATCCAGGAGCAGTTCTTCCTCGATCTGCCCTTCTATCCGCTCGGCCAGTATCTCATCGACAGCGCCTGGCGCAGCAATCTCGTCGGCCAGCGCAAGGGCATGACGCTGCCGATCAACGTGAAGCGCGCCTGAGGCGGCGCGAGGCCGGGGAAGGGCGCTTCCCCCGGCCTCGCCCCTGCGTCCGGCGGGCGCTCAGCAGGCTTCCGGCAGGAAGACCCGGCTGGGCGCCACGAACTCCTCCTGCGCCGCGACCGTCAGGATCTCGCGCGAGGCGGCCTCCGAGGTGCGGCGCAGCAGGCCGTAGATGGAGGAGGCGGCCGCCCCCAGCGCCGCGCCGGCCTGCCCGGTCTTCAGCCGGTGGAACAGGAACAGCGCGGCGATGGCATCGCCCGCGCCGTTCACCGAAAGGGGCAGCATCGGCGTGCGGATGCGGTGGAAGCTGCCGCCCTCGGCCGCCAGCATCTCGATCTGGTCCTCCGGCGTCTCGGCCACGCGCAGCGAGGTGACCAGAACGCAGCGCGGCCCGCCCGGCGCCATCGTGGCCTGCACCATCACCGCCGCCGCCTTGGCCTCCTCCAGCGTGGTCACGGGGCGGCCGGTGAGCCATTCCAGCTCGAACTGGTTCGGCGTGATGATGTCGGCCGCCGGCACCGCGCGGTCGCGCATGAATTCCGGGATGCCGGGACGGACGAAGATGCCGCGCCCGACATCGCCGATCACCGGATCGCAGCAGTAGAGCGCGCCGTGCCGCGCGGCCTTCACCCGCGCAGCGGCGCCCAGGATCGCCTCGCCGATGGCGGCATCGCCCATGTAGCCGGAGAGCACGGCGTCGCAGCGGGGCAGGGCGCCGCGATCCTCGATGCCCTGCACCAGGTCCTGCACCAGCTCGGCCCCGAAGACCTGGCCGCGCCAGGTGCCATAGCCCGTGTGATTGGAGAACTGCACGGTGTTCACCGCCCAGACCTCGGCGCCCAGCCGCTGCAGCGGGAACATGGCCGAGGCATTGCCGACATGACCGTAGGCGACCCAGGACTGGATGGAGAGGATGTTCATGCGGACTCCGCTGGCTGCCAGGAGCGCGGAGACTAGGCCAGCGCGGCGCCGGGCGAAATCGCCCGGGGCTCGCCGGCTCCCAATTCCGTGATGCGCGGGATCTCGTTGAACCACCGAAAGATGTTGTGGCTTTCTGTGTGCAACCCTACCGTAATGAAAAGCCACAGGCCGGGAGAAAAGGTGGCATGCGGAATGACTTGCGGATGTGAAGGCGCTACTACAGAACGCCTCGTTCGGCCCTGTAGAGAATTCGGCTGTTCTTATGGGGGTGGCCCTCGTCTGCACACCTCTGTAGATGCGCTCCGCCTTCCCGGGAGAGATCAGCCCGGCAAACACGGAACGGCCTCCTGTGGTCGCTTTCGGCTGAAGGCCTCCCGCCTGCCCCCGGTCCAGCGCCTCGGGGGAGGCCGCCGAGCGCCGGCCCTGCGCCGTGCCGGCCTGCCTTCCGGCCCTGTCGCAAAGCCATCGCGGCTGCCCGGACGTGCAACGCCCCTTTCCCGCCCCCGCCCCCGCCCCTTTCAGGGCCGGTGACGGGACGAACCGGACGGTAGCCCGATTATGAGCTTTTCGCCTCGCATGCCCCCGCAGCATGGCCGCCCGGAAGGGGATGGAACCATCCGCCCCGATGATGCCGCACCGCCGGTCTCCCCGGCGCGCCCGCACTGGGCGAAACCGCTTCTCATCGGCAGCCTGGCCTCGCTGACTGCCATGGGCTGGGCAGGCTTCATCTATTTACCGGTCCTGCTGGGGGATACTGCCGGCGTGCCGGCCCCGCAGGGGCTTGCCGCGCCGGCGGGGCCGCGGGCAGAGCCTTCGGCACCCGGCGCGATGGCCGCCCAAGCCGCCAGCGCGCCGGAGGAGACAAAGCCGAACAAGGTCGAAGCCCTTCAGGCCGAGATCGCCGAGCTTCTCGCACAGGCCGACCGGATCGACACCGTGCTGACGCGGCTCCAGGCCGCTGCCGAGCCGCCGGCGGAGCAGGCCGGGGAGGAAGGCAGCCCCTCCCTGGCCGAGGCGGAGGATCTCCTGCTCCAGGCCTCCTCGCTCGCCGCCGGAATTCCGCCGCCTCCGCCGCCGGGTCCCGAGGCCGCGCCAGATCTTTCTCCGCCCCCGCCAGCCGTCGCGCCCGGAGCGGAGCGCCTCCCCTTGCGGCTTGCCCTGGTCCACATGCCCGAGGCTGTGCCTCCCCAAGAGCGCATCAGCAGCGACGGCGCCGTGTTGCTGGGCGTGGTTGCCGAGCCGCTTCCTCCGGTCACCGGCATCGTGCTCGCGGAGCAGCCGGCCTCGGCCCCTCCGCCCGAGGCGCCGCTGGCGGTCATGGAAGCGCAGGCGCCCATTCCGGCCCCTGATGCCGCAGCCTCGCCGGCCGAGCCACAGGGCGGGCAGGAGCAGGGGGCGCCGGACGCGGCCTCCGGCGCCCCTGCAGCGGAATCCGGCCCGCCGGCCCGGCCGGAGAGCCCGGCTGATGTCACCGCAGTGCAGGACGCCGCAGCGCAGGATGAGGCGCCCGCTCCAGGTCCGCCAGTCACGGCCGAAGCATCCGCCGCTACGGCGTCCCCTGATCCGAAGACGCCGCCGGCCGCCACGGCGGAAGCGGGCGGCGACCGCGCGGGCACGGCTGAAGCGCCGGCGGCCAAGGCGGCCGCCCGGGACGATGCCGCAGCCGCGCCTCCTGTGGCGCTGCGCCCCGCGCCGCCCGCATCGGGGCGGAACACCCAGATGCCCGTGGCGGTGCCGGAGCCCGCGCCCGCCCCGCCGGAGAAGGCCGAGCCGCCGCTCTCACGCGCGGCGCTGGCGGCGCTCCTGCGGCGCGCCGAGGAAAAGCTCGCCCTGGGCGACCTGGCCGCCGCCCGGGCGCTTTACCGGGAGGCGGCACAGGGCGGCAGCAGCCGGGCCGCGGCGGCGCTGGGCCGCACCTACGAGGAAGACTTCCTGCGCGGCATCGGGGCGACGGGCGTTGAGGCCGACTCCCTGCTTGCCGCGATCTGGGCGCGCCGGGCGGAGGTGCTGGCCGCATCGGAGCCGCAGCCATCCGCCGCTCCGCCAGCGCCGGGCGGCGCAGCACCGCCGCAAGCCGCTGCCGCACCGCCGGGTCAGCCGGCCTCCTCCGAGCCGGCCACGCCGGCGCGGCCGCAAGCCGAGGCCGCGCCGCCGCCCCAACCCGCGCCTTCCGAGGCAGCCCCCGCCGCGCCGCCGCAATCCGCGGCCGCCTCGCCACGGCAGCCGGCGCCTCCCGAGCCGGCCGCATCCTCGCGCCCGCAGGTGGCGGTGGCTCCGCCAGGCGCCGAATCGCCCGCGCCCGCGGAGCCACCCGCCGCCAGGGGCCAGGCCGCTCAGCCGCGCTCCGCCCCCGCGGTCGCGCCGGAGGAGCTGGAAGCGGTGATCCGCCGCGCGGACGCAATGCTCGCCCTGCGCGACATTTCCGCCGCCCGGCTGCTCTACGCCTATGCGGCCGAGGCCGGCAGCGGCCGCGCCGCCGCGGCCCTGGGCCGCACCTATGACCCGGGCTTCCTGGAAGGGATCGGCGCGCGGGGCATCCGCCCCGACCCCGCCCAGGCCGCGCACTGGTACCGGCGGGCAATCTCCCTCGGTGAGGCGCAGGCCGCCACTGCGCTCTCCCGGCTGGAGCGGCGCTGAGCGGCAAGGCATCGCATGGAGGAGGGGACAAGGATGACGGAGCTTTCCATCGGCCGGCGCGCCGCCCTGCTGGCCGGCGCGGCCGGCCTGCTGGCCAGCCCGGCGGCCCTCGCGCAGGGCGCCCGCCGCAGCATGGCGGAGATGACACGGGATGCGAATGCCGGCACGGTGGGCGTGATCTCCGGCGGAGTGGACGGCACCTATATCCGCATCGCCGCCGACCTGGCCGCCGTGCTCGACGAGGGCGACCACCTGCGCGTGCTGCCGGTCGTCGGCAAGGGATCGCTGCAGAACATTTCCGACCTGCTCTACCTGCGCGGCATCGACCTCGCCATCGTGCAGTCCGATGTACTGGCGGCGGCGACGCGGGAGCGGCTCTATCCCGGCGTCGGCCAGCTCGTGCAGTACATCACCAAGCTCTATGACGAGGAGGTGCACATCCTTGCCCGGCGCGACATCGAACGCGTCGAGGATCTCGCCGGCCAGCCGGTGAATGTGGACCTGCGCGGCAGCGGCACCGCGATGACGGCCGCGCTCATCTTCAGTGCGCTCGGCGTGGAGATCCGGCCGGTCTACACGCCGCAGGACACGGCGCTGGAGCGGTTGCGGCGAGGGGATATCGCCGCGCTCGTCTACGTCGCCGGCAAGCCGGCCCGCCTGTTCTCCGGGGTGCGCGCGGAGGAGGATCTGCACCTGCTCTCGCTGCCGCTCGTCCCGGCTTTGCTGGAGACCTATCTGCCGGCCTCCATCCGGAACGCCGACTATCCCGCCCTGGTGCCGGAGGACGGGCCGGTGCAGACCGTGGCGGTGGGCGCCGTCCTGGCCGTCTATGCCTGGAAGCCGGGCACCGAGCGCTATGCCAAGGTGGTGCGCTTCCTGGAGCGCTTCCGCAGCAAGTTCCCCGAGCTGCTGCAGCCGCCGCGCCACCCGAAATGGCGCGAGGTCAACCTGACGGCGCAGGTGCCGGGCTGGACGCGCTTCGCCCCGGCCTCGGAATAACGCACGGCCCGGGAAGGGCACCCGCCGTCGCCGGCGGGCCGCCCTGGGTCAGGCGGTGCGGCCGCCATCCACCGGCAGCAGCACGCCGGTGATGAAGCTGGTCTGGTCCTCGGCCAGCCAGACGCAGGCATTGGCGATGTCGTGCGGCGTGGACATGCGGCCGAGCGGGATGGTGCCGACGAAGCGCGCGCGGTTCTCCGGCGTGTCCTCGGTGCCCATGAAGTCGGTCAGCAGGGCGGTGGCGCCCATCACCGGGCAGATGGCGTTGACCCGGATGTTCTCGGGCGCCAGCTCCAGCGCCATCGCCTGGGTGATGGTGTTCACCGCGCCCTTGGTGCCGTTGTACCAGACCAGGCCCGGCCGCGGCCGGAGACCGGCCGTGGAGGAGATGTTGATGATCGAGCCGCCGCGCCCCTGCTTGCGGAGCACCGGCAGCGCCGCCTGGGTCATCCAGTAGATGGACTTGACGTTGACGGCATAGACCTTGTCGAAGGTCGCCTCGTCCACGTTCAGGATCGGGCCGTTCCTGTGGGTGGTGCCGGCATTGTTCACCACGACGTCGAGGCCGCCGAAGGCGTCCTGCGCGGCCTGCACCATGGCCTCCACGTCCGGGCCCTTGGAGACGTCGCCGCTGACGGCGATGGCGCCGTTGCCGATGGCCTTCGCCACGCTCTCGGCGCCCGCCTTGTTCAGGTCGGCCACCACCACCCGGGCGCCCTCCTTCGCGAACCGCTCCGCGATGCCCTGGCCGAAGCCGGAGGCCGCGCCGGTGACGAGCGCGATCTTGCCCTGGAGTCGCATGGGTTTCCTTCCCGTTGCTGCATGATCCCGGCCGGCGGCTCCGGCCTGGGGCGCAAGGTCGTGGATCGGCGCGGCCGGGTCAATCGCCCCCCTCCGGCCGCGGGTCCGCGGCCGCGCCCGGCCGCCTGCGCGTCAGGCCGGGGGGCGCACGGTCGCCACACCGGGCATTCCGCGCCCTGAATCGTTCGCAAGCTCCGACTGCGCGCGGGCGCGCCCCGCCCGCCCCCGAGGGGGGGCGATGCCTCCGGCGGGCGGCGTGCTGCATGCGGCCGGCGAGCTGTCCCGCCAGTCCGGGCGCCTCGGCGCCGAGGCGAAGCCCTTCCTCTCCGGCGTCAAGGCCGCCTGAGGCAGGCATCAACGGTTGCGCCGCAAGGCCCTGGCGGCTAGAAGCGGCGCTTCCGTGCGGCCGGTCGGCATCGGCTGCTCCAGCAGAGAAAAGTGCGCCATGAAGCCCGATATCCACCCGGACTACCACGAGATCACCATCATCATGACGGATGGGACCACCTACAAGACCAAGTCCTGCATGGGCAAGGAAGGTGACACCCTCCGGCTGGACATCGATCCGAAGTCCCATCCGGCCTGGACCGGCCAGCAGCGCATCATCGACACCGGTGGCCAGATCGCCAAGTTCAACAAGAGGTTCGCCGGCATCGGCGCGCGCAAGAAGGCCTGAGAAGGCCGCGCGAGAACCGGACGCGAAGTGGCGCCGCCCCCCCTTGAACCGGGGGGCGGCGCTTTCCATTTCAGGGCCTGCCAGCGGTGCCCGGCTATCGGGGCCGCCGGTGTGGTCGGGTTGCGATGGGTCGCCCAGATGGGGGCCTGGAAGCGCCGGACCGCCGCACAACGGACCTTGCTTGCCCAAGGAGGCTCCTGGACCATGAACACGTTTGATCCGCTGTTCCGCTCCGCCATCGGCTTCGACCGCCTGACGCGGCTGATGGACACCGCCCGCTCCGCGGCGGAAGGCCCTGCCTACCCTCCCTACAACATCGAGAGGACCGCCGAGGACTCCTACGTCCTGACCATGGCCGTGGCCGGCTTCGCGCCGGAGGACCTCGAGATCATGATGCAGGACAACGTCCTGCTGGTCACCGGCAAGGCCAGCCAGCAGCCCGAGCAGGAGCGCCGCTTCCTGTATCGCGGCATCGCCGGCCGTGCCTTCGAGCGCCGCTTCGTCCTGGCCGACCATATCCAGGTCGAGGGTGCGGAGCTCTCCAACGGTCTGCTGCATGTCGCGCTGAAGCGGCAGGTGCCCGAGGCCCTCAAGCCTCGCCGCATCGCCATCGCCAATGCGCAGCCGCACCCGCAGCCGGTGCTGGAGGGCGAGAAGGACACGCCGCTCGCCGCCTGACGGCCCGAGCCCATGTCGATGCGCGGCCGGGGTGGCGACACCCCGGCCGTTTTTGTTCGCGCGGCCGCAGGGCGCCCGGGGCAGCAACGTGCGAACAGCATGTGTTCGCACTTGCGTCATGCGCGGCGGGCGCGCATATGAGCTTCGCCGGCACCCACAGGCTGCCGGCCGTGCCCTGGTTGCGTGAAGGCTCGCCCCGCTCGAAGCGGTGGCAAGCCCTGGCCAGGGCCCCGGGCGACAAGGCCCCGGCTTTCCTGTGTTTCGGTACGACCCATCCACGCGGGGCGTCCTGAGCCCCTCAACCGGTGCGGCCGCATGGCCGGCGCCGAACCTCGGATGTGTTCAATGACCGACTTCAACGCCCTTGGCCTGGCCGAGCCGCTGCTGCGCGCGCTCGCCGACGAAGGCTACACCACCCCGACCCCGATCCAGGCCCAGGCCATTCCGCTGGTGCTGCAGGGGCGGGACCTTCTGGGCATCGCCCAGACCGGCACCGGCAAGACCGCGGCCTTCGCGCTGCCGCTGCTGCACCACCTCGCCGCACGCCGGGCGCAGGCGCCGCGCGGCGGCTGCCGGGCGCTGATCCTCTCGCCCACGCGCGAGCTGGCCTCGCAGATCCACGACAGCATCCGCGCCTATGGCCGGCATATCGGCCTGACCTCCACCGTGATCTTCGGCGGTGTCGGCGCGCGGCCGCAGATCCAGGCGCTGGCGCGCGGCGTGGACATCCTGGTGGCCACGCCGGGCCGGCTGCTCGATCACATCCAGGCCGGCGCCGCCCGCCTGCAGACGGTCGAGGTGCTGGTGCTGGACGAGGCCGACCAGATGCTGGACCGTGGCTTCTGGCCCGCCATCCGCAAGCTGACGGGGATGATGTCGAAGAACCGGCAGACGCTGTTCTTCAGCGCCACCATGCCCACCGAGATCGCCAAGATCGCCAACGAGCTGCTGCAGGACCCCGCGAAGGTCTCGGTCACGCCGGTGGCTTCCACTGCCGAGCGCGTCGAGCAGCGGCTGATCCATATCGACGCCAGCCGCAAGCGCGTGCTCCTCGCCGAGATGCTGCGCGACCCGGCGATCGGCCGTGCGCTGGTCTTCGCGCGGACGAAGCATGGCGCCGACCGGGTGGCCAAGCATCTGGTGGCCGAGGGCATCAACGCCCATGCGATCCACGGCGACCGCTCGCAGGGGCAGCGCGAGCGGGCGCTGGCGGAGTTCCGCAACGGCCGCGCGCCGATCCTGGTGGCAACCGACATCGCCTCCCGCGGCATCGATGTGGATGGCGTGACGCATGTCTTCCAGTTCGACCTGCCGGACACGCCGGAGGCCTATGTCCACCGCATCGGCCGCACGGCCCGCGCCGGAGCGAGCGGCGAGGCGGTCGCCTTCTGCGCGCCGGACGAGCTGGCGAAGCTGAAGGCGGTCGAGAAGCTGATCGCCATGCGGATCCCCGCCGAGGACCGCCGCAGCGAGGCCGCCCGTGCCGAAGCCGCGGCCGGGGCGCCGAAGCCCGCGCCACGCGGCCGTGGCGCGCGCCCGCAAGGTGCTGCGGGCCGGCCACAGGGGCAGGGGCGCCCGCAGGGCGCCGGCCGGGGCAGCATGCCGCCGCGCGGCGGCATGCCCGAGCGGAAGGATCGCGGCTGGCGCAACGCCGACTTCCGCGACAGCGGGCGCTGAGGATCTGAGAGGGGGCCGGGGGATGCAAGTCTCCCGGCCCTTTTTCACTTCGGGAGGCCTGGCCGCTCAGGCTGCCTTCCGGTGCAGCAGACCCTGCTGCACCACCAGACTCGCCAGGCCGCAGACCGCGATGGGCAGGGCCATCGGCACGCCGCTGGCGGCATGCCAGCTCGCCACGGCGGTGGCGGCGATGGCGGCCAGCACGAATTGCAGCACGCCGATCAGCGCCGAGGCGGCGCCCGCCCGGTCGCCGAAGGGCATCATGGCGATGGCGACGCTGTTCGGCATGATGAAGCCGACGCAGGCCAGGAACAGGAAGAGCGGCGGCAGCAGGGCCCAGAAGCCGCCCCCGATGGCGGCGAGCACCAGAAGGGCGAGGCCGGCGAGCGACTGCACCCAGGCCGCCGCGCCCATCACCCGCGCCGTGCTCAGCCGGCGCACCAGCCTGGCATTGACCTGCGCCGCCAGGATCAGGCCCATGGCGTTCGCGCCGAAGATCCAGCCGAAATGCTCCGCCGGCACCCCGAGCAGCTCGATGAAGACGAAGGGGCTGCCGGTGATATAGGCGAACATGCCGGCAATGCTGAGGCTGCCGGTCAGTGCCGGCCAGATGAAGCGCCGGTCCGTGGCCAGGGCGAGGTAACCGCGCAGCACGGAGGTGAAGCGCAGCGGGCGGTCGGGCTGGGGTGGGTGGGTTTCCGGCAGGCGCAGCAGGGCCAGGCCAAGCGCCAGCGTGCCGAAGCCCGCCAGCACCCAGAAGATGGCGCGCCAACCGAAGCCCTGCAGCAGCGCTCCGCCCAGCAGCGGCGCCAGCATCGGCGCCACGCCGGAGACCAGCATCAGCGTCGAGAGCAGACTGGCGCCCTCCTGGGGCGGGAAGCGGTCGCGCACCACCGCGCGGGCGATCACCATGCCGGCGCTGGCGCCGAGGCCTTGAAGGAAGCGCAGCAGGATCAGCCACTCGACGGTGCCGGTGACCGCGCAGCCGAAGCTGGCGGCCACGAAGAGCAGCAGGCCGGCGAACAGCGGCGGGCGGCGGCCGAAGCGGTCGGAAAGCGGCCCATGCGCCGCCTGGCCGAGCGCGAAAGCGAGAAAGAAGGCGGCCAGCGTGCCCTGCACGGCGGCAGGGCTGGTCGCCAGCGTCTGCTGGATGGCAGGCAGGGCGGGGAGATACATGTCGGTCGCCAGCGGCGCGAAGGCGGTGAGCGAGCCGAGGATCAGGATCAGTTCCAGCCGCCCTCGCGAGCGGCTGGCCTGAACAGGCGCAATGGAGTCGGTCATGGCGCCATTGTGCGCCGCGTCATCAGTCGCTCGCCATCACCTTCACATAGCTGCCGGGCGCATCCTCGATGGCGGGCAGCGCGCCGCTCCCCGGCTCGCGCGCCGGCACCTGCGTCCGGTCGAGGCCGCTGACCCAGCGGTGCCAGTCCGGCCACCAGGAACCGGCCATCTCGGTGGCGCCGGCGAACCAGGTCTCCGGCTCGGCCGGCACCTCCTCCGAGACCCAGTGGCTGTACTTGCCGGATTCCGGCGGGTTCGCCACGCCCGCGATATGCCCCGAGGCCGCCAGCACGAAGCGTACGGGTCCCTGGAAGAGCTGCGTCGTGCGATAGGTGCTCTTCCACGGCGCGATATGGTCCTCGCGCGTCGAGAGGATATAGGCCGGCACCTTGATCTTGCGCACATCCAGCGGCACGCCGGCGAGGGTGATGGCGCCGGGCTTCACCAGGTCATTCTGCTGGTACATGCGGCGCAGGTAGAAGCTGTGCATGGCCGCCGGCATGCGGGTGCTGTCGTCGTTCCAGTAGAGCAGGTCGAAGGGGAAGGGCTCCTGCCCCAGCAGGTAGTTCTGCACCACGAAGGACCAGATCAGGTCGTTGGCGCGGAGCATGTTGAAGGTGGTGGCCATCTCGTGGCCTTCGAGGTAGCCGCGCTTCTGCATCCGCTCCTCGAGCGACTGCAGCTGCTCCTCGTCGATGAAGACCGACAGCTCGCCGGCCTCGGCGAAATCCACCATGGTGGTGAAGAAGGTGGCGGACTTGACGCGCGCATCGCGCTTCGCCGCCATATGCGCCAGGGTGCAGGCGAGCAGCGTGCCGCCGAGGCAGTAGCCGATGACGTTCACCCCCTTCTCGCCGGTCGCCTTCTGGATGGCGTCCAGCGCGGCGTAGGGACCTTCGAGCATGTAGTCCTCGAAGCTCTTCTGCGCGAGCGTCTCGTCCGGGTTCACCCAGGAGATGACGAAGACCGTGTGGCCCTGCGCGACCGCCCAGCGGATGAAGCTGTTCTTCGGCCTGAGGTCGAGGATGTAGAACTTGTTGATCCAGGGCGGGATGATCAGCAGCGGCCGCTTCAGCACCGTCCCGGTGGCGGGCGCGTACTGGATGAGCTGCATCAGCTCGTTCTGGTAGACCACCTTGCCCGGCGTGACGGCGATGTTCTCGCCGATGCGGAACTTCGTCTCGTCGGTCATGCGGATGCGCAGCTTGCCCTTGCCGCGCTCCAGATCGGAGAGCAGGTTCTGCAAGCCGCGCAGCAGGTTCTCGCCGCCGCTCTCGGCCGTCTTGCGCAGCACCTCGGGGTTGGTCATGAGGAAGTTCGAGGGGCTCATGGCGTCCACGAACTGCCGCGTGTAGAAATCGACCTTCTGCGCCGTCTTGGGGTCGAGGTCCTCGGCGGCGCGGGCGACATTGGTGAAGTAGCGCGCCGAGAGCAGGTAGGACTGCTTGATGAAGTCGAACACCTCGTTCTCGCGCCAGGCCTCGTGCTTGAAGCGGCGGTCCTTCGGGTCCTCGGCGATGACGGGCCTCACCTCCTCGTCGCCCCACATCCGGCGGGCGGTGTTCTGCCAGAGCGTCAGGTAGTCCTGCCAGAAGCCGAGCTGCGCCTCCACCAGCCGCGCCGGGTTGGCCATCAGCCGCGCCGCCATGTCCATGAAGGCGCTGCCGATCTGCATCGGGTCGGCGCCAACGGTGCCGCCATCGGGGCCGGTCTGGGCCTGCCGCTTCAGGAAGTCCGCCACGATGCGCTGCCCGCGCTCGGCCACGTCGGCCATGGTGCGGGACACCAGGTTCGGATCGGGCAGGCGGAATGCGCCGGCATCCGGGGGGGTGTCTTCCGTGGTCATGCGTCCCTCCGCGCCTGCGGCGCCTTCTTGTTGCCCCCGAGCTGCGCCTCCCGATCCGCGACGGCGACCTTCCGCCCGGCCTGGCTTTCGGGCTAATGCCCTGGGCGGGGCGAGAAGAGGACGGACCATGGAACAGCGCGCCGGTCGAGGCATTCGACAAGGTAAAGGCCGGATCTGGGGGCTTCAAGCCGAGGCGGCGCGTTGCGGCCTTGCCTGCGGCGCATTGTTCCTGCTCGCTGGCTGTGTCGGCGCGGCCGAGGCGCCGGCCCGCTTCCTCGACCGGGCCTTCGGCACGCCGCTGGACGGGCGCCCGCCGCCGCCCGGCTCCGGCGAACCCTACCCCAACCTTGCCTCGGTGCCGCCGGCGCCGCCGCGTGGCGCCCCCTCGGAACGGGAGGCACTGACCCGTAGCCTGGCCGCTGCCCGGGCTGCCTCGCGGGAGCCGGTCACGCCCGGCGGAGCGCTGCCGCCGCCCCCGGCCGGCGCCGAAAGTGCCGGGCAGGTGCCGCTGCGGCCGCCCGCGGCCCCGCATCTGGCCGCTGCGCCGCGGCTGCGCCCGGAGGCGCCGATGGCCGCTCCGCCCGGCGAGGCGCCCGGTGCCGCGCCGGAGCTGCCGGCCGATCCCGGTGCCCCGCCCGCGCCTCCGCCCGCCGAATTCCTGGCGCCGCCGCCGCCGCGGCTGTAAGTCCTGCCCCGGCCGCCGTTCCGATTCCGCCAGCGGCCGATCTGCTCTATCCTTTCCGCGCCAGTTTTCACGGACCTCTCGCCATGACCGAGGAATTCCACCGCATCCGCCGCCTGCCGCCCTATGTCTTCGCCGAGGTGAACCAGGCGAAGGCGAAGGCCCGCGCCGCGGCCGAGGACATCGTGGATCTCGGCATGGGCAACCCCGACAGCCCGACGCCGCCGCATATCGTGGCGAAGCTGATCGAGGCGGTGCAGAACCCGGACACCCACGGCTACTCGGCCAGCAAGGGCATTCCCGGCCTGCGCCGGGCGCTCGCCGGCTACTATGCTCGTCGCTTCGAGGTGAAGCTGGACCCGGAGACGGAAATCGTCGCCACCCTCGGCTCCAAGGAAGGGCTGGCCAACCTGGCCGCCGCCATCACCTCGCCGGGCGACACCATCCTGGTGCCCAATCCGAGCTATCCGATCCACCAGTTCGGCTTCATCATCGCCGGCGCCTCGGTGCGCTCGGTGCCGCACGCGCCGGACGAGGAGATGCTGCGCGCCCTGGAGCGCGCGGTGCGCCATTCCGTGCCGAAGCCGACGGCGCTGATCGTCAACTACCCCTCCAACCCGACCGGGCTGATGGCGGATCTCGACTTCTACCGCGAGATCGTCGCCTTCGCCCGCCGGCACGAGATCTACGTCCTCTCCGACCTCGCCTATGCCGAGCTGTACTACGGCGACAAGGTGCCCCCCTCGATCCTGCAGGTGCCGGGGGCGAAGGAGGTGGCGGTCGAGTTCACCTCCATGTCCAAGACCTACAACATGGCGGGCTGGCGGATGGGCTTCGCCGCCGGCAACCCGAAGCTGATCGCCGCGCTGACGCGGGTGAAGTCCTATCTCGACTACGGCGCCTTCACGCCGATCCAGGTGGCCTCCGCCGCCGCGCTGAACGGGCCGCAGGACTGCATCGAGGCGATGCGCAAGCTCTATCGCGAGCGGCGGGACGTGCTGGTGAAGGGGCTGAAGCAGGCCGGCTGGGACGTGCCGGTGCCGGATGCCGGCATGTTCGTCTGGGCGCCCATCCCGCCGCGCTTCCGCGATCTCGGCAGCGTCGAGTTCAGCAAGCTGCTGCTCGCCCGCGCGAAGGTGGCGGTGGCGCCGGGCATCGGCTTCGGCGAGCATGGCGACGGCCATGTGCGCATCGCCATGGTGGAGAACACCCAGCGCATCCGGCAGGCCCTGCGCGGCATCCGCAGCTTCCTCGCCACCGATAATGGTGGTCCCATTGGGGGCGGCCCGGCCAGCGAGCCGGCGCCGCAGGCTTCCGCTGAACTGGTGAAAGAATGACCCGTCCGCTTTCCGTCGCGGTCGCCGGCCTGGGTACGGTCGGCGCCGGCGTGCTGACCCTGCTGCGCGACAATGCCGAGCTGATCGCCGCCCGTGCCGGGCGGCCCATCGTCGTCACCGCCGTCGCCGCGCGCGACCGCAACCGGGATCGCGGTGTCTCGCTGGAGGGGCTGCGCTGGTACGAGGACCCGGTGGCCATGGCCGCCGAGGCCCGCGCCGACGTGGTGGTGGAGCTGATCGGCGGCAGCGGCGGCCCGGCGCGCGGCACGGTGGAGGCGGCGCTGGCCGCCGGCCGCCCGGTGGTGACGGCGAACAAGGCGCTGCTCGCCCTACATGGCGCCGCGCTGGCGCAGCAGGCCGAGGCGGCGGGCGTGACGCTGGCCTTCGAGGCGGCGGTGGCCGGCGGCATCCCCGCCATCAAGGCGCTGCGCGAGGGGCTGGCGGCCAACCGCATCGGCCGCGTGACCGGCATCCTGAACGGCACCTGCAACTACATCCTGACCTGCATGCGCGACCAGAAGCGCGAGTTCGGCGACGTGCTCGCCGAGGCGCAGCGCCTGGGCTATGCGGAGGCCGATCCTTCCTTCGACATCGACGGCGTGGACGCGGCGCACAAGCTGGCCATCCTCGCCGCGCTGGCCTTCGGCCGTCCGGTCGAGTTCGAGGCGGTGCATGTGGAGGGCATCCGCAACATCACCGCGCTCGACATCGCGCTCGCCGAGGAGCTGGGCTACCGCATCAAGCTGCTCGGCATCGCGCAGCAGGAGGAGGCCGGCGTCGCCGCGCGGGTGCATCCCTGCATGGTGCCGGCCAGCCATCCCATCGCCCGCGTGGACGGCGTGTTCAACGCCGTGGTGGCGGAGGGCGACTTCGTCGGCCGCGTGGTGCTGGAAGGGCGCGGGGCAGGGGCGGGGCCGACCGCCAGCGCCGTGGTGGCCGACCTGATCGACATCGCCCGCGAGCGCCACACGCCGGTCTGGGGCGCGGCGCATTCCGCGCTCTCCGCCGTGCCGGCCCTGCCGATGGCGAGCCATCATGGCGCCTATTACCTGCGCCTGATGGTGCTCGACCGCCCCGGCGTCATCGCCGACGTCACCGGCGTGCTGCGCGACCACGGCATCAGCCTGGAATCCATGATCCAGCGCGGCCGCGCGCCGGGGGAGGCGGTGCCGGTGGTGCTGACCACGCATGGCTGCCAGGAGGCGGCGATGCGCGACGCGCTGACGCGGATCGCGGCGCTGGAGGCGGTGCTCGAACCGCCCGCCCTGATCCGCATCGAATCCCTCTGACGAGCGTTAGCGGGACGGTTTTCACCGCCTCCCGCATCCGGGAAGAACAGGAGCCTCTCATGCGTCGCGACACCACACCCGTTGATCGGAACCTCGCCCTCGAACTGGTGCGCGTCACCGAGGCGGCGGCGCTGGCCGCCAGCAGCTGGATCGGCCGCGGCGACAAGAACGCCGCCGATGGCGCGGCGGTGGACGCCATGCGCAAGGCCTTCGACACGATCGACATCAGCGGCACCGTCGTCATCGGCGAGGGCGAGATGGACGAGGCGCCGATGCTCTACATCGGCGAGAAGATCGGCGCCGGCGGCGCCGAGGTGGACATCGCCGTCGATCCGCTGGAGGGCACCAACATCTGCGCCACCGGCGGGCCGAACTCGATCGCGACGCTCGCCGTGGCGGAGAAGGGCGGCTTCCTGCACGCGCCCGACATCTACATGAACAAGATCGCCGTCGGCCCGAACCTGCCGGTGGGCGTGGTCGACATCGACGCCACCCCGGGCGAGAACCTGCGCGAGCTGGCCAAGGCCAAGAAGGTGGAGATCAACGACCTCGTCGTCTGCATCCTCGGCCGCGACCGCCACAAGGACATTATCAAGGCCTGCCGCGAGGCCGGCGCGCGCATCATGCTGATCCCGGATGGCGATGTCGCCGGCGTCATCGCCGTCTCGCAGCCGAGCACGGGCGTGGACCTCTATCTCGGCTCCGGCGGTGCGCCCGAGGGCGTGCTGGCGGCGGCGGCGCTGCGCTGCATCGGCGGCCAGATGCAGGGTCGCCTGATGTACGAGGATGACACGCAGATCGCCCGCGCCAGGGAGATGGGCCTCAGCGATCCGTACAAGAAGCTCAGCGTCACGGACATGGCGAAGGGCGACGTCATGTTCGCCGCGACCGGCGTGACGGGCGGCCCGATGCTGCACGGCGTGCGCCGCAGCGGCACCACCGCTTACACCCACTCGATCATCATGCGCAGCAAGACCGGCACCGTGCGCTACATCGAGGGCCACCACAACTTCGCGCTGAAGCCGAGCGCCTTCATTGCCTGAGGCGCTGGCAGCGGCACTTCCGGAGCAGGCGGCGCCGGTTCTCGGCGTCGCCTGCTCGGCGCTGGGCCGCCGCTGGACCTGGCGCCAGGCGGATGCGCGGGCCGGACTGGCCATTGCGCAGCGCCTGGCGCTGCCGGAACTGCTCGGCCATCTGCTCTCGGCGCGCGGGGTCGCGCCAGAGCAGGCCCAGCTCTTCCTGGAGCCCACGCTGCGCGCCCTGCTGCCCGATCCCTGCGTGCTGATCGACATGGATCGCGCCGCGGAGCGGCTGGCGCAGGCCGTGCGCGACCGGGAGCAGGTGGCGGTCTTCGGCGACTACGACGTGGACGGCGCCTGTGCCGGCGCGCTCATGACGCGCTTCCTGCGCGACCTGGGCTGCCATGTTCGCGCCTATGTGCCGGATCGCCTGAAGGAGGGCTATGGCCCGAACGCTACCGCCATTGCCGCGCTTTGCGCCGAGGGAGCGGGGCTGGTCGTCTGCGTGGACTGCGGCATCGCGGCGCATGAGGCGCTGAAAGCCGCGGAAGGGCGCGCCGAGGTGGTGGTGCTGGACCACCACAAGGCCGAGGGGCCGGTGCCGGTCGTGGCCGCGGCGGTGAACCCGAACCGGCTCGACTGCACCTCCGGCCTGCGGAATCTCTGCGCGGCCGCGGTCAGCTTCATGGCCGCCGTGGCGACGCTGCGGGTGCTGCGCCGATCCGGATTCTTCAGCGACCGGCCCGAGCCGAACCTGCTGGATTTCCTGGACCTGGTGGCGCTGGCCACGGTCTGCGACGTCATGCCGCTGACCGGGTTGAACCGTGCCTTCGTTGCCCAGGGCCTGAAGGTGATGGCGCGCGGCGGGCGCGTGGGCATCGCCGCCCTGCTGGAGGTGGTGCAGGCGCGCGATGCACCCTCCGCCTATACCCTCGGCTTCCTGCTCGGGCCGCGCATCAACGCCTCGGGCCGCATCGGCGAGCCGGACCTCGGGCTGCGGCTGCTGACCTGCGACGACCCGATCGAAGCGCGGGCCATCGCCGAGCGCCTGGACGTGGTGAACCGCCGCCGCCAGGAGGTGGAGAGCGCCGTGCTCGCGGAGGCCTTCGCCCAGGCGCAGGCGCAGTCCGAGGCGGGGCATCCGGTGCTGCTGGTCTGCGGCGACGGCTGGCACCCCGGCGTGGTCGGCATCGTCGCCGGCCGGGTGAAGGAGCGGTTCAACCGCCCTGTCTGCGTGGCCGGCGTTGACGGGGGGCTGGCGAAAGGCTCCGGGCGCTCGGTGCCGGGCGTGGATCTCGGGGCGGCGATCATCGCGGCGCGCCAGTCCGGCCTGCTGGAGACCGGAGGAGGGCATGCGATGGCCGCCGGCTTCTCCTTCCGCCTGGAAAATCGCGAGGCCTGCCACGCCTTCCTGAACGAGCGTCTGGCCCATGCCGCTGCCCTGCCGGCCAGCGCCGAGCTGGTGCTGGACGGAACCCTGCTCGTGCCAGCCGCCAGCGCGGATCTGGCCACCCAGATCGCGCGCCTCGGCCCTTTCGGGCCGGGCAACGAGGAGCCTGCCTTCGCCTTTCCCCGCGTGCGGATCGTCCGTGCCGACCGCGTCGGCAAGGAGGGCAACACGGTGCGTGCCTTCATCGAGGGGGAAGGGGGAGGGCGGCTGAAGGCCATCTGCTTCCGCGCCAAGGAAGGGCCGCTGGCCGACGTGCTGCTCGGCAGCGGCGGCGCGCCCGTGCATCTGGCAGGCACCCTGCGCGCGGAGAGCTGGAACGGCACCGTGACGCCAGGCCTGCACCTGCAGGACGCCGCGCGCGCGTGAGCCTGAAAGACTGCGGCCCTGCGGTTGGGGGACTAGACGGCCCCCGGCGCGTAAGGTAGTAAGCCGCCGCCCGCCGGGAGCCACTCCTCTCCTCCCGCAAAGGCAGGCAAGTCGAGTTCGAATTGGCGTTGGTCCCCATCGTCTAGAGGCCTAGGACACCAGCCTTTCACGTTGGTAACACGGGTTCGAATCCCGTTGGGGACGCCACCCTCTCGAAAATTCCCTCCATGAACAGTGCTCTGCGACGGGAAGGGTCAAACCGCCGCTGCAGGCGTGATCACTGCTGTTCATGAAGCGCGCTGCTGATTTGCGGAATTGCAGCCGCTGCGAACCGCTCCTGGCTCACGGCGCGGGTGTATCGCGCGATCTGCCTTGGGGCCGGTCGTGACGGTGATCGGGTGGGCTCTGCAGCGTGCTGTACCGCCAGCCCTCGCCCGTGCCGACTTATGCTGTTGCGCAGGTCAGCGGCGCGGATCTACGACATTGCGTCTCATTCTCATCAATGGCACATGCGGAAGGCGATGTTCTGCCGGAGGCCCCGCATGACCCGCCTGCCGTTCCTGCGCCCGCCCCCGGGAGAGGGGGCATGAAGCGTCGCACCCTGCTCGGCGCCCTTCCGCTTGCCATGCTGCTTCGCGCGGGGAGGCAGGCCGAGGCGCAGGCGCCCATCCAGGCCAGGGACATCCTGGGCCGCAAGCTGGAACTGCCCCGCCCGGCCCAGCGGATCGTCCTGACCCAGGCGCGGCATGTGCTGGCCATGGCCCTGCTGCACCCCGATCCGGTCTCGCTCATCGTCGGTTGGGGCGATGACCTGCGGCGCATGAATCCACCCGACTACGCCATGGTTCGCGCCCGCTTCCCGCAGGCCGATGCCATCCCGGTCATCAGCCGCGGCCAGGCCGACGGGCTGTCGCTCGAGGCCATCATCGCCACGCGGCCGGACCTGGTGGTGTTCAGCCTGGGATCGCTGCGCGCGCTGGGCGAAGCCATGCCCGACCGGCTCGCCGCCCTGGGCATCTCCTCCCTGGTCATCGACTTCTTCAGCGATCCCATGACCACCACCCGGCCGAGCATGCGCCTGCTCGGCCAGGTGCTCGGCCGGCCGGAGCGCGCCGCCGCCTTCGAGGCCTTCTACACGGCCCATCTGCAGGCGATCGCGACCCGGCTCGAAGGGCGGGAGCAGGCGCGGCCGAGGGTCTTCGTCCATGCCCATGCCGGCGGCACGCCCTGCTGCTCCTCCCCGGGCAAGGGGGCCTTCGATTCGATGGTCACCTTCGCCGGCGGCCACAATATCGGCGCCGATCTGTTGCCCGGCCCGGTGGGCAACGTCTCGCTGGAGTACGTGATCGGCGAGAACCCGCAGATCTATGTGGCGACCGGCGGGCCCTATGGCGGGCGCGGCGGCATTCCGCTCGGCCCCGGCGTGGCGCCGGAGGACGCCGCGCGGGAGCTCGCCGCCGTCATCCGCCGCAACCGGCTGGACGTGCTGCCGGCCGTCCAGCAGGGCCGCGCCCATGCCATCTGGCACGGCTTCAACGACACGCCTGCCCATCTCGTGATACTGGAGGTGCTGGCCCGCTGGTTCCATCCCGACCGCTGCGCCGACCTGGACCCCGCCGCCACCATGGCCGCCCTGAATACGCAGTTCCTGGCGATCCCGATGCAGGGTGCCCATTGGGTGGATCTGCCGGCCGGCGCGCTGTGATCCCGGGCGGCAACGGCTCCTCCCGCGGCCGCGCACCAGAGATGGACGGCTCCCCTCCAGAGCCTCCTGGCCGCACCTATTCCCCGAGCACGAAGCGAAGCCCGCGGCTGATCCCGAGCGGCACGACGGAGGCGTGGTTCTCCTCCGGAAAGCACCAGAACCGGCTTTCGACGCCGAAGGCCGCGAAATGCGCCGCCATGCCCCGCGCCTTGTCCACCATCGCGCGGCGGCCCCGGCGCTCGGCCGTGCTCTCGGCCAGGGGGCCGGCGCGTTCGTGCGGCGAAAGGGTCTGCTCCCACTCCCCGACGCTGACCGCCAGCCGCCGTCCCGCCACGGGCGAGCCGCCGCGCAGCCGCGCCTCGTCCCACCAGACGGAAGGGCTGACGGCGACGTAGTCGCTGAAGGCCTCCGCATCATGGGCCAGCACGTCGAGCGTGAAGAAGCCCGCCAGCGAATGGCCGATCAGCACCTGCCGCGCCGGGTTCATGGCGCAGCGGCCGGCGATGAAGGGCCGCACCTGGTGCAGCAGGGCGTGCAGGAAGGCGTCGCGGCCGCCGGTGGGCCGGGGGGTGCCTTCCACCGAGGGGCCGGCGGTGAAGTCGCGCGTGCGGCGCTGCTGGTCGTGCCGGGCGTCGCCGGGATAGGCGATGCCGGCCACCACGGCCTGTCCGATGCCGGTCGCCGTGCGGCGCTGCGCGCCGTTGCGCAGGACATCCAGCACCGTCGTGAAATATGCGTTGCCCTCCAGCACCGTCAGCACCGGAAAGCCGCCGGGCGGCGGCTCCCCCGGCGGGATGGCGAGGAAGAGGCGGTACTCGCCGCCGGGCGTCCGCAGCGCGTGGCATTCCGTGCCCGGCAGGGTGACGGGGGGCGGAGTGTCAGCCACGCAGCGTCGCGCCGCCATCGACGTAGAGATCGGCCATGGTGATGTGCCCCGCGCGGTCGGAAAGCAGGAAGAGGACGGCCTCCGCGACATCTTCCGGCGTCGCCAGCTTCCGCAGCGGAATGCCGGCCTTGTAGGTGGCGAGCGAGCCCTCGATCACCCGGGCCGCGCCGTGCGCGTCGGCCCACATCCCGGTCTGCATGGGCGTCATCGTGGAGCCCGGGGCGACGATGTTGCAGCGGATGCCGTGCGGCGCCAGCTCCAGCCCCAGGCAGCGGGTGAACATGGTGGCCGCCGCCTTCGAGGCCGCATAGGCCGCCATGGCATGGCGCGGGACGCCCGCCGCGTTGGAACTGACCACCACGATGGCGCCCCGCCCGCGCGGCCGCATGACGCGTGCCAGCGCCCGGCCGAGATGAAAGACGCCATCCGCGTTGACGCCGAAGACACGGCGCCAGGTGGCGTCGCTGGTCTCCGCCACCGGATCGGTCGAGAGGATGCCGGCCAGCGAGACGCCGAAGTCGATCGGCCCTTCCTCCGCCTCGATCCGCGCCACCAGCGCATCCATGGCGGCGCTGTCGGCGACGTCGAGCCGCTCGGCGCGCAGGCCGGGCAGGGCGGGGATGGCGGCGGTGTCGAGGTCGGTCGCGACGATGCGCGCGCCCTCCTCGTGCAGCGCCCGCAGCATGGCCAGGCCGATGCCGCCCGCCGCCCCCGTCACCAGGGCCAGTTTTCCGTTCAGTCCTGTCGGGCGCATCAGGCTTGGCCTTCCGAATCGCGGGCGAGAAGATGGGCCGAGAGCGCCGGGGCGATCCGGCCGGTGGCTGCCGGCCCGACCATCCCGGCGTGCAGCGCGGGGATGTCCACCACCTCCACCGCCGCCGCATAGGGCTGCCACAGCCCGGGGTGAAGGCCCCGCCCGGCATGGTCGAGCGCCGCCCGGAAATGCAGGATGGCCCCGTCATGGCGCGCGTGCTCATGCGCCCGCACCAGGCGGTTGTTGCCCTGCACCACCCGCACCACGCCGTTCAGCACCGGCGGCGGCAGCCGGCCCAGCGGGCTGTCGCTCCTGCGCAGGAAGGCGGCCACGGCCTCGCGCTCCAGCGGCACCGGCTCCGGCAGGCGGTCAGGGTCGAAGCCGCCGATCGCGAGCAGGGCGCGCAGCGGCGCGCTGGCCTCGGGCTCCGGCTCGGCACGCCAGACATCGGTGGGATAGGAATCCAGCATGGCCAGCACGCCGACGCGCCGGCCCAGGGCGCGCAGCCGCACTGCCATGGCCTGGGCGATGATGCCGCCCACCGACCAGCCGCCGAGATGGAGCGTGTCATGCGGCGTGACGGCGAGGATGCGGTCCACGTAATCGGCCGCCAGCGCCTCCAGGCTGTCCGGCGGCGGCGCGCCTTCCTGCAGCGCGGGCGCCTGCAGGCCATAGACCGTCCGGCGCGGGGTGAGCGCGCGGGCCAGCGGGCCATAGCACCAGGCGATGCCGCCCGCCGGATGCACCATGAACAGCGGCGGCAGGGCGGCGTCGCCCTGGCAGAGCCGCACCAGCGGGCCGAGGCCGTGATCCGCCTCGTTCTCCTGCTCCATCACCGTGGCGAGGCGCGCGACGGTCGGGTGCTCGAACAGGGCGCCGAGGCCCGGGTCCCAGCCCCAGACCTCGCGCACGCGCAGCATCAGTTCCACCGCGAGCAGGGAGTGGCCGCCGAGCGCGAAGAAGTCGTCCTCCGCGCCGATCCGCTCCAGGCCCAGCGCCTCGGCGAAGAGGCCGGCCATGCGCTGCTCGGCCTCCGTCCGGGGCGGGCGCCCGCTGGGGCCGGCATGGTCGGGCGCCGGCAGGGCGGCCCGGTCCAGCTTGCCGCTGCTGTTCACCGGCAGCGCATCCAGCGCCACGAAGGCGGCGGGCACCATGTAGTCCGGCACGCGGGCCGCGACATGCGTGCGCAGCGCCTCCGCGTCATAGTCTTCCGCCGGCACCAGATAGGCCACCAGCCGCTTGTCGCCCGGGCGGTCCTCCCGCGCGACGACGCGGCCCTGGCGGACCATCGGCGAGCTGGCCAGCGCCGCCTCGATCTCGCCGGGCTCGATGCGCAGGCCGCGGATCTTCACCTGATGGTCCGAGCGGCCGAGAAAGACGATGGCGCCATCCTCCCTGACCTGGGCGAGGTCGCCGGTGCGGTAGATGCGCTCGCCCGGCCGGAAGGGGCTGGGCAGGAAGGCGCGGGCGGTCAGGTCCGGGCGGCCGAGATACTCCCGCGCCAACTGCACCCCGCCGATGAACAGATGCCCGGCCACCCCGGGCGGCACCGGGCGCATGGCCTCGTCCAGCACGTAGAGCCGCGTGTTCCAGACGGGAAAGCCGATCGGCACGGGGCGCGAGGTGTCGTCGGGCGAGGCGGGCCAGAAGCTCACATCCACCGCCGCCTCGGTCGGGCCGTAGAGGTTGTGCAGCTCGGCCCGGCAGGTGGCGTGGAAGCGGTCACGCAGCTCTGCCGTCAGCTCCTCGCCGCTGCAGAAGACGCGGGCGAGGCGGAGCCCCTGGGCGGACGGCTCCGCCAGGAAGGCCGCCAGCATGGAGGGCACGAAATGCGCCGTGCTGATGCGCTGGCGGCGCAGGAGGGAGGCCAGCGCCACCGGGTCCCGGTGCGCGCCGGGCGGCGCCAGCACCAGCGTGGCGCCGGTGATCAGCGGCAGGAAGAGTTCCCAGACCGAGACGTCGAAGGTGATGGGCGTCTTCTGCAGGATGCGGTCGGCGGCGGTGAAGCCGTAGTGCTGGCGCATCCATTCCAGCCGGTTGAGGATGGCGCGGTGCTCGACCACCACGCCCTTCGGCTCCCCGGTCGAGCCGGAGGTGTAGAGCACATAGGCGGCATCGCCGGGGGCCGGGCCGCCCTCCGGCGCCGAACCCTCGGCGGGCCAGCCGGCGGGCGGCAACAGCGGCACCTCCCCGGGCAGGGCAGCCTCCGCCAGCAGCGCCACAGGCCGCGCATTGGCCAGGATGCGGGCGAGGCGTCCGGGCGGCTGGCCCGGGTCCAGCGGCAGATAGGCCGCGCCGCTGCGCAGCACGGCCAGCAGCCCCACCATCAGTTCAAGCGACCGCTCCAGTGCGACCGCGACGATCCGGCCCGGTCCCGCACCCCGCGCGCGCAGGGCGGCGGCCAGCGCGGCGCTGCGCGCCTCCAGCTCCGCATAGCTCATCTCCGCCGCGCCGAAGACCAGGGCCGTGGCGGAGGGCACGTCCCGCGCGCGTTGCGTGAACAGCGCCGGCAGGGTGGTGTCGGGCACGGGGTGCCCGGTGGCGTTCAGCCCATGCAGCAGCCATTCCGCCTCCTGCGGGGCGGCGGTGGGCACCTCCGCCAGGCGGGGCGCCTCCAGCGCCGCGGCGATGAAATGCGCCAGCCGCGTGGCATGGGCGCGCGTGGCCAGCCCGGAATAGAGGTTGGGGTTGGCCTCCACCTCCAGCCGCAGTCCGGCGCCCGAGGGGCTGGCGCGGAAGTTGAAGGTGATGTCGTCCACCGGGCCGGTGCCCAGCACATGCTGCCGGACCAGCAGGCCCGGGAAAGCGGGAAGGCTGTCGAAGGGCAGCAGGTTCACCAGCGGCCCGAAGAGCCGCCGCCCCGCCGCCAGCCGCCCCAGGTCGCGCCGCAGCTGCTCGCCGCGATAGCGCCCATGGCGGCGCGCCTGCGCGAGGGGGCGGGCCAGTTCTCGCAGCATGTCGGCCAGGGGGAGGTCCTCATCCGGGCGCAGGCGCACCGGCAGCACGTTCATCAGCGTGCAGGGCACGCGGGCGGCAGGGCTGCCGAGCCGGCCCATGAAGGCGACGCCGACCACCGCCTCCGCCCCGCCGGCATGCCGGCGCACATAGGCCCCGGCGAGGGCCGCCAGCGCATCCGGCCAGGGCTGGCCCAGGCGGGCGAGGGCGGCGGCCACGCTGTCCGGCAGCGCGACCATGCAGCGATGCGCCCGATGCGCCGTGACCGCCACGCCCGGCGCCATGCCTGCCACGTCCGGGCTGCCGGCGAGGGCCTCGCGCCAGTAGGCGGCATCCGCCGCGCGGCGAGGGCCGCTCCGGTAGGCCGCATCCTCGGCGAGCGCCAGGCTGAAGGGCGGCAGCGGCTGCCCAGGATGCTCCTGGCCGGGTTTCCCCTGGCCGATCCGGGCCGCATAGAGACCGGCCACGCGCCGCAGCGCCAGGTCGGTGCCGAAGGCATCCAGCGCCAGGTGATGCGCCCGCTGGTACCAGAAGTGCCGCTCCGGCCCGAGCCGGTACAGGACTTCCCGCGCCAGCCGGTGCCGCGCCGGATCGACGGGGGTGGCCATGTCCCGTGCCATCGCGGCCCGTGCGGCACCTTCCGGATCGGCCTCGGCCGAGAGGTCCGCCATCTCAAGCCAGGGGCGGCGTGCCTCCTCGACCGACTGCACCGGGCCTTGCCGGCCGGGTTCGATCCGCAGCGCCAGCGCGTCGGTCTCGGCCACCATGCCGTCCACCGCCGCGCGGAACGCCTCGGCATCCAGCGGCCCCTGCAGGTCGAGGTAATGGCCGGTGCTGAAGATGGGGTTCGCCGGGTCGAGCGCCTGCGCGTACCAGAGGCCGGACTGCGCCTCGGTCAGCGGCTGCGGCGCGGGTGCGGCCGTCATGGCAGGCTGGCCCGACATGCGGCTCAGCGGGCCTGCCGCTGCTGGCGGTCCACGATCGCCCACCAGGCGTCCAGCGTCAGCCGCTCGGCGAATTCGCCGAAGTCGAGCTGCAGCCCGGCCTCGCTCCAGCGCACCAGCAAATTCATGGCGCGGAGGGAGTCGAGGCCGAGGTCGATCAGGTCGTCCTCGCCGCCGATCTCCTCCGGATCGGTGTGGATGATGGCGGCGATGTCGGCGCGCAGGCGCTCGCGGGTCAGCATCACAGGGCAGCCAGGAGCTGATCGGTCGTCATCGGCACGGCGCAGGTGCCGGCGACATAGCCGATCGCCATGCGGTGCTTCTCCTCCGAGAAATCGGCGGTGGCATCGGCAACGAAGAAAGGCTCGATGTCGCGCATGAAGGCCTCGGCGGCCGTCAGCGTGCAGCCGATATGCGCGTAGATGCCGCTCACCACGAGCTGGTCCCGGCCGCGGACGCGCATCAGCGTCTCCAGGTTGCTGCGCTGGAAGGCGCTGTAGCGATGCTTCGTCAGGACGAAGTCGCCGGCTGCCGGCTGGAGCTCCGGCAGAATGGGCTGGTGCTCCGGCGCGTCCGACATGCCCGGACCCCAGAGGTCGGCCTGCAATCCGCGGTCGCGCCGGTCCTGGTTGCCCTTCTGCGCAGTGTAGAACACGGGAATCTCATGCGCCCGCGCATGCGCGATCAGCCGCGCGATATTCGCCACCACCGGCGCCAGCGGCGCCGCATCCCGCACGAAGGGGCGGACGAAGTAGTGCTGCATGTCGTGCACCAGCAGCGCCACGCGACGACGCTCCGGCCGCCAGGGCGCGCGTGGCGCCGGCAGGTCCTCGGCGCGCGGCAGGGGATAGCTCGGGATGGTGGGGAGGCCTTTGGTGGCAGTCACGCAGTTTGTCCTTTGGGAGCGCAGGCGCCGGAGTCTTGCTTCAAGCCTGCTTTTCGAGGAAGGCGGCGCGCAGCCGCGCCCGCAGCTCCTTCCGGCTGACCTTGCCGGCCGCCGTGGTGGCGAAGGCCTCGGTGAAGACGATCTGGTCGGGCACCTTGAATTCGGCGATGCCGCGCTGGCGCATCCAGGCCTTCAGCGCCGCCGGTTTCGGCTTCTCGCCGTTCGGGATGATGAAGGCGCAGCTCCGCTCGCCCAGGTATTCGTCGGGGATGGAGACGATGGCGGCGTCGAAGACCTGCGGATGCGCCAGCAGATGGTCCTCGACCTCCTCGGCCGAGATCTTCTCGCCGGCGCGGTTGATGTGGTCACCCGCGCGGCCCTGCACCTCCAGATAGCCGCCCGGCAGGCGCCGCACGATGTCGCCGGTGCGGTAGAAACCGTCATCCGTGAAGGAACGGGCATTGGCGGCGTCGTCGTTGTGATAGCGGCGGATGGTATAGGGGCCACGGGTCAGCAGATAGCCCGGCTGGCCCTCCGGCACCGGGTTGCCGAGATCGTCCACCACCAGCACTTCGTCGTCCCCGCTGATCGGGCGGCCCTGGGTGTGGGTGATGATCTCCTCCGGGTCGTCCAGGCGGGTGTAGTTCACCAGCCCCTCGGCCATGCCGAAGACCTGCTGCAGCGTGCAGCCCAGCACCGGCCGCACGCGCCTCGCGGCCTCCGGGGTGAACTTGGCGCCGCCGACCAGCAGCACCTCCAGGCTGGAGAGGTCATGCCGCGTCTTCGGCGCCGCCTGCAGCCAGAGCAGCGCCAGCGGCGGCACCAGGCCGGTGATCGTCACCCGCTCGCGCTCGATCAGCGGGAAGGCAACATCCGGGCTGGGCGAAGGGCTGAGCACCACCGTCGCGCCCGCATGGAGCGCGCCGATATGCCCGGGCGAGGACATCGGGAAGTTGTGCGCCGCCGGCAGCGCGACGAGGAAGACGCTGCGCTCCGTGACGTTGCAGATCGCGTTGCTGGCCCAGCAACTGTAGAGATAGTCGTCATGCGTGCGCGGGATCAGCTTCGAAAGTCCCGTGCTGCCGCCTGAGATCTGCAGGAAGGCGACGTCCGAGGAAGAAACCTCGGGCGGCAGCGTGATGGCCGGATCGCGCTCCGCCGGCAGCGCCTGGAACTCGGCAGGATCGCCGGCGGCGACGAAAACGTGCCGCACCGCCGGCACCTCGGTCTGCAAGGCGCGCGCCAGCTCGCGGTAGTCGAAGTTGTCGCCGCGCTCGGCGATGACATAGCCCGCCGCCTCGGCGCGCCGGGCGAAATGCGCGATCTCGGTGATGCGGTGCGCCGGCAGCGCATAGACCGGGATCATCCCGGCGCGGAACAGGCCGAAGACGCTGGAGAAGAACTCGGCGACGTTGCCGAGCTGCACCACCACCCGGTCGCCCGGCCGCAGCCCCGCGCGCAGATAGCCGGCCGCGGCGGCCTCGGCCCGCTCCCAGAGCGTGGCATAGGTCCACCGCCGCGCGCCATCGACGATGGCCACGGCATCCGGCCGCTGCTCCGCCCGCTGGCGCAGGAAGCCAGCGAAGGTCTCGCCGCGCCAGTAGCCCTTCTCGCGATAGCGGCGGGCGAAGTCCTCGGGCCAGCGCTGCTGCAGGGGGATCACGGGCGCCGCTCCTCCGTCTCGATGCCGAGGGCGCGCAGGAAGGCGCCGAATTTCGCGGCCGTCTCGGCCGTCTCCGCCGCCGGATCGCTGCCGGGCACGATGCCGGCGCCGGCGTAGAGGCGTGCCTTGTTCCCGGCGATCTCGGCGCAACGGATGGAAACATGCCATTCGCCGTCGCCATGCGCATCGCACCAGCCGACCGCACCGGCATAGAAGCCGCGGTCGTAAGGCTCCAGACGGCCGATCAGCCGCGCGGAAGCGGCGCGCGGCACGCCGCAGACGGCGGGCGTCGGGTGCAATGCCGCCGCCAGCTCGGCGGAGGAGACGCCGGGGTCCTTCAGCTCGCCCAGGATGCGCGTGCCGAGATGCCACATGGTGGCGGTGGTAGTGAGCCGGATGCCCTCCGGCGCCGAAAGGGAACGGCAGTAGGGCGCCAGGGTGTCCAGGACGAATTCGGCGACCAGCGCATGCTCGCGCCGGTCCTTCTCGGAGCGTTCCAGGGCGGCGGCGGCGGCGCGGTCGGCTGCGGCCTCGGCCTGGCGCCGGGCGGAACCGGCCAGCGGATGCGACAGGATGGCGCGGCCGGTCTTGGCGATCAGCAGCTCGGGCGTCGCGCCGGCCAGGAAGCGGGGCGCCGCCGCTCCGGCGACGCGCGCCTCGGGCAGGGGCACCAGGAAGGCCGTCACCTTGGGGTCGCCCGCCAGACGGTGCAGCAGGGCCGGCAGGTCGATCGCGCGATCCGCCTCGGCCAGCAGGCTGCGCGACAGCACGACCTTCCGCAGATCGCCCGCCTGCATCGCCTCGAGCGCCTGGGCCACGGCGCGGGCGAAGGCTTCCGGCGCCGGATCGGGGCGCAGGGTCCAGCGCGCTTGCGGCATGGCGGGGGCGAGTACCGGGAGGCCGGGGGCCATGTGCCGCGCCTGGACCAGATGGTCCTCCGTCGCGCGGTCGAAGGGCAGGGCACCGGCCAGGATCGCGCCCGGTTCCGCGTCGCGGAAGAAGGCCGCCACGCGGCCGGCCAGCGTTGCCGCGGGCCCTGCCGGCAGGACGCGCGCCAGGCCATGCCCGACGATTGTCGCCCGGCCGGACAGGAAGGCGAAGAGCGGCGGCCCGGCCGGTGCCGCCGTGGCGTCCAGCCGCGTCATTTCCGCCATGGCCATGGCTCCTTCGTTCATCGCGCGCCTCTTCCGCCCCGGCTGCCTCAGGCGCGGATGATGCTGACGGTGTCGCCGTCCGGATCATCCACCGGCGGGGCGCCGCGGCCGCCGCTCTGGGCCTTGTTGGTGACGTAGGCCAGACCGCTGCGGGGATCGAAGGCAACGGTGTTGGGATGCGTGCCCGTCTCCAGCGAGGCCAGGAGGCTCATCTCGCGGCTGTCGAACAGATTGACGGTGCCGGAGCGGCGGCAGGCCACGTAGAGCAGCCCGTTGGCCGGATTGAGCCCGATGCCCAGCGGCCCCTCGCCGGTTGGCAGGCTCTTCACCACCGCGCCCTTCGCGGCGTCCAGCACCGCGACCGCGTTGCTCTTCTGGTTGGCGACGAAGAGGCGCTGGCCCGCCGCATCGAAGGCGAGGTTGATCGGGCCCTCGCCCCCCGAGGGAAAGCGGCGGACGACACGGTTGTCGGCCAGGCTGATCTCGACGACCTCGTTGGAGGTCAGCGAGGTCGCGAAAAGACGGTTGCCGCCCCTGTCCAGCGCCAGGCCGGTGATGCCGCTCTCCGCCAGCCCCTCGGTGATGGTGCCGGCCAGGGTGTTCGTGGCGCCGTCGATGATCCAGACCGCGCTGGGCTTGCCGCGCGCGCCGAAATTGCTGGCGTAGACGCGGTTGGCGGCCTCATCCACCAGCACCTGCCGGGGATGCCCGCCTTCCCCCGGGGAGACGGTGGCCACCACCTTGCCCGCCTTCAGGTCGATGGCGGAAACGGTGCCGGAGCGCGTGTTGGACGTGTAGACCAGGCCCGTGGCGTCATTGAGCCCCAGGCCGAAGGCCGGCTCGTCGCCGAGGTCGATCTGGCTCCGCACGTCCAGGCTCTGCGGGTCCAGCCCGAGGATGCGGGCCGCGCTGCCGCCGCGCGGGCCGGTGGCGGCGACATGCACCAGGCCGGTGGTGCGGCTGACCACCAGCTCGTAGAGGCCGGGATAGACCTTGGCGGTGCGCAGCACGGCCGGGGCCGCGCCGGTGCCGGCCGTCGCCGCGGCAGCCGGCCGTGTGGCGAGGCCGGAGCTCCGCCCCGCCACCAGGGCGGCGGCGAGGAGGCCGAGGGCGCGGCGGCGCGGCAGTCCGGCGCCAGGGTGTGAGCCGTTCGGCCCGGTCGGGTAACCTTCCATGGGGAGCTCCTCGCGGGGATGAAAAGGGAGGTGGCGTGATGGCGGAGGGCGCTGCGCGCGCGGCGGGCTCAAGCGCGAAACCTGCCGCGCGGGGATGCGCGGCCGCGGGCGGCGCCTCCGGGGAAGGGGCGGCGACGAGCCACCATCCTCCGCGCCTCTCGTCGGAGCAGATGCGGGGGCAGGATCGGCGGAGAAATCATGGCGCTATCATCTGCGAATGCAAATCGCTCGCAAACAATCTGGCCATGCCCGCCCGAGTTGTCAATCCTCCGGGGCGGCGGGTCGCGGCGCTGCCTCCAACACCTTGGACTGCCGCGAATCCTGGCTCCCCGACCCCCTCGGGCGTGGCCTGCAACCGGGCGGCCCACCCTGTTCCGCAGAGGGTGCAGTTGGTTCAAAGACATGGCGGCATCGTCCACGGGCCTATCCACAGCCCTATCCCCGAAAGCTGGGGATAAGATCGCACCCCCCTGTTTCCCTTCCGTTCCGCGTTGAGGGCACCAAAGCCGGGAGGGCGCCAGGGATTAATCCCCGTAATCCTCCGCAATCCCCGCTTTGCCTTGGTGGCGCGGCGCGGAGCGCGGCGACACACTCACCCCCGGATCAGGAGGGTGCGAGATGGGCGACTACCAAACGGGCATCCGGATCACGCTCCAGGGCGTGGACGATGCCGCGGTCGAGATGGCGGCCGATGAGTTGAAGCAGCGGCTGGGCGCGCGATTCGCCGTCACGGCGCGGCGGCGGCGGCCGGGCCGGTCCGGGCTCACCATCACGGGGACGATGCTGATGGCCTCCGCCGCCAATGTGGACGCGGCGGCGTCGGACCTGCTCGACCGGCTCTATGCCGGCCGTGCGCGGGAAGGCGACCGGGCGAGCCGGTGAATCCCGGCCTCCGCCCGGCCTGTCTGGGCCAGGCGCTCCGCCGCCACGGTTCTCAGCCGGCGGGCCGCGATGCGCCGGGCTGCAGCGGGGCCGTCCCGTAGAGGCCGGCCTCCTGGTTGCGGGCGATCTCCTCGTTGAAGCCCATCAGCCGGAAGTCCTCCATGCGGGTGGGGTAGAGAATCCCGTCCAGGTGGTCATTCTCATGCTGCACGACGCCGGCATGGAAGCCGCTGACCTCGGCGGTGATCCTGCGTCCGTCGCAGTCCACGCCGCTGTAGCGCAGCCGCTTGTAGCGCGGCACGGCGGCGCGCAGGCCGGGAATCGAGAGGCAGCCTTCCCAGCGCAGGTGCTTCTCCTCGCCGATCGGCTCGATCACCGGGTTGATCAGCACGGTGTTGCCCACGGGCGTGTCGTCCGGCGCGCCGCTGGCGCGGGCCGGCAGCACCCGGAAGACGAAGAGCCGCAGTGGCACATGCACCTGCGGCGCGGCGAGGCCGGCGCCCGGCGCGTCCTCCATCGTCTCGAACATGTCCTGCACCAGGCGCCGGATCTCCGGCGCGCCGGGGTCCTCGACAGGCTGGCACGTCTCCAGCAGCACGGGGTGGCCCATGCGGGCGATCTTCAGAATGGCCATGGCAGGATCTCGCGTCGGAAGGCGGGGCGCGCTGTGCAGCGCGGGGCGGCGCATGATCGGCCGGGCCGCCGCAGGCGGCAAGGGGAGGGGCGGCGGCTTGAGTATCGTGTCGCCACGAAAAGGGCGGCGGAACGCCGAGGCCCGCCGCCCTGTCGCGCTTCAGGCCGGGGACCGGGGCGAAGCGCGCCACCACTGGCGGAGAATCGGCAGCATCAGGGTGAGCGCCGCCACCAGCAGCAGCACGAGGGTGATCAGCCGCGTCCAGAGGACGTCGCCCGGGATGGCTCAGGCCGGGCGCAGCGCCCGCCAGGCCTCGGTGAAGCGCCGCGCGCTGGCCGCGACGTCAGCCGCGGCCATGCCCGGCTTGAACAGTGCCGAACCGAGCCCGAAGCCGGCCGCGCCGGCCTCCAGGAAGGGCGCCATGGTGGCGGGCGTGATGCCGCCCACCGGCAGCAGCCGCGTGCCCTTGGGCAGCACCGCGCGCATCGCCTTCACCACCGGCGGGCCGACCATCTCGGCGGGGAAGACCTTCAGCGCCGCAGCGCCCGCGGCCAGCGCGGCGAAGGCTTCGGTCGGGGTGGCGATGCCGGGGGTGCAGAGCAGGCCAGCCTGCGCCGCCGCCGCGATCACCACCGTGTCGGCATGCGGCATCACCACCAGCTCGGCGCCGAGATCGGCCAGCCGGCCGACATCCGCCGCCTGCAGCACCGTGCCGGCGCCGACCAGCGCATCCGGCGGCAGCAGGCGCCGGATGGCCGCGATGCTGTCGAAGGGCTGCGGCGAGTTCAGCGGCACCTCGATCAGGCGGAAGCCGGCCTCGTAGAGGGTGGTGGCGATCGGCTCCGCCTCCTCCGGCCGCAGCCCCCGCAGGATGGCGACCAGCGGCAGTTGCGCGAAGGCGGCGTCGAGCCGGCCCTGCAGCGGGGCGGGGGTCATGGCAGCGTCTCCTGCTTGCCGGGGGCCGGGGGCGCGACCAGCCCGGCGGCGACGGCGAAATGGAACAGTCCGGCCGGGGCCGTGTTGCCGAGTTGCACGGCGGGCGGCGTGCCGAAACGCCGCAGCACCTCGCCGTAGCGGTGGCAGAGCGCATCCTCGCCGATCAGTGCCAGCGGCATGCCGCGGAGGTCGGCGCGCCGGGTGCCGGAGGCGACCTCGTGCCCGATCAGCAGGGCGGAGAGGAAGTCCTTCAGCGCCGCGCCGGGCATCTCGCCGGTCAGCCCCAGGCTGCGGGCGGCGAAGATGTGACGCGCCAGGTCGCCCGGCAGGCTTTCGCGCGCCATCGCCACGCCGCGCGCGAAGGCGGCCTCGGCCACCTCCGGCCCGGCCGCCTCATCGGTCATCAGCCGCCCCAGCAGGGAGTGGCGGCAGAGCACGGCGAACAGCTCGCCGGTCATGTAGGTGGCGAAGCGGGTGATCTGCCCATCCTCCACCTCGACCCATTTGGAATGGGTGCCGGGCATCACCAGCAGGCTGCGCGCGGCCAGGTCAGGACGGGCGAGCAGCGCGCCGGCCACCTGGATCTCCTCGCCGCGCATCACGTCCGGCGCGGTGCCCGGGGCACGGCAGACCAGGCCGGGGGCGATCAGGATGCGCGCGCCGCGCGCCGTACCCACCTCGACCGCGCCCGCCGCCAGCCGCCGGGCATCGGCCGGGCAGTCGGCATAGGCGGCCTCGCGCCAGCCCTGGGCACTCCCCACCATGCCGCCGGCCACCACCGGCAGGCCGGGGAAGCGGTCCAGCCAGCCGCCGCAGAGTGTGGCGAAGGCGGCCTCGAAGCCGGGGGCGCCGGGTTCGGGCAGGTTGACGATGCCATGCCCGCTGCCGCGCTGCTCCAGCACGGTGCCAGCGTCATCCATCAGGAAACCACGCAGGCTGGAGGTGCCCCAGTCCAGCGCGATCAGGGCCGGGGTGCCGCTCATTCCGTCCATCCCAGTTCGCGGGCAACGGCATCGGCCGTGGCGCGCACCAGCGGCGCCACCTCCTCCAGCCGCTCCTCGGGCATGAAGGGCGCGGCGCTCGCCACGCTGATGGCGGCGGCAACGCGGCCGCCACGGTCATGCACCGGCGCGCCGGCGCAGCGGATCCCCACTTCGTTCTCCTCCAGGTCGAACACCACGCCGCGCGCGCGATAGGCGCGCATCCGCTCCGCATAGGGCTCCCAGGGCAGGGCGGGCGGGCGATCGCGGCTGCGGGCATTCAGCGCCAGGGCGCTCTCGTGCAGCTCGCGCCAGCGCGGCTCCGGCAGGCCGAGCATCAGCGCCTTGCCGATGCCCGTGGTGGCGAGCGGCATGCGCTGGCCGACGCGGGAGCGCATCTCGAAACCCCGCGTGCCGGAGATCTTCAGCAGATAGACCACCTCGGCGCCGTCCATGACGCCGAGATGGACGGTGTCCCCGGTCTGGCGGGAGAGGGCCTCGCAATGCGGCTGCGCCATGGCGACGAGCGGCCGCTGCTCCAATGCGCGGTGGCCGAGATAGATCGGCATCGGGCCGAGCAGGTAGCCCTTGTGCGGCAGGTGATGCAGGTACTTGGCGGCGACCAGGCTGCTGAGGATGCGGTGCGTCGTGCTGCGCGGCGTGCCGAGCCGCTCGGCGATGCCCTGGACATCCTGCGTGCCGGCGGCGACGCATTCCAGCACCTTCAGGCCCCGCAGCAAGGTCTGCGTGCCAGCGGCGGAGGACACGGCGGCGCCGGTTCCGGCCGGATCGTCCTGCGCGCTCCGGGCTTTGGCTGACATGGTTCCCCGCTCATGACCCTGGTTGGCGCGCATCCTGTGCAGCCTCCGGTCTTGTGTCAAATACAGGAGTATTGTCCCACATAATGGGATTTATCAGCCGCAATGAGCCCCTCCGCGCTGCCGCGGCCGGGCTTTCGGCGGGAGGGGCAAAGCGAGCCGGGTCGGGATGGGAAAGCCTCGGGAGGGGGAGGCGGTGCGGCCGAGGGAAGGACTGAAGCGGGGCGGGAGGCCTGGAAGGCTTCTCCTGCCCCCCTGCGGCGCTGCCGCGCTCAGAAGCTCGCGGCGAGGGCGCCTGCCGCCGCCGTGAGGACCACCACCAGCCAGGCCGGCAGCTTCCACAGCACCAGCGCCGCGAAGGCGGCGAGCGCCACGGCGAAGTCGGCCGGCGCATGGACGGTCGAGATCCAGATCGGGTCGAACAGCGCGGCGAGCAGGATGCCGACCACCGCCGCGTTGACGCCCCGCAGCATGGCCTGCGCCTTCGGTCGCTTCCGGAAGCTGTCCCAGAAGGGCAGCATGCCGTAGATCAGCAGCAGGCCGGGCAGGAAGATGCCCAGCAGCGCGATGGCCGCCCCGAGCGCCCCGTTCGGCCAGAGCCCCTGCGCCGCCCCCAGGAAGGCCGCGAAGGTGAAGAGCGGCCCCGGCACCGCCTGCGCCACCCCGTAGCCCGCGAGAAAGGCATCGGCCGGGATCCAGCCGGTCGGCACGAAGGCGCGTTCCAGCAGCGGCAGGACCACATGCCCGCCGCCGAACACCAGCGCGCCGGCGCGATAGCTGGCCCCGGCCAGCGCCAGGGCATGCGAGCCGCTCGCCGCCACGAGCGGCCCGAGCCCGAGCAGCAGCATGGCGAACAGCACCAGCGCGGCGAGGCCCGCGCCCGGCGCGACACGGAAGCCGAGCGTCGCGTCCTGCGCCAGGGCGCCGCCGCGGCAGAAGACGAGACCGGCGGCGGCCCCGGCCAGGATCGCCGCGACCTGGGTGAGGGCAGAGGGCAGCAGCAGGAGGGCAAGCGTCGCCAGCACGGCGATGGTGGCGCGCGTCCGGTCCGGGCAGAGGCTCCCCGCCATCCCCCAGACCGCCTGCGCCACCACCGCGACCGCCACCAGCTTGAGGCCATGGACGATCCCCGCGCCCACGCCCGTGGCGGCGAGTTCCACACCATAGGCCGCCAGCAGCATCACGATGGCCGAGGGGAGGGTGAAGCCGAGCCAGGCCGCCAGCCCGCCCGGCAGCCCGCCGCGCAGCACGCCGATGGCGAAGCCCGTCTGGCTGCTGGCCGGACCCGGCATGAACTGCGCCAGCGCGACCAAGTCGGCATAGGCGGCTTCACTCATCCAGCGGCGCCGCGTGACGAACTCGCCGCGAAGATAGCCAAGATGCGCCACCGGCCCGCCGAAGGAGGTCAGCCCCAGGCGCAGGAAGATCAGCAGGATGCGGAAAAAGCCTTCGGGCGGCGGCGCGGTTTCGGCGGCGCTCCCGGCCGGTGCGCTGGTCTCGTTCGCCTTCATCCTGTTCCTGTCGGCTCCCTGGTCATGGGTGCAGCCGGTCTCCGGAGACTGTGCAGGAGGCGCCCGATGGGGCGCCCGGGCTGCCGCGCGGCTCGCCGGCCCAAACCGTTCCGCGAAACCCGACCAGCCCCTGTTCCGAGGGCGCCGTGATGAAAGGCGGACCTCCCGGGAGCAGGGGCGCGGAGGGCGGCTTCAGGGCGACGGCGCGACCGGCGCGCCGCGCCGCGCCCGGCGGCGGGAGGCATAGCCGCCGGACAGCGCCATCACCACGGTGATGACCATGAAGACCACCGAGGCGCCGAACACCCAGCGCGGCGCGCCATGGTCCAGGATCCAGCCGAACAGCACCGGCCCGGCCACCCCGCCGATGTTGAACCCGGTGGAGACGATGCCGAAGACCCGCCCCGCCATGCCCGGCGGCGAGGCGGCCCGCACCATCATGTCGCGCGAGGGGGTGATCGCGCCGGAGAGGAAGCCGGCGACGCCCATCGTCAGGATCAGCACGGCATTCGGCATGTCGAACAGGGCAACCAGCAGGACCAGGGCGGCCGTCATCCCGAAGGCCAGGCCAGTGACCTCGCCATGCCGCCGCGTCCGGTCCGCCACGAAGCCGCCGGCCAGCACGCCGAAGGCGCTGGCCGCCAGGAAGGCCGTCAGCGCCGCGTTGGCGGTGGCCAGTTCGAGGCCGTAGCCGCTGACGAAGGCAGCCACCGCGAAGTTCTGGATGCCGCCGTTGGAGAGGCTGAGCAGCACGTAGAAGGCCGTGAGCGACAGGATGGCGGGGCTGAGCACCGAGAGTGCCGTCGCGGCGCCCGCCGGCTGCTTTCCTGGGCGGGGGAGCGGCACGGGGCCGGCCTGCTTCGGCGCCGCGCTCCGGTCCAGCAGGAGGGGAAGGGCGGCCAGCGGCCCCAGCGCGCCGGCCAGGACCAGCGCCGGCGCCAGCCCCGCGGTGGCCGCCACGCCCAGCATGACGGCCGGCGCGATGGCGCCGCCCAGGAAGCCGGCGAAGGTATGGACCGAAAAGGCCCGGCCGATGCGCGACTCGTCGATGCCGGCCGAGAGCAGGGCATAGTCCGCGGGGTGATAGACGCTGTTGGCCAGGCCGGCCAAGGCGGCGGCCACCAGCAGCCAGGCATAGGTCCCGGCGAAGCTGAGCGAGATGAAGGCCAGCCCGCCCAGGCAGAGCCCCGCCATCAGCACGCGCCGATGCCCGACCCGGTCCGCCAGGAAGCCCATCGGCGCCTGGGTCACGGCCGAGACGATGTTGAAGACCGTCAGGGCCAGGCCGAGCTCGACGAAGCCGACGCCCATCCGCTCCCGCAGCAGGGGAAACAGCGGCGGCAGGACGAGAATGTGGAAATGGCTGACGAGATGCGCGAGGGAGACCAGGGTGAGCAGCCGGATCTCGTGGCCCGTCCAGCGCCGCTGCCGGCCGGGGGCTTCCCCGCTGGCGGCCACGCCCGGTCCTGACCTTGCCTGCAGGACGGAACTGCCCCCTCGTGGCACCGGCATGGATGATCTCCTCCCAATCAACCGGAGCATGCATGTGGGATGACGCCGCCGATGTCGAGACGAAGCCGGCGCAGGCCAGACCTGCCGGGCCGCGCCTCCCGCGTGGCAACCCCTGGCAGGGCCGCCGGCTTCCTCTGGCATCCGGTCCTCTGGCATCTGGACAGTGTCCGCGGTGGTGCCCTCATCCTGGGGCGAAGCGCGGCTCGCGCGCCGGAAGCAGAGGGAGGGTTCCCCATTGCCCAATCCTGACATGGAGGCCTTTCTCGAACGCGTGGAGAGCCGGCTGGAGCGGGTCGGGCTGACCGCCGAGGAGGCCTGCCGGCGCGCGGGCCTGCCGCCCGACCATCTCGACCGGGTCCGCGAGGGCAAGGCGCTGATGCCGCGCGGCCAGCCGCTCATCAAGCTCGCCGAGGTGCTGGCGACCTCCATCTCCTATCTCGTCGGGCTCGATCCGGACACGCCGCCCCCGAGCGAACTGCTGGAGGAGGCGCAGGGTTCGCTCGGCCTGCTGGCGGGAGACGAGGAAGGGCTGCTGCGGGCCTATCGCCGGCTCGACTTCTCGCACAAGGCGGCGCTGCTGACGGTCGCGCGGAAGATGGCCGGGCCTGAGCCGGAAGCCGGGGAGCTTCCTGCCCGGCAGCAGGCCGGGAGCGCGGCCCGCACGCGGAAGGGGAAGGGCTGAGGTGTCCGCCGCGCCGCCTCAGGTCCCTGCCGGCAGCAGCATGACCAGCTTGTAGCCGGGCTGGGCCGCCGGCAGCAGCGTGACCTGCTCGTAGCGCAGCAGGCCGTCCTCCGGATGGCTGAACATGCGCTCGCCGCCTTCGCGCGCCAGCACGGCATGGTTGTTCCAGAACCGTGCGAAGGGCGTGCTGCTCCGCAGCAGATCGCCGACCAGGGTGCGCATGCCCGTGTCCTCGGGGTCATGTGCCGTGTCGGCCCGGAATTCGGCGAGCAGCCGCTGGGCGCGGTTCTCCCAGTCGCAGATGAAGTCGCGCGCCGTGGGGTCGAGGAAGACGTAGCGCAGCAGGCAGGTCTCGCCGCTGCCCAGCCAGGGGGAGAAGAGGCGGCCCGCCGCACCGTTCCAGCCGCGCGCGTGCCACAACCGGTCCAGCAGATAGGCCGGTGCCGCGCTGGCCCGCAGCGCCGCCACCAGCTCGGGCGGAGGGGAGGCCGGGGCGCTCCCGGCCATGGGGGGCGCCGGGTCCCGCCGTCGCGCCAGCTCGAAGAGATAGGCGCGCTCCGCCGGGGTCAGCCGCAGCGCCTCCGCCAGGCGGGCCAGGGCCTCGGCGGAGAGGGCGATGTCCCGGCCCTGCTCCAGCCAGGTGTACCAGGTGGTGCTGATGCCGCAGAGCTGCGCCACCTCCTCGCGCCGCAGTCCCGGCGTGCGCCGGCGGCGCGGGGAATGCCCGGGCGGCGTCATGGGCAGCCCGGCAGCCTGGGGCGCCAGGGACTCCCGGTGCCTGCGGAGGAAGGCGCCGAGCAGGCGCCGCTGGTCGGCCGGCAGCAGCATGGTGGAAGCGGATATACCGGGATAAGCTGCCAACTTATACCGGCCTGAAAAAGGCGGGAGGCTGCCGTCTCCAGCAGGAGGAAGCCGGCCATGAACACCGCCCAGCATCGCTTCGCCGCCGAGCAGTACGGCGCCCGCGCGCGGGACTATGTCACCAGCGCGGTGCACAGCAGCGGCGGCGACCTGGACCAGATCGAGGCCGCGCTGCGCGGCCGGGGCGAGGCGCGGGTGCTCGACCTGGGCTGCGGCGGCGGGCATGTCAGCTATCGCGCCGCGCCGCATGTCGCGCAGGTCGTCGCCTGCGACGTCACACCGGGCATGCTGGAGGCCGTGGCCGCCACCGCGGCCGAACGCGGCCTCTCCAACATCGTCACCCAGCAGGCGCCGGCGGAGCGGCTGCCCTTCGCGGACGCGGCCTTCGACGTGGTGCTCTGCCGCTTCACCACGCACCACTGGCAGGACATGGAGGCGGGCCTGCGCGAGACGCGGCGCGTGCTGAAGCCCGGCCAGGGCGCCCTGTTCGTCGACACCGTGGCCCCCGCCAGCCCGGTGCTGGACAGTCATCTCCAGGCCGTCGAGCTGCTGCGCGACGCCTCCCATGTCCGGAACTACGCCGTCGCGGAATGGGTGGGCGCCCTGTCACGCGCCGGCTTCGCCCTGGAGGGCATCACGCTCCGCCGCCTGCGCATGGAATTCCCGAGCTGGACGGCCCGCACGCGCACCCCGCCTGCCCATGCCGAGGCGATCCGCTCCCTGCTGAGGGGCGCTCCCCCCAGCGTCCAGGAGCACTTCGCCATCGGCGCGGATGGCAGCTTCGACATCGAGGCGGCGACCTTTACCCTGCGGGCGGCCTAGGGCAGACCATCGTTCCGATGGCATCATCGGAACGGGATCGGCTCTAGCGGGCGCCTTCCCGGCCCCGCAGGCTTTCGCTGCGCAGCGCGCGACGGTCTCCAGCCTGATCCCGGTTTGCGCGAGCGGGATCAGCCTGCAGGCGAGGAAGGGAAAGGTGCGGCGGCAAGGGGGCGTGGCTCCGCCACAGCCGGATGAAGCCCCAACGGCTCAACGGCTCAATGGCCCGGGGCCGCCGCGCCCGGACAGCACGGCTCCCCCTGGCGGACCCTGGAACACGCCTGTGTGATCCTGGCGCGCTGATGCAAATCAGCGCGGCCTGCGCCTGCTCCGGCGGTACTGGCGACGCAGGCAGGGCGCACTGCGCGTCACCGCCTGACGGGGCTGCCAGTGACGGGCCTGGCGAAGGCGGTGGAGATCTGACGATGGCGCACAAGAACGTGGTTTTCCGGTCCGCCGCACGGGAGAAGATCCTGCGCGGCGCGACACAGCTGGCGGATGCGGTCCGCGTCACCCTCGGGCCGAAGTCGAAATCCGTGCTCATCCAGCGGAAATGGGGTTCGCCGCTGGTCTGCAACGACGGCGTGACCATCGCCAAGGAGTTCGACCTCAGCGACGCCGAGGAGAATCTCGGCGCGCAGATGCTGCGGCAGGCGGCGGAGAAGACCGGCGACCTGGTCGGCGACGGCACCAGCACCGCCACCGTGCTCGCCCATGCCATTCTGGCCGAGGGCATGCGCAACGTCGTCGCCGGCGCCAGCGCCATCGACCTGAAGCGCGGGCTCGATCGCGGCACGCGAGCGGTGACGGCGGCGCTGCAGGACCTGTCGCGGCCGGTGCGGACGCGGGCGGAGCGGGCGCAGGTCGCCACCATCTCCTCCCACAACGACACCGCCATCGGTGAGCTGGTCGCCGACGCCATGGAGCGGATCGGCGCGGAAGGCGTCATCAGCGTCGAGGAATCCAAGACGACCGAGACGGTGCTCGAAGTGGTCGAGGGCATGCAGTTCGACCGCGGCTTCGTCTCGCCCTACTTCGTCACCGATGCGGAGAAGATGGAGGCGGTGCTGGAGGATGCGCTGATCCTGATCACCGATCGCAAGGTCTCGGTGGTCAAGGATCTCGTTCCCCTGCTGGAGCAGATGGTGAAGTCCGCCCGGCCCTTGCTGGTGGTGGCCGAGGAGGTGGAGGGCGAGGCCCTCGCCACGCTGATCCTGAACCATCTGCGCGGCACGTTGCGCTGCTGCGCGGTGAAGGCGCCGGGCTTCGGCGACCGGCGCAAGGCCATGCTGCAGGATCTCGCGGTGCTCACCGGCGGCGAGGTGATCTCCGAGGATCTCGGCACCAAGCTCGAGACGGTGACGCCGGAGCAGCTTGGCCGCGCACAGCGCGTCGTCGTCGGCAAGGAGGACACGACCATCGTCGGCGGTGCCGGAGAGCGGCCGCCGATCGAGGCGCGGCTGGAGCAGATCCGGCGCGAGGTCGAGCATGCCACCAGCGACTATGACAAGGAGAAGCTGCAGGAGCGCCTGGCGAAGCTGTCGGGCGGGGTGGCGGTGATTCGCGTCGGCGCGCCCTCGGAAGCGGAGATGAAGGCGAAGAAGGACGCGCTGGAGGACGCCATCAGCGCCACCAAGGCGGCGGTCGCGGAGGGCATCGTGCCCGGCGGCGGCCTCGCGCTGCTGCGTTGCACCGAGGCCGTGGCGCGCGAGGAGACGGCCGCCGAGGGCGACGAGCGGACAGGCCTGCAGATCCTGCGCCGTGCCCTGGAGGCGCCGGCGCGGCAGATCGCGGAGAACTCCGCCGTGGATGGCGGCGTCGCCGTCGCGCGGATGTTGGAAAGCACCGGCAATATCGGGCTGGATGCAGCCCGCAAGACCTATGTGGACCTTGTGGAGGCGGGAATCGTCGATCCCACCAAGGTGGTGCGCGTCGCGCTGGAGAACGCGGTTTCCGTCGCCAGCGTGCTGCTGCTGACGGAGGCGACGATGACCGAGATCCCCGAGGAGCCGAGGCCGCGGGGCGCCGAGCCGGAACTCACCATGTAGCCGGACAGGTCGAGTGGGATGCCCACCGGGGCATCCCACGGGCCTGCGGGATCATTCCGCGGGCATGGGCCGGGTGGCGGGCGGGGCGGCGGGCGGGGCGGAAGGCGTCTCGGGCGGCAGGCCATCCGCCGCCTCGCCAAGTTCCGCACGCCAGGGGCGCCAGCGCTCCATGCCGAGCAGCACCAGGAAGAGCAGCGCGGCGACCGCCAGCCCCAGCGGCCAGAAGGGCACGCCCAGTACGGCATCGAGCGTCAGCTTGCCCTGGCCGGCGGCCGCGATCCAGGGCGCCAGCGACGGCTCGGCATAGGTGAAGGCGAGGGCGCCGAGCAGGCCGCCGAGCAGCGTGAACCAGGCGTCGCGATAGCCCGCGCCGATCTGCGCCATCACCGTGCCGGGGCAGGCGCCCGCCAGCGCGATGCCGGCACCGAGCAGCAGGCCGCCGAGGGCATCCGCCAGAGGCAGCGTCGCCTTCGGCGCGAGCTGGGCGAGGCCGAAGCCGGTAAGTGCCGAGAGCACCACCAGCCCCATCGCCACGCCGGAGAGGAAGACGCGGAGCATCAGGAAGTTCCTGAGCTGAAACTGCCCGAGGATGACCCCGGGCTCGAAGACCCGGCTCTTCTCCAGCAGGAACCCGAAGACGATTCCCATGGCGAGGCCGAGCAGCACGGCTGTGAGCACCGTCATGACATCGTCTCCTCAGCGGACCGGCCGGAACAGCATCGCCGTGGCGATGCCGCCGGCGAACATGGCCGCGACCGCGATCATCGAGCCGATGGCCAGCTGGGCGAGGCCGGAAAGACCGTGGCCGGAGGTGCAGCCATCGGCGATCCGCGCGCCGAGCAGCATCACGAAGCCGCCGGCGAAGGCCATGCCGAAGCGGCCGGCGGCGCCGAGCCGTGCCGCGCGGTGCCAGACCGGCGCGATCCCGTGGCGGCGCATGCCGGAGAGCGTTGCGGAGATCAGGGCGCCGACGGCGATGCCGGCCACCAGCGCCACCTGCCACCATGCCTTGGCGCCCTCGATATGCGCGGCGGCGTAGCGCAGGCCGCGGAGGCCCGGATCGGCGAAGGCCGCCAGCGAGGCGGCCACCGAGACATAGGAGGATGAGGTGCCCAGTGCCGTGCCCAGAAGCAGGAAGGCAGGGATCTGCAGCAGCCCGATCAGTCCGCCGGCCAGGTAGGGCGACCAGGCCTTGTTCGCCAGATCGACCATGTTCGGGTCTCCCCTGACTGTTCAGCCGGCCGGATTGCCGGCGCGGCAATTCTTTCGCGGCCGTGGCGAGGATGCGCTGATCTGCGTCACGCCCCGTAACCGGGGCTTCCATGAAGAAGGGAGCGGCGGGCGCCACCATGCGGCCGCGCCGTCGCCAGCCGCTTGAGGCCTTCCGCCGCGGCGAGGTAGGCCGTGGAAAGGGCGAGAAGCGCGAGCAGCACCGGCCAGGACAGCGCCGTGAAGCCGATGGGCCCGCCCAGCGGCGACAGCGCCAGCACCAGGGCAACCGCCAGCGCGCCAAGCGAAGTCGTAACCAGCGCCGGGTGCGGCCGCGCCGCTTTCCAGAAGGGCGCCTCCACGCGGATCAGGAAGATCACCAGGATCTGCGTGACCATGGATTCCACGAACCAGGCGGTGCGGAACTCCTCCGGCGAGGCATGGAAGCCGAGCAGCAGGATCGCGAAGGTCGCCAGGTCGAAGACCGAGGAGAGCGGCCCCATGACCAGAGTGTAGCGGCGGACCGCTCCCATGTCCCAGCCATGCGGCTGCGCCACGGCGTGCCGGTCCACCGCGTCGAAGGGAATGCCGGTTTCGCTCAAGTCGTAGAGCAGGTTGTTCAACAGCACCTGCACGGGCGTCAGCGGCAGGAAGGGGATGAACAGCGAGGCGAGCGCGGTGGAGAGCATGTTGCCAAAGTTCGACGAGGTGCCCATCCGCACGTATTTCATGATGTTCGCATAGGTGCGACGGCCCTCCGCCACGCCGTCGGCGATCACGCCGAGATCGGGCGCGAGCAGGATCAGGTCAGCCGCGGCGCGCGCCACATCCGTCGCGCCCTCGACCGACAGCCCGGCATCCGCCGCGCGGATCGCCGGCGCATCGTTGATCCCGTCCCCAAGAAAGCCGACGACATGACCACGCGCCTGGAGCGCGCGGATGATCCGCGTCTTCTGGTCCGGGGAGAGGCGGGCGAAAAGGTCGGTGCGCTGCACGCGCGCCGCCAGCGCGGAATCGCTCAGCCGCGCGATCTCCTCGCCGGTGAGCAGGCCGCTCGCGGGCAGGCCGAGCGTATCCACGAGGTGCCGCAGCGCCGGCGCAGCGTCGCCGGATACGATCTTCACCCGCACGCCCGCGCTGCGCAGCCGGGCGATGGCGAGGGCGGCATCGGCTTTCGGCGGATCGGCGAAGATGCAGAAGCCGGTGAAGACCAGATCGTGCTCATCCGCCGCCGTTGGCGCGCTGCGGCCGGCCTCCACCTCGCGCCAGGCGACGCCCAGGCAGCGCAGGCCGCTCGCGGCTTTCTCCTCGTGCAGCGCCCGCAGCCGCGCCTGGCCTTCCTCGGAGAGGGGCGCGACGCCCCCGTCGGCGGACTCGATGAAGCGCACACGGGACAGGATTCCCTCCGGCGCGCCCTTGACGATGAGGAAGCGCCGGCCCGCGCGCTCCGCCAGCACGGAGACGCGGCGGCGCTCGAAGTCGAAGGGCACGTCGGCGATGCGCGTCCAGCCCTCCGCCGCGGCCCCGGCGGCCCGGGCGAGGATGGCGTCGTCGAGCGGGCTTCTCACGCCGCTCTCGAAGCGGCTGTTCACCGCCGCCAGTTCCAGGACGCGCGCCATCTCCTCGCCCGTGGCGCCGGGGTGGCCAACCAGCGTGATCCGCGCCTCCGTCAGCGTGCCCGTCTTGTCCGTGCAGAGGACATCCATCGCACCGAGATCGTGGATGACGGCCAGCCGCTTCACCACCACCTGCCGCGCAGCCATGCGCAGGGCCCCGCGCGAAAGGGTGACGGTGGTGACCATCGGCAGAAGTTCGGGCGCCAGCCCCACCGCGAGGGCCACGGCGAAGAGGAAGGCGTCCAGGGCAGGGCGGCCGGAGGCAAGCTGCGCCAGCAGCACAATGAGCAGGAGGAACACGGTCAGCCGCAGGATCAGCGCGCCGAGCCTGTGCAGGCCGCGCTCGAAGGCATTCGGCGGCTCGTCCGAGCGCAGCGCGGCCGCGATGCCGCCGAAACGGGTGCCGGCGCCGGTCGCGACGACCAGCATGGTCGCCTCGCCGCTGATCAGCGCCGTGCCGCCGAACAGCGCGTCATAGGCCTCGGCCAGGCTGCCGGCGCCACTCGGCCCGGGCCGCTTCTCCACGGGGTAGGGCTCGCCGGTCAGCAGCGCCTGGTTCGCATGCGCGCCGCGACTCGCCAGCACGATCCCGTCGGCGGGCACCAGGCCCCCCGCCCGCAACTCGACCACGTCGCCGGGGACGATCTCCTCTGCCGCCACCGGCACCGCCACTCCGTCGCGCCGGACGATGCAGCGAACGGCAACGGAACGCTTCAGCGCCTCTGCCGCCGTCTCCGCCCGGTGTTCCTGAAACACGTCGAGCAGGTTGGAGGCGGCCAGCACCAGCAGGATCAGCGCGAAGCTGACCCAGTCGCCGGTCGCGCCGGAGACGGCGGCGGCGATCACCAGGATGGCGACCAGCGGCTCCGCGAGGCGTCGCCCGAGCTTGGCCAGGATACGCCGCCGCGGCGCCTCCGTGGCGAGGTTGCGGCCATGGACCGCGAGGCGCCGCGCCGCCTCGGCCGTGCTCAGCCCCTCCGGCGAGGAGACCAGGGCGGCCAGGGCATCCTGGCGCGCAACCGACCAGAAGCGCTCCGGAAAGGCGGCCAACCCTTCCGTTGCGCTGCGCCCGCCGGCCGGTTTGCCAGTCCCCCGCCTGTGCACCGGTCAGCCGATGCTGATGCGGTCCTCGACCTCGCGCACGCCCGGTGCCGCCCAGGCGGCCCGCTCGGCGGCCTGGCGCTCGCGCGGGCTGCGAACATGACCGCCGAGCACCACCCGCCCATCCGCCACGCTGACCGTCAGGCGCCCGGCCTCCAGCTCGGCGTCGCGCCGGAGGGCCTCCTCGATCCGCTGCCGGATGTCGGCCGGCTGCGCCTTCGCCTGCACGCGGATCAGGTTGACCACGCCGACGACGCCACCCAGCTTCTGCACCGCCCGCTCGGCGGCGGTGCGCTGGAACTGCCATTCCACCTCGCCCGTCAGCGTCACCAGGCCGTCCTCCACCTTCACCCGCACGGCATCCCGCGGCACCACCGCATCCCAGCCGAGGATCTGCACCGCGCGGCCGGCGATCTCGTCATCACCGGTCTTCCTCTCGTAGGGCAGGCGTACCTGGATCTCCTGCGCAACCGCCCTCACGCCACGGACGCGGCCGACGGCCTGCTCGGCCGCAAGCTTCTCGGAGTAGCTCGACACATGTCCGCTGAGCGTCACGACGCCGTCGCGCACGGCGACGCCGATATGCGCCGCCTCGACGCTCGGCTCCCATGCCAGCTCGTCGAGCACGCGCTGCTGCAGGTCGCGATCCGCACTGTTCATGGCCTGGTTCTCCTTCTCGCGGCCCGGCCGAAAGCCGGGCAGGGCAATCCTGCTCCTGCCCGGCTCACCCGCACTGATGCGGATCAGGCTGCCGCTTCACGGCCCCTCCCGCGCCGGCGCGGAGCATGGGCCGGGCGCCGTGGAAGGCTCAGGGAGGGCAGGCGCCGGCCGCGCATTGCAGCCGTGCCAGTTCGATCGCCTCATGCAGGCCGGGCTCGCGGATGCCGGCGAGAATCGTGGCGAAGCGCGCCGCGTCCACCTCCTCCTCCGGCAGGTACTCGTGCCCGAGCATGTCATCCGCGCGCAGCGGCAGCAGCGCGCAGGCGCGCACCCCCGGCTGGTTCTCCAGAAGGAGCGCCGAGAAGGCCCCAAGGCTGCAGCGGTCCGCACGGAACTTGAGGGTATAGCTCACCTGGTTGCCGCGCGCCGCGCCGATCCAGTGCCGCTCCAGCAGCCGCAGCCAGGCATATTGCTCCGCCGGCGCGGCATCCTCCGCGGTGACGAGCCGCTCGCCCAGCCCGAGGCGGAGGATCAGCGGCAGGGTCGGGAAGCCAACCACGCTCATGCCGGGGAAGCTCCGCAGCGCGCGCACGGGATAGCCGCGCGCCTCGTAGGCGTGCAGCAGCGGGTCGCTGTCGGCTGGCCACCTGCCGTCGGCGCCGCGCTGCCCGCGGAACTGCACCCAGCGCAGATGCTGCCGCCGGGCGGGGAGATGCGCGCCTTCCGTGAGGCCGAACAGCTTGGCGGTGGTGCCGGCCGGCTTGACCGTGGTGACCGTCAGGGGAGGCGCACGGCCCAGGGCCGCGGCATAGGCCAGCGCCTCCGCCTTGGCGAGAGCGGAGAGCCGCGCCAGCATCGCCCAGAAGGGTGCGCCATGGCCGCCCTCGTCCAGCAGGTCGCGGAAGCCGAGGCCGAAGCGCAGCCAGGCCCATTCATGCAGCCCGGTCGGGCCGATGCCGATGCGGTTGGTGCGCCGGAGCTCCTGGCCGTAGAGGGCATCCATTCCGTTCACCCGCAGCAGGAAGCGCACGCCGAGCCGCACGGCATCCTCCACCCGCGCATCCCAGGCGCGGGCGATCTCGGCTGAAGCGGCACCGGGCGCCACCTGCTCCAGCGGCACCGGGCAGGCCAGCACGGGCGCGAAGTCGGCCACCACGCAGTAGCCGCCCGCCACATGCAGCACCACCTCGCCGCAGGGATTGGTCGTGGCCGGAAAGCGCGCCTGCGCGGCGCGGCGCGAGAGCGTCCCGAGCAGGGCGGCCGCGGCATCCGCCCGGTAGCGCCGGCTGCGGATGTCGCTGCCATCCGTGCAGACCGGCCTTCGCCAGGCGCTGCCGGTGCGATGGTCCTCCAGGAGGTCGCCGTTGATGAAGCCGGGCTCGCCGCTTCGCCAGGCGCTCGCCGCGGCCGCCTCGAACAGGCGCAGCGCATGGCCGGTGCAGGGATCGCCGAGATCCGCGCCGGCGCGCCCGCGCGCCACCCGCGCCCAGAACTCGCGATCCACCATGAGGGCGTGATTGGCGGTCCAGAGGTCGTTCTGCTCCGCCTTCAGCCGCACGAAGCGAAGGCTTCCCGGATCGCGCCAGCTCTTGGTCGCCATGCGGGCGGCGCGCCGGGCGCCGCCGCTCTGCACTTCCAGCGCAAGGATGTGGTCCACCAGCAGCGCCTGCTCCCAGGGCTGCAGCGCCTCGCCGGCCCGGTCGCGCGCGCGGGCGGGCGCGATCACCCGCTCCCGCAGGCGGGTCAGGGCCCGCAGCAGCGAAAGCGGGCCGGGAGCGGGGCGTCCCTGCATGCCGCGAATGGGCGTGCCGCGCGGGCGGATGGCGGACAGGTCGAGCAGCAGCGCTCGATGCCGCGCGCGGGCGAAGGTCATGCCCTCCAGGATCTCGATCGCCTTCGCCCAGCCTTCGCGGCTGTCGGCGACGCGATGGCGCAGCGCGTCCACCGGGGCGGCGCGCGGATCTGCCAGCAGGGCGCGCTCAAGGAAAGCGCGGGCTGCCCGCCCGGCATCGGCGGCTCCGCCGCTTTGTGGAACGAGCCCGAAGTCGAGGGCGAAGCGCAGCAGCCCGCCGGGATCGCGCGGATGGTCGGGATGCGCGGGATCGAGGTGGAGGAGGATGTCCGGCGCCTCGGCCCAGTCCAGCGCCACCAGCTCATCGTCATAGGAGCGGCCGACGCCGCTGCCGTTCAGCAGCAGATAGAACTTGGCGAAGGCGGTGATGGCCGTGGCGCAGTTGGTGAAGACCTCGATGTTGCGCTCCGCCTGCATGGCATCGCCATGCTGCAGGTGCCGGCCGGAGGTCAGCAGCGCGCCCGTGGCGATGGCGTTGCGCAGGCGGGCCCGTTCGGCCTCGCTCGCGGCGTTCCGTGACGGGGGCCCCGCCAGGGAAAGGTTTCCGAGGGCGACGCGGTCCGCCACGCGCCCCCAGTCCTCGCCGTCCGTGGCCCGGAAAATGGTGCGGCGGGCGATGGCCAGCCCCATGCCGCGATCGAGGGTGCGCGGCGGCAGAGGCGCCTCGCCGAAGGCCTCGCCGGGAGGATCGGCAAGGACACCGTGGCGCATGGAAGCACTCCCGGCCTGCCAGGCTGCTCCGTCAGCCCGGCGGCGCGCCGCCGCCTTCGCGGGTGAGGCGCTTCGCGGCGGCGTCGAGCGTGCGGATCACCTCCTCGTCGGCGAGCTGATGGAAATCCTCGTAGAAGCCGCCGACGCCGTGAAAGAGAGAAGCCTCGCGCAGGCAGACCACCGTGTCGGCCTCCGCGCGAAGGGCGGCGAGGGTATCGGGCGAGGCCACGGGCACGGCGAGGATGATCTGCGCGGGATCGCGCCGCCGCAGCGCATGCAGCGCCGCCCGCGCCGTCGCGCCCGTGGCGAGCCCGTCATCCACCACCACCGCGCTGCAGCCCTGCGGGTCTGGCCGGGGGCGGCCAGCGAGGTAGAGCTGCCGTCGCCGCTCGATCTCCGCCATTTCCCGCGCCTGCGCCGCCGCGATGAAGGCCTCGTCGGCGCCTGTCACGGCGATGATGTCCGGGTTGAGCACCGCTTCCGGCGCCTCGCCCTCCGCCACCGCGCCGAGCGCCAGCTCGGGCTGGAATGGAGCGCCGATCTTGCGCACCAGGATGAGGTCGAGCGGCGCGGCGAGGGCGGCGGCGATTTCGGCGGCGACCGGCACCCCGCCGCGTGGCAGGGCATAGATGACCGGCCGTGGCAGGTGCAGCGCGGCCAGGCGCCGGGCCAAGCTTCGCCCGGCCTCGGCGCGGTCGGTGAAGCGGAGGGCTTCAGTTTCGAACATGCGCCGCCTCCCTGGGAACCGGGCGCTGCCGGTCCTCGCCGCTGGTGAGGGGCAGGGCAGATGCGGCCACCGCCCCGGCATGTTCGGGGACCTCCAGCATGCCCCCGGTCCTGCGCGCCGGATCATGGCCTGCGCGGCCAGGCCCCTCAAGCGGAATGATGCGGTCATCCTGGCCTCCGCCCTAGGCGGTGGTGACGATTTCCTGATCTGAGGGATTCCGCTGCTGAGCGGGGCGTGATTCAAGGCTGGCTTTTGGAGGCTGGCCTGGATGAGCGCGGACCCGGATGCGTTGCGCGAT
>NZ_JASIRT010000015.1 GCF_030063475.1 Roseomonas sp. E05
AAACACCTCAAGGCGCTCCGATGGCGCACACCGTTCCAGGCCGTCTGTGATGCCTGGACCAAGGACCCCGCCATCTTCAAGATCAACCCGCACCACCTCATCCCGGGACTACACACCTAGCCGCCGGTGCCGAGCACGATGAGCGCCACCTTGCGTCCGGTACCGTTCGCCTGCAGCGCAGCGCCGATGCCGGTGACATCCGGGGCGAGCAGCCGCTGCCGCTGCTGCGGGTCGTCCAGCCATTGCCGGGTGAAGTGGCGGAGATCGGCCCCGGTGGGCTGCGTGCCGCATCCGCCGCAGGCCCCGGCGAGAACGGAGAGCGCATGCCAGCGCGACCGCTGCGCCGGCGGCACCGCCTCGAGCAGGCCATCGCCCTGCGGCAGGGTCAGGCCATCGGAAGCGGGATCGGGCAGCAGGGCGCGCGCCGCCTCGCTCAGGGCGGGGCTGGCATGAACCTCGCCCAGGCCCGCCTTGCTGCGCGCCTGGTTGACGAGTCGCGCCGCCTGCGCGGCCGCATCGCCGGCAGAGAGGGAAGCGGGCGCCGCATCGCCGCCCGCCTCGCGCGATGTTCCCGGCCCGGCGAAGGTCTGCACGGCGTAAAGACCCTGGCCGGCCTCCACGACGATGCCGAAGCCGAACCGGCTGAGACCCTCGCGCAGGATGTTCTCGCGATGTTCGGGGCTGTTCATCCAGCCCTCCTGCAGCCGCGCGACCGTCTCCGCCGTGGCGGGGGGCGCGCATTGCCGGCAGCGCGCGATGTTCTCCTCCACAAGCTCCCAGCGCCCGCCGCCGGCCGCCATGTAGCGGTCCCGCACATTCTCGCCCTCGGGCGAGGTGTGGGCATAGTAGTGGCGCCGCAGCATGTCCCGCGCGTGCGACTGCGCCGCCTCGTCGAGGCTGCCGCCCTCCTCGAGGCGGGCGAGGCCCTCGGCGGCGCGCGCCTGGTTCACCAGCTCCAGCGCCCGCTGCCGCAGGGCGCCGAGATCCCCGTCCTCCGCCGCCCGCAGGGGCTGCCGGCCCGCCAGGAGGAGCACGAAGGCAGCCAAAAGCACCCGGCCGGCCTTCCGGGGCGGCCATGCCACGCGGATGGTGCGGCCGTCCTGCCCGCGTCTCGCCATGCGGTCTCTCCCTTGCCGCGCCGGGCGGGTGGCGGTGGCCCGGCGACAGGCGGGGAATGCGCCGGGCGCGGCGCCGGTTGCGAGCGGCCCCTGCGCTCAGTGGCGCAGCAGCGAGAGAATGATCTCCAGCGCGATCAGCGCCAGGATGGCGATTTCCAGCAGCTCCGCGCGGGCGCCGGCGGCCTCGCTGTGCAGGGCGGTGTAGGTCTCGCGGATGATGGCCAGCTTGCGGTCCACGGCAGCGCTGACATTGGGCACGCGGAACAGCTCGATCGCGGCGGCATAGACGCGGGCGAGATAGACGTCCTCCGTCACCTGCAGGGCATTGTCCACCCGCTCGGCCAGTTCCGTCACCTCGGCCACCAGCGTATGCAGCCGCCGGGCCAGGCGCCCGTAGCGGCGCGCGGACAGCAGGCTGGTGCGCCCCCGCGCCGCCTCCACCAGGTCGCGCATGCGGGGCAGCTCCTCATCGAGCATCTCGTCATAGGTGCGCATCTCCAGGAGCTGGGCGTTGGCCATCTCCAGCACGTCGGCGACGTCGGTCTCGCGCTGCGGCTCGTAGATGAAGGCGCGGTCCCAGGTGATCACCACGAGGTCGTCCGGGTGGTAGGAGAAGCGCTGCCGCAAGAGGTCGCGCCGTGCGCCTTCGGCGAGTGGCCGCGTCTCGCCCGAGAGCAGCGGCACCAGGTCCACCCTGGCCTGCAGCGCCTCGGCCGTCACCGGCGTGTCGAAGGCGTCCGCCACGGCGATCAGGTAGTCCTCCTGCAAAGGCACGGCGGTCGGGCGGTCCAGCGCCTCGCCGAGCAGGTCGCGCAACTGCCCGAGCAGCGTGCCCCAGACCGGCGCCTCCGCCGCCGGCCCGACCGCCTGGTCGAGCTGGTTCACCAGGCCGGCGAAGTCGTCCCAGGCGAGGTCCCGCACCGGCAGGCGCAGCGCCAGGGCGGCGATGCCGAAGTCGTAGAGCCGCACGGCGGCGGCGGCGGCCACGGTCTGGCCGCCCACCTCCAGCGGTACCGTGCCCAGTTCCAGGGCGAGTGGCGGCACCCCAAAGGAAATCGCCTTGGCGGGCGTGCCGACCAGCCGGGTGCGCGCGCTGCCGCCCTGCGCGCGCTGCGCCCAGAGCGCCTCGGCGCGCCTCAGGTCGATCTCATAGGCCAGGTCAAACAGCCGCAGGGCCACCACCTGCCCCGAGCGCACCCGCAACACGTCGTCCGTCATCGCCGCATCCCACCCTCCAGGCCCCCTGATGAACAGAAAAAAGATGGGGGTCCGAGGGAATTCCTTCCCCCGGCCTTTTTCCTCCGGCTCCGCCGAAAAACGCCCTTGCCGCGCCGCAGCACCCGAAGGAGGCTCCACGGTGAAGCCGGGCGCATCCTGGCCCAGGGCAAGCGGAGCGCAGGATGACGATTCGAAGCGTCGGCGTGATCGGCCTCGGCAATATGGGCCTGGGCATGGCGGCCAGCCTGGCTCGCGCCGGCTTCACGGTGTCCGGGCATGACATCAGTGCCGCACGCCGCCTGCCCGCCGAGGCCGCCGGCATCCGCTTCATCCCCGACCTTCCGGCCCTTTTGCGCGCGGCCGACGCCCTGGTCTTCTCCCTGCCCTATGCGCGGGACGTGGAGGCGGTGGTGGTCTGCGCGGGCGGGCTGCTGGAGCGGCGGGACCGCAAGGTAGTGGTGGTGGATACCTCCACCTCCGACCCGACCACCAGCCGCCGCCTGGCGCAGCGGCTGGCCGAGGCCGGGCATGCGCTGCTCGACGCGCCGGTCAGCGGCGGCCCCTCCGGCGCGGCGGCGGGCAGCCTGACCATGATGATCGGCGGGGCCGAGGCCGATCTGGAGGCCGCCCGGCCGGTGCTGGAGGCACTGGCGGCGAAGGTGGTGCATGTCGGCCCCTCCGGCGCGGGCAATATCGCCAAGCTGGTGAACAACCTGCTGGTGGCCGCGCATCTCATCACCGCCGGCGAGGCGATGCGGCTCTCCGAGGCCGCCGGCCTGCCCGCCGAGGCCGCGCTCAAGGTGGTGAACGCCGCCACCGGCCGCAGCGCCGTCAGCGAGGTGATGCTGCCGCGCTGGGTGCTGCCCGGCAGCTTCGACAGCGGCTTCAGTGCCGGGCTGATGCGCAAGGATATCCGCCTCGCCGCCGCGCTGGCCGCCGAGCTCGGGCTCGACCTGCCGCTTGCCGCCCAGGTGGAGCGGCTCTGGCGCGAGGCCCATGACCGCATTCCCGATGCCGCCGATTTCACCCGGATGGCCGATCACCGCCAGGAGCCGAAGGATGCCTGATGGCGCCCATTCCTCGCCCGCCGCGCCCCGACTCGCGGAGCTGATCGCGTGCCTGCTGCCCGGCGCGGCCGTGGGGAGCCTGGTCGGCGGCGCGATCCTGCCGGGCACGGGCGCCGCCCTGGAGCTGGTGAACCCCGCCGATGGCCGTCCGCTGCTGTCCTATGCCGATGCCGGCGCGGCGGTGGTGGAGGCCGCCATGGAGGCTGCCCGCCCGGCGCAGCGCGCCTGGTGGGGCATGACCGCCGCGGCGCGGGGCCGCGCCCTGTGGGAGGTCGCCCGCCTCGTGCGCGCCCATGCCGCGGACCTCGCTGAGCTGGAGACGCTCTCCGCCGGAAAGCCGATCCGCGACACGCGCGGCGAGGTCGCCAGGGTGGCGGAGATGTTCGAATACTATGCCGGCTGGGCCGACAAGCTGCATGGCGACGTCATTCCCGTGCCCAGCAGCCACCTGAACTACACCCGCCATGAGCCGCTCGGCACCGTGGTGCAGATCACCCCCTGGAACGCGCCGCTCTTCACCGCCGGCTGGCAGATCGCCCCCGCCCTCTGCGCCGGAAACGCGGTGGTGCTGAAGCCCTCGGAGCTGACGCCGCTGACCTCGCTCGCCCTCGGCGCGCTGTGCGACCGGGCCGAGGGCATGCCGCGCGGGCTGGTCAGCGTGCTGGCCGGCGCCGGCCCGACCACCGGCGCCGCCGCCGTGGCGCATCGCGAGACGCGGCTGGTGGTCTTCGTCGGCTCCGCCACGGCGGGAGCGGAGATCGCCGCCGCCGCGGCGCGCAACATCGTCCCCAGCGTGCTGGAGCTGGGCGGCAAGTCGGCGAACATCGTCTTCGCCGATGCCGAGCTGAGCCGCGCCCTGGTCGGCGCCCAGGCGGCGGTGTTCGGCGGCGCCGGGCAGAGCTGCGTGGCCGGCTCCCGCCTGCTGGTGCAGCGGCGCATCCATGCCGAATTCGTCGAGCGGCTGGCGCGCGCCAGCGGGCGCATCCCCGTCGGCGCGCCGGCCGACCCGGCGACGCAGATCGGTCCGATCAACAACCGCCGCCAGCTCGACCGCATCGCCACCCTGGTGCGCGGCGCCACCGCCGAGGGCGCGCAACTCGTCGCCGGCGGCGGCTGCCCCGAGCCGCTGCGGGACAGCGGGGGCTTCTACTTCGCCCCCACCATCCTCGACGGCGTCACGCCCGGGGCCAGCATCGCGCGGGAGGAGGTGTTCGGCCCGGTGCTCGCCGTGCTGCCCTTCGACAGCGAGGAAGAGGCGGTGGCCCTGGCCAATGCCACCCCCTATGGCCTCGCCGGCGCGGTCTGGACGCAGGATGTCGGCCGCGCCCACCGCGTCGCCGCCGGGGTGCGGGCGGGCACCTTCTGGATCAACAGCTACAAGACCATCAATGTCGCCTCGCCCTTCGGCGGCTTCGGGCGCAGCGGCTTCGGCCGTTCCTCGGGCCGGGAGGCGCTGGCGGCCTATACCCAGACCAAGAGCATCTGGGTGGAGACGGCGGCGGAACCGGGCGTGGCCTTCGGGTATGTCGGGTAAGGGAACCAGGCCGGGGAACGAATTCCCCCGGGGCCCCTTCTTTTTTCGGGTCTGGGCGTGCGGCCTCGGTCGACTCCTCGCCAGGCTGGCAAGAGAAAACGAGGGTCCGGGGGAACTCCTCCCTCCGGGTCCATGCGGCGCTGGCTGATCCTTGCCGACGACCTGGCCGGTGCGGACGACTGCGGGTGGCACCACCGCGCCCGGCTGGCGCCCCGGCGGGAGCGCGGCACCGGCCGGGCCGCCCCGCCCGCTCACCAGTAGGAGAACAGCACCAGCAACATCAGCACCAGGATCACCAGCGGAGCGATATAGGCCCAGCGCCGCCTTGGTGTCCGCACGTCGATATAGCCGGGCTGCGCCTTCTGCTTAGGGTCCACTTGCTTCTGCATCATTCCTCTCGCTTTCGGCGGCATGGCCGCTGCCGGGCATCCTGCGCCCTGCCCAGGCAACCGCCGATCCGCGCCGAAGTTCGGCTTGCAGTGCCTCCGCCGGAGTCGGCACGGCCCGGCGCAAGGCGGCGGGGACATCAGGGAAGGCTCCTCCATGCGCGCACCCGGCAGCCGAACCGCTGCATTCCTCGCCGGCGCCCTCGCCCTGGGCGGGGCGGCCTGCCTCGCGGCCACCCGACGGCACCGCGGCGGCGCGCCGGCCGTGCCACCCTGGCTGAAGCTCGGCTACGGCACGGCCACCCCTGTCATCGCCCTTGTCTACCGGCGCGCCTATGGCCCGGCGAACTTCCTGTGGCTCTCCGACCTGGCGCTCGCCAGCACCACCCTGGCGGTGCTTCGCGAGAACCGGCTGCTCGCCAGCATGCCGGCGGTCGGCGTGCTGCCGCTGGAACTGGCCTGGTCGGCGGACTTCATGGCGGGCGGTCGCCTGCTGGATCTCGCGGGCTACATGTTCGACCGCCGCTTGCCGCGGGGACTGCGCGCCCTTTCGCTGTTCCACCTTGCCCTGCCGCCCACGCTGCTCTGGATGCTGGGCCGTCTCGGCTATGACCGCCGCGCCCTTCCCCTGCAGACGCTGCTGACCTGGGCGGCCCTGCTGCTCAGCTACCGGCTGACGGCGCCGGAGCAGAACATCAACTGGGCATTCGGGCCCGGAACCCGGCCCCAGCGCGCCCTGCCGCCCCGCCTTTACCTCGGCCTGCTCATGCTGGGCCTGCCGTTGCTGGTCTTCCTGCCGATGCACCTGCTCCTGCGCCGCGCCTTCGGCGCACCGGCGACGGGTCCGGCGCCAGAGGCCGAGTGGCATGTCCGATGAGGCGGGGATCGACACCCCGCCGGACTGGGAGAGGGCGCTGCAGCACATCCTGGCGAGCGGGGCGCGCCGCATCATGCTCCTGGGGCCAACCGATGCCGGCAAGAGCAGCTTCTGCCGCCTGCTGCTGGCGCGCGCCGCCCGGGCACAGCGGCCGGTGGCGCTGCTGGACGCCGATCTCGGCCAGAAGCAGCTCGGGCCACCGGCCTGCGTCACCCTGGGCCACCCCGCGGCAGGCGGGCCAGAGCTCGATGGGCTGGCCTTCGTCGGCACGACCGAGCCTCTGCGGGGCTGGCGCCGCCTCATCGCCGGCACGGTGCGGCTGAAAGGGGAGGCGGGCGCGGCGCTGCTGGTGATCAACACCAGCGGCCTGCTCCGCGGCGCCGGGCGGCGGCTGAAGGCGGCCAAGATCGCCGCGCTGGGGCCTGACCTCCTCATCCCCCTTGGCGCGGACGCCGCGACCGAGGCGGTGCTCGCCGACCATGCCGGCCTGCCAGCCCTGCGCCTGGCGCGTGCGCCACTCGCCCGCCGCAAGGGCGAAGGCGAGCGGCGGGCCCTGCGGCGCGCGGCTTTCCAGGCCTATTTCGCGCCGGCACCGGTCTGGTCCCTGCCGCTCGGCGGCCTTCACCTTGAGGGCGAGGATGGCCAGGGCCTGCCGGCGCCGGGCCGGCTCGCCGCACTGGTGGACGAGGCCGGGCGCGACATGGCGCTGGCCCTGGTGCTCGCAGGGGATGGCTCCCTCCAGGTCCAGGGGCCGCAGCCGCGCCGCCCCGTGGCGGGACTGCGCTGGGGGCGCCTCAGCCTCGACGCGGCCTGGCGCGAACACTGGGCTCCCCAGCCAAGCGCCTGAAAAGGGTCGGGGAAAGGAATTCCCCCGGCCAAACCGACAGGTTTGACCCATCTTCTTCTTGCCGGTTTGGGACCGCGCTTTCCGCTCCTGCGGAAAACTCGAAGAAAGAAGAAGGGGGTCTGGGGGAATTCATTCCCCCGGCCTTAACCGTCCACCACCCGCCGCACCGCCTCGCCGGCCAGATCCTCCGGAACGGAGTGGCCGCCAGCGAATTCGCGGTACTCCACCGCATAGCCCTGCTTCCGCAGGCGCGGCACGATCCGCCGGCTGCAGGCATCGATCGGCAGGACGTCATCCGCCACTCCGTGCGAGACGAAAAACGCAGGCCGCCCCAGCGGGGGCGGCGAGGCGACGAAGCCCGGCGAGAAGGCGAGCGCATGGGTGAAGAGGTCGCCGTTCCCCAGCGCCAGCGAGAGGGCATAGGAGGCGCCATCGGAGAAGCCGGCCAGCGCCACCCGGCGGGGATCCACGCGATGCCGCTGGAAGACCTCCCGCAGCGCCGCGTCGAGGAAGGCCACATCGGGTCCGTAACCGCCCAGGATGACATCCCATGTCGCCGCACGGCTTTCCGGCACCAGCAGCAGCACGCCGGGCGCGGCCTGCTCGATCAGCCGCAGCGCGCCGGCCGCGTGGCCGCCCGCCCCGTGCAACATCACCACCAGCGGCAGTTCCGCCGCCGCCGCGCCTTCCGGGACGCGCAGGAACCCGTCCCGCTGGCGGCCGAGGCCGAGGCCATGCAGGCCGGGCGCCAATGGAGGCGCCTCCGGGCTGGGACGGGGCCGGGCCAGCAATCGGCCCCGCGCCGCGCTGGCCGGATCAGCCGCATCCGTGCTCATGCCCCTGCCCCGGAGGCATGGCGCCCCGGCTTTCCTGTGGCGGTACCTGTGGTCAGCCGTGCCATTCCCGCCTCCCAGCCTCGGACGTCTCGGGACATAACAGGCCAGCGGCACGCTGTTTGCGGCGAAACGCAACCGAATCCGCGCGGCGGGCGCTTTCTCCGCAGCCCACCTGCGGAGAGGAACAAGCCCATGGCCGGACAAGGTGATGACAGCCGCCACGATCCCGGCGATGCGGTGCCCGAGGGCGTGGCCCCCGCCTCGCCACCGCCGCCGCCGCGCGCCGAGGACCTGAAGGTGAAGCACAAGCTGGAGGAGCTGGGGCGCAAGCCCGGCGATGCCCCGCCGCAAGGGGAGGAAGGCCGCTGAAGGCCGGGCGGCGGATCTGACGGGGAGACCGGCGGGGCCACCGCAGCCCGCTTGACCGGCGAGGCGCCGCGCCCCCTTTACTGCGCCCTCCACCACGTGAGGGAGGGCCATCATCGCTCCGGAACGCGGCCTGTCCCCGGTCCTGCCGCGCTGGCGGCCGAGCCCGCTGGTATCCGCCTCGGTCCTGCTGCATGCCGGCGGCCTCGGCGCGCTCGGGCTGGTGCCCGCGCTCTGGCCCTGGGTGCTGTGCGGTCTGGCGGCCAACCACCTGGCGCTGACCCTCGCCGGCATGTGCCCGCGCTCGCCGCTGCTCGGGCCCAATCTGAGCCGGCTGCCGCAAGCCTGCGCGTCGGCCGGCCAGGTCGCCCTCACTTTCGACGACGGTCCCGATCCGGAGATCACCCCCCGGGTGCTCGACCTGTTGGAGGCGCATCAGGCCCGCGCCTCCTTCTTTCTCATTGGCCAGCGCACCGCCCGTCATCCGGCGCTGGTGCGGGAGATCCTGCGGCGCGGCCACAGCGTGGAGAACCACACCCACAGCCATCCGCTCCACTTCGCGGCGCTCGGCCCCGGCGGCCAGCGGCGGGAGATCCTGCGGGCGCAGGCGGCGATCCTCGAGGCTGGGGGGGCACCGCGCTTCTTTCGCCCGCCGGTCGGGCTGCACAGCCCCTTCCTGGCCCCGGTGCTGGCGGGCACCGGCCTGCGGCACGCCTCCTGGACCCGGCGCGGCGCCGATGGCGCCATCGGCGCCCCGGCGCGGGTGCTGCGCCGCCTGCGCGGCGCCGGGGCCGGCGACATCCTCCTGCTGCATGACGGCAACAGCCGCCCGGACGCCCAGGGCCGCCCGGTGGTGCTGGCGGTGCTGCCCATCCTGCTGGCGCGGCTGCGCGCCGCCGGTCTCAGCCCTGTACCGTTGCCGGAGGCCGTGGACGGGCCCGCCGGGCCAGCAGCAGCGGCAGCCGCAGCAGGAAACCCAGCATCAGCCGCCCGTGCATGCCGGTGAGCAGCAGGTTGTCCCGCCCATAGCGGAAATGCGAGACGCCGCCCTCCGCTGCCGAGAGGTAGCGCACCGGCACCGGGATGGTCATCGGCGGCAGGCCGGCCCAGCAGAGTCGTACCGCCGCCTCGGCGTCGAAGTCGTAGCGGCGCATCCAGCGGGTGCGGCGCATCACCGCCACCAGCGGCGCCACCGGATAGACGCGGAAGCCGAACAGCGAATCGCCCAGGCCGGCCCAGAGCGTTTCCAGATTGGCCCAGAAGTTGGAGATCCGCCGGCCGCGCACGCGCAGCGCCGGCGCCTCCGGCCCGAACACCGGCAGGCCGAGCACCAGCGCCTCCGGCCGCCGCATCGAGGCCGCCATCAGCGCAGGAATATGCCCGGCCGGGTGCTGCCCGTCGGCATCCATGGCCAGGGCATGGGTGAATCCCTCGGCCTGCGCCGCTTCCAGCCCGTGCAGCAGCGCCGCCCCCTTGCCGGCGTTGCGCGGCAGCCGCAGCACGCGCAGCCCGGGATCGGCCGCCGCCAGCGCGTCGAGCGGCGCATCGCTGCCATCGGTGCTGCCGTCCACCACCACCCAGACCGGGCTCCAGCAGGCGCGGGCGGCGCGCACCGTCTCCACCAGGATCGGGCCGGTGTTGTAGGACGGGATCAGGACCAGGTGGGTTCGCGAGGCGGGGGTCATGCCGCCTTCAGGCCATATCCTGACGCCGGGCGCCAGGGAGGGACTGGCGGAGGCAGCACTCCACCGCGCCGCAGAGTTCCTCCGCGCGTCCATCGGGCAGGAAGCGCGGGCCCAGCCGCACCCGGCAGCGCAACGGCAGCGGCGGCCGGCGCAGCACCGGCCAGCCCTTGCGCAGGTAGGGTGTCTCGCTCTCGATCACCACCGTCTGCACCGGGGCGCCGGCCCGCCGGGCGATCACCGCGAAGGAGCGGCTGAACGGCCCGGGCGCGGGCGTCACCAGGCCTGCATCCTCGCCGGCGCCGGGCGGGCTGCGCGTCGCCTCGGGGAAGATCAGCAGCTGCCGCCCCTCCTGCAGCGCCGCCGCCGCGTCACGGATCATCCGCTGCGTGGCGTCGTTGCGGACATAGCCGGCCAGCCGCACCCCGCCGCCGAGCAGCGGATTGTCCCACAGCGAGGCCTTGGTGATGCAGACCACGCGGGGCAGACGGGAGGTGACGAGCACGGCATCCAGCATCGAGGGGTGATTGGGCGTGATGATCAGTCCGCGCTCCCCGCGCAGCGCGTCCAGCGCCGAGAGGTCGCAGCGCAGCACGCCCGTCAGCCGCATGGCGCCGAGGAACAGCCGGAAGCCCCGCGAGATGCCCCACTGCCCGAGCGGCCGGCCGGCCGAGGCCGGCAGCAGCCGGTGCAGCAGCGCCGCCGGCAGGCTCCAGAGCAGGCACATCACCGCGAAAAGCAGCAGCAGGCCGTAGAACACCACCGCCTCCCATGCACCGCGCAGCGGCGCCCACAGCCCGTGCGCGGGAGAGGAGGGGCGGATGGCGGAGTCGTTCAGCGGGCGGCCTCCCGGTTTTCCCGGACCCTAGCCGAGTGCCCCGGCGCCGGTCTATCGGTTGTCCTGCCCAGTGCCGCCGGCCGGCCCGCGCGGGGGGGCGCTCTGGGAAACCGCCCGCCGGGAGACCGCCCGTGACCGAACCGACGCGCCAGGCCGCCCCGCACCCCACCCTGCCGGCCTACTACCCGGAAGCCACCCAGCGCGCCGGCTTCGTCCGCGGCCTGTTCGACGACACCGCGCCGCACTATGACCGCATCAACCGCGTCTTTTCCCTCGGCACCGGCGCCTGGTACCGCCGCCAGGCCCTGCGGCAGGCTGGCCTGCGCCCCGGCATGCGGGTGCTGGACGTCGCCACCGGGACCGGGCTGGTGGCCCGGGAGGCGGCGCGGATCGCCGGCCCTTCAGGCCTGGTGCTGGGCCTCGACCCCAGCGCCGGCATGCTGGCCGAGGCGCGCCGCGGCCTCGCCCTGCCGTTGCTGCAGGGGCGCGCCGAGTCGCTGCCGCTGGCCGATGGCAGCGTGGATTTCATCAGCATGGGCTATGCGCTGCGGCATGTGGCCGACCTCGCGGCCACCTTCGGCGAGTTCCTGCGGGTGCTGCGGCCGGGCGGGCGGGTGCTGCTGCTGGAGATCGGCCGACCCGACAGCGCCTGGGGCCATGCCGCCGCGCGCGCCTATCTCGGCGGGGTGGTGCCGGCGCTCTGCCGCCTCACCGCGCCGCGCGGCCGCTCCGGCACGCTGATGCGCTACTACTGGGACACGATCGAGGCCTGCGTGCCGGCCGAGACCATCCTGCGCCACCTGCGGCAGGCCGGCTTCGCGGAGGTGGGCTGCGAGACCTCGCTCGGCCTCTTCCGCGCCTATGGCGGCCAGCGGCCTGGTTGAAGCCCTCCGTGCCCGACCGCCCCGCTGCGCCGCCGGCCCTGCTCACCGAGGTGTCGCGCCGCTATGCGACGGCCTCCCGCTACACCCGGCACTATGTCCGCGCGAAGCTGCGGCGCGACCCGGCGACGGCCGCCATCCTCGGCCTCGCCGCCGGGGAAAGCTTCGGCCATGTCGCCGATCTCGGCTGCGGACGCGGCCAGCTCGCCCTGGCGCTGCTGCTCGGCGGGGCGGCGGAGCGCATCACCGGGCTGGACGGCAACGCCGCCCATCTGGCCGAGGCGCGGCAGGCCGCCGCCGGGCTGGTGGCACACTTCGCCGTGGCGGATCTGCTTGCCGCGCCGGTGCCGGATTGCGACACCGTCCTGCTGGTCGATGTGCTCTATCAGCTTCCCGCCCCGGCGCAGCTGGCCCTGCTCGCCCGCGCCGCCGCCGCCGCGCGCCGCCGCATCGTGATCCGCGCCTTCGATCCGGCGCGCGGCTGGCGCAGCCATTTCGGCCTGGCGATGGAGGCGGCGAACCGCGCCCTGCGCGGCGCCCGGCGCACAGCCAGCATCCATCCGCTGCCGCTGGCTGCGCTGGCGGCGCCGCTGGCGGCGGCCGGCTTTCGCGTCGCGGCGCGCCCCTGCTGGACCGGGACGCCGCTGCCGAACGTGTTGATGCTTGCGGAAAGGACAGATGGATGAAGCGGCTGCTCCCGGGATTCCTGCTTGGCCTGGCGCTGCTCGCACCGGGCTTCAGCCGGGCGCAGGATGCGGCCGACGCCCACCTGCAGCCGAAATTCGAGGCCGGCATCGCCGGGGGTGGCGGCTGGCTGCCCGACTACCCGGCGGCCGGGCAGAACCACCCCCAGGGCCTGTTCTTCCCCTATGTGATCTACCGCGGCGAGATCCTGCGCAGCGACGCGCAGGGCGTGCGGGGCCGCTTCTACAACAGCGAGAGCATCGGCCTGGACCTCAGCCTCTCCGGCGCCTTCCCCGCCTCATCCTCCGACAACGACGCGCGCGAGGGCATGCCGGATCTCGACTGGCTCGGCGAGATCGGCCCCGCCCTGCGGCTGACGCTGTGGCAGGACCGCAGGCTGGGCCAGCGGGTGAACCTGGAGCTGCCGGTGCGGGCGGTGTTCTCCACCGACTGGTCCTCGGTCCACTACCGCGGGATCGTGGCGGCGCCGGAACTGTCCTATGAGCGGCTCAACCTGCTCGCCGCCGGCGCGCGGCTGCGCGTCGGGCTGGGGCCGATCTTCGCCACCGGCCGGATGATGGACTACTTCTACCGGGTGGACCCGCAATACGAGCGCCCCGGACGCCCGGCCTACGACGCCGATCCCGGCTATCTCGGCACCCGGCTGCAGTTCTCCTACCGCCTGCCGCTGACGCAGCGCCTCTCCGTGGTGGCGGGCGGGCGGCTCGAATCCTTCCACGGCGCCACCAACGAGGGCAGCCCGCTGTTCCGCGAGAAGTGGAACACATCCGTCGCGCTGGGCTTCGCCTGGTCCTTCTACCAGTCGGAGGCGCGCGTGGCCTCCACCGCCTCGCCTTTCGACTGAGGCCGGCAAAGGCCGGGGGAAGGAATTCCCCCGGTCCCCCATCTTTTTCTGTCCGTTCGGAGCAGCCCCAGCCGCCCGCACGAAAACTTGAAGAAAAAAGATGGGGGGCTTGGGGGGAATTCCTTCCCCCCGGGTTTTTCCGCTTCGCCCGTCACAGGGAAATTCTGCACTGCTCCGGCAATTCCCCTTGTGCAGGATTCGTTTTCGCGCCCTATGCTCTGTGGCTTATGGCCGGTTCAGGCGTGAGGGAGGTTTGCGTGAGTTGCCAGTTGGCCATCGAATCCGAGGTGGCCGCCTTGATTGTCGAAGCCCTTCATCTCGAAACCAGCGCCGAGCAGATCGACCCTGAGGCTCCCCTCTTCGGGGAGGGCCTCGGCCTTGATTCCATCGACGCCCTGGAGATCGCGCTCGCCATCTCCCGCCGCTACGGTTTCCAGCTCCGCTCCGATGACGAGCGGAACGGGCAGATCTTTGCCTCGCTGCGCAACCTCTCCGCACATATCGAAAAACATCGCCAGCGCTGAGCCGATGCCACGGGCCGCCTGGCGCTTCGCTCCCATGCTGCTGGCCGGCGCCGCCATCGGGGCGGCCCGGCTGACGGGCCATGCCGGCCTGGCTCTGCTGCTCGGCCTGCTGACCCTCACCCTGGCGGCCACCCGCCACCTGCCCGGGCGGGCACGGCTGGTCCTGGGCATCGCCGCCGCGGCACTGGCGCTCGCCTGGCCGCTGCTCCGCCCGCTGGCGCCGCAGCGGCTGGCCGGGTTGCTGCCGCCAGCCGGCGACCTGCTGCTCTGCGCCCATTTCGGCGCCACGCTGCGGCCCGGCCGCGAGCCGCTGATCAGCCGCTATACCCGGCACGATTTCGGCCGCCTGCCGCCGGAATGCGCCGGCTATACCCGGGCGCTGACCCTGCTCTGGGCCGCCCTCTTCGCCCTGCTGGCGCCGCTGCATGCCATCCTGCTGCTCGGCCTCCCGCCGCTCGACGCCCCGCACGACAGCGGCGTGGTGCTCGGCGCGACGGCGGCCTTCATGCTTGTCCTGTTCCTCGGTGAGCACGTGATCCGCACCCTGCGCTTCCCGCAATTCGGCCTCGCCACCCCGGCCCGCACCCTGCGCGCCATCCTCTCCGCCCATCTGTCGCGCCATGCGTGAGATCCCAGCCTCGGCGGCCCTCACCTCCCGCCCGGCCGAGGCCGTGCTGTTCCGTCGCGGCGCGGAGCCCGTGACCTGCGGCCGCTTCCTGGCCGATGTGGCGGCGCTGGCCGCGCGCCTGCCGGACCGCCCCTATGTGCTCGGCCTCTGCGCCGACCGCTACAACGCGCTGGTTGGCTTCGCCGCGGCGGTGAGCCGGGGGCAGGTGATGCTGCTCTCCAGCGACCGCTCGGCCCGGCGCCAGCGCGAGATCGCCGCCAGCTACCCCGAGCTCTACACGCTGGCCGATGCCGGGGAGGACCCGAACTGGGAAGCGCCGCCGGATGCGGTGCGCGTCGCCCCTGCGGCGGCGGCCGGCACGGTCGGTCCCAACCCGCTTATCCCGCTCGGCCAGATCGCGGCGGTCGGCTTCACCTCCGGCAGCACCGGCGCGCCGGCGGCGCATCCGAAGCCCTGGGGCGCGCTGGTGGCCGCCGCCAAGGCCGCCGGCGAGCGCTTCGGCCTGAACCACCCGGACGGGCGGGAGACCACCGTGGTCGCCACCGTGCCGCCGCAGCACATGTACGGCTTCGAGACCACCATGGTGCTGCCGCTGCATGTCGCGACGGCCAGCCATGCCGGGCCGCATTTCTACCCCGTCGAGGTGGCCGAGGCGCTGCACGCCGCCCCCGGCCACCGCGTGCTGGTGACGACGCCGCTGCAGATGCGCGCCCTGCTCGGCTCCGGGCAGCCCATGCCGAAGCTGGAAGCGGTGATCTCCGCCACCGCGCCGCTGGAGGCCAGCCTCGCCGAGGCGGTGGAGCGGGCCTGGCAGGTGCCGGTGCTGGAGATCTACGGCGCCACCGAGATGGGCTCGATCGCCAGCCGCCGTACGGTGGAAGGGCCGCTCTGGCGGCTCTACCGCAGCGTCGCGCTGCGCCGCACGGCAGCGGACGCGATGGCCGCCGAGGTCGCCGGCCTGCCCGACCCGGTGCCGCTGGCCGATGCGGTGGAGTTGGAGGGGAAGGACCGCTTCCGCCTGCTCGGCCGCCGGACGGACATCGTCAAGCTCGGCGGCAAGCGCGCCTCGCTGGCCAGCCTCAATGCGCTGCTCCACGCCATCGAGGGCGTGCGGGACGGCGTCTTCGTCGTGCCGGAGGATCTGGACCGCAACCCTGCCGCCCGGCTCGCCGTCTATGCCGTGGCACCGGAGCGCAGCGCGGAGGCGATCCTGGCCGCGCTGCGGCAGCAGGTGGACCCGGTCTTCCTGCCGCGCGCCGTCACGCTGGTTCCCGCCCTGCCGCGCGACGCGGTCGGCAAGCTGCCGCAGCACGCGCTGGCGGCCCTGCGGCGGCAACTGGCGGGCACCGCCTGAGATGGCCCGGCCGTTCCCATGGCGCCTGCGCTTCGCCGTGCCCGCCAGCCATCCCTGCCTGCCCGGGCATTTCCCCGGCCGGCCGGTGGTACCGGGCGTGGTGCTGCTGGACGCGCTTTTCACCGCCCTGGCGGAGGAGGGCCACGGCCTCGTCACGCGGCTGCTGCGCGCCAAGTTCACCGCCCCCGTGGCGCCGGAGGAAGAGGTGGAGGTGGAGTTCCGGAGCGCCGGCCCCGGCCGCGTCACCTTCCAGTGCCATTGCCGCGGCGCACTGGCGCTGAGTGGCGAGGCCGCCCTGGAACCGGCCGTGGCCGCATGACCTGGACCGCCCAGCGGGAGCGCGGCAATGCCGCCGCGCTGAAACTGATGGGTTGGATCATTGCCCGGCTCGGCTGGCGCGCGGCCTGGCTGCTGCTCTACCCGATCACCGCCTACTTCTTCGTCTCCTCACCGCGGCAGCGCGCCGCCTCCCGGCGCTTCCTGCGCCGCGCCCTCGGCCGTGAACCCGGTCTCGCCGACCAGTTCCGGCACTACTTCACCTTCTCCGCCACCCTGCTCGACCGTGTCTTCCTGCTCGATGGGCGGCGCGAGGGCTACGATATCCGCGTGGTCGGGCTGGACCTGCTGAAGGACCGCATCGCCCAGGGCCAGGGCTGCATCCTGCTCGGCGCGCATCTCGGCAGCTTCGACGCCATGCGGGCGGTGGCCGACACCGGCTGCCCGGTCGAGGTGGTGGCGCTGATGCACGCCCAGCACGCCGCCACCAGCATGCGCTTCTTCGCGCAGCAGGCGGCGGGAACCCGCACCAGCATCATCCCGCTCGGCCGGCCGGACGCCATGCTGCGCGCCAAGGAATGCCTGGAGCGCGGCGGGCTGGTCGGCATCCTGGCCGACCGCACGCCGGGTCAGGACAAGGTGGCGCGGGTTCCCTTTCTCGGCCGCCCCGCCGCCTTTCCGGAGGGTCCGCACATCCTGGCCGCCGTGCTCGGCGCGCCGGTGATGCTGGCCTATGGCGTCTGGACCGGCCCGCGCCGCTACGAGGTGCATTTCGAGCCCTTCGCCGAGCGCATCACGCTGGACCGTGCCCGGCGCCGCGAGGACCTTGCCGCCGCGGTCGCACACTACGCCACACGGGTCGAGGCGGTGGCTCGGACCTTCCCTTACAACTGGTTCAATTTCTATGACTTCTGGCAGGAGATGGAGGCCTGATGCCCTTGCTCTCCTGCTCCCGCCGCGCCGCGCTGCGGCTGGCCGTCCTGCTCGCCTGGCCAGGCGCCGTCCTGGCCCAGACGGCCGTCACCCTGGAGAGCGTGATGGCGGCGCTCGCCGCCCGCCGCAGCGGCGAGGCCGGCTTCACCGAGAGCAAGGAAATCCCGGAGCTGGACGCCCCGCTGCGCAGCACCGGCACCCTTGCCTGGGCAGCGCCGGACCGGCTGGAGAAGCACACCCTCGCGCCGGTCGAGGAAATCCTGCGCGTGGAGGGTGACCGGCTCTTCCTGGCGCGCCCGGCGCAGAACCTGCAGCGCAGCATGGGCCTGGACGACGTGCCGGAGATCCGCCCGCTGGTGGAATCCATCCGCGCCACCCTGGCCGGCGACCTCGCCACGCTGCAGCGGCATTTCGAGATCGGCTTCCGCCCCGAGGGCACCGGCTGGCGCATGTGGCTGACGCCCCGCTCCCTGCGCGTGCGCGCGGCGCTGCAATCCGTGGAAATCACCGGCCGTGGCGGTGAGCTGACCTCGCTCCTCACCCGGGGCAACGAGGGGACAACCCGGCTGGTCATCACGCCCCCGCCGGCCAGCCGCTGAAATGGCAGGGCAGGCAAGGCTGGGGGAAATGAATTCCCCCCAGACTCCCCTTCTTTTTTCCTCGGGTTCCATCGCCAGCGGCCAGCGCGCGCCTGAACCGGCAAAAAAAAGATGGGGGTTTGGGGGAATTCCTTCCCCCGACCTTTCCCCGGCATGAGCCGGCACCCCGCCGCCCGCCTGCTCGGCGCCCTGCTCGTTCTCGCCTTGCTCGGCGCCGCGTTGCTCCGCGGCGTCACCTTCCGCGCCGAGATGAGCGATCTGCTGCCCCCCGGCAGCACGCCGGGCGCCGAGTTCCTGCTGCGCGAGCTGCGCAGTGGCGCCGCCACCACCCTGTTGCTGGCCGGCATCGAGGGGGCGCCCGAGCCGGAACTGGCCCGCCTCAGTCGCGCGGTGGCGGAAGGGCTGCGCGCCTCCGGCCGCTTCGCCTTCGTCGGCAACGGTGTGCAGGACCTCGGGGAGGCCGAGCGGAACCTGCTCTTCCGCTATCGCTACCTGCTCTCCCCGGCCACCCGCCCGGCCCTGTTCGAGGCGCCGGTGCTGCGCGAGAGAATGGTTGCGCTGCTCGACGGGCTGCGCTCCGCCGCCTCGCCGCTACTGGCGCGCTTCGGCTTCGCCGACCCGGTGGGCGCCTTCTTCGCCCTGCTCGGCGCCTGGATGGGCGAGAGCCATGTGGCGCTGCGCGAGGGCGTCTGGTTCGCCGAGGGCAGCGCCGCGCCCCGCGCCCTGATCATCGCGCGCGGCAAGGCCTCGGGCCTCGACCTTGATGCCCAGGCAGCGGCGGTGGCGGCCTTCCACACCGCCTTCACCGCCGCGAAGCCGGCCGAGGGCGCGCGGCTGCTGGTCAGCGGCCCGGGCGTGTTCAGCACCGCCGCCGCCGCCGCCGTGCGGGCCGACGTGCAGATGATCTCGCTGCTCTCCGGCCTGCTGATCGCCGCCTTCCTGTGGTGGCGCTATCGCTCGCTGCTGATGCTGGCGGCGGTGGCGGTGCCGCTCCTGTCCGGGACGCTGGCGGGCACGCTGGCGGTGGCCCTGGCTTTCGGTGCGGTGAACGGCGCTGCCTTCGGCTTCGGCATGACCATGCTCGGCATCATCGCCGACTATCCCGTGCTGCTGGTGACGCAGCGCCGCCCGCAGGAACGGTTGGACGCAACGGCGCGGCGCCTCTGGCCCACTTTGCGGCTGGCGGCGGCGGCGGCCACGCTCGGGCTCAGTGCGATGCTGGCCTCCGGCTTCCCGCTGCTGGCGCAGCTCGGCCTGTTCGGCGCCACCGGGCTGCTGACAGGAGTGGCCGTCACCCGCTGGGCCCTGCCCTGGCTGCTGCCGGGCCAGGCGATCGGCCCGCGCCCGCTGCCACGGCCGCTGGCCCGCGCCCTGGCCGGTCTGCGCGGCGCCCGCTGGCCCCTGCTGGCGGTGCCGCTCGCCGCGCTGGCGCTGCTGGCGATGGGCGGCCCGCGCTGGAACCGGGACCTCAACCGGCTCAGCCCGGTGCCGCAGGCGCAGCGCGACCTGGATACGGAGCTGCGGCGCCAGCTTGGCGCGCCGGATGTCGGCGTGCTGATCGCCCTGCGTGGCGCCGATGCGGAAACGGTGCTGCGGGCGGCCGAGCGGGTCGGGCAGGCGCTCGGGCCGATGGTGGCGCGCGGCGCGCTGGGCGGCTTTGACAGCCCGGCCCGCTTTCTGCCCAGCACCGCGACCCAGCACGCGCGGCAGGCCATCTTGCCCAGCGCCGGGGCGCTGCGCGCGCGGCTGGCCGAGGCCGCCGCCGGCCTGCCCTTCCGGCCCGGCGCCTTCGACCGCTTCCTCACCGGCGTCACGGAAAGCCATGACCTGCCGCCGCTCACGCCGGCCGGCCTCGCGGAGGCTCCCGCCCTTTCGGCGCGGCTGGCGCTGCTGCTCTCGGAGCGCGGCGGCGTCTGGCAGGGGCTGGTGGTGCCGAGCGGCGTGCGCGATCTGCCGGCGCTGCGCGCAACCGTGGCCGGGCTGAGCGATCCCGACATCCTGCTCATCGAGGTGAAGGCGGAAACCGAGAGCGTGGTCGCCACCACCACCGCCCAGGCCTTGCGCTGGGCCGCGCTCGGCGGCGGGGCGGTCTTCGCGTTGCTGGCCCTCGTGCTCGGCCGCCAGCGGGGCAGCGCCGGGGCCGGCCTGCGGGCCGCGCTCCGGACCGCCGCGCCGATCGCCGGCGCCCTGCTGGTCACATTGGCGTTGCTGGCCCTCGGCGGCCAGCTGCTGACGCCTTTCCACCTCGTCGCGCTGCTGTTGTCGGCGGGGGTGGGGATGGACTATGCCCTCTTCCTCGGCAGCGCCGCGCCGGCCGCCCCCGGCGAAGCGGCGGCCGAGGCCGAGCGCACCCTCGGCTCGGTGCTGAACTGCACGGTGACGACGCTGCTCACCTTTGGGCTGCTGGCTTTCTGCAGCACTCCGGTCCTGCGCGGCATCGGCCTGACCGTGGCCCTCGGCGTCGCCGCCGCCTTCACCCTGGCCCTTGCCCTGGCACCCCGCCTCCGGACGCATCCTTGACCCTGCATCCTTTTTTTCCTCCCGTGACCCTTTCCGCCCTCACCGCCGTCAGCGCCATGGGCGTCGGCCTCGCCGCCACGCGCGCGGCGCTCCAGGCGCGGCGCAGCGGACTCGCCCCCGCGGCGCCCGAGGACGGGCTGCCCGGCACCTGGATCGGCCGCGTGGCCGGGCTGGATACGGTCATGCTGCCCGCGCCACTGGCGCGCTTCACCTGCCGGAACAACCGCCTGGCCGAGCTGGCGCTGCAAAGCGACGGTTTCGCGGAGGCGGTGCAGGCGGCGTGCGAGCGGCATGGGGCGGAGCGGATCGGCGTCGTGCTCGGCACCAGCACCTCGGGCATCGCCGAGACGGAGGCGACCTATCGCCGCCGCGCCGCGGGCGAGACCGCCCTGCCCGCCGATTTCGACTTCGCCGGCACGCATGACCTGTTCTCGCTGGCGCGCTATGTCCGCGCCCGGCTCGGGCTGCGTGGCCCGGCGCTGACCCTCTCCACCGCCTGCACCTCGGGCGCGCGCAGCTTCCTGGAGGGCGCGGCACTGCTGCGCACGGGACAGTGCGACGCCGTGGTGGTGGGCGGCGTGGACACGGTCTGCCGCATGACGCTGCAGGGCTTCAACGCGCTGGCGCTGCTGGCGCAGGGCCCCACCCGCCCCTGTGCCGCCGACCGCGGCGGCATCTCGATCGGCGAGGCCGGCAGCTTCGCCCTGCTGCAACGGGTCAAGGATGCGCCGGACGCGCCGCTGGCGCTGCTCGGCGCCGGCGCAAGCAGCGACGGGCACCACATGTCCTCGCCGCACCCGGAAGGGCTCGGCGCCGTCGCGGCGATGCGGGCGGCGCTGGATTCCGCCGGGCTGGCGCCGGAGCAGATCGACTACGTCAACCTGCACGGCACCGGCACCCGCGCCAATGACGCGATGGAGGACCGGGCGGTGTCACACCTGTTCGGGGCGGCGGTGCCCTGTTCCTCCACCAAGGGCTGGTCCGGCCACACGCTCGGCGCCTCCGGCGCGCTGGAGGCGGCCATCGCCGCCATCTGCGTGGAAGCAGGGCTGGTGCCCGGCTGCCTCGGCGTGGAGACGCCCGATCCCGAGTTCCGCGCCGACATCGCCACCGCCAACCGGCAGGCGCCGGTGCGGCGCGTGCTGAGCAACTCCTTCGGCTTCGGAGGCAGCAATTGCAGCCTGATCATCGGCCACGCATGAGCGGCGCCCCGGAGACCGCGCCGCCGGCGGTGCGCTGCCGGATCGGCGGGCTCGGCCTGCTCGGCCCGGGCCTCTCCGGCTGGGCGGCGAGCGAACCTGTCCTGGCCGGCGCGGCGCCCTGGCAGGAGGCCGCGCCGGTGGTGCCGCCGCCCGCCCTGCTCGCCCCCGCCGAGCGCCGCCGCGCCAGCTTGGTGGTGCGCCTGGCGCTCGCCGCCGCCGGCGAGGCGGCGGCCGCTTCCGGCCTCGCGCCCGGGATGCTGGATACCCTTTTCGCCAGCTCGAACGGGGACGGCGCGGTGGTCGGCGCCATCCTCGACGCGCTGGCCACGCCGGGCGGCGACGTCTCGCCGACGCTGTTCCACAACTCCGTGCACAACGCCGCCGCCGGCTACTGGGGGATCGGCGCCGGCTCGATGCGGCCCTCGGTCAGCCTGGGCTGCCATGACGACACCTTCCCCCTCGGCCTGCTGCAGGCGGCGACCCAGGTGGCCGCCTGGGGCCGCCCGGTGCTGTTCTGCGCCTATGACGCGCCGCTGACCCCGCCGCTGGAGGCCTGCCGCCCCACGGCGGTGCCCTTCGCCGCCGCCATGCTGCTGCTGCCCGAGGCGCAGTCCGGCGCCCGCGCCACCCTGGCGCTGCGCCATCGCCCCGCAGCGCCCGCCACGGAGGCAAGGCCGCGCAGCGCCCTGCGCGCCGCACTGGAGGAGGCCAACCCGGCGGCGCGCGCCCTGCCGCTGCTCGAAGCCCTGGCGGCGCGACAGCCGGCGCATCTCGCCTGGGCGCTGCTGGACGGGATGGGCCTGGAGGCGGAGCTGGCGCCATGCTGAAGCCGCCGCTGGACCACATGGCCATTGCCGCCCGGGTGCCGCATGCCGGCACCATGTGCCTGCTCGATCGCGCCGAGCACTGGGATGACGGCAGCATCCTCTGCCACGCCGTCTCGCACCGCGACCCGGCCAACCCGCTGCGCCGGGCCGGACAGTTGCCGGCGGTCGCGGGCGTGGAATACGCGCTGCAGGCCATGGCGCTGCATGGTGCGCTCACCGGCTCGGGCGATTCGCAGCCGGCAGGCTATCTCGCCAGCCTGCGCGGCGTGGTGCTCGCCGTGGCGCGGCTCGATGACCAGCGGGCCGACCTGCGGGTCTCCGCCACCGCCGTGGCGCGCGAGGCGCGCTCCTTCATCTATGCCTTCGAGGTCGCGGCGGCGGGACGGGTGCTGCTCTCCGGCCAGGCGGCGGTAATCCTGCCGGAGGCGACATGAGGCGCGCCCTCGTCACCGGCGGCGCCAGCCCGATCGGCGCCGCCGTGGCGCGGCGGCTGGCGGCCGATGGGGTGCATGTCATCATCCACGCCCATTCCGGCGCCGCCCGCGCGGCCGAACTGGCGGCGGCCATCGGAGCCTCCGGCGGCAGCGCCGAGGCGGTGGCCTTCGACCTCGCCGATGCTGCCGGCACGGCCGCGGCGGCCGAATCGCTGCTGGCGGGCGGCCCGATCCAGATCCTGGTGCACAATGCCGGCACGCATGATGACGCGCCCATGGCCGGCATGTCGGCCGCGCAGTGGCATTCGGTGATCGACGTCTCGCTGAACGGCTTCTTCCACGTCGCGCAGCCTCTGCTGCTGCCGATGATCGGCACGCGCTGGGGGCGGATCATCGCCATATCCTCCGTCTCGGCCATCATGGGCAACCGGGGACAGGCGAACTACGCCGCCGCCAAGGCGGGGCTGACAGGGGCGGTGCGCAGCCTTTCGCTGGAATGCGCGCCGCGCGGCGTGACGGCGAATGTGGTGGCGCCCGGCATCATCGAGAGCCCCGCCACCGCCGCGGTGATGAGCCGCGAGCAGATCGCGAAGCTGGTGCCCGCGCGCCGCGCCGGGCAGCCGGAGGAGGTGGCGGAACTGGTCGGCTTTCTCGCCTCCGATCGCGCTGGCTACATCACCGGGCAGACCATCTCGATCAATGGCGGCCTGGCCTGAAAAAGCTTGCGGGAAAGGAATCCTCCCATGCGCCCCTTCGCCGGAGCGCGCTCAAAAACTTGAAGAAAAAGATGAGGGCCTGGGGGAATTCCTTCCCCCGGCTTTTTCCTCCCCCTCCGCCCCCCGATGGACGTTGCAGGGCCATTCTGTTTTGCTACCGCCCTTCCGCTTCCATGAGGCTCCGATGCCGTCCGCTCCCGCTTCTTCCCTCCCCTCGCCCTGCGATGTGCTGGTGATTGGCGGCGGCCCGGCCGGTTCCACGGCGGCGGCGCTGCTGGCGGCTCGCGGGCGGCATGTGGTGATGCTGGAGAAGGCCAGGCATCCGCGCTTCCATATCGGCGAATCGCTGCTGCCGCAGAACCTGCGCATCTTCGAGAAGCTGGGCGTGGCGGAGGCCGTGCGCGCCATCGGCGTGTTCAAGCCCGGTGCCTCCTTCGTCTCCGACGAGCACGGCAAAAAGGTCTCCTTCTCCTTCGCCGACGGGCTCAACAAGGCCTACACCCACAGCTACCAGGTGCGCCGCGCCGAGTTCGACGCGCTGCTGTTCCGCAATGCCGCCACGCGCGGCGCCGAGACGCATGAGGATATGCTCGTCACCGAAGTGGCGCTCGGCGGTGCGCAGGGCTCACGCGTCACCGCGCGCGATGCAGCCGGGCACGAACATGTGTGGCAGGCACGCTTCGTCATCGACGCCTCCGGCCGCGACACGCTGCTGGCGAAGCAGCAGGGCGGCAAGCAGCGCGACGCGCATACCAACACCGCCGCCATCTACGGGCACTTCCGCGGCGTCGCACCCTGCGAGGACTGCCCGGAGGGCAACATCACCATCCATCTGCTCGACGACGGCTGGTGCTGGATGATCCCGCTGCCGGAAGGCGTCACCAGCGTCGGCGTGGTCGGCACGCCGGAGTTCTTCAAGCGCCGCAAGGGCAGCTTCGAGGATTTCCTCCGCGAGTCGCTGGCGGCCAGCCCCTCGACCCGCGCGCGGATGCAGGGAGCGGAGCTGGCCTCGCCCGTCACCACGACGGGCAACTACTCCTACCGCGCGCAGCGGATGCGCGGCGAGGGCTGGCTGATGGTGGGGGATGCCTTCGCCTTCCTCGACCCGGTCTTCTCCTCCGGCGTCATGCTGGCGATGGCCAGTGCCGAGCTGGGGGCCGAGGCGGTGGAGGCCTGGCTGGACGACCCCGCCCGTGCGGAGCCGCTGCTGCGGGCCTTCGAGCGCAAGGTTCATCGCGCCATCGGCTCGATGGCCTGGCTGATCTACCGCATCAACCGCCCGGTGCTGCGCGACATGTTCATGCAGCCCTCCAACCGCTTCCGCATGCGCGACGGGCTGGTCAGCCTCCTGGCCGGCGACGTGCACGCCAACACCAACCGGCAATTGCCGGTGCTGGTCTTCAAGACGACCTATGGCATGCTCAGCCTCGCACACCGCATGGGCTTCCGCCTGCGCGGCGGCAAGCTGCGGCGCGCACCGCCGCCGCTGCCCGCCATGGCCGCTGAATGATAGTTCCCATCCGGCTTGAAAGGCCTGCCTATGCGTCGCCGCACCGCCTTCCTGCTCTGCCTTGGACTCGCCGCTTGCAGCACTACCCAGGCCAGCCTGCCCTACACGCCGGCGTCTCCCCCCGCCGCACCAGCGGCGGCGCGCCCCGTGGTCGCCGTCGCGCAGGTGACCGACCGGCGTGAGGATGGCCACGAGGACCCGAACTGGATCGGCACCATCCGCGGCGGCTTTGGCAACCCGATCAAGCGCCTGGAGGCGCCTGTGCCGGTGACGGAAGTGGTGCGGAAGGCCTTTGCCGATGCCCTTCTGGCACGCGGGCTGCTGGTGCCGGACATCGCGACGGCGCGCTACAACCTCACGGTGGAGATCCTGGCGCTGAACGCGGATCAACTCGCCCGGCGGGAAGCGACTGCTGAATTCCGCATCACTCTCCGCCCCGCCGACGGCGGGGCGCCGGTATTGGTGGACCAGGAGCGCGCCAACCGGGTCGGGGGCAGCGTCATCACGCTCTCGGCGGGGGTGTTTGGTTCGGTCGAGGATTTGCGGCAAATCGCCCAGCAGACGATGAGCGAAGCAATCGACCGGTTGCTCGACAAGCCAGGCTTCATTGCTGCGCTGCGATGAGGGACATCGGGGAGAGAGGAATGATTCGTTCACCTGGAAACATCATGCGGAGCCGGACCATGCGCCGCCGTGCCGCCCTCCTTCTCTGCCTTGGCCTCGCCGCCTGCGGCGCCACCCAGGTCAACCTAGCCTATGCCCCGCCCTCGCCTCTCACAGCGCAGCCTGATGCGCGGCCGGTGGTGGCGATCACGCAGGTCACCGACCGGCGCGAGGACGGGCACACGGATCCGCGCTGGATCGGCGCCGTGCGCGACGGTTCAGGCACCTCGGTGAAGGACTTGATGACGCCGGTGCCGGTGACGGAGGAGGTCCTCCAGGCCTTCGCCAGCGCGTTGCGAGCGCGCGGCCTGCTGGCGCCGGACGCCGCCGCGGCGCGCTACGGGCTGGAAGTGGACATCCTCGCGCTGGAGACCCGCCAGACCACCCGGCGCGCGGCCACCGCCGAGTTCCGCGTCACGCTGCGCCCGGTGAACGGCGGCGCGCCGGTGCTGGTGGACCAGGAAGAGGCCGCCTATATCGGCGGCGACCTCATCATGCCGCGGACCGGCGTGTTCAGCTCATCCAGGGCGCTGCGGGAGATCACGCAGACGGCCATGAGCGCGGCGATCGACCGGTTGCTCGACAAGCCGGGCTTCACGGCCCTCCTGCAGTAAAGGCCCCCTGAAGAACCGCCCGATGGGCCGCAGAGGGCTGTGTAATCCGGCTGCAGCTGCAGCGCACCGCCATCCCGTGCCAGAGCTGGGCGAACCAGCCGGTCCCGCACGCCAGCACGCGGCCGCCGGGCGAAAGGGTGTTCGCCGGCGCCGCCTCCCAGGCGCCGGTGCCGAAGGCCGGATAGACCGCCACACGGCCCCGGGTCCTGATGACGACCCGCACCTTTTCGGGCAGCGCCTTGTCCAGGCGGCCGGAATCGGGGCCGCGGTGCCCCATCGGGGATTGCCCGGGAGGCAAGCGGTATAAGGAAGCCGGAAGGGAGCCTTCTCCCAGGGAAACTCACAGTCGCACGGGGGCGTTTGCCGAGAGCTTTTGGCCGCCATCGCCTTCGAGCGTTATTCTTCCATCCGGTGGAGCAGGACTGTTTGGCAGGACGACGGCCTCGACCTGCCTGAGGGACCTCATCTCGGGCTTCAGGCCAACGTTTCTCCAGTGCCAGCCAGACGCCGACTGACAGGACCCGCGGCAGATGCGCAGACGACTGACAGCTCGATTCCTGGGCCTTCTGGCCCTGGCAGGGGAGCTGACCTGGCTTCCTCTCCCCGGATCGGTAGCCCTTCCCCTGGCGGTCGTGACCTTCGCATCCGATGCGGCAGCACAGTCCCGCTCCAGCGGCGGCTACTCCCGGCCGCGCAGCTCCGGCCGCACACCCTCCTTTGGCAGCTCCCGCAGCTATGCCCGGCCCCGCACTCCCTCCTCGGGCGGATATGCTCTTCCTTCCTCCAGCGGCCGCCGTCCGTCCGTCGGCTACGGGGGCAGCTCAGCAGGCGACCGCTCCTATAGCCGGTCCCAGTCCGCGGAAGCGTTGCGGCGGATGCGGGAGAGCCAAGCCACTATCGACCGCCCGACCGAAGGCCGGCTCCCTTCGCCCGGGTATCAGCGCCCTGCCCCACTTCCGCCTGCTGCGGGCGGCTATGGCGGGACCTACGGAACGTCACGCCGTGGAACCCTGGATGGCTGGTACAGGGACAGGGGATGGTCCATGCCCGGCACCGTTCTGCGCGGCCCCCGCTCCTTCGGTGTCTGGGATGCCGCATTCCTGTGGTTCCTGTTCAGCACCTTGAACCAGCCGGGCCACTCGGCCTTCTTTCGCAACCACCAGGATGATCCCGGCTACCGGGAATGGCGCCAGGAAGCCGAGCGGCGGGCGGAGAGCGATGCCGAGATCCGCCGCAGGCTGGATGAGCTGGACCAGCGTATTGCCGCGGCGGGGGACCAGCCACGCGACCCGAACTACCTGCCCCCCGACGTGCCGGTGGAAGTCGCGACGGGCCAAGCCGCCCCTCCGCCGGACGACAGGCGCACGCCGAGCGTCGCACCGGGAGATGAAAGCAGCGGCGGCGGCATCCCCGTTTCCGTGTTTGGTGTCGTGCTGGTGGGTGGTGCGGCCCTCGCCCTTCTCGCCTGGCGCCGATCACGGCCCACCCGCCCCGGCGCATCCACGTATCATGGAGGAGAGCGCATGGGCCCCTCGAGCCCCATCGGAAGCGCCGTGGGGATGCTGCGCCACAAGATGAGCGGCGAGGCTTATGCGCCCTCCCGCTTCCGCGTCGGCATGACGATGACGCTGGACCCCACGCCTTTCATGCTGGCGGGGGGTTCGACCCACGTCCCAACCCCGGCCGGAAGCGGCGAAACGGTCAGCGTGACGGAGGTCGGCCGGATCGGCGATGCCGCCGGCCAGCTCGTGCGCCTCTACCTCCCGGGCGACCGCGCCATGCTGCAGCTTCACCTCGGTGCCGGCAATGAGCCCGACGAATGCCGTTACTTCGCGGTCATCGACGAGATCACCCCCGCTGACGAAGCGGAATGGAGCGCCTGGCTCGACCGGGCGGAGGGCATGATCGGCTGGCCCGAGTTCCAGACCAAGGACGGCAGGATCTATGCCCGCGTCTGGGCGCCCGGGCCCTCGCGGGTCGAACCGCGCGCCTTGGTGGAGGAGGTGCAGGGCACCGGCGGCAGCCGCACCGTCCGGCACCAGGCCATGTTGTATGGCGCCCCCACCAGTCTCCCCCCGCCGGCGCCGCAGACGGAATACATCCTGGTCTCCGTGGTGGAGGATGCCGGCCAGGCCTGGGTCGAGATTCGTGCCGGCCTCGACGTGAACCCCGCCTCCCTCTCGCTGGCCTGACCGCACGGCAGCGCCGGCACCGGGACCCCACAGCCGAAGGACCAAGCGACAGCCATGGACGTGATCCTTGAGACCCTACGGGCCGGCCTGCCGGTACTGGCCGCGCAGTTCATGCTCACCCTCGCGCTGCTGGCCGTGGGCGTGGCGGTATATATGCTCATCACGCCTTTCCACGAGATGCGGCTGATCCGCGCCGGCAACACGGCGGCGGGGATCGTTCTGGCGGGCACGCTGATCGCGCTCGCGCTGCCCCTGGCGGCGACCCTTGCCACCAGCCGTTTTACCCTCGACATCCTGATCTGGGGACTGGTTGCGCTGATCGTGCAGCTTCTGGTCTTCGCCGGCGCCGCGCTCCTGATCCGGGGCCTGCGCGGCATGATCGAGGAAGACAATGTCGCGGCAGCGTGGATGCTGGCCGGAATCCAGATCGCGGTAGCCCTGTTGAACGCCGGCGCCATGGCCGGCTGACCCTCGAACGAACCAGGAGAACGCCATGCTTGCCTTCATCCGCAATATGGTCGGCGTGAAGACCGACCAGGCCGTCAACAGCGCGGTCGAGGCCATTGTCCGGTGGGACCCGAAATCCGCCACCGAGGCGGAGTTGCGGACCATGGAGCAGCACCTCGACGCGCTCGGCCTTCAGGTGGCGGAGGCCCACCAGTCCTTCGAGCGCGAGAAGCGCGAGGCCGATACGATCCAGGCGCTGTCGCAGCAGCGTCTCGCCGCCGCCGAGCAGATCCAGAGCCGCGCTGAGGCCGAGAGCGACCCGGCGAAGAAGGCCGAGCTGGAGCGGTCCCTCGCAACCCTGCTCACCATGCTGGAGGAGATGACGCCGGAGCTGGAGCGCGAGAAGCAGGACGCGGCCGATGCGCAGGACTTCCTGAACACCTTGCAGCAGACCTATGAGCAGGCCGGCGCCAAGCTGAAATCGGCCCGCAACGAACTGTCCCGCGCCCAGCGCGACATGAGTCGCGCCGACATGCAGCGCGAGGCCGCCGAGCGACGGGCGGAAGCGGCCCGGCAGGCCGCGGGCCTGTCCAGCGCCACCAGCGGGCTGAGCGTGGCGCTCAAGGCGATGCAGGATGCGGCGGCGCGCGACCTTGCCCAGGCCGAGGCCGCCAATTCCAAGGCCAAGTTGCTGACCCCGACGCGGCCGGAGAAGGACGACCCGAATATCGCGGCGGCCATGGACGCGGCGGCGGGCCGCTCGCCGGAGCCTACGACGCTCAGGGACCGGCTGGCCATGATCCGGCAGAAGCAGGCAGGCTGAGGGAAAGCCCGCAGGCGCCGCCGCCCCTCCCATTGGCCGTCACGCGCGGGCCGGCTCCCCCTCCGGCCCGGAAGCGCCAATTCTGCCTCCTCCTTCATTGCGGCCGCCGCAGATTGCGCCTCTATTGACCGTATCCTGGGCCTGCTGCGACCGGTGGCGCAAGCCGCCGGTCCGCGGGAGGCGCGGCGTGGTTCGAGTTCTGGCAGGCGGAGTGGCGATATGGGTGCCTTGGTGATCAGCGGCGGCCGGGTGGTGGATCCCGCGAGCGGGATGGATGCCATCGCGGATGTGGTGGTCCAGGATGGCAGGATCGCCGCCGTCGGGACCGGCCTGGGGGAGGCCGAGCAGGTGATCGACGCCACCGGGCTGGTGGTCGCCCCCGGCTTCATCGACCTGCACGCGCATGGCCAGTCCGTCCCCGCCGACCGCATGCAGGCCTTCGACGGCGTGACCACGACGCTCGATCTGGAGGCCGGGGTCATGCCGGTCGCCTCCTGGTACCGGCGCCAGGCGGAGCAGGGCCGCGTCCTGAACTACGGTGCCGCCACCAACTGGGCCTTCGCGCGCATCGGCGCGATGGTCGGCACCAACGAGGAATCCTCGCTGGAGGCCTTCGGCCGCGCCATGCGCGACCGGCGCTGGATGGACAACATCGCCAGCGATGCGGAGGTCGCGGGAATCCTCGACCGCATCGCGCAGGGGCTGAACGAGGGCGGCATCGGCATCGGCATCCTGAACGCCTATGCGCCCGGCGCGGGCGTGCAGGAACTGACGGCGGTGTGCCAGCTGGCAGCGGCGCACAACGTGCCGACCTTCACCCATGTCGCCTATATGGCGCGGATCGACCCGAAGAGCGCCGCCGAGGCCTATATCCGCCTGATCGGCTATGCCGGCGCCACCGGCGCGCATATGCATATCTGCCACTTCAACAGCTCCAGCAAGACCGACATCGCGCGCTGCTACGAGCTGGTGCGCAAGGCGCAGCTGCAGGGCCTGCCGATCACGGTCGAGGCCTATCCCTACGGCACCGGCTCGACCGTGCTGGCGGCCGCCTTCTTCAGCGACCCGGAATTCGAGGCGCGCAACGGGCTCGGCTATGATTCCGTGCAGCGCGTGACGGACGGGCACCGCTTCCGCGACCGCGACGAGCTGCTGGCGGCGCAGGCCGATGATCCCTCGCAGCTGGTGCTGTGGCACGTGCTCGACACCGAGCACAACGAGCGCCACCGCGCGCTGCTCGACATGGCGGTGCTCTATCCCGGCGGCGCCATCGCCTCGGATGCCATGCCCTGGTCGATGCCGGATGGCAGCACCTATACGGGCGATGCCTGGCCGCTGCCGGAGGAAGCGACCTCGCATCCGCGCTCGGCCGGATGCTTCACCCGCTTCATCCGCCACTGGGTGCGCGAGCGGCAGGCGGTGTCGCTGCTGGAAGGCATCCGCAAGTGCTCGCTGATTCCGGCGCAGATCCTGGAGGCCAGCACGCCCGCCATGCTCGGCAAGGGCCGGCTTTCGGTGGGCGCCGATGCCGATGTGGTGGTCTTCGATTTCGAGACGCTCAGCGACAAGGCGGAGTTCACGGCGATGAACCGTCCGGCCGAGGGCGTGCGGCACCTGATCGTCAGCGGTGAGCCGGTGATCGCCGATGGCGTGATGGATGTGGCGGCGCGACCCGGCGAGCCGGTGCGGCGGCCCACCGTGGCCCGCTGATGGCGGGCGGTCCCGTCCCCGTCCTGCTCGTCACCGGATTCCTGGGGGCGGGGAAGACCACGGTGGTCAACCACATCCTGGCCGAGGCCGGCGGGCGACGGATCGCCGCCGTGGTCAATGATTTCGGCGCCATCAACATCGATGCCGAGCTGATCGCGGGTGCCAGCGACGGGGTGGTCAGCCTGGCCAATGGCTGCATCTGCTGCACGCTGGAAGGCGACCTGCTGCGCACGCTGGCCACCCTGCTGCGCCGCGCGCCGCGGCCGGAGGCCATCGTCATCGAGACCAGCGGCGTGGCCGATCCTGCCGACATCGTGCGCAACCTGATGGACCCGGTGATCTGGCGGGAAGCGCCGCTCGAGACGGTGCTGTGCGTGGTGGACGCCGCCGCCTCCCCCGAGGCGATGGAGGATCCGCTGCTGCGCGCCCAGCTCCGCATGGCCGACGTGGTGGCGCTGAGCAAGGCCGACCTGGCCGACGAGGCCGGGCGGCAACGCATCCGCGCGGCCGTGGCGGCCATCCGCCCGGCGGCGGTCCTGGTCGAGGCGCCGCAGGGCCGGGTGCCACTGCCGCTGGTACTCCCGGAAGATCCCGCCCGTCCGCCAGTGCCGCGGGAGCCAGGCCGCCGCCGCCCGCATGCGGATCGGTTCGAGGCGCTGAACTGGACGGCGGATGCGCTCCTTTCCCTGCCCCGGTTGCAGGCGGCCATCGGGCGGCTGGCACCCCGGCTGGCGCGGGCCAAGGGCGTGTTCGAGACGGTGGAGCAGCCCGGCCGTCCGTTTCTGTTCCAGCTGGCCGGCGGCCGCGCAACGCTGGCGCCGATGGGGCAGGGGGTGGGGGCACCCCCCGCCGGGCTCCCACGCGCCCGGATCGTGTTCATCGCGGAGATCGGCCGGCTTTCCCCCGCAGAGATGGCTGCGGCCCTGGATGGATGCGTGGTTGCCTCCTAGAACCTGAGGGCAGCCGCTTCTGGCCAGCGCCTGCCTGGAACCTGGCTTCTGGAGGTGCCGCCTGCCCAAGGGCGGGCGCCGCATGTTGTTAGCTGTCGCTCGGCCTGGTCTGGTGTACCAGGAGACATGCGCCGGCAATGTCCATGTCACTTGACAGCACACTAGACCGAAGACGTTTTCTCGCGTTGCTGGGCCTGGCAGCCGGAGCGCCTCGCACTTCCGAGGCGCTGGAGCTCGTCGACGCAGACCGCCTGATCACCGACAATCGCGAAGACGGAGTGCGAATCCTCAGCGCGAAGGGCGAGTTCATGGGCGCGCGCGGGGCGTATTACGGCCCGCCGGTGCCATTCGGCCAGTTGCCCAAGCACCTGATCAACGCCCTGGTGGCCAGCGAGGACCGTCGATTCTACGAGCACTGGGGCCTGGACCCAAGATCCATGGCGCGCGCTGTCTGGTCCACGCTCACGGGGCGCACCCAGGGCGGCAGCACGCTGACCCAGCAGACGATCAAGGAGATCTATCTCAAGGAACACAGCCCGATCGTGCGGAAGCTGCTGGAGGAACCAGTGCTTGCCCCGATCCTGGAGCTGAACCTGAGCAAGGAAGACATCCTGTTCGTGTATCTCAACAGGGTCTTCTTCGGTGGCAACGCCTACGGCATCGAGGCTGCCGCGCGCGTCTACTTCAACAAGTATGCGCGCCATCTCAGCATTTTGGAGTCGGCCATGATGGTTGGGCTGCTGCCTGCGCCCAACCGATACAATCCCCATCGCAACTTCGAAGTCTCGCGTGATCGGGGCTTCCGGGTCATCGAGCAGATGGTGGAGGCCAACTACCTCTCCCGCAGGACGGCAGACCGCGCCAGGCAGCAGAATGTCACCCTTGCCCCCTCCAGATCCGCCTGGGGAGGCGTCTACCCCCGCGGCACGCAGATCGGCTGGTTCGCTCGCTGGGCCGAGAGCGAAGCCAATGCCAATTCCGCGGCTTCCGCACGGCAGGGCACGCGAACCATAACGACCACCCTGGACCTGAAAATCCAGGCGATCGCCGAGAGGCACCTGCGGCAGGCACTGCACCAGCACGCCCGGGCCAGGCAGATCGAGGAAGGCGCAGTGGTCGTCATGCGGTATGACGGCGCAGTGGTGGCGCTGGTGGGCGGACGCGATTACCGGCAGAAGGAGTGGGATCACGCCACTCAGGCCAAGCGGCAGCCAGGCTCCGTGGCCAAGCTGTTCGTGTACCTGGCAGCCCTTCAGGAAGGCAGCACGCCCGATACCAGGGTCAGCGATGCCCCTCTGACACTGGGCGGCCGCGCGGTCAGAAACTTCGATGACAAGTATCTCGGTGAAATCTCGCTGGCCGCCGCGCTGGAGAAGTCATCCAACACCGCCGCGGTCCGGCTGGCCATGCAGAACGCCGACGAAGTCAGGGAGCTGGTGAGAATTCTGAACGTCGCCGATGACCTGGAAGGCGAGGCCGGTGACCTGGCGTTGGGGACCTATGAGGCCAGATTGGTTGACCTCACGGCCGCCTTTGCCAGTGTCGCCAATCACGGCAGAATGGTCATACCCTATTCGGTACAGAAGGTTCAGGATTCAGCAGGCACGGAAACCCTGATTCGCGTGCGCCCGGAAAGCTCGCAGGTCAGGCAGGTCATGGCACCGCAGCATGCCGAGGCCATGCGGCAAATGCTCTCAGGGGTTGTTCAGCAAGGAACCGGCAGGGCTGCGGACCCCGGATTCTGGGCAGCCGGCAAGACCGGAACGACCAGCGCCAATCGCGACGCCTGGTTCATCGGCTTCACCGAAGAGTATGTGGCCGGCGTGTGGCTTGGTAACAGCGACAACAAGCCGATGCTTGGTGTTTCCGGCGGCGGGTTGCCCGCTCAGATTTGGCGCGCCGTGATGATGGAGGCTGTGAAGAGCTCCTGAATATGCGGCCGATGCGGTTGGCAGCTTTGGCCCGCAGGTGCGCGGAAGCTGTCATCCCGCTTTGGCCGAAGCCCGCTGTCGGGTCCTCGGCCCAAAGGGCCGGCTGCAACGGCATTGATCCTTGCCATCGCGACAGGGCGCGAAACGCAGGTAGCGGACATGATGGCCCTCGGCGCCATCGCGCCGCGGGTGATGGCAGCGGCTGTGCTGAATGCGAGAGAGCCGCCAGAGCCGTGGGTGCGAGCCCGCCGGGCATGGGCGAGTTGAGCGCCCCATCCGCCGAGCGCTGAGCACGGCGGCAGGCCTGGCGCAGGAACTCCATCCAAAGCAGCCGAGGGAACGAGAGAGCAGATACCGATCAGCATCGCCGATAGGCTGAGGCGTCCCTTCTGCCACCCTCCCCGGGAGGGCGGGTCCGCTTTCCCCGTCGCCGCAGCGACGATCCTGCGCGCGAACCGCAGCGGCGGAAGATCAGGCCGCAAAGGAGGTGCAGCGGCGACCGTCCTCCTCAACTTGAGCGCATCCCTGGCTTTTATGCAGCTCGGCTCACGGCCGCAGGTTGGCACGAGAGGCGATGGAGACCCATTTGCACAGCGCGGCGTGCCGCTTCGATGTCGAGATCCGCGGCCTTGGCTCCCGGGATGAAGCTCCCGCACCGGCAAGGCGAGCGCGTTGTGACCCGACCTTCTCCGACCCTATCCGGCATGCCCGCAGGGAAGGATCCGAGCACCGCAGGCCAGGCAGGCAGCACGAGCAATTTCCTCCCGCCTCTTCGCTGACGGCACCGCCATCCCGCACTGTGGCAGAGGCACGCCGCAAGCCGCGCCGCCTGCGCAGGATCTTCGCGCTTGAGGAGCTGGAACCGGCGGCCGAACGCCTGCTGCCGCGGCCCTCGCGGGGAAGCCGGGGGTCACCACGTCACTGATCTGCTCCGCCTGCGGCTGCGGGCCGATCTCGGCATGCTCGGGCTGCGCGGCCTGGAAAAGATGAGCCGGGACGTCCTGCTCCTGGAGAACTTCAAGGTCATCGGTCAGCGCTGGGGAGTGCAGCGCCTCAGCTCATTTGCAGCCACTCGCCTACGTCACCGCATACAGCTTCGCCAAGCATCTCAAGGCGCCGCGGTGGCGCATGCCCTTCCAGGCCGGCTGCGACACTTGGCAAGAACAGAAATCCTTTACAATCCAGGCAGGCAATCAGGTCCTCAGCTTGACCGCATGCTGCAGTCGGGCGGTTTCAATCATGCCGTGACCGATCGCACGGGACGCCGCCTGAGCGAGACGCACCGCAACATTGCGAAGTTGCTCGTCCGGCTCGCTCGGAATGTGCTGGATCGATCCGACGAGTGCTGCCGCTGCCACGAGAGTATCGGTGTGGTCGAAGACCGGGGCAGCGATGGTGTTGATCCCAAGCAGACTCTCCTCGGGCGCGGTGGCCCAGCCTTGCGCCCGGACCCTGCCAATCTCCTGTCGCAGCGCGTCGGGATCGGTGATCGTGCGGCCGGTGAGCGCCGGCAAGGGGGACGCCAGCACACGGTCGGCGAGCGACTTCGGGCCGAAGGCCAGGAAGATTTTGCCCTGCGCCGATGCGTGCAGGGCGAGTTCGCTGCCCTCCCGCACGCCGATCTCGATCGGTTGCCGTCCCGAGAAGGTCGCAATGACGAAGGCGCTCCGCGCGGTTGGCGTGCTGAGGACGACCGCGAGTCCGGTCTGCTCCCGCGCCTCGCGCATTGCCCCTTCGGCGGCTGAGGCCAGATCGCCGGTCGGGGGCGCGAGCCGCCCGATCAGATAGGCCTTGGGGCCCAGGCGATAGCGGTTCGTCGCCGCATCCTGCACGAGGTACCCCCCGTCGCAGAGTGTGCTCAGATGCCTGAAGACCGCTCCTTTGGCTACCCCGACCACTCCGGCGATCTGCGTCACCCCCAAGGGCTCACGTGAGAAGGCAACCGTCTCCAGCACGCGCAGGGCGACCTCAACCGCGCGGACGCCTTTGTAAGATCCGCCCTCGTCCATATCCATCCAGGAAGCTGTTTTCGTTATGAGAACGTAGTTTCGGCTTTTCTGTCAAGAACTGGGGAGAGGCCCGGCCTTTTTCCCTGCTGCAGATCAAAAATTTTCTTCCCTGCGAGGATTCCCCTTTGACCGCCGGCTCTGCCTGACCTAGCGTTTCTGAAACGCTGTTCCCAACATGAGAACAACAGCAAGGAAACGTCCGATGACAGGCAAGCTTTCCCGGCGGAGCTTCAGCACCACGCTTCTCGGAGGGGCCTTGGCGGCAGCGCATATCCGGCGTGCCGAAGCCGCACCCGTGACGCTCAAGCTCGGGCACGCGACCTTCGAGGCCCATCCCTTCCATGACGCCTCCCTCCGCTTCAAGAAGGCGGTGGAGGAGATCTCCGGGGGGCAGGTGAAGGTTCAGATCTTCCCCGCCCGGCAGCTCGGCGACGTCAAGGAGCTGATGGAGGGCGTGCAGTTCGGCACCGTCGACATGACGGTGAACTCCTCCTCCGCCTTGGCGACCACCGTCCCCGCCATCGACGCCTTCCAGCTCCCGGGGGTGACCCGCAGCTACCCGCATTTCGCTCGCCTCGCAGCCTCGCCCGAGGCGAAGGCCATCCTGCAGAAGCTGGAGCCGCACGGGATGGTGGGGCTCGGCCTCTATGACGGCGGCCGGCGGCACTTCCTCACCGTTGACAAGCCGGTCCGCTCGATGGCCGATTTCCACGGCCTCAAGACGCGCGTCGCGCCGTCGCGCCTGTTCCTGGACATGTGGAAGGCGGTGGGCGTCAACCCGACCCCGATGAATTACGGCGAGGTCTACTCCGCCCTGGAGACCGGCACGCTGGATGCCGTCGAAATCAACCTCACCTCGATCGAGGCCGAGAAGTACTACGAGATCGCCCATAACGTGACGCTCACCGGGCACTACTTCTGGCCGGGTCTGCTGCTGATCAACAAGCGGCGCCTCGAGAAGCTCGGGGCAGAGCAGCAGAAGGCCATCCGCGAGGCGGCCGACCGCGTCGTCGAACCGCAGGTGCTGACGGTGAAGGCGCTGGACGACAGGCTGGTGACGTCCTTCAAGGAGCGCGGCATGACGCTTGTCGAGCCCTCGGAGGCATTCGAGCAGAACTTCCGCTCCGCAGTGCAGCCGGTTGTCGAGACCTACAGCAAGAAGGACCCGGCGATCGCCGCCTTTGTGGCCGCCGCGGACCGCCTGCCCTCCGGCGCCTGAGCGGCCTCCATGTCCGAGCTTCTCCTCAGCGGCACAGCCCAGCCAGGCGCCGGCCGCGCGGCGCGCGCGCTTCGCATCTATCTGCAGATCCTGGAGCTTCTGGGCGCGGCGAGCATCGCCATGCTGGCCGTGGTCGCGGCGCTGCAGGTCTTCGCCCGCTACGTGATGGGAGCTTCCCTGTCCTGGTCCGAGGAGCTGATGCGCTACCTCATGGTCTGGACGGTCTTCCTGCTGGCCGGCCTCGCCTATTCGCGCGGGGAGATGCTGGGCATGCGCTTCGCGGTGGAGGCCCTGCCGGCATCGGCGGCGCGCGTGGTGGACGCCGCCGGGCGCCTGCTCATCGTCGCCTTCTGCCTCCTCGTCGCCTGGTACGGCTGGGACTTCGCCGACCGCACCAGCGCCCAGCAGGCGGTGGCCTTCGAGGTCTCGCTGTTCTGGGTGCACGTCTCGGTCGCGGTTGGCGGGCTGCTGATGGCCCTGCACGTGGCCCTGCACGGCGTGCTGCGCCACCTGGCGAGGGAAGGCCACCCCGAGGAGAGCGGGCTGTGATCTGGATGGGCCTCGCCTTTCTCGGCACGCTCCTGATGGGGCTGCCGATCGTCTTTGTCCTCGGCATCACCGGCGTCGCCTACTTCCTGGCGACGGACCAGCCGCATCTGCTGCTGGTGGTGCCGCAGCGCATGTTCGCGGGCATGGACCAGTTCGTGCTGCTCGCGGTGCCGCTCTTCGTGCTGGCCGGCAACATCATGGATGTGGGCGGCCTGACCCGCCGGCTGCTGAACTTCGCCAATTCGATCGTCGGCCGCTTCCGCGGCGGGGTCTCGCTCACCGCCATCTGGGGCAGCTTCCTGTTCGGCGGCGTCAGCGGTTCCGCGGCGGCCGACGCGGCGGCGCTCGGCTCCGTGCTGATCCCCGACATGAAGCGGCAGGGCTACAACGTGGACTACGCCGCCGGCCTGATCGGCGTCAGCTCGGTGATGGCGCCGCTGGTGCCGCCCAGCATCGCCATGATCATCTACGGTGCGCTGAGCGGCACCTCCATCGCCCGCCTGCTCGTCGCCGGCCTGGCGCCCGGCTTCCTGCTCGCCACCTGCCTGACGGCCTATGCCATCTGGATCGCCCGGCGGCGCGGCTACCCGAAATTCGAGAGCGTCGGCCTGCACGGCATCCTCGCCGCGGCCGCCGAAGCGCTTCCGGTTCTACTGCTGCCGGTCATCATCGTCGGCGGCATCCGCGGCGGCGTGTTCACCGCGACCGAGGCGGCGGCGGTCGCCGCGGTCTATGCCCTGCTGGTGGCGGGCCTCTACTATCGCGCGCTCAGCTGGGACTATCTGCGGCGGGCGCTGGTGGCCACCGCGGTCACCACCGCCTCAATCTACCTGCTGGTGGGGATGGCCAACATCGCCGCCTTCATCTTCGCCATGGAGAGCCTGCCGCAGACCGTGGTGGACGGCCTGTTCGGCATTACCGAGAACCGCTTCCTCGTCCTGCTGCTGGTCAACCTGGCGCTGCTCGTGCTCGGCATGTTCCTCGACGCCGTGGGCGTGCTGATCCTGACGGTGCCGGCGCTGATGGGCATCGGCCAGGCGCTGGGGATGGACCCGGTGCATCTCGGCGTCATGGTGGTGTTCAACGTGCTGGTGGGCTTCACGACGCCGCCGGTCGGCATCTGCCTGTTCATCGTCGCCGGCATCGCCAAGCGGCCGATGGAGCGGGTCGCCCTGCAGTCGCTGCCGATGATCGGCATCGCCCTGCTGGTGCTGGCGGCGCTGGCGCTGGTGCCGCAGCTGGCGCTGTTCCTGCCCAACCTGATCGTCGGATGAGGGCGCCATGACCGCACGACTGGAAACCCGCATCGGCGGCCTCACGCTCCGCAACCCGCTGATCGCCGCCTCCGCCGAGCACATGATCGACCCGGAGAACCTCCGCGCGGCGATCCTCGCCGGGGCCGGCGCCGTGGTGGTGAAGTCCACCAACGAGTCCGAGGCGGCGAAGGAGCAATTGCGGCGCGCCGAATACGTCGCGCTCGACCACGACTGGAACCCGGTGCCCTGGCGGCCGGATGCGCCGCGCGACGTGACGCTGGCGACACGCTCGGGCCTCAGCCCGCTGCCCTTCGACCGCTGGCTGGAGCAGGCGGTGGCGCTGGACCGCTTCGCCGCGCGCCACGGCACGCTGCTGGTGGCCAGCCTCATCCTGGCGGACCTGGACACCGCGCTCGGCCTGGTGCGCCAGGTCGAGCAGGCCGGGCTGCGCGCCCTGGAGTTCAACATCGGCACGCCCTACGCCTCGCAGGCGGCGAAGGGCGCGGTCAGCACGGAACTGCTGCCCGAACGCGTGACGCATATCGTGAGCCGGGTGCGCGCCGTCACGAGACTGCCGCTCTGGATCAAGGTGACCGGGCAGAGCGAGCGGGTGCCCGAACTGGCCGGGGCGGCCATCGCGGCGGGCGCGGATTCGGTGGTCATGGCCGGGCGGCTGCTGGGCTTCCTGCCCGACCTCGAGACCTGCGCGCCGCTGCTGGGCACCAGCCTCGGCATCGGCGGCTACTGGAACCTGCCGCTGACCTGCCACTGGCTCGCCCTCAGCCGGGCGCGGCTTGGGCCGCAGGCGTCGCTGATCGGCATCAACGGCGCGCGGGACGGGCTGGACATGGCGCGCATGATGCTGGCCGGCGCCTCCGCCGTGGGGATCGCCTCGCCCGTCATGCTGCGCGGTCCCGGCCTCATCGCGGAGAGCCTGGCGCAGCTGGAGGGCTACCTGGTCTCCAAGGATCTCACCGCGGCGCAACTGGTCGGCAGGGCGGCGGACCGCCGCCGCAGCTTCGCCGACATGCCGCCGCTCGACGACAACTGGCGCGCCTATGTCCCGCCCTTCCCGGCGGCCGGCAAGACGAACTGAGGAGACAGAATCCATGAAGGCCCAGATCACCGGCGGAACGACGGAAACCCTGGAGCGGCTTGCCCGGATCGACCGCCTCATGCAGGGCGCGGTGGACCTGCACATCCACAGCGGCCCCTCCCTGATGCCGCGCAAGATCGACCACGTCCAGGCGGTGCAGCAGGCCGACGCCGCCGGCATGGCGGCGATCCTGCTGAAGGACCACTACTACCCGACGATGCCGATCGCGCACCTGATGAACGCCCATCACGCGCGGAAGGTGAAGGTGCTCAGTGCCATCGTGCTGAACGCCCCGCTGGGCGGACTGAACCCCTCGGCGGTGGATTATGCGCTCAGGCAGGGCGCCAGCATCGTCTGGATGCCGACGGCGCACGCGCTCAACCACATCGAGCACGACCGCAAGGATGCCGAATTCAAGAACAAGTTCCCCACCAACACCAAGAAGACCCGCGAGGTCGAGGGGATGACGCTGGTGGACGAGACCGGCACCGTGCGCGACGCGGTGAAGGAGATCCTCGACATGATCGCGGAGGCGGATGCCACCGTCTCCGCCGGGCACCACCACATCCGCGAGGCCTTTCCCTTCTATGAGGAGGCCCGCAGGCGCGGCGTGCGGCGCCTGTTCCTGAACCACCCCACCTACGTCAACGAAGGCACGATGGCGGACATCCGCAGCCTCGTCTCGATGGGGGTGAAGATGGAGCATTCCATCTGCATGTTCGTCCCCTGCGGCTTCCAGCAGATGGACACCGACCACCTGCGCGCCGTGATCGAGGCGGGCGGGGTGGGGAACACCTTCTTCGGCTCCGATCTCGGCCAGAACGGCAATCCCACCCCGGTCGAGGGCTTCCGCCAGATCATCGCCATGCTGCTCGACCTCGGCTATGGCGAGGACGATGTGCGCGCCATGGTCTCCACCAACGCCAAGAGCCTGATGGGCCTGGAATGAGCGACGCCTTCCGCCGCCGGCTGCGCGCGGGGGAGGTGCGGCCCGGCACCTTCCCCGGAACGCCGGCCGCCTGCCAGGCCGAGTGGCCCGGGTTGAGGGAGCGGGACTTCGCCGCCCCCGGCGCCACCGGCCCGTCCTCCCAGGCCGCGCCTTTGCCGGAGATGGGCATCACCGCCTTCGTCCCCGGCTCCGCCCCCAGCCTGCTGGCGGCAGCGGCGCGCCGGGAGAAAGCCTGGCTCCTTGGTCCCGCTGCGGCGGAGTACGCGCCCGCCCCGGCCGGGGCCGCCCCGTGAACCCCAACCGCGGAGACGCCGACCATGTATGACGCATCCGACGCCCGGGCGGGCCTCGCCCCCGCCCGCGCCGCAGCCCAGCCCGTCGCGCTCGCCGGCGCCGGCTACGCCAAGTTCTACGAGATGCCGCCGCAGGAGACCTCGGAGCTCGCCCGCAGCTGGTACGCCCGGGGCCAGAACTTCGTCGTGGCCTATACCGAGGCCGAAGCCGGCGCCGTCCTGGAGCGGAAGGAGCAGCCGGACGAGTACGTGCTGCTGCTGCCCGACCCAGAGACGCGCGTGGAGGTGACGACAGCAGATGGCACCGAAACCCTCTCCGGTTTCCGGCTGGCCTTCGTGCCGCCGGGCCCCAGCCGCGTTCGCGTGCTGAGCGGCGGGCGGATCGTCCGCCTGGTCACGACGGCCTCCGCCGATCTGGCGGCACGCTGCGCGAACGCCGCCTCCTACGCGACGCCGCATCCCAACGTGGCGCCGCTGCAGCCCTGGCCCGCCCCGCCGGACGGCTACAAGCTGCGGAGCTACTCGCTGGATGTCCCGCCGGAGAAGGGGCGCTTCGGCCGGATCTGGCGCTGCACCACCTTCATGGTGAACTGGCTGGAGGTCTATGAGGGCCCGCGCGATCCGAGCAAGCTCTCGCCGCACCACCATGATGACTTCGAGCAGTGCTCGCTGGCCCTGAAGGGGGAGTTCATCCACCACCTGCGCTGGCCCTGGCTGCCGGACAAGGCGCAGTGGCGGGATGACGATCACGAGCACTGCGGCACGCCTTCCGTCGCCATCATCCCGCCTCCCTCGGTTCACACGACGGAGTCGGTCGGCCCGGGTGACAATCAGCTGGTGGACATCTTCTGCCCGCCCCGCACCGACTTCTCGCTCAAGCAGGGCTGGGTGCTCAACGCTGCCGACTACCCGATGCCCGCCGACATTGCAGGGACCTGAAGCTGAAAGCGTCCGGATGGAGCCGCGGATGGCTTTGGCCGGGGCTGGCGCTCCGGCCGTCGCCCCGGGCTTCATCTGCCGAACAGAGGAGGATGGGGGCGGCTCCTGCGGGCGCCGCCCGAGCATGTATCAAGAAGGCGGTTTGAAAGAGAAAGTGGGCTTGCCCCTCACGTCGCAGGACAAGCCGGCACTGCGGCCCAGGGGTGCCGCGCGACATGTCCTCGGCCGCCGCCTCGCACACAGTCCGCCCGGCAAGCGGACACGCCTGCCGCTGCTCCTGGCGCCGGTCGGAGGGCGGCAATCGCCCTGCCCCGGGGGGCGGGCTGATGGCCGCCATGGTGGGGAAGGCGCCCTCACGCGGCCAGTGGATCCGCCTTCTCCAGGAAACGGCTCCGGTGCAGCGCGGCGGAGCCATAGGCATTCGCCAGCACCATGGCCTTGCGCAGGAAGAGGCCGATATCGTGCTCGTCGGTGTAGCCGATGGCGCCGTGCATCTGCACCGCCTCGCGCGTGACCAGCATCGCCGCCTCGGCGGTGCGCGCCTTGGCGCGCGAGATGGCGGCGCAGGCCGTGCCGGGCGGGGCGCCGGCATCCAGGCTGCGCGCCGCGCCCTCCACGCTCGCGCGGCTCAGCGCGATCTGGATCCGCAGGTCCGCCGCGCGATGCTGCAGGGCCTGGAAGCTGCCCAGCGGCTTGCCGAACTGCTGGCGCGTGCGCAGGTAGTCGAGCATCATGGCGAAGGCGCGCTCCATCAGCCCGAGCAGGCCGGCCGCGGTGGTCAGCGCCGCCTCCTCCAGCGCCATGGCCAGCGCCGCGCCGACATCGCCATGCAGGCGCCGCGCGCCCGACAGGTCGGGCTCCAGGGTGCCGATATTGCCGCCATCCTGGGTGCGCTGCAGGCGCAGGGCCTGCCCCGCGGCGGGAAGGGCGTAGAGCGCCAGCGCACCGCCTTCCGCGACGGGGACCAGCAGGGTCTCCGCCCCGGCGGCCTGCGGCAGGAAGAGCCGCGCCGCGCCGGGCGTGCCGGGCGCTTCCAGGCTGTCCGGCGCCTCCTGCCAGGCGGTCAGCACCAGGCTGCGCCCCTCCAGCAGCGCGGGGAGCAGGCTCTCGTCGCCGGCGGCGGCCAGCAGCCGGGCGGAGAGCGCGCCGGCCACCAGCGGCTCGGGCGCCAGGGCCTGGCCCAGTTCCTCCGCCAGCGCGCAGGCCTCGGCCATGCCAAGCCCGAAGCCGCCATGCGCCTCGGGCACGCGCAGGCCGATCCAGCCCTGCTCGCCCATGGCCCGCCAGACGGCCGGATCATAGCCGGGATCGGCATAGCGCAGCGCCCGCACCCGGGCGAAGTCGCCGTGCCGGGGTGCCAGGCCGGCGGCGCTCTCGCGGATCATGCGGACCGATTCCCGCCGCTCCGCCTCGGCCTGCTCCATCATGCCGTCCATCATTCCTCCTCCCCTTCCCCCGGCACGGACAGGGCGATCAGCCCATCCACCGCCACGATGCCCTGCGCGCCGCAGATCAGCGGGTTGACGTCCAGCTCACGGATGCGCGGATGCCGCACCACCAACTCGCCGATGCGGCAGACGATCTCCGCCAGCCGCTCCAGATCGACCGGCGCCGCGCCACGGAACCCCTGGAGCAGCCGCGCGCCGCGCAGCCCTTCCAGCATCGCGCGCGCCCGCGCCGGGGAGAGCGGCGCCGGGGCCACCGCCACATCCTCCAGCAGTTCCACCAGCACGCCGCCCAGGCCGACCGCCACCACCGGCCCGAACAGCGGATCACGATGCGCGCCCAGCATCACCTCCAGGCCGGCCGGCAGCATCGGCTGCACCAGCACGCCGTCGATCGCCGCGCCCGGTGCCGCACGCGCGGCACTGGCGAGGATGGCCGCATAGGCGGCACGCAGCTCCGCCGCGTCGCGCAGGTTCAGCCGCACCACGCCGGCCTCGGTCTTGTGTGGAAGCGCCGGGCTCTCGGCCTTCAGCACCACCGGGAAGCCGAAGCCTTCCGCGGCGGCGACGGCCTCGTCCGCGTCCTGCGCCAGCAGTTCCGGCACCACCGGCACGCTGCAGGCAGCCAGCACCGCCTTGACGCGGCTCTCGGTCAGCACCGGGCCACCCTCCAGCAAGGCGGCCACCCGTGCATGCTGCGCCTCCGCGAGGCGTGCGGAAGGCCTGTCCGGTGGCCGCGCCCGCCGCGCCGCCCGCGCCTGCCAAGCGGCGATGGCGGCGAAGCAGCGATCCACGCTGGCGAAGAGCGCGGCGCCCGGCACCGCCTCGGCCGTCGCCGCGCCATCGCCCTCCCGCCGCTCCGCCACCCAGGGCACGCAGAGGAAGCGCCCCTCGCGCGCCGCGATCTCCGCCATCACGGGGAGGCGGTTCAGCGAGAAGGGATAGGCATGCGTGTTGGGGTAGAGCAGCAGGCCGAAGGCGGGGTCCCGCGCCAGGGCGCCGGTGCAGGCGGCCAGCGCCTCGGGGTCGTTCAGCACCTGCGCCGTCAGGTCGCAGGGATTGCGGGCGGAGCCATATTCGGGGATGCGGCCGCCGAGCACCGCCTGCGCCGCCTCGCCCGGCTGCGGCAGTGCCACGCCATGCCGCTCCGCCGCATCGGCGGCCAGGATGCAGGCGCCGCCCGAGGTGGAGACCACCGCCACCCCTGCCCCCTTCGGCACGGCGGGCGCGCGCGCCAGGAAGGAGGCCATTTCCATGACGGCGCCGAGATCCTCCACCACCGCCGCCCCCGCGCCGGCCAGCGCGGCGCGCCACACGGCATGGCCGCCGGCGACGGCGCCGGTATGGGACAGGGCCGCCGCCGCGCCGGACTGGCCGGAGGCCATCTTGTGCACCACCACCGGCTTGCCGGCGGCCTCCGCCTGGGCGATGGCCTCCAGCAGGCGGCGCGGCTCGCGCGCGCCTTCCAGCACGCAGGCGATGGCCGCGCAGTCCGGCGCATCGGCCAGGAAGGCGACGAGCTCCGCGATGTCCAGCCCGGCGGCATTGCCCGAGGTCAGCACATGGCTGACGGGCACGCCGCGCTCCACCGCCTGCGCCAGGGCGAAGCCGACGGCGCCCGACTGGCTGGCGATGCCGATGGCGGGCGGCCGCAAGCCGGCGGGCGGCAGGACCGGCGGCCCCGCCGAGAAGGTGACGCCGGCGCCGCTGCCGAAATGCGCGAAGCCCAGGCAGTTGGGACCGAGCAGCGGCAGGCCGGCCCCGGCGGCGCGCGCGGAGAGCGCCGCCTGCGCCGCCATCCGCTCCGGCAGGCCGGTTTCGGCGAAGCCCGCGGCGAAGACCACCAGCCCGCCCGCACCGGCCGCGATCGCCTCCTCCAGCACCGCCGCCACGCCCTCGCGCGGGGTGGCGATGGCGACGCAATCCGGCGCCTCCGGCAGGGCCGCCAGGTTGGGATGGCAGGCGCGGCCGTCGATCTCCCGGTAGCGCGGGTTGACCAGATGGATGCGGCCCTGGAAGGCAGACAGGTTCTCCAGCACGCGCGCGCCGAAGGCCCCCGCGCGCGACGTGGCCCCCACGATGGCGACGCTGCGCGGCTGCAGGAAACGTCGCAACCGTTCCGGAGCGAAGCGGCTCATGCCGCCCCCTCCCCGAGCCATTCGGCGAACACGTCCTCCGTATGCTCGCCGAGTTGCGGCGGCACGCGGCCATAGGCGACGGGCGTCGCCGAGAAGTTCACGGGATTGGCGATGAAGGGCAGTTCCCCGCCGTCCGGATGCGGCATGCGGCGCCACATTCCGCGGTGGTTGAGCTGCGGGTCCGCCGCCGCCGCGCCGAAATCGTTGAGCGGGCCGGAGGAGATGCCGGCCTCGTTCAGCCGCGCCATCCACTCCTCAGCGCCGCGCGCGAGCAAGGCCTTCTGCAGCATCGGCAACAGGTCCGGCCTGTGCGCCATGCGCTGGCGATTTGTGGCGAAGCGCGGATCCTCTGCCAGCCCCTCCAGCCCAAGCACGGCGCAGAACTGCGCGAACTGCCGGTCGTTGCCGATGGCCACCATCAGCGGCCGGTCGGCGGTGTCGAAGGCCTGCCAGGGCGTGTTGATCTGGGAGGCGGTGCCGGCGCGCACCGGCATGCGGCCGGAGACGAGATAGTTCATCGCGATATGGGAATGTGCGGCGAGTTGCGCGTCCAGCAACGCGAGGTCGATGTGCTGGCCACGGCCGGAGACGGTGTCCCGGTGGTGCAGCGCGGCCAGGATGGCGATGGTGGCGTAGAAGCCGGCATTGAGATCGGAGACGCTGTAGCCGACCAGCGCAGGGCCGGCGCCGGGCTCGCCCTCCGGCATGCCGGTGACGCTCATCAGCCCGCTCATCGCCTGGAAGATGGGGTCGTAGCCCGGCAACGCCGCATAGGGGCCACTTTGGCCGAAGCCGGTGATGGAGCAATAGACGAGGCGCGGGTTGACCGCCGCCAAAGCGGGATAATCCAGCCCGAAGCGGCGCAGGCCGCCGACCTTGAAGTTCTCAATCAGCACGTCGGCCCTGGCGACGAGCGCCTTCAGCCGCGCCTGCCCTTCCGGCGCCGCGATGTCGATGGCGACCGAGCGCTTGCCACGGTTCATCGCCAGGTAGGAGGAGGTCTCGCCGGTCTCCCGCCCTGCCGGGTCACGGCGGGGAAAGCCCATGCGGCGCACGTCGTCGCCGCCCTTCGGGTGCTCCACCTTGACCACGTCGGCGCCGAAATCGGCCAGGATCTGGGCAGCCCAAGGGCCGGCGAAGATCCGCGTCATGTCGAGCACGCGGATGCGCGGCAGGGTGCTCATGCCGGCAGCTCCAGCACGTTGCGGGCCAGGATGTTGCGCAGGATCTCGGAGGAGCCGCCGAAGATGGTGGAAGGCCGCGCCAGCAGGAATTGGCCTGCAGGGTGCAGGCCCTCGCCCGGCATCGGGTCCAGCAGCCCGGCATGGCCGCCGGCCACCTCCAGCATGGCATCGGTGATGCGCTGGAACAGCTCGGTCTGCACGATCTTCAGGATCGACACCTCCGGCCCCAGCGTCTCGCCCCGCTTCAGCGCGGCGACGAAGGATTCGTAGAGCTCCTTGAGGTCGCCCAGCTCCATCGCGAAGCGCGCGTAGCGGTCGCGGAACACCGGGTCCTGGTCCTTGCCCACCGCCTCGGCCAGCCGCCACAGCCGCGCCAGCCCGTTCGAGGAGAGCTTGGGGGAGCCGATGGCGATGCGCTCGAAGCCGAGCAGCGCCTTGGCATAGGTCCAGCCCTGGTTGACCTCGCCGACCACCATGTCCTTCGGCACGCGGACATTGTCGAAGAAAATCTCGCAGAACTCGTCATGCAGGTCGAGGTTGATGATCGGGCGGATGGTGATGCCCGGCGTGTCGGCCGGCATCAGCAGGAAGGAGATGCCCTGCTGCTTCTTGCCCGATTTGTCGGTGCGGGCCAGCACGAAGAGCCAGTTGGCGTCATTGGCCAACGTGATCCAGATCTTCTGGCCATTCAGCACCCAGTGGTCGCCGGCATCGGCGGCATCGAGCCGCAGCGCGGCGAGGTCGGAGCCGGCGCCAGGCTCGGAATAGCCCTGGGCCCAGATATCCTCGCCCGAAAGGATGCGCGGCAGGAAACGCCGTCGCTGTTCCTCCGAGCCGTGCCTGATCAGCAGCGGGCCGAGCATGATCAGCCCCATGTCGCTGACGCGGGCGCAGCCATGCCGCTCCAGCTCCTCGATCATGATGAGCTGCCTGGTGGCGCCGAGCCCCATGCCGCCGTATTCGCGCGGCCAGTTCGGCGCCAGCCAGCCCTTGGCCGAGAGCGCCATGTACCAGGGCCGGTTCTCCCGCCAGTGCAGGCGGCGGCGCGGGAAGCGCATCTCCGGCGGATAGTTCGCCTCGATCCACTGCCGCACATGCAGGCGGAAGCTGGCATCGTCCATCGCGTCCAGCGCCTCGGGCGGCAGGTCGCTCGCGGTTTCCATCGGTATCCTCCCGCCGGGCTCTGTCGGCCCGGTCGCAGCGGGCGGCCTCAGCGGCCGGTGAAGCTCGGGCGGCGCTTCTCCGCGAAGGCGCGCTGCGCCTCCTTCGTATCCTCGGTGCGGGAGAGCGCCACGGTCTGCGTCTGCTCGTAGCGGTAGCCGTCGCGCAGCGGCATCTCCTCGGTCAGGCCGAAGGAGCGCTTGGCCGCCTGCACGGCGAGCGGACTCTTGGCGGCGATCTGGCGCGCGATGCCGAGCGCCTCCGGCAGCAGCGCCTCGGACGCCACGCAGGCGGAGGCGGCGTTCATCCGCAGCAGCTCCGGCCCGGTGATGCGCTTCGCCGTGTAGATCATCAGCCGCGCGTCGGACTGGCCGAAGAAGCGCAGCACATGCCGCACGCCACCGGCGAGGCCGACATCCACCTCCGTCATCGACAGGAAGGCGTTCTCGGAAACGATCAGGATGTCGCAGCACAGCGCCAGCACGCAGCCGGCGCCGATGGCCGCGCCGTTCACCGCAGCGATCACCGGCTTGCCGCATTCCAGCACTGCGTCGAACCCGGCACGGACCAAGCGGTTGTGGCGGGGATAGGCGCCCGGAATCTCGGCGAGGTTGGGCCGCTCGCGCAGGTCGGCGCCGGCGGAGAAGGCGCGGCCTTCGCCGGTCAGCACGATGGCGCGCACCTCCGGCAGGTCGTGCAACGTGTCGAAGACCTGCACGATCTCCTCGCGGAACAGGCGGTCCTGCGCGTTCACCGGCGGCGCCTGCATGATGACCGTGGCGACATGCTCCTCCACGCCGACGCGGAAGCGTTGCAGATCCTGGAAGGCCTCGGGCATGGCGTTCATTCTCCCTTCGCGCCGCGCGCGGGCGGCAGCGGCGACAGCCCGCCCGCGGCCTGCGGCGGCGGGCGGAGCGGCGGCTCGACGCCCTCCGGCAGCGGGATCTCGTGCGCGTTCAGCGTCATGGAGACCATCGTGTAGTAGCCGATCACCGCCGTCAGCTCGACGACGCCGCGCTCGCCCCAGCGGCGCTCCACCGCACGATAGGCCGGCAGCGGAACCTGCCCGGTCTGCTGCAACTGCCGCGTGAATTCGTAGATCTCGGCATCCTCCGCCTCCTCCAGCGGGGGCGGCTCGCCAAGGCGAATCGCCTCGATCGCCGCCTGCGGCAGGCCGGCCTCGGCGGCGGCGCGGGCATGCACCCACCATTCGATCTGGCTGGTCCAGCGGCGGCCGGTGACGATGATGGCCAGTTCGTTCAACCGCTTCGGCAGCACGGTGTCGAAGCGCAGGAACTCGCCGAGGCGTGACCAGCGCTCGGCCAGGTCAGGGCTGTGGATCACGGCGCGCAGCGGGCCGATGACAGCGCCGCGCGGGCCGGCCAGCACGGCATCGTGCACGCGCCGCTGCGCCGGCGACATCTCCTCGCGTTCCGGCAGGGCGATGCGGGGCATGACGGTTCCTTTGATCGTTGCGGGCGTCACAGCACGCCACGCGCGGCGAGGTCCGCCTGCGCCGCGGCATCGAGTCCCAGTTCGGCGAGGATCTCGGCATTGTGCTGGCCAAGCGTTGGCGGCGCACGGTCGAAGCGCAGCGGCGCCTCCGCGAAGCGCAGCGGGCTCACCACCTGCGGCACCGTGCCGGCCAGCGGATGCGGGAGGTGGCGCAGCATCTCGCGGTGCCGGATCTGCGGATCGTCGAAGACCTGCGGCACCGTGTTGATCGGCGCGCAGGGCACGCCCGCCTCGTCGAGCCGCTTCGTCAGCTCGTCCCGGGTGAGGTCCGCGAAGGCCCCGCTCAGCAGCGGCGTCAGCACGGCATTGTTGCGCACGCGTCCGGCATTCGTGGCGAAGCGCGCGTCGCTGCCCCATTCCGGGTGCCCGACCGCCTCGCACAGCTTGCGGAACTGGCCGTCATTGCCGACCGCCAGGACGAGATGCCCGTCGGCGCAGGCGAAGACGTCCTGCGGCTGGATGTTGGGGTGGCGATTGCCGCCGCGCTTCGGCGTGTTGCCGCCGACCAGCCAGTTCATCGCCTGGTTGGCCAGGAAGGCTGCCTGCACGTCGAGCATGGCGAGGTCGATGGTCTCGCCCTCTCCCGTCTCGGCGCGGTGCGCCAGTGCGCCCAGCACGGCGACGGTGGCGTACATGCCGGTCATCAGGTCCACGATGGGCACGCCGACCTTCTGCGGGCCGGCGCCGGGCATGCCGTCGCGCTCGCCGGTGACGCTCATCAGCCCGCCCATCGCCTGGATGGCGAAGTCATAGGCGGCCTGATCGCGCCGTGGGCCGTCCTGCCCGAAGCCGGTGACGGAGCAGTAGATCAGGCGCGGGTTGACCGCGCGCAGCGAGGCGGCGTCCAGCCCGTAGCGCGCCAGCGCGCCGGCCTTGAAGTTCTCGATGACGATGTCGGCCGTGGCGGCGAGCTGGCGCAGGATCGCCTGCCCCTCGGGCTTCGTCATGTCGATGGTCAGCGAGCGCTTGCCGCGGTTGACGGAGAGGAAATACCCGGCCTCGTGCGTCGGCTCGCCCTGCGCATCGCGCAGGAAGGGCGGACCCCAGCTCCGCGTGTCGTCGCCGGCGCCGGGACGCTCCACCTTGATGACGTCGGCGCCCATGTCGGCGAGGATCTGCGTCGCCCAGGGCGCCGCCATGATGCGGCTGAGGTCCAGCACGCGGATATGGCTGAGCGGGCCGCCGCGCTCCTGCGCCTCAGGCATCGACGATCTCCGTGGCGCGCAGGGAGGGTCGCGCGTCGAAGCCCGCGTGCCAGGTGGCCAGCTTCGGGCGCCCCGCGCGCCAGTCCCAGGAGGCGAAGCGGAAGTCCAGGTAGGAGAGCGCGCAGCCGATGGCGATATGCCCGATGCCGAAGCGCTCCGCTTCCAGCGCCCCGGCCATGCCCTCCAGCCGGTCCAGCGTGGCGCCGGCCTTGAAGGCGAAGCTTTCGAGCAGCGCCGGGGTCTGGCGCGCCTCCGGCTTGTCGCGCTCGTTGCGCCACAGGACGAGCAGGTCCAGCAGCCCGTTGCCCAGGCTCTGCCAGGTCAGCGCCTGCCAGCGCGCCGCGCCGGCGCGGGGAAAGAGCCCGCCGCCGGCGCGGTCGTCCAGGTACTCGCAGATGGTGAGGGAGTCGAACAGCGCGGTGCCGTCCTCCAGCACCAGGGTGGGGATCTTGCTGAGCGGGTTGTCGGGCAGCAGCGCGGGGTTTGGCGTGTCCATCCGTACCACCGTGCGGACGGTCTCGATGCGATCGGCGAGACCGAGCTCATGCGCGGCGATCATCACCTTGCGCACGAAAGGCGAGCGCGGAGACCAGTGCAGCTTCATCGGCTGACGCGTCCGGCCGCCGGGGCGGGATCGGCGTGGCGCATGGGGCTTCCTCCTCGCTGGCGGCGCGGAGCCGCGTTTCATTCGTTAGGTCATCTTTATGGTCTTTATGCTGCGAACGTGGGCCGCGTCAAGCGCGCCGCACGCTTTCAGCCGGACTGGCCGCCAGTGGAGAGCTTGATGTCGATCCGCACGATGTCGCCGCGATAGATGCCGTCGGCCGCCAGGATCAGCGTGCCCTGAGCGTCCACCGCGGCGCGGCGCACATGCGCGACGGGCGCGTTCAGCGGCATCTTCAGCTCGTCCGCGACCTCGACATCGGCCGAGCCGATGGTGAGCGTCTGCCGCGCATCGACGATGGTGACGCCAGGCAGGCTGGCCACCAGGTTCAGCGCCGTGCGGCTGCGCAGGTCATGCGCCTTCACCTTGGGCCAGAGCTTCTCGTCGAGATAGACATCGGCCAGCAGGAAAGGCTGTCCATCGCGCCAGTGGCGCCGCCGCAGATGGCGGTAGGCAGCGGCGGGCCGGCCCAGATCCTCCGGCATCATCGGCGGCATGGCGCCGCCCTGGCTGCTCAGGATCTCGATCTCCGCGCCCTCGCGTGAGCGCAGCAGGCCGGACCAGTCGGTCTGCACCTCGCACCACAGCCGGTTGCGGCTCTGGCCGCGCACGAAAGTCCCCTTGGCGCGGAACCGCTCGATCAGCCCTTCCGCCTCCAGCTGGCCGAGCGCCTGCCGGATCGTCGCCCGTGCGACGCCGCATTCCGCCGCCAGCTCCTCAACCGTCGGGATCTGCTCGCCCGGCCGCCAGGCGCCGGTTTCGATCCGGCTGCGGAACAGCGTCGCCAGCTGGAGATAGCGCGGCACCGCGCTGCGGCTGAGGTCCACCACGCCCCGGAGGGCACCCGCAGGAGACGATTTCATCATTCATCCTCTTTGCGGCACCGCCGCCCTTTCGCCAAGCCCGGCGATCCGAATTCGGCTTTTAAAGGTCAATAATATGGATTTATTGTCGAGATGGAGGAAACCAAGCCATGACCGAACCCCTCACCCGCCGCGCCGCCCTCGCCGCCGGCCTTGCCCTGCCGGCGCTCTGGCCGCCGCGGGGCGCCCTGGCCGAGAGCGGCAGGCCCGTGCGGCTGATCGTGCCCTACCCGCCCGGCGGCATCACCGATCTCGTGGCCCGCCGCGTGGCGGATGCCCTCGCCCGCCGCCAGGGCCGCCCCTATGTGGTGGACAACCGGCCCGGCGCGGGCGGTAACCTCGCCGCCGAGACCGCCGCCCGCGCCGCGCCGGATGGCGACACGCTCTACATGGGCTTCGCCGGCACGCATGCCATGAATGTCAGCCTCTATCCGCGGCTGGGCTACGACCCCGTGAAGGATTTCACGCCGCTCTCGCTGCTGGTGGAATCGCCGCTGGCGCTGACCGTGCACCCCTCGGTGCCGGTGACCAGCCTCGCCGAGCTGACGGCCTATGCCAAGGCGAACCCCGAGGCGCTCGCCTTCGGCTCCTCCGGCAATGGCGGGGCCTCGCACCGGGCGCTGGAACTCTACAAGGCGGCCGCCGGCATCCAGATCCTGCACGTTCCCTATCGCGGCGCCGCCGCCTCCAACACGGACCTGATCGGCGGCAAGATCCAGGGCATGTTCGACACGCTGATCACCGCCCTGCCGAACATCCGCGCCGGCGCGGTGCGCGTGCTGGCCACCACCGGCCGCAACCGCGCCGCCCTGCTGCCGGAGACGCCCACCATGGCCGAGGCCGGGCTGCCCGGCTACATGTTCGTCACCTGGCTCGGCCTGCTGGCCCCCGCCGGCCTGCCGGACGGACAGCGGGACCGGCTGAACGCCGAGTTGCGCGCAGTGCTGGCGGAGCCGGGCATGGTGACGTGGTGCGCGCAGAACGGGCTGGAGCCGGCGCCCTCCTCACCACAGGACTTCGCCGACTACATGGCGGCGGAAACCGAGCGTTTCGCCCGCTTCGTGCGCGAGACCGGCATGCGGATCGAATGAGGCGGCGCCGCCCGCCCAGGCGGGCGGCGCCGCAGCGTCACTCGACGGTGATCTTCGCCGCATGGATCAGCTCGACCCACTTCTCCGTCTCGCGCCGCAGGTGGTCGGCGAAGGTCCCGGCATCCGCGCCGATGATGCGCACGCCGAGCTGGGTGAGCCGCTCGCGCGCGGCCGGCTCCTGCAGCGCACCCAGGATGGCCTGCTGGATCTTCGCGACCCGCTCCGGCGGCGTGCCGGCGGGGGCGACCACGCCGTACCAGTTCTCGACATCCACGCCCGTCACGCCCGCCTGCTCCAGCGTCGGCACGCCCGGCAAGAGCGGCGAGGGCTCGGCGCTGCCGAGGGCCAGCGCCGTCATGGCCTTGTCCCGCACCGGGCCGATCAGCGCCGGCAGGTCGGCGAACATCAGGTCCACACGCCCGGCCAGCAGGTCGGTGATGGCCGGAGCCACGCCGCGATAGGGCACGTGAATCAGCTCCATTCCCGTGTGCAGCGCCAGCGAGGCCATGGCGAGGTGCGGCGAGTTGCCATTGCCCGAGGAGGCGAAGGTGAGGCGGCCGGGTTCAGCGCGTGCCTTCTTCAGCAAGGCGGGAAGGTCGTTCAGCTTGCTGGCCTTGCTGGCGACGAGCAGCTGCGGCACGCCCACCACCAGGGCGACCGGCGCCAGATCCCGCACCGCCTTGTAGGGCACGTCCGGCAGCAGGTTCTGCGCCACGGTCATGCTGCCGACGCCGACCAGGCCGACCGTGTAGCCGTCGGGCGCGGCCTTCGCCACGGCATCCGTGCCGATCACACCGCCCGCGCCGGAGCGGTTCTCCACCACCACCGCCTGACCGAGATCCTTCTCCATGGACGCCGCCAGGATGCGCCCGATGGGGTCGGCCGAGCCGCCGGGCGGGAAGGGCACGATCAGCCGGACCGGCCGGTCGGGGAAGGTTTCCGCCAGGGCGGGGGTGACACTTGCCAGCAGGGTGGCCAAGCCGGCGAGGAGCAGAGGGCGGCGATGCAGCATGACAGATCTCCCTGATGCCGGATCCGGGGGCCGGCTTGCGCGGAGAACCCTGCTCGACTCGCCCCTTAAGAGTCAATAGTATGGCTTATAAGACTTATAGCTCATCAGGAGGGCCGGCCATGATCTTCGGCCGCGCGGAGCTGGAGCGGGAAAAGCGCGCCAGGCTGCTGCTCTTCACCATGGTGCCACGGCTCCTTGCCCTGGCCACGGTGCTGGAGAACGGCGCCAGAGGCGCTTGGCTCGCGAGCCTGCGCCCCGCCGTCCGCGTTCAGGGGCGCAGCACGACGCGCCCCACGGCCTGCCGGTCACGCACCAGCGCCATGGCCTCGCGGAAGCGTTCCAACGGCAGCGCGGCATGCACCTCCGGGTGCAGCCTTCCCGCCTGCCACCAGTCCAGCAACTGCTGCCAGAGCGCGCGCACGCGGGGGGCATGGGCATGCCGGTTATCGCCCGGCGACCAGCCGAGATAAGTGCCCCAGTTCAGCCCGGCCACGCCGATATTCTTCAGCAGCAGCAGGTTGACGGCGAGGTTGGGGATGGCGCCGGCGGCATAGCCGAGCGTCAGCAGCGTGCCGCCCTCCCCCAGGCAGCGCAGCCCTTCGTCGAAGGCCGCGCCGCCCAGCGTGTCCAGCACCAGGGCGGCGCCGGCTCCGCCGGTGATCTCCGCGACGGCGGCGCGGAAGGGCTGGGTGCTGTCCAGCACCGCCTCCGCGCCGCGCGCCCGCAGCCGGTCATGCTTCGCCACCCCCGCACGGGCGATGACGCGGGCGCCAACGGCATGCGCCACCTCCAGCCCCGCCAGCCCCACGCCGCCGCCGGCACCCTGCACCAGCACCCATTGCCCGGACTTCAGCCGCCCGCGCCAGAGCAGCGCGGCCGCCGCGGTGGGATAGCTGATGGGCAGCGCCACGGCGGCCTCGGCGGGCAGTTCCTCCGGCAGCGGCATGACGTGGATGTCGTCGGCCACCGCCTCCTCGGCCATCCCGCCCCAGTCGAGCGCAGCGAAGACCCGGGTGCCCGGAGGCGGCGCCCCGGCATCGGGCGCCGCCTCCAGCACCGTGCCGACCACCTCGGTGCCGGGCGTGAAGGGCAGCGGCGGGCGGCGCTGGTATTTCCCGGCGACGACGAGTTGCACCGCGAAGGAGACGCCCACCGCCTCCACCCGGATGCGCACGCCGCGCGGGCGCAGCGGCGGCGGCGGCACCTCCTTCACCTCCAGCGCGTCGAAGTCGCGCCAGCTCTCGCAGACCAGCGCGCGCATCAGCCCGGCTCGATCCCGGCCTCGCGCACCAGCCGGCCCCAGCGTTCGTACTCGGCGCGGGCGAAGCCGGCGAAGTGCTCGGGCGTGTCGGCGACCGGCTCGGCCCCCAGGGATTCCAGCCGCGCGCGCCCTTCCGGCGCGGCGACCACGCGCGCCACGGCCTGCTGCAGCCGTACCACCAGCTCCGCCGGCATCTTGGCCGGCGCCCAGACGCCGTACCAGGTGGCGATCTCGTAGCCCGGCACCCCGGCCTCGGCCACGGTCGGCAGATCCGGGAAGGCGCCGACGCGCCCGGCCGTGGTGACGGCGAGCGCGCGCAGCTGCCCCTCGCGCACCGCGCCGGCGCTGCTCGGCATGGAGTCGAACATCAGCTGGATGTTGCCGGCCAGCAGGTCCTGCAAGGCAGGGCCGGAGCCGCGATAGGGAACATGCGTCATCTGCGTGCCGGTGAGCTGCCTGAACAGCTCGCCCGCCAGATGCGGCGCCGCGCCGATGCCGGAGGAGCCGTAGGAGGCCTTGCCGCCCTGCGCCTTGAGCCAGGCGATCAGCTCGGGCACCGAGCGCACGGGCAGCTCGCGGTTCACCACCAGCATCAGCGGCACGCGGGCGATGTTCGTCACCGGCGCGAAGTCGGCCAGCGTGTCGAAGGGCATCTGGCGGTTCAGGTGCGGGATGATGACGTGGATCGAGGCATTGACCAGGATGGTGCCGCCATCCGGCGCCGCGCGCGCCACCTCGCCGCTGCCGACCACGCCCGAGGCGCCGCTGCGGTTGTCCACGACGACGCTGGGCAGGCCTTCGGCCGGCAATCCCTGCGCCACCACCCGCGCCAGGATGTCGGTGGGCCCGCCCGGCGGGTAGGGCACCACCATGCGAAGCGTGCGGCTGGGCCATGGCGCCTCGGCCCATGCCGGTGACAGGCGGGCAGCCGCTGCGGCGGAGAGGCCGAAGGTGCCGGCAAGCGACATGGCGCCGCGGCGCGTGAGGCTGGCCATCCGGTGTTTCCTTCCCTGTTCGCGTTTTTTCGCGAATGATGCACTCACAGAATAAGAGGAAACGCAATGTCGGAGGAGATGCGCCCTTATCGCGGGCTGCGGGTGCTGGATGCCAGCCAGGGCATTGCCGGCCCCTATTGCGGCATGCTGCTGGCCGCCAGCGGCGCCGAGGTGGTGAAGCTGGAACCGCCCGGGGGAGACTGGTCGCGCGGCCTCTCCACCCGCGCCAACGGGCAGTCGGTGATGCACGTCACCTTCAACCGCGGCAAGCGCAGCATCGTGCTCGACCTGAAACAGGCCGAGGGCCGGGCCACCGCGCAGGCGCTGGCCGCCCGCGCGGACGTGCTGATCGAGGCCTTCCGGCCGGGCGTCGCCGCGCGCCTCGGGCTCGGCCCGGAGGCCACGCCAGAGGACGCGATCTGCCTCTCCATCTCCGGCTTCGGACAGCAGGGCCCCTATGCCGGGCAGCCCTGCACCGACTCCGTCGCCCAGGGCTTCTCCGGCCTGGCGGCGTTGAATCCCGGCCCGGACGGCGCGCCCCACAAGGTCGGCACGCTGGTCGCCGATGTGGTGACAGGGCTTTCCGCCTTTGCCGCCGTGCAGGCGGCGCTGGCCCAGCGCATGCTGGAGCGGGGCGGCGCCGCACCGCCGCAGCGCCGCGTGCTGGATGTTTCGCTGATGGCTGGCATGGCGGGGTTGTTGGCCATGCCGCTGGCGGAGGCAGGGCTGCTCGGGCGCGCTCCGGCGGCGCTGAACCTGCCTGCCGGCAGCTACCAGGCCGCAGATGGCGCCTGGGTGATGGTGGCGCTGGTGCGGGAAACGGAGTTCGTGGCCCTCTGCGAGGTGCTCGGCCTGCCGGAACTGCCGCACGACCCGCGCTTCGCCAGCTTCGCCGCGCGCGCGGAGCATCGTGAGGCGCTGCTGCCGCTGGTCCGCGCGGCCTTCACGACGCGGCCGGCGGAGGATTGGCTTGCCCGGCTCGGCACGGCCGGGCTGCTGGCCTCACGCGTCAACACGCCGCTCGACTGGCTGGCCGACCCGCATGTGCAGGCGGTTGGCGCCGCCGCGCCCTTGCGCCAGCCGGAGATGGGCGAGCTGCCCATGCCCGCCCTGCCGGGCTTCGGCCATTGGCTGGCGCCTGCACCGGCCTTGGGCGCCCATACCGCCGAGATCCTCCGGGAGCTGGCGATTCCCGCGCGCTGACGGAACCGGTCAGGGGAGGCTTCGTCCGCCCGACCGGGTGCGTTTCGGCAAGAAGTTGCGAGCAGAGGGTTTCCATCCGCTCCAGCAGGAACGCATCCGAGTCAGGCCTGGCCGCTCTGCCTCCGGTATGCCGGGTCCATGGCAGGGATCGCCGCCTCCACCGCGCCAGGCAGGCGGAGGCGGCGGAGCCCGCCTGCCGGCTTGGCAAGGCACCCCAAGCTCCTCCCTGCCCCCGAGCTGGCGAGATCCAGCGCCGGGAGCGAGAAGGGCTTCCCGGGTCAGGCATTCCCGTTCAGGTAGTCCATCGCCGCCAGCACGCCTCCCGCCTGGTAGGGGATGCTGGCCGCCTTCAGTCCCATCTCCACGCCGCCCAGCGTGCCGACCAGCTGGAGATCACCGAAATCGCCGAGATGGCCGATGCGGAACACCCGGTCGTTCAGCGGGCCGAGCCCGTTGCCGAGGCTCATGTTGAACTTCTCCAGGATCGCCGCGCGCAGGGCGTTGGCGCTGTGCCCCTCCGGCAGCCGCACCGCGGTCAGCGCGGAGGAATGATGCCGGGGCTCGGCGCATTGCGTCTCGAAGCCCCAGTGGCGCACGGCGCGGCGGGTGGCCTCGGCGTGCCGGTCGTGCCGGGCGAAGACGTTGTCCAGCCCCTCCTCCAGCAGCATGTCCACGGCGGTGTCGAGCGCGTAGAGCATGTTGGTCGCTGGCGTGTAGGGGAAATAGCCGGTGGCATTGGCCGCCAGCATCGGCTTCCAGTCCCAGAAGCTGCGTGGCATCCTCGCCGTCTCGCTCGCCTTCAGCGCCTTGGCCGAGACCGCGTTGAAGCTGAGGCCAGGCGGCAGCATCAGCCCCTTCTGGCTGCCGGCGACGGTGACGTCCACGCCCCATTCGTCATGCCGGTAGTCGATGCTGCCGAGGGAGGAGATGGTATCCACCAGCAGCAGCGCGGGGTGGCCGGCGGCGTCGATCGCCTGTCGCACCTCGTCGATCCGGCTGGTGCAGCCGGTGCTGGTCTCGTTGTGCACGACGCAGACGGCCTTGATCTCGTGCCCCTTGTCCTCGCGCAGCCTCGCCTCGATGGCGGCGACATCGGCGCCGCGGCGCCAGTCCGTGTGGATGTAGTCCGGCTGCAGCTGCAGCCGGGTCGCCATCTCGTGCCAGAGATGGGCGAACCAGCCGGTCTCGCACATCAGCACACGGTCGCCGGGGGAGAGGGTGTTCACCAGCGCCGCCTCCCAGGCGCCGGTGCCGGAGGCCGGGTAGATCACCACCGGCCCCTCGGTCTTGAAGACGGCCCGCACCTTTTCGAGCAGCGCCTGGCCCAGGCGGCCGAAATCCGGCCCGCGATGGTCCATGGTCGGGTTGTCCATCGCCCGCAGCACGCGGTCCGGCACGTTGGTGGGGCCAGGGATCTGCAGGAAATGGCGGCCGGCGACCGGCTTGGACTGGAAATAGGCCATGGACGGGTTTCCTCTTCGCTCTGCCTGTCTAGCCAGCAATGATGCGTCCTGCCAATGAGGAAGCCCAATGGAGAAGCCCGGAGCGGCCCGCGCAGGCCGCCGCCGGGGGGTAGGGGGGAAGCCGCATGAACGTCATCACGGGCCGGGCGCGGATCGGGGACAGCCGCCTCGCCAGCCGCCTGCGCCGCGAGACCGCCGGCGAGGTGCTCTTCTCCGCCGGCGACCGCGGCCGCTACGCGACCGATGCCAGCATCTACCAGATGGAGCCGCTCGGCGTGCTGGTCCCCCGCACAACGGAGGACGTCCTGGCCGCCATGGCGATCTGCCGGGAGGAGGGCGTGCCCGTGCTGCCGCGCGGCGGCGGGACGAGCCAGTGCGGCCAGACCGTCAACCGCGCGCTGGTGGTGGACTGCACCAAGCACCTGCGCCGCGTGCTCGCGGCCGAGGGCGACACCGCCCGCGTCGAGCCCGGCATCACGCTCGGCGCGCTGAACGAGGCGCTGAAGCCGAAGGGGCTGTTCTACCCTGTCGATCCCTCCACCTGGGCGCGCTGCACCATTGGCGGCATGGCCGGCAACAATTCCTGCGGCTCGAAGTCGATCCGCTATGGGCTGATGGCCGACAATGTCCGCGCCATCGACGCCATCCTGGCGGACGGCACGCGCTTCAGCTTCGGCGAGCTGCCGGACAATCTCGGCCCCGATGTCCCGCCCGCCGTCGCCGACCTGATCGCGCGGCTGCGTGCCATCGGCGCGCGGGAGGCGGCGGAGATCGCCGCCCGCTTCCCGCGCCAGCTCCGCCGCGTCGGCGGCTATAACCTGGATGCGCTGACGCCGACCGCCTGCGCGGAAGGCCGCGCCAGCCTGGCGCGCCTGCTGGTCGGCAGCGAGGGCACGCTGGCCTTCTCGACGGCGCTCGACCTGCGGCTCTGGCCGATCAAGCCGCGCAAGATGCTGGGCATCTGCCAGTTCCCGAGCTTCCGGCGCGCCATGGAGGCCTCGAAGCATCTGGTCATGCTCGATCCGGAGGCGGTGGAGCTGGTCGACCGCACCATGATCGACCTCGGCCGCTCCATTCCGATCTACCGCAACACCATCGACCGGATCCTGATCGGCGAGCCGGACAGCCTGCTGATCGTCGAGTTCCACGGGCATGAGGACGCGCCGCTGCTGGCCGCGCTCGACCGGCTGGAGGAGATGATGGGCGATCTCGGCCTGCCCGGGCAGGTGGTGCGCGTCACCGATGCCGGCTTCCAGGCGCAGGTCGCGGAGGTGCGCGAGGCCGGGCTGAACATCATGATGAGCATGAAGGGCGATGGAAAGCCCGTCTCCTTCATCGAGGACACGGCCGTCGCGCTGGAGGATCTGGCGGACTACACCGAGCGCCTGAACGCGGTCTTCGAGAAGCATGGCACCAGGGGCACCTGGTATGCCCATGCCTCGGTGGGCTGCCTGCATGTCCGCCCCGTGCTGAACATGAAGTCCGGCGAGGACGTCGCGAAGATGCGCGCCATCGCCGAGGAATGCTTCGCCCTGGTGCGGGACTACAAGGGCAGCCATTCCGGCGAGCACGGCGACGGCATCGTCCGCTCCGAGTTCCACGAAACCATGTTCGGCGCGCGGATCGTGCGCGCCTTCGAGCAGGTGAAGGACGCCTTCGATCCCGCCACGGAAACCCTGCCGCAGGGGCTGCTGAACCCGAACCGCATCGTGCATCCGCCGCGCATGGATGACCGCAGCCTGCTGCGCTATCACGAGGGCTATGCGGCGGATGCGGGCGTCTCCCCGGCGCTCGACTGGTCGGCCTGGCCCGGGCCGCAGGGCGGCCTGCTCGGCGCGGTCGAGATGTGCAACAACAACGGCACCTGCCGGAAGTTCGATGCCGGCACCATGTGCCCGAGCTACCGCGCCACGCGCGACGAGCAGCATCTGACGCGCGGCCGCGCCAATACGCTGCGGCTGGCGCTGACCGGCCAGATCGAGGGCGGGCTGGCCTCCGACGAGGTGGCGGAGACGCTGTCGCTCTGCGTCGCCTGCAAGGGCTGCAAGCGCGAATGCCCGACCGGGGTAGACATGGCCAAAATGAAGATCGAGGCCGCCCATGCCCGCAACCGCGCGCGCGGCGTGTCGCGGAAGGACCGTCTGATCGCCACCCTGCCGCGCTGGGCGCCCTGGGCGGCGCGCTTCGCGCCGCTGTCGAATCTTCGCGACCTGCTCCCCGGCCTGCCCGCGCTCAGCGAGCGCGCGCTCGGGCTGGCCGCGCAGCGCAGCCTGCCCCGCTTCCAGCGCGATGCCTTCCAGGACAGCGAGCTGCGCGCGCCGGATGGGCGCGCCAACGAGGTCATCCTGCTGCCCGACCTGTTCAACCGGTACTTCGAGCCGGAGAACCTGCGCGCCGCCATCCGCGTGCTGCGCGCCGCCGGCGCCGATCCCGCCGCCGCGCGCCCGAAGCGCGGTGCGCGGCCGCTGGATGACGGGCGCACCTATCTCGCCGCCGGAATGGTGGAGGAGGCACGCGAGGAGGCGCGCCGCACGCTGGAGGTGCTGTCGCAATGGGAGAGCCCGGTGCTGGGCCTCGAGCCTTCCGCGCTGATGACGCTGCGCGACGAGTTCCTCTCCCTGCTGCCGGGCGAGGCGACGACGAAGCTGGCTGCGCGCGCCATGCTCGTCACGGAGTGGCTGGCGAAGGCGAAGCCGCCGCTGAAGCTGAAGCCGGTGGGAGACGAGGCCCATATCCATGGCCACTGCCACCAGAAGGCCTTCAACGCCTTCACCCCCGCCGTCGCGATGCTGGCCGCGATCCCCGGACTGAAGGTGACGCCCATCACCTCCTCCTGCTGCGGCATGGCCGGTGCCTTCGGCTACGAGACGAAGAATCTGCCTGTCTCCATCGCCATGGCCGAGCTCTCGCTGCTGCCGTATCTCCGCCGGACCGCGCCGGAGGCGATCATCGTCGCCGACGGCACCTCCTGCCGCCATCAGATCCACGATCTGGCGAAGCGCGAGGCGCTCCACTCCATCCGCCTGCTGGACAGGGCGCTCGCATGACCGGGGCGTGGAAGCGGTATCCGCTTTCTGCGGACCGAAGGAGCCGAAGTCACCGGAAAATTCGCGCGCAGGTCCCGCGCCGTCCCGCCCCAGCAGGCTGACAGACCCGATTCGGCTGCCTGAGACGTTGCACGCGGAAGGTCTTCCGCGCGCGCAGTGCCTTGATGGCTGGCAACCCGGCCGAGAGGAGGCGCGGTTCCTGCCTGCTCAGGTGCCGGGGCGCGGCCGGGCCAGCAGCCGGAGGAGGCGGGGGGTGGAGGGTGAAGCCCCGGCCGGCGCGCTCACGATCACGATGGCGGGCCTGCCTCAACCCAGCGCCACTCTGGCAGCGCCTCTCCCCCAGGCCTGAGCTGGAGCTGCCCCACCGCGACCGATTTTCAGCAGCCGGCTAGAGCTGCTGGCGCGCGGCCTGGAGCAGCTTGCCGATGGCGCTGTCGAGGCATTCCATCTCTGCCTCCGTCAGCGCGGCGCGGAAAGCATCGTCACGCTCACCGGCCGAGCGCATCAGGCCGCGGAACACCTTGCGCCCGGCTGGCGTCAGGCTCAGCGCCAGTTCGCGCGCATCCGCCGCCGTGCCGCGCCGCACGAGGCCGCGCTCCACCAGCCCGCCGACCACCCGGCTGGCCAGGCCCTTGTCCAACCCGCTCTGCCGCGCGAGGTCCTTCAGCGACATCGGCGCGAAATCCCCGAGCAGCGCGATGGTGCGCCATTCCATCAGGCTGACATCGAACTCCCGCCGGTAGCGCGCCGCGGCGCCCCGGCTGAGGGCATTCGCCAACCGGTGGATGCGGTAGGAGAGCAGGTCCTTGATCGTCCGGGTGTCCCCGGCCGGGGCGGCGGTTCGCGAAGCAGGCATGCTCGCATCTTACGGGCAATTCCCCGGCTTGTCCCGCGCCGGGCAGGGGTCCGGCGGAAGCCGCAGGCCACCGCGCGGCGCCGGACAGATTGGTTGACAAAATCAACCCAAAACCCCTAGCTGGCGCAAAATGGCGGGGAGGACCGGCCATGCGGCTGACCGAGATGGACGGCAAGGCGCTGCTGCGGCGGCACGGCGTCGCGGTGCCGCGCGGGGTGGCGCTGCCGGCCGGTGGCGCGGTGCCGCCGGAGGCGCAGGACTGGCCGGGGCTGGTGCTGAAGGCGCAGGTGCTGGAAGGCGGGCGCGGCAAGCGCGGCCTGGTGCGGCGCGTCACCCCGGCCGAGGTTCCGGCGCTGCGCGCGGCGATGACGGCGCAGGCCGGCGCGGTGCCCTTCCTGCTGGAGGAGGCGGTGGAGATCACGCGGGAACTCTACCTGGCCCTGCGCGTGGACGGCACGCGGCAGGTGATCGAATGCCTCTTCTCCGCCGAGGGCGGCATCGCGGTCGAGGGGGCCGCCACCCTGTTGCGGCTGCCCGTCGATCCGGACGATCCTTTCGCCGCCGATCTGCTCTTCGCCGCCCTCCGCGCCGCATTGCCGGCCGATCTCGCCGCACGCGTCGCGCGCCTGGTACCGCGGCTGGCCCGCCTCCTGCGCGCGGAGGACCTGGAGCTGCTGGAGCTCAATCCGCTGGCCGTCACTCCCGCCGGTCTTGTCGCCTGCGACGCCAAGCTGGTGCGCGATGCCGCCGCGCTGCCCCGCCACGACACGCCCGCGGCCAGCGCCGCGCTGGAGGCGGCCGCCCTCACCCCGCTGGAACGGCAGGCGCGGCAACGGGGCTTCGCGCTGGTGGAAATGCCCGGGGACGTGGCGCTGGTCTCAGCCGGCGCCGGGCTCGGCATGCAGTTGATGGACCTGCTGGCCGATCATGGCCTGCGCGCCGCCAGCTTCATGGACAACCTGCGCGGCGGCCCGGCCGAGACCACCGAGGCGCGGCTGGAAGCCGCCTTCGCCCTCGCCGCCCGGCCGGAGGTGAAGGCCATCCTGTTCTACACCACCCTGGCCTCCCGCCCGCTGCGCGACCGGGTGGAGACGCTGCTGGCCTTCCTGGCCCGCCACCCGCCGCCCAGGCCGCTCTATGCCGGCTTCGCCGCCGGCCATGCCGCCACGCGGGGCTTCGACGCCGAGGCGGCACGGGGGCAGCTGCGCGCCGCCGGCGTCGCCGCCCTGCATGAGGACCCGCGGGCCCTGGTGCGCGCCCTGGCCGCGGACCTCGCCGCATGACACCGCCCTTCCTGCGCGCCTTCCCGCGCCGCGTCATCGTCTTCAACCCCACCGGGCGCTATGCCGCGCGGCAGGTGGCGGCGATGCGTGAGGCCGGCACGCCGATCGTGGCCGGCATCGCGCTCGGCAAGGGCGGCGGCAGGCTGGAGGGGCTGCCCCTGCTCGACAGCCTGCGCGAGCTGGACGCCCCGGCCGAGGCCGCCATCCTCTACACCCCGCCCGAGGGCACCGCCGACGCGATCCGGCAATGCGCCGCCGCCGGCATCGCCACCATTGTCGCCGCCGCCGAATACGTGCCGCTGCACGATACGCTCGGCGCCGCCCAGGCGGCGCGCGCGGCGGGAAGCTGGCTGGTGGGGCCGAACACGCTGGGGCTCTGCGTTCCGGGTCAGGGGCTGCTCGGCTCGGTCGCTCCCTCCTTCTGCCGGCCCGGGCGGGTGGCGCTGCTCGGCCGCAGCGGCACGTTGACGCTGACCGTCGCGCGCCTGCTGACGGCGGCGGGGATCGGCCAGCGCATCGCGCTCCATCTCGGCGGCGACGCGGTGATCGGCCGCAACCCGCACGAATACCTCCCCGCCCTGCGCGACGACCCGGACACCGCCGCCGTGCTCTATTGCGGCGAGATCGGCGGCGGCAAGGAATATGCCCTGGCCGAGGCGCTGGCCGGTTTTCCCAAGCCGCTGGTCGCCACCATCGCCGGCCGCCACGCGCCGGCCGAGCGGCAGATGGGCCATGCCGGCGCGCTGATCGGCCATACCCGCGAGGGCGCCGCCGCCAAGCTGGCCGCGCTCGCCGCCGCCGGCGCGCATGCCGCCCAGACCCCCTATGACGCCATCGAGATCCTGAAAGGATTGCTGCCCGCATGAGCGAGACACCGCAGGTCGTCCTTTGTGAGTGCTTCGCCCGCGACGGGCTGCAGCACGAGCCCGGCGTGCTGCCGGCGGCCGAGAAGGCCGCGATGCTGGTGCGCATCGCCGATTGCGGCTTCCGCCGGATCGAGATCACCTCCTTCTCGCACCCGAAATACGTGCCGCAATTCGCCGATGCGGCGGAGGTGCTGCAGGCCGTGCCGCCGCGCCCGGGCGTGCTGTTCAAGGCCACCTGCCCGAACCCGCAGGCGGTCGAGCGGGCGCTGACGGCACGCGCGGAAGGCCGCGGGCCGGAGGAGATCAGCTTCCTCGTCTCGGCCTCCGAAGGCCACACGCAGCGCAACCTGCGGCGCTCCCGCGACGAGCAGTGGCGCAATGTCGAGGCGATGGCGGCGCTGGCCGGCGGCGCCTTCACCACCGTGGGCACCATTTCGGTTGCCTTCGACTGCCCCTTCGACGGGCCGACCCCGCCGCAGCGCGTGCTGGAGGATGCACGGCGCTTCATCGCGCTCGGGGTGCGGCGCATCGCCATCGGCGACACCATCGGCAGCGCCACGCCGCCGCGCGTGCGGGCGCTGGTGCGCCTGCTGCGCGAGGAACTGCCGCAGGAGGCCGTGCTGATCGCACACTTCCACGACAGCCGCGGCACCGGCATCGCCAACTGTGTCGCCGCGCTGGAAGCGGGTATCACTCACTTCGACAGCGCGCTGGGCGGCACCGGCGGGCATCCGGCCGAGATCGCCTATGGCGAGGGCTTCACCGGGAATGTCTGCACGGAGGACCTGGCGATGCTGTTCGAGGCCATGGGCGTCCGCACCGGCCTCGACCTCGACCGCCTGCGCGCGGCCGGGCGCGCCGCCGAGGCGCTGCTCGGCCGCCGTCTGCACGCCCGCACCAACCGCCTCGGAGAACACGCATGAGCGAGACCGACGAATCCCCCCTGCTGGTGCGGCGCGACGGCCCGGTGGTGCGCGCCATCCTGAACCGGCCGGCGCGGCGCAACGCGATGAGCACGGCGCTGGTGGAGGCGCTCGACGCGTTGCTCGCCGATCTGCGCCAGGATCGCACGGCGCGCGTGCTGGTGCTCTCCGGTGCCGGCGGGCATTTCTGCGCCGGGCTGGACCTGACGGAGGTGGGCGCGCCGGCCGCGCCGGAGGAGAAGCTGGCGCGGCAGCTCGAACGCAACCGCCGCACCGGTGCGCGCTTCGCCGCCATCGCCGCGCTGCCGCAGGTGGTGATCGCCCAGATCGAGGGCTCGGCCTTCGCCGGCGGGCTCGGCCTGGTCTGCGCGGCCGACATCGCCCTGGCCTCGGCCGAGGCACGCTTCGCCGCGCCGGAAGTGCGGCGCGGGCTGGTGGCGGCGCAGATCCTGCCCTGGCTGTCGCACCGCATGGGGCGCAGCGAGGCGGCGCGACTGGTGCTGCAAGGGGCGCCCATCGGCGCGGCCGAGGCCGCCGCGCGCGGCCTGCTGCACGAGGTTCTGCCCGATGCCGCAGCGCTGGCAGCGCGCGTGGAAGCGGTGATCGGCGACCTGCTGCAGGGCGCACCGGGCGCCCTGGCCGAGACCAAGGCGCTGATGGCGGCGCTCGGCGGCCCGGTGCCCGAGGGCTATGCCGATGCCGGCGCACAGGCCTTCGCACGTTGTGCGGCGGGCGAGGCGGAGGAAGGTATCGCCGCCTTCAAGGCCAAGCGCCCGCCGGCCTGGGCGCCTATTCCTGCCTGATCCCGGCCGCGGTCACCACCTCCTTCCACAGCGGCACCTCCGCCCGCATCCGCGCCGCCAGCGGCGCCGGCCCGTCGAGCAGCAGCGTGGCGCCGGATTCCCCCATGCGCTGCGCCAGCGGTGAGCCCTCGCGCAGCGGCGCCATGGCCTCGGCGAGGCGCTGCACCACGGCGGCCGGCGTGTTGGGCGGGCCGAACAGGGCGTACCAGATGGTGAGGCCATAGCCCGGCACCGCCTCGGCGATGGCCGGCACCTCCGGCAAGGCCGGGCTGCGTCCTGGCGAGGTTACCGCCAGGGCGCGCAGCCGCCCGTCGCTGACATGCTTCATCGTCTCGATCAGGCCGGTGATCAGCATGTCGGTATCGCCGGCATAGAGGGCGTTCACCGCCTGTGCGCCACCGCGATAGGGCACGTGCAGGATGTCGATGCCCGCCTTCGCCTTCAGCAGTTCGCCCGCCAGATGCGTGGTGGAGCCGGTGCCTGAGGAGGCGAAGGAGAAGCGCTGCGGCTTCGCCTTCGCCTGCCGCAGGAAGGTCGCGAAGTCCGGCACCGGCCAGTCCGGCCGCACCAGCAGGGCCATCGGCACCTCGCTCACCATGCTGACCGGGGTCAGGTCGCGGAACGGGTCGTAACCCGGATCTCTCAGCAGCGCCGGCAGGATGGCGACCGAGGATGTGGTGAAGAGCAGCATGTGCGGGTCCGCCGCCTGCAGCACGGACTGGATGCCGAGCGCGCCGCCCGCCCCTGGCTTCGTCTCGACGATGACGCTCTGCCCGAGCGTATGCGTCAGCCGGTCGGCGATGAAGCGGGCCGGCACCTCGACCGGGCCGCCCGGCGCAAAGGGCACGATGAAGCGCACGGTGCGGTCCGGCCAGGCGGCCTCGCCGGCACGGGCCGCGCAGGGCAGCGCACTGACGGCGAGCGCCGCCAGGGCGCCGCGCCGGGTCACATGGACCATTCTTTCCTCCCTTGTCATGTTCGAGATCTTTTCAGCACCGCAAAGGCTAGATCGAATGGTTGATATGATCAACCAAAGCGACTAGCGTCCTTCGCGGAAGAGGCGCGAAGCCCCGACAAGGAGAGACGAACAAGGATGAAGCGACGCACCCTGCTGGCCGCAGGCCTGGCCCTGCCGGCGCTGCACGCCCGCGCCGCCTCCGGCGCCGGCTGGACACCCGACCGCCCGCTGCGGCTGATCGTGCCCTTCGCCGCCGGCGGCCCTGCCGACATCTTCGGCCGCGTCTTCGCGGAAGCGCTGGGCAAGCCGCTCGGCCAGCCCGTCGTGGTGGAGAACCGCGGTGGGGCTGGCGGACTGGTCGGCACCGACGCCGTGGCCAAGTCCGCACCCGACGGAATGACGATCGGCTTCACCGGTCCCGGCGCGCTCTCCATCGCGCCCTTCATGCCGCAGCAGCAGATGCCCTTCGACGTCTACCAGGACCTCGCGCACCTCACCCTTGTCGTGCGCGTGCCCGAAGTGCTGGTGGTGAACGCGAAAGCCGGCATCGAGGATCTGCCCGCCCTGGCGGCGATGGCGCGGCGCAAGCCGGGTTCCGTCACCTACGGCTCCGCCGGCGCCGGCTCGATCACGCATCTCGCCGGCGCCCTGCTGGCGTCCGAGGCGAAGTTCGAGGCGCTGCACATCCCCTATCGCGGCGTCGCGCCGGCCGCCACCGACCTGCTCGGCGGCCGCTTCACCTATCTGATCGCCGACGTGCCGGTGCTGCGGCCACATATCGAGGCCGGTGCCATGCGCCCGCTCGCCGTCACCACGGCGGAGCGGGTGCCGTCGCTGCCGGAGGTTCCCACCACGGCCGAGCTGGGCCTGCCGCAGGTGGTCTCCGACAACTGGTATGGCTGCGCCGTGCCCGCCGCGACGCCCGCCGGCATCCGCGAGGCCCTGCGCGACGCCGCCGCGCAGGCGCTGCACAGCGATGCGCTGCAGAGCGAGTTCCGGCGGCAGGGCGGCACCCCCTCCCCCCTGGCGGCCGAGGCCTATCTCGACTTCCTGCATGCCGAGGCCGACAAATGGGGCCCGCTGGTGCGGCAGAGCGGCGCCGAGACGCTGTGATGGCGGCGGAATTCGGCTTCCCCTCGCGCCTGCCGGAGCTTCTGGGAATCCGCTACCCGATCGTGCAGGGCGGCATGAGCTGGGCCTCCTCCTCCGCTGCGCTGGCCCTGGCGGTGGCGCGGGCCGGCGGGCTCGGCACCATCGCCGCCGGGCCGATGCGCCCCGAGGCACTGGTGGAGGCGATCCGCACGGTGCGCGCCGGCACATCGGCACCCTTCGCGGTCAATATCCCGCTCTACAACAAGCGCTCAGCCGAATTCCTCGACGTCGCCGAGGCCGAGCGCGTGCCGGTGGTGATCGCCTCGCAGGGCGGGCCGCGCGCGCACCTGCCGCGCTTCCACGCCTATGGCGCGAAGTGGCTGCATGTCGTCGCCTCGCCGCTGCACGCGCTGAAGGCCGAGGCCGCCGGCGTGGATGCGCTGATCGTGGTCGGCGGCGAGGCCGGTGGGCATCCCGCGCCGGACGAGGTTTCCGCCATGGTGATGGTGCGCGCCGTGGCGCAGGCCGTGGCGCTTCCGGTGATCGGCGCCGGCGGCGTGGCCGATGGCGCCGGCATCGCCGCGATGTTCGCCCTCGGTGCCGAGGGCGCGCAGCTCGGCACGCGCTTCCTGATGACGGAGGAGGCCACGGTGCATCCCGCCTACAAGGAGAGGGTGCGGAAGGCCGCGCTGTCCGACACCACCCTGGTCGGCCGCGGCGGCCTGCCGGTGCGGCAGCTGCGCAACCGCTTCACCGAGGAGGTGGACGCCGCCGAGCGCGCTGGCCACGCGAAGGAGGCGCTGGCACTGCTCTATGCCAGCCGAAGCCTGAAGCTGGCGGCCCTGGAGGGCGACATGGAATGGGGCAAGGTGGAGGCCGGGCAGACCGCCGGCCTGATCGACGACATCCTGCCCGCCGCTGCGGTGATGCACCGCCTCGTCACCGAGGCGGAGGCGGTGCGCCGCCGCCTTGCCGGCCTGCCCGCGCAGGTGCCGGCATGATCCGCGTCGAGACGCGTGGGACCCTGCGCCTGCTGTTCCTGGCACGCGCGGAGAAACGCAACGCCATCGATGCCGCGCTCGCCAGGGCCTTGATCGCGGCGCTGGAGGCGGCGGGTGACGATCCGGCCATCGCCGCCGTCGTGCTGGGCGCCGAGGGACCGGGCTTCTGCGCCGGCGCCGATCTCGCGGAGATGCGCGCCCTCGCCGCCGACCCCTCCGCCCGTGCTGCCCGCGCGGCGTTGAGCGAGGCCATCCTGCTGGCACCTGGCCGGACGGCCAAGCCGGTGGTGGCGGCGGTCCAGGGCGCCGCGCTCGGCGCCGGAGCCGCCCTGGCGCTCTGCTGCGACCAGATGCTGCTGGCCGAGGGCGCCAGTCTCGCCTTTCCCGAGGCGCGGCACGGCATGCTGCCGGCGCTGATGGCGCCCGTGCTGCTGCGGCACCTCGCGCCGCGGCAGGTCTTCTCGCTGCTGGCGAGTGGACGCGCGCTGCCCGCGACGGAAGCCGCCTCGCTCGGCCTCTGCCCGGCACCCGTCCCCGCCGAGGCGCTGCTGGACCGCGCCGCCGCGCTCGCCGAAAGCCTCGCCACCCTGCCGCCGCCCGCGCTGCTGGCGCTGAAGCAGCTCTGCGCCGCCGGCGCGCGCCCGCTGCCGGAGGGTTTCGCCGCGGCCCGCACCGCCCGGGAGCGCCTGGCATGAAGCCGCTCGAAGGACTGGTGATCCTCGACCTTTCCCGCGTGCTCGCCTGCCCTTTCGCCACCATGCTGCTGGCCGAGATGGGCGCCGAGGTCATCAAGGTGGAGCAGCCCGGCAGCGGCGACGAGACCCGCAGCTTCGAGCCCTTCGCCGAGGGGCCGGGCGGCAGCGTCAGCGGCTACTACATGGCCTGCAACCGCGCCAAGCGCTCGATCACCGTGAACCTGCGGCACGAAGAGGGCCGGCGGATCATCCGCGACCTCGCCGCCCAGGCCGATGTGCTGGTCGAGAACTTCCCCACCGGCGCGCTGAAGCGGCGCGGGCTGGACTGGGCCTCGCTTTCCGCCGTGAACCCGCGCCTGGTCTATCTCTCCTGCACCGGCTTCGGGCAGTCCGGGCCCTACGCGAAGCGCAAGGGCTACGACACCGTCTTCCAGGCCATGGGCGGGCTGATGAGCCTGACCGGCGAGCGCGGCGGCGGCCCGGTGAAGCCCGGCCTGCCGGTGGCCGACCTCTCCTCCGGCCTCTGGGTCGCCATCGCCATCCTCTCGGCGCTGCGCGGGCGCGACCGCACCGGCCAGGGCGGGCATGTGGACGTCTCGATGTTCGACGCGCAGGTGGCGCTGCTGACCATCGCGGCGGCGCGCCACTTCGCGCTGGGCGAGGTGCCGCCGCGCCTGGGCACCGAACATCCCGGCCGGGTGCCGAGCGCCAGCTTCCGCTGCGCCGATGGCCGCTACCTGCACATCACCGCCAGCGACCAGCACTGGGCGCCGCTCTGCGCCGCGCTGTCGCTCGATGCGCTGGCAGCGGACCCGGAACTCGCCACCAATGCCGGCCGCGTGGCGCGGCGCGAGGCGGTGATGCGCGCCATGGGCGCGGCGCTGGCGGAACTGCCGCGCGGCGAAGCCTTCGCCCGGCTGGATGCCGCCGGCGTGCCCGCCGGCCCGGTGCTGGAGCTGGACGAGGTGCTGGCCGACGAGCATGTCCGCGCGCGCGGCATGGTCTCCAGCTTCGAGCACCCGCTGCTCGGACGCTTTCCGGCCCTGCCGGTGCCGTTGCGCTTCGAGGGCTGGGGCGATCCGGAGGTCGGGCGGCCGCCGCTGCTCGGCGAGCATACCGAGGCGGTGCTGCGCGAGCGCCTCGGGCTGGATGCCGCGCGCATCGCGGAACTGCGGGAGATGGGAGCGCTATGACCGAGGCCGTGCTGTGGGAGATGTCCGCCGAGGGCGTCGCCACCCTGACCCTGAACCGCCCCGAGGCGCGCAACGCGCTGAATACGGCGATGGCCGAGGCCTTGCTCGCCGGCGCCCGCCGCGCCGTGGCGGAGGACGCCCGGCTGGTGCTGGTGCGCGCCAGCGGCCCGGTCTTCTGCGCCGGCGCCGACCTGAAGGAGCGCAAGGGCATGGGCGAGGACCAGGTGCGTGCCCGCCGGCTGAAGGGCTTCGCCGCCTATGACGCGCTGGAGCGCCTGCCGATGCCGAGCATCGCCGTGCTGCAGGGGCCGGCGGTCGGCTCGGGCGGCGAGATCGCCGCCGCCTGCGACATGATCGTGGCGACGCCCGCCGCCTCCTTCCGCACGCCCGAGGCGCTCTGGGGCACGGTGGGCGCGACGCAGCGCCTGCCGCGCATCATCGGCAAGCGGCTGGCCAAGGACATGATGTTCACCGGCCGCACCCTCTCCGCCGAGGAGGCGCGGCAGGCCGGGCTGATCTCGCGCCTGGTGCCGGACGATGCGGCGCTGGAGGAGACGCTGGCGGAGATCGCGCGGACCATCCTCGCCGCGCCCGCCGGCGCGCTGCGCCAGGCCAAGCGCTGCATCGACGAGGGCGTGGAGCGCGACCCGCGCGCCGCGCTCGCCACCGAGCTGATGGCGATCGAGGAGAACCTCGCCGAGGGCGCCTGGCGCGCGGCCATGGCCGGCTTCGGGAGCCCCGCGCGATGAGCGCGCCCTTCCCGCTGGAGGGGATCTGTCCGCTGACCAGCGAGGCCGCCCTGCACCGCGCCGCCGCCATCGCGCCGGAGGTGGAGGCGATCGTCGCCCCCGCCGACCGCATCACCTATGCCGCGCTGGCCGAGGAGGTCGCCGCCATCCGCGCCGCACTGGTCGCCGCCGGCGTGCGGCGGGGCGACCATATCGGCCTCTGCCTCGGCAATGGGCCGCGCTGGGTGGCGCTGTTCCTGGCGATCGGCTCGCTGGGGGCGGTGACCGTGCCGGTGAACACCCGCTTCCGCGCCGGGGAGATGGCCTATGCGCTGCGCCAGTCGCGCGTGCGCATGCTGTTCCTGGCCGACCGGTTCCTGCGCGTCGATTTCGTCGCCATGCTGCGCGGCATCTGTCCGGCGCTCGATGGCGGCCTTCCCGATGCCGCCCTGCCCGACCTGCAGAAGGTCATCGTGCTGGGCGAGGATGTTCCGGCGGGCGCCGTGTCCTGGGGAGACTTCCTCGCGGCCGCGCAGGGCCCCGCCGCACCTTGCTGCACGCCGGACGACGTGCTGCTGATCCAGTACACCTCGGGCACCACCTCCTTCCCCAAGGGCGTGCTGCTGACGCATCGCAGCATGTGCGCCGATGCCTTCTTCTCCGGCGGCCGCATGGGCCTGCGCGTGGCCGACCGCTTCCACAGCGCCCGCCCCTTCTTCCATGTCGCCGGCAGCACGCTCTCCATTCTCTCCTGCCTGCAGCATGTGGCGACGCTGGTCACCATGGACCGTTTCGAGCCCGGCGAGGCCCTGCGGATCATGGAGGAGGAGCGCTGCACGCATTTCTCCGGCAACGACACCATGGCGCTGATGCTGCTGAACCACCCGGACCGTCCCCGGCGCCGCCTCGTACTGCGCGGTGCCTGGGCGGCGGCTTCGCCCGGCATCGTCCGCCGCATCATCGACGAGCTGGGCGCGCGCGAATGCGTCGTCGGCTACGGGCTTTCGGAAGCCTCGCCCAACGTGTCGCAATCCGCCTGGTGGGAGCCGGAGGAGATCCGCGTCAGCGGCCGCATGCTGCCGGAGCCGGGCGTCGCGGTTCGCATCCGCGCGCTTGATGGCGGCGGCGACTGCCCGCCCGGCGCCGAAGGCGAGATCCTCGTGCGCGGCTGGAACGTCATGCAGGGCTATTTCGACAAGCCGGAGGAAACCGCCAAGGCGCTCGACGCCGGGGGCTGGCTTTCCACTGGCGATCTCGGCCGCCTCGATGCCGAGGGCCGCCTGCAGTTCACCGGCCGCGCCAAGGACCTGGTGCGCGTCGGCGGCGAGAACGTCTCTCCCGCCGAGATCGAGGACATCCTGAACCGTCACCCCGCGGTGCGGCAGGCGGTGGTGGTCGGCGTGCCCGATGCGCGATTGATGGAAGTGCCCTGTGCCTTCGTCATCCCCAACGAGGGGCAGGTGGTGGAGGAACAGGCCTTGATCGGCTGGAGCCGCGAACAGATGGCCGGCTTCAAGGTGCCCCGCTACGTCTGCGTCGTCGATGGTTTCGAGGCGATCGGCATGACCGCCAGCTCGAAGATCCAGAAACGCCTGCTGGCGGAGCATGCGGTGAAGCTGCTCGGCCTGGAGAAAAGGCCGGGGGGATGAACGCCTCGTTCAGCCGCCACGGAGGGCACGCCGACGGGCGTGCCCGAGAGCTTGCAAGAGGTAAGGGGGTCTGGGGGAACTCCGTTCCCCCAGCCTTCGCCGGAGGGAACCCATGACCGCCACCTTGCCTGAGGGCCGCTTCGCCTCCTTGCCCGGTGTCCGCCTGTTCTACCGTGACAGCGGCGGCGACGGCCCGCCCCTCGTGCTGCTGCACGCCAATACCGGCACCAGTGCGAGCTGGCCTGACCAGTTTCCCGCCTTCGCCGCCGCGGGCTTCCGCGTCATCGCCTTCGACCGGCGCGGCTGGGGGCAGAGCCTCGCCGACCCCGCCAGCGGGCCGCAGCCCGGCAGCGTGGCCGAGGACCTTGCCGCACTGGCCGAGCACCTCCGCCTGCCGGAGTTCCATCTGCTTGGCGTCGCCGGCGGCGGCTTCGCGGCGCTGGACTACGCCGCCTGGCGGCAGGAGCGGCTGCGCAGCCTGGTCGTCGCCGCCAGCACCGGCTCCTTCGCCGAGCCGGAGATGGAGCAGCTGAGCCGCAACATCGCCATCCCCGGGTTCCGTGAGCTGCCGGAAACCTTCCGCGAGATCGGCCCTTCCTTCCGGGCCGAGCATCCCGCGCGCGTCGCCGCCTGGCACGCGGCCGAGCAGGTGGCGCGGCAGCCCGGCGCCACGCCGCTGTCGCCGCGCACGCCCAACACCTTCGCCAAGGTCAGCGCGATCCGCACGCCGGTGCTGGCGATCGCCGCCAGCGCCGACCTGCTCGCGCCACCCGCCCTGATGCGGCGCTGGGTACGGCACCTGCCGCAGGCCGAATGGCTTACCATCGCCGATGCCGGCCACTCCGTGCCGATGGAGCAGCCGGAGATCTTCAACACCGCGGTGCTCACCTTCCTCCGCAAGCACTGAGCTTTTCGCGTTGCGTCACCGGGCCGGGCATCGCCGGCTCCGCCCCCCGCTCCGGCACGCCCAGCGTGAGGGCCGGGATGAAGGCCGCGCGTCGCGACGGACCCGTCAGGGCGCCTTGACGAGCGCCGCGCCGTCGCGCGCCACGACGCGGCCGCGCTTGACCACCAGCTTGCGCGGCGGCCGGGCGACGACGGCTTCGGCCAGGCTTTCCGCCTCCATCAGCACGAAGTCGGCCTGGCAGCCGGGCGCCAGGCCGTAGTCCCGGAGCCCCATCACCGCCGCGCCGCCCGCGGTGCAGATGTCGAGCGCCAGTTCCACCTCCTCGTCGCGGCGGAAGTTGTTGCGCAGCCCGAGCAGCATGGCGCGCTCCAGCATGTCGCCGTTGCCATAGGGGCCCCAGGTGTCGCGGATGCCGTCCGAGCCGGCGCAGAGGCGGATGCCCATGCGGCGCAGCGTGGCGGCCGCCGGCACCGGGCGGCTGGCCGGGGCGGTGGTGGCGATGGCGATGTCCAGCGCGGCGATCCGCTCCAGCAGCGGGCTGACCAGCGCCGCGTCCGGGTCGCCCAGGCAGAAGGCGTGGCTGACCGTCACCCGCCCCTGCATGCCCAGCGCCTGCGTGCGCTCGATGATCAGCTCCAGCGAGAAGCAGCCGAGCTGGCCGGGCTCGTGCAGGTGGATGTCCACCGGCTTGCCGAACCGCTCGGCCAGGCCGAACACCAGGTCGAGATGGCCCTTCGGATCGCGGTCGATGGCGCAGGGGTCCAGCCCGCCCACCACATCGGCGCCCAGGCGCATCGCCTGCTCCATCAGATCCGCGACGCCGGGGCGGATCAGCAGGCCGGATTGCGGGAAGGCCACCGTCTCGATGTCCATCACCGCCGCATAGGCCGCCCTGGTCGCCAGCACGCCTTCCATCCCGGCGAGGCCCACGGCGTCATCCACATCCACATGGCTGCGGATATGCGTGGTGCCCATGCGCAGCGACTGCACCACCTGGCGCGCCGACTGCCGTGCCGGGTCGATGTCCCACTCCTTCTTCAGCCGCCGCTCGGTCTCGATCTTGTCGATCAGCCGCGGCCCGGCCTGGTGCCTGCGCCAGCCCATGCCCCAGAGCGACTTGTCGAGATGGGTGTGCGCCTCGACAAGGCCGGGGATCAGCAGGGCGCCCCCACCCTCCTCCACCGGCAGGCCCGGCGCGGACCCGGCCGCCTCCCCCGCGACGATGCGGCCGCCGCGCACCAGCAGGTCGGTGGCCGCGCCACCCATGGGGCGGACGTTGCGCAGCAGAAGGTCGTGGCTCATCGGGCGGTTCCTCTTCCGTTGAAATCCCGGGCCGCGGGCGCCGCGGGCGCCGCGGCGCCCGCCGTGACCGGTGCTCCCCAGGCCACAGCCTAGCCTTCTTTCCCGGACGCCCGGAATGGGGCCGGAGGGCGGCGGCAGCGGCGGCCACCCGGGCGAAAGACGCCCGAAGCCCCCTTCCCTCCTGCGCCCGGCCGGGGATGGCCGGCGGCAAGCCGAGCGGCGAACCGCGGGACTGCGCCCCTTGCCGCCAGACGGGCCGCCGCCGAGAGTGGTGGCAGCGTCATCCGGAACCGAGATCCCGCCCGGGCATCCGGCAGCCGGCCCGAAGGGGGAAGCGGACATGGAAATCAAGCTCGACGGCCGCGCGGCCGTGATCACCGGCGGCAGCAAGGGCATCGGCCTGGCGGTCGCCACCCGCATGGCGGCGAGCGGTGCAGAGGTTGCGCTGCTGGCGCGCCGGCCGGAAGTTCTCGAAGCGGCGCGCGAGGCCGTCAGCAGGACGGCGCGCGGCCGCGTCCTGGCCGTGGCCTGCGATGTCTCCCGGGCCGAGGATGTCACGCGCGCCTATGACGAGGTCATGGCCGGGCTGGGCCGGGTGGATATCCTGGTGAACAATGCCGGCACCTCGCAGAGGGGCGCCTTCACCACCATCACCGACGAGGTGTGGCAGGCCGATCTCGACCTGAAGCTGTTTGCCGCCATCCGCCTGGCGCGGCTGGTCTGGCCGCAGATGGCGGAGCGGCGCTGGGGGCGGATCATCAACGTGCTGAACATCGGCGCCAAGGCGCCCAAGGCCGAGGGCGCCCCAACGGCGGTGTCACGCGCGGCGGGCATGGCGCTGACCAAGGTGCTGGCCGGAGAGGGCGCGCCCCACAACATCCTGGTCAACTCGCTGCATGTCGGCCTGATCGAGAGCGACCAGTGGGTCCGCCGCCATGCCGGGCAGCAGACCGGCCAGTCCTACGCGGACTTCCTCGCCGGGATGGGCCAGGAAATCCCGATGGGCCGGGTCGGCACCGCCGAGGAGTTCGCCAACGCCGCCTGCTTCCTGGCCTCGGATGCAGCCAGCTACGTCACGGGGACGGCGATCAACGTGGACGGCAACCTCTCGCCGGTGATGTAGTCGCCGTCCCGCCGGGCGTGCCGCGCCGCCGTGCAACGGTTCTCCGGCACCTCCCCGGGGCGTGCCCTGGCCGTTGCCGGTGCGGGCCGCCGCCGGCAACGGCCCGCCCTCATCGCCTCAGCGTGCGAGCGCGACTTCCTCAGGACCGGAGGCCGCCAGCAGGCTGTCGCTGACCTTCGGCGCCGAATAGGCGATCTGCTGCTCCTCGCCGCCGCCGATCAGCCGGGGCAGCATCGCCGGCTGGTGTGCCATGGCGCTGGAATAGTCGATGCTGCCGTTCTCGCCGCCCCCTGCCGAGCGGACGACGCCGCCTCCGACGAGGTTGCCCCGGTTCGCTGCGCCGTACTGCACGGCGAAGTTCTCGCCATGGGACAGGACGAGGATATCCGGTTCCCGCGCCCCCGCGCCCGGCGCGCCGGTGAACAGGGCCATGCCCGCCAGGCCGAGAATGGCCGCCTTGAGATTGCGCTTCATCATGATGCCGTATCCTTTCCTCGGTTCCCGCAGACGGAGCCGTCTGCCGAGCGGGACAGTGTCAGGTCGGCGCGGCAGGATCGGTGCGATGGCGCACAGGGCGGCGGGCCCGCGCGGCGCTGTCGCCCGCCGGTTCGGGACTTTTCAGGAGGAGCCTGCGTCCCCGCGAAGCCGGCGGCTGCCCGGCCGGTCCGGGCGCTGGCGGAGCAGGTCGGCGCGGCGGATGATGATGGCGCGGCGCGTCGTCTCGACCAGGCCGGCTTCCGCCATTCCCGCCATCTCGCGCGTGATGGCCTCGCGCCGCGCGCCGATCAGCACGGCGAGCGTCTGGTGCGTCGGCGGCGGGCTCAGGACCATCTCCCCCGTGCCTCCGGCGCGCGGCCGCGCGAGGCGCAGCAGCGTCGCGGCAAGCCGCTGCCGGACCGGCAGGGTGGCGATCTCCAGCAGCCGCTCGCCATTCTCCCGCAGGCGCCCCGACATCATCCGCAGCAGCGCCAGGCACAGCGCGGGAGAGGCGAGCACCACCGCCAGGAAGGTTGCACCGGAGACGATGCAGAGGCGCGTGGCCGCACGGGAGGTCACATTGGCCGACCGGGCCTGGCCGTCGATCGCGGCGATCTCGCCGAAGCAGCCGCCCTCGCGGATCTCGCCGAACAGGAACTCCTTGCCCTCCGCGGTCCGGAGCAGGACCTGCACGCAGCCGGCAACGACGAAAAAGACCTCGTCCGACGGGTCGCCGAAGTCGAGGATCAGCTCGCCCATGGCGGCATCCCGCCAGCGGGCGTTCCGCAGCAGAGCGGCAAGCTCCGCCGGAGCGGCGTCGCGCAGCATCGTCACGCGCCGCAGGGCGCGTTCCTGGCTGTGCTCGGCAGAGGGAGCACTGTCCTGCATGGCCGCTCCGAGGCGCGGGGCCGGGCGCTGCGGCGCATGTTAGCATTCGCGGCCGCCCGCCTCTGCATCCGCCGGCGTGACGACGCCCACAAACGGGTGAAGGGCCGCAGGGGCGTCCGCTTCGCTGGGGCTGCGCAGGTCCGGTCAGTCGGGCGGCTCCGGGCCGGCCGCACCCGCCTCGCGGAGCAGCCAGTCGCGCAGGGCGCGCAGCGCAGGCTCCCGCCCGCGTGCCGGCAGGTGCGCCAGGTGCCAGCCTGTGCCGCGCTGCATCGGCGGCAGGCCGGGCAGCGGGTTCACCAGCCGCCCCGCCGCCAGTTCGGCCGCCACGAGGGAGCGGTCGGCCAGCGCCACGCCGAGCCCGTGCAGCGCCGCCTGCGGCGGCAGCAGCGAGGAGCCGAAGCGCAGCGGCCGCTCCGGTCGCAGGCCGCGCAGTCCCGCATGGGCGAACCATTCCTCCCAATCCTCCGGCGCGGTGTCGCTGACCAGCAGCGCGGCCTCGGCCAGGCGCCGCGGCTCGGCCGGGCCATGCGTGGCCAGCCAGGAGGGGGTGCAAACCGGCACCAGCCGGTCGGGAAACAGCAGGTGCGTCGCCAGTTCCGGCCAGGGGCCGCGCCCGTGCAGCACGACCGCATCGGGCCCGCCGCGAAGCTCCGGCGCATCGATGCCGGTGGAGAGGTGCAACTCCACCTCCGGCTGGGCGCGCTGGAATCGCGGCAGGCGCGGCAGCATCCAGCCCAGCGCGAAGGAGGTCTGCACGAAGACGGCGAGCGCCACGCGCGGCGGCGGGAAGAGCGCGCAAGCGATCCCCGCCTCGACATTGTCCAGCGCCTCGCTCAGCACGGGCAGCAGGGCGCGGCCCTCCCCGGTCAGGCGCAGGGAGCGTGGCCCCCGCTCGAAGAGCGCGCGCCCAAGCCGCGCCTCCAACAGCTGCACCTGCTGGCTGATGGCGCCAGCCGTGACGCCCAGCTCGCCGGCGGCGGCGGCGAAGCCACCGAGGCGGGCGGCGGCCTCGAAGGCGCGCAGGGCGTTCAGCGGCGGCAGGCGGCGGTGCATCAGGCCCAGCAAAGCTGGTCCTGACCGCCGGGGCAAGCCGGTACCGCAAGGGGCGCGCAGCCCGGCAGCGGCGGACCGCCCGCAGCCGAGGGTCAGAAATTCTTGGCCTCAGCCGCAGATCAATTCGGTTGCGGTCCGGGCCTGCCGGCGCCCAGTCTGGCCTTCACAGGGGAACGCAACACGGCCGATCCGGGCCGCCGGCGCCAGAGCGCGCCGCGCGGCCGTGCTGTGAGGCCATGCATGCATCGTCGAGATCTCCTGCGCGCGGCAGGCGCCGCCGCCCTCTCCCTCCCCGCCATCACGCGCCGCGCCGCAGCCCAGGGCGGGGCGAAGACGCTGCGCTTCGTCCCCTCCGGCGACCTTCCCAACCTCGATCCCATCTGGGGCACGGCCTACCAGGTGCGCAATGCCGCGCTGCTGATCTGGGACACGCTCTACGGCGTGGACAGCCAGTTGCGGCCGCAGCGGCAGATGGTCGGGCACGAGGAGGTCTCGCCCGACGGGCTGGCCTGGACATTCCGCCTGCGCCCGGGGCTGGTCTTCCACGACGGCCAGCCGGTGCGGGCGCAGGACGCGGTGGCCAGCCTGCGGCGCTGGGCCGCGCGCGACGTGATGGGGCAGAAGATCGCGGAGGTGCAGCAGGAGCTGAAGGCGCTGGACGACCGCAGCTTCCGCTGGACGCTGAAGCGGCCCTTCCCGAAGATGCTCTACGCCCTGGCCAAGTCGAACACGCCCTGCACCTACGTGATGCCGGAGCGGATCGCCGCGACCGACCCCTTCAAGATCATCGGCGAATACATCGGCAGCGGCCCGATGCGGCTGGTCACCGGCGAGTGGCAGCAGGGCGCCAAGCTGGTCTTCGAGCGCTTCGAGCGGTACCAGCCGCGCCCCGAGCCGGCCTCCTGGCTGGCGGGCGGCAAGCGCATGCGCGTGGAGCGCATCGAATGGCTGATCATGCCCGACGGCGCGACCGCCGCCGGCGCGCTGCAGGCCGGCGAGGTGGACTGGCTGGAGACGCCGCTGCCCGACCTGCTGCCCATGCTGGAGCGGAACCGCGACATCCGCACCGGCATCGCCAATGATCTCGGCGCCGTCTCCGGCATCCGGCTCAACCACCTGCTGCCGCCCTTCGACGACGTGCGGGTGCGCCGCGCACTGCTGACGGCGGTGAACCAGGACGACTATCTCAGCGCCATCGTTGGCAATGACCCCGAGATGCGCCGGCCGATGAACGGCTTCTTCACGCCGGGCACGCCGCTCTACACCGAGGCGGGCGGCGAGGTCCTGCGGCAGGGCGGCGACCTGGAGAAGGCGCGCGCCATGCTGCGCGAGACAGGCTATGACGGCCGCCCCATCGCCGTGATGATCGCGCAGGATTCCTACGCCTCGAAGGCCAGCGGCGAGGTGGCCGCCGACATGTTCCGCAAGATCGGCCTGAACGTCGATGCCATCGCCATCGACTTCGCCACGGTGCAGAGCCGGCGCGTGAACAAGCGCACGCCACCCGAGCAGGGCGGCTGGCACAGCTTCCAGGTCAGCCATGCCGGCACGGATTGCATCAACCCGGCCGCCTATCTCGGCCTGCGCGCCAATGGCGAGAAGGCCTGGTTCGGCTGGCCCGACAGCCCTGCCGTCGAGGCCGGCATCAGCGAGTGGTACGCCTCCGCCACGCTGGAGGAGGAGAAGGCGATCGCCGCGCGGATCAACGCGGCGGCGCTGGCCGATGTGGTCTTCGTCCCGACCGGCTTCTTCCTGGCCAAGCAGGCCTGGCGGCGCGAGGTGCAGGGTGTGGTGACCGCGCCGGTCCCGGTCTTCTGGGACGTCACGAAGAGCGCCTGAGGAGGAAAGCACCATGAGCAAGACCGCGCGACAGATGCACCTGAACCTGTTCATCCAGGGCATCGGCCACCACGAGGCGGCCTGGCGCCACCCCGGCACCGACCCGATGGACATGCTGGACATCGGCTACTACCAGCGGCTTTCCCAGCAGGCGGAAGCGGCGAAGCTGGACGCGATCTTCATCGCCGACGCGCTGGCCATCAACCAGCATGTCGAATTCGGCCCCTTCAACAACTTCTTCGAGCCCTTCACCCTGCTCGCCGCCGTCGCCGCGGTGACGAAGGCGATCGGGGTGATCGGCACCGCCTCCACCACCTATGACGAGCCCTATGACGTGGCGCGCAAATTCGCCTCGCTGGACCGGCTCAGCCGCGGCCGCGCGGGGTGGAACATCGTCACATCAGGCAACGAGATGGCGGCGCAGAATTTCGGCCTGGAGGCGCATCCCGAGCACAGCCGGCGCTATGCCCGCGCCGCCGAGTTCGTCGAGGTGACGCGCGCGCTCTGGGACAGCTGGGAGGATGACGCGCTGGTCGCCGACCGTGCGGGCGGGCGCTTCACCGACCGGCGCAAGATCCACAGCATCGACCATGCCGGTGAGTTCTTCCGCGTGAAGGGGCCGCTGGATTTCCCCCGCCCGCCGCAGGGCCATCCCGTGCTGGTGCAGGCCGGCTCCTCGCGCGACGGCAAGGCCTTCGCCGCGCGCTTCGCCGAAGCCATCTACACCGCGCAGAACAACCTGGCCGAGGCGCAGGCCTTCTATGCCGATGTGAAGGGGCAGATGCCGCGCTACGGCCGCACGCCGGACCAGCTCTGCATCCTGCCCGGCCTCGCCCCCATCATCGGTCGCACGCGCGCCGAGGCGAAGGAACGCGAGCAGGAGCTGAACGCGTACATCGTGCCGCAATACGGGCTGCACCAGCTCTCGAACAACCTCAACATCGACCTGTTCAGCTATCCGCTGGACGGCCCGCTGCCGGAGGTGCCGCCGATCGAGTCCATCAATGGCGGCAAGAGCCGCTACCAGGTCTTCGTCGACATGGCGCGGCGCGGCAACCTGACGATCCGCCAGTTGATCCACCAGATCGCCTTCGGGCGCGGCCATGACACCTTCGCCGGCACCCCGGCCGACATCGCCGACCACATGGAGGAGTGGTTCACCTCCGGCGCCTGCGACGGCTTCAACCTGCTGCCGCCGAACCTGCCGGGCGACTTCACCCGCTTCGTCGAGCTGGTGCTGCCCGAGCTGCGGCGGCGCGGGCTGTTCCGCGCCGAGTACAGCGGCGCGACGCTGCGCGACCATTTCGGCCTGCGCCGGCCGGCGAACCGCTTCGGCCGTGCCGAGGCGGTCGCCTGAATCCCAACCTCCCGGCCCGCAGTCGCGGCGGTCGGGAGGTCCCGCATCGGCCGCCCTCCCACGCTGCAGCGGGTCCATGCCCTCTGGGCAGCTCACGCCCGGAGGGGTTGCGCCGGTCACGCCTGGCAGGGCGCAACTTCCGTCAGGCCTGCAGCGATCCCGAGAGCCTCGTCCGGCCCCATCGCCAGCCCGGCGGCCCAGGCCTGTTCGAAGCGCTCCGCGCCAAGCGCGGCGCGCGCGGCGCGCATCTCCACGTCCCGCTGGGCCCGCACCGCCGGCCACAGGGCCGACATGCTGCGCCGCTGAGCCGCCTCGGCCGCGGCCGAAAGGCGGACGGCCTGTTCCACGGCGCCGGTCTCCCGGGACAGCGAGGACAGGTCCTGGAGACATTCGGCGATCCGGTCACGGGACCCCACATCGCGGAAGGTCCGGAGGCTGCGCCCCATCATCTCGGCGGCGGTCCCGTATTCGCCTCGCGCGAGCGCGACGCCTCCCATCCCGGCCTGCGCCAGGCCGATCCCCCACTGGTCCGCCACCTGGCTGCTCAGGGTGAACGCCTTCTGGCAAAGATCCTGCGCGCGAGCGGGATCGCCGGCCCGCAGCACCACCTTGGCCATGTAGCCGAGGACGCGGCCGGTCCCCCAGATGTCGCCCAGTTCCTCCTGAACATCGAGCGTTTGCTGGTACAGTTCCGCGGCCCTGCCGTAGTTGCGGCGGAAGTCCTCGGCCACGGCGAGGTTGAAGAGCGACCGCGCGATCGCTCGCCTGTCGCCCGAGGGAAGCCGGAGTGCGAGGCTCTCCTCCAGCAGCTCCACGCCGAGATCGGGCTCTCCGAGCCACTGCTTCACCAGCCCCAGATGGCTGAGGGCCCAGGCGCGGCCCTCGGCGTCGCCGAGGTTGCGCCAAAGCGTTCCGGCATCCTCCAGCAGCTTCTCGGCCCGCGTGAAGTCGCCGAGCATCCGGGCCAGCGATCCGTCGCTCGTCAGCAGCTTGGCGTAGAGCTGCGGCATGTCCGGGGGGCAGGAGGCGCAGGCCAACTGGACCCAGCGGCTTCCTTCGCGGAGATAGGCCCGCCGGAACCAGAAGACCCAGAGTGCACTGGCCATCCTGATCCCGGTGTGCATGTCGCCTCCCTTGCCAAACAGCCGCGCAAGGGCGGCGCGGAAATTGGCGTGCTCCTCGTCGAGACGGCGCAGCCATTCACCCTGGTGCGCGCCCCCGGCCTCCTTCTCGCCCTGCTCCGCAAGGTCCAGAAAATACGCGGCGTGGCAACGCAGGGCATGGGCGAGTTCCCCGGAGGCTTCCAGCTGCTCAAGCCCGAACTCGCGAATCGTCTCCAGCATCTGGAACCGGCTCTCCTTGCCCGCGCCCTCCATGCGCTGGAGGAGACTGTTCTCGACCAGCCGCCCCAGGGCATCGAGGAGCGCAAGACGCGGCAGCGCACCCGCGGGCGGGCGCACAGGGGGCCTGGCCTCCGACGCGGCAACCATTGCGGAGAGGGCGGTGACGGACTCCAGCGTGCAGCCGCCGACGAAGACGCTGAGCAGGCGGAACAGCGCCCGGTCCTCCGGGTTGAGCAAGCCGTAGCTCCAGCCGATCGCGCCCCGCAGGGTCCGGTGCCGCTCCGGCGCGTCGCGGGCGCCGCTGGTGAGGAGACTCAGCGAGGCATGCGGCCCGTCCTGCTGCAGGTGGGCAAGCATGTCTTCCGCGGGGAGAATGCTGGCCCTGGCGGCGGCCAGCTCGATGGCGAGTGGAAGGCCATCCAGGCGCGCGCAGATGGCCGCCACGGCCGCGAAATTCTCGCCGGTGATCGCGAAACGCGACGCGGTTGCCTCGGCCCGCTCCACGAACAAGGCGACCGCGGGATACCTGCGGAACTCCCGGTGGTCCGGGAGAGACACCGGATGCGGGAAGCTGAGCGCCGGCACCGGGTACTCGTGCTCCCCGCGGAGCCGGAGCGCCGCCCTACTGGTCGCCAGGACCCTCAGGCCCGGGCATGTTGCGAGCAGCTCCGCCACCAGCGGGGCCGCAGCCAGCACATGCTCGAAATTGTCGAGCACGAGCAGCAGGTTCCGGTCACGCAGATGGGCAAGCAGGATATCCTCGGGCCGCATGCCGCCGGCTTCCTGGAGGCCCAGCGCCCGGACGATCGTGGAGGCGACGAGATCGGCGTCGCCCACGGCAGTGAGTGCAACGAAGCAGACGCCGTCCCTGAAGGCGCCGCTTTCCTTCCTGGCGACGGCGATCGCGAGCCGCGTCTTGCCGATGCCGGCGGCGCCTACAAGGCTGATGAGGCCGGGTTCCGGCTGTGAAAGGAGCCGCTGGAGCTCCGCCAACTGCGTCTCGCGGCCCAGCAAGGAGGTCCGGACGAGCGGGAGATTGAAGCGCCGCACATCGAGCGCCCGCAACGGCGGAAACTCCGAGCCTATGCCCGCGGCGAGCACCTGGAACACCAGGTCGGTGCTCGACAGGTCCCGCAACTGGAACTCACCGAGTGGCCGCAGGCCGATCTCCTGCGGCAAACCCCGGTCCAGACAGCCGGCGGTCACTCCCGAGACCAGGATCTGTCCGCCATGGGCGGCCTCGCACAAGCGCGCCGCCCGGTGAACGTCCATCCCGATGTAAGCCTCCGCTGGAGGCTGCCCGGCCTGCCTGAAGCGCCCGGTGTGGATCGCGAACCGGACGAGCACCTCGCAATCCTTCGGCCAGATCTGCCGCGCGAGCGCCCGCTGGCACTCCACCGCCGCCATGACGGCGTCGAGCGGGTCATTCGGGAAGACGGCGAAGGAGGAGTCTCCCTGTGTGTCGATCACTTCGCCTTGATGGTTGGTGTATATCTCGCGCAGCAGCGAAACCAGACTGTTGCGCATCCCTCCGTATGTCTCATCACCGAGGGTTCGCAGCAGGCGCGTAGAACCCTGAATATCCGTGAACAGCAGCGTGGTCTGAACCAGATCCTGTTCGCCCATCTGAAGACTGGTCCCGGTGCATCTGCGCGTCGGAGCAGGAACAGTTTCAAGGTTACAAATCACCCTAGCCGCATCATAATGTTCTGACAACGCAATATCATTGCGCGCACGGTAGCAGCCCCCAGTCACCACCGGTTGTGCAGGAGGAGCTTAACTATGGCCGGGTGCAGAACACTGCCAGATCCCTGCGAGACGCCCAAGGAAGACCCGCCAACGCGCGAGGAGAGCGAGAACCGCAAGGTGGTCAGGGAGTTCATCGACCGGGTCTGGAACGCGACGTGGTCGAAGGAAGACAGCAACCGGCTGCTGGCCGGGCGCGGGAGCGGCGACAACACCTATGTGCCTCCCTCGGTCGAGGACACGCTTGGTTCCTTGCGCCACCCGGACTCGATCCGCCACAGGCGGGACCGTGCCGGAAACCCCATCAGGTCGTCCGGTCCGGACGACTACAAGAAGTGCGTCAATGCGGTCCACATGATCGTCCAGGACCTCCGCGTCGAGATTCTGGACATGGTCGCAAGTGGCGACAGTGTCGTTGTGCAGATGCTCCTCCGGGGAACGGACCGCCGGGCGGACGGAAAGGCTGAACTGCCGGGCGCGTTCGGGGCGCAGCCGCCGACGGGCAAGCGCTTCCGCATGCAGACGACATCCGTCTATCAACTGCGCGACCACAGGATCATCAGCGACAGGCTCATGTATGGAGCGCCGCTGGAATACGAGGATTAAGGCGGCGGGAAGCGCCGCCCCCTGAGGAACTCGCGGATGGCGGGGCCGCATGCGGGCCTGCGGTCCATGCGTCTGCCGCTTCGTGGTTCTCTCCGCCATTCCTGCAAGACAGCTGCATCATGGCCTTTTGGGCGGAGGCACCCCGATGCACCCCCACCTGGAGGAGCCGGCCTGCCCGGCCGGACGCCGGGAGGCCCCTCCACCGAGAGGGATGCGTCGAACGCTGCGGGATCCACTGCCTTCGTCCCCCGCAGGCGGCAGCCAAAATCCCTACGGCAGGGTGGCATTGACACGCAAATGCAAGCGGCCCTACCGTAACGATGTGCGGTAGGAACGATATCTGCCTGCTGCGCCCAATGAAAAATTTGCCGAAGCCGGGAAACGCAGAAGTCGCGGGCTGGTGTTACGGGTGGAGATCCGTGATGCGTTATTCCGTTGGCCTATGCCGCACGCTGCCCTTCAGGCCAGGACACCTTGCGGTGCGCCATGCCGCAGGCACGCCGAGGGCCATTGTCCTGCGACGCCATTCCCGTGCCGTTCCGATTTCCTGCCGAGCGGCGGACCTTTAACGCATCAGCGGAGGCCTTGCCTTGTCCAGGAATCATTCCCCGATCTCTGCGGCGCACGCCCCGAGCAGCGGCTTCTCACGGCGCTCGCTGCTGGCACTCAGCGGTGCCGGATTGCTGGCCGGCCGCACGGCGCGGGCGCAGGGTGCCGCGCCGCCGCCGCCCGCTGCCCCGCGCGGACAGGTGGTGGTCGGCCTGTCGCAGGAGCCGACCGTCTTCAATCCGCTGATGGCCTCCATCGAGGTGGACCAGGGCGTCTGGTGGAACCTGTTCAACCCGCTCTGGGGTGTGGACCCGGAAGGCAACCTGACGCCGCAGCTCGCGCGCGAGGTGCCCTCAGTGGAGAATGGCGGCGTCTCGGAGGATGGCCTTGCCTGGAAGATCGTCCTGCGCGACGACGTCGTCTGGCATGACGGCACGCCCTTCACCGCGGAGGACGTGAAATACACGCTGGAGTTGATCAACACGCCGGGCTTCCGCGCCCGCACGCGGCAGGGCCATGAGCTGGTGCGCGAGATCACCGTCACCGGCCCGCACGAGATCACCTGGCGGATGGAGAAGGCCTATGCGCCCTATCTGTCGCTGCTCGCCTGGACCTTCATCGTGCCGCAGCACATCCTCGCCAAGGCCGACGATCCCAACACCGCGCCCTTCAACAACGCGCCGGTCGGCACCGGCCCCTTCCGCTGGGGCGAGCGCGTGCCGGGCGACCACCTGACGCTGGTGGCCAACGAAAAGTACTTCGGCACCGGTCCCTATCTGGAGCGGGTGGTGTTCAAGTACATTCCCGACCTCACCGCACTCTACACGCAGTTCCGCACCGGGCAGATCGACCACACCAGCATCCAGGGCATCCTCGCCAACTACTATGCGGAGGCGAAGAAGATCCGCGGCGTGCGCATCTCGGTGAACGCGAGCCCGCAGGTGGAGGCGATCGCACCGAACCTCGCGCATCCGGCGCTGGGCGACAAGGCGGTGCGGCAGGCGCTCTACGCCGCCATCAACAAGCAGGCCATCATTGACATCATCTACTACGGCCTGCCCAAGCCGACCGAATCCTTCTTCCCCAAGGAATCCTGGGCCTACAACCCGGACCTGCCGAAGCAGAGCTACGACCCCGCCCAGGCCAACAAGATCCTCGACGAGGCCGGCTGGAAGCGCGGCGGGCGCGGCATCCGCGAGAAGAACGGCGTTCCGCTGGAATTCGCCGTCTCCACCACCGCCGGCAACCCGTTGCGCGAGCAGGTGCAGCAGGTGCTGATGCAGGACTGGCAGGGCATCGGCGCGGCAATGAAGATCAACAACATGCCTGCGGCGGTGATCTGGGGCGAGTTCTACACCCAGTCCAAGTTCCAGTCGGTGCTGGTCTCCTCCACCTACATGACCGGCAACGACCCGGACTGCTCCATCCGCTTCGCCAGCTGGGCCACGCCCGCCAAGGGCGGCAGCGGCTCCAACTACTACCAGTACGCCAATTCCGAGCTGGACAGGCTGCTGGCGACCGGCGTGACGAGCTTCAACCGTGAGGCGCGCAAGGATGCGTACCGCGAGGTGCAGCAGATCATCCGCGACGACCTCGTGCTGCTGCCGATCTATCAGCCGGCGCCGGTCGAGGGCATCAAGGAGGGGCTGATCGGCTACCAGCCCAACGTCAACGTCTCCTCCAACTGCTGGAACATCGGCAGCTGGTACTGGGCCTCCTGAGAGGCGGCCGGGCGTGGGCGCCTATCTGCTGCGCCGGCTGCTGCAGGCGCTCGGCCTGCTGCTGCTGGTCTCGGTGATCGGCTTCACCATCCTGCACCTGGCGCCTGGCGGGCCGCTCTCGCAGTTCGCTGCCGGCGGTACCATGACGCAGGCCGACCTGGACCGCATCGCGCACCAGCTCGGCCTCGACCGGCCGCTGCCCGTGCAGTACCTCGACTGGCTCTGGCGCATGCTGCTGGGCGACTGGGGCCGCTCCTACCGCGACCAGCAGCCGGTGCTGGCGGTGATCGGCTCGCATCTCGGCGCCACGCTGGAGCTGATGCTGACCTCCACGCTGATCGCCATGCTGCTGGGCTCCTGGATCGGCGTGCTGGGCGCCATCCGGCGCTATTCGCTGTTCGACACGCTGGCTACGGTGGGCGCCATGGTGGCGCTCTCCATCCCGACCTTCTGGTTCGGGCTGGTGGTGATCTACATCTTCTCCGTCGAGCTGGAATGGCTGCCCTCGGGCAACCGCTACACCGTGGGCGACGGCTCGCTGCTGAACCAGCTCCACCACCTGATCGCGCCTTCCCTCGTGCTGGCGCTGGTCAGCACCGCGCTCTGGAGCCGCTACATGCGCGCCTCCATGCTGGACGTGATCAACCAGGACTTCATCCGCACCGCGCGCTCCAAGGGCCTGCCCGAGCGGCGCATCCTGTTCCACCACACCATCCGCAACGCGCTGCTGCCGATGATCACGGTCGCCGGGCTGCAACTGCCGACGCTGCTCAGCGGCGCGCTGGTAACGGAGACGGTCTTCACCTGGCCGGGCATGGGGCGGCTCTTCCTCGATTCCATCGGCTATCGCGACTACCCTGTGGTGATGGGCCTGCTGATGTTCACCGCCGTTCTCGTGCTGCTCGGCAGCCTGCTGGCCGACCTGCTCTACGGCGTGGCCGACCCGCGGCTGCGGCTGGAATGAAGGAGCCGAGCATGAGCGCCACCTCCGGCCGTCTGGACACGCTCCCTGCCCGCCCCGCGCCCCGCCGGGCGGCCGCCGGCGCGCTGCGCCGCTTCTGCCGGCACCCGCTCTCGCTGCTCGGCGGCGGCCTGCTGCTGCTGATGGTGCTGGCCTGCATCTTCGGCCCGATGCTGCTGCCCTTCGACGACCTCCGCATCGACATCCTGCACCGCTTCGCGCCGCCCTTCAGCGGCGCGCATGTGCTGGGCACCGACCAGCTCGGCCGCGACATGCTGGCGCGGCTGCTGATGGCCGGGCGGATCTCGCTCGCGGTCGGCTTCGCCGCCATGGCGCTCAGCATGGTCTTCGGCATCCTGGTCGGGCTGGCGGCCGGCTTCTATGGCGGCGTGGCCGGCGCCGTGCTGATGCGCTTCGTGGACGCGGTGCTCTGCTTCCCCTCCATCTTCCTGCTGCTGGCGCTCTCCGCCTTCATCGAGCCGGACGTCTTCTCGATCATCCTGCTCATCGCCAGCACCGCCTGGATGGAGGTGGCACGCATCGTCGAGGCGCAGATCCGCGCGCTCCGCGCGCGCGACTTCGCCGTCGCCGCCGAGGCGCTCGGTGCCACCGATGCGCGCATCATGCTGCGCGAGCTGCTGCCGAACGCGGTGGCCCCCATCGTGGTCTCGGCGACGCTGAACGTGGCCCACGCCATCCTCGCGGAATCCTACATCAGCTATCTCGGCTACGGCATCCAGCCGCCGACGCCGAGCTGGGGCAACATGCTGGACAACGCGCAGAGCTATCTCACCAGCGCGCCCTGGCTGGCGCTGCTGCCCGGCGGCGCCATCGCGCTCGCCGTGATCTGCTGCAACTTCCTGGGCGACGGGCTGCGCGACGCGCTCGACCCGCGGGCGCGGGCGCGCTGATGCCGGAGGATTTCGCCATGGCGTGTCCGGCCCGGCCGCATCCCGAGATGGCGGCGGAGACGGTGCTGGAGGTACGCAACCTCAGCGTACGCTTCCGCTCGCCCGCCGGCCCGGTGCCGGCAGTGAGCGAGGTTTCCTTCAGCGTTCGCCGTGGCGAGACCCTGGCGCTGGTCGGCGAGTCCGGCTCGGGCAAGAGCGTCACCAGCCTCGCCCTGCTGCGCCTCACCCCGCCCGCCCCCGCCTGCCGCATCGAGGGCCAGGTGCTGCTGCGCGACCGCGACGCCCGGGTGCTGGACGTGCTGGCGCTGCCCGACGAGGCGATGCGCCAGGTGCGCGGCCCCGCGGCGGCCATGGTCTTCCAGGAGCCGATGACCTCCTTCAACCCCGTCCATACCATCGGCGACCAGGTGGCCGAGGCGATCCGCTACCATGCCGGCCTCGGCAGGCGCGCGGCCTTCGACCGCGCGGCGGAGCTGCTCGACCTCGTCGGCATTCCCGAGCCGCGCAAGCGCCTCTCCGCCTATCCGCACCAGCTCTCCGGCGGCATGCGGCAGCGCGCGATGATCGCCATGGCGCTCTCCTGCGAGCCGGGCCTGCTGATCGCCGACGAGCCGACCACGGCGCTCGACGTCACCATCCAGGCGCAGATCCTCGACCTGCTGCGCCGGCTGCAGCAGCGCACGGGCATGGCGATGATCTTCATCACCCACAATCTCGGCGTGGTGGCGGAGATCGCCGACCGCGTGATGGTGATGTATTCCGGCCGCGTGGTGGAGCAGGCGGCGGTTGGCCCGCTCTTCGCCGCGCCACGCATGCCCTACACCATGGGCCTGCTGGAATCCGTCCCGCGGATCGACCTCGCCGGCCGCCGGCGCGGACCCCTGCCGGCCATTCCCGGCAACGTGCCGGACCCGCTGGACCCGCCGCCCGGCTGCGCCTTCGAGCCGCGCTGCGCACACCGCGTGCCCGGCCGCTGCAACGCCGCGCCGCCCGCGCTGGAGGCGGCCGGGCCGGAGCACCGGGTGCGCTGCCTGCGCTGGCGCGAGATCGCCACGAGGATCGCACCCATGGGGGTGGTACCATGAGCCAATCCGCCGAAACCCTGCTGGAGGTGCGGGATCTCCAGAAATGGTTCCCCGTGCGCGGCGGGCTGTTCGGCCGCGGGGGCGAGAGCGTGAAGGCGGTGGACGGCGTCTCCTTCGACCTGCGGCGGTGCGAGGTGCTGAGCCTGGTCGGCGAATCCGGCTCCGGCAAGACCACCGTCGGCCGCACCGTGCTGCGCCTGGCCAGCCCGACCGGCGGCAGCATCCGCTTCGCCGGCCAGGACATCACCCATCTCTCGCGCCGGGGGATGCGGCCGATCCGCCGGCGCATGCAGCTTGTCTTCCAGGACCCCTATGCCTCGCTGAACCCGCGCATGACAGTGGGCAGCATCGTCGCCGCACCGCTGGAGATCCATCGCCAGGGCGGCTCGCGCCGCGAGCGCGAGGAACGCGTCGCGGAGGCACTGCGACTGGTCGGGCTGCTGCCGCAGCATGCCAGCCGCCATCCGCACGAATTCTCCGGCGGGCAGCGGCAGCGCATCGGCATCGCGCGTGCGCTGATCACCGGCCCGGAGCTGCTGGTGGCCGACGAGCCGGTCTCCGCGCTCGACGTCTCCATCCAGGCCCAGGTGGTCAACCTGCTGCTGGAGCTGCAGGAGCGACTCGGGCTGACGGTGCTGTTCATCGCACACGACCTCGCCGTGGTCGGGCACATCTCCGACCGGGTGGCGGTGATGTATCTCGGCCGGCTGGTGGAGCTGGCGGAGACGCGCGCGCTCTTCGCCGCGCCGCGCCATCCCTATACCGAGGCGCTGCTCTCCGCCGTGCCGGTGCCTGACCCGGCGGCCAAGCGCACGCGCATCGTGCTGGCCGGCGACATCCCGAGCCCGATGAACCCGCCCTCCGGCTGCGTCTTCCGCACCCGCTGCCCCTATGCCCTGCCGGATTGCGCCGCGGTGCGCCCGCCGCTGCGCGAGGTGGCGCCGGGGCATTTCAAGGCCTGCATCCGCGACGACCTGTCGCTGCGCGCCGCCGCCTGATCCACCCGCCCCGAAGGAGAACCGCCCCGCCATGTCGCCCCCCGTCGAGCGCGTGCACAGTGACGAGACGCTGCCGGACAGCGCCGACGTGGTCGTCATCGGCGGCGGCATCGCCGGCGTCACGGCGGCCTATTTCCTGGCGAAGAAGGGCCATTCCGTCGCGCTGATCGAGAAGGGGTGGATCGCCGGCGAGCAGTCCAGCCGCAACTGGGGCTGGTGCCGCCAGCAGAATCGCGACGAGCGCGAGCTGCCGCTGATCAAGTACAGCCTCGACCTCTGGAGCCGGCTCAGTGAGGAGATCGGCGCCGATGTCAGCTTCCGGCGCGCCGGCCTGCTCTACGTCACCACCCAGCAATCCGACCTCGACGAATGGGAGCAGTGGTCCAGCCTCGCCCGCCCCTATCAGGTGCACAGCCGGATGCTGACCGCCGAGGAGGCGCAGGCGATGACGCCGGGCTGCACGCAGAAGTGGCTGGGCGGCGTGCATGCCCCCACCGATGGCCGCGCCGAGCCCTCCAAGGCCGTGCCGGCCCTGGCCGAGGCCGCCCGCAAGCTCGGCGTCACGCTCCACCAGGCCTGTGCCGCGCGCGGGCTGGAGACCACCGCCGGGAGGGTTGCCGCCGTCGTGACGGAGAAGGGCCGCATCCGCACCCAGGCCGTGCTCTGCGCCGGCGGCGCCTGGTCCTCGATGTTCTGCCGCCACCACGGCATCGACCTGCCGCAGGCGGGGGTGCGCTCGACCGTCTTCGCCACCACCGCAGCGCCCGAGGTCACCGCGGGCGGCCTCTCCACCCCGACCTTCGTGATCCGGCGGCGGCTGGATGGCGGCTACACCGTCTCGATCCGCGGCCGGGGGCGCCTGGAGCTGACGCCGCAGGGCCTGCGCTACGCCCGCAAGTTCTGGCCAATCTTCCGCAAACGGCGCGAGGGCGGGGTGAAGATCCGGCTCGGCCGCTCCTTCGTCGAGGGGCCCGAGACGCTCGGGCGCTGGAGCCTGGACGGCCCCTCGCCCTTCGAGCGGGTCCGCGTGCTGGATCCGGCGCCCGATACCTCGGTGGTGGGGGAGGCGCTGGCGCAGCTCGTGGCCGCCTATCCCGCCCTGGCTGGCATCCGCATGGCGCATGCCTGGGGCGGCTGGATCGACAACATGCCGGACGCCGTGCCGGTGATCTCGCCGGTGCCGCAGCTGCCGGGCCTGTTTCTCTCCACCGGCTACAGTGGGCACGGCTTCGGCATCGGGCCCGGCGCCGGGCGCCTCGCGGCGGACCTGGTGGCGGGCGACACGCCGGTCGTGGACCCGACGCCCTTCCGCTACACCCGCCTGATTGACGGCTCGCCCCTGCCGCCCGGCCCGATGTAGGGCTGGGCCCGGAGGTCCGTCGGCGGCACCGTCGCGTGCCGCCGCAGCCGGAGCCGAGACAGCGCCGGGGAAAGCGTCAGGATGTCTCCCTCGGGCGACCATGCCCGCGCAGCCAAATGACGAAACCAGGCTTTCGGGGAGCGGAAATTCAGGGCGGCGGGTTCCATGCATCGGCGTGCGCACACGGGCCTGTCCCCAAACCCGCCAAAGGACAGAACCGGGGGAGAAAGAATTCTCCCCCGAGCCCCCCCTTCTTCTTTTTTATCAATCTTGTGGCGCTGACGGCACGCGGCCGCCCCGGCGACTGTCGTCGCAAGGCCAGTCAGGAACGCCCTTCGCCAGGGGCGCGGCCGGAAACTGTCGGAAAAAGGAGGGGCTCGGACGCACTGCGACCGATGGGGAGCTCACTCCCCCAAGCTTGCTTCCGCCAAGGATTTGAGGACAGGCCCGATTCCCCGCGTGCAGGGAAGGCCGCACCTCGCTCCGCCTCACGGCAGCAGAAAGGCCAGAGCATCCTCGCAGGGCTGCTCCACCTTCAAGGCCACCACGTCGTCGGCGCGGGTGCGGCCGAGATTGACGGCGGCCACGGGCTTCCCGGCGCGCACCGCCGCCTGCACGAAGCGGAAGCCGGAATAGACCATCAGCGAGGAACCGACGACCAGCATCGCGTCCGCCCGGTCAAGTGCCTGGAAGGCTGCCTCGACCCGCCCTTTCGGCACCGTCTCGCCGAAGAACACGACGTCCGGCTTGAGCAGCCCGCCGCAGGAGGGGCAGGGCGGCACGCGGAAGCCGGAAAAGTCCGTCCCGTCGAGATCGGCGTCGCCGTCCGGTGCCGTGCGGGCGTCGAGCGCGGCCCAGCCGGGATTCAGCCGGGCCAGCGCGTCCTGCATGGCCTCGCGCGGGCTGGTTCGCTCGCAGCCCAGGCAGCGCACCTGGTCCAACCGCCCGTGCAGGTCGATCACCCCGGTACTTCCGGCGGCCTGGTGCAGGCGGTCCACGTTCTGGGTCAGCAGCAGCTCGCTCTTGCCCAGGCTTTCGAGGCGCGCCAGCGCCGAATGGGCCGGGTTGGGCTTCACGCGGCCGAAGACCCGCCAGCCGATCAGGCTGCGCGCCCAGTAGCGCTGGCGCGTCGCCGCGCTGCCCATGAAGGCCTGGAAGGTCACGGGCTGAGCGCGCTTCCACTGGCCGTCGGCGTCACGGTAGTCAGGAATGCCGGAATTCGTGCTGCAGCCGGCGCCGGTCAGCACGAAAAGCCGCCGGTGGTGGTGGATGAACGCCTGCAGCCGCGTGCTCTCGCTCATGCCCGACATCTACGGCGAAGCGGCGGCGGCGGCCATGGGCCTCCGCGACCGGCCCAGAACCACCAGCCCGGAGCCGGGCGGTAATACGGCCCGCGCCCTCGCCGCAGAGGAAAATATTGGCGCCTGACGCTGCGCACGTCAGGTGCCCTGCATCATCGCCCTCTGTCCGTCACGGTCGGGGCACGCCCCGCCGCAGGGAATATCGGAGGCGAAGCCCCGCATCGCCGGGCGGCACCCCTCCCCTGCCCTGTCAGCCCCTGGGCCGCTCCCGATCGCGCCAGGCCTGGCGATGCCGAGCGTCATGCGGGAGGTCTTCTCCTGGTTCTGTTGCAAACGGCCTGAGGTTCACAGTGGGGCAGAACATCGCCAGGCGATCTGGGTGGGTTGAGGTGGTTCCCATCCGTCGGGCAGTCTGACGGCCTGGGCAAGCTCGGCCATGGCTGTCCTCAGGCCGCCAGTCTCGTCATCTCGTCATCTCGTCATCTCGTCATCTCGTCTGGAGGAAGTAGGCCTTTGCCTTTTGGATCAGGGCGCAGATCCTACTCGGCCAGCGTGTCAGGCCAGGGCCCTGCGACGTTGAGCCGCTCGCCACAACGGCCGCAGCCGTTATGCCCTTCGAGCAACTCCTCGCAGAGGCCGGGTACGGCGGCGAGGCCAACCATCGTCTCTGCCGCGAGGAACTGAAAGCGGACAACCTGATCCCCGCCAAGAAGCGCTGCCCGGTCCAGGTCACCGCCACCACCCCGCTGCGTCAGAAGATGGCCATAAGGCTTGGACCGCCAGGCAAAGAAGTAGACCAAGCCACGTACCGGCAGTGCTGGAGGGCCGAGGCTGTCATGTCTGTCGTCAAGCGCCGTTGCGGTGATGCGCTGATTGCCCGCGTCGAGGCTACCCCGCGCATCCAGGCTCTGCTTCGCGGCCTCGCCTATAACCTCCAGCGCCTTGTCCGCCTCCAGCTCACACCGTGAGGCTTTCGACAGAGCAAAAGCCTCTAACGGAACCTGCTGAGCGGCATTGTGGGGGTATGACGAAGCCCCTTGTTCCCGATGATCTATGGGCGGCGGTCGCGCTGTTGTTGCCGCCGGAGCGGCCCAAGCCGAAGAGTGAGCGCCCCCGGTTGCCGGAGCGGGCCGCGCTGACCGGGATTGTGTTCACCCGGCGACCTGCCGCCCATGCCGAGCGAGCACTGGCCGCCGGCCAACTTGGTGCTGACGATACAACAACTTGTTGCGCGTGATGAGAGTCAGCCCCGGCGCGGAGCAATGATTTGCCGTAAGGCAGCGAGGATCTGCCTCCCAAACGTCCGCTTCCATGACCGTGGCACGGATCATGCAGGATGTCAGACGCGCCTTTCTCGTCTGGTTCACCAAAAAAGGGAAGATCCAGTGCGGTGTTGACGGAATACGACCCTGCGCCGTTTTACTGCGCAGCTCTCACGGCCGAAGCCGTGCTCCAGTTCCACGTCACCGACCGGGAGAACCTGACCTCGATCGCGAGCGCCATTGCGCTGGCGCGCGAGAATGTCCGGATTCTGCGGCCCATCGCTCCCAGCGGGATCTGGGCGCAGCTGAATGTCTTCCGCAGATGGCTGAGCGGACTTGACGATGCGGCGCTCGCGCCATCCAACTTCGCGCGCCTGCTCGGGCAGATCAAGGGGGCCTGCCAGGCCCATGCCGGCATCGCCAAGGGCACGCTGCACCGCGACCAAGGCTCGTATTTCCACCGGCTCGGCCCTGTCCTGGAACGCGCCGATCAGGCCATCCGCCTGCTCGGCATCAAGTACCACCTGCTTCTTTCGAAGGTTTCAGATGCAGGGCCGCCCATTGGCGTCGTGCAATGGAATGTCCTGCTCCGCTCCGCCGCCGCCGACCACGCCTACCTTCGGGCGGTCCCGAGCGGGGTCAGCCCGGCGGGTGTGGCGGGCTTCCTGTTGCTTCACCCGCGCTTTCCGCGCCCGGTGGCCTTCGTCAGCGAGGCGGTCCGCCTCTTGGCGGTGCTCCGATCCCGCCATGCGCTGACCGCTGGGGCAGGTGTCGAGGCGGAGTTGAGGAAGCTACACGCGGCTCTCGGCGCCTTGACCATTAAGGAGGTTTTGCGGCAGGGGCTGCACCAGTTCCTCGGCGGGATCCAGCAACGGCTGATCACGGCCAGCACCAGTCTGGCGGGGGCCTTCTTCGATCGAGAAGCCAATGCCGCGCAGCCACAGTCCCAGAACTGGTCTACCCCATGCCTATCCTGACCGTGCGCCATGTGACGGTCTACCATTACAAGCAGCCCGTGAGCTTCGGCGAGCACAGGATGATGCTGCGCCCCCGCGAGGGGCATGACCAACGGCTGATCGAAACCAGGCTCGACATCACGCCCAGACCAACGGAGATCCGCTGGATCCACGACGTGTTCGGCAACAGCGTCGCTGCCGCCCGTTTCAAGGGACGCGCTCGCGAGCTTCGCTTCGAGAGCACCGTCCAGCTAGATCACCAACCGCTGAATGTTCTGGAATACGAACTGGAAGGCTATGCGCGAACTTATCCGTTCTCTTATGGAACGGAGGAGATCCCGGACCTGGCCCGCTCCGTCGAGCGCCATTATCCCGATCCGGATCGGGCGGTAGACCGCTGGGCACGCCAGTTCCTGCGCGACAAAGGCCCGACCGACACGCTTGACCTCCTGGCCAGGATGACCTGCGCGGCCAAGCGCAGCCTGACCTACATTCCGCGCCATGAGCGGGGTATCCAGGAGCCCGCCAAAACGCTGAAGCTCGGCAGCGGCACCTGCCGTGACTACGCCGTCCTGATGATCGAGGCCGCCCGGTCGCTTGGCTTCGCGGCCCGCTTCGTCTCGGGATACCTGTACAGCCCAGGCCGGGACGGCGGCCATGTGGGGGGCGGTTCGACCCATGCCTGGGTCCGCATCTATCTGCCAGGCGCCGGGTGGGTCGAGTTCGATCCCACCAACGGCATCGTCGGCAGCCGCGACCTCATCCGGGTCGCCATCGCACGGGATCCCTCCCAGGCGGTGCCGCTGCACGGAACCTGGATGGGATTCCCCTCCGACAATCTTGGGATGACGGTGGACGTCAGCGTCACCTCCACCGACAAGGGCGATGGCAGCGGCAGCCGCCCATTTCCGCAGCCCGGCACGCGGCCCGACACATCCCGTCCTTTGTCCTGACAGATCACCGGTTCTTCAAGCAGGAGCGTACGTCCATGCAGATCCGCGCCGGGTATGAGGTCACTTATGACTGCCCGCAACCGACCCCGATGCTGCTCGCGCTGAGCGTCCACCCTTCGCGCCTGCCCGACGTCGTCGGCCCGCATCAGATCGCGTTCGACCCGCCGGTCCGGACGACGGAATACCGCGACAGTTTCGGCAATATCTGCACCCGCCTCGTTGCTCCGCCCGGCCGGCTCACGATCTCGGCGGATTTCCTGATCCAGGATCCCGGCATGCCGGACATCGTCGCTCCGGATGCCGTGCAGCACTCCATTGAGGATCTGCCGGATGAAACGCTGGTCTTTCTCCTCGGCAGCCGCTACTGCGATACCGACCGCTTCGCCGATCTTGCCTGGTCCTTGTTTGGCAGCACCCCCCCGGGATGGGCTCGGGTTCAGGCCATTTGCGACTATGTGCATGGCCGAATTGCCTTCGGCTACGAACATGCGGATCCCACCAGGACGGCCTGGAGCGGCCATATGGAACAGCGCGGTGTCTGTCGTGATTTCGCGCATCTCGCAGTCACCCTCTGCCGCTGCATGAACATCCCTGCGCGCTACTGCACGGGATATCTGGGCGACATCGGAGTGCCACTCTCGGATGCGCCGATGGACTTCAGTGCCTGGTTCGATGTCTATCTGGGCGGCCGCTGGTACACGTTTGACGCTAGGCACAACACGCCCCGGACCGGTAGGATCCTCATGGCACGGGGTAGAGATGCAACCGATGTTGCACTCGCCACCACCTTTGGCCCTTGTTCGCTGGTCGGGTTCACCGTGACCGCGGACGAAGTACCTGCCCCATGAAGTCAGAGCATGGCATTCGATGGACTTGCTTCGGTTTATTGGAGGGGCGTTGGATCAGTTTGCGGCCATCTTCTCGAACAGGGCCGGGCTTGTGAAGTCGGGCGCGGAGTGGCGCCGGACGGGGTTGTAGAAACCATCG